>NZ_BAAANB010000001.1:0-3314 GCF_039529575.1 Terrabacter terrae
CAGTGCGGTCCTCGCCGGTCGAGAGCCAGCGGACGACACGGCCCCGGACGGAGGTCAGGTGTGCCTCGGCCTCACTCGCCACGATCGTCCCCCATCTGGGTGACTCTAGGTCTGCCGGTGCCGGACGGGACGGCGCGTCCCCGGCGTGGCGCAGTGCTCGGTTCCCGACGCACGCGAGCGGGCACGCGACGGTCAGGGCACCCACCCGTGCGCGGTCGAGTCTCCGGGCAGGGCCGCTGGGTGCCGGGCGTGCGGCTCGTCGAGCAGGAGACGGTCCGCCTCGACCCACGGCGGGAGGAGGTGACGAGCGCCGAGCGCGGCGGGGACGTGGGGCACCGCCGCCAGCACGCCGCGTACGCCGTGGGTGGTCCGGGACGTGCGCACAGCGGTGCGCGCGACGACGTCCCAGGGGCGGCGCATCAGGGCGGTCAGCATGGTGTTGCGGGCGATGCGGATGTGCCGCGCCGTGATGTCGCGGGTCGGGGACGGGAAGTGCCGGGCGACGAGCTCGGGCGCGTAGCAGGCCGCCCAGCCGAGGGACGCGAGGTCGAGGGCGAGGCGCTCCTCCTCCCCGGCGAAGAAGACGACGGGGTCGAAGCCGCCTGCCTGGAGGTAGGCCGTCCGGCGCGCCACGGCCCCGCACGCGATGAAGCCGAGCACCCGCGGTCCCGGCTCGCCGGCACGCGTGCCCAGCGGCGAGTCGGCCATCAGTCGGCACACCGGCTCGAGCGTCGCGTCCTCGCCCACGAGAATGCGGGCGGCGAGCAGGCCGAGGCGCGGGTCGGCGTCGAGGAGGCCGGCGGCCAGGTCGAGCGCGCCCGGCTCCCACCAGGAGTCGTCGTCGGCGAACGCGACATAGGGCGTGGTGGCCAGCTCCACACCGTCGTTGCGCGCGACCGCTCCGGCGTTGCGTGGCAGCCGCACCACCCGCACGTCGGGGAACGCCTCGGCGACCCGGTCGGGGGTGCCGTCGTCGGACGCGTTGTCGACGAGCACGACCGGGTGCGGCGCGTGGTGCGGGAGTGAGACCCGCAGGTCCTCCCACCGGTTGCGGGTCGCGACGACCACGGTGACCCGCGCTGGCGCGTCGGCCCCCACCCCGTCGCTCATCCCGTTCCCCCGGGCAGCGGCTGGCCCGCGCAGACGGCGGCGAAGACGTCGTCCCACTCGTGAAGGAAGCGCTTGAGCCCGAAACGGCGCAGCGCGTGCTCCCGGGCTAGTTCACCCATCGTCCGAGCGAGCTCGGCGTCGTGCAGCAGGGAGCGCACGCCGTCGGCCAGCTCGTCGGGCCGCGTGCTGACGATGCCGATCTCGGGCGGCACGGCGATGGCGCTCTCGGTGCTCGCCACGACGACGACCGGCATGCCGAGCGTCATCGCCTCGACGAGGGACAGGCCGAGGGAGGTCCACCGGTTGGGGTGGAGGTAGACGCGGCGGCGCGCCATCTCGGTGTGCAGCCGCTCCTGGTCGAGGTCCTCGACGGTGTCGAGCCCGGCCGGGACGTCGGGGAGGTCCCGGAGGGCGTGCGCCTTCATCCCGAAGACGTCGACCGGGTGGCGGCGCGCGAGCTCAAGCACGAGGTCCGTGCCGACCGCACGCCCGCGGCGCACCGGCTCGTTGACGACGACCGCTGTGCGCTGGAGCTCGCCCGTGTAGCGGTGTCCGGGGTCGACGACGCCGTGGTCGATGACGGTGAAGGGCGCCGCGCCGTTGTCCCACAGCAGCGCGTTGAAGTCGGTCACGTGCACGACGGGGATGCTGCGCTGGTCGGCCAGCGGGTGCCGGTCGAAGGGGACGCGCCCGCCCGGAACGTTGTGCTCGAGGTAGACCGCCGGCAGGTCCTTCCCGGGTGTCCGGCCCGTCCACTCCCGGACGAGGTCGAGCTCGTGCGGGCGCTGCAGGACGACGAGGTCGAGGTCCTCGTCGCGCAGGTGATCCGGGGCGACCTCGCGCACGGTGTCGGGCCAGTGCCACGACTGCGCGCGCCCTGCGCCGTCGGGTCCGCGGTCGGGCAGCACGGGCACGACGTAGTCGTGCGCTCCCTGCACGAAGCCGGTGGTCCACGAGCCGTGGACGTGCCAGATGAGGATGCGCACGAGCCGTCACCCGGCCTTTCGTCGGGCGGCCGCCCCGGGCGCGGCGTCGCCACGGCCGAAGGCGTGCACCTGCCAGCCGGCCCGCATCCAGCGAGCCGGGTCGAGGACGAGCCTTCCGTCGAGGACCTGGCGCCGCTCGACCACCCGGCCCAGCGCGACGGGATCGAGCTCGCCGAACTCCGGCCACTCGGTGAGCACCAGCGTGAGATCGGCGCCAGCGCAGGCGGACTCGACACTGTCACTCGTCTCGAGGTCGGTGCGGTCGCGGAGGTGGCATCCTGCCCGTGGGTCGAAGACGCGTACGCAGGCACCCAGTTGGGCCACTGCGGTGGCGACGGCCAGGGCGGGCGAGTCGCGCACGTCGTCCGAGTCGGCCTTGAAGGCGGCGCCCAGCACGGCGACCCTGCGCCCGCGAGGGTGCCCGCCGAGCAGGGTCACGGTGAGGTCGACCGCTCTCTGGCGTTGGTGGGTGTTGACGGCGTCGACGGCACCGAGCAGCTCCGACGCAGAGTCCACACCGAGCTCGGCGGCACGGCTCGCGAAGGCGCGCAGATCCTTGGGGAGACAGCCGCCACCGAAGCCGATGCCGGGGGAGAGGTAGCGCGGCCCGATCCGCGCGTCGAGGCCGAGGATCTCGGTGAGGCGCTCGATGTCGGCGTCGGCCGCCTCGCACACCTCGGCGAGCATGTTGACCAGCGAGATCCGGCTGGCGAGCATGACGTTGGCCGAGGCCTTCGCGAGCTCCGCCGTCTGCAGGTCGGTCCGGACGGCCGGTGTGCCGTCGCGCAGCACCGGCTCGTAGACCTCGTGCAGCATCGCCTCGGCGGCGTCCGAGGCCACACCCAGCACGAGACGGTCCGGGTGCAGTGAGTCCTCGACCGCGTGGGCCTCCCTGAGGAACTCGGGGTTCCAGGCCACCTCGACCCCGTGCCCGGGTGGCACGAGGGCGTCGAGACGTTCCTGCACGAGCGCCGCCGTGCCGACCGGCACGGTCGACTTGCCGACGACGAGCGCCCCGCGGCGAAGGTGAGGGGCCAGCCCCTCGACTGCTTGCCACAGCGCGGCCAGGTCCGCCCCGTGCCCGTCCGGCAGCTGCGGTGTGCCGACGCAGAGGAAGTGGACGTCGGCGTCGTCGGCCGCCGACAGGTCGGTGCTGAACGAGAGGCGGCCGGCGCGTACGCCGTCGCGCAGGAGGTCGTCGAAGCCCGGCTCGTGGAA
>NZ_BAAANB010000001.1:3361-30202 GCF_039529575.1 Terrabacter terrae
ACGCCGACCACCTCGTGGCCCCAGCCGGCCAGTGCCGCGGCATGGGTCGCGCCGAGGTAACCGGTGCCGATCACGGAGATACGCACACCGGGCACTTTCCCCGCTTCTCGGCTCGCCAAACCCATACGGCCACGGGCCGGCCCGGCGGTCGAGGGCTGCAGAGCATGAGCAAAACCTGCCAATTCACGCCTGAGAAGCACTTCTCCGGTGAGAAGCGGTTTGACGGCACCGAGAAGTGGGCACCGCTTCTCCGAGAAGCACCACACCCACCTTGATGGAGGCGTCGTGAAGGTCCTCGGTGTCAACGCGCTGTTCCACGACCCCGCGGCGGCGCTCGTCGTCGACGGGGTGACGGTCGCCGCGCTGGAGGAGGAGCGGCTCTCGCGCCGCAAGCACGGGCATCGCCCGGTTCCCTTCGCCGCGTGGGAGCTTCCCGAGCTGGCCGCGCGCTGGTGCCTCGAGGAAGCCGGGCTCGACGCGTCGGACCTCGACGCCGTCGCCTACTCCTACGACCCCGCGCTGGCCGAGCCGGCCGACGAGCTCGGGCTGCACGACCCGTGGGACCACCTGCGCCAGACCTACGCGCAGCGGGCGCCGTCGTTCCTCGCCAGCGCGCTTCCCGGTCTCGATCCCGCCTGCGTACGCTTCGTCCCCCACCACGTGGCCCACGCGGCGTCCGGGGCCCTGGCCGCGCCGACTGGTGACACCGACGTGCTCGTGCTCGACGGTCGGGGTGAGAGAGCGAGTCACCTCGCCGGCCACTATGCCGACGGCAAGCTCGAAACGCTTGCCACACAGAGGCTTCCGCACTCGCTCGGGCTGCTCTACGAGGATGTCACGCAGCACCTCGGATTCTTGCGCAGCAGCGACGAGTTCAAGGTCATGGCTCTCGCCTCCTACGGCACGCCGCAGTTCGCCGACGAGCTGCGCCGGGCGGTGACGACGACCGGCGACGGCGGCTTCCGGACCGAGCGCATCGACTGGGGCTCGCTGGCCAAGCCGCGCGGCCCGGACGACCCGTGGACCCAGGAGCACGCCGACCTCGCCGCCAGCGTGCAGGCCCGGCTGGAGGAGGTGCTGCTCGAGCTCGTCGGCTGGCTCCACGACCAGACGGGCGCCCGGCGCCTGGCTCTCGCCGGCGGGGTGGCGCTCAACTGCGTCGCCAACACGCGACTGCACGCCGACGGCCCCTACGACGACGTCTGGGTCCAGCCCGCGGCCGGCGACGCGGGCACCGCCCTCGGTGCGGCGCTCACCGTGGCGACGGACGGCGGCGACCGGTGCGCGCCGATGCCCGGCGCCGACCTCGGTCGCTCGTGGAGGGACGACGAGTTGGAGAGCGTCCTGCGCACCGCTCGAGTGCCCTACGAGCGGTCCCGCGACGTGGCCCGCGAGGTCGCGCAGTGCCTGGCCGCGGACGGCATCGTCGCCTGGTTCCAGGGGCGCAGCGAGTACGGCCCCCGGGCCCTCGGGCACCGGTCGCTGCTCGCCCACCCCGGCCGCGAGCAGAACCTCGAACGCCTCAACGACGTCAAGGGCCGCGAGCAGTTCCGCCCGGTCGCGCCCATGGTCCTCGCGGAGCGGGCGCAGCAGATCTTCGGTCGTGGCCCCCTCCCTTCGCCCTACATGCTCTTCGTCCACGACGTCGACCCCCAGTGGCGCGACCGCATCCCGGCCGTCGTCCACGTCGACGGGACGGCTCGCGTGCAGACCGTCGACGAGCGGGAGGAGCCCCTCGTCGCCCGGATGCTGGCTGCCTTCGAGGAGCTGACGGGAGTCCCGGTCGTCGTCAACACCAGCCTCAACACCGCCGGCCGCCCGATGGTGGACAGCCCGCGCGACGCCCTGGAGTGCTTCGGGTCCGCGCCCGTCGACCTGCTTGCCATGGGGCCCTTCGTCGTGCGGCGGCCCCGGGCATGACCACGGGTGTCACCACCGAGCCGGTCACCACGATCGTGGTGCCGACCGTCGGCCGCGACACCCTGCTGACCCTCCTCGAGCGGCTGGCGCAGCAGTCCACCCCTCTCACGGCTCCGGTCCTGCTCGTCGACGACCGTCGGGAGGACCACCCCATGGCCGCGCCGGCCTGGCTCGACGACCTTCCCTTCCCGGTGACGGTGCTGCGAAGTGGCGGTCGCGGGCCCGCGGCTGCACGCAACCTCGGGTGGCGCCACGCCCGCACCCCGTGGGTGTCCTTCCTCGACGATGACGTCGTGCCCGGGACGGACTGGCACGCCAAGCTCCTGGAGGACCTGCGACGCGCCGATCCCGATGTCGTCGGTTCACAGGGCCGGCTCCAGGTGCCGCTGCCCCAGGACAGACGACCCACCGACTGGGAGCGGTCCACGGCCGGCCTCGAGGGAGCGCTGTGGATCACCGCCGACCTGTCGTACCGACGCGGCGCCCTGGCGGCGGTCGGGGGCTTCGACGAACGCTTCCCGCGGGCCTACCGCGAGGACGTCGACATGGGACTGCGGGCCACCGAGGCCGGCGGCCGCATCGAGTGGGGCGATCGCCGGATGCGGCACCCGGTGCGCCCCGCCGACGACTGGGTCAGCGTGCGCCGTCAGGTCGGCAACGTCGACGACGCGCTGATGCGCCGGCTGCACGGCCGGGCCTGGCGGGCGCGCACCCACGCCGCCCGCGGCAGGCTTCCCTTGCACGTGGCCACCGTGGCCACGGGAGTGACGGCCCTCGCTGCCGGCCTGGCCGGTCGCCGCCGGGTCGCCGCCGTGGCTTCTCTCGGCTGGGTATTCCTGACGGCCGAGTTCCTGTCGGCGCGCGTGCTCCCCGGCCCACGTGACGGTCGTGAGGTCGCCCGGATGACCGCCACGAGCCTGGCCATTCCCTTCGCCGCCGTCGCGTATGCCGTCCGCGGGCGCCTGCAGCACCGCCGAGCCGAGCCGTGGCGAGGCGCCCCCGACCTCGTCCTCCTCGACCGGGACGGCACCATCGTCCACGACGTCCCGTACAACACCGACCCGGACGCCGTGCGTCCGGTCGAGGGTGCTCGTGAGTCCCTGGACCGGCTGCGCTGCAACGGGATCCGCGTCGGTGTCGTGACCAACCAGTCCGGCGTCGGCCGGGGCCTGGTCGGGGAGGACGACCTCGACGCGGTGAACGCCCGGGTGCAGGAGCTGCTCGGCCCCTTCGACGTCTGGACACAGTGCCTGCACGCACCCGAAGAAGGCTGCGGCTGCCGCAAGCCCGAGCCGGGACTCGTCCTGGAGGCCTGCGCCCGGCTCGGCGTCGACCCCGCCCGCGCGGTCGTGGTCGGCGACATCGGCTCCGACGTCGGTGCAGCCGACGCCGCCGGTGCCGTGGGCGTCCTCGTGCCCAACGGCGCCACCCGCCGGGAAGAGGTCGAGCATTCGCCCCTGGTGGCGCCCGACCTCGCCTCAGCCGTCGAAGCCCTGTTGGGGGGCCGCTGGTGAGCCACGTGCTGGTGGTCCGGCTCGACAACGCCGGAGACGTGCTCCTCGCCGGGCCGGCTGTCCGGGCCGTGGCGGCCGGGGCCGAGCGGGTCACGCTCGTGTGTGGCCCTCACGGTGCCGCGGCGGGCGAGCTGCTGCCCGGCGTCGACGAGGTGGTCACGTGGGGCTGCCCGTGGATCGACCCGAATCCCGACCCGGTCGAGCGCGAGCACGTCGACCGGTTCGTGGAGACCGTCCGCGACCTGGCTCCCGACCGGGCGCTCGTCCTCACCTCGTTCCACCAGTCGCCGTTGCCGACGGCGCTGCTCCTGCGTCTTGCCGGCGTCCCCTGGATCGGGGCGGCGAGCACGGACTACCCAGGGAGCCTCCTCGACCTGCGGCACCGACCCTCCGACGACCTCCACGAGGTCGAGCGCGCGCTGTCGCTCGCTCGGGCTGCCGGCTACGAGCTGCCAGCGGGTGACGACGGGAGGCTCGCTGTGCGGCCACCGCCGAAGCCGTGGCTGCCGTGGGCGTCCTCGGTGCCGTGGTCGCAGGGCTTCGTCGTGCTGCATCCCGGCGCGTCGGTGCCGGCCCGGGCCTGGCCCGAGCACCGGTGGCACGAGCTCGCCCGGCTGCTCTCGCACGGCGGGCGACAGGTGGTCGTGACGGGTGGCCCCGCCGAGCGCGCCCTGACGGCAAGGGTGGTGGCGGCAAACGGCAGCGGTGACGTCGTGGACCTCGGCGGCCGGACGTCTCTCGGCGAGCTCTCCGGGGTCCTGCGCGCCGCCTCCGTGGTCGTGGCGGCCAACACCGGTCCGGCTCACCTCGCCGCAGCCGTCGGTGCTCCGGTGGTGTCGCTCTTCGCCCCCACCGTGCCCTTCCAGAGGTGGCGGCCGTGGGGCGTGCCGCTCGTGGCGCTCGGCCGCGGCGACGCGCCCTGCCGGGACACCCGGGTCACCAAGTGCCCGTTCCCCGGTCACCCCTGCCTGACGTCCGTGACTGCCCGTGAGGTCGTCCAGGCCATCGACTCCCTTGCGCCGCAGCGGCGCCCGAACCACTTGTCGCCGGAACCGTTGGGGGACAACTCCCTCAGCCAGACCATCACCGGAGGTATGTCATGAGGATCGCGATGGTGTCCGAGCACGCGAACCCCCTCGCGCTGCTCGGCGGCGCGGACGCGGGCGGCCAGAACGTCCACGTCGGAGCGCTCTCGGCGCAGCTCGCCGCCCGTGGGCACGAGGTGACCGTCTACAGCCGGTGGACCGACCCCGACGTCCCCCGTCGCGTGGAGACACCCGACGGCTACGTCGTCGAGCACGTGCCCGTCGGACCACCGACCGAGGTGCCCAAGGACGACCTGCTCCCGCACATGCCGGCCTTCGCCCGCTACCTCGAGGCGCAGTGGAGCGAGCAGCCCGTCGACGTCGTGCACGCGCACTTCTGGATGAGCGGCATGGCGAGCACCCGCGCGGCCCGCCGCGTCGGCGTCCCCGTGGTGCAGACCTTCCACGCGCTCGGCACCGTCAAGCGCCGCCAGCAGGGTGCCCGCGACACCAGCCCGCCGGAGCGGCTCGGCATCGAGCGGCGGCTGTGCCGGCAGGTCGACCGCGTCATCGCGACGTGCACCGACGAGGTGGAGGAGCTCGGCCGCATGGGGCTGCCCGCGCGCCGCGCCACCGTCGTGCCGTGCGGCGTCGACACCGACGTCTTCCGGCCGTATGCCGTCCCTGCCCGTGAGCGACCGCGCCTGCTCTCGATCGGCCGGCTCGTCGAGCGCAAGGGCGTCGGCAACGCGATCGAGGCGCTGGCCGCCGTGCCGGGCGTCGACCTCGTCGTGGCGGGCGGGCCACACCCGTCACAGCTCGACGGCGACCCGGAGATCCGGAGGCTGCGCGAGGTGGCCCGGCGCTTCGACGTCGAGGACCGCGTCGCCTTCCTCGGCGGAGTGGGCCGGAACGACGTGCCACGGCTGATGAACGAGGCCGACATGGTCGTGGCGGTGCCGTGGTACGAGCCGTTCGGCATCGTGCCCGTCGAGGCCATGGCCTGCGGGCGCCCGGTCGTCGGCTCGGCCGTCGGGGGACTGCTCGACACGGTCCTGCCCGGCCAGACCGGCGAGCTCGTGCCCCCGCGACACCCGGAGGCGCTGGCGGAGGTGCTGCGCCGGCTGGTCGCCGACAAGGAGCGCCGGGAGGCCTACGGACGAGCCGGCCGCGACCGCGCCGTTGCCCTCTACCGCTGGTCGTGCGTGGCCGCCGCCACGGAGGACGTCTACGCCGAGGTGGTTGCCGAGACGAGGAAGGCGGTGGCACGGTGAACGCCGGACCCACGAGCTTCACGCCGTGCGACCACGAGCACCTCGCGGCCCTCGTGCAGGCGGCGAGCACCTTCAGCCCCTGCGTCGAGCTCGCCGACCGCTGGGGAGCCCGTCTCGCCGGCACGCTCGAGGACGGCGGCCGCCTGCTGGCGGCGGGCAACGGCGGCAGCGCCGCCCAGGCGCAGCACCTGACCGCCGAGCTGGTCGGTCGCTACCGGCTCGACCGCCGGCCCTTCTCGGCGATCTGCCTCAGCTCCGAGACCTCGACCCTGACCGCGGTCGTCAACGACTACCCGCCGGAGGAGCTCTTCGCGCGGCAGGTCGAGGCGCACGGACGCGAGGGGGACGTGCTCGTGCTCCTCTCGACGAGCGGCCGCAGCCCCAACGTCGTCGAGGCGGCGCGACGTGGTCGGGAGCAGGGCCTGGCCGTCTGGGCCCTGACGGGCCCCGCGCCCAACCCGCTCGCCGAGGTGGCCGAGGAGGCCCTCAGCGTCGACGCCGAGTTCACCGCCACGGTGCAGGAGCTGCACCTCGTGGCCGTGCACATCCTCTGCGCCGGTCTCGACCGCGCGCTCGGTGTGCTGCCGGCCCGCACGCGGGAGGACGTCACCGCCGTCCGGAGGCCGGCATGACCCGCACGAGCCGGATGACCGGCATGAAGGGTCCCCTCGTCGTCGTCGGCGACGCGCTGCTCGACGTCGACGTCGAGGGCCACGCCGGGCGCCTGTGCCCCGACGCCCCGGTCCCGGTGCTCGACGAGCTCGTCGAGCGTGCCCGCCCCGGCGGAGCCGGACTGGCCGCTGCGCTCGCCGTGCGCGACGGCGTGGAGGTGGTGCTCGTGACCGCGCTCGCGGACGACGAAGGCGGTGAGCGACTGCGGAGGCTGCTCGCTCCGGTCGAGGTCGTGGCGCTGAGACCACTCGGCGCCACCCCGGTCAAGCGCCGCGTCCGGGCCGATGGACAGTCGCTCGTGCGCCTCGACACCGGCGGACCCCCGGGGGGTGTCGGTCCGGCCACACAGCGTGCGCTGGACGCGGTGCGTGGCGCGGGCGCGTTGCTCGTCTCCGACTACGGCCGCGGGACGGTGGACGCGCCGGGCCTGCGCGAGGCGGTCGCAGAGGTGGCGAGCCGCATACCCGTCGTCTGGGACCCGCACCCACGGGGCGGGCGTCCCGTGCCCGGTGCCCGGCTCGTCACCCCGAACGAGGACGAGGCGAGGGTGCTGGTGGGCCGGGAGGGTCTCGAGGTCCAGGGGCCGCCCCACTCGCTCGTCGGCGTGCGTCGCCGCGCCGAGGCGCTGTGTCGGGCCTGGCAGGCGCAGGGCGTCGCCGTGACCCTGGGCTCACGTGGTGCCCTGCTGACCTACGGCAGCGGTACGCCGGTGCTGGCGCCCGCGCCCGACGTGCCGTCCGTCGACGCGTGCGGTGCCGGCGACCGACTCGCGGTGTCCGCCGCGGTCGCGCTCGGCGGGGGCGTGGTCATCGCGGACGCCGTGGCGGAGGGCGTGCGGCGCTCGGCCGAGTACGTGTCGAGCGGCGGCCCCGCGTGCCTCGACGCACGCGACGGCTTGGTGCCGGCGTGGCAGGCGCTGCGCGTCCCCGGTGGCGACGGTGCATCCGACCCTGACACACCGACCGTCGTGGCCACGGGCGGCTGCTTCGACCTGCTGCACACCGGGCACATCGAGACGCTGCGGGCCGCCCGGGCGCTGGGGGACCGTCTCGTCGTGTGCCTCAACTCCGACGCCTCGGTGCGCCGGCTCAAGGGTCCGGGGCGCCCGATAGTCCCCGAGGCCGACCGCGCGCGGGTGCTGCTGGCGCTCGAGTGCGTCGACGAGGTGGTGCTCTTCGACGAGGACACCCCGATCGAGGTGCTGCGCCGGGTGCGCCCGGCCATCTGGACCAAGGGCGGCGACTATGCGGGCGCCGACGTGCCCGAGCTCGCCGTGCTGGAGGAGTGGGACGGACAGGCGGTCGTCCTGCCCTACGTCGAAGGCCGTTCGACGACGGCCCTCGTGGCAGCGGCGAACGGGCAGGGTGCCCAGCCGAAGGCAGGCGCGGCCCCGGCCGCGCACCGTGCACGAACAGGAAGGACGGACGCATGACGACCTCGACAGCTGCTTCGACACCGGAGGCCCCAGCGCTGGGAACCGTGCTCGTGACAGGCGGCGCCTCGGGCCTCGGCGCGGCTGTGGCGCGGGCCGTGGCACAGGCGGGCGGCCGGCCGCTCGTCCTCGACCGGCGCGCCCCGGACCAGGAGGTGCTCGACGTGCCCGACTCGGACGTCGGCATCGTCGACCTCGCCGACACCCGGGCCGCCGAGCAGGCCGTGCGCGAGATCGTCGATGCGGCCGGCGGGGTCGACGCCGTCGTCACCTGCGCCGGCACCGACGCCTGTGGCCGGTTCGACGAGATCGACGGACCCGACTGGGACCGCGTCCTGCAGGTCAACCTGCTCGGCACGGCCGCCGTCGTGCGTGCCGCCATGCCCTCGCTGCTCGCCAACGGCGGGCGGGTTGTCACGGTGGCGTCCACGCTGGGCCTGCGAGTGCTGAGCGACGCGACGGCCTACTGTGCCTCGAAGTTCGGGGTCATCGGCTTCTCTCGGGCGCTTGCCGTCGAGACACAGGGGCGGCTCGGGGTCACGACCCTCGTCCCGGGCGGCATGCAGACGGCCTTCTTCGACGGCCGGCCCGACCAGTACAAGCCCGGTCCCGACGCGAAGCTCAACCGGCCCCAGGACGTCGCCGCGGCGGTCCTCTTCGCGCTGCGGCAACCGCCGGGGTGCGAGGTGCGCGAGCTCGTCATCACGCCGTCGGTCGAGGGGTCCTGGCCCTGAGCCGGGGAGCCACTCGCGGCCGCGCCATCGTCCTGCGGGCCCTGGGTCTCGGCGACGTCCTCACGGTGGTGCCGGCGCTTCGCGCCGTCCGCCGTGGGCTGCCCGACCACGAGGTCGTCCTCGCCGGGCCGACTGCCCTGGCCGACCTGGTGGTGGCCCCTGACCTCGTCGACCGGGTGTTGCCCGCGCGAGGGTTGGCGCCTCTCGAGTGGGACGGGACCCCACCCGAGGTCGCGGTCGACCTGCACGGCTCCGGCCCGGAGAGCCACCGCCTGCTCCAGGCGCTGCGTCCCGACCGGCTGGTCGGCTACGCCTGCCCGGCGGCTGGCGTCACCGGGCCCGAGTGGCGTCCGGGCGAGCACGAGGTCCGCCGGTGGTGCCGGCTCGTGGAGCATGCCGGGTGGCCGGCCGACCCGTCGCAGCTGCGGCTCGCGCCGCCGGGCGTCCCGAGTCCCGCAGCGGGAGCCGTGGTCGTCCACCCCGGCGCCGCCTACCCGTCCCGTCGGTGGCCGGTGGGTCGCTTTGCCGCAGTGGCGAGCTGGGTGCGCAGCCAGGGACTCGACGTCGTCGTCACGGGCAGCGCCGAGGAGGTGGCGCTCGCTCGCGTGGTCGCGGAGGCGGCTGGTCTTGCGGCAGGGGCCGTGCTCGCCGGACTCACCGACCTCCGCTCCCTCTCCGCGTTGGTCGCCGGCGCGAGACTCGTCGTGTCGGGCGACACCGGGATGGCGCACCTGGCGACGGCGTTCGGCACGCCGTCCGTCGTCCTCTTCGGGCCGGTGCCGCCGTCGGAGTGGGGCCCCCCGGCCGAGGGGCCGCACACCGTGCTGTGGAGCGGTGGCGAGCGGGCCGCGAGCGGTGGGCGAGGCGACCCGCACGGTCAGACGGTGGACCCCGCCCTCCTCACCACGAGCGTGGAGGAGGTCATCGCGGCCGCCCGGGAACGACTGCTGCTCAACGGCTTCGGTGGCGACCGTACGAGTGGACGGGGTCCCGGCGGCCGCCACGCGGCGCGCGGCGCGGGGTCAGGCCGCTGACCGCAGCTGCTCCTCGAACCACTCCAGCGTGCGGCGCAGGCCCTCCTCCACCGGGACCTGCGGCTTCCAGCCGAGCAGCTGGGCGGCGCGCGCGGTGTCCGGACGGCGCACCCGGGGGTCGTCCTCGGGCAGGTCCACGAAGGTGATCGGCGAGCTGGACCCGGCCAGACGGCACACGGTCTCGGCGAGCTCGAGGACGGTGACCTCGTCGTCGCCCCCGAGGTTGACGGGTCCGACGCAGTCGCTCGCCGCGAGGGCGCAGAGACCGTCGACGGTGTCGGTCACGAAGCAGAGCGAGCGCGTCTGGCTGCCGTCGCCCGTGACGGTGACGGGCTCGCCCTTGAGGGCCTGGGTCATGAAGGCCGGGATCATCCGTCCGTCGTCGGTGCGCATGCCGGGACCGTAGGTGTTGAAGATGCGCGCGATGCCGGTGTCGACCCCCCGGCTGGTGCGGTAGGCGGTCGTCAGTGCCTCGGCGAACCGCTTGGCCTCGTCGTAGACGCTGCGCGGGCCCACCGGGTTGACGTTGCCCCAGTAGGTCTCGGGCTGCGGGTGCACCAGCGGGTCGCCGTAGACCTCGGAGGTCGAGGCGAGTACGAAGCGGGCGCCGCGGACCTGCGCGAGGTCGAGGGCGTGCATGGTGCCCTGGCTGCCCACCAGCATCGTCTCGACGGGCAGCGCCGCGTAGTGCACGGGAGAAGCCGGGGACGCCAGGTGCATCACGAGGTCGACGTGGCCGGGCACGTCGAGCACACGGGTCACGTCCGCCTCGATGAAGGAGAAGTGGGGACGGGCCTCCAGCTCCTCGACGACCGCCGGGGTGCCGGTGACGAGGTTGTCGACGGCCACGACCTCGCAGCCGTCGTCGAGCAGCCGGCGACAGAGCCACCCGCCCAGGAACCCGGCGCCTCCCGTCACCACGACGCGTCGCCCCACGTCGTCACGGGAGTCCTGACGCGAGCCGCCACGCGAGCCGTCACGGGAGCCTCGCCGCCCGGCGGCTGCCTCTACGCCTTCCACGCCGGTCGCGTACCCGGCCCCGGAGGGGTGAAACGGACGCCTCGCGGTGGCCCCCGGCCCGGTGCCACCGACCACGGCATACGACCTCGGCCTTCCGTGGACGGGACGAGCGGGTAATGCTGTGGCATGGCAACCGACACCGACCACACCTTCGACGTCATCGTCATCGGCCTCGGACCGGGCGGTGAGCACGTGGCCGGCACGCTCGCCGAGCGCGGCCTGCGCGTCCTCGCGGTCGACCGCAACCTCGTGGGCGGCGAGTGCCCCTACTGGGGCTGCATCCCGTCGAAGATGATGATCCGTGCGGCCGACGCGCTCGCCGAGGCCCGCCGCGTCGAGGGCCTGGCCGGCTCGGTGGGGGAGGTGCGGCCGGACTGGTCCGTCGTGGCCAAGCGCCTCCGCGAGGAGGCCACGGACAACTGGAACGACCAGGTCGCCGTCGACCGCCTCACCGGCAAGGGCGCGACGGTGCTGCACGGCACCGGCCGCATCACCGGCCAGGGGAGCGTCGACGTCGACGGCACGGCGTACACCGCCACGAAGGGCGTCGTCGTCAACCCCGGCACCACCGCTGCGGTCCCGCCGATCGACGGGCTGCGGGACACCCCCTACTGGACCAACCACGAGATCATCGAGGCGGCCGAGCTGCCGGCCTCGCTCGTCGTGCTCGGCGGCGGTGCCATCGGCTGCGAGCTGGGCCAGGTGATGGCGCGGTTCGGCGTGGAGGTCACCATCGTCGAGGCCGCCGAGCGCATCCTCTCCGCCGAGGAGCCAGAGGCCTCGGAGAAGCTCGTCGACGCGCTCGAGGCCGACGGCATCGCCGTCCGCGCCGGCGTCGGCGCCGAGAAGGTGAGCCACGACGGCTCCACCTTCACGGTCACGCTCGCGGACGGCTCGACCCTGCAGGCCGAGAGGCTCCTCGTCGCCACCGGGCGCCGCGCCGACCCCGCCGCGGTCGGGCTCGACACCGTGGGCGTCCCGGCCGACTCCCACACCGCCCCGGTCGACGACCGCTGCCGGGTCGCCGACGGCGTGTGGGCGGTCGGCGACATCACCGGCAAGGGCGCGTTCACGCACGTCTCGATGTACCAGGCCGGCATCGTCATCCGCGACGTCCTCGGGGACGACGGGCCCCCGGCGGAGTATGCCGCCCTCCCGCGCGTGACGTTCACCGATCCCGAGGTCGGGGCCGTCGGGATGACCGAGTCGCAGGCCCGCGACCAGCTCGCCAACGTGCAGGTGGGCGTGACGCCTCTGGGCGAGACGACGCGCGGCTGGATCGCCAAGGCGGACGGCCTCATCAAGGTCGTCGCCGACGCCGACCGCGGTGTCCTCGTGGGGGCCACGGCGATGGGACCGGCCGGCGGCGAGGTGCTCGGGGCCCTGTCCGTCGCCGTGCACGGTGAGGTCCCGGTCGACCGGCTCCGGTCGATGATCTACGCCTACCCGACGCTGCACCGCGGCATCGAGACGGCGCTCGGTCAGCTCGGCTGAGGGAGCACCGAGCGCGGGCTGAGCGAGCGTCGGGCGACGGGCCGATGACGTCTCGGTGACGGTCCTGCACGGTTGCGAACGAGGCGCACATGTGGGGCCTCGGGGGAGATATACGGTGAGGCCATGGCACAGCGACTGCTCGCCCTCGACCTCGACGGCACGACTCTGAACCACCTGGGCGAGCTGTCCCCGCGCGTGGGCGACGCGATCCGGGCCCTGCCCGAGGACGTCGCCGTGGTCATCGCGACAGGGCGCTCCATCATCGCCACGATGCCCGTCTTGGAGGCGCTGGGACTGGAGGAGGGCTACGCCATCTGCTCCAACGGCGCCCTGACGCTTCAGCTCAACGCGGCTGCGCCGGAGGGCTACTCGATCATCGACAAGGTGACGTTCGACCCGCGGGCGGTCCTGGAGAAGATGCGGGTCGAGCTGCCCGACGCACTCATCGCCGTGGAGGAGCCCGGCGTCGGGTTCAAGGTCAGCAAGCACTTCCCGGACGGCGAGCTCATGGGCCACTCGCGCGAGGTCGCCTGGGAGGAGCTCATCGCCCACCCCGTCACCCGTGTCACCCTGCGCCAGCCCGAGTCGACGGCCGAGGAGTTCATGGAGCTGGTGGAGCGCGCCGGTCTGCACGGGGTGTCGTACGCCGTGGGCTGGTCGGCCTGGCTCGACATCAACCCGGAGGGCGTGTCCAAGGCCAGCGCCCTCGAGCTCGTGCGCCGCCAGCTGCGCGTCGAGCCGATCCACACCATCGCCTGCGGCGACCAGCGCAACGACCTCGAGATGCTGCACTGGGCCGCCTGGGGCGTCGCCATGGGCAACGCGCCCGACGAGGTCAAGGCCATCGCCGACGAGGTGGCCGGCCACGTCGACGAGGACGGCCTCGCCCCGGTCCTCGAGGCGGTGGCGCGGGCGGTGCGCGACGGCGTGCCCTTCAGGGACGGCGTGGAGTCGGCGGCAACGGCTCGCCTCGAGCTCTAGCGGGTCGCGTCCGGGTGCCGTGTCGAGAACCGGCCGCCCCGTTCGACGCAGTGGTGAGGCGGGGCCGACGAGGACCCTGCACGACCCACTGAGGAGACCACCGTGCGTTTCATGATTCTCGTGCCTTCCACGCCGCTCATCGAGCGGGGGACCATGGGCACGGAGCAGCAGTTCGCCGACATGCAGGCCTACAACGAGGAGATGCTCAAGGCGGGTGTCTTCGTCGACGGCGAGGGACTGCACCCGACGTCCAAGGGGGCACGAGCGGCATGGCAGGCCGGCGAGTGGGTCGTCACCGACGGTCCGTTCGCGGAGTCGAAGGAACTGGTCGCGGGCTTCACGATCATCGACGTGAGCTCGCGCGAGGAGGCCCTCGAGTGGCTTCGCAAGTGGCCGGTGTCGTGCGCTCCGGAGCCAGGCTACGCCCTCGAGCTGCGCCAGATCCTGCGCGCGGAGGACTTCGGCGACGAGCTGACGCCCGAGCTGCGCGAGCGCGAGGAGCAGATGCGGGTCGAGGCCGCGCGCAACGCGGCCCGCGGCTGAGCGGGGAGGTGCGGCGCGACAGCAGAGCCCACGGCAGTGTTGCGCGGGGTGAAACAGTGTCGGAGTGACGAGCCGGACCAGTCAGCCGATGCCCAGCGCCGACGACGTGCGCCGGACCCTCGAGGCGGTCTGGCGCATGGAGGCCGCGAAGGTGACGGCCGTCGTCGCCCGCCTGGTCCACGACGTCGGCCTGGCCGAGGACCTCGCGCAGGACGCCTTCGTGCAGGCGCTCGAGCAGTGGCCCCGCGACGGCATACCCAGGACGCCGGGCGCCTGGCTCACGGCGACGGCACGACGACGGGCCATCGACCGGATCCGGCGGGAGGTCAACCTCGCCGGCAAGCTCCAACAGGTCGGCCACGCGGAGGAGCTGCGGGTGGCCGACCTGGCCCAGGGTGAGTTCGACGCGGCGCTCGAGGACGTCGACGACGACGTCCTCGGGCTGGTCTTCGCCGCGTGCCATCCCGCCCTCACGGCCCAGGCGCGGATCTGCCTGACGCTGCGCATGATCGGGGGCCTGAGCACCCGTGAGATCGCGCGGGCGTTCCTCACCAGCGAGGCGACCGTCGCCCAGCGCATCTCGCGTGCCAAGAAGACCCTGAGCCAGGACGGCGTCACCATCGAGGTGCCGTCCGGGGCCGAGCTCGCCCCTCGGCTCGCGTCCGTCCTCGAGGTCGTCTACCTGGTCTTCAACGAGGGGTATGCCGCCACCTCGGGTCGTGACTGGCTGCGCGGTGACCTCATGGAGGAGGCGATCCGGCTGGGTCGCGTGCTGTCGGCACTCGCGCCCCGCGAGCCGGAGGTCCACGGCCTGCTGGCGCTCATGGAGATCCAGGCCTCACGCACCCGCGCGCGCATCGGGCGTGACGGCGAGCCGGTCCTGCTCCTCGACCAGGACCGCACGAGGTGGGACTGGGCCCTGGTCAACCACGCGCTCGGCGCGCTCGAACGAGCCATGTCGCTCGTCGGCCCGGGCCGGGGAGAGGCCGGGCCGTACCTGCTGCAGGCTGCGATTGCCGCGTGCCACGCCCGTGCCCGCACCGCCGAGGCCACCGACTGGGCGCTCATCGTCGCGCTCTACGGCCGGCTCGGTGCGCTGCGTCCCTCGCCGGTCGTCGAGCTCAACCGGGCCGTCGCCCTGTCGTTCGCCGAGGGGCCCGGCCCGGCGCTCGAGGTGGTCGACCGTCTCGTCGAGGCCGGCGCCCTCGCCGACTACCACCTGCTGCCCAGCGTCCGCGGCGACCTCCTCGCCCGGCTCGGCCGGGACGAGGAGGCCCGCGCGGAGTTCGCCCGCGCCGCCGACCTCACCCAGAACGAGGCCGAGAAGGCTCTGCTCCTGCGTCGGGCTGCGGCTCCGGTGACGCCTGACCCGACGACCGCTCCCGCCGGTTCGCGGCCAGGCTCGTGAGCGTGACGACGGCCAGGATGCCCACGATGACCGCGAGGGAGAGCAGCGTGGGGATCTCCGGGACACCCGGCCACACGCCGTGCGCCCAGTGCAGCACCAGCTTGGCGCCGATGAAGGCGAGGATCAGCGACAGGCCGTGGCCGAGGTGGACGAGCTTGGCCAGCGCCCCCTCGAGCAGGAAGTAGAGCGCGCGCAGGCCGAGCAGGGCGAAGGCGTTCGTCGCGAAGACGAGGTAGGGGTCGCCGGTGATCCCGTAGACGGCCGGCACCGAGTCGATGGCGAAGACGACGTCGGTGCCGAGGATCGCGATGGCGACGACGGCCAGGGGCGTCAGCGCCCTGCCGCCATGGCGACCGTCACGTCGCACCGTGAGGTTCGTGCCGGCATACGCGTCGGTGACGGGGTGGAGACGGCGGATCAGCCTGACGCTGCGCAGGGAGTCGACGTCGATGCCGTGGTCGGTGTGTGACAGGGCATCGCGGCCCACCTTGACCGCGGTCGCGAGCAGGATCGCGCCGAAGAGCAGGAACGTCCATGCGAAGCTCGCGATCATCTGCGCGCCGAGGGCGATGAAGACGCCGCGCAGCACGAGGGCGCCGCCGACACCGATGAGCAGCACCCGCTGGCGCAGCTCCCGCGGCACGGCGAACGCCGAGAGCAGGATGATGAAGACGAAGAGGTTGTCGACCGAGAGCGACTTCTCCACGAGGTAGCCGGTGTAGTACTCGACGCCCTGGGCCGAGCCGTACTGCCACCAGAGCCAGCCGCCGAAGACGACGGGGATGGCGATGTAGAGGGCCGACCAGCCGACTGCCTCGCGCATGCTCGGGTCGTGCGGGCGGCGGGTGATGAGGAAGTCGACGACGAAGAGCGCGGCGACGCCGGCGATGGTGGCGACCCAGAGCGTCGGCGAACCGATCGAGTCGGTGACCGGCGCGGGCGCGGCGGCGGTCGGGAGGGCAGTGAGCATGGGTCTCCTCAGAACGATGTCTGAGGTCTCCTTCACCGACTGCCGTCGGCCGCGGACCGGGGTGGTCGTCGGACCACCGTACTGACCGGTGCGCGCGAGGAAGTACTCCCCTCGGTGACGATCCTACCGGCAGCCGGCCGGGCACCGAAATGCCCGGCCGAGATGTCGCTCGGACCTCGCGCGTGGCGCGCATGGCCAGGCCGGCGAGCTCGTCGGACGTCACGGGCTTCGCGCCGGCCGTCCAGTCCACGCGCGGCTGCGGCAGGTGCGCCTGGAGCAGCTCGGAGCTCGTCGTCGAACCCGGGTCCAGGGCGGCGACCTGGCCGTCGCGCTCGGGGTAGTAGTTCATCGTGTCGATGACGACCGTGCCGGCGGGCTCCGAGAGGTCATGAGGGTGTCAGCCCTCGGGGAGGGCCCCCATTCCGCGCGGCGCCGGCGGACCACCAGCCAGGCGACGACCGCCGCGCCGCCCAGCACGAGGACGGCGGCTCCCCACCAGGAGCCGGCTTCGGCCGCGAGCCAGGCCTGCACCACCGCGAGGCCGACCGTCGCGTAGAGCGCGGCCCAGACGAGGGACCCGACGACCGCGGCGGGCAGGTAGTGGCGCAGCGGCATGCGCGCCGCGCCCGCAGCCAGGTGGATCGCGGTCTGGAGGCCGACGGTCAGGTACGAGAGCGTGACGGCGAAGGGCCCGAGGCGCCGCAGGAGGGACTGCGCCCGGCCGGTGAGCTCGCCGGTGAGCTCGCCGGTGAGCACACCGGTGCTGCCACGGTGGCGCCGCCAGCCGGCCATGGCGCCGCGCCCGAGCCAGTAGGTGCCGTTGGACCGCACCGTGGCGCTCGCGAAGAGGGCGAGGAAGGCCAGCCAGAACGGCTGGGCGGCCAGCGTGTCGAGCATGCCCACACCTTAGGGGTGGCCTCCTCGGACCCCGCAGCGGTCCACGGGCAGCACGGTCACCGCGCGCCGAAGTCGACCTCTGCGGTCGGCACGACATCGCCGCGCCGCCCCGGAGCCTCGGACCAGGACCAGGAGACGTTCGTGTGGGCGATGACCTGCTCGGGAGAGACCGGCACGCCCCACTGCCGGAGGTCCTCGGTCGTGTGGGCGTCCTCGACGAGCGTGGCGTCGTAGCCCCGGACGAGCGCCCCGTGCAGCGTCGACCGGATGCACGCGTCGGTCTGGGCGCCCGTGACGACGAGGCGGCCGACCTGCCGCTGGGCCAGCAGCGACTCGAGCTCGGTGTCCTCGAAGGAGTCGCCGTAGCGCTTGTGGACGACCGGCTCCGCCTCCTCGCGACCGAGCTCCGGCACGAGCTGCCACCCGTCGGTGCCGACCGGCATGTTCTCGTCGGAGTGCTGCACCCAGATGACCGGCACACCCTCCTCGCGGGCCCTGTCCACGAGGGAGCGGATGCGGTCGATCACGCCGTCGCGGTCCCACGCGTCGGCGACGACCTGGTTCTGGACGTCGACGACGAGCAGGGCCACGTGGGGTCGTCCGTCGAGGATGGTCATGCGCCTGGCACCTCCGGGTCCCGGTGTCCGTGTCGTCGGCCTGTCACCGTGCGGTCGACGCTACGCCGGCACACCGACAGGCGTGGGGGTCATGGTGCGACGAGCAGGCAGAACGGGTGACCGGCAGGGTCCGCGAGCACGACGAGCGCCTCGTCCTCGTCGTCGGTGCGGTCGAGCAGCACCTGCGCACCGAGGGCCAGGGCCCGGTCGCGGTGCCGCTCGAGCTCGGCGAGGGTCGGCACGCGGTAGTCGACGTGCAGCTGCATCGGCACCTCGTGCGAGGGCCAGGTCGATCGGCGGAGCGGCCCGTCGACGCGCTGGAACGCCAGCCGCCGGATGCCGTCCCCGTCGAGCAGGACGAGCCAGTCGGCATCGTCGACGGTGTCCTCGGCAGGTGGCTCGTCGCCCGGCCGGTAGTGCAGCCCGAGCAGCTCGCGGTAGAACTCGGCGAGCCCGCGGGCGTCCTCCGTGTCGAGCGCGGTGTGCATCAGACGCGGGAAGTCGGCCACGGATCCTCCTCGGTGCGGCAACCGGTCGGTCGCCCCCAACCTACGAGGGAACAGGGAGGGCCCGGGTGGGATGCTGGCCCTGTCATGACGAACCACACGCGCCCCGCCCGCGAGCTGACGATCACCTCCGCGTCCAACCCGCGGCTGAAGTCCCTGCTCGCCCTGCGCCGCCGTCGCACCCGCGAGGAGACCGGGCAGACGCTCGTCGAGGGCTACGAGGAGATCGGCCTCGCCCTCACGTCAGGCCTCCGCCCGCGGACCGTCTACGTGTGCGAGGACCTCTTCAGCCCGGCCGGCCGCGCCGGGTCGCAGGACATCGGCCAGCAGGACGACCTGCTGGCGCGGCTGCGTGACGACCGCGTCGAGGTCGTGCACCTGAGCCGCAGCGCCTTCGAGAAGGTCAGCTACCGCGAGGGCCCCGACGGCCTGCTCGCCGTCGTCGACCGCGTCGGCATCACCCTGGATGACCTGCGCGTCGAGGGCCCCGACCACCTCGCCCTGCTCAGCCAGGGCGTGGAGAAGCCGGGCAACCTCGGGGCCATGCTGCGCACCGCCGACGCAGCCGGGGTCGACGCCGTGGTCGCGGCCGACCCCGTCACCGACTGGGGCAACCCCAACGTCGTGCGCGCGAGCAAGGGCACGGTCTTCGCCGTCCCCGCCGCGAGCGCGACGACGGCCGAGGCGCTGGAGTGGCTGCAGGCCAACGACATCCGCCTCGTCGTCACCACCCCCGAGACCGACCTGCTGCACACCGACGTCGACTACACCGGCCGCGTCGCCATCGCCGTGGGCAGCGAGAAGCACGGCGCCGACCGCACCCTCCTCGACGCCGCCACGCACCGGGTGCGGATCCCCATGTCCGGGTTGGCCAACAGCCTCAACGTCGCTGCGTCGGCCGCGATCGTCCTCTACGAGGCGGTCCGCCAGCGCGGCTCCCGCTGAGCGCCCCACCCACCGCGCGGACCGGCGGCCGGCGGCGTGACGGCATACGAAACGACCGGGATGTCCCGACCGCCTGACGGTTGGGACGAGCGCTAGCGGGTAAGGGCGGGGGTGGTCAAGAGCACCCCTTGGCGTGTGTCACGATGTTCTGTATGCGAGTTGACCACGTCTCCTATGCAGCGGAGGCCGGTGGCCTCAAGGCCACAGCCGCCCGGCTGTCCGAGCTCATCGGCGTCGCGCCGGTCGACGGCGGGGTGCATCCCCGGTTCGGCACGCGCAACGTGATCTTCCCCCTGGCCAAGGACCACTACCTCGAGGTCGTCGAGGTGCTGGACCACCCGGCCTCCGACAAGGCGCCCTTCGGGCAGGCCGTCCGCGCCGCCTCCGAGGCCGGCGGCGGCTGGCTCGGCTGGGTCGTCGCGGTCGACGACATCAGCCTCGTCGAGCACCGCCTCGGCCGCGAGGCCGTCCCGGGCAACCGGCACCGCCCCGACGGCACCGAGCTCCGGTGGCGGCAGGTCGGCATCAAGGGCCTCATGGCCGACCCGCAGGTCCCCTACTTCATCGAGTGGGACGACATGACGGTGCACCCCTCCGCGGGCGCCGACACGGCGGTCTCCATCGACAACCTCGAGATCGCCGGCGACCCCCGGCGGGTGCGCGAGTGGCTCGGCCCCGAGGACACCTTCGACAAGGGCGGCATCCGGTTCACGTTCGTCGCCCCGCACGGCACGCCGGGACTGCTGTCGGTCACCTTCGACACCGTGTCCGGCAAGGTCACCATCTGACCTTCCCCGCTCGACTCGCACGCGAAGCGGCGGCCACCCTGCCCGGGTGGCCGCCGCTTCGTCGTCCCCGGGGACACCGAGGTCGTATGCCGTCCGGCTCAGCGGGCGGCGCCGCCCTCGGTCACGGCGCGTGACCGCCTGCCCCGGACCGCCAAGGTGGTGCCCACGGCCACGGCGACCGCCACGAGCAGCCCGGTGAGCGGTGGCGAGAGCGGCCAGCTCCACGCCGTGAGGGTGCTCGACAGCGATCCGCGGAGCACTCGCATCCCGTCGACCAGCAGCTCCTCCACGGCGGCGCTGCGCGGGGAGACCCCGCGGAGGGACTCAAGGACGTAGCGGGCCGCGGTGAGCGCGGCAGCGGTCAGGACGAGCAGGCCCAGGGCGCCGACCCAGGCCGCGGTCCGGGCCAGGAGTGAGCTGCGGGCGGTGGTGGCGAGGAGCGCGCCGACCACGGCACCCGAGAGCACCGTCAGCGCCGTCGGCAGCCACGGGGCAGGCGATCCGTTGCGAACGGCACCGACCACGAGCTGGCCCAGCCAGTCGGCGGCGACCACGACCGCAGGGGCAGCCGCCACGACGCGCAGCGCCGGGCCGCCGAGGGACACCGCCAGCCCGAGGACGAGGCCCGTCACGGACCCCGCGACCGTGAGCGCGACGAGGGCGAGCCGGACCTTCTGCGCCGTCGTGCCGGAGCCGCCGAGCTCGGGGTCGGGCGCCAGCGTCTGGGCCACCGCCCACGACGTGGCCGCCGCGGCCCCCAGTGTCGCGAGCGCTGCGAGCAGTGGCCGTCGCGACCGTCCGGCGGTGCACCACGCGGGCGCGAGCCCGGCCAGCACGCCGGCCGTGACGGTGACGACGAGCAGGAGCGTCAGCAGCTGGTGGTGGTAGGGCAGCAACGCCTCCCGCAAATCGTTGCGGGGGTTCCACGGCGTGCCGAACGTGCCGCCGCCGACCCGGCGCACGAGCCAGGGCAGCAGTCCTGCCAGCCACCCCAGGATCGCGAGTGGCAGGACGGGCCAGGCCCTGACGCGCAGGGCGTCGTCCGGTGGAAGCCCCGACCGTCCCGGTGGTGTGGGCGGTGGTGTGGCCGCCGGCGGGTTCGCCCCTGTCGTCGACGTCATCGTCTGGTCTCCCCTGTCGTCATCGGCGTCGGTCGAGGCGTCAGGCCTCGACGCAGAACTCGTTGCCCTCCGGGTCCGCCATCACCACGACGTCGCCGTCCCTGCCGGTCACGGTCGCGCCCAGCCCGACGAGCCGCTCGACCTCGGCCTCGACCGGGCCCACCGCGCGCAGGTCGAAGTGCTGCCGGTTCTTCGCCGTCTTGGGCTCGGGCACGCGCTGGAACCACAGGGTGGGTCCTCCCCACCCCGCCGGCTCGACCCAGGCACGGCCGGCGGTGCTGCCCTCGTCGACGTCCGACCCGAGCGCCGCTGCCCAGAAGGCGGCGAGCCCGAGCGTGTCCGAGGCGTCGAAGGTCACGGACTTCACGAAAGCCACCATGCCCCCAACCTAGGGGTCGCGCGCGGCCCGGCGGATGTTCGAGGCGAGTCGCGGGGAGCGCGCGAGGGATCGGTGACGATCGGTGAGGATGGACCAGGCAGCGAGAGTCAGCGGTGCCAGCGCTTCAGGCGCAGGGAGTTGCTGACGACGAGCACGGATGACAGCGCCATGGTGGCGCCGGCGATCATCGGGTTGAGCAGCCCGAACGCGGCGAGCGGGATGGCGGCGGTGTTGTAGCCGAAGGCCCAGGCGAGGTTCTGCTTGATGATGCGCAGCGTCTCGCGGGAGAGGCCGATGGCATCGCCGACGGCGTCGAGGTCGGAGCGCACCAGCACGATGTCGGCCGAGTCCATGGCGACGTCGGTGCCCGAGCCCATCGCCAGGCCGAGGTCGGCCTGCGCGAGGGCGGCCGCGTCGTTGACACCGTCGCCCACCATGGCCACGACGCGTCCCGACTGCTGCAGCTGCGTGACGACCTCGTGCTTCTGCGCCGGCATCACCTCGGCGCGCACGTTGGTCGCCTCGATGCCCACCTGCTCGGCGACGCTGCGGGCGTTGGAGGAGCTGTCCCCGGTCAGCAGGTACGGCGTGAGCCCGAGCGCCCGCAGTCGGGCGATGGCTGCCTCGGAGGTGGCGCGCACGGTGTCCTCGACCGTGAGGGCGGCCTGCGCCACCCCGTCCCAGCCCACGAACACCGTCGTGCCGGCGTGGTTGCGGGCGTGCTCGAGCAGCTCGGGGTCGACGCGCTCGAAGAGGGCGGCCTTGCCGACCGTGACCTCGGTGCCCTTGATGCGCGCGGTGGCTCCCTCGCCCGGGTTGGCCTCGAAGTCGAGGATGCGCGGCAGGTCCAGCTTCGCCAGGCGGGCCCCCTCCACGACGGCCCGCGCGATCGGGTGCTCGCTGCCCTGCTCGACGGCGGCGGCCGCGGTCAGCGCGGCCTTCTTGGAGAGCTTGCCGCGCACGGCGATGCTCCGCAGCTGCAGCGCACCGGTGGTGATGGTGCCGGTCTTGTCGAGGACGACGGTGTCGACACGTCGTGTGTCCTCGAGCACCTGCGGGCCCTTGATCAGCGTGCCGAGCTGGGCGCCGCGACCGGTGCCCACGAGCAGCGCCGTGGGAGTGGCGAGCCCGAGCGCGCAGGGGCAGGCGATGATCAGCACGGTGACGGCCACGGCGAGCGAGGTGCCCACGTCGTGACCCGTGACGAGCCAGCCGACGAGGGTCGCGAGGGCGAGAACGAGCACCACCGGGACGAAGACCGCCGAGACGCGGTCGGCGAGGCGCTGGACGTCGGCCTTGCCGGTCTGCGCGCTCTCGACCAGCCGTTGGATCGCGGCGAGCATGGTGTCGGCGCCGACCTTGCGGGCCTCGACGACGATGCGTCCGGTGCTGTTGACCGACCCGCCCGTCACCTCGTCGCCGGCGGAGACGTCCACCGGGGTGGACTCGCCCGTGACGAGGCTGGCGTCCACGGCGCTCGAGCCCTCGAGCACGACGCCGTCGGTGGCCACCTTCTCGCCGGGACGGACGATGAAGTGGTCGCCCACGACGAGCTCCGACACCGGGATGCGGACCTCGCCCGTGACCCTGCTCTGCGGGTCGATGCGCAGCACCGAGACGTCCTTGGCGCCGAGGTCGAGCAGGGAGCGCAGGGCGTCCCTGCCGGAGTCCTTGGCCCGTGCCTCGAGGAAGCGGCCGGTGAGCAGGAAGGTCGTGACGACGGCCGCCACCTCGAAGTAGAGGTGCATCCCACCCTGCAGCAGCTCCACGACGGAGTAGCCCCAGGCGGCGAGCACGCCCAACGACACGAGGGTGTCCATGGTCGAGGCGAGGTGTCGGGCGTTGACCGCCGCGGCACGGTGGAAGGGCCACGCGCACCAGAACACGACGGGCGTCGCGAGGAGGAACTGCAGCCACGGGCTCGCGCTGAACGTCGGCAGCACCATGGCGAGGAGCAGCACCGGGACGGTCAGGGCGATCGCGGTGACGAGGCGTGGCTTGAGGACGTTCTGGGCGGGCGTGTGGTCGAGGTGGTCCTCAGGCCCCGCGAGGGAGGGCTCGGGCCGGGCCCGGTGACGGTCGAGCTCCATGGCGCGCAGCTTCTCCAGCAGCGCGCCCGCTCCCGGCTGCGCAGATCCGGCGACCGCGCTGCGGCGCTGACCGGCGCCGTCGATCACGGTGGCGCCGTAACCGGTCTTCTTCACCTCGGCCACGATCTGCTCGACCGTGACGGGGGAGGAGAAGGAGACGAGCGCCTTCTCCGTGGCGAGGTTGACCGTGGCCGACTCCACGCCGGCCACCTTGGACAGCTTGCGCTCGATCCGCGCCGAGCAGGAGGCGCAGGTCATGCCGGTGATGGCGAGGCGCACCTCCTCGGGAGCGCGCTCGCCGGTGGCCACCGGTGCCTGGCCGGTGCTCATCGGAGGCTGTAACCCGCCTCGGCGACGGCGGACGCGACGGCGGCCGGGTCGAGGGGTGCCTCGCTCGTGATGGTGACGGGGGAGTCCTCGCCCGGGTGCAGGTCGACGGCGACGGCGACGACACCGGGCAGGCCCGAGAGCTCCTCGCTGACCGAAGCGCTGCAGTGGCCGCACGTCATGCCGACGACGGTGATCTCGGTCTCGGTGGTCTCGCTCATCGGGGTGCCTCCTCGGGCGTCGGGGTCTGTGGGGTGCAGGTCGGGCGGCAGTGCGGCGGGTGAGCCGGTGGCTAGCTGCGTACGAGCCGGGCGATGGCGTCGGACGCCTCACGGACCTTCTCGGCCGCGGCATCGTCCGACTCCCGGGCCGCGTCGACGACGCAGTGGGCGACGTGGTCCTCGAGCAGGCCGAGGCTCACCGCCTGCAGTGCCTTGGTGATGGCGCTGACCTGCGTCAGGATGTCGATGCAGTAGGTGTCGGTGTCGACCATCTTCTGCACTCCGCGGACCTGGCCCTCGATGCGGCGCAGCCGCTTCAGGTAGTCGTCCTTGCTGCCGGTGTATCCAGCCATGGCACCTCCTCGTCGTCGACAACACGATACCCCCATAGGGTATTCCAGCAAGCACCTAACCGCTCTGGCCTTCGTCGCCGGCCAGCCATGCCTTCGCGAGCCGCTTGGGCGCCCGGACCAGCCACGCATCCGTCACGACCTCGCGGATCTCGGCCGCGGTCAGGCGGCCGAGGTCGCGCTCGAGGAGGAGGACCGCGTTGTAGCCGTTCCAGTGCGGTGTCGTGAACCACGGCGAGTGCGGGTCGGAGACCATCGCCTGCTTGTCCTCCGCGGTGCAGCGGAAGGCGAGCACGTCCTCGTAGAGCACCCCAGTCTGCGGGTCGTAGGCATCCTTGCGCGGCCCCCGGGCGAACACGAAGCTCGCGCCCCGCACCTGGAAGGCGGGTCGGCCGCCGGCCTCCGGCTCACGGGTCACCTCGGGCAGCGCGAGGGCCGCCTCCTCGATGTCGCGGAGCGTGGCAGGGCGCGGGCGGAACATGGCCTCCCACGCTACCGTCGAGTGGTCCCTCCGTCCGGAAGCGCGCCGCGGGAGTCCGCGCAGCTCCGCGCTCCACGGCGCGGAGGTGAGCACTCGACGTCGGGTATGCCGTCAGGCGAGGTAGTCGTCGACGAGCCGGCTCGCGAGGGCGGTGTAGGTTTGCGGCGTCAGGGCGACGAAGCGGGCCTCGACGTCGGCGGGCAGGCCGAGGCCACGGACGAACTCGCGCAGGTCGTCGCCGTCGATGCGGCGGCCGCGGGTCAGCTCCTTGAGCCGCTCGTAGGGCTCCTCCATGCCCGGGACGCCCTGCGCGCCGAGGGCTCGCATCGCCGACTGGATCGGCTCGCCGAGCACCTCCCAGTTGGCCTCGAGGTCGGCGGCCATCCGCTCGGGCACGGCGTCGAGGCCGGCCAGACCACGGGCGACGTTGTCGAGCGCGAGCAGCGAGTGGCCGAAGGCCGTGCCGATGTTGCGCTGCATGCTCGAGTCGGTGAGGTCGCGCTGCAGGCGGCTCTGGACGAGCGTGCCGCCGAGGACGTCGAGCAGTGCGTTGCTCACCTCGAGGTTGGCCTCGGCGTTCTCGAAGCGGATCGGGTTGACCTTGTGCGGCATCGTGCTCGAGCCGACGGTGCCCTGGCCGCGGACCTGGGCGAAGTAGCCCATGGAGATGTAGGTCCACACGTCGGTGCAGAGGTTGTGCAGGATCCGGTTGAAGCGCGCCACGTCGGCGTAGAGCTCGGCCTGCCAGTCGTGGCTCTCGATCTGGGTGGTCAGCGGGTTCCACGTCAGGCCGAGGCCCTCGACGAACGCCTTGGACACGGCGGGCCAGTCGACGTCGGGGAGGGCGAGCGCGTGCGCCCCGAAGGTGCCGGTGGCGCCGTTGAACTTGCCGAGGTACTCCTGGCGCTCGATGCGGCGCAGCTGACGGCCGAGGCGGTGCGCGAGGACGGCGAGCTCCTTGCCCATCGTCGTCGGCGTCGCCGGCTGGCCGTGCGTGTGGGCGAGGAGCGGCACGTCCTTGAGCTCGCGGGCCATCTCCGAGACCTGCGCGACGAGCGCCCGTGCCTTGGGCAGCCACACCTGCTCGACCGCGCCCTTGACCATGAGGGCGTAGGAGAGGTTGTTGATGTCCTCGCTCGTGCAGCCGAAGTGGATGAGCTCCGCCAGGCCCTTGTCCTCGCCCGCCGGGGCGATCGCCGCCAAGCGCTTCTTGAGGAAGTACTCGACCGCCTTGACGTCGTGGACCGTCACCCGCTCGATGTCGCCGAGCTCGGCGACCTCGTCGGTGCCGAAGTCGTCGACGACCGTCCGGAGCGCGGCGACCTCCTCGTCGCTGAGCTTGCGCACGCCCGGGACGACGCCGTTGCTCGTCTGGTGGATGAGCCACTCGATCTCGACGTGCACCCGCTGCCGGTTGAGCGCCGCCTCCGAGAGGTGGTCGACGAGCGGCGCGACCGCGCCGCGGTAGCGGCCGTCGAGCGCCCCGAGCGCGATGGGCGGGGTTGCGTCAGCAAGCGAAGCCATGGCGTCATCCTCCCAGAGCAGGGGGAGTGGTCCGTATGCCGTCCGGCGCGGTCGTCATGGGCCGCGGAGGGGAGCTGACGGCATACGTCCCCGGTGTCAGCTGCGCCAGGGCTCGGAAAGTGGGTCAGTGACGCAGGGCGCGACGCAGGCGCCTCTCAGTCGCGCGATGCCGCGGCCCGCTGCAGCACGGCGAACGTCTCGCCCTGCGGCCCGGCGACCACGGCCACCCGGCCGTAGCGCGTGTCGGACGGCTGCTGCAGGACCGTGCCGCCGAGCGCCCGCACCTGCTGGGCGCTCGCGTCGCAGTCGGCCACCGCGAAGTAGACCATCCAGTGCGAACGCACGTCCGCGGGCGCCTGCGCCGGGATGGCGCCGATGCCGGCGACTGGCCGGTCGCCGTCGAGCGTGGCGACGGAGTAGGAGAAACCGCCGTCGCCGATCTCCTGCAGCTCGTAGCCGAAGACCCCTGCGTAGAAGGCCTTGCTCGCCGGGTAGTCGCGGCTCATCGACTCGGCCCAGGCGAGGGTGCCGGGCTCGTCGACGAGGTCGGCGCCGGTGTGCTCGCGGGCCTGCC
>NZ_BAAANB010000001.1:30260-40056 GCF_039529575.1 Terrabacter terrae
GTCCATCGGCTCCAGGAAGAAGACGCCTCCGGCCGTCCTGGCCTGCTCGGCCGTCTCGTCGACGTCGTCGCTGGCGAGGTAGACGGTCCAGGCGTTCACCTGGCTGGCGTCGTCGGGGTTCCTCGCCATCGCGCCGGCGACGGCGTGGCCGTCCTTGCGCGCCATGACGTAGCCACCGGCCTCGGGCGGGAGGTCCTCGAACGTCCAGCCGAACAGTCCGCCGTAGAAGTCACGGGCGCCCTGCAGGTCGTCGACCATGACGTCGGCCCAGCACGGCGTGCCGGCCGCGAAGCTCTCCTCGTGGACTGGCATGGGTGGTCCTCCTGTGGCGTGCGGGCGGTGCTGGTGCGGTGCGGTGGTGCTCAGTCGAGGTCCGGGACGAGGAGGGAGAAGACCTCTCCCTCGGGCCCGGCCAGCACCGCGCCGATCCCGTAGGGGCCCTCGAAGGGCTCCTGCAGGAGGGTGGCGCCGAGGTCGAGGGCGCGCGCGACGTCCTCCTGGAGCTCGTGCGTCGCGAACGAGACGACCCAGTGGGACCGGATCTCCGCGGGCCACTCGTCGTCGATCTCGGCGAGGCCGTAGGCCGGGTTGCCGTCCTCCGTGCGGGCGGTCGCCCAGCGCGGGCCGTCGGGCTCGGTCTCGTCGGTGAAGGCGTGGCCGAAGACACGCAGGTGGAAGTCCTGCACGACGTCGTAGTCGCGCGTCAGCAGCTCGTTCCACGTGAGCGAGCCCGGCTCGTCGAGGACGCCGCTGCCGAGGAGGTCGCCCGGCTGCCACACCCCGAAGTAGGACCCGCCCGGGTCGACGGCGACCAGGGTCCGGGACAGGGCGCCGAGGGGCACCGGCCGGCCGAGGGTGCGCCCCCCGTAGGCGTGGATGGCGCGCGCGGCCACCGCGAGGTCACCGACGCGCAGGTAGGTGGTCCACTGGCTCGGGACGGGGGCGTTCGGGGGGCGGCGGCTCAGGCCGGCGACCGGCTGCCCGTCGAGCAGCGCCATCGTGTAGCCGCCCGTCGCCGGGTCACCCGTCACCCACTGCCAGCCGAACAGCGTCCCGTAGAACGCGCGTGCGCGGGGCACGTCAGCGGCGAGCAGGTCGACCCAGCACGGTGAGCCGTAGGGGTAGTCGGGCATGATGACGTCGAGGCCTCACATCGGGGTCAGGACCGCTCCCAGTCCACCTTGTCGTCGAGGCGGCCGGCCAGCCGGCTGTCCAGCTGGTCCCTGATGTGCGCAAGGATGCCACGGCAGGCGGCCTCCACCTCCGCGAAACACCGGGCGAAGTGCTCCTCGCTGCCGTACCAGGGGTCGTCGGTCTCCAGCGTCCCGGCGGCGACCGCTTCGGGGTCGAACTCGCGGACGAGCCGGATCTTGCCGCGGTCGTCGGGAGTGCGCGCGAGGCGTCGCAGGGTCCGCACGTGGCCGGAGTCGGAGGCGAGGACGAGGTCGAGCTCGTCGAACTCCGCCGGGTCGAACTCGCGGGCGCGGTGGCGGGAGGCGTCGTAGCCGTGCGAGGCCAGGGTGGCGACGGTGCGCGGGTCGGCCTGCTCCCCGACGTGCCAGTCCCCGGTGCCGCTCGAGCTGACCCGCACGTGGTCCGCGAGACCGGCGTCCTCGACCATGCTCTGGAGGATCACGTGACCCATGGGGGACCTGCAGATGTTGCCGCTGCACACGAAAGTGACGCGGACGGGCCGAGACGACATGATCCCCATTCAACACTGCAGATCGCGGGTAGAGACGGGAAGCGACGAGACTCGTTGAACGCGGTCCCCGAGCACGGCGCCCACCCGGTATGTGGCGGTGTGTCCTCCGGCTGTCGGTGGCCGGTGACACGGTGTGGCCCATGACGACGTGGCCCATGACGACGACGCAGCCGAGCCCCTTCGTGGCGGCCTCTCCGGAGGACCTCGAGCCCGCCTTCGCCGCCGCCGTGGCCGCCGGCGACCTCGACGCCATCGTGGGGCTGTATGCCGCTGACGCCGTCGTGAGCCTGCCGCGCGGTCGCGAGGCGGCTGGCCACCCCGCGATCCGGGAGGCCTTCGCCGCCGCGCTGGCCGCCGGGGTCCTGCACGAGAGCGGCGCGTGCGGCGAGGACGCGTCGTCGGTCCCGGCGGTCTCGGTCCGGGCGCTCGTCACGGGCGACCTCGCCATGACGACGTCGTCCCGCGCGGACGGCAGCGTCTGCACGCAGGTGGCCCGGCGCGGAGCCGACGGGGGTTGGCTGTGGGTCCGGGACGGCTCGCGGCTGCGCGACGCCGACGCGTGCCTTCCCTCCGCGTCGAGGGGCCTCGTGGTGGCGTAGTTTCGCTCCGTGACCGACGCATCCTCGGGGCCTGACGCGCCCGCGCCCGTCCAGGGCGGCGATGCGGCCGGCGCGGTCGGCACGGCTGGCAGCACGCGTCGCTCGCACTTCGTCGACCTGACGCCGCTGCGCTCCAGTCCCCCGTTCGCCCGGCTCTGGGCCGGCAACACCCTGGCCGGCATCGGCACCTTCGTCACCAACACCGCCGTCGGGCTGAACATCTACGACCTGACCCATTCGACGTTCATGGTCTCGCTCGTCGCCTGGTTCTCGCTGCTGCCGATGATCGTCGCCGGTCTCTACGGTGGTGCGATCGCCGACCGCTTCGACCGCCGGTCGGTGGCCCTCATCGCCAGCACCGTGGCCTGGGGCTCGACGCTCGCGCTCGCGACCCTCGCCTGGGCCCAGGTCCACGTCGTCTGGGCGTTCTACGTCATCACCACCGTCAACGCCGTGGCTGCCACGATCGCCTCGGCCACGCGCCAGGCGATCACCCCGAGGCTGCTGCCGGCGGAGCTGCTGCCCAAGGCGGCGGCGCTCATGGGCATCTCGGGCGGGGTCATGGTGACGGTGGGGCCGGGTGTGGCGGGCGTGCTCGTCGCGCGGTCCGGCTACGCCTGGACCTACACGGTTGACGTCGTGCTGTTCTTCGCCGGCTTCTTCGGGCTCTGGACGCTCCCGCGCATCCGGCCGGAGGGGGAGGTGCCGGCCGCCGGAGGGTTCCGCTCGGTCGTCGACGGCCTCGCGCACCTGCGCCGGTCACCCAACGTGCGGATGAGCTTCATCGTCGACATCATCGCGATGACCTTCGGCCAGCCGATGGTCCTCTTCCCCGCGGTGGGGGCCGTCGTCATCGGCGGCGGGTCCGTCACGGCCGGCATCCTGCTGGCCGCCTTCGCCGTCGGCGGCATCGTCTCGAGCCTCGTCTCCGGCCGGGTGACCGGCCTGCGGTGGCAGGGCCTCGCCATCCGCAACGCGATCGTCTCCTACGGCCTGGGCATCCTCGGCTTCGGCGCCGTCCTCGCGGCCACCGAGCTCGGAGGGCACGCGGTCGAGTCGATGGACTTCGGCGCGGTCAACCGATGGGCGCTGGCGGTCGCGGCCCTCTGCCTGGCCGTCGCCGGAGGGTCCGACAACATCAGCGCCATCTTCCGGCAGTCCATCCTGCAGTCGGCGGTGCCCGACCACCTGCGGGGGCGCACCCAGGGCGTGTTCACCGTCGTGGTGACCGGCGGCCCGCGCCTCGGGCAGATGTTCGCCGGCACGCTCGCGACGCTCACGGCCACCTGGGTGCCCTCGGTCGTCGGTGGAGCGCTCGTCGTGCTGCTGGTCGTCGTGACCGTGGCGCGCGTCCCCTCCTTCCGCGACTACGACGCGCTCGATCCCCAGCCCTGACCACGCCCGGCTGCCGCCGGACGGAGCTGAGCCGTGAGTCAGGGCTGTGCGTGCTTCGAGGGCTCATGGTCCCGGGCAGCGCGCACCCGCTCGCGGCGTGGGGTCGGGTCAGGCGTCGGGGTAGCCCTGGGGGTTGGCCTGCTGCCAGCGCCAGGTGTCGACGCACATGTCGTCGACCGTGCGCGTGGCGGTCCAGCCCAGCTCGGCGTTGGCCTTGCTCGGGTCGGCGAAGGACACGGCGACGTCGCCGGCGCGGCGCGGCACGACGCGGTAGGGCAGCTCGTGGCCGACCGCGCGCTCGAAGGCGTGCAGCATCTCGAGCACCGACGTGCCGTGCCCGGTGCCGAGGTTCCAGACGCCGACCGGCTCGTCCATGGTGCCGAGCCTGGCCAGCGCCGCGAGGTGGCCGGCGGCGAGGTCCTCGACGTGGATGTAGTCGCGCTGCCCGGTGCCGTCGGGGGTCGGGTAGTCGTCGCCGTAGACCTGGAGGTACTCGCGCCGGCCGACGGCGACCTGGGAGATGTAGGGCACGAGGTTGTTGGGGATGCCCTGCGGGTCCTCGCCGATGGTGCCGCTGGCGTGGGCGCCCACCGGGTTGAAGTAGCGCAGCAGCCCGAACCGCATGCTGGGGTGGGCGGCCGCGACGTCGCGCAGGATCTGCTCCTGCATGACCTTGGTCCAGCCGTACGGGTTCGTGGCCGAGGTGGTGCGGTCCTCGGTGGCGGCCTCCTGGTCGAGTCCGTAGACGGTGGCCGAGGAGGAGAAGACGAGCTTGTCGACACCGTGGCGGCGCATCGCGCGCACGAGCGAGAAGGTCGAGCCGAGGTTGTTCTCGTAGTACTCGAGCGGCAGCTCGACGCTCTCGCCGACGGCCTTGAGCCCGGCGAAGTGGATGACGGCGTCGATGTCCTCGTGGGCGAAGAGGTTCTCGGTCTTGTCGCGGTCGGTCAGGTCGAAGGCGTGGACCGGCAGGTGGGTGCCGGTCAGGGCCTCGATCCGGTTGACCACCGTGGGCTTGCTGTTGGCGAAGTTGTCGACGATGAGCACGTCGTGCCCTGCCGCGACGAGCTGGACCACGGTGTGGGAGCCGATGTAGCCGGCGCCGCCGCTCACGAGTACGCGCATGGCGTCACCCTACCCACGCGACAACTCTGGCCGCCGACGCCTCGGGTCGGCTCGGCACGGCTCGGGTCGGCTCGGCTCAGACGACGGTGAGCTCGGCGATCGCGAGGCCGTAGAGCGAGAGGGGCAGCGCCACGAGGACGGCCGACACGGCATACATGGTGGCGGCGACCACCGCGACGGGCAGGCCCGCGATGTGCTGGGCGTCGAGCAGCCCGATGCGCGCGGTGGCGACGCGCGTGCCGCCTCCCATGGCCATCGAGCCGGCAGGCCCCGTCCCGCCGGCCATGGCGACGATGGCGCGGCCGGTGCTGACCGGACCCGCCCGGCGCACGGCGGCGCGGTCGGCGAGGACCTCGATGAGCAGGTGCACCTCGAGCAGGGCGGCATCGCAGCGCAGGAAGCCGGGCATCGCCTCGTGGACCACGGTGAAGAACTCCATGACCAGGTCGTGCCGGGCGGCCAGGTGCGCGCGCTCGTGGGCGATCACCGCGGAGAGCTCGTCGGGCTGCAGGCGCTCGAGGGTGCCCTGGGTGAGGACGACGCGGCGGCGTACGCCGGGGACGCAGTACGCCGTCGGGGTGGTGTGCTCCAATACGCGCATGTGCCGGTCGGCGCCCTCGCCCGGCACGCCGAGCAGGTCGACGAGGTCGCGGTGACGCCGGCGGGCTGCCCTGAGGTTGCGTCCCACCCGGTCCGCCGACAGCAGCAGCCGCACGGCCACCATGCCGCTGAGGGCGGCGGCGATGGCGAGCACGGGCCACTGCTCGGAGAGCCGCATCTGCCGGCCGACGGCGGCGGGGATGGCGGCCGGCGCGGCCAGCAGGGCGGCGAGCACGGCGGCGACGGCCGTCGACTGCCAGAGCACGAGGGCCGCCCGCGGGGCGCGTCGCAACGCCGTCGCCCGCGCCAGCGCGCGCGGCACCGGCCACGCGAGCAGCACCGCGAGGACGACGAGGGAGGCGACGAGCAGCACGGGATCAGTGTGGAGGCTCGGTGAGGCCGTGGCGGCGGTTGTGCGTCAGCCGGCGAGGTCGGGGCGGCGGGCCTCGAGCTCGGCGAGCGCGGCCTTGAGCTCGTCGATCTCCTCGGGCGTGGACTCGTCGAGGAAGTGGAGCAGCGCGGTGCGCCGCTTGTCGCCGGCGAGCTCGCCGAGCGTGTGGTGCAGCGACTCGGACGTCAGCTCGGCGCGGGTCGAGGCCGCGGTGTAGCGCCAGGCACGGCCGTCGCGCTCGCGGTTGACGAGGTCCTTCTTGGCCATCCGGTCGAGGACGGTCATCAGGGTCGTGTAGGCCAGGCCTCGGTCGACACCGATGGCGTCGTGGACCTCGCGCACGGTGCGGCCCTCGGGGTGGGCGTCGGCGGTCGTCCAGAGCTCTTCCATGACGGCGCGCTCGAGGTCGCCGAGACGGTTGCGGGGCGTGGTGGGCATGAGGACTCCGATCTACCGACGGGGTGGGCCGTCGTCGTGCGTGTGGTCGTGCTCGTCATCGTCGCGGTGGCGGTCCGTGTCGTGGTCCGTGTCGCGGTCCGTCGGTGCGGCGGTGATCAGGGACATCGTGCCCGAAGGACGCCCGATCTCCCAGACCCGGTCGAAGAGGTCCGCGCCGTCGTCGCGGTGGGTCACCATGACGATGGTCTGCGCGGGCTCGTCCGGGTGCGCTGTCGGGTGCGCTGTGGGGGAACCGCCGGTCGTGCTTGCCCGGCGCGTGAGGTCACGCACGACGGCGCGCGCCGTCGGCGGGTCGAGGTGCGCGACGGGCTCGTCGAGGAGCACGACCGGCCGAGCGCTGACGTGGGCCCGCGCGATGCCGAGCCTGGCCCGCTCGCCTCCGGAGAGCCCACGACCCCCCGCTCCCAGGACCGTGTCCAGGCCGTCGGGCAGCGACTCGAGCAGGTCGGCAAGGCCGGCCGCCCGCAGCGCGCGCTCGAGCTGGGCATCGTCGGCCCCGGGACGCGCCACCGTCAGGTTGTTGCGCAGCGTCGTGGCGAAGACGTGGGTCTCGTCGTCGACCACCGCGATGCGGGCACGGGCCTGCTCGAGAGGCTGGTCGAGCACGTCGCTGCCGCCGAGCCGGTAGCTGCCTCCCGACGGGTCGAGGTGCCGGGCGAGCACCGCGAGCAGCGTCGACTTGCCGCTGCCGTTGGCTCCCGTGATGGCGAGGCGGCTGCCGGCCGGCACGTCGAGGTCGGTGGGCGCGAGGTCGGTGCGCTCGTCGGTCCACGACGCCGTGAGCCGGCGGGTCTCGATGTCGCTGCCGTCGATGCCGGCGTATGCCGCGCGCTCGGCTCTCGCCTCCACGGTGCCGTCGTGCGGGCGGCGGGGCTCGTCGGCCACGGCCGGTGCGAGGTCGAGCAGCGCGGAGAGTCGGTGCTCGCTCCCGCGGGCGCGAGCCAGGGCCCGCATGGCATCGACCAGCGGCGTGATCGCCTCGGACACCGCGACCGGTGTCAGCACGAGGAGCGCCTTGACGGGGGTCGACACAGGGAGGCCCTGCGCGATGGATGCCGTCAGGGCGACGGCCGCGCCGACGGCGAGGAGGAAGAGCGAGGCGGCGGCGGCGCGCCCGGCGCTGATGCGGCGAGTCGCGCGGTCGAGGGTCGCATGCGCGTCGTCGAGCCAGCCGAGGGCGGTCGCCCAGCCGCCGACGGCGCGCAGTTCCGAGGCCTGGCTGGCCATCAGCTCGCTCACGCGGGTGACCTCCGCACGGGCGGCGAGCAGCTCCGGGAGCGAGCGCGACTCCAGGTGCGCGGCCAGTGCGCTGACGACGCACACGACGATGCCGAGCCCGAGCATGACGAGGCCGACCGGCAGGGCCAGCGCCATGGTGAGGGCGACGACGATCCCTCCCGCCACGGCCGTCGAGATCACCGGCACCGTGACGCGGACCTGCGCGTCGACGACGTCGGTGAGGTCGTCGACGACGCCGGTCAGCACGTCGGAGCGGCGGCGCCGTCCGAGCCGGGCGGGGGTGAGGGGGATGAGCGCCTCGTAGGCGGAGGTGCGCCGCTCGGCCAGCATCGCCAGCGCGGCGTCGTGGCTGGTCAGCCGCTCCCAGTAGCGGAAGACCGGCCGCGCGATGCCGAAGGTGCGCACCGCCACGATCGCCGTCAGCAGGGTGAGGATCACCGGGCGCTCGGCGGCGCGGACGATGAGCCAGCCGGAGGTCGCGGTGAGCGCCATGCCCGCCGCGGTGGCGATGCCGCCGAGCAGACCGCCGCGGACGGTGCCGGCCGAGGGCCACCAGACCCGCCGGTGCACGGTGCCGGGTCGAGGTGACGGCGAGGCGGGCTCCGGGTGCGGCATCACCTCGAACCGCGGGGTGGCGCTCATCGGTCAGCCCCCTCTCGCGTCGACCGAGTGGGTTCGCTCTCCGCATACCCCGCTACCGCGGTTCGAGGTGATCCGGAGTGGGTACCGTGCCTCGGGATCACCTCGAACCGGGATTCGTGGGGCGCGGTGAGGACGATGCGGTGGTCGGCGTGGGCGAGCAGCTCGCCCCGGTGGGTCACGGCGATGACGACGCGCCGCTCCGCGAGCTGGGCGACGAGAGCGGCGACCTGCTCGGCGCCCGCCGGGTCGAGGTGCGCGGTGGGCTCGTCGAGGAGCAGGACGGTCTCGGGGGAGAGCCAGGCACGGGCCAGCGCGAGGCGCTGGCGCTGGCCGGCGGACAGGCCGAAGCCGTCGTCGCCGAGGTCGGCGGACAGCCCGCCGGGCAGTGCTGCGACCACGCCGTCGACCTCGACGGCCCGGAGCGCCTCCCACAGCTGGTCGTCGGTCACCGGGTGGCCGATGGTCAGCGCAGCGCGCACCGACCCGGTCGCGAGGAAGGGTCGTTGCGTCACGTAGTGCGACGCCGGCGCCTCGACGGTGCCCGTGGTGGGGCGCCTCAGCCCGGCCAGGAGGTCCAGCAGCGTCGACTTGCCGACTCCCGAGGGACCCGTCACCACGGTGAGCCCGGGCCCGGCCACCAGGTCGAGGTCACGGAGCACGGGTGTGGGCGAGCCGGCATACGCGTACGACACGCCGGTCAGCCGGACCTCCGTGAGCCGCCCCCGCGCCCCCGGCGCCCGACCGAACGCGGCGTTCGGGGAGGAGGGAGCGGCGGGGGAGGGCTCGAGCTGGGCGAGGATCGACTCGAGGGCGACGGCGCCGTCGGCGGCGGCGTGGTACTCGGCGCCGACCCGCCGCACGGGCCAGTAGGCCTCGGGCGCGAGCAGGATCGCGACGAGGCCGGGCCCGAGCGCCATGGAGCCCGTCGAGAGCCGCAGGCCGACGGTGACAGCGACGATGGCGACCGACATCGTCGCGAGCAGCTCGAGCGCGGCGGACGACAGGAAGGCGATGCGCAGCGTCTCCATCGTGGCGCGGCGGTGCCGGTCGCTGACCTCGCGCACCGTCGTGGCCTGGCGGCGGGCGCGGCCGTACGTGACGAGGGTCGGCAACCCGCGGACGACGTCGAGGAAGTGACCCGAGAGTGCCGCCAGCGCTGCCCAGCGGCGCTCGGTGGAGGTCGCCGTCGCCTTGCCGATGAGCACGGCGAACACGGGCAGCAGCGGCAGGGTCAGCGCGACCACGAGCGCGCTCGGCCAGTCGACGACGACGAGCGTCGCGACGGCGAGCGCCGGCACGACGGCTGCGGTCACGAGCGTCGGGAGGTAGCGGGCGGCATACGGCTCGACGGCGGCCGTGCCCGCGGTGGCGAGGGACACGGCGGCGCCCGGCTCGAGGCGCGAGTCGGTATCGAGGGTGCCCCACCGGCGCAGCAGCGCCGCCCGCAGCGCGGAGGACACCGACACCCCGGCCCACGCGGCGACCCGCTCGGTGACGGCGGCCAGCACTGCGCGCACTGCGAAGAGGGCGAGCAGCCAGGCGGCCGCGGTGCCGAGGCCCGAGCCGTCGACGACCGCGACGACGACCGCCGAGAGCGCGAACGCGGTGGCGATCGTGGCACCACCGGTCGCGACCCCGGTC
>NZ_BAAANB010000001.1:40117-68588 GCF_039529575.1 Terrabacter terrae
GGCTTCACGGGGTTCCTCAGTGCGAGACGGTCTCGAGTGGTGCGTCCTCGGGGATGTGCTTGACGGTCAGGCGCTTGCGGAAGACCCAGTACGTCCAGCCCTGGTAGAGCAGCACGATCGGCGTGAAGACGAGCGCGACGATCGTCATGACCTTGAGCGTGTAGTCGGTGCTCGACGCGTTGGCGATCGTGAGGTTCCAGGCCGGGTTCGTCGAGCTCGGCATGACGTCGGGGAAGAGCACCAGGAAGTACGTCGCGACGGCCATGGCGATCGTGACGGCGGTCCCGATGAACGCCCAGCCCTCGCGGCCGCCCCGGTTGGCGGCGAGCCCGCCGAGGAGCGCGACCGCAGCGACGACGGTCGTGACCCACGAGGCGAGCTTGCCGTCGGTGACGCCGATCCAGAGCAGCAGCGCCACGGCCAGGACCGCCGCGACGACGCCCACCCGCTCGGCGATCTGCCGCGCCTCGAGGCGGATCTTCCCGTCGGTCTTGAGGGCCACGAAGATCGCGCCGTGGGTGAGGAAGAGTGCCACGAAGACGAGGCCACCGAGCAGGCCGGCCGGGTTGAGCAGGGTGAAGAGGTTGCCGGTGTACTCCTTGGCCGCGTTGATGGGCACGCCGCGCACGATGTTCGTCAGCGCGACGCCCCAGAGGAGCGCGGGCACGAGCGAGCCCCAGAAGATCGCCTGGTCCCAGCGTGCCTTCCACCGCGCCTCGGACCGCTTGTGGCGGTACTCGAAGCCCAGGTTGCGCACGATGAGGGCGACGAGGATCAGCAGCAGCGGGAGGTAGAAGCCGCTGAAGAGCGTCGCGTACCAGTGCGGGAACGCCGCGAACGTGGCACCCCCCGCGGTCAGCACCCACACCTCGTTGCCGTCCCAGACCGGGCCGATGGTGTTGAGCAGGACGCGACGGCGCTTCTCCGCGTCGACGGCGTCGGACGCGTAGCGCTTGCCGCCGAGCACGGGCAGGAGCATGCCCACACCGAAGTCGAAGCCCTCGAGGACGAGGTAGCCGGTCCAGAGGACACCCAGGATGATGAACCAGAAGGTTGCGAGATCCATTGCAGCCCAGTCCTTCTCAGTAGGCGAAGACGAGGGGTGCGTCCTCGTCCCGGTCGGCGGGGTCCTGCGGCTTCTCGAAGGGCTCGGCGCCCCTGCGGACGTAGTGCAGGAAGAGCTTGATCTCGACCACGGCGAGCGCACCGTAGAGGAGCGTGAAGACCACCATCGAGGTGACGACCTCACCCATCGAGACGCTCGGCGAGACGCCGTGGGCGGTCGTCATGAGGCCGAAGACGAGCCAGGGCTGGCGGCCGACCTCGGTGAAGATCCACCCGAAGCTGTTGGCGAAGACGGGAAGGAGCGGAGCGGCCACGGCGGCATACGTCAGCCACCGTGCGGTCGGGGTCTCGCCCTTGCGGGTCAGCCACAGCACCGCGAGCGCGATGAGCGCCGTCGCGATCCCGAGGCCGATCATGAGCCGGAAGGTCCAGTACGTGGTCGGGATGTTGGGCACGTAGGCCGTCGCCACGTCGGCCACGAGCTTGTTGCCGCCGGCGCCGTAGGTCTGGGCGTACTGCGCCTTGAGGTCGTTGATGCCCTTGACCGCGCCGCCGAAGTTGCCGGTCGCGAGGAAGCTGAGCAGCCCCGGGATCTCGATGAGCGCGTTGGCGTGCGAGCCGTCGAGCGAGCCCACGGTGAGCACGGAGAAGGGGGCGCCCTGGCCCGCGGGCACGGAGTCGTAGAGCGCCTCGGCGGCAGCCATCTTCATGGGCTGCACCTCGGTCATGATCTTGCCCTGGAGGTCGCCGCTGACCATGACGCCGACCGCGGCCACGAGGGCGAAGACGGCGCCGATGCGCGTCGCCCGGCGGTACATCGGCGCGTCGGTGCGGGCGACGTCCTGCGCGTCGTCGTGGGCGCGCTTGGCCTCGCGGCGCATCAGCCACAGTGCGACGCCCATGATGACGCCGGCGCCGGTCATGTAGGCCGAGAAGACGACGTGGGGGAAGGTCACGAGCTGCACCTTGTTGGTCAGCACCGCGAAGAAGTCGGTGAGCTCCGCGCGGCCGGTGGCCTTGTTGTACGTGTAGCCGACCGGGTGCTGCATGAAGGAGTTCGCGGCGAGGATGAAGTACGCCGACAGCACCGTCCCGATGTGGACCAGCCACATCGTCGTGGCGTGCAGCTTCTCCGGCAGGCGGCCCCAGCCGAAGATCCACAGGCCCAGGAAGGTCGACTCGAGGAAGAAGGCGAGCAGCGCCTCGATCGCCAGCGGGGCACCGAAGATGTCACCGACGAAGCGCGAGTAGTCGCTCCAGTTCATCCCGAACTGGAACTCCTGCACGATGCCCGTCACGAGTCCGAGGGCGAAGTTGATGAGGAAGAGCTTGCCGAAGAACTTCGCCAGCCTCATCCACTGCGGGTTGTGTGTGCGCACCCACGCGGTGTGGAAGACGGCGACGACGAGGGACATGCCGATCGTGATCGGCACGAAGAGGAAGTGGTACACGGTGGTGATGGCGAACTGCCACCGTGCCAGGTCCGTTGCATCCATGTGGGCTCCGCAGGATCGCGCCAAAACTACATTACGTAGTAGATGCTAGCGGGCGGCGAGTCGTCGGGTGACCCGGGTGTCGAGGGTCGGAGCGTGACGCCGGTCACCCGGCGTGGTCCCCGATGGACGGCAGGGTCTTGACGCACTTTGTCTCAATGGATTAAATGTTTGCGACAAAAACTTCGCGACAGGAGCTCGGCATGGACGCTCGGGTGATCACGTGGTTCCTCGGACCGATGGTGCTGCTGGCGATGATCGTCAACGGCGCGAGGTGGTTCGGCGCCCGGCGGCTCGACGCCTTCGCGTCCCGCGCCCGCCGCCGGGCGGCGCTCGCCTCACTCGTCGGCGCACTGCTCGCGTATGCCGTGGTGCTGGGCGGTGTCGACCGAGCAGGGGCGTCGGCTTCGGACGAGGGAGCCGTCGCCCACCCGGCCGTGCCGGCCCTGGCGGCCGTCGCCGGCATCGTCGTCGCCGCGCTGTTCGAGCGCTGGACGCCGCGCGTCACCCCGCAGGGTGGGCGACGCGAGGCGGCCCTCGACATCCGCCGCGGCACCGAGTCCGTGCGCCTGACCCGCTACTACGTGGGTGGTCTCGTGCTGTGCGCGGTCGGCCTCGTGGTCGGCTGGGCCACGTCCGGACCCGGCGGCAGGACGGGGATGCGCACCTGGGAAGGCGTCGTCGTCATGACGACCGGCGCCTACCCGGGTCGCGCCTACATCCTCGCCACGGTCGGCGCCCTGCTCCTGCTCGTGGCTGCGACGTGGATGGCTCTGCGTGCAGTGGATGCGCGTCCTGCGATCGTCGACGACTCCGACCTCGACCGGGCACTGCGGCTCGGGGCCCGCATCCGCGTCCTGCGCTGGTCGGCCTCCGGGACCCTCGTCACCGCCGCCGGGCTCTGCCTGACCATCGGGCCCAGCCTCAACGACGTGACGCAGCGGCTGCGCGGGGCCGTCGCCATGGCGGGCCGGGCCGACGCCCCCGTGGCTCCCGGCGACTGGATGCAGAACCTCGCCTTCGCGCTGACGGCTCTCGGTGTCGTCGCGCTGGTCCTGGCGCTCGTGGCCGTCCTCTGGGACGCGCCGGTCGTGCCGCGGTCTCGGGGTGCTGCCCGCTCCTCTGCCTCTGCCTCCTCCGTCTCGCCGGCGGGTGGTGGTGCGCGATGACCGACGACCTGCGCATCGTCGTCGACCTCGACGCGGCCGAGCCACCGTTCGAGCAGGTGCGGGCCCAGCTGGCCGGCCTCATCGCGACCGGACGGCTGCTGCCCGGCGACCGGCTCCCCACCGTGCGCGCCCTCGCGGCCGATCTCGGCCTGGCGGCAAACACCGTCGCGCGCGCCTACAAGGAGCTCGAGGCAGCCGGCCTCGTGGAGACCCGCCGCCGCGCCGGCACCGTCGTGGCCTCGGGCGAGCACACCGCCGACGTGGCGGTGGCAGCCCTCGCCGCCAAGTTCGCTGCGGCCGCCCGCGACGCCGGCCTCGACGCCGCGGCCGCCATCGACCTGGTCCGGGCTGCCCTGCGCGCCGGCTGAGTCGGCGCCCCGGTCAGTCGACGAGGTCGACGACCCAGCGCTCGTGCTTGCCCAGCCGGGGCACCGTCCACGTCGGGTCGGGCCGCCAGGCCGTCCACGTCGGATCGAACGGCCGTTCGCCGCGCTCGAACGACGATGAGTCGTCCCGGACGACACGCATCGGCGAGGGCGTCTCGGCCTTCCCCGGCACCCAGGAGTGGTCGCGGTAGCGCCACATGACCACGTCGCCGGGCGAGAGGAAGGGCGCGACGCCGAGCGGGCGTGCCCCGGAGGGTGCCGACACGGCATACGGCTCGGGGACCGGCGAGGAGGTCACGCCTTCGGCCGCTCGTCGACGATGCGGCGGGCCTTGCCGATCGAGCGCTCGATGGTGCCCGGGTCGCGCACCTCGACGCGGCACGTCGTGCCGATGTGCGTCTTGATCGCGTGCTGGAGGGTGCGCGCGATCTCGTCCCCGGCGCCCGGCTCCAGAGGCGACAGCGGCTCCACGAGCACCGTCAGCTCGACCATCCGCCCGGGCTGCGTGAGCACGCACTGGAAGTAGGGTGACAGGCGCGGCTCGGCCAGCACGTGCTCCTCGATCTGCGTCGGGAAGACGTTGACGCCGCGGATGATCATCATGTCGTCGGTGCGCCCGGTGATCTTCTGCATGCGCCGCATCGACGGGACGGCCGTGCCCGGCAGCAGGCGCGTGAGGTCACGGGTGCGGTAGCGGATGACCGGCATCGCCTCCTTGGTCAGCGACGTCAGGACGAGCTCGCCCACCTCGCCGTCGGGCAGCACCTCCTCGGTGACCGGGTCGATGACCTCGGGGTGGAAGTGGTCCTCCCACAGGTGGAGCCCGTCCTTCGTCGTCGCGGCCTCCTGCGCGACGCCGGGTCCCATGACCTCCGAGAGCCCGTAGATGTCGACGGCGTCCATGCCGGTGCGGCGCTCGATCTCCTGGCGCATCGACTCGGTCCACGGCTCGGCGCCGAAGATGCCGACCTCGAGGCTCGTGCCGGCCGGGTCGATGCCCTCGTGCTCCATCTGGTCCAGCAGGCTGAGGAAGTAGCTCGGCGTCACCATGATGACGCGCGGGCCGAAGTCCTGGATGAGCTGCACCTGCCGCTCGGTCATGCCGCCGCTGACCGGCACCACCGTCGCGCCGAGCCGCTCGACGCCGTAGTGGGCGCCGAGCCCGCCGGTGAACAGGCCGTAGCCGTAGGCGACGTGCACGATGTCGCCGGGGTGGCCGCCGGCGAGGCGGATCGAGCGGGCCATGAGGTCGGCCCACGTGTCGATGTCGCGCCTCGTGTAGCCGACCACCGTGGGACGTCCGGTGGTCCCGGAGCTGGCGTGCACGCGTACGACCTGCTCGCGCGGGACCGCGAACATGCCGAAGGGGTAGTTGGCGCGCAGGTCCGCCTTGGTCGTGAACGGCAGACGGCTGACGTCGTCGAGCGAGCGGAGATCATCGGGGTGGAAACCCTTGGCCTCGAACGCCGCCCGGTAGTGCGGCACGTTGCCGTAGGCCGCGTGGACCGTCCGCTGGAGCCGCTCGAGCTGGGTGGCCCGCAGCTCGTCGATCCCGATGGTCGGGATCTCGTGGTCGGGCAGGGAGGGGCGGCGCTGCGGTGACTCCGTCGTCATGGGCCCATTGTGCCCGGCCCCGCCGGGCGCCCACCGGGGCCTGCGCCCGGACGCGCGAGTGGGCACCTCCCGCCGGAGAGGTGCCCACTCGACGCGAGCCGGGACGCTCAGGCGTCGCGGTTGGCCTCCGCGTCGGAGGCGGCCTCCTCGTCCTCGCTGCGCATGCGCTGGAGGAACGACCTGGTGCGCTCGTGCTGCGGGTTGGTGATGACGTCGCGGGGCTTGCCCTCCTCGACGACGACGCCGGCGTCCATGAAGACGACGTGGTCGGCGACGTCGCGGGCGAAGCCCATCTCGTGCGTGACGACGATCATGGTCATGCCCTGCTGGGCCAGCTCACGCATGACGCGGAGCACCTCGCCGACGAGCTCGGGGTCGAGGGCCGAGGTCGGCTCGTCGAAGAGCATCAGCTTGGGCTCCATGGCGAGGGCTCGCGCGATCGCGACGCGCTGCTGCTGGCCGCCGGAGAGCTGGGCGGGGTAGGCGCTGGGCTTGTCGCCGAGGCCGACCTGCTCGAGCAGCTCCCGCGCCTTCGCCCGCGCCTCCTTCTTGCCGACGCCCTTGACCTGGACCGGAGCCTCGGCGACATTGTCGAGTGCCGTCATGTGCGGGAAGAGGTTGAACCGCTGGAACACCATGCCGATGTCGCGGCGCTGCGCGGCGACCTGCTTGTCGGTGAGGTGGTGCAGATGACCGCCCTGCTCGCGGAAGCCCACGAGGTCGCCGTCGACCCAGATGCGGCCACCGTCGATCTGCTCGAGCTGGTTGATGCAGCGCAGGAAGGTCGTCTTGCCAGAGCCCGACGGACCCAGGAGGCAGACGACCTCGCCGCGGTGCACGTCGAGGTCGATGCCCTTGAGCACCTCGTTGCCGTGGAAGCTCTTCATGACGTTGAGGGCCCGGACCAGCGGCTGCTCCTCCCCGGTGCGGGAGCGCTCGTTCGGCTGGGCCTGCGCCGTCGTGCCCGCCCCGGCGGGTGGCTGGTTCGTGGTGCTTCGGTTGGTGGTGGTGTCGGACATCAGGCTCCTCCTGCCCCGGCCGGTCGTGCGGCCCGCTTGTTGCTCGGGGTGCCGAAGCCGCGCCCGAACCGCCTCTCCAGGAAGTACTGCCCGACCATGAGCACCGAACCGACAATGAGGTACCACGCGGTCACGGCGACGAACGCCGGCATGATCAGCAGCGTCCGGTTGCCGATGGCACTGGTCTGGTAGAACAGCTCCGTGATGACCGGGATCGCCGACAGGAGCGAGGTGTCCTTGACCATCGCGATGGTCTCGTTGCCGGTCGGCGGCACGATGACGCGCATCGCCTGCGGGAGCACGACTCGTCGCATCGCCTTGCCGCGGTCCATGCCGAGAGCTGCAGCAGCCTCGGCCTGGCCCCTGTCGACGGACAGGATGCCCGCGCGGGCGATCTCGGCCATGTAGGCCGCCTCGGAGAGACCCAGGCCGATGATGCCGGCGAGCAGCGTGCTCGAGAACTGGTTGACGTTCAGGGTGAAGAAGGTGAAGTTGCTCGACAGCCCCATGAAGGAGGCGAGCTGCTGCCCGAACGGCACTCCGAAGTCGATCTTGTTGTAGAGGAAGCCGACGCCGCTGCCGATCATCGCGAGGAGCACGAGCCGCGGGATGCCGCGGAAGAACCAGGTGTAGACGAACGAGACGCCGCGCAGGACGGGGTTTTCGGACAGCCTCAGGACGGCGATGATGACGCCGCCGACGATGCCGATGACCATCGACCCGATCGTGCCGATGATCGTGCCCTTCCAGAGGCCTTCGATCACCGGCGTCTGCTGCATGATCTCGAGCGCCTTGGAGAAATCCCAGCGCGGGTTGGTCACGAACGAGCTGATCAGCATCCCGACGAGCAGGATGATCACGGCGAGGGCGACCCACCGGCCCGGGTGGCGCACCGGCCGGGCGTCGATGAGCCCCGGCCGGTCGCTGGCCGTGCCGGCCGTCGTGCTGGTCTGCGTCGCGCCGGTCATCGGACTGCTCACGGGTTGACGGCGAAGTTGTCGATCCCGCCGGCCTCGACGGCGTACTTCTTCAGTGCGGCCTCGTAGCTGCCGTCGGCCTTGGCGGCTTTCAGCGCGTCGACCAAGAGGTTGGCGAAGGCGGTCTGGTCCTTCGGGACGACATAGCCGTAGGGAGCCGAGTCGTAGATCTTGCCGAGCGGCTCCAACGTCCCGGTCTGCTTGACCGCATACAACCCGATGGGCGAGTCCGCGAGCATCGCCACGGTCTTGCCGCTGGCGACGTCAGCGGTGACCTGGTCCTGGCCGGTCTGGATCACCTGTGTGATGGCGGGCTTGCCCGAGTCGGTGCACTTCTTGCTGCGCGCGGCGAGGTCGTCGGCCTGCACGGTGCCCTTCTGCGCGCCGATGCTCTTGCCGCAGGCGTTGTCGATGCTGACGTTCTCCGGGTTGCCCTTGGCGACAACCCACTGGGTGCCGGCGCTGTAGTAGCTCACCATGTTCACCTTCTGCTTGCGGTCCGGGTTGATGGTGAAGCTCGAGACGCCCATGTCGTACTTGCCACCCGTCACGCCGAGGATGATCGTGCCGAAACCGGCCGGGACATATTCGGTCTTCAGGCCCAGCTTGGCGGCGACCGCGTCGAAGAGGGTGACGTCCCACCCCTCCACCGTCTTGCCGTCGCTCGCCAGCATCTCGTTGGGTGCGTACGTCGGGTCGGTGCCGACGACGATCTTGCCGGCGGACTTGAGCTTTGCCGGCACCTTGGCAGCCAGCGTCGGGTCGACCGCACCGCCTGCAGCGGTTCCCGAGGCGCCTGGGGCACTGCCCGCTCCGGGGGAGTTGTTGGACAGCGAGTTCGAACCACACGCGGACAGCGTGAGGCCCGCAACGGCGAAGCCGGTGGCGGCGATGAGGGACATGCGACGCATGGGAGGTCCTTCCAGGACGAACGCGGTGTGCGAACTCGGTGTTCATTTTTCGGGCGCGACGGTGCGCCTTTGATCCACCGATCCTTCCACCTTTCCCTGAGCCTTCCCACGGATGCGACCGAACCGTTAGCCGCATAACAACAGGCACCCCGGGAAAAGGACCCGGGGCGCCTGCGGTGAGAGGCGATCAGACGTGTGACTCCGAGTCGCTCAGACGTCGCTCGGACCTCGCTCAGAGGTGGTATCGAGTGATGCTTCCAGGAGCCTTGATGACGGGCGGCCCCGAGGGGCCGAACATGATGTCCGCGAGCGTCCCGACGTAGAGGTAGTCGCCCTGGACCTCCACGGAGAGCGGCCGTTCGGTGGTGACGACGGTCGAGCGGTGGCCGTGCTTCAGTTGCGTCACCTTGCCCGCGAAGAGCTCGGCGACGTAGACGGCGCCGTCGTCACCGAGGGCGAGGTTGGTGGCACCGAGGAAGCCGGTCGCCACGCGGTTGCTCGTGTGCTTCCACGGTTTGACGGTGTAGACCGAGCCGCGTGCCCCGAGACTCGGGTCCTCGGGACCGCCGGGCAGCGTCGAGACCCACAGCTTGCCGTCCTCGCCGCGCTGCACGTCGGTGGGGACCGCCTCGAAGTTGAACGTCGCCCCGGCCAGGCACGACGGCGCTCCGAGCGCGGCGACCTGGGCGGCCGTCAGCTTCACGGGTTGGGCAGGCATGACCGCGATCGTCGACACCCGCCCGTGGCGGTCCACCCGGAGGATGTCGTTGCCCCCGGCGTCGGCCACGGCCCACGCCCCGTCCCCGAGGTAGCCGACGGCATACGGGTGTGAGTCGACCTGTCCCTTGTACGTCGCGGGGGTTCCGGCGTTCTTCATGAACCAGGCGTCGAGCTCTCCTGGCGCGCACGACTTCCCGCCGGCGACCACGCCGTAGGTCTTGTGCTTGTCGGGATTGACCTTCTTCTCGTAGGCGCTGAGGTCGGCGACGACGTCCGCGCGCCCCTTGCTCCGGATGGTCAGAGACGTGGCGCTGTGGTCGTCGTTGGAGGACGTGAAGGCGTAGGTGTCGCCGCCCCGGATCACGTCGATGCCGGCGACCTCCGACTGCGGTCCCTTGGTGACGACCGTGTCGGTCCCCTTCGAGATTCGGTTGACGGTCCCGACGAATCCGTCTGTGTACCAGACGTCCTGACCCGAGATCGCCATGCCGAACGGTGCGATGACCTTGTCGTTGAGCACCTTCGGCGAGTGCGCCGGACCCTGGCCGGAGTCGTGGGCGGAAGCCGTCGATGCCGTGCCGGCCGCGAACGCCGTGGCGGTGGTACAGGCCACGACGGTCGTGATGACACGCCTTCTCTTCGTCATGCGGTGTCCCATCGTTGTCACTCGGGCGTGACCAGACCACGCAACTCGCGCGCACGCCCGCGGCGCCCCCACGACGCCGACCCTTCGACGTTAGGGACCGCTGTGAGTTGCGTCAGCGTTTTCTGAGAGGAGGCACGGCGATTCGAGCGGTCTGTTAGGGAAGGCGAAGAAGATTCTTCAAGGTCGCGGTCATGGGTTCGGTGTGAACCGACGACGCCGATCGGCTAGGCTGGTGGCAGCGGCCCGCCCAGTTCTGCCTCGGGCCGCCTCTTCTTGGTCGGGCGCAGCTGCGCCGGCCCCGTCGATTCGCTCTTGCGCCGCGACCCCTCATCGCCGAGGTTCCTCGCGCCGGGCAGAACGACCCTTTCCACTTATTGGAGTGCCCACCTGTGTCCACCGACACGAACTTCGCCGTTCTCGGCGTGCCCACCAGCCTCGTCTCGATCCTCGACGACCTCGGCATCACCACCCCGACGCCCATCCAGGCCGCGACGCTGCCCGACTCGATGGCCGGGCGTGACGTGCTGGGCCGCGGTCGCACCGGCTCCGGCAAGACGTACGCGTTCCTGCTGCCCCTGCTGACCCGCCTGTCGCAGTCGGGTCGACGTCGCCAGCCGCGCCGTCCCCGCGCCCTGATCCTGGCCCCGACGCGCGAGCTCGCCACGCAGATCGACACCGCGATGGCGCCGCTCGCGAAGCCGCTCGGCCTCACGTCGCAGACGATCTTCGGCGGCGTCGGCCAGAACCCCCAGGTCCAGGGCCTGCGCGCGGGCGTCGACGTGGTCGTCGCCTGCCCCGGTCGCCTCGAGGACCTGATGCAGCAGGGCCACGTGTCCCTCGACGACGTCGAGATCACGATCCTCGACGAGGCCGACCACATGGCCGACCTCGGCTTCCTGCCGGGCGTCCGGCGGATCATGGACAAGACGCCCCGTGACGGCCAGCGGCTGCTCTTCTCCGCGACGCTCGACGGCGCGATCAACGTGCTGGTCAAGCGCTTCCTCACCAACCCCGTGACGCACGAGGCCGACTCGGCCCAGTCGCCCGTCTCGACGATGAGCCACCACGTGCTCCACGTGGGGGCCGACGCCCACCTTCCCGTCATCCTCGACCTGACCGCGGCCCCCGGGCGCAAGGTCGTCTTCACCCGCACCAAGCACCGGGCCAAGAAGCTCGCCAAGCAGCTCAACGCCTCGGGAGTTCCGGCCGTCGAGCTGCACGGCAACCTCAGCCAAGGTGCCCGCACGCGCAACATGGACGACTTCCACTCCGGCCGCGCCCAGACCCTCGTCGCGACGGACATCGCGGCCCGCGGCATCCACGTCGACGACGTCGCCCTCGTGATCCACGCCGACCCGCCCGTCGAGCACAAGGCGTACCTGCACCGCTCCGGCCGCACGGCGCGCGCCGGCAACGACGGCACGGTCATCACGATGATGCTCGACGACCAGGTGCGCGACGTGCGCGACCTGACGCGCAAGGCCGGCATCAAGCCGACGACCACCCGCGTCCAGCTCGGGCACCCGCTGCTGAGCGAGCTCGCCCCGGGCGAGCGGTCGTATGCCGGTGGCCTTGTCCGCGAGGAGGCCCCCCGCGGCGGTGGCTCGGGCAGCGGCTCGGGCAGCGGCTCGGGCAGCGGTTCCGGTGGCGGTTCCGGTCGCGGCCGTGGTCGTGCCCGCGGCAACGCCGGCTCCGGCGGTGGCCGTGGTGCCGGCGGCGGGCGTCAGGCGGGCGAGCACGGTCGTGGCCCCAGCGAGGGAGGCCGCGGCCGAGGCCGCGGCGACCAGGGATCGGACGCGCAGGGCGGCGGCGCCCGCGGTGCCGGCCGCTCCGGCGGTCGGGGTGCGGGTCGCGGGCGCGGTGGCCAGGGCGGCGAGGGCCAGTCGGCCGGTCGCCGTTCCGGTGGCGCTGGCGCCTCGGGGGGCTCCGGCCGTCGCGGTGGTTCGGCGACCGTCTACTCGACGAGCAGCGGCGGCAGCGCCGCGGCGTTCTCCGCCGGCACGCGAGCCGGCAGCCGCCGCTCCCGCTGACCCGACTCAACCGTCGAAGGGCCACAAACCGGGCTCCAGGATGGCGCCCAACGTGGCAGTCAGCGTTCGCGTCGCCCGGTTTGTGGCCCTTCGACGGTCAGGGGCGCGGGAGGGCCAGCGTGCGGCTGCGGCCGCGGAACTCGGCGATGATCTGGCCGTCGGACTCCCGCTTCACCGTGACGTCGGTGATCCCGCTGCGGCCGAACGCCGAGCGCACCTGACCCTCGGCGACGAGCACGTCCCCGAGCCGCCCCGGCGCAGTGAACGAGATGTCGGCCCCGGCCGCCACCGTGAGGCGCCCCCGCGAGTTGCAGGCGAGCGCGAAGCACGAGTCGGCCAGGGTGAAGATGTAGCCGCCGTGGCAGATGGCGTGCCCGTTGACCATGTCGTCGCGGATGGCCATCCGGACCACGGCGTGGTCCTGCTCGAGGACCACGGCCTCCATGCCGAGCCGGCGCGACGCCTCGTCGTCGGCCCACATCTGCCGTGCGAACGCGATGCCGTCGGCCGTCTCGCTCACGTGAGGCTCCCGTCGGTCAGGGCAGGGCTCGGCCGGTAGCGCCCGCCCGGGTAGGCCTCGTCGAGCTCGCCGAGCCACCGGGCCACCCGGTCGAACCCGAGCTCCCGGCCCCACGCGACCGGTCCCTTGGGGTAGCGCGTGCCGAGCCGCATCGCGGTGTCGACGTCGTCGGCGCTCGCCTCGCCGCGGGCGACGAGGTCGACAGCCTCGTTGACCAGCATCGCCAGCGTCCGGGCGAGCGGGTCGGTCGCCACCGGACCGCCGACAAGGCGCTCGGCGAGCTCGAGGTCAGGCGCGGCGCCCTCGACCGATCCGTCGGCGGCATACGCGTAGACGCCGCGGCCCGACTTGCGGCCGAGGCGCCCGGCCTCGACCAGCTCACGCTGGAAGGTCGTGGGCGCGTAGCGCTCGTCGCGCCCGGTCTGTTCCCACACCGAGGTGCCGACGGCGAGGTTGACGTCCTGGCCGATGAAGTCGGTCAGCTCGAGGGGGCCCATCGGGAAGCCGCCGCGCTCGCGCAGGATCCAGTCGACCGTGGCGGGGTCGGCGATCCCGCTCTCGACGATCCGCTGGGCCTCGCCGTAGAAGGGGCGGGCCACCCGGTTGACGATGAAGCCCGGCGTCGAGCTGCAGCGGACCGGGGTCTTGCCCCACGCGGCCACCAGGGCCGCGGCGTGCTCCACGTACGCGGGGGCCGTGCGCTCGCCGTGAACGACCTCGACCAGCGCCATGACCGGCGGCGGGTTGAAGAAGTGCAGCCCGAGCACGCGCTCAGGATCGGCCACCTCGTCGGCGATCTCGTCGATGTCGATGCTCGAGGTGTTCGTGGCCAGCACCGCCGTCGAGGGCTGCAGGTCGGCCAGCTCCGCGAAGATGCCGCGCTTGAGGTCGAGGTCCTCCGGGACGGCCTCGATGACCAGTCCGCAGTTGGGCAGGCTCTCGAGAGACTCGGCGCCGGTGATCCGGGCCAGCACCGCGGTGGCCATGTCGGCCGGCATCCGCCCCTTGTGGACGAGGCGGGAGAGCGCATCGCCGATCCTCTCGACGGCGCTCGCCGCAGCGCCCGGCACCACGTCCACGAGCGTCACCGCGTGCCCGGCGGTCGCCGCGACCTGGGCGATGCCCGCTCCCATGGCCCCGGCCCCGATGACGCCGACGGGCCCGAAGGCTGACGCGGCGCGCATCGCCTCGTCGTGCTGGGCCGTCTCCTCGTCCGTGCGGTCGGCGGCGCCTGATCCGTCCGGTTCCCTGACGTCCGTGTCCATGCCCGCCATCCTGCCTGCTGCCCCGCCGCGTGCGCGCGGAGGGCGCGCTCGGAGCCCGCCCGACGGCATACGGCAGCGGCGCCTTCCGGGGCTAGCATCGTCGCGTGACTGCACCGGCAACGACGCCCACCCACCCCCTGCTCGACGCGCACGCGGGAGTCCTCGACGAGATCCGTCAGGCCCTGGCGAGCCGCTCCTGGTACTCCCGCTACCCCGAGTCGCCGAGCCCCCGGGTCTACGGCGAGACCGCGGCCGCCGAGGGGCTGAAGGCGCACGAGGCGCACCTCGGGAGGGCGTATGCCGCCCTGTCGAACCAGCCGACCGACGGCACCTTCGTCGGGAGCGAGGTCTCGCCCTACGGTCCCGAGCTCGGCGTCACCTACCCGGCGCTGGACCTCGATGCCGGCCTCGCAGCCGCCCGCGCGGCGATGCCGGCGTGGCGCGACGCGGGCCCGCAGGTGCGGGCCGCGGTCTGCGTCGAGATCGTCGACCGGATCAACCGCCGCAGCTTCGAGATGGCCAACGCCGTCATGCACACCTCGGGGCAGCCGTTCGTCATGTCGTTCCAGGCCGGTGGGCCCCACGCCCAGGACCGCGCCGTCGAGGCCATCGCTGCGGGGCTCGTCGAGCAGGAGCGCGTGCCCACCTCCGTGGTCTGGGAGAAGCCGGGCCGTGACCGCGAGGGCAACCCGGCGCCGACCCGGATGCAGAAGGACTACCGCATCGTCCCGCGCGGCGTGGCCCTCGTCATCGGCTGCAACACCTTCCCGACGTGGAACGCCTACCCCGGCATCTTCGCCTCGCTCGTCACGGGCAACCCGGTGGTCGTCAAGCCGCACCCGCGGGCCGTGCTGCCGCTCGCCATCTCGGTCGAGATCGCCCGTGAGGTGCTCGTCGAGGCCGGCTTCGACCCGGCCCTCGTGCAGCTCGCCGCCGAGGCCGACGGCCAGGGCCTGGCCAAGACGCTCGCCGAGCGCGACGAGGTCGCGATCATCGACTACACCGGCGGGCCCACCTTCGGCGCGTGGCTCGAGGAGTCGGCCGCAGCGCACGGCAAGCTCGTCTACACCGAGAAGGCCGGCCTCAACTCGATCGTCGTCGACTCCACGGACGACCTCAGGGGGATGCTGGGCAACCTCGCCTTCAGCCTCACGCTCTACTCGAGCCAGATGTGCACGGCCCCGCAGAACCTCTACGTCGCCGAAGGCGGGATCGACACGAACGAGGGGCACCTGTCCTTCGACGAGCTCGGCGAACGGATCGCCGCCGCGGTCGGCCGGCTCACCGGCGACGACGCGAAGGCCGTCGAGCTGCTCGGTGCCACGGTGAACGACCAGGTGCGCAGCAACGCCGACTCGCTCGCCACGATCGCTGCCGACGCGGACGGACACGTGGTCCTCGACTCGCGTCGCATCACCCACCCCACGTGGACCGACGCGGTCGTCCGCGCTCCGGGCCTCGTGGCCGTGGACGTGGCCCGCGAGGACGTCTACACCCAGGAGTGCTTCGGTCCGGTCGGCTTCCTCATCAGGACCGCCTCCACCGAGCAGTCGCTCGCCCAGCTGGCCGACACGGTGCGCGAGCACGGCGCCATGACGGCCGCCGTCTACTCGACGAGCGAGGCGGTGCTCGAGGCGGCACGCGAGGCCGCCGCCGAGGGTGGGGTCGCGCTGTCCGAGAACCTCACCGGCCAGGTCTTCGTCAACCAGACGGCCGCGTTCTCCGACTTCCACGGCACCGGGGCCAACCCCGCCGCCAACGCCGCCTACACCGACGCCGCCTTCGTCGCGAGTCGCTTCCGCGTCATCACCTCGCGCCGGCACGTGTGAGCCGGGGGATGGTGCCTGATCTTGTGCCGGTGGACCGGGCGACGCTGCAGCGCAAGGTCGTCCGGTCATTGGTCCTCTCACAGGTCCTCGGTGGGGTGGGCATGGCGAGCGGCATCGCCGTGGGGGCGCTGCTGGCGGAGGACCTGAGCGGCACCGAGGCGCTCGCCGGCTTCGGCACGACCTCCCAGGTGCTCGGCACGGCGCTGCTGACGATCCCGGTGGCCCGGGCGACGGCCGCCCGGGGTCGGCGGGTCGGGTTGCGCCTGGGGCTGACGGTCGCCTTCGTGGGTGCTGCCCTCGTGCTGGCCGCCGCCCTGGTGCGGTCGTTCCCGCTCTTCGTCGTCGGGATGTTCCTCTTCGGCGGGGGCACGACGGCAAACAACCAGACGAGGTATGCCGCCGCCGACCTCGCGAGCCCGGCGCACCGAGGGCGTGACCTCTCGATCGTGGTGTGGGCGACGACGATCGGCTCCGTCGCCGGCCCCAACCTCGTCGGCCCGGGCAAGGCGCTGGCGCACGCAGCCGGGCTGCCGGAGCTGGCGGGGACGTTCGTCTTCTCGCTCGTCGGCTTCGTGCTCGCGTGGCTCGTCGTGGACCGGCTGCTGCGGCCTGACCCGCTGCTGACCGCACGGGCGCTCGATGCCGCCGAGCGGGCCGAACGCGGCAGGCTCGAAGCCCTGCCCGTTGGCGAGGGGCCGCACGCCGGCGAGGCAGCCGGCGACCCGGCCTCCGGTGGTGTCGAGGACGCCCCGAACCACGACGGCTCCATGCGCCGGGGCCTCGCTGTGGTGCGCGCGAACCCAGCCGCGCTGCGGGCGGTGCTCGTCATGGCCCTGGGCCACCTCGTCATGGTCAGCGTCATGGTGATGACGCCGATCCACATGAAGCACGGCAATGCCGAGCTCGAGGTGATCGGCTTCGTCATCTCGGTCCACATCCTCGGGATGTACGCCTTGTCGCCCTTCGTCGGCAGCGCCGTCGACCGGTGGGGTGCCCCGCCGGTGGCGATGGCCGGTGGCGTCGTGCTCACCCTCGCCTCGCTGCTTGCCTCCCGGTCCCAGGCCGGCTGGTCGGGGCTGCTGCTCGTCGCGCTCTTCCTGCTCGGGGTCGGCTGGTCGTGCACGCTCGTCTCCGGCTCGACCCTGCTGACCTCGGTCGTGACCACCGACGAGCGGCCCGCCACCCAGGGCCTTGCCGACGTGCTGATGGGTCTCGCAGGTGCCGGTGGCGGAGTGGTGGCCGGGATCGTCGTCGGCTCGCTCGGCTACTCCGACCTCGCCGGCGGCTCTGCCGTCGTCGGCGTCGTCGTCGTGGCGGTCGGCGCCGCCCGGCGACGCGCACGCCCGAGAACCCAGTTGGGCACCGACGCCGGCTGAGCGGCTGGCCCGTTCGGCACCGCTGCAGCGCTGGATGTGCCGCTGGGTCGCCGCTGGCGACGCGGAACCGGACGCCGGGTGAGCGGTGTTCGGGCTCAGGCGGTGATGCGCAAGGTGCTCGTGCGGTCGGGCTTGACGACGACCTCGATGCGGTCGGCGACGCGGGACTTCAGCTCGCTGACGTGGCTGACGATGCCGACCGTACGGCCGCCCTCGCGCAGGCCCTCGAGCGTGTGCATGACGTCGTCGAGCACGTCGGGGTCGAGGGTGCCGAAGCCTTCGTCGACGAAGAGGGTGCCCAGGTCTACGCCGCCGGACTCGGCCCGGACGACCTCCGCCAGGGCCAGAGCCAGCGAGAGGGAGACGTAGAAGGTCTCGCCACCGGAGAGGGTGCCGACCTCGCGGACCTGGTTGGTGTGCATGTCGTGGACCCGCACGCCGAGGCCCGACTTGGCGTTGCCCTTCTTGGCGTCCGTGTGCTCCAGCGTGTACCGGCCACCGGAGAAACGGCCGAGCTCGGTGTTGGCTGCCGAGAGCACCTCGGTGAAGCGTCGGATCAGGACGTACTTGGCCAGGTCGAGGTTGAGCTGGTTGTCGCCGTTGCCGGCGACGAGCTGACCGACCCGCACCGCGTCGGCGGTCTCGGCGATGACGGTGGCGTTGCCCGCCAGCGCCTCACGGATCTCGGCGACCCGGCGCTTGGTGCGCGCCACCTGGTCCCGCAGGCTGCCGTGCTCGTTGGTGGCCGCCTCGAGCTCCTTCTTGGCGGCGGCCGCGAGGGCCTCGAGCTGGTCGATGTCGTCGAAGAGGGCGTCGAGCTGCACGTCGGCGAGCTCTGGCCCGCTCAGCCCGGCCCGCACCTGGGTGCAGGCACGCTCGAACTCGGAGATCTCGCGGGTGCGGGCACTGATCCATTCGGCACCCCGCTCGGCTGCCATCCACTCCTCGACGTCGGCGAAGCCGAACTGGGCGAGGTCGGCGTCGCGCGCCGCGGTGTCCTCGGCCACTGCGGCCGCCGCCACGTCGCGCTGGCCGAGCGCGTCGACGAGGTCGTCGATACGTGCGGCGGCGACGACCAGCCCGTCGCGTCGAGCCGCGACGCTGGGGTGGCCGTCGCGGGCCTGCTCGACCACGCTCGTCTCCTCGGCGATGCGGGTGTCGAGGTCGGCGACCGCCTGCTCGTGGCGGGCGAGGTCGGCCCCGAGCCGGCGGGCCTCCGCCCCCAGGGTGTCGACGCGTGCCCTCAGCTCGGCCAGCCGGGCCGCAGCGGCCTCGACATCGGAGCGGGCGCGCACCGACTCGGCGAGCTCACGAGCGGCTGCCTCCGCTCGGCTTCGAGCCGCCGCCGCGTCCAGGCCGTCGCACCGTGCTGCCAGCTCACGGACCTCCGAGCGCAGGGCGCCAAGGGCCTCGGCGGCCAGTGCGGCGCGATCGCGCAACGCCACGAGCCGAGCCTCCTCGGCCTCGATCTGCTCCGCGGTGACGGCGTCGAGCGTGGGGTGCGCCGGTGACGGGTGCTCGATCGAGCCGCAGACCGGGCACGGGTCGCCCTCCACGAGCGAGAGGCCGAGCTCTCCCGCGATGCCCTCGATGCGCGCCCGGCGCAGCGCAGCGAGGGACGTCTCCGCAGTCGCCACCACCGAGAGCGCCTCCGTGGCGGTGCCCTCCGCCGCCGGCACCCGAGCCGCTGCAGCCGCGTGGGCCAGGGCCGCCTCGAGCCGGTCCCGGGCGCGCTCGCCCTCGGCCGCCCGCCCGTCGAGCAGCGCCGCCACGCGGCGGGCCTCGGTGAGCGCCTCGTCGTGCGCCGCGATCGTCTCGGGCAGCGCCTGCAGCTCGGTCGTGACCGCCCCCACCGACCGCCGTGTGCCGTCCAGCCGTTCGCGCAGCCGTGCCAGCTCCGCGACGCGGCCGGCGAGGGCCGCCTCGAGCGAGATGGCGCCGGTCAGGGAGCCGACCACCTCACGGGCCTGTGCCGCGGCCTCGCGCAGGGCCGCGGCCCCGCGGTCGCGCAGCGACGGGTCGACCGCCTCGCGCGCCTTTCGCAACCGGGTCTCGGCGGCCCGCAGGTGGCCCTCCGACAGGGCCAGGGTGCGCACCGCGCCCGCCACGGGCTGGGCCTGCTTGGCGCGCTCGACCTCGGCGCGCAGGTCGGCGAAGCGCACCGCCTGCCTGCCGAGGTCGTGCTCCTGCTGCTGCAGCGCCAGCAGCCGCTCACGGCGCTGCATGCGCAGGCGCGCGTCGCTGACCATGTCGGCCATCTGCTTGTGCGTCTCGATGGCCTCGCGGCTGGCCTTGCGGGCGTGTCGCTCACGGGTGGTCAGCTCGTCGACGACCTGCGCCAGCTCCGCCTCGAGCAGCTCCGGCGCGGTGCGGCTCAGGGTCTCGAGGGCCTCCCGACGCTCAGCCTCGAGCCCGGCGGAGACGGCGAGGGCGTGCACGGCCATGCGGATCTCGTCGACCGCGGACTGCCGCCGGGCCTGGGCGGCCCGCCCGGCCTCGACGACCTGCTCCTGGACACGACGGAAGAAGGCGGTGCCGAAGACCTTCTCGAGCAGCTTGCCCTTGTCCTCGGAGCGGGCGCGCAGGAAGGTGGCGAACTCTCCCTGCGGCAGGATCACGGTCTGCACGAACTGGTCGCGGGTCAGCCCCACGGCCCGGGTGATCTCGTCGTCGCAGTCGCCGATGTTGGCCGAGAGCAGCTCGCCGCCCTCGAGGTCGTCGGGCGTCTGCAGGCGCCACAGCTTGACCGTGGGCTGCTGCACGGTGGTGCCCGCCCCCCGCGACTTGGGCCGCTCGAAGCGCGGCGTGCGCTGCACGCGGTAGATGCCCGACTGGGTCTCGAAGACCAGCACGACGACCGGCACGGCCCGGGGGTCGGCGTGGTGGGAATGGATGCGCTCGACGTCGGCGGAGGCCTGCGCCACCTTGCCGTAGAGGCCGAACGTGATGGCGTCGATGATGGTCGACTTGCCGGCTCCGGTGGGTCCTTCGAGCAGGAAGAGGCCGGTGCGCCCGACGGTGGAGAAGTCGATGACCTCGGTGCCGGCATACGGCCCGATGGCCGTCATGGACAGGTGGTGCAGCTGCATGTCACGCCACCTCCTGCGCCTCGGCGAGGTGCTGTGCCTTGACCGCGGCCTCGTAGCCGGCCTCGAAGACGTCGATCTCGCCCTCGCCGGCCTCGGTCTTGGTGACGTAGGCGATGAAGTCGGACCCCAGCTCGCGGGCGTCGCGCTCGCTGACCGCCGTCGTGCCGCCGCGGGTGCGCTCGACCGCCCCGTCGGGCTCGTGGAAGACCTGCAGGGTGTGCGGGAAGCGGGACTTGAGGCGGTCCATCAGGGAGTCTGGCCGCACCCGGTCGGTGACCGTGACCCGCACCCACGCGTCCTCGGCCGCAGTGTGCTCCGGCGACTCGAGCAGCTCGTCGAGGCAGCCCCGCAGCGTCGCCATGGCGCGCGGCTGGGCGACCTCGACGGGCGTCACCCGAGCCGGGCCCGAGGCGTCGAGGTCGACGAGGAGGACGACCTTGGTGTGGTCCTGCTCGGAGAAGGAGTAGCGCAGCGGCGAGCCGGAGTAGCGCACGACGGACCCGGCCGCCGACTCGGGCGCCTGGGGGCCGTGCAGGTGGCCGAGCGCGGCGTAGTCGATGCCGGCGAAGACGGTGCCGGCCACCCGGTCGACGCCACCCACCATGATCGAGCGCTCGGAGTCGCTCGGCTCGGCGCCCGCGACGAAGGCGTGGGCCAGCACCACCGACCGCACGCCCGGCCGCTCCGCCAGGTCGGCGCGGATGCGGTCGCAGGCGGCGCCGACGACGGCCTGGTGCGAGCGCGGCAGCGGCTCGCCACCCGGGGCCAGCGCAGCGCGCGCGTGGTCGGGGTCGAGGTAGGGGATGCCGTAGACGGCCGCCCGCACGCCGTCGCTGCCCTTGAGCAGCACCGGCAGGTCGAGCTGGCCGAGGTCGGTGACCATGCGGATGGTGTCGCGGAAGAGGCCGGCGCCGTAGCCGAGCCGGATCGCCGAGTCGTGGTTGCCGGAGGTGACGACGACGGTGGTGACCGCCGACAGCCGCGACAGCGTCCACTCGAAGAGCTGGACCGACTCGACCGGCGGGACACCGCGGTCGTAGACGTCACCGGCCACGAGCACCGCGTCGACCGGGACCCCGTCCGGTGGGTCCTCGACGAGCTCGCAGATGCGCTCGAGCACGGCCGCCTGCGCCTCGTGGAGGTTCACGCCGTGGAGCGTGCGCCCGAGGTGCCAGTCGGAGGTGTGGAGCAACCGCATGCCACGACGGTAGGACCGGGCGCCGACAGCGTCCCAGCCGACACCCCGTATGCCGTGAGCCCGCCTCCGTGCGGAGGGCGAGTCAGTCGGTCCTGATGAAGCTCAGCAGCATCGAGACGAACGTGATGATCAGGCCGCCCCACACGGCGTCCCAGAAGAAGTGCTCGACGTGGAAGGCGAGGTCGAACTTGCCGGCCAGCCACGAGGTGAGCTGGAGCATGAGCGCGTTGACGATGAAGACGAACAGGCCGAGCGTCAGGATGATCAGCGGCAGCGTGATCAGCTTGAGGATCGGCTTGATGAAGAAGTTCACGATGCCGAAGATCAGCGCGACGATGACCACGGTCTTGACGACCTGGGTGCTCGACCCGCCACCGAAGGTGATGCCCGGGATGGCCCAGGCGGCGATCCACAGGGCGACGGCGTTGATCACCGTCTGCAGCGCGAAGTTGAGGAGCATGCGCTCAGTGTTCCACGCGGGCAGGCGAATCCACGGGAAGGCCGGGGTGCTCGTCGCCGGGGATGCGCGGCTGGAACATGTCGTTGAGGCGCAGCAGGTCCGGCTCGACCGTCTTGAGGGAGCTGATGGCGTCCCCGATGGCCACCCGCTCGATGCGTCCGCGCTGCAGGGCGACCATCTGGCCCCACGCGCCGTCGAGCGCGGCCTCGACCGCAGCGACGCCGAAGCGGGTTCCGAGCACGCGGTCGAACGCGACGGGTGACCCACCGCGCTGGATGTGCCCGAGCGCCGTCATCCGGCTCTCGATGCCGGTGCGGCCCTGGATCTCGCGGGCAAGGAGGGAGCCGATGCCGCCGAGGATCTGGTGGCCGTACTTGTCGACCTCCGGTGCCGGGATGACGAAGGTGCCGGGTCGGGGGAGGGCGCCCTCGGCGACGACGACGATCGTCGCGAACCGCCCCTTCTTGTGCCGGTGGACGATCCGCTCGCACACCTCGTCGATGTCGAAGGGGTCCTCGGGCACGAGCGTGATCGCGGCGCCGCCGGCGAGGCCCGACCACGTGGCGATGTGGCCGACGTGGCGTCCCATCACCTCGACGACGAGGACGCGGTGGTGCGACTCGGCGGTCGTGTGCAGCCGGTCGATGGCGTCGGTGCAGATCTGCACGGCCGTCTGGAAGCCGAAGGTCATCTCGGTCAGGGCGATGTCGTTGTCGATGGTCTTGGGCACGCCGACGACGGGGAAGCCGTTCTCGTGCAGGCGGTTGAGGACCCCCATCGAGCCCTCGCCGCCGATGCCGATGATCGCGTCGAGGCCGTGCCGGTCGTACGCCTTGCGGACGCGCTTGAGGCCGTCCTCGTGCGCGAACGGCTGGTCACGGCTCGTGCCGAGGATGGTGCCACCGAGCGGGAGGATGCCCCGGCACCGGTCGACGTCGAGGATCTCGTAGTCGTTGTCCATGACGCCGCGCCACGCGTTGCGGAAGCCGATGACGGTGCTGTCGTAGGTGACCTCGGCGGCGCGGGTCGCGCCGCGGATGACGGCGTTGAGGCCGGGACAGTCCCCGCCCCCGGTGAGGATGCCGATGCGCATGATCTGACTTTCGGGAAGAGGTGGCAGGCAGAAGGTGTCGAGGCGGCTCTGACGCGACGATGTGAGCCTAGCCACACCGCGGCACCCACGTCAGGGAAGTGTCCATGGGCCGGTCGCGCCCGTGGACACGGGCTCTAGAGTTCGGGTATGAGCGACACCGCCGACGCCACCGCCGAGAGCTTGCCCGACCGCGTCACCGAGAGCGCGACGCCACGGGAGTCGTATGCCGCCCCGCAGGCGAGCGACGTCAAGGTCCGTCTCCGTGACGTCCTGGCGCAGATGCCCGACTACAAGCCGGGCAAGCCCGCGTCTGCGCCAGCCGGCGTGACGGCATACAAGCTCTCCTCCAACGAGAACCCCTACGGCCCGCTGCCGTCGGTGCTCGCGGCGATCGAGGACGCGGCGACGACCGTGAACCGCTACCCCGACATGGCCGTGACGGCGCTGACCGAGCGGCTCGCCAAGGCGCTCGACGTGCCGGCCGAGTGCATCGCCACGGGCACCGGGTCGGTCGCGGTGCTCTCCCAGATCGTGGGCGCCGCCTGCGACGCGGGGGACGAGGTCGTCTTCGCGTGGCGCTCCTTCGAGGCCTACCCGATCGTGACGCTGCTCGCCGGGGCCGAGCCGGTCATGGTCGGTCTCGACGAGCAGGCGCGGCACCGGCTCGACGCGATGCTCGCCGCCATCACCGACCGCACGCGCGTCGTCCTCGTCTGCACCCCGAACAACCCGACCGGTCCGTGCGTCCACCAGGCCGAGCTCGAGGCGTTCCTCGACCGCGTCCCCGAGGACGTGATCGTCGTCGTCGACGAGGCCTACGTCGAGTTCGTCCGCGACCCCGAGGCGGTCCGCGGGCTCGACGTGTGGCGCCACCGCCCCAACGTCGTCGTGCTGCGCACCTTCTCCAAGGCGTACGGCCTCGCGGGCCTGCGGGTGGGGTATGCCGTCGCGCACCCTCCGGTGGCCGCCGCCCTGCGCAAGACGGCCACGCCCTTCGGCGTCAACTCGCTCGCGCAGGTCGCGGCCATCGCCTCCCTCGACGCGTTCGACGAGCTCGAGGAGCGCGTCGAGTCGCTCGTCGCCGAGCGCGACCGGGTCGTCCAGGCGCTCGCCGACCAGGGCTGGAAGCTGCCGCGATCCGACGCGAACTTCGTCTGGTTCCCGCTCGGCGCCGAGTCGACGGCCTTCTCCGAGGCCTGCGCGGGGGCGGGCCTGACGGTGCGCCAGTACGGCGACGACGGCGTGCGCGTCACGATCGGCGAGGGGGAGGCCAACTCACGGCTCCTCGAGGTGGCGGGGCGATTCGGCGCCCGCTGACGACTGGGCCGAGGCAGCGCGAGCGCACGCGACGCGGGAGGACGGATGGTGCTGCAGCGTGAACGGGTTCCGGCCGGAGCGGCCGCGCTCCTGGCCGTGGTCCTCGCGGTCCCGTCGGTGCTCGCGCCGACCTGGCAGCTGACGACACTCGACAGCCAGCGCGGTGTCGTGCTCTTCGACCAGCAGTTCTGGAGCTGGGGCCGCTCGCAGGTGCTCGGTGCCGGAGGTGCAGTGGTCCAGGACCTCTGGGACCCCCTCGGGCTCGTCGTGCTCATCGTGCTTCTCGCGGTCGCCGCCGCGACAGTCGTCGCGTGGCTCCTCCTGCAGGCGGCGTGGGTCCCCGTCGCCGCGGCGGTGGGGTGGGCGGCCCTCCTCGGCCACCTGCTCACGTCGGCTGCACAGCGTCACGGACGTCCCGTCCGCGACGACGTGCACGGGCTCGCGGCCTCCGGCTCGTCGACGGTCGTGGGGTGGCTGGAGTCGGCGTCGGCCGGCGTCGGCGTCGTGGCCGTCGCCCTTCTCGTCCTCTCCCTGGCCGGAGTGCGTATGCCGTCCGCCTGGCTCGCGAGGGCCCGCGCCCTCGCGGCCCCGGAGGACGAGGACGGCACCGCGTCGCCCGGTTCGCCGACTGCGGACCCCGCCGGACGCGTACGGCCCACGATCAGGTGGCGACCGGCGAGCGACTACTCGGAGCAGGGGACGACACCGGAGGGGGCCGGGGAGCCTGCGGCGGCGGAGGGCGCCGGGGAGTCGGAGACCGCGGCACGGGCGCAGCTGCTGGTGCGCGCCACGATTGCCACGATCGGCGGACTCGGGGTGCTCCTCGCCGCGACGACCGCCATCTGGCCGACGACGGTCCTCGCCGTCCGGGCACCCGAGGTCGGGGACTTCACCAAGGGCTACGAGCAGCGCACCTGGTCATGGGGTCGGCAGGTGGTCTACTCCTCCGACGGGGTGCTCCTCGACGCCTACGGCGGCCCGAACCCCGTGCCCCGGCTGGTCCTACTCGTCGCCGCGCTCGCCTGCGCGTCGCTGGGCCTGGGCTGGTGGGTGGCGCGGCCCGGGCGGCCTGCGCAGCTGGTCGCGGCGGTCGGGACGGCCCTGGCGCTCGCGACGGTGGCGGCCTCCCTCGTCGAGCGGCTCTCCTTCGACGAGCGCTCGATCGGCCTCCAACCGGGCCTGGTCCACATCACGACGCTCACCGGCTGGCTCGAGCTCGCGGCGGTCTGCGCCCTGGCATTGACCCTTGCCCTCATGGTCGTGGCGGCCCTGCCGGACCCGGCCGACGCCCTCGCCCGCCGGCTGTCCGCGGTCTGGGCCAGGTTCGTTCGGAGCCGGCGGCCGGCCGGGGTGGTCACGACCGGCCCGGGCGGCGTCCCGGAGGGGCCGTCGACCCAGCGTGTCGCAAGCGTGCGGGACGCCTCGTCGCCCGGCACGACGCATACGACCTCGGTGGGGTTCAGCGACGACGACGAGCCGGACCGCGGCCGCGGCTGAGCCTGGCGCCGTCCGTCCGCGGGTTGCGGGCCGACCCGGCCGGCGCACCCCACGAACGGCCCCGCACCCCGCGTGGGAGCCGTGCAACCACGAACCGCCACCGCTGTGGGTGCCCCGGCCTAGTGTCTCGCCATGGACATGAAGCTCGAGCTGGTGGCGGTGCCCGTGACCGATGTCGACCGGGCCAAGGAGTTCTACGTCGAGAAGGTCGGTTTCACCGCCGACCACGACCACACCGTGAGCGACGACGTCAGGTTCGTGCAGCTGACGCCGCCCGGCTCCGCCTGCTCGATCGCCATCGGCAAGGGGCTGACCGAGATCGTGCCGGGAGGCCTCGACAACCTCCAGATGGTCGTGGCCGACGCCGACGCGGTGCGCGCCGAGCTCGTCGGTCGAGGCGTCGAGGCCTCCGAGGTGGACGAGCAGCCGTGGGGTCGCTTCGTCTACTTCCGCGACCCCGACGGCAACCGCTGGTCGCTGCAACAGCTGCCCGCCTGGTCCACCGGCGCGGGTGGCGACGCCGGCTCGCCGGGCTGAGGCGCGGCGTCTCGTCGCACCGCGGCGCGACCTCTGGCCGCGGGCACGGTCCGGTCACTGGTGTCGGCGGCCGGTCCTATCGTCGGGTCATGCTCACCGCCGTCGCCGTGTCCGGCTACCGCTCGCTGCGCGACGTCGTCGTGCCGCTGCACGGGCTCGACGTCGTCACCGGCGCCAACGGCAGTGGCAAGTCCAGCCTCTACCGGTCGCTGCGACTGCTGGCCGGGTGTGGTCGAGGCGACGTCGTCGGCACGCTGGCGCGCGAGGGCGGACTCGAGTCGGCGCTCTGGGCGGGGCCGGCGACGCTCGGAGGGGCCCGCGCGCGAGGCCACGCGGTGCAGGGGACGCGGCGCAAGGGCCCGATCAGCCTGCAGCTCGGTTTCGCCTCCGACGACTTCGGCTACCTCGTCGACCTCGGCCTGCCGCAGCAGGCGTCCGGGGGCGAGGCCGGCTCGGCGTCGGCGTTCCTGCGCGACCCCGAGATCAAGCGGGAGGTCGTGTGGTCGGGTCCGTTGATGCGGCCCGGCTCGGTGCTGGTGCGCCGCCGCGGGGGCGTCGTGGAGACCCGCTCGGCGCTCGAATCCGACGACGGCTGGGACTCGGGCTGGGACGATGACGGTGGCGACGGCTCCGAGTGGGAGTCCGACCCCGTCGAGGTGCCCGGTCCCGGCGGAGGCTCCCGGCGCGCCGCCTACCGCGACACCGGACCCGGCTCTGCGGAGGGCGGAAGCTCACGGGCTGCGTCCGACCGCAGCGCCCACGCCTCGAGGCCCGGCTGGACCGAGCTGACGCGGTCCCTCCGGCCCTGGGAGAGCATGCTCACCGAGCTCGCCGACCCGCAGCGGGCGCCCGAGCTGATCCGGGTGCGCCGTATGATCCGCGACTGGCGCTTCTACGACGGGTTCCGCGCCGACGCGGGTGCGCCGGCACGCACCCCGCAGGTGGGCACCCGGACGCCGGTCCTGGCCGACGACGGCCGGGACCTCGCCGCCGCCCTGCAGACCATCCGCGAGAACGGCCGGTCCGAGCTGGACCGCGCCGTCGCCGACGCCTTCGACGGGGCCATCCTCGACGTCACGGTCGAGGGCGGGCGGTTCGACGTCGCGCTGCACCAGCCGGGCATGCTCCGGCCGCTCGGCAGCGCCGAGCTCTCCGACGGCACCCTGCGCTACCTGCTCCTCGTCGCGGCCCTGCTGACCACCGACCCGCCACCGCTCATGGTCCTCAACGAGCCGGAGACCTCCCTGCACCCGGACCTGCTCGCGCCGCTGGCCCGGCTCGTGCGAGCCGCCGCCGAGCGAAGCCAGATCCTGGTCGTGTCGCACTCGCAGGCCCTCGTCCGCGAGCTCGGCGTCGGAGGCGGTGAGGACGAGGACGACGACGAGGTCCCGGTCGGCCTCGGCTCGCCCGCCCGCGGCATCACTCTCGTCAAGGACCTTGGCGAGACCTTCGTGCAGGGCCAGGGCCTGCTCAGCACGCCGCCCTGGAACTGGGGCACCCGCCGCTGAGCCCACCGTTGAGCCCACCGTTGAGCCCACCAGTGAGCGCACCGCTCAGCCCGCTGCCGAGTGCGCCGTCGGCGGGCGCGGCCCCACGGCATACGTCATCGGTGCGTTTGTCCGGCGGCCGGAAAACCCGACACCCGGCACTCGGGCGGCAGCATCGTCCCGCATTGTGAGATTGGCAGGGCTCTCCGGTAAGTTCCGGTCCGAGGACCAAGCACGTGTCCGTCGTCACGAACGGCGGCCCTGCGCCCCCAGAAGCCGACGAGCGGGTGACCCCCGTCCGCGGGCCGAACGAGTAGGCCGGTCTCACCGGCGAAGGAGCCCCACGTGAGCGACAAGGTTGTCGCCGAGCTGCACCAGCCGACCCCCGCGGTCGGCGACGGCGGCCCGGACATGATCCAGCTGCTGACCCCGGAAGGGCAGCGCGTGTCCCACCCCGACTACGACAAGTACGTCGCGGACCTGACGCCCGAGGACCTGCGGAGCTTCTACCGCGACCTCGTCCTCATCCGCCGGCTCGACGCCGAGGGCTACGCCCTGCAGCGCCAGGGCGAGCTGGGCCTGTGGCCGAGCCTGCTCGGCCAGGAGGCCGCCCAGGTCGGCTCCGGCCGCGCGCTCAAGCCGCACGACTTCGTCTTCCCCACCTACCGCGAGCACGGCGTCGGCTTCGTCCGGGGCATGGACCCGCAGAGCTCGCTGCAGCTCTTCCGTGGCGTCAGCCAGGGCGGGTGGGATCCCAAGGAGAACAACTTCCA
>NZ_BAAANB010000001.1:68651-99769 GCF_039529575.1 Terrabacter terrae
TGGACGGCAACGTCGGCACCGGCGACCCCGACCGCGACACCGCCGTCATCTGCTACTTCGGAGACGGCGCCTCCTCACAGGGTGACGTCAACGAGGCGTTCGTCTACGCGGCGAGCTTCGATGCGCCCGTGGTCTTCTTCTGCCAGAACAACCAGTGGGCCATCTCCGAGCCCGTCGAGAAGCAGACCCGCATCCCGCTCTTCCAGCGTGCGGCCGGCTTCGGCTTCCCGGGCGTGCGTGTCGACGGCAACGACATCCTCGCGACGTATGCCGTGACGCAGCACTGCCTCGACGAGGCCCGGGGCGGCAACGGCCCGCTCCTCGTCGAGGCCTACACCTACCGCATGGGCGCCCACACCACGGCCGACGACCCCACGAAGTACCGCGTCTCGGCCGAGGTCGAGGAGTGGAAGTTCCGCGACCCGATCCTGCGCCTCAAGACCTACCTGGCCCACGAGGGCATGGCCGACGAGGCCTTCTTCGCCGGCGTCGACGAGGAGGCCGACCAGTTCGCCGCCGAGCTGCGCGAGGGCTGCATCACGATGGCCACGATGCCCGGCGAGACGATGTGGGACCACATCTACGCCGAGGACCACCCCGTCATGGAGGCGGAGCGTGCCGCCTACCTTGCCTACAAGGCGAGCTTCGAGGAGGCGAACTGATGGCCGGCCAGCCCGAGAAGGTCACGCTCGGCAAGAGCATCACCAACGGCCTGCGCAAGGCCATGGAGGCCGACCCCAAGGTCGTGCTCATCGGTGAGGACATCGGCAAGCTCGGTGGTGTCTTCCGCATCACCGAGGGCCTGCAGAAGGACTTCGGCGAGGACCGTGTCATCGACTCCCCGCTCGCCGAGTCCGGCATCGTCGGCACTGCGGTCGGCATGGCCCTGCGCGGCTACCGGCCCGTCTGCGAGATCCAGTTCGACGGCTTCGTCTACCCGGCCTTCGACCAGATCGTCAGCCAGGTCGCCAAGATGCACGCCCGCTCGCTCGGCACGGTCAAGATCCCGATGGTCATCCGGATCCCGTTCGGCGGCGGCATCGGCAGCCCCGAGCACCACTCCGAGAGCCCCGAGGCGTACTTCGCCCACACCGCCGGCCTGCGCGTCGTCGCGTGCAGCAACCCCGAGGACGCGCACTGGATGATCCAGCAGGCCGTCGCCTGCGACGACCCGGTGATCTTCTTCGAGCCGAAGCGTCGCTACCACGACCGCGCCGAGTACGACACGGCCGCGACCTCGGCGCCGCGAGGGCTGTTCGAGGCCAACGTGCTCCGTGAGGGCACCGACGTGACGATGGTGGGCTACGGACCGGTCGTGAAGACGATGCTCGAGTCCGCCGCGGCGGCCGAGGCCGAGGGCACGAGCATCGAGGTCATCGACCTGCGCTCGCTCTCGCCGCTGCCCATCGACACCATCGTCGAGTCGGTGCGCAAGACGGGCCGGCTCGTCGTGGTCCACGAGGCGAGCAGCTTCCTCGGCATGGCGTCGGAGATCGCCACCCAGGTCACGGAGCAGTGCTTCTACGAGCTCGAGGCGCCGGTCATCCGCGTCAACGGCGCGAACATCCCGTACCCGCCGAGCCGGATGGAGGAGGAGTTCCTCCCCGACCTCGACCGGATCCTCGACGGCGTCGACCGCGCGCTCGCGTACTGAGAAGGGCTGCGACACATGGCAATCAAGACGTTCAACCTGCCCGACCCCGGTGAGGGGCTCGTCGAGGCCGAGATCGTCGAGTGGAAGGTGGCGCCCGGCGACACCGTCAAGGTCAACGACATGGTCCTCGAGATCGAGACGGCCAAGTCGCTGGTCGAGCTGCCCATCCCGTGGGCCGGCACCGTCAAGGAGCTGCTCGTCCAGGTCGGCGAGACCATCGACGTCGGCACGCCGATCATCTCGATCGACGACGGCCTGGGCGAGGAGGCGCCGTCGGCTGCGCCCTCGATCCCGGGCGAGAAGGCCGCCCCGGCCGAGTCCGGCGGTGGCGCGTCCGAGGCGATCCTCGTCGGCTACGGCGCCAAGGCCGGCGCCACGGCCCGCCGTCCCCGCAAGACGGCGGCGGTCCCCGCCGCTGCAGGCGTGAAGACGCCGACCGAGACCGAGCAGATCGCGGCTGCGACGCCCGTCGCCGAGCCCCCCGCGCCTGCCTCCCGGGTCGAGTCCCCGGCCCCTGCAGTCCACGGAGTGGGTGCGACCGGTGGCCGACCCAAGGCCAAGCCGCCGGTGCGCAAGCTCGCCAAGGACCTCGGGATCGACCTCGCGACGGTGACGCCCACCGGCGCCGACGGCGTCATCACCCGCGAGGACGTCACGAACCACGCGAGCGGCGCCACCCTCAACGGTGCCGCCGTCCCGGCCGAGGCGCCGGCCGCTGCCGTCGCCGCACCGCCGGGCCCGCGTATGCCGTTCGGCACCGGCGAGCGCGAGGAGCGCACGGCCATCAAGGGCGTCCGCAAGATGACGGCCCAGGCGATGGTCGGCTCGGCGTTCACCGCGCCGCACGTCACCGAGTGGGTCACCGTCGACGTCACCAAGACGATGGAGCTCGTCGACCGCCTCAAGGGCAGCCGCGAGTTCCGGGACGTCAAGGTCACGCCGCTGCTCGTGCTGGCCAAGGCGCTGGTCCTCGCGGTCAAGCGCAACCCGGGCATGAACGCCACGTGGGACGAGGCCAACCAGGAGATCGTCCAGAAGAACTACGTCAACCTCGGCATCGCAGCGGCCACCCCGCGCGGCCTGATCGTCCCGAACGTCAAGGACGCCCACGCCCTGTCGATGCTCGAGCTGGCGCAGGCGATCGGCGCGCTCACGGCGACGGCCCGCGAGGGCCGCACCCAGCCGGCCGAGATGTCGGGCGGCACGATGACGATCACCAACGTCGGCGTCTTCGGCGTCGACAGCGGCACGCCGATCATCAACCCGGGGGAGTCGGCCATCGTGTGCTTCGGCGCGATCCGCAAGCAGCCCTGGGTCGTCACCGACGCCGACGGCAACGACGAGATCGCGATCCGGCACGTCACGCAGCTCGCGGTCAGCTTCGACCACCGCCTCATCGACGGCGAGCTGGGCTCGAGGTTCCTCAGCGACCTCGCCGCGATCATGGAGGACCCCGCCCAGGCCCTCGTCTGGGGCTGACCCCTCCCCACCCCGTCGAAGGGCCACAAACCGGGCACGGTTTGTGGCCCTTCGACGTGTCGCGCACCCGGTTTGTGGCCCTTCGACGGTGGAGTGGCGGGGGCGCCGGGTCAGGCGGAGTAGGCGCGCTTCATGACGGCGTCCATGGCCCGGTCGGGCAGCAGGCGCCGCGCCGTGACGATGGCCCGCGCGCCGCGCCCGGCAGGATAGCGGCTCGCCGGGTTCACCGTCTCCAGTGCCTTGAGCACCTTCTCGGCCACGGCCGCGGGCCCGGAGCTCATCCGCGGGGTGTCGACGCGCTCGAACATGACCGCCATCCGGCGCGCCAGGTCCTCGTAGACCGTGCCGACGGACCGCTCCAGCATGCTGTCTCGCGCGATGGTGTTCCACTCTGAGATGATCGGCCCCGGCTCGACGATCACGACGTCGATGCCGAAGGGCGCCAGCTCGACGCGCAGGCTGTCGCTGAAGCCCTCCACGGCGAACTTCGTCGCGTGGTACCACGCGCCGAGCGGCTCGTAGATCTTGCCGCCGATGCTGGAGATGTTGACGATCCGACCGCGGCGGCGGGTCCGCATGTGCGGCGTGACGAGCTGGGTCAGCCGTGCCAGGCCGAAGACGTTGACCTCGAACTGTCGCCGGGCCTCGTCGATGGCCACGTGCTCGACCGGCCCGTAGGAGCCGTAGCCGGCGTTGTTGACCAGGGCGTCGATCTGCCCCCGCTCCTCGATGATCCGGTCGATGCCGGCCACCATCGAGGCGTCGTCGGTGACGTCCATCGCGAAGGTGGTGACGCCGCGCGCCTCGAGGGCGGCCATCCGCTCGACCCGGCGGGCGACGGCATACACCGTCCACCCGGACTCGACGAGGTGCAGGGCGATGGACTCACCGATGCCGGACGACGCGCCGGTGACGAGGGCAACCTTGGTCATGCCGCCACCGTATGCGGCCACGACCGTCCCGCAACCCCCCGTTCCTCCCAGCCCTCCCGCCACCCACCCCAACCGTCGAGCTGCAACCGTCGAGAGGCCGAAGTTCGCGGGGTGGGACATGTCGAGAGGCCAGAACTCGGCACGAGTTCTGGCCTCTCGACTGGTCGCGACCCGCAAGAAGTGGCCCCTGGGGCCAGGCGGGTGTCAGGCGGGGTGTCAGGCGGTGGGGGTCAGCGGGCGGCGGCCTGCTCGGCCATCCGCGCCTGCTGGCGGTCGACGAGGTAGGCGGCGGTGAGGTCGTCACCGACCGCCGAGAGCAGCCGGATGTCGACCGCCTCGTGGCGCTCGGCGACGGTCGGCTCGACCGTCGTCAGCACGGTGCGGGCGTCGCGCTCGGCCACGGCGGTGGCGAGCCGGCGCTTCAGCTCCTCGTCGAGGATGCCGCCGTCGGCCTTGGCACGGGCCGCAACCTCGACGGCGAACCGCTCGGTGTCGGCCACGAGGGCAGGGTCCTCGGTCGTCAGCATCCGCGAGGTGCGGTGCAGCAGCGCCGCGCCGGCGTCGAGGTCGCCCTCTCCCAGTCGCGTGACGGCCTGGGTGAGCAGGGGCCGGTCGCCGCGCAGGGCCGAGTCGGCGAGCAGGCCCAGGCGCAGGCCGAGCAGGCGCTCGTGCGTACGCGTGTTGCCGGCGCCGCGGCCCAGCGGGACCTTGAGCTCGTCGTCGGGAGCCGACTGCGACAGGGTGTCGAGCATCTCGATGCCGGCCTCGTCGGGCGTGTGGACGGTGTCGCGCAGCGGGACCTCCTTGATGAAGAGGGTGACGATCAGCGCGAGCGCGAACGGGGCCAGGCCCCAGACGAAAACGGTGTGCAGCGAGTCGGCGAGGCCCTGCTGCACCCCGGTGGCGATCTGCGGTGGCAGCTTGGCCAGGGCCGAGGGGTCGAGCACCGAGCCGGCGCTGATCTCCTGCCCGGAAGCCTGCATCTGCTTGACCACCGAGGTCGGCAGGTGCGAGGCGATGTTGCCGGCGAGGCCGCTCGTCATGATGGTGCCGAACACGGCGGTGCCCACGGTCGAGCCGACGTTGCGGAAGAACTGCGTCGACGCGGTGGCGACGCCGAGGTCCTTGCGCTGGGCGGAGTTCTGGATGATCAGGGTGAAGACCTGCAGCGCCATGCCGAGCCCGACACCGAAGACGATCATCGACAGGGTGAGGTCGGTCTGGCTCGAGCCGTAGTGCAGCTGGGTGAGCAGCCAGAAGCCGACGCCCATGATGAGGATGCCCGCGATCGTCTGCAGCTTGTAGCGGCCGGTCTTGGTGATGACGAGCCCGGCGACGATCGACAGGCCGATCATCGCGACCGACATCGGCATGAGGATCAGGCCCGAGTTGGTGGCCGAGGCGCCGAGCACGCCCTGCGCGTAGACGGGCAGGTAGATCATCGCGCCGAACATCATGACCGAGACCATGAACGCGGCGATGTTCGAGAGCGTGAACAGCGAGCTCTTGAAGAGGCGCAACGGCAGCACCGGCTCGACGGCCCGGCGCTCGATGGCGATGAACGTTCCGAGTGCGACGACGCCGGCCGCATACATCCCGATGATGGCGGGGGAGCCCCAGTCGAGGGTGGTGCCGCCGAGCGACGTCGGCACGAGCAGCAGGATGAGCGTCAGCGACAGGACGCCGATGCCGGCCTTGTCCACGACGGTCTCGCGCGGGTTGTGCTCGAGGTGCAGGAAGCGGCTGATGCCGAAGAAGGCGAAGACGCCGACGGGCAGGGTGATGAAGAAGAGGTAGCGCCAGCCCCAGTGGTCGGTCACGAAGCCGCCGACGAGCGGGCCGAGGATCGAGGAGAGGCCGAAGACGCCGCCCATCAGGCCCTGGTACTTGCCGCGCTGTCGCGGCGGGATGATGTCGCCGATGATCGTCTGCGACAGCGGCATCAGCGTGCCCATGCCGGCGCCCTGGATCGCGCGGGCGGCGATGAGCCACCAGAAGTTCTGGGCGAAGCCGGACAGGATCGAGCCGGCCATGAAGACGACGAGGCCGCCGAGGTAGAAGCCGCGCCGGCCGTAGAGGTCGCTCATCTTGCCGACGATCGGCACGGTGATCGCGCTGACGAGCATGGCCGCGGTGGCGAGCCACGAGTAGTGGTCGATGCCACCGAGCTCGGCCACGATGCGCGGCATGGCAGGTCCGACGATCGTCTGGCTGATCGAGGCGACGAGCATGCCGAGCATGAGCGCGATGAAGATGTTGCGGGTCGAGGCGTCGAGGCCGGACTTCGCGGCAGGACGTTCGGACCCGGCGGTGGCGGGTACGCGCAGGGATGACTTGGGCATGTCGACCAGAGTACGCCGATCGTGCAGTCACTGCAAAATTGCAGCGACTGCATCTCGGTGTGGCACCATGGAGGCATGAGCACGGACCTGCTGCCCGACGAGGCCTGCGGCCTGCGTGAGCGCAAGAAGCGCGAGACCCGCCGCGCGCTCAACCTCGCCGCCCTCGACCTCGTGGAGGAGAAGGGCTTCGGCGCCGTCACCACCGAGGAGATCGCGGCACGCGCAGGAGTCAGCGCCCGCACCTTCTTCAACTACTTCCCGTCCAAGGAGGCCGCAGTCATCGGCACGACGAGCGAGGAGCTCGAGTCGTATGCCGCGGCCCTCCAGGAGGACGTGCCCGGCGAGCCGCCGCTCGAGTCCCTTCGCCGGATCCTGAGCGGCATGCTGGCGCCCGCATCGGTCGACCGCGGCCTGCGCGCCAAGCGCCGGCGCATCCTGCTCGGCGAGCCGTCGCTGGCGCCGGCGCTCGTCGGCAACAACATCCGCATCGAGAACGCCCTGACCGCAGCACTCGAGCGCCGGCTCGGCGTGAAGCCCGGCGCCACGCTCGAGCCGCGGCTCACCGTCGCGCTCGCCATCGCCGCGGTCCGCGCGTGCATCGAGCATCAGCAGAACGGCGGCCACGGACGGCTCGAACGCAACATCGACGCCGCCTTCGAGCGCATCGCCGCCGGGTTGCGCTGACCGTTCGCGGGGCGCGGTTCGCCGCCGGTTCAGCGGCGCCGGTTCAGTGGCGCCGGTTCAGGTGCGCAACCTGACACCCGCATGGGCGATGCACGTCCGCGCTGCCGGCCTGGCGCGCAGCCGCTCGTCCGGGATCTCCTCGCCGCACACCTCGCACGTGCCGTAGGTGCCGTCGTCGATGCGCGCCAGCGCCGCGTCGATCTCCGCCAGGTGCTGCTCGGCCTGCGTGATGAGCGCCGCGATCTGAGTGCGCTCGTAGGCGATCGTCGAGCCCTCGGGGTCGTGCTCGTCGTCCCCGATGTTGGCCTCGGACGCCTCGACCACCTCGGCGAACTCGCGGCGCAGCCCGGCGATCCGCTCCACCTCGTTGGTCCGGTCCGACGTCAGCTCCGCCGCCAGGGCGGCCGTCCTCGTGCTCATGTCCCCATGGTGCTCCGATCCGCGCCCGCCGGTACGGACAAGTGGTGCATCGCACCGCTCGCGAGCGTGACGCCGGCCGCGCACGACTCGGGCAGGATGGGCCCATGAGCGACCCCACCGGAGTGGTCTTCCCACTCGACCCGACGTCCGGACGCCGCAGCACGACCGCCACCGGGCGGGCTGTCGTCGCCGACGCCCTCCGTGGGGTCGATCCGGTCGGTGCCGCGTCCGCCGAGCGCGAGACGAACTGGCGCCAGGGCTACCTGCCGCACTTCCGACGGCTCGTCGAGGCGGGCCTGACCTCACCGGAGGCGGCGCACGACATCGCCCGCGGCGGCCTGGCCTCGCTGCACGAGCGGATGCACTGGGCGGGTCCCGCGGGGGAGCAGCCCCTCGAGAGCGCCTTCCTCGACCCCGCGGCTCCTGCCCACCCCACAGCCTCCGAAGCCACCGGCCGCCACACCGCGGCGGAGCCCCTCGGCTGCGAGACCGTCCACGGCGCGGGCACGCCGGACCGCCTCCTGTCGGTGCCGTATGCCGGTGAGCGACTCTCGGGGGAGGCCCTCCGCCGCCGCCTCGACCTGTGGGTGCAGGCCGGCACCCTCGAGCCGACGTGCGCCGAGGCCGTCCGGCTCGTCGTCGACAACCCCGACTGGCTCGACCTGTCCGACCGCACCGTCGTCGTCCTCGGGGCCGCCGCCGAGATGGGCCCGCTGCGCTCGCTGCTGCGGTGGGGTGCCGATGTTGCGGCGGTCGACCTCCCGCGGCGCGACCTGTGGGACCGGCTGCTCGGCGACACCAGGAGGCTGGCCGGCTCGATCACCGTCCCGGTCCGGTCCGGCGACGGCCCACTCGCCGCACGCGCCGGCGCCGACCTGGTCCACGACCTCGGGGCCGTGACCCGGTGGGTCGCCGGGCTGGCAGGGCCGCTCGTGCTCGGCAACTACGTGTACGCCGACGGCGAGACAAACGTGCGGGTGTCCACGGCCGTCGACGCCCTGACCCAGCAGGTCGTCCGAGCCAAGGGCCGCGAGGACGTCGCGCTCGCCTTCCTCGCCACCCCGACCGACGTCTTCGCGGTGCCGGGCGCGGACGTCGAGCGCTCCGTCGACAGCTACGCCCACCGGCGCACCTCCAAGGTGCTGCGGGTCCCGCTCCGCACGGTCAGCGGCGGCCGGCTGCTGCGCCGCAGCTACGTCCCCGGCCAGGACCCGGGCGTCAACGACAGCGTCGTGCTGCAGCAGGGTCCCAACTACCTGCTCGCCAAGCGGCTGCAGCGATGGCGCGCGACGGCGTACCGCGCCGAGGGCGGGCTCGTGTCGTTCAAGGTCGCGCCGCCCACGCGCACCCGCTCGGTCCTCAAGAACCGGGCGCTCGCAGCCGCGTACGCAGGGGCGCACCGCTTCGGTGTGGAGGTGTTCGAGCCGGGCACCGCCAACACGCTGATGGCGGCACTGCTCGTCCACGACCTGCGCACCGGGTCGCCGGCCCTCGCCGCCCCGTGGCAGGACGAGGCGTATGCCGCTGTGCACGGTGGCCTCTGGACGTGCGCCTACGACCCGCGCAGCGCCCTCGGCATCGCGGCGTTGCTCGGCATCGCGTCCGCCCGCTGACGACGGCATGGTCTGCCCCGCCAGACGGCAGTTGGCGCAGAGGTGCTCGAGGCTCGATGCTTCTGCCATGAACGAGCGAGTGGCGCAGGAGCCTCGCGCAGACCACCGGTCGCCGACGCGCGGCCTCGGTGGCGTGCGCCGGGCGGCCCCGCGCACCCTCGTCCCGGCGCTGCTGGCGGCGATCGCCTACGTGGACCCGGGCAACTTCGGCGTCAACATCACCTCCGGCGCACTGCACGGCTACTCCCTGGTGTGGGTCGTGGTGTTCGCCAGCGGGTCGGCGATGGTCATCCAGTACCTCGCGGCCAAGCTCGGCATGGTCACCGGCAAGAGCCTCGCGGAGCACAGCTCTGAGCGCTTCCCCGGTGTCGGCCGGGTGCTGCTGTGGGCCCAGGCGGAGCTCGTCGTGGTGATGACCGACCTCGCCGAGATCGTCGGTGGCGCGATCGCCCTGCGGCTGCTCTTCGGGATGCCGATCATGGTGGGGGCCGTATGCGTCACCGTGTTCAGCCTTGTCGTGCTGGCCTTGAGGTTCCGTGGTCGCAGCCAGTTCGAGTCCGTCGTGCTGGTGCTGCTCGTCGTCATCATCGCCTCGCTGGCGTGGCAGGTCGGCATCGCCGACGTGGACAGCGCGGCCCTGCTGCGGTCGCTCGTCCCCGGGCCACTCGACTCGTCCGCGGCGCTGCTCGCCGTGGGAATCGTCGGGGCGACGGTGATGCCCCACGCGCTGCACTTCCACTCGGCCGCCTCCCGCGGTGACGTGACGGCCCCCGGTGCGGGCCCGGACCTGCACCACGACGACCCCGACCGCGTGGCCCAGCGGCTGCGCGCCGGCCGCCGCACGGTGCGCAGCGTCGTCATCGCCATGACCGTCGCCGGGGCGGCGAACGTCAGTCTCGTCGTGTTCTCCGCCGCACTGCCGTCGGGCGCGGGAACGGGGATCGAGACCGCGTATGCCGCCCTGCTCGCCCACGCGGGCCAGCTCGCCGCCACCATGCTGGCCGTCGCGCTGCTGGCCTCCGGTCTCGCAGCGACGCTCGTGGGGGTCCAGACGGGTGACGTGGTCATGCAGGGTTTCGGCCGCCGGCCGATCTCGCCACTGCTGCGCCGGCTGGTGGCGGTCGTGCCGGCCCTCGTCCTGCTCTGGCTCGGCGTCGAGCCGACCAGCGCCCTGGTCTGGAGCCAGGTCGTGCTCTCGTTCGCGCTGCCCGGCACCCTCGTGCCGCTGCTGCTCTTCACCCGGGACCGCCGCCTCATGGGCGCCCTGGCCAACCACCCGCTGACCACGGTCGCCGCGACCCTCGTCACGGCTGTCATCGTCGGCCTCTGCACCTACCTCGTGCTCCAGGGCTTCTGACGCACGCCGTCGTCCCGGGCACCCCCCGCGGGCGGGACGCGAAACCCCGCCTGGCGGCATACGCGAGCGCCCGGCCGTGAGGCACACGCAGACGGGGCCGTCCTCAGACGACGAGGAGGGGCGGAGCCCGTCCGGACTCCGCCCCTCCTCGACCGCTCGAGAGCCGCCGCTGCTCAGCGGCCGGCGCGCCACCCGTCGCGTACGCCCTTGGCGCCGCCGCGGGCCGCTCGGTAGGCGCGACGCAGGGTCGCCTTCGCGACGGCCTTGACGTCCATCCCACCGGACGTGCCGGTCGCCGGAGCCGCGGCAGCCGCGGGAGCCGCGGGGGTCGGCTTGGCAGCCGCCCCCTTCGTCTTCTGTCCCTCGTAGGGGAAGGGCTGCCACAGCTCGTTCAGGCCGGCAGTGGGGTCGTCCATGACCTCGGCGGGAAGGTCGCGCAGGCGCAGCCCCGCGTCCTCAGCGGCCTGGCGGGCCTCGTCGTCGTAGGGGCGCATGCGCCACGCGTCGACGAGGTACTTGCGGGTCTTGGTGTAGTCGGCGTAGCGCTTCGCGTGCTTGTCGTCGGCGCCGATGTGCGCGAAGAGGGCGATGCGGTCGCCATCGGCCTCCGCGACCTCCTCCGGCTTGAACCGGTCGTGCTCGTTGGGCATCGGGAACGGCGCCTCGGGGTCCTTGAGCAGCATGCCGTTGCCGGAGTGCGTGATGCGCATGCTCCACACGGCGAGGTCGCCCGGCTTGGTCTTGACGTACTGCACCTCGCCCTCGGTCGTGTTGCGCAGGTCGTGCGAGCCGACGCGCAGGTTCAGGCCGCCGGTGTGCTCGGAGTGGTCCTGGCAGTAGATGCCGAAGCGCAGCTGCGTGTAGCGGTCGGCCCAGTCGGGGGCCTCGGGGTCGACGCGGTCGGCGTTGTCCTTGTGCCACCCCTTCTGGGTGCCGTTGATCGTGAAGGAGCTGTCGCCGGTGTAGATGAGGTCGTCGGTGCCGAGCAGCTTTCGTGCCACCGCGGCCATGCGACCGTCGGTGATGACGCTGCGCAGTCGGGGGTTGGCCAGGAGATCGCCGCCGAACCCGCGGGAGGCGTACGCGGCCTCGCGGAAGGCCGCGATCTCCTCCGGCGTGTAGACGTTCGGGAGGATCGCGTATCCGCGCTCCCAGAACTTGTCGACGTCAAGGGCGTCGATGGCTTCCTCGATGGCTGGTGCCGTCATGGAGATAGTCCTCCTGCAATGGGTGAGCTGCTCGTCCAGGTGGGGGAAAATACGTCGTCAGTCGACGTCTCGTTCGAGGCTAGCAGCGAGCATGCTGGCGGAACGCTCAACGAGGGGCCGGGCGTTGCGCAAGGGCAGGACGTCGTCGTGGGACCGCCGGACGCGTGTGGGAGAGTGGCGCTCGAACCGCTGCGACGTCGCATCAGGAAGGTGGGCATGTCGGCTCGACTCGTCCCCCCGGTGGCCCGGGAGCTGCCGGCCCTGACGGAGCTGCGCCTCGAGGTCCGCGCCTTCCTGGCCGAGCAGGTCGCCGTCGGTGCGTTCGTGCCGCACGTCGACACGTGGCTGACCCGGTGGGACCGCGACTTCACGCGTGAGCTCGGCCGACGCGGCTGGCTGGGGATGGTCATCCCGACCGGGTACGGCGGGCAGGGCCGTACCTACCTCGAGCGGTTCGTCGTGACCGAGGAGCTGCTCGTCGTCGGTGCCCCGGTCGCCGCACACTGGATCGCCGAGCGCCAGATCGGCCCGTCGCTGCTGCGCTACGGCACCGAGGAGCAGAAGCAGGCCTTCCTGCCCGGCATCAGCCGCGGCGAGATCGTCTTCGGCATCGGCATGAGCGAGCCAGACTCCGGCTCCGACCTCGCGAGCGTGCGCACCCGCGCAGAACGGGTCGAGGGCGGCTGGCGCCTGACCGGCACGAAGGTGTGGACCTCGGGCGCCCACGAGGCCGACGCGTTCTTCGCGCTCGCCCGCTCGGCGCCGCTCGACCCGGCCCACCGGCACGATGGCCTCAGCCAGTTCATCGTCGACCTGCGGGCTCCCGGGGTGACGATCCGGCCGATCATCTCGATGGGCGGCGAGCACCACTTCAACGAGGTGCACCTCGACGGGGTCCTCATCCCCGACGAGCGGGTTCTCGGCGAGGTCGGCCAGGGCTGGGCGCAGGTCACCTCCGAGCTCGCCTACGAGCGCAGCGGGCCCGAGCGCGTCCTCTCGACCTTCCAGCTGCTCGCCGCCGCGGCGCAGGCGATGGACGACGGGCGCCTGCCGACCGACCCCGGGCTCGGGCGCCACGTGGCGCGCGTCGCCGCCCTGCACCACATGTCCTTCGCCGTCTCGACGGCCCTGGAGCAGCACGAGGAGGCCGACACCGCAGCCGCCGTCGTCAAGGTGCTCGGCACGACGGGGGAGGGCGACATCGCCGACTACGTCGACACGCTGACCGCCTCGGGGTGGGCGATCGACGACGAGCTCGACACACTCCTGCACGCCGCGATCCTCCAGCGCCCCGGCTTCACGCTGCGCGGCGGCACCAACGAGATCCTGCGCGGTGTCATCGCCCGCGGGCTGGGGATGCGCTGATGGTCTCCCGGCAGGAGCCACGCGAGCCGCATGAGCTCGCCGCCGCGACGACGCCGGACCCCGACCTGGTCGCGGTGCTCGAGGACCTCTTCACCGACTACCGGGCCAACCGCGCCACCCCCACCGCGGTCGTCGACCTCGACCGTGGCCTCTGGCAGCGGCTCGAGGAGCTGGGCCTCACCCGCCTGACCGGCAGCGAGGCGGCCGGCGGCAGCGGGGGCAGCTGGCTCGAGGCGGCTGCGCTGCTGGGGCTGGCCGCCGCGTCGGCCGCGCCGGTGCCGCTCGCCGAACACGACGTGCTCGGCGGCTGGCTGCTGGAGGCGGCCGGCCTCTCCAACGAGGGAGGGCTGCGCACCGTATGCCGTCCCGACCCCTCCGGCGTCGCCCTCAACGTGACGTGGGCCCGGGACGCCGACCGCATCGTGACCCTCTGGGAGGACCGTGACCAGTGGCGGGTCGCCGACGTGCCGGTGGAGCGGGTGGCTATCGAGGAGCGCCGCAATCTCGCCGGTGAGCCGAGCGACACCGTGGAGTTCGACCTCGACGACCTCGAGGCCGGCTCAGTGGTGGCGCACGAGATCGGTGAGCAGTTCCACCTGCGCGGGGCCCTCGCCAGGTGCGCGCAGGTCACCGGTGCCATGGAGCGGGTCGTCGAGGTGGTCCTGACCCACGTGCGCGAGCGGCAGCAGTTCGGCCGCCCGATCGGGCGCTTCCAGGCGGTGCAGCACCTCGTCGCCGACCTCGCCTCCGAGACCGCGCTGGCCCGCGCGGCCACGGACGCGGCCGTCGCGCGGGCCGCCGCCTCCGACTGGCGCGACCCCGGCATGCTCTTCGCCGTCGGGGTGGCGAAGTCGTGCGTCGGGCACGCCGCCTCGGTCGTGGTCCGCGGCTCCCACCAGGCCCTCGGCGCCATCGGCACGACGCTCGAGCACGAGCTGCACACCCTGACCAAGCCGATCCTGGCCCGACGCAGCGAGTACGGCTCGCTGCAGGACTGGGACGAGACCCTGACGGCGCTCGCCTCCTCGGCCGGCCACGACCGGCTCTGGACCCTCATCACCACCGGCCGGGCCAAGCCGTCGAGCGCCCGCTTCCACCCCTATGACGGCGCGTGATGGTGCCGACTCGACGAAGGAGACCCGCCGCATGACCGAGATCCGCTACGAGGTGACCGACGGCGTCGCCGTCATCACCCTCGACGCGCCCGAGCGCCGCAACGCGCTGTCGGTCGAGATGTCGCGCGAGCTCATCGACGCGGCCCGCACGGCCGAGGCCGACGAGTCGGTGGGCGCGGTCGTCGTCACCGGCGGCGCGCACTTCTGCGCGGGCGCGGTCCGCAGCGTGCTGGCCGACACCGGCCGCGACCCCGTCGAGGACGAGGCCTACCGCAACCTCGAGACGGTGTATGCGGCGTTCACCACCCTCGGCTCGATCGCCGTCCCCACCGTGGCCGCCGTCCGCGGCGCCGCCGTCGGCGCGGGCCTCAACCTGACCCTGGCCACCGACCTGCGCATCGTCTCGCGCAACGCCCGGCTGCTGCCCGGCTTCGCCCAGATCGGCATCCACCCCGGCGGCGGGCACTTCACCCTGATCGAGCGCGTCGCGGGCCGCGAGGCCGCCGCGGCCCTCGGGCTGTTCGGTGACGAGATCGACGGGGACCGGGCGGTCGCGCTGGGACTGGCCTGGGCGGCATACGACGACGGGGACGTCCTGGACCGAGCCGTCGAGATCGCCGGCCGCGTCGCGAAGGACCCCGCCCTGGCGCGCCGGATGGTGGCGAGCTTCCGCCGCGAGACCGCGCCCGGCGGCATGCCGTGGGACGTCGCCGTCGAGCTCGAGCGGTCCCCGCAGATGTGGTCCCTGCGTCGCAAGCACGGCGGCTGACGCGACCCGAATCGCGAGCCCGGCATTTCGCCGGGGTAGGGGACCCAGTGTAAGGATGGGGAGTTGCCCGTTCCCGATCGACAAGGAGCATCCGTGCTGGCGTCCTACCGACCTCTCTTCGAGGTCCCGGGGGCGCGCGTCTTCATCGCCGGGGGGATGATCGCGCGCACCGCGGGCTCGATGTTCGCCGTCTCGGTGGTGGCGATGGTCGCGGCGCGCACCGGCTCCTATGCGCTCGCAGGCGCCGTCGTTGCCGTCGGGATGGTGTCCCTCGCCCTCTGCGCGCCCTTCCTCGGCCGACTCGTCGACCGCTACGGCCAGCGCCGGATCGCCATCCCGTTCTTCCTGTGGTCCGGGTTCTGGGTCGTCATGACCCTGCTCGTCTCATGGCGCGGCTGGCCCTCGTGGCTGCTGTTCATCACGTTCCCGCTGTGCGGGGCGATCCCCAACCTCGGCACGATGGCCCGGGCCCGGTGGTCGCACATCTTCGCGGCCGACCCGAAGAACCTGCACGCGGCGATGTCGTTCGAGCAGGTCATGGAGGAGGTCACCTTCGTCATCGGCCCGGTGCTCGCGATCTGGCTCTCGACGACGCTCTTCCCCGAAGCGGGCTTCCTCTTCGCGGCCCTGGCCTACACCGTGGGCGTGCTCGTCTTCATCTCGGCGCGGTCGACCGAGCCGCCGGTCGTGCCGCACCACGAGCGCCCCACCCAGCACGCCTACACCGTGCCGGGCCTGGTCCCGCTCGCCTTCATCATGGTCATGACCGGCGCGATCTTCGGCGTCAACGAGGTCGTCACCCTCGCCGTCTCGCAGGAGTTCGGTGCCTCGAGCGCCGCCGGCGCCATCCTCGCCCTGTATGCCGTGGGGTCGGCCACCGCGGGCCTCGTCTTCGGGCACGTCTCGCACGGCCGCAGCCTCGTCAAGCTGCTCATCGCCGGGACCTTCGGCATGGCGGTGCTGGAGCTGCCGGTGCTCCTGGCGCCGAACCTCTGGGTCCTCGCCGGGCTCATGCTCGTGGCCGGCATGGCCACCGCCCCGACCCTCATCACGACGATGAACCTGATCGAACGCATCGTCCCCAAGGCCCAGCTCAACGAGGGCATGACCATCGTGCTGACCGGCATCATCGTCGGTGTCGCCGCGGGCTCTGCCGTCTCCGGCGTCGTCGTCGACCACGTCGGCGCGCAGCACGGCTACTGGGTCGCCATCATCGCCGGCGCCTTCGCCTTCGTCATGGCCCTCGGCACCCGCGCCTTCCTCACCCGTCGCGAGCTGCACACCCTCCGCTGACCTGCGCGCCCCGCCCCACTGCCTCACTCGTCGAGAGGCCGCTCCCCGACATGGGTCGGACGGCCGGAACGAACTGCCGTATGGCGCTGCAGGCCGGGTCCGCGTTCCGTTCCGGTCGCTTGGACCGGTCCCGGTCGGGAGGTTGCCGCGGGGAGAGTCGGCGGGATGGCATACGGCGGACTGCTGTCCTCAGCCGCTATGGTCGGCGGCTTGGCGTGGGTGCCTCCGCCAACCGCCAGGCCAGGCGGCATGTGCTGCGTGCGAGAAGCCGAAAGGCCACTTCTCAGGACGAGAAGTGGCCTTTCGACTCTTGTCGGGGGCCGTACGTGGCCTCTCGACGGTTGAGGAGGGGGGTCAGTGGCCCGCGGGGACCGCCACGGCCTCGTCCTCGGGAGCGGCCGCACCCGGCTTGGGGCCGAGGTCGACGTGCGGGAGGAAGAGCGAGGCGATGAAGGCCAGCACGAGCACGCCCGCCGCGACGAGGAAGACGACCGACATCGCTTCGGAGAACCCGACGAGGAAGGGCCGCGCCAGTCGCGGGTCGAGCTGGTTGATGAACGAGCTGTCCGACAGGGCCGAGCCGCCCATGCCGCCGGTTCCGCCCGACTGCTGGGAGGTCTGCAGCGACTGGATGAAGCCCTTGTTCGTGGCCGGGTCGCCGCCGGTCGGGTTGCGCAGCGCCGCCTGGAACTGGGCCGTCGGCGCGATGCTCTTGAAGGCGTCGGTGATCTTGGTGCCGGCCTGCGAGAAGAGGATCGAGAGGAAGACGGCCGTGCCGAGCGTTCCACCGATCTGGCGGGTGAACGTCGCCGACGAGGTGGCCACTCCGATGTCGCGGCGGTCGACGGCGTTCTGCACGGCGAGGGTCAGCGGCTGGAAGTTGAAGCCGAGGCCGATGCCGAAGAAGAACATCCCGATCATCATCTTCCACAGCGGGGTGTCGGCCGTGACGTAGTGGAAGCCGAAGAGGGAGAGAACGAGGATCGCGGCGCCGATGATCGGGAAGTGCCGGTAGCGCCCGGTGCGGGAGATCATCTGGCCCGAGAAGACCGAGCCGAACATGATGCCGAGGGTCATCGGCAGCAGCTGGAGCCCCGCCTCGGTGGGCGTCGAGCCCTTGACGATCTGCAGGTAGAGCGGGATGGCGGCGAGGCCACCGAACATGCCCATCCCGATGAAGACCGAGCTGACCGAGGCGGCCGCGATGGTGCGGTTGGTGAACAGGCGCAGCGGGATCAGCGCCTCCTCACCCATGGCGCGCTCGACGACGAAGAAGGCCACGAGACCGACGAGGCCGATGGCGTAGCACAGGATCGACTGGCCGGAATCCCAGCCCCAGCTGCGGCCCTGCTCGGCCACGATGAGCAGCGGCACGAGGGCGACGGAGAGGCTGAGCGCACCCCAGTAGTCGACGCGGTGGTCGCGGCGGGTGTGGCGCAGGTGCAGCGTGCGGGAGACGACGATGAGCGCGGCGATGGCGATCGGGACGTTGACGAGGAAGACCCAGCGCCAGCCGGTGACGCCGAGGAGGGTGCTCTGGCCGGCGAAGAAGCCGCCGATGACAGGGCCGAGCACGCTCGAGGTGCCGAAGACGGCGAGGAAGTAGCCCTGGTACTTGGCGCGCTCACGGGGCGGGACGATGTCGCCGATGATCGCGAGGGCGAGTGAGAAGAGACCGCCGGCGCCGATGCCCTGGACCGCGCGGAAGGCGGCGAGCGACGGGATGGACCAGGCCAGCGTGCACAGCATCGAGCCGATGGTGAAGATCGTGATGGCGAAGATGAACAGCTTCTTGCGCCCGTAGATGTCGCCGAGCTTGCCGTAGAGCGGCGTCGCGATCGTGCTCGTGATCAGGTATGCCGTCGTGACCCAGGCCTGTCCGGCGAGGTCGTTGAGGTCGTCGGCGATGACGCGCATGGCGCTCGCCACGATGGTCTGGTCGAGTGCGGCCAGGAACATCCCCAACATCAGCCCGATGAGGATGGTGACGATCTCCCGGTGGGAGAGCGCCGGCGCGCCCGCGCGGGCGTCGGCGGCCGACGGTTCGGCGGTGGTGTCGGACATGTCAGTCCTCTTTCTGCTTCTGGTCTCTGGTGCTGTCGAAGGGCATGGGGGGCGTCGTTGCACCCCGGGCCCGGAGGTTGGCGTCGAGCGCGTCGGCGAGCTCGCGCAGGCGGGTGACGAACTCCGCGGTCGCGGGCCCGTCCCAATGGGAGAGCAGTCCCTGGAACCAGGCGGCACGGCCGTCCTGGATGCGCCCGAGGGCTTCGCGGCCGGTGTCGGTCAGCGAGATGACCGAGGCGCGCCCGTCGCTGGGGTCGGCGCTCTTCTCGAGCAGGCCGCTCGTCACGAGCGAGCTGACCTGGCGGCTCACGGTGGAGACGTCGTTGTGCAGCGTGGCCGCGAGCTCGGAGATGCGCACGGTCCCGGCGCCGGCCACGACGAAGAGCACGGGGTATGCCGTGACGTCGACGCCGTCCTCGAGCCGGGGAGCGCTGTGCTTGGCGGCGACGAGCAGCTTCTGGACGCGCAGCAGGCCGAGGAAGACCTCGTTCGCCTCGTCCTTGCTGACTCCCACGCGCATGCTGCCCCCGTTCCAGTTAGTTGCTTGCAGCATGCAAGTATTTGGCTGCGGGGGCGTGATGTCAACTCGGGTGCCCATGGTTTGTCAAAGGTGGTGCATCCGGCGTCTCTCTCGTAGGGTTCTCGATGCTCGCACCGTCGGGGAGGTGCGAGGATTGCCGGCGTGCCCGACCCGTCCAACAGTGTGCGGAGCGAGGGACCCACCAGCTGCAGGAGTGCCATGACGAGCGACGTTCCGGTCGACCCGACGATCAACGACGCCTTCCGACAGATGTCGGCGCTGATCTACGCCGGTGCCGACTCGGGTTCGATCCACCAGTCGCTGGTCGACTGCGCGGCGCGCCTCGTCGACGGCTGCGACCGCTCCTCCCTGCTCCTGCGCACCCGTGACCGCTTCGTCTCGGCGGCGAGCACCGACGAGGTCGCGCGCCACATCGACGGCATAGAGATCGAGGTCGGTGAGGGTCCGTGTGTCGACGCGATCGTCTCGGAGGCGTACCAGCACGACGCCGACCTCACCGACGGCACGACGCCGTGGCCGCGCTTCACGCAGCGTGTCCTCGCCGAGACGCCGGTGCGTTCGGCGATCGGCTACCGCCTGCTGCTCGACGGCGAGAAGGTCGGTGCCCTGAACGTCTTCTCGGACACCCCGCGCGGCCTCACGCAGAAGTCCGCCGACATCGGTGCGGTGATCGCCTCCTTCGCGTCGGTCGCCCTCATGGCGATCCGCGCCCGGGAGGAGGCCGCGACGCTGCGCCAGGGCCTGCAGAGCAACCGCGAGATCGGCAAGGCGGTGGGTCTGCTCATGGCGGCGCACCACATCTCCGGTGACGAGGCGTTCGAGCTGCTGCGCAGCACGTCCCAGGAGCTGAACATGAAGCTGGCCAAGGTGGCCTCGCAGGTCATCGAGGGCCAGGAGTCGCAGTTCGGACCGGGCGGCGACCCCGCCGGGCACGTGGCGTCGTCCGGCAGGGTGGCCAACGGCACCGCCGACGCTGTCAGCTAGGGGTCACTCCGTCCGCGGACAGCTGCCGGCGCAGCTCCTCGAGGGTGCGCCGGAGCAGCCGGCTGACCTGCATCGCGCTCAAGCCCATGGCGTCCGCGATCTCGGCCTGGGTCAGGTCGCCGGTGAACCGCAGCTCGACGAGACGGCGGTCCCGCGGTGACAGCCGGTCGAGCGCGGTGCGCACGACGATCCCCTCGTCGACGCCCGGGTCGGAGCCGGAGTCACCGCGGGAGTCGAGCAGGTCGAGCACGGGGCGCCCGCCGTCCGCGGTCGTGGCGTCGAGGGACGCCGGTCGAAGGTTGGTTGCCGCGACCTGCGCCTCCTTGACGGAGGCGAGGCTGAGCTCGAGCTCGTCTGCGAGCTCTCCCGCGTCGGGGTCGTGGCCGAGCCGCTGCTCGAGCGCGGACCGTGTCTCGGTGACGAGTTGGCGACGCTCCTGCAGCTCCCGCGGCGGGCGCACGAGCCAGCCGTGGTCACGGAAGTGACGACGCAGCTCGCCGGTGATCGTGGGTGTGGCGTAGGCGCCGAACTCGGTCGGCTTGGTCAGGTCGAAGCGCTCGATGGCCTTCAGCAGGGCCAGGAAGGCGACCTGCTCGAGGTCGTCACGGTCGAGGCCCTTGCCCGAGTAGCGGTGGGCGAGGGAGCGTGCGAGCGGCATGTGCAGCAGCGTCACGGACTCGAGCGCTGCGGCGCGGGCTGAGGTGGAGCTCGATGTGCGCACCAGCTCGATGAGCTCCCTGGTGCGGGCATCCTTGCGCGGACCCCTGGATGGGTCGGTCATGTGTACTCCGATAATTCGGATGTGCCTGAAGCGGCGCTGGCTTGACCGACTTCTCATCACGCTATGCGGTCGGCCCCCAATGCACAAGGTGGACGCCGGTGGCAGGCATCTCGGCCGAGGTGTACACGCGCGCCTGTGCGGGCGCTACGCCTCCCGAGGGCGGGCGAGGGCCCGCGAGCGCGGCCGAGGGCCGCGAGCGCCACTGGGTCAGTGGGTCACGACGACCAGGGCGTCGAGGAGCTTGCGGGCGATCTCCTCGTCACCGGTGACGGTGTAGCGGATCTGCTCGGCGGGCCGGCGCCCGGCGGCGCGACGGGTCAGGGCGTCGGTCGTGAGGTGGACGCTGGTGACGTCGAGCTGCTCGTCGCCCTCCGGTCGATCCTGTCCGCTGAAGAGCGCCTCACCGTAGGGCTTCCCGTCCTCACCGACGCAGATACGCACCCCGCCACGGGCCACGACCGGCCCGGTCACGTCCAGGACGACCGCGTGCCCGGGGCCGATGTCGGCGACCCGCGACGCGATGCGCGGCAGGGCCGCCAGGATGTCGGCGGTGAAGACCGCTGCGCTGGCGGAGTCGAGGTTGCCGGGCCGGTCGAGGGCTGCGCGCAGGTCCTGCTCGTGCACCCAGGCGTCGACGATCCGGCGGTGGAGGTGCTCCCCGAAGGTGGTGTCCGGGCCGAAGAAACCGCCGATGACCGTGTCGACGTCGGCGTCGGATGCCCGGAGCTCGGCCACCCGGCGAGGGTGGAACTCTGCCAGCTCCGCCACGACGTCACGGCCCGTGACGCCGCGCCGGGCCTCGACGTCGACCTCGACGAAACGGGCGAAGTCGCTGCGCAGGTGGGGGTAGTCCGGGACCGTCAGCTGGGGCCGCGGCAGCCCGGAGAACGACTTCTCTGCTCCGACGATGTGGGCGATCTGGTCCTTGACGGTCCAGCCCGGGCACTCGGTCTCGAGGTCGAAGTCCTCCTCCCGGCAGGAGTACCCGAGGTCGATGATCGACAGCACGGTGTTGTCGAACGCGTCGATCAGTCCGTTGCGGTCGTCGGGGGCGGCCGGGTGCATGGGCATGTCATCAGACTACTTACCCTTGAGGCATGTCTGACCTGCAGCGAGACGACCTCGTCGACCGGCGGACGGGTGACTCCGCTCGGTCTGCCTGGGGCGCGGCGCTGCCCGTGGCCGGGGTCGCGGTCGTCGCTCTGCTCGCGTGTGTCGCGGCCGCCCGCTTCACCGGCGCGTCGGACCCGCTGCCGTCCGGCTTCACCGACGCGGGCCCGGTCGTGCGCTGGGCGCTGCCCCTCGTGCGCGCCCTCCACGACGTGGCGGCCTCACTGACCGTCGGCTCGCTGCTGCTCGCGGCCACCATGATCCCCGGCCGTACGCGTGCCGAGACGACCGCTGCCGACGAGCCGCGCAGGGCTGCGGCCCTGCGCGTCGCGACCGCCGCCGCGTTCGTCTGGGCGGTCGCCGGGGCGGTGGTGGTCGTGTTCACCTTCGCCGACGCCGCCGGTATGCCGCTCGGTCAGCCGGGCTTCGGCACCCAGCTCACGGGGGCGCTGTGGTCGATCGAGCCGCTCCGGGTCGGCCTGATCAGCACGGTCACGGCCGTGGTCGTCGCCTCGGTCGCCGCCGTCGCCCGGGGCCGCCTCGTGCCCGTCGGCCTGGCCGCCCTGTCCGCATTCGGGCTGCTCGTGCTCGGTCTCGCCGGGCACGCAGGCGGCTCTGCCGACCACGAGACGGCCGTCAACGGCATCGCGGTGCACCTGCTGGCAGCGGCTGTCTGGGTCGGTGGCCTGCTCGCCCTCGTCGTCCTCCGGCACCGCCTCGGCGACGCCCTCGGCGTGGTCGCACGCCGCTTCTCGACGGTGGCGCTGTGGTGCTTCATCGCGCTCGGCGTCTCGGGGGTCATGACGGCGTCCACGCGACTAGGCACGTGGTCGGACCTGGCGACCCCGTACGGCGTCCTCGTCCTCGTCAAGGTGGCGGCGCTGGCCGTTCTCGGTGTGGCCGGGGCCGTGCACCGGCGGGTGACCCTCGACCGGATCGACCGGATCGACCGGATCGAAGCGACCGCGGACCACGACGGCGGGAGACAGATGCGCGGCCGCCTCTTCGTCAGGCTCGCAGTCGCCGAGACGCTGGTCATGGGCCTCGCCTTCGGGGTGGCGACGGCTCTCGCCCGCAGCCGGCCGCCGGTGCCCGAGATGGAGCCGGACCCAACCGCCGCTCTGTCGTTGACGGGGTTCCCCGCCCCGCCGCCGCCGAGCGCCCTGGACTGGGTCACGGCCTGGCGCGTCGAGTGGCTGTTCCTCTCGACCGGGTTGCTCGCCATCGCGCTCTACATCGCCGGGGTCGTCCGGCTGCGCCGCCGTGGGGACGCGTGGCCGGTCCTGCGCACCGTGAGCTGGGTCATCGGCTGGCTGCTCTTCGTCTACGCGACCAACGGGGTCCTCGGCATCTACGGCCGGGTCGCCTTCTCGTGGCACATGACCCTGCACATGGTCGAGGCGATGGTGCTGCCCATCTTCCTCGTCCTCGGTGCACCGGTCACCCTGGCGCTGCGCAGCATCAGGCCTCGCCGCGACGGCACCCTGGGCCCGCGTGAGCTGCTGCTGAGGGCGGTGCACTCCCGGCTGATGTCCGTCCTCGGCAACCCGGTCGTCGCGGCCGTCCTCTTCTTCACGAGCCTCGTGGCCTTCTACTGGACGGGCCTGTTCCAGCTCGCCCTCGAGACCCACACCGGACACCTGCTGATGACGGCCCACTTCGTCCTCACCGGCTACCTGTTCGTGTGGTCCCTCGTGGGGATCGACCCGGGCCCGAAGAAGTGGAGCCCGCCACTGCGCCTCGTCGTGCTCTTCGCGACCATCTCCTTCCACGCCTTCTTCGGGGTCGCGATGGTCACCGGCACGACGCTGCTCGCCGGTGACTTCTTCACGGCGATCAGGATGCCGTGGGTGCCCGACCCGCTGGCCGACCAGCGCCTCGGCGGCGGGGTGGCGTGGGCCATCGGCGAGCTGCCGAGCCTCGTCCTGGCCCTGACGGTCGCGGTCCAGTGGTTCGGCAGGGACCAGGCGGAGTCGGTGCGGCGCGACCGCCGGGCCGACCGGGACGGCGACGCCGAGCTGAACGCCTACAACGAGCGCCTGGCCGCCCTGGCCAAGCGCGACGGCGACACCCCCCGCTGACGAGGGAGGTGTACGCGTACGCATGCTCCCGCTCCAACGCACCTAGGCCCGCCCGGTCTACTACAGCCGGTAGTATGTGCGATGAGGAGGGCATATGCCATCACGACCTACCGACCCACGGTGCCCCATCCGGCTCGGCGAGCCGTGCACGCTCTGCGTGCCGGGTGCGACCGGGCCCCAGGACTGTGGTCTCGTCTACCTCGTCAAGAGCGACCCGGAACTGCGCGAGGAGCTCGCGGCTCGCCGCCGTGAGCGGCACGACTCCCGCGTCGACTGACCTGTGCGAAGGCCGTACCGTCTGAGCGTCGACAGCTGCGTCGTGTGAGAGTTGCACCATGAAGGTTGCGCTCATCCAGCTGGCCTACGGCGACGACGAGTCGGTCGCCGACCGCACCGCCCGGGTGGCGGACCTCGTGCGCGCCCAGGCGGGCCACGACCTCGTCGTGCTGCCGGAGCTGTGGTCCGCCGGCGGGTTCGACTACACGGCGTGGGCCGAGCGTGCGGAGCCGGCCGACGGGCCAGTCGCCGAGGCGCTCGCGGCGGCAGCCCGGGACGCAGGCGTCACCCTCCACGCAGGGTCGATCGTCGAGCGCGGCGAGCCGGCCGGTGGGGATGACCGGGGGCTGTGGAACACCAGCCTCGTCTTCTCACCCGAGGGCGACCTCGTGGCGACCTACCGCAAGATCCACCGCTTCGGCTTCGGCGAGGGGGAGCCCGGCCTGCTCGACGCAGGCGAGGCGCTCGTCGTGGTCGGCGTGCCGGTCGCGGACGGTGGCACCGTCCCGGTCGGGCTCTCGACCTGCTACGACCTGCGCTTCCCCGAGCTCTACCGCCGGCTGCTCGACCGCGGCGCGGAGGTGTTCGCCATCCCCGCGGCATGGCCGCGCAAGAGGGTCGCCCACTGGACGCTGCTCGGCCAGGCGCGGGCCGTGGAGGACCAGTGCGTCGTCCTGCAGTGCAACACCGCCGGCACCCACGCGGGGCACGAGATGGGCGGCCACTCGCAGGTCGTCGACGCCACCGGGAAGGTTCTGGCCGCCGCCGGCCTTGAGGAGGAGGTGCTGAGCATCGACGTCGACACCGCCGCGACCCAGCAGTGGCGCCGCGCCTTCCCGGTGCTGCCCGACCGGAGGCTGGCATGAGCGCCGACCCCTCGACGAGCGCGCTGCGCGCCCGCGTGAAGGTACGCGCCCCCGAGCTCGTCGGCCGCGGGTGGCTCAACACCGGCGGCCGCTCCCTGTCGCTCGCCGACCTCCGCGGCCGTGTCACCGTCCTCGACTTCTGGACGTTCTGCTGCGTCAACTGCCTCCACGTCCTCGACGAGCTGCGCCCCGTCGAGGCGCGGTTCCCCGACGCGCTGACGATCATCGGCGTGCACTCGCCGAAGTTCGAGCACGAGGCCGACGCCGACGCCCTCGCCGCGGCCGTGGAGCGGTATGCCGTCCACCACCCTGTCCTCGACGACCCCGAGCTCGTGACGTGGAAGGCGTATGCCGCCCGGGCCTGGCCCACGCTCGTCGTCGTCGACCCGGAGGGCTACGTCGTCGCGTCGATGTCCGGTGAGGGCCACGGCCCGGGTCTGGCCGCGCTCGTCGCGGAGCTCATCGAGGAGCACCGCGCCAAGGGCACCCTCCAGCCGGGCGACGACCCCTACGTCCCGCCGCCGGCGCCGGACACCGCGCTGCGCTTCCCGGGCAAGGCCGTCGCCCTGCCCGACGGGACCTTCGTGGTCAGCGACACCGCGAACCACCAGGTCGTGCACCTCGAGGACGACCTCGAGACCGAACGCGCGCGGTGGGGTGGCGAAGGCGTCCTCAACGAGCCGCAGGGCCTGCTGCTCGCGGATCCGGAGGTTGCCGAGCGGCTCGGCGTCGACCTCCTCGTCGCCGACTCGGTCAACCACCAGCTCAAGGGAGTTCGTTTCTCCGACGGATCGGTCCACGTGCTCGCCGGGACCGGCTCACAGCTGCGCGAGCGCACCGGCGGCGGACCGGCACTCGAGCAGGCCCTGTCGACGCCGTGGGACCTCGCCCGGTCCGGCGACCGGGTGCTCATCGCCATGGCCGGCACCCATCAGCTGTGGGCCTGGGCTCCGGGCGAGACCGTCGAGGACGGACGCGTCGAGGTGGTCGCCGGCACGTCGAACGAGGGTCTCGTCGACGGTCCCGGGCCGGAGGCCTGGTTCGCCCAGCCGTCCGGTCTGGCGACATCGGCGTCCGGCGATCGCGTCTGGATCGCGGACTCGGAGACCTCGGCGCTGCGGTCGGTGACGACCGCGCCGGACGGCGGGGTCGTCGTCCAGACGCACGTCGGCACGGGCCTGTTCGACTTCGGCCACCGCGACGGCGATGCGGCCGAGGCCCTCTTCCAGCACCCGCTCGGCGTCACCGAGCTGCCCGACGGATCGGTCGCCGTGAGCGACACCTACAACGGCGCGTTGCGCCGCTTCGACCCGTCGACCGGCCAGGTGTCGACCCTCGCCCAAGGCCTCGCCGAGCCGAGTGACGCGGCCGTCGAGACCGACCCGCAGACCGGTGAGACACGCCTCGTTGTGGTCGAGTCGGCCGCCCATCGCCTGACCCGGGTGGCGCTGCCCCGCGACGCCCAGCGCGTCGACGGACCCGCCCACCGCACCCAGCGGCCCGCGACACCACTGCCCGCCGGCGAGGTCGCGCTCGAGGTGACGTTCGTGCCGCCGGCCGGCCAGAAGCTCGACCACCGGTGGGGCGACCCGACCCGGCTCGACGTGTCCGCCACGCCCGACGCCCTGCTCGTGTCGGGCGCCGGTCGGGCCGAGGGCCTGACCCGGACGCTCGTCCTGCGCGACGGCATCGGCTCGGGCACGCTGCACATCTCCGTCCAGGCGGCGGCGTGCGACGGCGACCCGGTGACGGGCGAGGTGCCCGAGCACGCGGCCTGCCACCTGTTCCAGCAGGACTGGGGCATCCCGGTCGTCCTCGACCCAGCCGCCGGTGCCACACTGACTCTCGACCTTCGCGGGGTCCACGCGGGGGAGTGACCCCGACCGGATCCTGGCGATCCTGGTGATCCGAGCGACCCCGGCGACCGGGCGAGCCGGGCGAACCCGAACGGACAAGGTGGCAGACGTGGCGCGACAGGCATCCGGCGGACGCTCGTTCCTCTCCGCGCTCTGCGGCCTCCTGGCGATCGTGCTGCTCCCCGTGTCCCTGGTGGGGTTCTGGGCCTCGGTCATGCTCACCCGCACCGACGTCTTCGTCGACGAGCTGCGACCGGTCGTGTCCAAGCCCCAGGTCCAGCAGGCGCTCACCGACGGCATCGTGAGCGGCGTGCTCTCCGCGGTGCAGCTGCAGCCCGCGATCGAGAAGGCGCTCGAGGTGCCGATCCGCACCGAGGCGGCCAAGCTCGTCGCCAGCCCTCAGGTCGCGACGGCGTGGACCTCGGCCGTGCGCGCCGTGCACAGCCAGTTCATCGCCGTGATGCAGGGCCGGGGCAGCACCGAGCTCGACGACCAGGGCCGGGTCGCCATGCGCGTCACGATCCCGGTCCCGGCGCTGACCGCGACCCTCCAGCAGGCGGGAGTGCCGAACGCGGGCGCGATCGCGCCGGTCGTGACGATCCCCCTCGTCAAGGCGACCGACCTGCAGACGGCGCAACGCGCATACCGGATCGCCGGGTCCTGGGGGCCGTGGGGGCCGCTCGTGGTCGCCGTGCTCGCGCTGCTCTCCATCGCCCTCGCGCGCCGGTGGCGCACGGCCACGACGTTGGTCGCCATCGGCTGGATCGGGACGTCCGTCGCGCTCGCCCTGGTGCTCATGGTGGCTCGCGAACCGCTGATGCGCAGGGTCGGCCCGGAGGTGGCCCGGACCGTCGCCGATGCCGCCTACGGGCTGGCGGCCCGCAACCTCTACTACGAGATCGGCGTCGCCCTCGGCGTGGCCGTCGTCATGCTCCTCGTCTCAGCGCTCACCCTCGCCTTCGGCCGCCGCCGGCGCTGAGACGAGCGCGGGCGGCTGGCGGTCCGTCGCTGTCGCGGCGGATGGTCACAGGCACGCGTGCTGCGGGTATGTGCTGCGCAGGCATGCGACCGTGCGTGCCCTCATCAAGGAGGCCTCATGGGTATCGGACTCGGGATCTTCCTGCTCGTCGTCGGTGCCATCTTCTGCTTCACCACCATCGACTCGAGCGTGCTCAACATGAGCGCCAGCACGGGCAACACGATCGGCGTCATCCTCATGGTCGCCGGTGCGCTCGCGATCATCCTGGCGCTCGTCATGAACGCCCAGCGCACCCGCACGCAGCACACGCAGGTCGTCGAGCGCCGTGGCGCTCCCGACATCGTCGAAGAGGACGTGGTGGAGCGCCGCGTCAACCGGCGCGACGACATCGTCTGACCGACTCTCCGACCGCGCGGGTGCGTCCGGGGGACGCAGCAGCGGTCGGCTGACGCCAGGGACGGCGGCCCGAGCAGGAGAACTCATCTGCGCGGGCCGCCGTCCGTGCTTCCATCGGACCGTGAGCCAGACCCGACCCCCCTCGGCGCCGGGTGCCGTGCCGCGGACACGCGCACAAGCTCGAGTCGCTCGGGCGGCGCTCGCCGGCCAGCCGAGGACGGTATGCCGCGTTCTTCCGCCGCCGCGGCGCGCCTGCTGCGCCCGACAGCTCCCCTCCTCGTCGTCTGGGTGGCGCTGGGAGTCGTCGCCGACCCTCCGGGCCGACGTCGCGTTCCGGCGATGGGGGGCGCATGGCCCGCGACGGGCTCGTGATGGGTGCCGCAGCTGCCGTGGTTCGTCGGCATCTACCTCGAGGCGTGCGCCTTCGCGCCGACGTCGGCTTCGCGGTCCTCGTCGCCGGACTGCTCCTGCTGCGCCACGCGCCCTCGCACGTCTCGCAGCGAGTGAGCGCCCCGTCCCCGCAGAGTGAGCGCGCGGTCCCACCGGAGACTGCGCCACGGCGCGCTTGCAGCTTCCATCGCGACCGCGATCCCGACCGAAACTGCGCCACGGCGCGGTTGGGGAACCAGTCCGCGCCCGGGACCGCTGAAACTCGATGGCACCGCACCCCGCGGCGGGCCTACCGTCGATGTCATGGAGGTCAGGCGCATCGACGTGCACGACGACGAGGAGTGTGCCCACGCATACGACGTCATCGTCGAGAGCAAGGGACACGAGCGCCCGTGGGTCGAGCCGCCCTCTCTCGCAGAGACGCTCGTCGAGTGGCGGCACGTCGACGAGGCGGAGCCGATGGAGATGTGGGGTGCCTGTGACGGGCCCGACCTGGTCGGCGTGGCGACCCTCTGGCTGCCGATGACCGACAACACGACGATGACATGGACCGACGTGCAGGTGGCACCCTCGAGGCGGCGTCGTGGCGCGGGTTCGGCCCTCGTCGAGCGCCTCGTCGAGCGGGCGCGCGACGAAGGCCGCGCGACCGTGATCGTCGAGTTCCACGTGCCGCCCGACTCCGACGACCACGGCTACCGGCGCTTCGCGGAGCGGCACGGCTTCGCGCTCGGCAACACCGAGATCGTCCGCCACCTCGAGCTGCCTGTCGAGGCGGCACTGCTCGACCGGCACGCCGAGTGCGCGCGGCCACGGTGGGATGGCCTCTACCGCCTCGAAACCCACGTCGACGGCGTGCCAGAGCACCTGGTGGACTCGCTCTGCACCCTGATGAACCAGCTGGCCGTCGATGCCCCGACGGGTGAGATCGACTTCGAGGAGGAGTCGCTCACCCCCGCGAGGTACCAGGAGCACCTGGACGTGGCCAAGGCGCAGGCGCGCGTACGCCTGACCACCGTCGCAGTCCACGAGGACAGCGGCGACGTGGTCGCCTACACCGAGCTCGTGCTGCCGGCCGGCGCACCCGGAACCGCTTGGCAGTGGGGGACGCTCGTGCAGCGCGAGCACCGGGGCCACCGGCTCGGGATGGCGGTCAAGGTGGAGAACCTGCGTCGCCTCCAGCGTGACCACCCGGAGCGCCGCCGTGTCGTCACCGGCAACTCCGACACCAACTCGTGGATGGTGTCGATCAACGAGGAGCTCGGCTTCCGCGTCGTCGAGCTGTGCCCGGCCTACCAGCGCTCGCTCACCTGACGGCATACGCCCTCGGATGCGGTTCGAGCGCCCATCCCGGGGGAGGATGGGCGCTCGATCAGGCGGCTCGGGTCAGAAGGCCGACTCGGGCACGTCCATGAGGTCGTTGTCGGTGGCTTCCGCGATCGCGCGCTCGGCGGCGATCTTCGGCAGGACGTTCTTGGCGTAGAACGATGCCGCCGCCACCTTGCCGCGGTAGAAGTCGGCGTCCTTGCCGGAGGCGCCGCCGTCGAGGGCGTTCTGGGCCACCTCGGCCTGGCGCAGCAGCAGCCAGCCGACGACGAGGTCACCGGCGGCGAGGAGCAGCCGCGTCGTGTTCTGGCCGACCTTGTAGAGGTTCTCCGGCTTGCCGCCCATGCGCGGGTCGCTCTTCATGAGGTCACCGATCATGTGGCCGACGATGCCCTGGACATCCTCGAGCGCCTTGCCGAGCAGCTCGCGCTCGCGGTCGAGCGAGCCGCCGAGGTCCTTGGCGAACTCCTGCATCTGGCCGGCGACCAGCTGCAGCGCCTGGCCCTTGTCGCGGACGATCTTGCGGAAGAAGAAGTCGAGACCCTGGATCGCGGTCGTGCCCTCGTAGAGGGTGTCGATCTTGGCGTCGCGGACGTACTGCTCGATCGGGTAGTCCTGGAGGAACCCCGAGCCGCCGTACGTCTGCAGCGACTCCGTCCCGAGCAGGACCCACGCGCGCTCGGAGCCGAGGCCCTTGACGAGCGGCAGCAGCAGGTCGCTGACCCGGTTGGCGAGTTCGCCCGGCGATCCCTTCTCGAGCGGGGCGGCGGGGTTGCCGGCCTGCGCCTGGTTGACGGCGTCCTGCTGGCTGGCGGCGTAGATGACGAGCGCGCGCAGGCCCTCGGCATACGCCTTCTGCAGCATGAGCGAGCGGCGCACGTCGGGGTGGTGGGTGATGGTCACGCGCGGCGCCGACTTGTCGGTCATCTGCGTGAGGTCGGCGCCCTGGACGCGCTCCTTGGCGTACTCGAGGGCGTTGAGGTAGCCGGTCGAGAGGGTGGCGATCGCCTTGGTGCCCACGAACATCCGCGCGTTCTCGATGACCTTGAACATCTGCGCGATGCCGTCGTGGACGTCGCCGAGGAGGGTGCCGACGGCGGGCTCGTGCTCGCCGAAGGTCACCTCGCACGTCGTGGAGACCTTCAGGCCCATCTTGTGCTCGACGTTGGTGACGTGGGCGCCGTTGCGCTCGCCGAGCTCACCGGTCTCGAGGTCGACGTGGAACTTCGGGACGATGAAG
>NZ_BAAANB010000001.1:99824-107330 GCF_039529575.1 Terrabacter terrae
ACGACGTTGTCGACGAGGTCGCTCTCGGCCGAGGTGATGAAGCGCTTGACGCCGGTGATGTGCCACGTGCCGTCGGGCTGCTGGACGGCCCTGGTGCGACCCGCGCCGACATCGGAGCCGGCGTCGGGCTCGGTCAGCACCATCGTGGTGTGCCAGGCCTTGTCGACGATGTGCTTCGCGAGCTTCTTCTGGTCGTCGTTGCCGAGGTGCCAGAGCAGGTTGGCGAAGGAGTAGCTCGCCGTGAACATGTGGACGGCCGGGTTGGCGCCGCAGACCATCTCGGCGACCGACCAGCGCAGCGACGCCGGCACGACCATGCCGCCGAGCTCGGCCGGGACGTCGAGGTTGCCCCAGTCGCCGTCGACGTAGGCCTTGAACGAGCGCTTGAACGACTCGGGCATCGTCACGGTCTGGCTGACCGGGTCGTAGACCGGCGGGTTGCGGTCGCTGTCGAGGAGGCTGTCGGCCAGCTCGTTCTCGGCCAAGCGGGAGACCTCGCGCAGGATGTCCTTCGCGGCGTCGACGTCGACATCGGCGTAGATGCCCTGCCCCAGGACCTCCTGCCGGTTGAAGACCTCGAAGAGGTTGAACTCGAGGTCGCGCACGTTGCTCTTGTAGTGGCCCATCGGGGGGACCCTCCGCGTTCTGTCGCTGGTCGTGCGTCCGCGCCGTCGCCGGCGGGCGCGCGAAGTTACTGGCCGGTTGGTTCCATGATGCTACTCACCAGTAACGAGTGCAAGGCATGGGAGGTGTCGTGCTCGCCAGCCCGCCGTGGACGTATGCCGCCGGGCCGGCCATGCGGCATACGCGAGTGTCTTGTGTGCTCGGGGGACAAGCAGAAGGGCCCGGTCGGGGAGACCGGGCCCTTCGTCTGGAGCAGGCGGCACGAATTGCACGTACGTCTTCCTTCTGGAAGAAGGCTGTTCTGCTACTGAACTACGCCTGCGAGGCGACGCCTACCGTAGCAACAGCCGGGCCGACGGCCAAACGCGACCCGCCAGACCCGTGGCGGACCTACGACCCGTCCCGCACGCGCCGCGCGAAGGCCGACGAGCGCGCCCGCAGCTCCCCGACCCGGCGGCCGACGAGGGCGACGGGGTCGAGGCCGCCTTCCAGGCTGCTCGGCAGCCGCCGGACGTGGGTGGAGCAGCTGAAGTCCGTGTGCACGAGCGTGCCGAGGCTGTTGCCCTCGCGGCCGGCCGCGCCGGCGCGCCTGGCCGTGAAGAGGGCGACGTCGCTGGTCGCCATCACGTCCTCGCACCAGGCGCACATGGCGCTCGCCTTGCGGGTGCGCTCGGAGGCCCGCAGGAGGATGCCGACGGGCTGGTCGTCGACGGGCACGACGGCATACGCGCGCTGCTGGTTGCTGCGGTCGGTCCAGCCGAGGTAGTCGAGCGACTCCCAGCGGTCACCGAGCCGATCGAGCTCGGGCGGCAGGCTCGCCAGCTTGGCCTCGCGTCGGCTCGCGTTGATGAAGGATGCGCGGATCTCTTGCTCTGTCAGGGGTTTCACGGTCGTGCTCCTGTCGGTTCGGGGGCATGACCGGATGACCGGTCAGCCGGGGCGGGTTCGGGACGCGACGCGTGCCGCTCTGCGGGCCATGTCGGCCACCACCCTCTCCGCCCTCTCGACAGGGCCATCTCGCTGACAACTCGCCACGACGGTGTGCGGCGCCATCCATCGTGCGGGGTCCCGGTGGTCCGGGTCCACCCCATTTCGTCACACCCGGCGCCCAAGGCGTACGCCGTCGCGGTCGCGGGTGCGCGGGAGAGATGACCACATATGCCCTGACTGGTGCTGTGAGTTTCGGCCAACCTTGCTCCGGATGCTGGCCTTTTGTGGTAGGGGCTGCGACGGTCGTCGGAGCACATCGGCCGGGGTCTTCCCCGGTCGGCCCGCGGTACGCCGAATCCTGTCCGCCGTCGGGGCAGCTGTGCAGCAGCCGCAGGCTCCTCGCGGGGCATGCGGCTTGTCGGCCGCCGAGGACCTCGCTGGGCACCCGGCGAGCTCGCTCAACGCGGAAGAGCTCGTCCGGTCATGGCCCCCCTTTAGGTCAAGACGTGGCGAGGGCCGGGGTTCTACGCTGGGTGGTGACGGGTCCGGGAAGAGGCTGCGCCGAAGAGCCGGTGTGGGGTTGTGAGCCGGTCACGCTGGAGTCAGAGACGTTGCCCCGGTGCCCTCCCGGGCCCGTCACCTCCCCGGTTCGGAAGGTGTGCTCGCGGCGGGTCTGGTCGGCGAGCATCCGCGCGTACACGACGTTGGACAGGCGCCGCTTGAGGGACCGCATCGCCATCAACGACGGTGTCCCGCCGGCCTTGCGGGCGTCGTAGAACTCCCGCCCCGGGGTCGGGTTGCGCAGCTGCACGACGGCCATGATGTGCAGTGTCCGGTTGATCCGGCGGTTGCCCGCCCGGGACAGCCGATGCCGTTGCTGCGCCCCGGAGGATGCGTCCAGGGGCGCGGTGCCGTTCCAGGAGGCGAACCGGTCCTTGTCGCGGAACCGGTGGATGTCCCCGACGTCTGCCAGCAACCTTGCGGCGCCGGTCGGGCCGATCCCGGTCAGCTCCTTGTCGGCCGCCTTGATCTTGCGGTCGATCACCTCGAGCTCACCGGTCAGCTCGACGACGAGGCGGCGCCGGGTCTTGCCGACGAGGTCGCGCGGCTTGACCTTCGCGACCAGGGCGCGGGCCTGCGGCGCGGACAGGAACGTCTTCGCCCCGCCCGGAATCAGCTCCAGCAGAAGCCGATGCAGCCGATTCACCGTCTGGGTCCGAGCCCGACCCAGCTCGTCACGGCGATCGACCATCATCCCCAACACGACCAGGTCATCCTCCACCAGCACCCGGCGCAGCCCGGGCTCGGCCGGCGCGTACAGCGCGGCCAGCGCCACCGAGTGCGCATCGACCGGGTCGACCTTGCGGGCGTTACCGGTGGCGAAGACCCGCACCTGCGCCGACAGCTTCGTCGGCACGTCCACCACCTGCTCCCCGTCGTGGACGAGCCGGTGCGCGATGTGCCGGCCGATGCCGTTGCAGCCCTCGACCGCCCACACCCGCTCCCCTGCCGATCCGTGCCCTCGGCCCGCGGCGAGCATCGCCGCGTAGCCGGCCTCGTTGGTGTCGAACCGGCCCACCTGCAGTACTCGCCCGCCGTGGTCGACGACCTCGATCGTGGCCGAGCGCTTGTGCGGGTCCATCCCGATGATCACGCCCATCGCCGTGCACCTCCTCGTTTCCTCGGTGATGTGGAAGCGGGGAGGGCATCGCTACTTCGAGCAGAACAAACCCCTTCAGAGCCTCTCCTCGCGCGGTGCCCGACGAGCGCGCATGCCATGAGAGAGCCACACCAATGACGCCGGTGGGCAGCCGCATATGAGAGCGTTTCGCCGAGCACCTGGACCGAGTCTGGCCGGACACCGATCCTGCAACCAGTCTCTAAGTAGCCGAGTAGCGGGCGTTGGCCCCGGCTGGTGGGCTCAGTTCGGTTGGCTGTGGGTCGCGGCGTCGATGCCGGGTACGCCCAGTGTGTCTAGGTACGCCACGCTTCAAGGAGTAGGGGACCGTGAACCCGTTTGAGGACCCCGGTGCCGCGCCGCACTACGACAAGAGGTGGCGCAGGCAGGTAGCCGTCGGCGAGCTGGCCGAGCGCTTGGATCTTCGCCGCCATCTGCCCAGCGTCGACGATGACGCTCTGCGACAGGGGTGCACGCTCGCGACGGAGTTGGGTCTGGCGGCCGTGACGTGCCGGCCCGAGCAGGTGAGCACGGTAGTGAAGGATCTCGAGGGCAGCAACGTGGCCGTGGCGACCGGTCTCGCCTTCTACGAGTCGCCGGCAGCACCGGTCGATCAGCAGCGGCTCGCCGACGAGGCGCGAGCCTTGGCCGAGCGGGGGGCGACCGAACTGGCTGTCGTGGCGAACGCTGAACGCCTCAACGTCCCCGCTGACTCGGAGCGATCCAGTGACCGCTTCTTCGATGCCGTCGCCAGGCTGAGCTCCCTGCAGGGCGAGGCCGGCTTCCGGCTTCGCGTGCACCTAGAGCCCTGCGGGTTGACACCGGGGCAGGCTGCGGCGGCCTGTGGCCGGTTCGGTCAGCTCGGCGTGTGGATGGTCCAAGCCGGCACGTGGGCAGGCAGTCGGGCAAGCTACCGGCTGCTCGCACCCATGCGTGAAGCGCTCGGCGCGCGGAACCTGCTGAAGTGGACCACGCCGGTGACCTCGCACCACGTGATGCTCATGGCGATGGGGGTGGGCGTGGACCGGTTCAACACCGACGACCCGACGACCCTCCTGCGGGCGGCGGACAGGCAGGCACAGTCGGCGCCGTTGCTGGTTCCGCTTCCGGGGCTCGACTACGCCACAGTCCCCTCGCCAGGCCAGCGTTCGTAACGGCGGATCTCCGCGGGAGGCGGTGACGCTCGGGGGTTCGCCACCGCCTCCTACCCCTGAAAGCGCGCGTGATCGCGAATGCGTTACATGGGCCGTCGGGGTGCTTGGCCTTCGGCCGCACAGATCTGTGGAGATGAGGGAAGGCGGCGCCGTTCGGGGGATTGGCGCCGCCTTACAGTCGGGCACCCCGGACAGGGGGGGCTCGGGGGCCGACCGCGGAACCATAGCGTCGGAATCTGCGAACATCCAGTCAAACGCGGCCGCGCGCCGCATCGGCGTGCCACCCTCGGTCACAGAGCGCCGCCGCGCCACTCGGCCATGCCGCCGATCGGTCGCGCCGAGGAGCGCCGACCAGTCTCGCGATCCAACGCGGTATCTCGGCGAAGGGAGGTTCGGGGCGCTGCCGCCCATGGAGGCAGACGCCGGCAGCGCCCGGGCACAGGAGGTGGGTGCCTGCTCGGGGGAGAAGGCCCGACCTCTTGCTGACCGTGTAACGCATCGGGCCCTATGGGCGTTACGGGCCGACTCGACCTCAGTTGCGACAGCTCGTCGCGTCAACGAGCAGCAGGAGAGATGACCGGGACCGCAACGCGACTCGTCCTGGGCGCCGGTGCCCTGCGCGGGTTTTGACCGTGGCCCCGGATTCTGGGGGCCCGGGGCCACGGCGGTCGCCGCAGCAGCGGATTCATCTGCGCGGGCATACCACTTTCCGAGGCTCCGCTTCGCGAAGCTCGGGATCCGCGCCCGGAGTGGGAGACGGGCAGCGGGGAAAGCCGAACGCGCAGGGTGGGGTCGGCGGGTCCGGCGAACGCAACCTACGACCGAAGTAGACAACACCGCAGGGAAACGGCGGAACTGCCCAACTTCGGGGCCTTGAATCGCACCGTCCGCTCTTCCGCTCGTCCACACGTGCCGCCGTGCGGTCGTGACGATCGTCGTCGGACGATCACCCTGCTCCCCCAGGTGTCCACCGGCTAGCCCCGCAGCGGCCTGTCGTATCGTCGTCTGCGTGCTGTCGACCAAGACCGTTGTCGCCACCACGACCGTCGTGACATCCGCGGCTGTCCTGACGGGGTGCGGAACCGCCCGCTCGTCTTCGCCGATCGCCTCCCCACCGCCGACGCTGGAGCAGATCGGGACCCCGACCGACCAGACGCTGCCACGCGCCATCCTGGACCTGCCGCTGACCGACTCCTCCGGCAAGACGGTGCACCTCGCCGACTTCGCCGGCCGCACCGTCGTGCTCTCGGACAACATGACGTTGTGCCAGGAGACGTGCCCCATGGACACGGCGACTCTCGTGCAGACAGCACGCGACGAGAACGCGACCGCCGACCGGGCCAAGGTCGTCTACCTGTCCGTCACCGTGGACCCCGTGCGCGACACCCCGTGCAGCTGGCGGCGTACAAGAAGCTGTTCACGCCGCCTCCTGCCAACTGGAAGACGCTCACCGGCTCCCCGACAGTGATCAACCAGCTGTGGCCCTACCTCGGCGTCTGGAGGCAGAAGGTGCCCGGAGGCGCCGGCGCCGCACCGAAGAACTGGCGCACCGGGCAGCCTCTCACCTATGACATCTCCCACTCCGACGAGGTGTTCTTCATCGACGCCCACAGCCACGAGCGGTTCCTGCTCGAAGGCCCGCCAGCCGCCCCGAAAGGGTCGATCCCAGCGACGATCTACCGGTTCATGAGCGACACCGGCCACAAGAACGCGACCTCCCCACCGACGACGGCCTGGACCGAGGCCCAGGCCAAGAGGGTCCTCCGCTCTCTCGTCGGGTGACCCCGGCCAGACACGCTGGCGCGGATCGCTGGCCACCGGATGCGGGCGAACGCCCACCGTCAACCGGCCTCCGGGGTCCGTCCGGGCAGGCGCCGATCGGTCGTGCCGAGGAGCGGGCATTGACCTCCGATCAGGGGTCCCATCCGCCGCCACCAGGGCGCTGCTCGGAAGGGGATGGCTACCGGCACGGCCTGACCCGTGTGCAGGCTTTCAGTCACATGCTGGTGGGTTTGGCGCTGACCCGGGAATCCGAACTCGTCAGCTGCATCCGAGTCCTTTTTGGATGGCCGCGAGGTTGCTGTGCATGACGGCGAAGTAGTCCTTGCCCGCTGAGCTGCCGGTGATCCCCTCGATCGGGTCGAGCGTCGCAACCGTGGCCCCGGTCGTGGCCGCGACGGTCTGGGCGAGCTGTGGCGCGACAAGGGTTTCCTGGTAGATCGTTGTGACGCCGTCCTTGCGCACGAGCTGGCTGATGGCCTGTAGGGAGGCGGCGCTGGGTTCGGTGTCGGGAGAGATCCCGGAGATGCCGTGCTGTTCGAGTCCGTAGCGCTGTGCGAGGTATCCGAACGCGGCATGGCTGGTGACGAGTACCTTCGAGCGGCACTGTCTCAGCCCGGCCTTGTACTCGGCGTCGAGAGCTGTCAGCCGGGCGACGAAGGTCGTGGTGTTCTTGGCGTACGTTGCGGCGTTCTTCGGGTCGATGCTTTCCAGTCGCTTCCCGATCGTCTGCACCACGGCGGCATAGCGCTGCGGGTCGAGCCAGAAGTGCGGGTCGGCGCTGCCGTGGCCGCCGGCGGGAGCCGGCGTGGCCTGCTGGGCGGAGGAGGTCTGGCCGCCTGGTTCGGGGTTGGCCGGCAGCGTCAGCCGTGCCGCGTCGGCGACGTCGAGCACGCTCGCCGGGCTGGACTGGGCCACCGCGTCGTCGACCGCCGGCTGGAACCCGTCGGAGTAGACGACCAGTCGGGCCTTCGTCAGCGCGGCCACGTCCTGCGGGGCAAGCTCCAGGTCGTGCGGTTCGGCCCCGGGCTTCGTCAGCACGGTGACGGCCAGCCTCCCTCCGGCGATCTGCTCCGTGGCGAACTGCAGCGGATAGAACGAGGTCACCACCGCCCCGGCGGCGTCGCCTCCAGCGCCCGGGCCCGGGCTGCAGGCCGCGACCGTCATGGTGAGCGCCGCCGCTACGGACCCGAGGATCAGGCGGCGCAGGAACGAGGCCGTGGAAAGGCGCCGGGACATCGGAGACATAATGACAATCATTCTCAGTATGAAAATGATTGTCAAACTCACGTACCACCGGAGTGCTGCGGCGCCTGCTGCTTGGGTGCCGGTAGCTTGCAG
>NZ_BAAANB010000001.1:107394-108579 GCF_039529575.1 Terrabacter terrae
AACCCTGGCTGTGAGGTTGCTGCAATCCCCGTTTCGCTGGCTCGCCTGGCGGTGCGGATAGCCGATGCTTCTCGTGTCATGACGCGGCGGCGGGTGCGCTCAGGTACCAGCCGGCTTTGAAGGAGATCGTTGTGGGTCACACACATGCGCTCGACAGCGAGGCTCCAAAGTCGCGTGTCGCGCCTCTCCCCCGCCTGTGCCTGACGGCGTTCGTCGTCCTGGTCGCCGCCCTCACCGTCTGGGGGTTCGTGTTCTTGTGGCCGCATGGCGACGCGAAGGTCACCAGCGCTGACACCAGCTTCGCGGCCCCGGGCGTGACCATGCCGAGAGGCGTCCTGGTCTCGCAGTCTGCGCCGTGCCCGGTCCAGGACCCCAGCGGCGATGTCGCCCCGACCGGAACGGGCAGCACCGGGGTTCCAGGAGCCGGGGCCGGGGCCGGGGATCCGGCCGCAGCGGATGGGGTTGCAGTGGATCCGGCTGGAGCGGGTCCGGCTGGAGTGGATGGGGCTGGCATCGGTGGACCGCCGGCGCAGGGCGACTGCGGGCAGCTCAAGGTGCGTCTGGAGTCCGGCAGCGACCACGGCCGTGTTGTTGCGGTGTACGTCCCCCCGGAGGTGCTGCGCGCGGATCTGAAGCCCGGGGACCGGGTCGCCTTGATGAAGGTTTCCCCAGCTCCGGGGGCGCCCTCCGGCGGGTCGCTCGAGGTCGCGGGACGCAACAGCTACTCGTTCCTGGGAATCGAGCGGCCGACACCCTTGTGGATCCTCGCCGCGGTCTTCATCATCCTGGTCGTCGTCGTGGCCCGGTGGCGCGGCATCCGCGCCCTGCTGGGCCTGCTCATCGCCGGCGCGGTCATCTTGAAGTTCATGCTCCCCTCACTGCTGGCTGGCAACTCCGCGGTACCGGTGGCGGTCGTCGGCTCGCTCGGGATCATGTACCTGGTGCTCTACCTCGCCCACGGGGTGTCGATGAGGACCTCCGCGGCCCTGGCCGGCACGATCTTCGGCGTGGCCGCCACCGCCGGAATCGGGGAGCTGGCGGTCCGGGCCGCCCACCTGACCGGTGTCGGGGACGAGAACGCCGGCATCCTGCAGGCTCTTGTCGGAAACATCAGCCTGCAGGGCCTGCTCACCTGCGGCATCATCATCGCCGGCCTCGGCGTGCTCAACGACGTGACCATCACCC
>NZ_BAAANB010000001.1:108648-113011 GCF_039529575.1 Terrabacter terrae
ATGCGGATCGGCAGGGACCACCTCGCCTCCACGGTCTACACCATCGTCTTCGCCTACGTCGGGACGGCCGTGCCGGTGCTGCTCCTGATCGCGTTGTACCAGCAGCCCCTCGCAGACCTGCTCCTGTCCGAGGACCTGACCGCCGAGATCGTCCGCACTTTGGCCAGCGCGATCGGGCTGGTCCTTGCCATCCCGCTGACCACCGCGGTAGCCGTGGCCGTCATCGGACCCCACGCGAACACGCCCCAGACGGCGCCTCACGACAGGCACAGCAGCCCCGCAGTACGTTCGAGCGCAGACCTGGTTGACGTCACCGACCCGTGACCTCCGACCAGCGCACCAGACCAGAGCACCCGACCGCTGCTCCGGACCCGTCCAAGCGCAGGCCTCGGGGCAGCAGCCGGACGGATGCTCACCTGCCGTGGTCTCACTCGTCCTTGGGGCCTCGTGCCCTGCGCCGGTGAACCTGCCAGCCCACCGCGACAAGGACGGCAACCGCGATGAGCGCGGCCAGAATCGCCGCGAAGGGCAGCCCTGACCCCGACCCGGTCGTATGCGCGGTGACCGGGGGCGTCGCCGTGGCTGCCTGCGTCGTGGTCGCGCCCGTGATGCTGGCGGCGCTTGGCGCGTGTGAGGTGAAGGAGAACTCACCCGACACGGGGTGCCCGTCGGCTGACGTCACCCGCCACGAAACCGTGTAGTGCCCGGCCGGGGCGGAGCCGGGCAGGTCCTGCACGACGGTGGTGTCGACGAGCCGCGGTTTGGGCACGCTCACGGGCCCGGCAGGACCGGTCACCACGACCTGCGTCCCGATCGACAGCGCCGGATCGGTGAAGGTGATCACGACCCGGCTCGGAGTCTGCGCGACCGTCGAGCCGTTCGCGGGCGAGGTCGAGACCAGAACGTCGTGAGCCGCGGCCGGGCCGGCGGCCACCACGAGGGCGAGCGCCGAACCGAGGAGGACCAGCAGCGCTGAGCCCAGGGCGGTCCGCAGCCGCCGCATCAGTCGTGCCTGCCCAGCCGTGCCTGCGTGCTGAGTCGTCACGGACTGCTGGGTTGTCACGGACGTGTCCCGGTCACGGGGCGCCGGCGACGCCCGGCCACGGCGACTGCCACGGCGGCGAGTCCCAGGACGATGCCGATACCGCCCAGGGTCCGGGCGAGGGTGTCGTCGGCGGCGCTGTCCGCAGCAGGGGTGCTCGTGGACGCGGCGCCTGCACTGTCGTGGCCAGGGGCCGCTGCGGCGGCGGTCACGGTGAAGGAGGGTGCGGGGTGTTCCGGCTCGACGCCGGAGGCCGGGGTCGGCTGGTCCCAGTGCACGACCGACCCGTCGGACAGCGTTTGCGTGGCCGGCAGCATGACGAGTCCCGGCTCGGGCAGCGGCCCCACCGAGAGGTCGAACTCCTGGTACTGGTCCGGCCCGATCTTGGTCCCGGGGCGGGCGGTCCAGGTCACCGTGCGGACGGCCTTGGTGACGGTGGTGCCGTCGACGGTCGCCGGCTTGGGCAGTGGCGCCTTGGTCACCGAGACGTCCCAGCCGGCCACCGGCCTGGCAGCCACGGACAGGAACGGCTTGTCGGTCGGCATTTCGACCGAGACCTTGACGGTGCTCGCGGTCGCGGACTCGTTGGGGACCCGGAAGGCGAGCTCGCTGAAGGATCCGGAGGTGGTGCTGTCGGTGTCGACGTGGACGTGGCCCTCGGCTGCGGCGGCGGAGCCGGCGATGAGCGCGGCAGCCAGGCCCAGGGCCGCGACGAGACGGCGGCCGGACCGGCGGCTGGACCGGGGGCTGGAGCGGGGGCTGGAGCGGGGGTTAGGGGTCTGGGGCGCGACGTGCGCATGGGTCGTCATTGGGTGTCCTCGCATGGCTGGGGACCGCTCGTCTTGAGCGGTTGGCAGGGTGAATGGGTCCGGGACCGGACGCAGCAGCCGACCCGCCGCCACCAGGCGGCGAGCAGGTCAGGCCAGGGCCGGCACGAGGCGCGGCGGTGGCCCGCGCGGGGACGTGCCCTCCACCCACCAGAACACCACCGGCCGGAACATCGCGGCGGCCGGCCCGGCGGGCTGGCCCTCCACCGCAACAGCCACCACGGACGGCAGCGGGCGCGGAACGATCCGATCGAGCAAGGCCCACAACGCCGCCTCGCCCCGGGCGACGACGACTGCGGTGAGCAGGGTGGCCACGACGTGAGCCGCCAGCATCGGCCACCAGCTCATCGTGTGGGCCATCGGCCCCGAGGCCATGGCCCCGGTCGACATCCCGGCCGCAGGCAGGTGGACGGGGCTCGATGCGCCGGTCATGCGGCACGATCCGCCCGTCAGAACCATCGAATGGTGCCCCACCACGGTGACCCGGGCAGCAGTGCACGCGGCTGCGCCCGTGGTCACGGAGAGCACGGCGTGCAGCAGGACCTGCTCCACGCCCAGGGCAGTCAGGACGCGCGGAAGCCGGCACCTGCGATCGGTCACGAACAAGACGACCGGAGCAGCGAACAGCACCAGCAACGCGAGGACGGGAAGGCTCGGAAGGCCCCCGCCGCCGGCGTGGTGTGCACTGACGGCAAGCAGCAGCGAAACAGCGCCCAGCATCCCGGCACGGACCAGCCGCACCGGGCCTCGAGTCACTGCCTGCACCACTCGACCCTATCCACCACCTCTGGCCCTCCCTCACACCGTTGGGACGTTCCAGAGCCAGAATGCCCACCGAACCGAAGCTCGTCAGGGCAGCAAGCCGTCCCCTTTCAACGTCCGCGATAGCGGCTGGGGCGGCCAGCCTGTGTCCACTGGGATGGCAACTTCTCGCGTCGTCGGACGGCGGCACCCACGAGACGAACGACAGCCACGATGAGCCCGTGCACGAGCGGCTCGTCAGAGGCAGCACGGGGCGTAGTCACACTCCGTCTTGGACGTAGGGGTGCCACCGCACGGAGAGTTGAGATTGAACGTGGTCAGCGGTGGCACTGTCCGTCGCCTACCCAGCCGATGCGACACACATCGGGCACGGCCTCCGCGCACACCTAGTGGCTGATCGGCACTGCTTGTGCCCAGTGAAACGTCCTCTTCTGCCGCTCTGTGCCCCTTCGACGCGAAGGTGTGGAGGACTGGGAGCTGGCCGCCGACCGGCGCCGCGCTACAGATCGCGTGCGGCTGTCTCCTCTGCTTCGGCCGCACTGAGGTGCTCGCGGGCCTTGTCCGGTCGGCCCTGCTGTTGATGACGAGCGGCGGTGCGTCGGTGAGCCTCCGCCCTGCGCAAGAACTCCTCGCATCGCGCGTGCGTGCGACCTCAGCGGCCTCAGCGGATGTCTCCGCCGCACGGCGGGCGTCCTTCAGTTCGCCCTTCCCCATTCCTTCTCCTGATGCAAGCCGAGCACGCAGGCCACGAAGTTCCCTGACGCGACGGCGCGCGCGTGCCGCGCGCTCACGAGCCTGAGCCATCCGGCGTTCGGCTGAGGCAGAGAGCGCGACAGGTGACCCATGCAAGGCAGTGTGCTCTCCGCTGGCCCCGGACGCCGCTTCGCGCTGCGTTGCAACGGCGGCCGCGCCGGGACACCCAGGGCAAGCCGCCATTTGGACGGCTCGTCACGCCCGAACGTCATCGCTAGGTAGACTGACCTACCTAACGTGCGGAGGGGATCCATGAGCAAGCCCGGTTCGGCCAGGCAGCGGTTGCTGTCCGCGGCAGCGGAGTGCTTCTACGCCCACGGCGTCGCCGCGACGGGCATCGACACCATCACCGCGACCGCGGGCGTGGCGAAGATGAGCCTGTACAACAACTTCGCCTCCAAGGACGAGCTGGTGCTGGCCTACCTGCAGGAGCGTCACGCCGAGTGGCTCGCCCTCTACGAGGCGAGGCTGGCAACCAGCGACGGCACCGGTCGCGCCGGCGTGGCAGCGGTGTTCGACGCGTACGCCGACCACGCCAACGCCGCCTACGTCCACGGCTTCCGCGGCTGCGGGCTCCTCAATGCCGCGGCCGAACTGGCCAGTGGCGCCGCCGGGCGCGACCAGGTCCGCCGGCACAAGGAGCAGGTGCAGCAACTGCTCGCCGGTCACCTGACGAACGTCAACAGCTTGCCCGCGGACCAGGTCGAGGACCTGGCCCTACAGCTGTCGTTCGCGCTCGAGGGCGCCATGTCCCGCGCCGGCCTGGAGGGACGGTCCGACCTGATGGTCCGCGCCAAGGCCCTCGCGCTGCAGCTGGTGGACCAGGCCACCACCGCGGACGCCACACCGCAGGCCACCGCATGAAGGCCGGGACCGGCTGGGGCACGACGGCGGTGCTGCTCGCGGCGCTGCTGTGGGGCACCACCGGCACCGCGGCGGCGTTCGCACCCGGGGTCTCGGGGCTGGCGGTGGGCGCGGC
>NZ_BAAANB010000001.1:113073-113988 GCF_039529575.1 Terrabacter terrae
CTGCGCGGCCAGTGGGCGACCGTGGCGGTCTCCGCTGTCGCCGTGGCGGTCTTCCCGCTGGCCTTTTACTCCTCGATGCGCCTGACCGGTGTCGCCGTCGGCACCGTCGTCACCATCGGGTCCGCCCCACCGGCGGCCGCGCTCATCGAACGAGTCATGGACGGCACCCGGCTCTCGCGCCGGTGGGCCGCCGGCACGGGTCTCGGCGTCCTCGGCGTCACCGCGCTGGCCTTCGCGCACTCGGACGCCACGGGAACCGGCACTGCCACGGCTGGCGGGTGGCGTCACGTCGCCGGCATCGGCCTGGGCGTGCTTGGCGGAGCCATCTACGCCCACTACTCCTCGGGCGCCGCCCGCGTCATCCGCACCGGCATCCCCAGCCGCGCCACCATGGGCGCCATCTTCGGCCTCGGAGGCCTCCTGCTGATGCCGGTGATGGTGCTCACCGGCTCCACCATCCTGGCCACCCGCGCGAGCCTCGCCGTTGTCGCCTACCTCGCTCTCATCCCGATGTTCCTCGGGTACGTCCTCTTCGGCCGCGGACTGGCCAGCGTGAGGGCCAGCACCGCCACCACCCTGTCCCTGGCCGAGCCGGCCGCCGCAGCCGTCATCGCCATGCTCGTCCTGCACGAACAGCTCACCGGCATCGCGGCCGCGGGACTGGTCCTGCTCTTCGCCAGCCTGCTGACCACCACCATCCCGCCCCGCTCGACGTCCGTCCCCATGGAACGCCTGACGCGTCGGACCCCCACTCCGAGCCGGCTCGAGCAGGCGTGAAACGGACATCCGCTCATGGCACCCCTTTAGGTCAAGACGTGGCGAGGACCGGGGTTCTACGCTGGGTGGTGACGGGTCCGGGAAGAGGCTGCTCCGAAGAGCCGGTGTGGGGTTGTGAGCCGGTCACGCTGGAGTCAG
>NZ_BAAANB010000001.1:114007-115925 GCF_039529575.1 Terrabacter terrae
GTAGAACTCCCGCCCCGGGGTCGGGTTACGCAGCTGCACGACGGCCATGATGTGCAGCGTCCGGTTGATCCGGCGGTTCCCAGCACGGGACAGCCGATGCCGTTGCTGCGCCCCGGAGGACGCGTCCAGGGGCGCGGTGCCGTTCCAGGAGGCGAACCGGTCCTTGTCCCGGAACCGGTGGATGTCCCCGACGTCGGCCAGCAACCTTGCGGCGCCGGTCGGGCCGATCCCGGTCAGCTCCAGCAGCGTCGAGCCGCGCTCGTGCACCAGCGCGGTCAGCTCCTTGTCGGCCATCTTGATCTTGCGGTCGATCACCTCGAGCTCACCGGTCAGCTCGACGACCAGCCGGCGCCGGGTCTTGCCGACGAGGTCACGCGGCTTGACCTTCGCCACCAGGGCGCGGGCCTGCGGCGCGGACAGGAACGTCTTCGCCCCGCCCGGGATCAGCTCCAGCAGAAGCCGATGCAGCCGGTTGACCGTCTGGGTCCGGGCCCGACCCAGCTCGTCGCGGCGGTCGACCATCATCCCCATCACGACCAGGTCATCCTCGACCAGCACCGGCCGCAGGCCGGGCTCGGCCGGCGCGTACAGCGCGGCGAGGGCGACGGAGTGGGCATCGACCGGGTCGGTCTTGCGGGCGTTGCCGGTGGCGAAGATGCGCACCTGCGCCGACAGCTTCGTCGGGACGTCGAGCACTCGCTCCCCGTCGTGCACGAGCCGGTGCGCGAGGTGTCGGCCGATGCCGTTGCACCCCTCGACCGCCCACACCCGCTCATCGGCCGCGCCGTGGCCTCGGCCAGCGGCGAGCATCGCCGCGTAGCCGGCCTCGTTGGTGTCGAACCGCCCGACCTGCAGTACTCGCCCGGTCTGGTCGACGACCTCGATCGTGGCCGAGCGCTTGTGCGGGTCCATCCCGATGATCACGCCCATCGCCGTGCACCGCGGTCATAGGTCCAGGGTTTGAGTGTGGGTTCAACCCCGGCTCAACCTTGGCTCCGACGACGCGGAGCGTGCGGGACGCGCAGCCTTGAGTCATGGCTCTCAGCGACTACCTCATCAACGCGGTCTTCCTTCTCGTCGTGCTTCGCCAGGCCCGGGAGCGGCGCCTGGACGCGCGAAGCATCATTGCTCCGATGGCCCTCGTGGTCTTCGTTGCCACCCACTATGTGCACACCATCCCAACCGGCGGCTCTGACCTCGCCCTGGTCCTCGTGTTGACCCTGCTGGGCCTGGGTCTGGGGGTCTTGTGCGGCTACGCCACGCATGTACGCGCCGATGCCGACGGCACCCGGTTTGCGCGGGTGGGTCCCGTCGCGGCGATCCTGCTCCTGGTCGGCATCAGCGCCCGGCTGGTCTTCGTGTTCGCCCTGGAGCACGGCGCCGGCCCGGCCATCCGCGACTTCAGCGTCGTCCACCAGATCAGCGCGGCCGCCTGGCCGCTCGCCATGGTCTCCATGGCCCTGTGCGAAGTCACTGCCAGGCTGGTCATCGTCCAGGTCCGCGGGCAGCGACTCGCGCCACGATCCCCCTCCGGTATCACGGTGTCCGGCCACCACGCCTGACCTTCCCCTCTCCCCACCGACCTCCTCGGGCTCGCTTACTCGGGCCGGAGGAGGTTCCATGGAGACCTAGGCAGCCCCCGGACCACCCCGGCCCGCGGCCCCACGGCCAGCGAGGTGACGACCATGACAACACGCGCAGGAAGCCCTGGGAGCAGAGCCATGCAGGCCCATGCCGCCGCGCGTGAACGACTGCGCCACCAACGTGACCTGCTCCGACCGCTGGGATGGGCCGTCATCGCCGTGGTGGCCGCCACCGCATTCACGGCCCCGCCGACGCCCGGACTGCGCGGCGGGCCTGCACTGGTGCCGTTGGTTGTTGGCGCGTATGCCGTGATGACCGTGGTGGCGATCAGCGA
>NZ_BAAANB010000001.1:115993-136695 GCF_039529575.1 Terrabacter terrae
TGGTCGCCCTCCAGCCGCGCGGCGCCACCGGACTCGCGGTCGGCGCCGCGGTGTGGATGGCGATGACGCGTCTGCCGCTCACCCTCGGCGTCGTGATGGCTCTGGCGGTCACCGCCGGTCAGGACGTCGCTGCGCTGCGTGGCGGTGCGACAGCCCCCGCCGTGCTGGCCGCCACCCTCCTCAACGCCCTGCTGGGACTGGTGGCCTACGTTGTGAGCGCCGCGCGCACAGCCCAGGACCGGACCGAGCTCCTCCTCGCCGAGCTGGCTGACGCCCGAGACGAGCAGGCACGCGCCGCCGCCCTGGCCGAACGGGGCCGGATCGCCGCCGAGCTCCACGACGTGCTGGCCCACTGCCTCTCCGGCGCCGCGATCCAGCTGCAGGGCGCCCGGCTCCTCGCCACCCGCGAACCCACCAGCGCGCAGGTCCGGGAGGCGATCCAGCGGGCCAGCGACCTGGTCAACGACGGCCTGGCCAACGCCCGCGCTGCGGTCGGCGCCCTACGCGGGGAACCCCCGCCCGGAACCACCGCCCTCGAACGCCTCGTCGCAGGCTTCCGGCGCGACTTCCTCGTGCCAGCGGCGCTCACGGTCCGGGGCCAGCCCCGCGCCCTGCCCGCGGAGACAGACCTGCTTCTCTACCGCGCCGCGCAGGAAGCCCTGACCAACACCGCCCGGTACGCACCCGGAGCTCGCACCGTCGTGTCACTGCACTACCAGAGTGGGCGCACCTGCCTAACGGTCCAGAACGGTCCTCCCGCACCGCACCCGTCTGACACGTCCCTCCCGACCCCGCCCGGCCTGACCACGGTCGGCGGCGGCCACGGACTCGCCGGGCTGAGCGAACGCCTCGAACAGGTCGGCGGCACCCTGCACGCCGGGCCCCGCCCGGACGGGTGGCAGGTCGACGTGGAGGTGCCGGAATGACCAACCCGTTGCGGGTCCTCGTGGCCGACGACCAACGCGTCGTGCGCGAGGGCTTGGCCATGCTCATCGGCCTCCTCGACGGCATCGAGGTGGTCGCCACCGCCGTTGACGGTCTCGACGCCGTGGATCAGGCCCTGCTGCACCGGCCCGACGTCGTGGTCATGGACTTGCGGATGCCCCGCCTGGACGGGGTGCAGTCCACCGCCCGGATCCGCTCCGAGCTGCCGCAGACCCAGGTGCTCGTCCTGACGACGTACCTCGACGACGACGCCTTGTTCCCGGCGCTGCGGGCCGGAGCGCTCGGCTACCTCACCAAGAACGCCAGCGCGGAGGAGATCGAGCAGGCCTTGTCCGCCGTGGCCCGCGGCGATACCCACCTCGCCGCCCAAGTCCAGCAGCGTCTCGTGGACGCCACCTTGAACTCGATCGAAGCGCATGAAGGGACGGCCTCAGCCGCCGGCCTGCCCGACGGGCTCTCCCCCCGCGAGGCCGAGGTGCTCGCCCTCATCGCCGCAGGCCTGTCCAACACCGACATCGCCCATCAGCTCGTTCTGAGCAACGCCACCGTCAAGACTCACGTCAACCACATCTTCGCCAAGATCGGCGCCCACGACCGCGCCCAGGCCGTCCACTACGCATACGACCACGGCATGACCTGAGCGGAGAAACGACCTAGCGACCCCCACATGTCGCTCATCGACTGATGAAGGACCGCCACCACGCGCGACCCCCCACAGCCCACGGGCGCGACCTCGAATCGTCCTGCGGTCGGACCTCATCTGCCGCACTGAGGACGGCTACGCTCGTCCGACATTGCCGCCCGACCGGTCGTGCCGATACCGGACATGGCAGCCGTTCACAGCCCGTGTTCGTGCGTCGCCAGCACAAAGGGTGAATCCTCTTCGACCTGCTCGGTGACTACCGAGCAACCAGACGTTCCAGCCCCGAGCCGTGCCGCTTCATCAGCCCGGCGGCAATGTCTGTTCCGACTCGGCGCAGTAGGGCACGCGTCAGCTCCGGGTCGCGGGCTGGATCACGCGCGGTGAGCCGGGCAAGCTCGTGCACCACATGGAGGCCGTGCTCGGCTGCTCGCTCGGCCGTGAGCTCGCTTCGCCCTACCACGGCCTCGACTCGAGTGCCGTCATCAACTCGGCGGGCCACGGACACGGGCAGCTTTCCGGCTAGTGACTAGCCGGCTGCGACCGTAGAAACACCCGGTCTGTTAGGGGCCGGTACGGACCACTGAGATTCTCACGCCGCCTTCCGGTCACGCCGCCACCCGCTCGTGCTGGAATGGCGTCTATCACGGCCAGGTCACAACCTGGCGGATTCACAGCGACCGCGCGCTCTGAGGTCGGCCAGAGTGGCCGCATGAGCGGTAGGGATCGCATCATCGCAGTGGTGACGCTCGTGCTCGTGCTCGTGTTTGTCGCGGCCTGCCTCGCGGACTTGGCCGCCTCCCAAGTGCCTCAGCGCAGCGGCCCCTTTCAATAGTCGCGGTTGGGCGCATCCACATCGACGTCCGCGTCTGCCGCCGCGCGGTCGTGCCGTCAACGATGCGGGACCGTCCCCCACGCTGCCCCTGCGGATCACCTCATATGACGAAGGATCTCGTCGACGACGTCTGCAAGCGGTTGCCGCGCATCGACCACGACACCGGTTCCTGGAATGTCTTCCTTGGTCTGATGCAGTCGGACGATGAGGTCGCGCTCGGATGGTTTCGAGCCCCACTCGTCGGGCGGTCGCTCGTCGAGGCGCCGGTGCAGGGTGGCGAGGTCGACGTCGAGGATGAACACCTCGTCGAACAGGTCGATGAACTTGGAGAAGTTGCGAGAACCGCCGCAGAAGAAGGTGACCGGCTCATGCTTGTTGGCCACCAGGGTTCTTACTCGGCTCACGTCCCAGATGTGGTGCTCGTGCGTGGCGCTCTCAAGCGCTTCACCCGTCTCCGGGTCGCCTTGGTAGGCGAGGTCCCTGTCGCCGTTGATGGCGCGATAACCACGCCGGTTCAACTCTCGACAGACCGCGGTCTTCCCGGTACCGGAGACGCCCTCAACGAGGTAGTTGCGTACGCCCACCGGCGCAGTATCAGTCCAGTCCCGCGGCCGCAGCAACGTCCTCACCTCCCGCGCAGAGGACAAGTCTGCGGTCAGCTTCCTTCGGGCGCCCCGTACGCAGGCTCGCGGCCCTCGGGCCGGAACCGGTAGCCCATGCCCGGCTCGGTGAGCAGATGTCGTGGGCGGGCTGGCTCGGGCTCGAGCTTGCGGCGCAGCTGGGTCATGTAGAGCCGCAGGTTCGCCGGCTGGCTGACGTATGCCGGTCCCCACACCTGCGTGAGCAGCTGCCGTTGCGACAGAAGCTTCCCGGGCTGGCGCACGAGGGCCTCGAGCAGGCTCCACTCGGTCGGTGTCAGGTGGATGGGCTGCGTCGCCCCGTCGGCGCGCCTCCGCGTGACGACCTTGTCGGCGAGGTCCACGGTGACGTCGCCGAACTCGACCCGCGGCACCGGGGCGGTGTCTCCGCTGACTGACCGGCGGGTGACGGCCCGGATACGTGCGAGCAGCTCATCCATGCCGAAGGGCTTGGTCACGTAGTCGTCGGCCCCGGCATCCAGGGCGGCGACCTTGTCGGGACCTCCACCACGGCCGGAGAGCACGATGATCGGCACCTGGCTCCAACCGCGCACCCCGTGGATGACCTCGACGCCGTCCAGGTCGGGCAGCCCGAGGTCGAGGATGACGAGGTCGGGCGAGACCTCGGCGACGGTGCGCAGGGCCTCGGCGCCGGAGGTGGCGACGTGGACCTCGTGGTCGCGGGCGCGGAGGTTGATGCGAAGTGCCCGGGCCAGCTGCGGGTCGTCGTCGACCACGACGATGCGGGTCACGGCCCGACCCCCGGTGCGGGCTCAGGCGCCGGCTCAGGTGGGGTGCCGGGCGCCGCCACCACGGCTGCGGTCCCCGGTGCGGCAGGAAGGGCGAGCACCATGGTGAGCCCTCCGCTGGGGGTGTCCGAGGCCTCGAGTGTCCCACCCATGGCCTCGGCCAGGCCCCGGGACAGCGCCAGCCCGATGCCCAGCCCTGAAATGTTGTCGGTGTCGCCGAGCCGCTGGAACGGGCTGAAGATGCGCTCCCGGTCCCGGGCCGGGACCCCGGCACCGTGGTCGATGATGTGCAGCTCCACGCGGTCTCCTGACGTCTGGCCGGTCAGCTCAGGGGGATCCGCGTCCGTCGGGGCGTGCCGAAGGGCGTTGCCGACGACGTTGACGAGGACCCGCACGACCAGGGCGGCGTCTCCGACGACGGGCGGGAGGTCCTCGGGCAGGGCGACGACCACCTTGCTCGCATCAGCTCCGAGCTCGTCGAGCACCGGCGGCAGCAGCTCGTCGAGCCACAGGGTCTGCCTCAGCACGGAGAGCACCCCGGCCCGCAGGCGCGAGAGGTCGAGCAGGTCAGAGACGAGCGAGGCCAGTCGCGTGAGCGACTCCTCCGCCGTGGCGAGCAACTCCTCGCGCTCGTCCTCGCTCCAGATGACGTCCTGGCTGCGCAGGCTCGTCACCGCGGCGGTCGCGGAGGCCAGGGGGGTGCGCAGGTCGTGGCCCACGGCCGCCAGCAGCGCGTCGCGGAGCCGCTCGGAGGCTTCCAGCCGAGCGGCGAGAGCAGCGGCGCGGGCTAGCTCGTCCCGCTCGAGGAGCGCCTGGGCCTGGGCGGCGAAGGCGCCGAGGACCGCCCGATCGGACGGGCTGAGGGGACGGCCGCACAAGGCGATGACGAGGTCCTCGCCGGCGGGCAGGTACACGTCCGCCAGCGCCGGCTCGGCCGGCGGCTCCGAGCCGCGCGCCGCCACCACGTGCCAACTCCGCGACCCCGACGGGTCCCGCCGGAGCAGGCTGGCCGAGGTCATCCCGAAGGCTCGACGCATGTGCTCGAGCAGCGTGGGAAGCGCGTCCTCGCCGCGCAACGTCGCCTTGGCGACATCGGTGAGGGTGCGCGCCTCGGCGGCGGCCCGCGCCGCTGCGGTCGCCGTCGAGGCGGCCCGGTGGACGACGGCACTGACGAGCAGTCCCACCAGCACGAACGACACGACCGTCCAGTAGTTGTGCGGCTCACTGATCTGGAACGTGCGCACGGGCGGGATGAAGCAGTAGTTGAGCAGGGTGGAGGCCAACAGCGCGCTGACGACGGCGGCCCACAGTCCGCCGACAAGTGCCGTCACCACCACGGCGAGCATGAGCACCAACGCGTCCCCCGCGAGGCCGACGGCGGGTCCGAGAGCCAGCAGCGCCGCAGTCAGGGCGACCGGCAGGAGCAGCCCCAGCGCCAGGCCCGCAATGCGCCTCCGGCGGGGAAGGCCGCTCGCCGACGCCAGGTCGGGCAGCGTTCCGAGCGGCAACGCCACGTCTTCGCTCACGCCACCATCCTTGCGCAACCCTTGCAGCGCGCGCCCAAACCCTTGCGCCGCCTATGCGGGGCCGGTCCTAGCGTCGAGATGTGCCCAGCCAGCTCACCAGCGCCAAACGCCTCCTCGTGGGCCGTCCCCTGCGCAACGACGACCTGGGGGAGACATTGCTGCGCAAACGGATCGCCCTGCCGATCTTCGCCTCGGACCCGCTGTCCTCGGTCGCGTACGCGACGGAGGCCATCCTCAAGGTGCTCACGCTCGGCGGCCTGGCCTACCTCTACCTGACCCCGTGGATCGCAGCAGGCGTAGTGACCCTGCTCATCGCGGTGGTGATCTCCTACCGCCAGGTCGTCATGGCCTATCCCAGCGGTGGCGGGTCCTACGAGGTCGTGCGTGACAACCTCGGGCAAGGAGCAGCCCTCGTGGTCGCCGCGGCCCTGATGGTCGACTACGTCATGACGGTGGCGGTGTCGGTGGCCGCCGGAGTGGACAACGTCATCTCGGCAGTGCCGGGCCTCAACCACTACCGGGTCACCATCGCGGTCGCCGTCGTCGCCGGCCTCACCCTGATGAACCTGCGCGGCACCCGCGAGTCCGGTCGGGCCTTCGCGGTTCCGACCTACGTGTTCGTGGCCTGCATCCTGACGGTCAGCGGGGTCGGCCTGGCCCGGGCGCTCATGGGCGACGCCCCGGTCGCCGAGAGCGCCGGCTACTCCGTCACGGCCCAGCAGACCGGTCTGACGGGGCTCGCGCTGCTCTTCCTCGCCCTCAAGGCCTTCTCGTCCGGCTGCACCGCCCTCACCGGCGTCGAGGCCATCAGCAACGGGGTGCCCGCCTTCCGGGCACCGAAGGCCCGCAACGCCGCCCGCACCCTCGTGGCCATGGGTGGCCTGGCGGTCGCCATGTTCGTCGGCATCACCGCGCTGGCCATCCTCGCCCACGTCCATGTCGCAGAGTCGACGTGCGACCTCGTCGGATTCCCCGGCAACTGCACCACCGATCCCCAGCAGACCGTCATCGCGCAGCTTGCTTCGGCCGTCTTCGGAGCGGGCAGCGTGATGTTCTACGTCGTCCAGGCCTCGACCGCGCTGGTCCTCGTCCTGGCGGCCAACACGGCATACAACGGCTTCCCGATGCTCGCGTCGCTGCTGGCGGAGCACCGGCTCATGCCGACCCAGCTGCGGACCCGGGGCGACCGGCTGGCCTACAGCAACGGCATCCTGGGGCTGGCCTTCATCGCCGGCCTGCTCATCGTGGCCTACCAGGCCGACGTCAACCAGCTCCTGCACCTCTACATCCTCGGGGTTTTCACCAGCTTCACACTCAGCCAGGTCGGCATGGTGCGGCACTGGAACCGTGAGCTGCGTGTCGTCATCGCGCCCGGGGTGCGCCGCCGCATGAACAGCGCCCGGATCGTCAACGCGTTCGGCTCGGCCCTGACCGGCCTGGTCCTCGTGATCGTCCTGGTCACCAAGTTCACCGGCGGCGCCTACCTGGTCGTCATCGCCGTGCCCGTGCTCCTGCTGCTGATGCGCGGGGTGAACCACCACTACGCCAGAGTCACGCGCGAGCTGAGCCCCAAGGGACAGGCACGGCTGCTGCCCAGCCGGGTCCACGCCCTCGTCCTCGTCTCGAGCGTCAACGAGCCGGCGCTGCGCGCCATCGCGTACGCCCGGGCCACCCGCCCGTCGACGCTCACCGCCCTGACCGTATGCGTCGACGCCGAGGACATGCACGCGATCGAGCGCGACTGGGCGCACGCCGACATGCCCGTACCGCTGACCATGCTCGACTCGCCCTTCCGCGACATCACCACGCCGGTCGTCGACCACGTCCGAAGGCTCCGCTCGGACAACCCCCGCGACCTCGTCGTCATCTTCATCCCGGAGTACGTCGTCGACCGGTGGTGGGAGGGCATGTTGCACAACCAGAGCGCCCTGCGGCTCAAGCTTCGCCTGCTCACCCTTCCCGGCGTTGTCGTGACCAGCGTCCCCTACCACCTTCGCGCCGAAAGGGCCGAACCGCCGCTGCTCGGTCGTGATCCGTGACGGCGGACCTTCATGGCGGATGCTTCGGTCGTCCAGCTGTCAGTGCTTCCCACCCAGGCGGGTACGCCACCTGGTGAGACCGGAGGTGGTGTGCGTGGGCGCTTTCGAGTTCCTGAAGAGACGGCCCTTGGAGAAGGGCGACGACGAGCGGATCCGCGAGCTCCTCACGCCGCTGAACGCCGACGGACGATTCGTCGTCCAGCGTTGCCTGGACCCCGACGGCATTCCGCAGTTCGTCCGGGTCATCGACATGCGTGATCGGCACACCGACGAGCAGGAGCGGCATACCGAGGAGATCCGCGCGGTCGCGCGGCTGCTGTGGGAGGCCGGGTTCGACGTGTACGAGACCCCGGTGTCCCGCTCCGCCTGGGGAGACCTCGAGATCCACGAGTGCAGCTGACACCCATCCGCCCACGCGCCGGTCGGCGCCAGGACACCGCAGCAGCCAGCACGCATCGGAACCTGTGAAGCGGCTCACCGCACGACCCCGGAGCGGCCGGTGAGTTCTTGGGTAGGTACAGCGCATGGCGGATCCAGGCACAGCGCGGTCCTACGGCCAAGCGCTTCTTGATGTCGTTTCCTCACATGAGGGCGAGGACGGCTCGCTGTTGGAGCTCGCGGGCGAGCGGGTCCGGGCCGTTGATGGTGAGCACATTGCGCTGCAGGGGCACGGCGTGGAGGTCAACTTGAGCGATGCGCTGGGGGGCACGCTGACGCTGGTGCGCACCCTGGTCACGATGCTCCGCGAATCGAGCGGCCTGCAGGACCACGAGCTCCTCGAGGAGGTTCGGCGCCGCTTCGACGCCCTCTGTCGCGCCTGAAGCCCCGCGCACAGCCAGCCGGAGTCTGGTCGGTCGGCTAGAGGCTTCGTGGCGTCGCCAGACCCCTACGCCGTTGGTCGCTACGTTCGGCACCATGACCCAAACCGACAGCATCGTCCGGCTGATCCGTTCGGACGCCCTCACCGACACCGCTCCGTACGCGTATGCCGCCACGACCGACGGGCCGGCCCGCTTGGTCTTCGCGGCGGGATCCTGCCCCCTCGATGACGCGGGTGCCACTGTGGCGCCCGGCGACATCGCCGCCCAGGCCAGGAAGTGCCTCGACAACCTGGTCGCGGCTCTGGCGGCGGCCGGTGCGACCACGCGCGACGTCGTCTACACGCGCGTGCTCGTCGCGACGACGATGCGCGAGGACCTCGTGGCGGCATGGACGGTAGTGCACGACGCGTTCGGAGAGCACGAGGTGCCGAGCACCCTGCACGGCGTGACCGTGCTCGGGTATCCCGACCAGCTCGTCGAGATCGAGGCTGTCGCAGCCCTCAGCCCGTGACAAGGTGCATCGGCGGCGGCTCGTCTCCCGCGCGTCGATGGTCGCCGTGTCTGTGGGCGTGTCGCCCACGCGACCCGCGGCTACGTCGGTCCCGAACCTCGGGAGTCACTCCCGGCCGTCTGCCATCCGGAGGAGCAGCTCGCTCGCGCGCGTGAGCACCTCGCGGTCGGCTTCGTCGAGCGTGTCGAGCTGGGCGGAGATCCACGCATCGCGGCGGCCCCGGGCGTCCACCGAGAGCCGGGCGCCCGCGTCGGTTGCGGCGATGAGAACGCGCCGCCCGTCGGCGGGGTCGGGAACCCGCTCGGCGTAGCCGCTCGAGGTGAGGCGGTTGACCGACTGGCTCATCGACGCCGGCGTGACGCGGTAGAAGTCGCTGAGCTCGGTGAGGGTGTGCGGGCCGTACTTCTCCACGCGCGCCAGCACCTCGAGCGCGCCGTCGCCGAGGTCGCCGGGGGGCCGCTCGGACCGCATACGCGTGTAGAACCGGCTCACCGCCCGTTTGACGCCGAGGACGAGCTCGGCATCCGACCCCTCACTTGATCCGCCCGCCACGAGTGCTTAGTGTACCTAAAGAAATGGTTAGGTTCACCAAGGATCTCCGTGATCGCCCCACGACCGACGCTCGGCGAGGCTTCGACCGGCGCCTGGTCGCACCCATGGTCCTCGGCTCGGTCCTCAACCCGGTCAACAGCTCGATCATCGCGGTCTCACTCGTCCCGATCGGGCGCGACCTCGGCGCCGCGCCCGCGGAGACCGCCTGGCTCATCTCGTCCCTCTACATCGCCACCGCCATCGGACAGCCGGTCGTCGGGCGGCTCGTCGACCGGTTCGGCCCCCGCCCGCCCTACCTCGTCGGCACGGCCATGGTCGGGCTGGCCGGCGTGCTCGGCATGCTCGCCCCCGGTCTCGGCTGGCTCGTCGTGGCCCGCGTCGTCCTGGGCATCGGGACCTGCGCCGGCTACCCGGCCTCGATGCACCTCATCCGCCGCGAGGCGGAGCGCACCGGCCGGGACTCCCCGAACGGCATCCTGACGACCCTCGCCGTCGCCAACCAGACCGTGGCCGTCGTCGGCCCCACCCTCGGCGGGCTGCTCATCGGAGCCGGCGGCTGGCGGGCGACCTTCGCCGTCAACATCCCGCTGTCCCTGGCCTGTCTCGTGCTCGGCTCGTCCTTCCTGCCCCGCGGGACCGGGACGCCCGGCGGCCCGGAGCGCACCAAGGAAGCGCCGCCGTCCGGCGCGCGGTCGGGCGTGCTCGGCGTGCTCGGCGTCATGCGTGGCAACCGCCCCCTCGTGCTCACCTACCTCCGCATGCTGCTGACCGCCGTCGTCAGCTACTCGGTGCTCTACGGCTTCACCCAGTGGCTCGAGGAGGGTCGCGGCCTCCAGCCGTCGCAGGCAGGCCTGCTGCTCCTGCCGATGTTCGCCACGGCGATCGTCGTGTCGACGCTGACGGGACGCCACACCGCGGTGCGCGGCAAGCTCGTGGTGGGCGGCCTCCTGCAGGTGGTCGCCGCGGTGTTGATGCTGCTGCTCGGCGGGCACAGCGCCATCTGGTGGCTCGTCGTCATCGTGCTGCTCCTCGGCGTGCCGCAGGGACTGCTCAACCTCGCCAACCAGAATGCCGTCTACCACCAGGCCGACCGCGAGCGGCTCGGCGCCTCGGCGGGCCTGCTTCGCACGTTCATGTACCTCGGCGCGATCATCGCCTCAAGCGCCACCGGGCACTTCCTCGGCGCGTCCGCCGACAGCGACGGGCTGCACGAGATCGCCGCCTTCGCCGCCCTGGCCGCCGCGCTGATGCTCGTCGTCACCGTCGTCGACCGGTCGCTGGGTGCGATCGGCCGCCCCGGACCCCCACCCGTTCCCACCGCAGACGAAACCGAGGAAGAAGGAGTATGCGTGCCGCTCAGCACCCTTGACGAGGTCCCTGCCCTCGTCGTCATCGACCTGCAGAAGGGCATCCTCGCGACCCCTGCCGCCCACGACCTCGGCGAGGTCGTGCAGCGCAGCGCCGACCTCGCCGCGGCCTTCCGGGCCCGGGGGCTACCCGTCGTCCTCGTCAACGTGACCGGCGGCGCACCGGGCCGCACCGACGCCCAGCAGTCCGGGGCGCCGCGTCCCACCTTCGGTGCCGACTTTGCCGAGCTCGTCGCGGAGCTCGACGTGCAGCCCGAGGACGAGCTCGTCACGAAACAGACGTGGGGCGCCTTCACAGGCACCTCGCTCGAGTCCTTCCTGCGCGGGCGCGGGGTCACCCAGGTGGTGCTCACGGGCGTCGCCACGAGTGCCGGCGTCGAGTCCACCGCACGCTTCGCCCACGAGCTTGGTTTCAACGTCGTGCTGGTGGGTGACGCGATGACGGACCGCAGCGCTGCAGCGCACGACCACTCCCTGGCCCACGTCTTCCCGCGTATCGGAGAGGTGACGAGGGCCGCGGAGCTGCTCGCGGCGCTGCCCGAGCCGGCCCGCCCCTAGCCGGGCCACCCGGAGGCCGGGCGGTTCCCGAGCTCGCGGGTCAGCGCGTCGGCGGCGGAGAGTCCCGACGGCTGGCCGGGAGGTCGGTCTCTGCCCGGCGCTGCCGGCGCCGGTCGCGGAGGTGGCCGACCGCCATCGTGAGGCCCAGGACCGCCAAGAAGATGACGACGACCAGGAAGAAGCCCATCTTCATCCCGACCGGGTGGTTCAGGGCCGGGGACAGGGACACTCGTGCCTGGAGGCCGAGCCGGGCGAGGACCATGCTCGTCTGATGGTTCACCTCCGCATCATCCCCCGCGGCCTGACGCCGTCGCACCCGGTCGTGCCCAGGATGGCGAGCAGCGCCGCAACGACGAAGCCGCAGGCTCCGGACGGGGCCTGCGGCTTCGGGTCGGTCGGACGGAGCGAGCGACGGGAATCGAACCCGCGTATCCAGCTTGGGAAGCTGGCGCTCTACCATTGAGCTACGCTCGCACGGGCCGCCGGCAGATCCCACGAAGGGTACGTGCAAGGCGGCACGCGGCGTCAGTGTAGCCGACACCCAACCGGCGCCGTGACAGCGCACTGACCGCGACCCCCGGGGGCCCCACCGCAATGGATCTCGCCAAGCAGACCGCCTTCGTCGAGCACGTCCGCGAGCGCGGGGGAGCGAAGGCGCAGGTCGCCGTGACCCTGGAGCAGTTCTTCGAGGGCAACGACTGCGAGTGGTGCATCGCGCCGAACCGCCCGGACGACCTGCCGCTCGAGGCCGTGCGCCGAGTGCTCTTCGAGCTGCGTGAGCATCCCGAGGTCGTCGACGTCCGGGTCGAGCTGGACGTGCTGGAGTTCGCGCAGTTCCCGGACGACGAATGGCCCTATGCCAGTGGGGTGGCCGTCGTCACGACCCTTCAGCCGCAGGAGGTCGACGCGCTCACGGCGGCCGCGGACACCGAGCCGAGCGGTGGACCGGCCGCGAGCGCGGAGTGGCTCGTCGATGCCCCGACGGTGCCCGATGGCCACCACTACGTCGGGGTCTGGTGGGACTGATGGACCAGCCGCGCAGCATCGTCACGGGACACCTCGAGCAGGTCACCGACGCCCTCTGCTACCACGGGGAGGGGCCCGTGTGGTCGTCCTCGTGGGGCGGCCTGCGTTGGGTCGACATGCTCGCCGGCGACGTCATGTCCCTGCGCACCGACGGGTCGGTCGACCGGATGCACGTCGGGGACGTCGCCGCCTTCCTGCGGCCCCGCACCAACGGCGGCTGGGTCGTCGCGACCGAGCGCGGCCTGGCGCGCGCGGACGAGGCGGACGGCATACCCACCCCGTGGTTCGACCTCTGGGACGACCCGTCCATCCGGATGAACGAGGGCGGCGTCGACAGCGAGGGACGCCTCTGGGCGGGGACGATGGGCTACGACCGCGTCCCCGGAAGCGCCACGCTCTACCGCGTCGACGCGGACGGCGCCGTCGCGGTCGTGCTGCCCGGCGTGACGATCTCCAACGGCATCGACCTCTCGCCGGACCACCGCCACGCCTACTACGACGACACCCCGACCGGCCGCACCGACGTCTTCGACGTCGTCGACGGGGAGCTGGCGAACCGGCGCCCCTTCGTGGGCCACGCGGTCGGCAGCCCCGACGGCCTGACCGTCGACAGCGAGGGCAACGTGTGGGTCGCGCTCAACGGCGCGAGCCGCGTCCGCTGCTACTCGCCGCAGGGCGAGGTGCTCGCCGAGGTGCCGCTCCCGGTGCGACTCGTCACCGCCTGCACGTTCGGCGGGGACGACCTGCGCGACCTCTACGTCACCACCTCGCGCGAGAACCTCGATGACCCCGAGCCGCAGGCGGGCGCGGTCTTCCGGGTGCGCGCCTCCGTCCCGGGCCAGCAGGCGCGCGCCTTCGCCGGCTGACGCAGCCGTCCACCCACCCCCGAGCACGTATGCCGTGTGCTGCCGTCAGCCGGGATACCTCTGCCCCGACATCGGCGAGTAGGCGAACCACCCGGTCGCGCGCTGCGCCCGCCCGGGACGGCTGAGCGTCGCTCCCGGTGGGATGCCGTCCTCGAGCCCCGGCCCGTCGACTCCGTGGTCACCGGGCTGGACTCCGAGCAGGCTTCGGGTCAGGCGCTGGGTGTCCGACAGCAGCTCCTCGAGAGCGGTGCGGAGGTGGTCGTCGTTCGGCGGTGCGCCCTCCAGGGCCCCGGTCAGGACGGCCCTGCGGACCAGCTCCTTCGCGAAGGATGCCGTCGTGCCCTCGGCGCGCTCGGCCGCAGCGGCCACCGCGTCCGCGCTGAAGAAGCGGCCGCCGTAGAGCCGGAAGAGCTCGACCCGGCCGCGGAGGTCGGGCAGCGGGATCTCGGCGGCGAGGTCGACGCGACCGGGGCGTTGCGACAGTGCCACCTCGAGGTCCTCGACCCGGTTGGTGGTGAGGAGGAAGGCGACATCGGCGTCGGCGTCGAGACCGTCGAGGGCGTCGAGCACCTCGAAGAGCAGTGGCGAGGCGCCCATCCCGATCGAGCGGTCCTCGGCCACGAGGTCGCAGTCCTCCAGCACGACGATCGCCGGCTGGTGCGCGCGTGCCACCTTCGCGGCGGCGTGGATCTGGGTGAGGGCGCCCCCGCTGAGCAGCACCGCGGTGGTGCCGGGCGTCGCCGAGAGGAGGTGGCGCACTGTGTGGGTCTTGCCGGTGCCCGGGGGCCCGTAGAGCAGGACTCCGCGCTTCAGGTGCTGCCCGTGCGCGCGCAGCTGCTCGCGGTGCTCGGCCATGCCGACGACGTGGTGGGCCACCCGCTCCAGCACGCCGTCGGGCAGCACGACGGCGTCGGCCGGCACGTCGGGTCTCTCCAGGAAGGTGAGGCCGGCCATCCCGCGTCCGTAGGGGTCGGCGCCGAAGGTCACGACCTGGCCACGCAGGACGCTGCGCGCATCCATCAGCTCCTGGATCCGGGTGATCAGCGCGTCGGATAGGTCGCGGTCCGCCGCAACCACCTCGACCATGCCCATCTCGCGCCCGAACTGGGGGTTGATGCCCTGCTGCCGCACCGCGACGGGCGCGCCCTCGAAGCGGAAGAGGCGGATGCCCGAGGCGACCACCTGTCGGCGGTCGTCCGGCCCCGGCCCCGTCGGCATGCGGTCGTAGTCGACCTGGCCGACCGTCGTGCCGAAGCCGTGCTGCTGGTGGACGAGGTCACCGAGGGTCATGTGGTGGCGGGCGTCGCCGGCGATCCCGATCACGTCGGCATCCTCGTCGGGCGAGGACACCTCGGTCAGGGCGATGTCGGCATCGACGAGCCGGTGGGCCGGCACCGGGAACCCGACGACGGCGAGCTGCTGCGGCGCCGTGCCGAGGTGGCGGGCGAGCGCCTCGACGAGGGGCGGCCCGCCGGCGTTGCTGCCCGGCAGGTCCTCGAGGAGACGCCGCACGAGCTTCTGGAAGTCGGCGAGGAGCGCGTCCGTGCCGCTGCCCGACGTGTCGTCGCTCGGAGCATCTGTGGTGGCATCCATGAAGAGACGATAGGGCGGCGCGGTGACGCTCGGTGGGCAAGCGTGCACGCCTCTCGACGAGGGCCCGCTGTAGCCTCGTCCCGTGCTGCTCTCCGACAAGGACATCCGGGCCGAGATCGCGGCCCAGCGCGTCGTGCTCGACCCGTGGGACCCGCAGATGGTCCAGCCCTCGAGCATCGACGTCCGGCTGGACAAGTTCTTCCGGCTCTTCGACAACCACAAATACCCCTACATCGACCCGGCGGCGGAGCAGCCCGACCTGACGCGGCTGGTCGAGGTGGGCCCGGAGGAGGACAGCTTCGTGCTGCACCCGGGGGAGTTCGTCCTCGGGTCCACCCTCGAGACGGTCACCCTCCCCGACGACCTGGCCGCGCGGGTCGAGGGCAAGAGCTCGCTCGGGCGCCTCGGCCTGCTGACCCACGCGACCGCCGGCTTCGTGGACCCCGGCTTCTCCGGCCACGTCACGCTCGAGCTGTCCAACGTCGCGACCCTGCCGATCATGCTCTACCCCGGCATGAAGATCGGCCAGCTCTGCTTCTTCCGGCTCAGCTCGCCGGCCGAGAACCCCTACGGCTCAGGGACCTACGGCTCCCACTACCAGGGCCAGCGCGGGCCGACCGCGAGCCGCTCGTTCGCGAACTTCCACCGCACCCGGGTGTGAGCGCAGCACCCGTCGCCGACACCGAGCCGGCTCGGACTACCCATCCGGCCGGTGGGTCCACGCTGCCCGTCCTGTCGTGGGACGCGCGACCGGCCGACGCGACCGTCGTGGCCCTCGTGATGCACGGTGGCGCCGTCGACGGCCTTGAGGTGAACCGGCCGTGGTCGCACAACGTAGCCCGGCTCGTCCCCTTCGCCCGCGCCCTCAAGCGCGTCCCGGGACCGCTGGCGGTCGCCCGCCTGCGCTTCCGGGTCCGCGGCTGGAACGAGCACGCGATGCCCGTCGAGGACGCCCGGTGGGCACTCGACGAGGTGCGGGCGGCATACCCGGGTGTGCCGATCGCGCTCGTCGGGCACTCGATGGGCGGCCGTGTCGCCCTCTTCGTCGGAGACGACCCTGCGGTCCGGCTCGTCGTCGGGCTCGCGCCGTGGGTCGAGCCCGGTGACCCGCACCCGGGGGCGGGCACGCGCACCGTCCTGATCCACGGCGACCGTGACGTCATCTGCTCCCTCGCCCGCACGCGAGCGGCCGTGGAGCAGATGCAGGCCGAGGGCCTCGACGCCTCCCTGGTGCGGGTGGCTCGCGCCGACCACGCCATGCTCGTCCGGTCGCGGCTCTGGACCGCGCTCGTCACCGAGGTCGTCGCCGCCACGTTCGCCCGCGAGCTCGGCAGCACGGGTGAGCCCCGTTCCGGTCCCATCGGTGCCGTCGTCGCCAACGTCGTGCACTCCGGGGGAGCCACGCTCGACGTGTGAGGCGATGCATCGGCGGGCTGCCGTCAGATGTGTACCTTCGACGAGCACCGGGGACGCGTCCGCCCCGGCGGGTACCTTGAGCACCATGATCCGCTTCGAGGGTGTGACCAAGCGCTACGAGGGCGCGCCCGGCGACGACGACGACGGGGGGCGTGCGTCTCTCGCCGTCGACGACCTCACGCTGGAGGCGCCCACCGGCAAGATCACGGTCCTCGTCGGTCCTTCCGGCTGCGGCAAGACGACGACGCTGCGCATGGTCAACCGGATGATCACCCCGACCTCAGGCACCATCTCGATCGACGGCCGTGACACCGCCTCGCTCGACGTCGCCGAGCTGCGCCGCGGCATCGGCTACGTGATCCAGGCCGCCGGCCTCTTCCCGCACCGCACCGTCCTCGACAACGTCACGACGGTGCCGCGCCTGCTCGGCACCGACAAGAAGGCGGCGCGCGCCCGCGCGATGGAGCTGATCGAACGCGTCGGCCTCGACCCGGCCATGGCGAGGCGCTACCCCGCCCAGCTCTCGGGCGGGCAGCAGCAGCGTGTCGGCGTGGCCCGGGCGCTCGCGGCCGACCCGCCCGTCATGCTCATGGACGAGCCGTTCTCGGCGGTGGACCCGGTGGTGCGCGAGCAGCTCCAGAACGAGTTCCTGCGGCTGCAGTCCGAGCTCGGCAAGACCATCCTCTTCGTCACCCACGACATCGACGAGGCCGTCAAGCTCGGCGACCAGGTGGCGGTGCTGCGCGTGGGCGGCGTTCTGGCGCAGCTGGACTCGCCGGCGAAGCTGCTCGCCGACCCCGTCGACGACTTCGTCGCCGGCTTCGTCGGGCGAGACCGCGGCTACCGCGCCCTGGCGTTCGCGGCAGCGCCCGAGCTCTCCCTCGCCGAGGAGCGCACCGTACGTCTGGGCGCCCCCGCCGCCGAGGTGCGCGCCGTCGGTACGCCGTGGGTGCTCTGTGTCGGCGAGGCAGGCGAGCCCCTCGGCTGGGTCCGCGCCGCGGCGGTCGAGTCCGAGGTGGCGCTCACGCTGCTGCACCGCGGCGGCACGGTCGCCTCGACGGCCGGCTCGCTGCGCGCGCTGCTCGACGCGGCGCTGTCGTCGCCGAGCGGTCGGGGGGTCGTCGCCGACGAGGAGGGCCGGCTCGTGGGGACCATCCGCGCGGCGGAGGTCATCCCCGCCATCGAGGGCCGACGCGACGCGGCCGCGGCCCAGGGGGCGACCGCCCGGTGACCTGGGCCCTCGACCACCTCGACGACATCGCGACGCGAGCCGTCCAGCACGCGTGGCTGGCCGGGCTCCCGCTCGTGATCGGCCTCGTCGTGGCCCTCCCGCTCGGCTGGCTCGCGGCGCGCCGGCCCCGGCTGCGCATCGTGCTCCTGACGACGACCGGACTGCTCTACACCATCCCCTCACTCGCCCTGTTCATCCTGCTGCCGCCCCTGCTCGGCACCAAGATCCTCGACCCGGTCAACGTCGTCGTCGCGATGTCGGTCTACACCGTCGCCCTGCTGACGCGCACCGTGACCGACGGCCTCTCCTCGGTCGACCCGTCCACGCGGCAGGCGGCCGTCGCCATGGGCTACGGCTCCTTCGCCCGCTTCCGCGCCGTCGACCTGCCCCTCGCCGTGCCCGTCATCGCGGCCGGCCTGCGGGTGGCGGCCGTGAGCAACGTCAGCATCGTCAGCGTCGCCTCGCTCATCGGCATCTCCCAGCTCGGCTACTTCCTCACCGACGGCTACGCCCGCTCGTTCCCCACCGAGGTGTGGGTCGGCATCGTCGCCTGCCTGCTCCTCGCCCTCGTCTTCGACCTCGTGATCCAGCTGGTGTCGCGGGTGCTGACGCCGTGGACCCGGGCGGTGCCGGCATGAGCTTCGCGCAGGTCTGGGCGTGGTTCACCGATCCGGCCAACTGGCAGGGCACCGACGGCGTGCCCAACCGAGTGCTCGAGCACCTCTTCTACACCGCCCTGACGCTGCTGTTCGCGCTCGTCATCGCCGTTCCGCTCGGGGCCTGGGTGGGCCACACCGGCCGGATGCGCTGGCTCGTCACCGGCGCCAACGCAGCCCGCGCCGTGCCCACCCTCGGCCTGCTGTTCGCGGTGTCGATGATCGTGGGACCCCTCATCCAGAGCGACCTCGCCTTCGTGATCCCGAGCATCGCGGTGCTCGTGCTGCTCGCCGTCCCGCCGCTGCTGTCGGGCACCTACGCCGGCATCGAGAGCGTCGACCCCGCCGCCCGTGACGCGGCTCGGGGCATGGGCATGACCGGCTGGCAGGTCCTGGCCAGGGTGGAGGCGCCGTGCGCCCTGCCGCTCTTCCTCAGCGGCCTTCGGAGCGCGACCCTCCAGGTCATCGCCACCGCCACCATCGCGGCCTCCGTGAGCCTCGGCGGCCTCGGCCGCTACCTCATCGACGGACTCGCCTCGCAGGACTACATCCAGATGGTGTGCGGCTCGATCCTCGTGGCTCTGCTGGCCCTCGTCGCCGACGGCGTCCTGGCCCTCCTCGAGAGATATGCCGTCTCGCCGGGAATCTCCGGACGTGCCCCGCGTGTTGCCCGTTCACGCACCACTGGTGGCTCGAACGACCGTACGCCCGATCCCGACCCCACCTTCGACTCCACCGGCGCCGACCGCCCGGACCCCGACCCGCGTCAGGCCGCGGCCACGGGCTCCGGCAGCACCGGACCCGTGCGGGCGACCGCCTCCACGGGGAACCCATCCGAAAGGGACCGAACATGACACGCACGCGCTTCCTCGCCGCGGGCCTCCTGCTCGCTGCCGTCGTGCCGCTGGCCGCCTGCGGTGGCGGCGGTAACCCGCTCGACACCTCGTCGCCCGCTGCCGGCGGTGCCACCGGCGGCGGCTCGACGGCCGCTGCAGGCTCGGTCAAGGTCGGTTCCGCCGACTTCCCCGAGGCGGCCCTGCTCGGCGAGATCTACGCCCAGGCCCTCGAGGCCAAGGGCACGAAGGTCGCTCGCCAGTTCAACATCGGCAGCCGCGAGACCTACCTCAAGGCCATCACCGGTGGCGAGGTCGACGTGCTGCCCGAGTACACCGGTTCCCTGCTCAACTTCTACGACAAGAGCGCCAGCGTCACCAAGCCGGACGAGGTCTACGCGGAGCTGCAGAAGAAGCTGCCGCAGGGCCTGACCGTGCTCGACAAGTCGGCCGCCGAGGACAAGAACTCCCTCGTCGTCACCAAGGACACCGCTGGCCAGTGGTCGCTCAAGTCGATCCCCGACCTGGCCGCGCACCAGGGCGACCTCACCATCGGCGCCCCGCCGGAGTTCAAGACCCGCCAGCAGGGCCTCGTCGGCCTCAAGTCGGTCTACAACATCGTGCCCAAGGAGTTCCGGCCGCTGCAGAGCCAGGCCACGGTCGAGGCGCTGAAGAACGGCCAGGTCAAGGCCGCCAACATCTTCAGCACCGACCCGTCCATCGCGGCCAACGGCTTCGTCGTGCTCGAGGACCCGAAGAGCCTCTTCGGCTCCGACAACGTCGTGCCACTGGTGCGCTCCGACAAGGCCGACAGCCTCAAGGGCGTCCTCAACGCCGTCTCGGCCAAGCTCGACACCAAGTCCCTGGCCGACATGGTCAAGCAGGTCGTCGTCGACAAGAAGGACGCGAGCGAGGTCGCCAAGGCGTGGCTGGCCAGCTCCGGCCTGTCTTGAGCCTCTCCTCAGCCGTGCCGAGCCGCTTCTGAGCGCCCGTCCGAGGGCCCGTCAGCAGTGCAGAGGCCCCCGCGTCGGATGCGGGGGCCTCTGCCGTGCGCCGACCGCGTCGTCGTGGGTCCCGCTTCCGTCGAGCGGAGGGCACCAGCCGGGCTGACTCGGCTATGAGGGGAATGTAACACCGTCGAGAATGGTTCTCATTGCAGTCGCGAGAACTCGTGACCTCGAGAACCTGAGGAGCCCCTCTTGGCCAAGCACAACGACCTGCGTCCTGTCGTCACCCTGCGCTCGACGGCGGGCACCGGCTACAGCTACGTGACGCGCAAGAACCGTCGCACGAGCCCGGACCGCCTCGTCCTGCGCAAGTTCGACCCGGTCGCCCGCGAGCACGTCGACTTCCGCGAGACCCGCTGAGCTCGGCTGTCACCTCGAACCTGCCAGTGGCCACGTCCCCTCGGGACGTGGCCACTGGCATACCGTGGCCGGCGTGCCGCATCGGGTCGGCGCGCCTGCCTGCTCGAGCTCACCCCACGGAGGTGCGTGACCTGCGCGTGGGCGTCAGCTCGCGGACTGCGGGGTCGCTCGCCGGCCAGGAGACGGTGACCGGATCGGGCACGAGCGGCGAGAAGGCCGACACGACGTCGATGGCGTCGCGCAGCAGCTTCACGAGGCGCTCCTCCGGCTCGTCGATGCAGGCCCGGGCAATGCCGTCGACGGCCAGGGCGGCCACCTTGGCCGCGTTGGACGGTCGGACGGCCGCCGGGTTGAATCCCATGCGCGCCAAGTGGATCCGCGCCCACCGCTCAGCTGCAGGCGCTGTGGCGAGGGCGGCCCGCGAGGCCTTGGAGAGCTGACCGGGGGAGCGGCCGTCCTGCTCGGCGAGCACCCGCTCGGCGTTGAGGATCGCCAGGGCCATGACGTTCTGCCGCTCCTGCGCGGCGACGGGC
>NZ_BAAANB010000001.1:136712-142153 GCF_039529575.1 Terrabacter terrae
GCTGCGAGTCGTCGAGCATGTCGTTGACGCACCGCGCGACCGTGGCGAGGACCGGATGGGTGCACGTCGGGTGGTCGCTCCATCGCTCGCCGGCGAGGAAGGAGGCCATCTCCATGAAGCACGCGCCCTTGCGCGGGCTGCGGTGACGGCCGCGGGACAGCACGGGTACACCGTCGGGAACGAAGGGGGCTCGTCGTGACATCGTCGCTCCTCGGACTTCAGCTCTGGATCCAGCGGGCGGGGTCTCTTCATGGTGCGCCTCGATCGGCGACTTGACCACCCCTTCGTCGAACCGCCACTCTCCGCGTACCCGCCGCTCGTCGGTCCAGTCGGGCGCCGACGCACCATCCGCACCGGTCGCGCCGCCCGCCGGCTGACGGGAGAAGGGCCCACGACCGCCTCGGTGGGTGGAGAGTGTCTGCATGGCACACCGGACACTCGCCGCGGCCGTCGCCGCCGCGGCCATCCTCAGCGTCGCCGCGACCGCCGCGCCGGCCGTCGGCTCGTCGAACCGGTGGGCACACGCGGCGGCGGGCACCGTCTTCCTTCCGAACCCCGTCCAGCAGCTCGGTGACGAGTCCCTCATCGACGCCAAGGACGCCGACTACGCGGCCCTGGCACCGGCCTACCGGCGCGTGACCCTGAGCCACCTGGACGGCTCGGGCACCCTGACGGGACAGTACGTCGCAGTCAAGAGCTCCACGGGCGCCGCGGCCCGGACCGTCGACGGCGCGTTCCCCGCCTGGCACCGCGACGCCGACCAGTTCGAGCAGGTCATGGGCTACTACTGGGTGACCTCGGCACAGGAGTACCTCCAGCACCTCGGGTTCGGTTCGGCGCTGCGCCCGGTCAACGAGCGCCAGATCGCGCTGCGCGTGGACCAGTACGGCGGTGACAACTCGTTCTTCCGGGGCGACAAGGCCAACATCACCGTCGGCAAGGGCGGCGTCGACGATGCCGAGGACGGGGAGGTGGTCGTGCACGAGTACGGCCACTCCGTCCAGGACGGGCAGGTGCCCGGCTTCGGCACGACCCTCGAGTCCGGGGCCATCGGCGAGGCGTTCGGCGACTACCTCGCCGTGGTCGTCACGAGCTGGCGCGCGGGCGCGCCGACGAAGACTCCGGAGGCCTGCGTCGCCGACTGGGACTCCACGTCGTACACGCGTACCGTGCCGCACTGCCTGCGTCGCCTCGACGGCACGAAGACCTATCCCGCCGACGTCGTCGGTGAGGTGCACGCCGACGGCGAGATCTGGTCGCGCGCCCTCTGGGACATCCGCCGCGCGCTCGGAGACACCAAGGCGTCGACGCTCATCGTCGAGGCGCAGTTCGCCTTCGCGCCCGACACGACGTTCCGCGCTGCGGCGCTCGACACCGTCGCTGCCGCCCAGCGCCTCTACGGCTCCTCGGCCGCCAAAGCAGTGACGGCGGCCTTCCACGCCCGCGGCATCCTCTGAGCCGCCCGCCCGGCGGTGTCAGCGGGAGGTTCGCCGCCCCACGAGGGGTGGCACCTCGCCACGAGGACGTATGCCGTGTGGTGGCGTCCTGCGTCGCGGTGTCGGGCTCCTCCACCTTCCGTCCTGACGGGCATACGCTGCCCGCATGAGCGGCGCAGGTGGGCCGGTGGCGCTGGTCCTGGGCGGTGGCGGCATCCTCGGCGCCAGCGAGGTGGGGATGCTGCGCGCCCTCCTCGACGCCGGAGTCAGCCCCGACATCGTGGTCGGTACGAGCGTGGGGGCCATCAACGGCGCGCTCGTCGCCGCGCAGCCCACGCGGGATGCGGTCGAGCGACTGACCTCGCTGTGGACGCAGGCGACACGGGCCGGCGTCTTCACCGAGTCGTGGTGGCGCCAGGCGGTCAGGGTGGCACGGCTGGGCACCCACCTGCACTCGAGCGACAGTCTGCGTGAGCTGCTCACCGAGCACCTGCCCGACCGCCCCATCGAAGACCTCGCGGTGCACTTCGAATGCGTCGCCGCGCGCATCGAGACGGCATCGGCGCGGTGGTTCGACCGGGGACCGGTGGTCGAGGCGGTGCTCGCCTCGTGCGCCGTGCCGGGCCTGCTCCCGGCGGTGAGGATCGACGGGGAGCACTACCTGGACGGCGGCCTCGTGCACTCGATCCCGATCGCGCGAGCGCTGACCCTCGGTGCCCGAGAGGTCTACGTGTTGCAGGTCGGGCGCATCGAGCACCCGCTCGAGGTGCCGCGCCGGGCGTGGGAGGTCGGCCTCGTCTCCTTCGAGATCGCCCGCCGGCACCGGTTCAACGAGGAGCTCGCCTCGGTCCCCGACGGCATCGACGTGCACGTGTTGCCCACCGGCGTGGTGGGCTCGCCCTCGCTCTCCTTGCGCTACCGGGGCGCCGCCGGGGTCAGGGAGCGGATCGAGCGGGCCTTCGAGGCGACGAGCGAGTACCTCGAGAAGCAGGCACCTGGCGGTGGCGTCGTCGGCAGGACGGGCCGGGACGGGAGCACACCGTGAGTGTCTACGTGCCCCCTCGGGCCGCACGGCGGATCGCCAACCCGCTCTGGGTGCCCGGCGCCGTCGTGCTCAGCGTGCCGCTGCTCGTGGCAGCCGCGGTCGGCGCCGTGGTCGCGCTGCGCCCGGGCCCGCGCCGGCTGCTGCGACTGTCGGTGCTGGCGCTGACCTACGTCTGGCTCGACGTCTCCATCATGCTGGCCTGCTGGTGGCTCTGGCTCCGCTCCCCCCTGCCGGGGCGAGACCTCGCAGCGTGGCGTGCACAGCACTGCGCAGTGTTGCGCTGGGCCCTGCGCCACATCTTGGCGCGCAGCGAGACGACCGTGGGCTTCCGCCTCGTGGTCGAGTCGCCGGCCGTGGCGGGGACCGAGCGCCGGCCGCTCATCGTGCTGGCCCGCCACGCCGGACCCGGCGACTCCTTCGCCCTCGTGCACCTGCTGCTCGAGCACCTCGGGCGCCGCCCGAAGGTCGTGCTCAAGGAGGCGCTGCAGCTCGACCCGGGGCTGGACGTGCTTTTCAACAGGCTCGACTGCTACTTCGTGCCCTCCCGCTCGGGAGCCGGGGAGGACCGCACCGAGGCCGTGCGTCGCCTCGCAGAGTCACTGACCGCCGACGAGGCGCTCCTGATCTTTCCCGAGGGTGGCAACTGGACGCCGCGGCGCCACCGGCGCGCCGTACGGCGTCTGCTGCAGATCGGGGAGGTGCGGCGCGCGCGGCGGGCGGTCCGCCAGCACCGGGTGCTCCCGCCGCGGCCCGGCGGTGCCGTCGCCTGCCTGACCGCACGCAGCGACACCGACGTGGTGGTGGTCGCGCACGCCGGGCTCGACGCGCTCGTCAACCCTCGCCAGATGTGGCAGGCAGTGCCCGTTGACCGGCATCCGATGCGAGTCAGCTGGTGGATGACCGACGCCTCCCAGGTGCCACGGACCGACGGCGGGGCCCGGGCCTGGGTCGAGCAGATGTGGGGGCGCGTCGACGCCTGGGTGCAGAGCGCCCGGCTCCAGGCCGGCACCCCGTCCCACTGAGCACTCGCACGGGCCGGTTCACGAGGCCACCGAGGAGCGGCCTTCTCGGCTCAGGCGACGGGCTCACGCGACGGGCGCCGGCTCCGGGTCGGGCTGCGGCTCGGGCGTCTCGACCTCGGTGGTCTCGCCGCCGCCGCCCCCGCGGCGGACGGCCGCGAGCAGCATCTGGGCGACGTCGACGACCTCGACCTCGTCGGTGGCCTTGCCGTCCTGGATGGCGGCGTTGAGGCCGTCGGACAGCATCACCTTGCAGAAGGGGCAGCCGATGGCGATGCGGTCGGCGCCCGTCGCCAGGGCCTCCTCGGTGCGGTTGGTGTTGATCCGCGTGCCGAGCTTCTCCTCCATCCACATGCGCGCGCCACCGGCGCCGCAGCAGAACGACTTCTCCTTCGACCGCTCCATCTCGGCGTACTCCACGCCGGGCAGGATCTGGAGCAGCTCGCGCGGCGGGGCGTAGACCTGGTTGTGCCGGCCGAGGTAGCAGGGGTCGTGGTAGGTCACCTTGGCGCCCGTGGAGGCGGCGCCGGTCTGGGCGCTCTCGCCCGGGCGGGCGACCGGCGTGAGGCGCTTCTCGCGGACGAGGCGGTTGAGCAGCTGCGTGTGGTGCAGCACCTCGTACTGCCCGCCGAGCTGGGGGTACTCGTTCTTGATGGTGTTGAAGCAGTGCGCGCAGGTCACGACGATCTTCGTCGCGCCGACCTCGTTGAGGGTCTCGACGTTCTGCTGGGCGAGCATCTGGAAGAGGAACTCGTTGCCGGCGCGGCGGGCGGAGTCACCGGTGCACGCCTCGCCGTCACCGAGGACCGCGAAGGAGACGCCGGCCGTGTCGAGCAGCTCGGCGACGGCGCGGGTCGTCTTCTTCGCGCGGTCCTCGTAGGCGCCGGCGCAGCCGACCCAGAAGAGGTAGTCGACCTCGTCCAGGTCCTCGACGTCCTGCCCGACCTGCTTGACCTCGAAGGGCAGGTCCTTGGCCCAGTCCATCCGCAGGCGCGGGGCGAGGCCCCACGGGTTGGAGTTCTTCTCGAGGTTCTTGAACAGCCCGTTGAGCTCGGCGGGGAAGGCCGACTCGATGAGGTTCTTGTAGCGGCGCATGTCGACGATCGCGTCGACGTGCTCGATGTCGACGGGGCACTGCTCGACGCAGGCGCCACAGGTCGTGCACGACCACAGCACGTCCTCGTCGATGACGGCGTCGGGGCCGTGCGGGTTGTAGGCCTGCAGCGGGTGACGGATGTCGTAGCCTGTCTCGCCGACGAGCTGCTCGGTCGCGACGGCGGCCTTCGTCTCGTCGCGGAAGCCGTCGGCCGCCTCGATACCGCCCGCGCGGACCTCCTCGGAGGCGAGCAGCCACGGCGCCTTGGCGTGCGCGTGGTCGCGCAGCGTCATGACGAGCAGCTTGGGGGAGAGCGGCTTGTCGGTGTTCCACGCCGGGCACTGGCTCTGGCAGCGGCCGCACTCGGTGCAGGTCGTGAAGTCGAGCAGGCCCTTCCAGGTGAAGTCCTCGACCTTGCCGACGCCGAGCGCAGCGTCCTCGTCGAGCTCGTCGACGTTCTCGAAGTCCAGCGGCTTGCCGTCGACCGTGATCGGCTGCAGCTCGCCGAGGCTCGTTCGGCCGTCGGCGTGGCGCTTGAAGAAGATGTTGAAGAAGGCGAGGAAGCGGTGCCAGGCGACGCCCATCGTCGGCTGGAGAGCGATGGTGATCATCCAGGCGAAGGAGATCAGGATCTTGACCGCCGCGATGACGACGATGAGGTTCTCGATGGCGCCGACCGACAGCCCCGTGAAGAAGCTGCCGATCCAGCCGGTCAGCGGGAAGTGCAGCGCCGTGTCCATGCCGGTGCCCTGCTTGCGGGCGAGCGTCCACTCGAGCGCGCGGAGCAGCCCGATGCAGAGGGTGACGCCGAGGATCGTCAGCTCGACGTAGTAGGCCTGCCACCA
>NZ_BAAANB010000001.1:142208-177550 GCF_039529575.1 Terrabacter terrae
GTTCTTCTGCCGGATCACCATGAGCAGCAGGATCGAGATGAAGCCCGCGAAGGCAAAGAAGTCGGTGATCCACTCGTAGAGGAAGAAGTGCCCGATCACCGGGAGCACGAAGTCCGGCGCGAAGAGCTGGCCGAAGGCGTTGACCAGCGTGAAGAAGAGGATCCCGAAGCTGATCATCGTGAACCAGTGCGCAGCCGCCACGACCGGCAGCCGCGACATGCGGGTGTGGCCGAGGAACTCGCGCACCAGGGTGCGGGTGCGAGCGCCCTTGTCGTCGCTGCGGTCCTCGGGCTGTCCCAGCCGGAAGGTCGCGAGGAAGTGGTTCACCGTCTTGGTGAAGAGGGCGACGGCGACGGCGGTGACGCCGAGGCAGACGACGACGGCGACGATCTGGAGGGCACTCATGCCGGCGAGTCTACTGACGGGTTAACAAGCGCTCCGGGAATGTGACGGCCGTCGCGCCGTGACGCTCGTCCCCTTCGTCATCGTCGTCCGCAGGGCGGACGGCATACGTCCTCTGCCCGGGTGTGCGGGAGTGCGCCGAAGCGACCGCATGGCGGGCGCGAGGTTGGCAAGGAATAACGGCGTGTTGGAATATGCATAAGCAGGGTCCGGTTGTCGTAGGCGACCGAGTCCATCGACGGTTCGCCGTACCCAAGGCCGAAAGGGCATCCGCAATGCCGATTTACGACGACGTGACCAAGCTGGTCGGCAACACCCCGCTCGTGCGCCTCAACCGGGTGACCGACGGGGCGCAGGCGACCGTGGCGGCCAAGCTCGAGTTCTACAACCCCGCCAACTCCGTCAAGGACCGCATCGGCGTCGCGATCGTCGATGCGGCGGAGGCGAGTGGTGAGCTGCAGCCCGGCGGCACGATCGTCGAGGCGACGTCCGGCAACACGGGCATCGCGCTCGCCATGGTCGGGGCGGCTCGCGGCTACACGGTCGTGCTGACCATGCCCGAGTCGATGAGCAAGGAGCGTCGTGCGTTGCTGCGCGCCTTCGGCGCCGAGCTCGTCCTCACCGACCCTGCCACCGGCATGAAGGGCGCCGTCGCCAAGGCCGAGGAGATCGCCGCCGAGCGGGGCGGCGTCCTCGCCCGCCAGTTCGCCAACGTGGCGAACCCCGAGATCCACCGCAAGACCACGGCCGAGGAGATCTGGAAGGACACCGACGGCGAGGTCGACATCGTCGTCGCCGGCATCGGCACCGGCGGGACCATCACGGGCGTCGGCCAGGTGCTCAAGTCCCGCAAGCCGGACGTGAAGATCATCGCCGTCGAGCCCGCCGAGTCGCCGATCCTCAACGGCGGCCAGCCCGGTCCTCACAAGATCCAGGGCCTCGGCGCCAACTTCGTCCCGGAGATCCTCGATACCGAGGTCTACGACGAGGTCATCGACATCGACGCCGAGACCTCGGTGAAGTGGGCGCGCCGCGCCGCCACCGAGGAGGGCCTGCTCGTCGGCATCAGCTCCGGAGCTGCGATCGCCGCAGCCGTCCAGGTCGCCCAGCGCGAGGAGAACAGGGGCAAGACGATCGTCGTGGTCATCCCCTCCTTCGGCGAGCGCTACCTGTCGACCATCCTCTTCGAGGGCCTCGTCGACTGACATGAGCACCGCAGCGAAGTTCGACCGCGAGGGTCGAGGCGCCGAGAAGCCGCTGACGCTCGTGCGCGGCGACGGCGGCGCGAGCGCCTCCCACGACGCCGAGCGCCCGAAGACGGCCGAGCGTGGGTATGCCGGCCCGCTCGGCTTCGTGCGCAAGCTCGCCGACCGTGCGCTCGAGGACGTCGACGGCGCGATCGCCCGCGACCCCGCAGCGAGCTCGCGGCTCGAGCTGGTGCTGACCTCGCCGGGGCTGCACGCCATCTGGGCGCACCGCGGGCTGCACGAGCTGTGGAAGCGGCCGGGTGGGCGGTTGCCGGCGCGGGTGCTCGCCACCGTGGCGCGGTCCGTCACCGGGGTGGAGATCCACCCCGCGGCGCAGATCGGGCGACGGTTCTTCATCGACCACGGCATGGGCGTGGTCATCGGCGAGACGGCCGAGGTCGGTGACGACGTCATGCTCTACCACGGCGTGACGCTCGGCGGCCGGTCGCTCCAGCACGTCAAGCGCCACCCCACCGTCGGCAACCGCGTCACGATCGGCGCCGGGGCCCGGGTGCTCGGCGCGGTCCGCGTCGGCGACGACGTGCAGATCGGCGCGAACTCCGTCGTCGTGAAGGACGTTCCGACGGGAGCGGTGGCCACCGGCATACCGGCTGTGGTGCGGTTCCCGAAGCGCGACGCGGCGAACCAGTGGCTCGACCCCGCGATGTACATCTGAGCTCCCAGGAAAGAAGGGCCCCGACCGCGATCCGGCCGGGGCCCTTCGCCGTGCCCGGTCCGGGATCCCTGCCAGACTGCGAGCGTGGGTGGCGCTGCGCACGAGGCGAGCCGCGTGGTGGCTGCTGCTAGCGGAACGGCATACGCAGTGGTCGTCCCCACGACTGCGCCCGGTCCGGGCAGCTGGGCCGGCGCGCCGAGCGCCGCCCTCGACGTCGACGGCGGATTCGTCGTCGCCTACCGGGTGCGGACGTCGGAGCAGCGTGGGAGCGCCACCTTCGTGGGCCTGGCTCCCGACGGCGAGCACCTGACGCCGGTCGCGCGCCTCGACAAGTAACGGTTCGGCGCGGAGTCGCTCGAGCGGCCGGCGCTCGTGCGCACCGGCTCGGGCCGGTGGCGCCTCTACGTGTCGTGTGCGACGCCCGGCAGCAAGCACTGGCGGATCGACGTGCTCGAGGCGGACGAGCCGGCCGGGCTCGAGCACGCGGAGGCTCGGACCGTCTTCGCCGGAGATGCGCACACGGGCCTCAAGGACCCGGTCGTCCGGCGGGCGGCTCCGGGCTGGCAGGCGTGGGTGTGCTGCCACCCGCTCGACATCGCGGACGAGGAGGACCGCATGGTCACCCGGTATGCGACGAGCGTGGACGGCCTGGCGTGGAACTGGGGCGGGGTGGCCCTCCGTGGTCGCGCCGGGAGCTGGGACGCCCGCGGCACCCACGTGACCGCCGTGCTGCCCGACGGGTCCGCCACCTACGACGGACGCGCCAGCAAGGCCGAGAACTTCTCCGAGCGCACCGGCACGGCCGTTCCCGGCGCGGCCACCGGCGCGCTGCTGGCGCGGGCGGCCGCCCCGGTCGGCGAGGCCCGCTACCTCGACGTCGTCCCGCTGCCGGGCCCACCTCCGGCGCGCACTCCGGGTCCCGAGCCGCTCGGTCCGACCGGCTCCTACCGCCTGTACTTCGAGGCACCACTCGCCGACGGCAGCCACGAGCTCCGGACGCAGCTGGTGACGACGCAGGCGCCCCCCGTGCGCCGGTGAGCAAACCCGTCGATCTGCGGACAGGGTGCCCACGCACCCCCACAATGGTCGGAGAGCGACCGTTCCTCCGTCACTGGTCGACATGCCTCCGGCGCGCGGGTCCGGACGGGTTGGCCGACCGCGGTCTGCTCCGAGGTGAGTCATGGACAGACTGCTACGTGGGCAGATATGACGACGGCGGGCCCGGTCGCTAGCGTGTCCTCTGACATCCGGCGTCGTCCGGGCGTCTGGAGGGCTCGCATAGTGGCCGAGTGCGGCGGTCTTGAAAACCGCTATGGGTTCATAGCCCATCGTGGGTTCGAATCCCACGCCCTCCGCCACGAGCCCGCGCGCGGACGAGCGGACTGAGTGCGTCCCCACCCTCCGTCCGCAAATGCGCCGTGGCGCGGTTTCCGCAGACCGAGCCGACAGGGCATGAAAAAAGGGGCTCCGGAGATCCGGAGTCCCTTTCGTCTCACGCGCTGGCCCTCGATGAGGTCCAGTGGTGCACGTGCTCTCAGAGCAGGCCGAGCCGCTCCTCGAACGTCGTGCTGGAGTTGTACTGACCGACCGGCAGTGACCTGGACGGACGGTTCATGGCCGCGAACAACGACACGATGTACGACATCTTCTGTATTCAGTTTCCTTGTGCCAGAGCCGCGGTCGTCTCTCGACCGGTGCTCGGTGGTCGACCGTCATTGCGGGACGGTCGGGACCGGCGGACCATCCGCGGCCCTGCCGGGAGCGTGGCCGGGCCGCGGATGACGTCTGCAGGACAATGGTAACAGTTCGACAACCATGCCCCGTCCCACCGTTGACTGTTGCCGGAGCACGTGAGATACGAGGGTGTGAGCAGACGCGGAGGCCCGGAGCCCACGCCAGAGACCGCCGCCATCCTGGCCGGCATCGCCCCCGTTGGCCCGCCGTCGGCCCGCCCCCTGGTCCTCCGGGGCCGCAGGTTCGACGCTGCTTCTCCGGCGGTGATGGCCATCGTGAACCGCACCCCCGACTCCTTCTTCAGCGGCAACCGCCATGCCGACCTAGAGTCGGCTCGGGCGGCCTTCCTCGACGCGGTGGCGCAGGGTGCCGACATCGTCGACGTGGGCGGGGTCAGGGCCGGGCAGGAGGGGGAGGCGGTCGACGCCGACGAGGAGATCCGTCGCGTCGTGCCGTTCCTGCAGTGGGCCAGGACGGAGCACCCGGACGTCATCCTCAGCCTCGACACCTGGCGCTCGCAGGTCGCCCGCGAGGCGGCCGGCTCGGTCGACCTCGTCAACGACACCTGGGCGGGCCACGACCGGGAGCTCGTCCACGTCGCCTCCGCCATCGGTGCCGGCTACGTCATCTCACATACCGGCGGCCTGCCGCCTCGCACCGACCCGGTCGACGTCACCTATGGAGACGACCCGCTCGACGTCGTTCGGGACGTCGTGGAGGTCCTCGGGGACGGTGCCCGCGTGGCCGAGCGTGCCGGCATACCCGAGGAGCGCATCCTCGTCGACCCGACCCTCGACTTCGGGAAGACGACCGCCCACTCCCTCGAGGTGCTGCGCCACACCGCCGATGTGGTGGCGCTGGGGTACCCAGTGCTGCAAGCGATCTCACGCAAGGACTTCGTGGGGGAGGCGCTGGACCTGCCCCCGGAGGAGCGCCTGGAGGGCTCGCTCGCGGCGACGGCCGTGGCCGCCTGGCTCGGCGCAACCGTCTTCCGGACGCACGACGTGCGAGCGACCCGGCGAGCCCTCGACATGGTCGCGACGATCCGCGGCGACCGGCCTCCTCGGCTGGCGCTGCGCGGCACCCGACGTGACCACGCCGCCAACGGATCCTGAACGGAAAACTGGGGCTGCGATCCGTCGGGCCGACCGCTCGGTAGTCTGCTAGGTTCGTCGCGGTTGCAGTTGTAGTTCCTCGCAGTCGAGCAGGCGCCCGTCATCCGCAACGGTGGCGGGATTTTGTTATCGACATCGATGGGTTCGCCCGTCGAGTGGAGTCAAAGCGGCGACTTGGGATGCGCGAGGTGCGTCGTTCCACACGCTAAAGAAGGAAGAGTTACCCGTATGGCACAGGGCACCGTCAAGTGGTTCAACGCTGAGAAGGGCTTTGGCTTCATCGCCCAGGACGGCGGCGGCCCCGACGTTTTCGTCCACTACTCGGCCATCCAGTCGAACGGCTACCGTTCGCTGGAAGAGGCGCAGCGAGTCGAGTTCGAGGTCACCCAGGGTCCCAAGGGCCCGCAGGCCGACGCAGTTCGCCCGCTCTGATCAGCTCGAGATCAACGCAACGAGCGACACCCAACCTCAGTCGTTTGTGACAAAGCCCCCGGCCAGTGGCCGGGGGCTTTGTTGTGTGTCAGGTCGCCGGGTTGCCGGCGACCGGGTGACTCAGCACTGGTCGTAGGGGGTCGTCGTCGGCGACGGGGTGCTCGTGGGGCGCGGCGCCGTCGTGCCGGGCGTGGTGGTCGTCGTCGGCTTGGGGGCGACCTTCGGCGAGATGCCCTTCTGCACGAACGCGTGGATTTCGTCGTAGTCGGGGTTGACCGAGTTGAAGTCCGGGATCTGCGTCAGCGACAGGCTGTTGATCTTGCCGCTCTTCTGGACGCGCTCGATCAGGTCGACGAAGGCGGGCAGGTCCTGCGCCGGGATGTCGGTGTAGATGTTGTCGCGAGCGATGCGCGCGATCTCGGGGTACTTCGAGACCATCTGCGCGGGGTCGACCTGCTTCACGACGGCCTGGATGACGCACCGCTGGCGGGCCTGCCGGTAGTCGTCGCTGTCGGCGGCACGGGTGCGGGCGTACCAGAGGGCGAGGGTGCCGGTCAGGTGCTGCACGCCGGGCGTGAAGTAGCCCGTCACGTGGCCGGTGATGCCGCCGTTGCCGTCGCTGTGTCCACCGATGGGCAGCTTGGTGCCGAAGCCGCTCAGCTTGACGTTGACCGTGACTCCGCCCATCGCGTCGATGAGCTGGGAGAAGCCCTTGAGGTCCACGACGACGGTGTGGTCGATCTTCAGGCCGAGCACGTCTCCGATGACGTTGCGCGTCTCGTCGCGTCCGGGGGCGACGCCGGTGTAGGAGCCGGGGTGTGCCTGGCGGTACTGGTCGACCTCGGTCCAGATCGCGTTGAGCATGCACTGGTCGGCGGGGTCGGTCTGGGCCCGGATGCAGTACGGCTTGCCGTAGGTGCCGCTCGGGTAGAGACCCCGCAGCGGGCTCGTCTTGGGCAGCGGCACCTTCTGCAGGTTGCGCGGCAGGGAGATGAGCGCGGTGCGACCGGTCTTCGTGTCGATGCTCGCGACGATCATCGAGTCGGTCCGGGTGCCCGTGCGCCCGACGCCCGCGTCGGAGCCGAGGAGCAGGATGTTGACGCGCGCCTGGTCCGCCCACGGGTCGTCGCCCTCGGCGACCTTCACGCCGACGCCGGGCTTGCCGGGGGCGCTGCCGAAGACGGACGCGACGGTCGTCTTGGTGATGGTGCCGTACTCGGCGAGCTTGAAGGAGGACCCGGCGACGAGGAACACCATGAGCGTGGTGAAGGCCGCCAGGACCCGGGTGCGGGTGCGGTCGAGACGGCTCGGCCGGGCCTGCACCGCCGTCAGGATGATCGAGGCGCACCAGAGGATGCCGCCGACGACCAGCGCCACGACCACGGTCTGGAGCACCGTGGGCCGGGCCATGACGGACAGGGCCACGTTGGTCACGCCGGTCCGGGCCACGTAGTAGGCCACACAGACGCCGGAGGCGATGGCGAGCAGCAGCAGCGCCCAGCCCGCCTTGCGGCTGCGGGTCTGCGTGAGCCCGGCGCCCGGGATGATGGTGCCCAGGGCGGTGAGGCCGAGAGCGCGCCGGAACCCGGCGGCTCGCTGGCGGCGCAGCACCTCGCGGGTCGCGGGCGTCGCCGGACCTCGCGTGTTCGGGTACGTCATGGAATCCTTCCTCGCAGGCACGTCCGCACGTGCCGCCAGCACATTGTGCCCTGTCATCCTGATCGTTGCCTCATTCAAGTGGGTATGCCGTGTGGCCACGTTCTCGCCCCCGTTTTGGCGGGGCGCGTGGCTGCCGGTAGCCTGTGCTGGCCCGTGTATCCGAAGCCGCTCCGGCGGCCTGGGACTGCGGGCACGGAGGCGTCGCATAGTGGCCTAGTGCGCCCGCCTGCTAAGCGGGTTGAGGATAAAACCTCTCGCGGGTTCAAATCCCGCCGCCTCCGCTCCAGAACGCCGAATGCCCCCGAGTGAGCTCGGGGGCATTCGGCGTCTCGTGTCGAGCTGCGACGCGATCCGCGAAGCCTGGCCTCTTCGCGGGTCAGGCGGGGGAGGCGCCGCCGGCCTTCCCCCCGGACTTCTCCTTGGACGTCTGGCCGGCCTTCTGGCCGGCTTTCTCGACGGCGTCCTCTCGTCGGCCGCGGCGCCGCTGCGACAGCGGCAGGAGCACCCAGAGCGAGAGCCCGAGCACGGCCAGGGCAGCGCCGATCCAGAGGGCTGCAGTGTCCTTCAGCAGCACGTCGAGCACGAGCACGACACCCCCGACGATGCCGGTGCCGAGGAAGAAGAGCCCCGTCCCGATGAGTGTGTCGGTGTGCCGCACGACGAAGTCCTTGAGCCCCTCCCGGAACAGCATCCGGTGCATCGCGACCGGGGCCATGAAGATGAGCGTGCAGATCGCGACCGACAGCAGGGTGACGACGTAGATGCCCCGCTGCAGGTCGGTCAGGCTGGTGAACCGCTGCTGGAACGGGATGGTGAGCAGAAAGGCGAAGAGGATCTGCACCCCCGTCTGGGTGATGCGCAGCTCCTGCAGCTGCTCGTTGAAGTTGCGGTCGAGCCGCTGCGCCTCGCTCTCGTCGCGGGTGTAGCCGTCGTCGTGGTCGCTCATGCCTCTCCTGTACCCGTCACGTCGCGGGACAGCGCACGTATGCGGCGTGCCGGGCGACACGGCCTACGTCCTCGGTCGGTGGTGGGACCCCGCAACCGGGCGGCATGACGGAGGGCCCGGCACCGTGAGGTGCCGGGCCCTGCATCACGTCGTCCTCCGGCCGCCGGCAAGCAGGTGAAGGACCGGCCTCTCAGCCCGCGCTGACGCGGGCCTTGAGGGCGTCGAACTGTGCCCACAGCTCGGCGGGGAGCTGCTCGCCGAACCTGTCGAACCACTCCTGGATGAGGGGCAGCTCCGCCTCCCAGTCGGCGTCGTCGACCCTGATGGCCTTGGCCACCTGCTCGCGCGTCAGGTCGAGCCCGTCGACGTCGAGCGAGTCCGCGGTCGGCACGAACCCGATCGCGGTCTCGACGGCGTCGGCGTCGCCCTCGAGGCGCTCGACGACCCACTTCAGGACGCGGCTGTTCTCGCCGAAGCCGGGCCAGAGGAAGGAGCCGTCCTCGTCGTCGCGACGGAACCAGTTGACGCCGAAGATGCGGGGGAGCCTGGAGGCGTCCGCGCTCTTGCCGATCTCGAGCCAGTGGTTCATGTAGTCGCCGGCGTGGTAGCCGATGAACGGCAGCATCGCCATCGGGTCGCGGCGCACGACGCCGACGGCACCGGTCGCCGCCGCGGTGGTCTCCGAGGAGAGCGTTGCGCCGATGAAGGTGCCGTGCGTCCAGTCGCGCGACTCGTAGACGAGCGGCACGGTCGTCTTGCGGCGGCCGCCGAAGAGGATCGCGTCGATCGGCACGCCGTCGGGGCTGTCGTACTCCGGGGCGATCATCGGACACTGCTTGGCCGGGGTGCAGAAGCGGCTGTTGGGGTGGGCCGCCTTGGTGCCGGCCTCGCCGTCGGCCGGCGTCCAGTCGTTGCCGAGCCAGTCGGTAAGGTGCGCCGGCGGCTCGTCGGTCATGCCCTCCCACCAGACGTCGCCGTCATCGGTCAGGGCGACGTTGGTGAAGACCGAGTTGCCCCGGTCGATCGTGGCCATGGCGTTGGGGTTGGTGGACTCGCCGGTGCCGGGCGCCACCCCGAAGAGGCCGAACTCGGGGTTGACCGCGTAGAGACGGCCGTCCTCGCCGAAGCGCATCCAGGCGATGTCGTCGCCGACCATCTCGGCCTTCCAGCCGGGGATGGTGGGCGTGATCATGGCGAGGTTCGTCTTGCCGCAGGCCGAGGGGAACGCCGCCGCGATGTAGCGCACGCTGCCCTTGGGGGACGTGAGCTTGAGGATGAGCATGTGCTCGGCCATCCAGCCCTCGTCGCGGGCGACCGCCGAGGCGATGCGCAGGGCGTAGCACTTCTTGCCGAGCAGGGCGTTGCCGCCGTAGCCCGAGCCGTAGCTCCAGATCGCGCGCTCCTCGGGGAAGTGCACGATGTACTTCGTGTCGGAGCACGGCCACCGGACGTCGGTCTCATCCTCGGCCAGCGGAGCGCCCACCGAGTGGAGGGCGGGCACGTAGGAGGCGTCGGTCTCCTCGATCTTGCGGAGCACCTCGTCGCCGCAGCGCGCCATGACGAGCATGGAGACGACGACGTAGGCGGAGTCGGTGATCTCCACACCGAACATCGGGGCCTTGGCGTCGAGGTGGCCCATGACGAACGGGATGACGTACATCGTGCGGCCCCGCATGGACCCGCGGTAGAGCTCGGTCATCCGAGCCTTCATCTCGTCGGGGGCCATCCAGTTGTTGGTGGGCCCGGCGTCCTTCTCCTCGACCGAGCAGATGAACGTCCGGTCCTCGACGCGTGCGACATCGGTCGGGTCGCTCGCGCAGTAGAAGGAGTTCGGCTTCTTGCTCTCGTCGAGCCGGACGAACGTCCCGGCATCGACGAGCTGGTCGGTGAGCTCGGTCCACTCCTCGGGGGAGCCGGTGATCCAGCGGATGTCGCGCGGCTGCGTCAGCTCCGCGACCTGCTCGACCCACGCGGCCAGGCCCGCGTGCGTCGTGTGTGTCTGTTTCTCGTGGGTCGTGGTCAACTCGGGGCCCATCCCTTCGCGCGCGGTGCCGCCCGGCACCACGTCGTGCCGGTGTGAAGCTGCTTGGCAGGTGGCTTCCGAGGTTGCCCGGGTCGGGTCCACGGTGTCCACATGCTGAGCAGATGACGTGATGCCTTCAAGGTACGCGTAGCCACCTGACCCTTTCGCCGTCAACGGGAGGGGAGCCGGTGAGACCGCTCACACCACGCCGCATACGCAAGGATTTCGACAGCCGGGTGTCGGATTCTTGCGAGAACTTGCAAGCGGCCGCACACGTGCGGGCGACGACGCGTCGCGGCGCGGCCGCAGCGTGGCTCAGCGTGGCTCAGCGTGGCGCAGCGTGGCGCGGCGCGGCCCAGCGGGGCTCGGCGGGGGCCGATTTCGTGGTTGCCGACCCGAGGCGCTAAGGTAACTTTTCGTTCCTCCCCGCAGGGGAACGACGCACCCGTAGCTCAACGGATAGAGCATCTGACTACGGATCAGAAGGTTTGGGGTTCGAATCCCTACGGGTGCACTCTGTGTTGAGACAGAAGACAGGCCCCGGTGCGCTCAGGCGCGGCCGGGGCCTTCGTCTTGTCCGGACCGTGCTCGCGAACGACGTGGAGGAACGGCTGCGACGCCCCTCGACCGGCAGGCTCGCTCCGAGAGGGTGATGAGTCGGCGTCGTGCCGAGCCCATCCTTAGGGCATCGGAGGTGTGCCGCGAGCGGGTTCCCGACGTGGTGAGGCCTCCCGGCGGAAGGGTGTGGACGATGGCCGACGTCAAGCTCGAGCGCAAGGAGCCGCTGTCGCGGGAGGAGGCGGCGCAGTGGCTCTCCGTGCTCTCCAAGGCCTTCGCCCGCGGCGGTGACGTCAAGCTGCCACTCGGCGCCGACACCGTCGAGCTTCGTCTCCCCGACCGGGTGCACGCCGAGTTCGAGGTCGAGGTCAGCGGCGACGAGGTCGAGGTCGAGGTCGAGTTCACCTGGTCCACGGCTCACCGGGAGGAGGACGGGGCGCCGTCGCTGTCGGGCGTCGCCTCCACACGCGGATGAACGGCAGCCGGCACAAGGCGTGGTGGGCGCGGCTGGCGCTCGTCCTCGCCGCCCTCGGCGTCGTCGGGCTCGCCGCGGCCGCGGCCTCGCGGGACGTCAGGCTCTTGCTCACGGTCGCGCTCGCCGTGGTCGTGTTCGTGACGGCGGGCTACTCGTTCCTGGCGTTCCGCGGCTGGCGCCGCAGCCTCAGCCTCGTCGTCCTCGTGGCGCTCCCGCTCGCCCTGGCCGCGCTCGTGGCCCTCAACCACCTCCTGCTCCCACTCGTGCTCTGCGTGGGGGTGTTCGTCCTGGCCGTGGCTGCCAGTCGGGTCGCCCTGATGCCGGGGGACGCCGAGCAGGGCATGCCCGAGCGGGTCGTCCCGCCGCCGCGTCATCCCTTCATCATCATGAACCCGCGCTCCGGCGGGGGGAAGGTCGGCCGCTTCGGCCTGCAGGCCAAGGCCGAGGCCCTCGGCGCCGAGGTGGCGCTGCTCGAGGGGCCGGAGGTCATCGACGTCGCCGAGCTCGCCCGGCAGGCCGTGGCCCGTGGGGCGGACCTGCTCGGCGTGGCCGGCGGCGACGGGACGCAGGCGCTGGTCGCGGGGGTGGCGGCGGACCTCGACGTGCCACTGATGGTGATCAGCGCGGGCACCCGAAACCACTTCGCGCTCGATCTCGGGCTCGACCGGGAGGACCCGTCGAGGTGCCTGGCCGCGCTGGGGGAGGATGCGGTGGAACTACGGGTGGACCTGGGGGTGATCGCCGGGCGGACGTTCGTCAACAACGCCTCCTTCGGGGCCTACGCCGCTGCGGTGCAGAGCCCGGGCTACCGCGAGGACAAAACCCGCACGACCCTGGACGTGCTGCCCGACCTGCTGAGCGGGGCCAAGGGGCCCCAGCTGCGGCTGGACGTCGACGGGATCGTCGTCGAGCACCCGCAGGCGGTGCTGATCAGCGACAACCCCTACGGCATGGGAGACCTGGCCGGCCTGGGTCGCCGTGCCCGGCTCGACACGGGCCGGCTCGGTGTCGTGTCCGTGCACGCAGCCAGCCCGAGGCAGGCGGTGGGACTGCTGCGCGGCGCCACCCGGAACGGGCTGGTCTCCGTCACCGCCCCCGAGGTCGTCATCTCCTCGGACGCGCCGGAGGTGCCGGTCGGCATCGACGGCGAGTCCGTCGTCGTGCCCACACCGGTCCACTGCAGCCTGCGGCCCCGGGCGCTGCGCGTACGCGTCCCACGCGACCGGCCCGGCGTGCCTCCTTGGCGACCGACCTGGAGCTGGGCGCAGCTGTGGCGCCTGGCGTCCTTCTCCGGGACGGGTTCCTCCCGGTGACTCGGGGGTCTGAGCGGCTGAGGCAGGCCGGTCACGAGCTCGTCGAGCTGGACCGCGCCGTCCACGCCGCGGTGCACTCCACGCCGACGCCGCAGATCGACCACGCCCTCGCGCGGGTGTCACGAGCAGCAGACCGGTCGCTGCTGTGGATGGGGATCGCCACGGCGATGTCGCTGTCGGGCCGGCGCCGACGGCGGGCGGCGGTGGTGGGCATGGCGGCCCTCGGAGCGACCTCGGCCACCGTCAACCTCGTGGTGAAGCAGGGCCCCAAACGCGGCCGGCCGTCCATCGAGGGAACGGTGCGCACGCACGGCGTCAGCATGCCGGCCTCGCACTCCTGGCCCTCGGGCCACTCGGCCTCGGCCTTCGCGTTCTCCACGGCTGCCGGCGCCGGGGCGCCCGAGCTCGACACGGCGCTCCGGCTGGCAGCCACCGTGGTCGCGTACTCCCGGGTGCACACCGGCGTCCACTACCCGGGCGACGTCATCGCCGGCGCGGTGATCGGTGCGGGCATCGGCTCGCTGGCCCACCACCTCGCCCGCCGGGTCGGGCCGCGTTTCATGCCCTACGGGTGAGGTGGAGGCCGCGGGGTCGCGAGGGTATGCCCGAGACCCAGCTGAGCCAGGCGTTCGGGGGACGGCGGGGTCACGGGCAGCGCCGCGGACGCCATCATGGTCAACGCAGCGGCTCGGCTCGACGCCCTGCGCAACGCCTTCGGCGTCACCGCGCTGCTGACCGTGTGCGCGCTCTTCTTCACCCCGGATCCCGCGGCGGGCTCCGGGCAGCGACGGTTCGGAGGAGGAGGATCGGGAAGGGGTGGACGCGGGGACCGAGCCGCCCGAGGAGGCCCGAAGGGGGTGCACCGGACGCGAAGGACGGCTGGTGACGCGCAGCCGGCGGGACGGCATACGCGGACATCGCTTGCGCAGGTGCGGGAGCCGCTGTTGGGTGAGGGGAGACCGTCCGACGCCGCCCGGGAGCTTCCATGACCGCAGTGCAGACCCACCCCTCGACCGAGCTGGACCCGCATCTCTCGCACACCCGCGGTGAGAGCGAGCCGCCGTTGCTCGAGACGACGATTGGCGACGACTTCGACGCCACGGCAGAGCGTTTCGGTGAGCGTGAGGCGCTCGTCGACGTCGCGCAGGGCAAGCGGTGGACGTATGCCGCGTTGCGGGCCGACGTCGACCGGCTGGCTCGCGCGCTGCTCGCGTCGGGCGTGCGCAAGGGCGACCGCGTCGGGATCTGGGCGCCGAACTGCTCCGAGTGGACGCTGGTGCAGTACGCGACCGCCAAGATCGGAGCCATCCTCGTCAACATCAACCCGGCGTACCGGGCGCACGAGCTGCACTACGTCCTCGGCCAGGCGGGCATCTCCACGCTGGTCGCCGCCGAGTCGTTCAAGACGAGCGACTACCGGGGGATGGTCGAGGAGGTGCGCGAGGAGATCGACTCGCTCGAGCGCGTCGTCTACATCGGCACCTCCGACTGGGACGAGCTGCTCGCCCGCGCGGACGAGGTCACGGCGGAGGAGCTCGCGCGCGTGCAGGCCGGGCTGACGAACACCGAGCCGATCAACATCCAGTACACCTCTGGTACAACGGGATTCCCCAAGGGCGCGACCCTCAGCCACCGCAACATCTTGAACAACGGCTACATGGTCGGCGAGCTGTGCCGCTACACCGAGACCGACCGCGTCTGCATCCCGGTGCCCTTCTACCACTGCTTCGGCATGGTGATGGGGAATCTCGCCTGCACCTCGCACGGTGCCTGCATGGTGATCCCCGCGCCCGGCTTCGACCCCGCGGCGACGCTGCGCGCCACCCAGGACGAGAAGGTCACCTCGCTCTACGGCGTGCCGACGATGTTCATCGCCGAGTGGAACCTGGCCGACTTCTCCTCCTACGACCTGTCGACCGTGCGTACCGGCATCATGGCCGGATCCCCTTGTCCCGCAGAGCTGATGAAGAAGCTGATCGCGGCCGGCATCGAGGAGATGACCATCTGCTACGGCATGACGGAGACGTCGCCGGTCTCGACGCAGAACCGCACCGACGACACCTTCGAGCAGAAGGTCGGCACCGTCGGGCGCGTCGGGCCGCACCTCGAGATCAAGATCGTCGACCCGGCGACCGGCGAGACGCTCCCGCGCGGCCACGCGGGCGAGTTCATGACCAAGGGCTACTCGGTGATGCTCGGCTACTGGGAGCAGCCGGAGAAGACGGCCGAGGCGATCGAGGACGGCTGGATGCACACGGGCGACCTCGGCGTCATGCACGAGGACGGCTACGTCGAGATCACCGGCCGCATCAAGGACATGGTCATCCGCGGCGGTGAGAACGTCTATCCGCGCGAGATCGAGGAGTTCCTCTACACGCACCCCGACATCGTGGACGCGCAGGTGATCGGCGTCCCCGACGAGAAGTACGGGGAAGAGCTCTGCGCCTGGATCCGCATGAAGGAGGGGGCGACCCCGCTGACGCCGGAGTCGCTGCGCGAGTTCTGCAGCGGCCAGCTCGCGCACTACAAGATCCCGCGCTACGTCGAGATCGTCGACGAGTTCCCGATGACGGTGACGGGCAAGATCCGCAAGGTCGAGATGCGCGAGACGACGGCCAAGAGGCTCGGCCTGGCCTGACCCGCCTCCGCTGCACGGCATCGCGGTCGGGGCTCGACGTTGCCCCGTTCGAGCGCCCGCAGGGCGTGCCGCGGCGAGGGTGGCGCCTGCCTGCCCTGCCGCACAGTAGGTTTCCCCGGGGGAAGTGGTCGCGAGGACCTCGCAATCCGTAAGGGGATGGCATGTCAGACGCAGGCAAGACGGTTCTGTGGATCGTGGTGGCGGTCGCCGTGGTCGCAGTGATCATCTGGTTGTTCGTCTCCGCCGGGCGTCGGCGGGCGGCCGAGGCGCGGCGCTTCGAGGCCAGCGAGCAACGGGGCCGCGCCGCCGTCCCCCACGTCGAGCCGCGCGCCTCCCAGCGGCGCGCCGGACAGCGGGGGACCGCTGTCGCCACGCCGGCTGCTCCTGCTGCGCAGACCGGTTCTATGCAGCGCGAGACGGCCCAGCGGGAGGCGGCTGAGCGTGAGTCGGCCCAGCGTGAGGCGGCCCAGCGTGAGGCCGAGCGGCGCGAGGCCGCGCAGCGTGAGGCTGCGCAGCGTGAGGCGGAGGTGCGCGCTGCCGAGACCAGGCGGCGGGAGCAGGAGGCGGAGCAGCGCCGTCTCGGCGAGAGCCGCGGCGCGGGGACCACGTCGGTCCCAGCCTCGGGGATCGGAGCCGCGGCGGTGGGGGCCGCTGCCTTCACCCAGGAGGACGACGACGAGGACGACCTGGCAGACGCCGAGAACCCGTTCGCCGCGAGGCCGGCGACGGCAGTGGGTACTGGGAGTGCAGAGACGCACCCCGAGGAGAGGTCCACGACCGTGACCGAGAACCCCGCATCCGAGACCACGGACACCACGTCCACCGGAAGCACCGTCTTCGACCCCGAGACCAGCGACGGCACCGGCGCCACCGACACCACCGACACCACCGCGACCGTCGAGGGATCCGAAGACGCCGCCACGGGCGGCTCCACGCCCCAGGAGCCCGTGACGCCCCCGGTGGCGACCATCGACGAGCCGAAGAAGGTCGAGGTCCCGGCGCTCGCGGACCGCGACGACGTCATCGGCGAGGGCGGCACTCCGGCAGGCGACCCGGGCGACCACCGCGGCCAGCCGTGGGCGACGACGCCGGGTCAGCACGGCCCCGGCGACAGCGACGAGCCGGCGGACGAGGGCCTCGACGTCGACATGGCGCCGCACTCCCACGCCAGCGACGACGTCGACGAGACCGCCGAGGCGGTCAGCCCCGGGAACGACACCCCCCGCCGCGAGGAGGCGGAGCCGGCACCCGACGCCGCTGCCGCAGCGTTCCCCGACGAGGACACCCCCCAGGGCCACGACGCCACGAACGCCGAGCACGCCAGGACCGGCGAGGACGTCACGTCCGGTGAGAGCGACGCCGGCGGGCAGCGGGCCGGCACGCGGCGTACGTCCAGCTTCGACGAGGTCGTCGACGGTGGCTTCGGCCTCGGCTCGGCTGCGCCCATCGGCGACGGAGCCCAGCCGCTCGGCCACGCCGTCAAGGCCCGGCGCGACGGCAGGACCTTCGTGGCGCCCGGCGACGCCGGCTACGACGAGGTCGAGCCGGACGTGTGGTTCTACAACGAGGATGCCGCCCGCCGCGCCGGCTTCGACCGCCGGGGGGAGTGACCTCTTCGTGAGGGGCCCGCGCCGCCGGGAAACCGTGGCGCGGGCACCCAAGCGGCGCAAATAGACTTGCCGGCATGGTCTCCCCGCTCGTCGCGCTCACGCCCAAGGTCCAGTCCGCGATCGCCACCGCCCTCGGTGACGACTTCCGCGACGCCGACCCCGTGCTGCGCCCGTCGCAGTTCGCCGACGTGCAGGTCAACGCCGCGCTCGCGCTGGCCAAGAAGGCCGGTATGCCGCCGCGCGAGGTGGCGGGAAAGATCGTCGACGCGCTCGATCTCGACGGCGTGTGCGACACGGTCGAGGTTAGCGGCCCCGGGTTCATCAACCTGACCTTCGCCGATGCGTGGCTCGCCTCCCTCCTGCGTGAGGTCGAGGCCGACGAGCGCAACGGCGTGCCGCTGCAGCAGTCCGAGAACATCCCGATCGACTACTCCGCGCCCAACGTCGCCAAGGAGATGCACGTCGGGCACCTGCGCACGACGATCGTCGGCGACTCCCTCGCCCGCACGCTCGAGCACCTCGGCCACAACGTCATCCGGCAGAACCACATCGGCGACTGGGGCACCCCGTTCGGCATGCTCATCGAGCACCTGCTCGAGGTCGGGGAGGACTCGCCCGAGGCGGAGCTGCTCGTCTCCAACCCCAACGCCTTCTACCAGGCCGCCCGCACCAAGTTCGACACTGCGGAGAAGGCTGAGCCACACGGCAGCGCCGGCGACTTCGACGTGCGGTCGCGGGCTCGGGTCGTCAAGCTGCAGGCCGGCGACCCGGAGACGCTCCAGCACTGGCACGACCTCGTCGGGATGTCCAAGGCGTACTTCAACAAGGTCTACTCGACGCTCGGAGTCACGCTGACCGACGACGACCTGGCCGGCGAGTCGACCTACAACGACCACCTCGCGGCGATCTGCGACGAGCTCGAGAGCAAGGGCCTCGCCACGATGTCCGACGGCGCCCTGTGCGTCTTCCTCGAGGGCTACACCGGTCGCGAGGGCAAGCCGGTGCCGCTCATCATCCGCAAGTCCGACGGCGGCTACAACTACGGCACGACCGACCTGGCGACGATCCGCTACCGCGTGTCCACGCTCGGCGCCCACCGGGTGCTCTACGTCGTGGGCGCGCCGCAGGCCCTGCACTTCAGCATGGTCTGGGAGACCGCGCGGCGGGCCGGCTGGCTGCCCGACGACGTCGAGCCCGTCCACGTCCAGATCGGCAACGTGCTCGGCGAGGACCGCAAGATCCTGCGCACCCGCTCCGGCGCGTCGCTGCGGCTCATGGCCCTGCTCGAGGAGGCCGTCGACAAGGCCCGGGCGCTCATCGACACCAACCGGCCCGATCTCGACGAGTCGACGCGCGCGACGATCGCCCGGCAGATCGGCATCGGGGCCGTGAAGTACGCCGACCTCTCCGTCGCGCACGACAGCGAGTACGTCTTCGACCTCGACCGCATGGTCGCGCTCACCGGCAACACGGGTCCGTACCTCCAGTACGTCGTGGCGCGCATCCGCTCGATCTTCCGCCAGGTGGGGCTCGACCCGACGGCGCAGCACGCACCCCTGCTGCTCGGCGAGGCGCCCGAGCGTGCCCTCGGCGTGCACCTGCTCGGCTTCGGTGACGTCGTGGCCGAGGTCGGTGACACCTACGAGCCGCACCGGCTCGCGGCATACCTCTTCGAGCTGGCGCAGGCGTTCTCCGCCTTCTACGAGAACTGCCCCGTGCTCAAGGCCGAGCGCGACGAGGTGAAGGAGTCACGCCTCACGCTGTGCGCGCTCACGCTGCGGGTCATGAGGGCCGGGCTGGACATGCTGGGTCTGGAGTCCCCCGAGCAGATGTGATGCACCGGATGTGGCCTACGGGCTGATCACCCCGTAAGGATGATGTGAGGCGGACTGCGGCCGGATGACGCTGGGCTCCGAGCACACCCGCCTGGGTGACTGCCCTATGAGAAAGGCGCCCCGACATGTCGTTCTGGGACATCATCTGGTTCATCGTCGTCTTCTTCGCGTTCACCTCCTACCTCATGGCACTGTTCTGGATCCTGACCGACCTGTTCCGCGACAAGGGCCTCTCGGGCTGGTTCAAGGCGATCTGGGTCGTGTGCCTGGTCGTCTTCCCGCTCATCACGGCGCTCGTCTACCTGATCGCCCGTGGCCGGACCATGAGCGAGCGCTCGGCCGAGCAGTACGCCGAGGCACGCAAGGTCCAGGACGAGTACGTCCGCTCCGTCGCGGGCACGCCGGCGTCGGGCCCCGAGCAGATCGCCAAGGCGAAGGAGCTGCTCGACTCGGGCGCGATCTCACCCGACGAGTTCAGCGCCTTGAAGCAGAAGGCCCTCGCGGCCTGACGGGCGGGGTGCAGCCATGGGTGCCACACCGGTCACCAGCCTCCCGGACACGCGATCGCGCACCGAGCGGGTTCGAGGGGTTGCCGAACGTATGCCGCTCGGCTCGCACGCGCAGCTCGCGCCGTGGGCCGGCCGGGACCCCCTCGCGACCCTCGAGGAACAGGGCCGCACCCGCGTGCCGGAGCTGTTGCCCGTGCGCTACGGCCGGATGCTGGCGTCGCCCTTCGCCTTCTACCGGGGCGGCGCGGCGATCATGGCGGCCGACCTGGCGGCGGCCGGGAGCTCCGGGATCACGGTCCAGCTCTGCGGTGACGCGCACGTCTCGAACTTCGGGTTCTTCGGCACGCCGGAGCGCAAGCAGGTGTTCGACCTCAACGACTTCGACGAGACGTGGCCGGGTCCGTTCGAGTGGGACGTCAAGCGGCTGGCCGCCAGCCTCGAGATCGCCGGCCGCGAGACCGGGCTGCGCCGCAAGGAACGGCGCGCGCTCACGGTGGGCACCGTTCGCGCGTACCGTCGCTCGATGGCCGAGTTCGCCGGGCAGTCGGCGCTCGAGGTCTGGTATGCGCGCGCCGAGCTGCAGCCGGGCCTTCCTCGGCTGATGAAGGAGCTGCCGAAGGCGGCGAGGGCGGCCACGGCCAAGGTCGTCAGCAAGTCACGTGGCCGGGACGCCGCCCATGCCGTGGCGAAGCTGACCCGGTCGGAGTTCGGCCAGCGACGTTTCGTCAGCGACCCACCGATCCTCGTGCCCCTGCGCGAGCTGGCGCCCGAGCTGGCGGAGGACCTGACGAAGCTGCTCAGCCAGCTGCTCGAGCAGTACCGAAGCAGCCTGCAGCCCGACCGGCGCGTCCTCCTGGACCGGTACCAGCTGGTCGACATGGCGCGGAAGGCGGTCGGGGTCGGCTCCGTCGGGACGCGCGCGTGGCTGCTGCTGCTGACCGACGAGCTCGGAAACCCGTTGCTGCTGCAGGCGAAGGAGGCTGCCGAGTCGGTCCTGGCGCCGCACCTGCCGTGGCCGGCGCTGGACAACCAGGGGCGCCGGGTCGTCGAGGGCCAGCGGCTCATGCAGGCGAGCAGCGACATCCTCCTGGGCTGGCAGCGGGTCACGGGTGTCGACGGCGTCGAGCGGGACTTCTACCTGCGGCAGTTCCGTGACTGGAAGGGCGGCTTCGAGATCGAGACCCTCGACCCTGCGACGATGGCGCGCCTCAGCGAAGCGTGCGCCTGGACCTTGGCGCGCGCCCATGCGCGGTCCGGGGACCCTCGCGACATCGCCCTGTACCTGGCGACCCCACCGGGGCCCACGCCGCCCGACGGCGTCTCGGACGCCGGCGCCGTCTTCGACGAGGCGGTCGCCGACTTCGCGGTCGCGTATGCCGACCAGAACGAGCGGGACCACGCCGAGCTGGCTGCGGCGGTGGACTCCGGGCGGCTGCCCGCCGTCCACGACCTCTGAGCCGCCCGTCGGCCTTCGACCCGCACCGACCCGCACCGCCTCGAGCCGCTCCCGCTCGAGGCGGTGCATGGCCGTGCGCCTGCAGCGCGTGCCCACGATCAGAGATCCTGGAGCTGTCCGGGCGTCATTTGTGTGACGTGCCGGGCAGAGCCGCGCATACCTGCCGGTCGTGCCCTAGGTTCTGGAACCAGTGCCCCAGCCCTGAGTGCGAAGGAGCCCCAGCGTGCAGATCGGTGTGCCCCGTGAGACCCGTGCGCGTGAGACACGCGTCGCCGCGACGCCCAAGACCGTCGAGCAGCTCGTCGGCCTCGGCTACGACGTCGTGGTGGAGGGCGGCGCGGGCGAGGCGGCGAGCTTCTCCGACGAGGCGTATGCCGTCGCCGGCGCCCGCGTGGTCTCCACCGGCGAGGCGTGGGCCTCGGAGGTCGTCCACAAGGTCAACGCGCCCACGGATGAGGAGGTCTCGCTGCTGCGGCCCGGGACCGTCCTCGTCTGTCTGCTGGCGCCAGCACTCAACCCGGAGCTCGTGGAGAGGCTGCGCGCCGCGGGTGTGACCGCGATGGCCATGGACGCCGTGCCGCGCATCTCTCGCGCGCAGTCCCTCGACGTCCTGTCCTCGATGGCCAACATCGCCGGTTACCGCGCCGTCGTCGAGGCCGCTCACCGGTTCGGGTCGTTCTTCACCGGCCAGGTGACGGCAGCCGGCAAGGTGCCCCCCGCCAAGGTCCTGGTCGCGGGCGCCGGTGTGGCGGGTCTCGCGGCGATCGGGACCGCGCGGTCCCTCGGCGCCATCGTGCGGGCGACGGATGCCCGCGCCGAGGTGGCCGAGCAGGTCGAGTCCATGGGGGCGGACTTCCTGGCGGTGCAGCTGCCGGAGGTCGATGCCGCCGCCTCGTCGAGCGACGGCTACGCCCGCGAGATGGGTGAGGAGTTCAACCGTCGGGCGGCTGAGCTCTATGCCGCCCAGGCACCCGACGTCGACATCATCGTCACGACGGCGCTCATCCCGGGCCGTCCTGCACCGCGCCTCATCACCGCGGAGATGGTCGCCTCGATGAAGCCGGGATCGGTGGTCGTCGACATGGCTGCCGCCAACGGTGGGAACGTCGAGGGCTCCGTCGCCGACGAGGTGGTCGTCACCGGCAACGGCGTGACGATCATCGGCTACACCGACCTCGCGGCCCGGCTCCCGACTCAGGCGTCGCAGCTCTACGCCACGAACCTCGTCAACCTGATGAAGCTGCTGACCCCGGGCAAGGACGGGCAGCTCGTCCTCGACTTCGACGACGTCGTCCAGCGCAACATGACCGTCGCCCGGGACGGGGAGCTGCTCTGGCCCCCGCCCGCCATCCAGGTCAGCGCGGCACCCGTGGCCAAGCAGCCGGCATACGGCACGGAGGTCGTCAAGGAGCCGCCACGACCACGCGACCCGCGGCGGAGGTACGTCGCGATGGCGATCGGGACGGCCGTGTTCGCGGCCGTCGCAGCGGTCTCGCCGACCAGCTTCCTCGGCCATTTCACGGTCTTCGCGCTCGCCGTCGTCATCGGCTACTACGTCATCGGGAACGTGCACCACGCCCTGCACACCCCGCTCATGTCGGTGACCAACGCCATCAGCGGCATCATCGTCGTGGGCGCCCTGCTCCAGCTCGGCGGCGCGCGTACGTCGATGAGCTCCTACGTGGTGATCGTCGTGCTGGCCTTCGTGGCCACCCTGATCGCAAGCATCAACATCTTCGGTGGCTTCACCGTGACCCGACGCATGCTCACGATGTTCAGGAAGGGCTGAGCCGTGACCGACGTCAGCACCTCGCTCATCCAGGCGGCCTACATCGTCGCGGCGCTGCTGTTCATCATGTCGCTCGCCGGCCTGTCGAAGCACGAGACGGCCAAGGACGGCAACGTCCTCGGGATGGTCGGCATGGGTCTCGCCCTCGTCGCCACGCTCTGGCTCTCGCTGCGCCACGCTCCGTGGGGCAACGTCGTCGCCGTCTTCGTCGCCATGGCGATCGGCGCCGCGATCGGCATCTGGCGTGCGCGCCGGGTCGAGATGACCGGCATGCCCGAGCTCATCGCGATGCTGCACTCCTTCGTCGGCGCGGCGGCGGTGCTGGTGGGGCTCAACACCTTCATCGCGGCGGACGGCGCCGGCGACTCCGTACACCTCGTCGAGGTCTTCCTCGGCGTCTTCATCGGCGCAGTCACGTTCACCGGCTCGATCGTTGCGTTCCTCAAGCTGTCGGCGCGCATCTCGAGCAGGCCGCTGATGCTGCCGGCACGCCACTGGCTCAACCTGGCCGCGCTCGTCGTGTCCGCCGGTCTGCTGGTCTGGTTCGTGGCGGGCGACTCGCTGGTGCCGCTGCTCGTCATGACGGCGATCGCGCTGGCCTTCGGCTGGCACCTCGTCGCCTCCATCGGCGGCGGCGACATGCCGGTCGTCGTGTCGATGCTCAACAGCTACTCCGGCTGGGCGGCGGCTGCAGCCGGCTTCATGCTCGGCAACGACCTGCTGATCGTCACCGGAGCCCTCGTCGGCTCCTCCGGTGCGTACCTGTCCTACATCATGTGCAAGGCGATGAACCGGTCGTTCGTGTCGGTCATTGCCGGCGGCTTCGGCTCGGACGGTGCCGTGTCCGACTCGGACGTCGACTACGGCGACTACCGGGAGACCAACGCCGCGGAGGTCGCGGAGCTGCTGAAGGATGCATCGTCCGTCGTCATCACCCCCGGCTACGGCATGGCGGTGGCGCAGGCGCAGTACCCGGTTGCCGACCTCACCTCGAAGCTGCGCGAGCGTGGGGTCGAGGTGCGGTTCGGCATCCACCCGGTGGCAGGCCGCCTGCCCGGCCACATGAACGTGCTGCTGGCGGAGGCGAAGGTGCCCTACGACATCGTGCTCGAGATGGACGAGATCAACGAGGACTTTCCCGACACCGACGTCGTGCTCGTCATCGGCGCGAACGACACGGTCAACCCGGCCGCGGCGGAGGACCCGGCCTCACCGATCGCCGGCATGCCCGTCCTCGAGGTCTGGAAGGCCAAGGAGGTCGTCGTCTTCAAGCGCTCGATGGCTGCCGGCTACGCAGGCGTGCAGAACCCGCTCTTCTTCCGCGACAACTCCGCCATGCTCTTCGGCGACGCCAAGGAACGCGTCGAGGACATCATCAAGGCCCTCTGAACGCGCCGATTCGAGGCAGACGCCTGCCTCGCGCCCCCCTTCTTCCCGAACGCAGCGTTCGATCACGAACGCGGTGTTAGAACACTGAGTTCGCCACCGAACGCTGCGTTCGGTGGGGATGCAAGGGTGAGCGCGGCCCGGAGAGAGCAGTCCGAGCGGGGAGAGCGGCGGGCTGGGGGATGGCTCAGGCGGCCGTGGCGCAGGAGTCGCGGATGCTCGCCTCGACTCGAGCGCGCACCAGGGCCGGCTTCGCCAGGTCGGCGCGCGTGAGACGAACGACGAAGTAGCCGAGACGTCGTAGCTCGTCCTCGCGGAGCTTCTCCTGGAAGTTGGCTCGTGCCGCGTCGGGGTTCACATCGGGGTTGTACTTGAGCTTCCCGTCGAACTCGATGAGAACGCGGGTGCCGTCGATGCGGAAGTCGGTGTGGAAGACGCGGCCCGGCCGCTCCAGCCGGGGCACCTCGAACTGCGGGGTGAAGGAGTAGCCGAGCTCGCGCAGCACCTGCGCAGTCAACGTCTCGCCCGGTGACTCGTGCCGGGCGTCGCACCAGGGGACGGCGGCTTTCGCGCGGGTGACGCCGCGTTGGCCACGCAGTGCGTGCGCCGCCGCCGCCAGGCGCGCCGGTGTGATGAGCGAACGATGCAGGCAGTGGTCGGCCACGACCAGCATGCCGGTCTGGCTGCGAAGCCCCACCTGCGCGACGGCCAGGGCGAGGTCCACGGTGGCGCGCTCGTGCTGCAGGCCGGGGTGGTCGAGGCGCTCGTGGATGTGGACGCGGCTGAACGCGCGGAACTTCATGTCGGGGTCTCGCCACATGAGGTGCACCGTTCCCCAGTCGATGTCCTCGTCGGGTAGGTCCAGCAGGGCGACCACGGAGCAGTGCGACGCCATGACCGCGTCCCCGTACTCCTCGAGCAGAGCGATGACCCGGAGGCGGTGCCGGTGCTTGTCACCGGCGGGTCGCTCGACGGAGTACCAGCCGCGATGCAGTGGATGACATCTCCCACGCGCGACCAGGCTGCGCAGCAGTGCGCCACTGATGCCGCAGGCGTGCGCAGCCGCGGCGGAGAAGACCCCGGCAGGAGCGAGACGGTGCAGATCCATCGGACCATCGTGACGGCATACGCCGGCCGGCCGCTGGGGGCCTGTGGACAACCCCGACGGCACAACAGCGAACGCGGCGTTCGGTCGCGAAAGCAGTGTTCTAACACTGAGTTCGTCAGCGAACGCCGCGTTCGGTGAGACAAGGGGCTGGGTGAGGGGGTGTCAGCGTTCGCCGACGACCTCGGGGGCCTCTTGGGCCCGCCCTTCGTCGACGCCCCTCCCGACGTTGCTGTGCGACCGCGAGTAGGTGAAGTAGATGAGGAAGCCCAGCGCCATCCAGACGACGAAACGGATCCAGGTCTCGACGGACAGGTTGAGCACCAGGTAGAAGCAGGCCAGTGCCGAGAGCCAGGGGACCCACGGGTTGCCGGGCACCTTGAACGAGCGCTTCAAGTCGGGGCGGCGCTTGCGCAGGATCGGCACGGCCAGCGAGACCAGCAGGAACGCGGTGAGCGTCCCGATGTTCACCATCTCCTCGAGCGTCCCGATCGGCGTGAGGGACGCGGTGAGGGCCACCACCGCGCCGATGATCAGGGTCAGGCGCACGGGAGTGCCGGTCCGGGGGTTGGTGCGGCCGAGACCCGAGGGCAGCAGGTTGTCGCGGCTCATCGCGAAGGTCACGCGGGTGGCGCCGATGAGCAGGGTCAAGACGACGGTGGTCAGGCCCGCGACCGCGCCGGCAGCGATGACCGTGGCGAAGCCGTCCTTGCCGATGTGCACGAACGCGTTCGCCAGGGCGGCCTTCGGGTCGATCTCGCTGTACTTCTGCATGCCGGTCAGCACGAGGGCGACCGCCATGTAGAGCACCGTGCAGATGACCAGGGAGCCGATGATGCCTCGCGGAAGGTCACGCTGGGGATTCCTGGCCTCCTCAGCCGTGGTGGCGACGACGTCGAAGCCGATGTAGGCGAAGAACACCAGCGCCGCGGCCGACATGATGCCCATGACCCCGAAGGTCGCCGGCGTCATGCCGCTGATGAGCTGGATGAGGGGGGTGCTGAGCCCGGCGGCAGCCTTGCCCGGCTGGCTCGGGGGGATGAAGGGCGTCCAGTTGTCGCGGTTGACGAAGAACGCTCCCGCGACGATGACGAACAGGACGATGAAGAGCTTGAGCGCCACGAGCACGAGGTTGACCCGCATCGACTCCTTGATGCCCTTCGCGATGAGCAGGGTGAGAGCGGCCACAAGGACGAAGGCGGGAAGGTCGAAGTGGGAGCCGGGACCGACCGCGGCGGGCCACGCGACGCCGAGCTGCTTCAGCAGGGTCACGAGGTAGGTCGACCACCCCTGGGCGACGACGCTCGCGCCGAGCATCAGCTCGAGGAGCAGGTCCCAGCCGATGATCCACGCGATGAGTTCGCCGAGCGTCGCGTAGGAGAAGGTGTAGGCCGAGCCGGCGATCGGGACCGTCGAGGCGAACTCGGCATAGCAGAGTGCGGCGAGCCCGCACACGACGGCGCCGAGAACGAACGAGAAGACGACCGAGGGCCCGGCGTAGGCCTGGGCGGCCTTGCCCGCGACCGTGAAGATGCCGGCGCCGATGATGACGCCGATGCCGAAGACCGTGAGGTCCAGGGCGCTGAGGGTTCTCTTGAGCTTGTGGTCGGCTTCCTCGGCCGAGGCCATCGAGGACTCGATCGACTTGGTGCGGAAGACGCTCATGGATGACCTCCGAGCAGGTCGGGTGACGACGGATCATCACAAACTAGCGGGGCTCGTCATCGACGGCGACCCCCTGGCCGTCAGTCGCCCGTCAGTCGCCTTCACTCGACCGTCAGTCGTCGGAGCGCCGGCTCTCCCGGGAGGGCCAGATGGGGCCGGTGTCGGCGCCGCGACGACGCCGCTTGAGGTCCTCGCTCTCGTAGACGGTCTCGGGACTGCCCTCGGACCGTCGGGCCTGCCGTCGTGCCGGCCGCTGGATCGGCATCGCCCGGGAGTAGGAGTCGAGCCGGTCAGAGGTGGGGTTGTGGACGGCATCGACGTCGGGGAACCCGCGCTCGAGATCGCCCAGCTCCTCGAAGTCCTCGTCACCCGGCGGCGGGACGATGTGGAAGATCTCGGCGCAGATGTCCCGGTAGGTCCGGTCGGGGTTGGGCACCCACTTGACCTCACGCAGGGCCTGGTCCTGGCCGGCGCTCTCGAGCACGAACTTGCCGTAGCCGAGGAACTGACCCGGGATGGACCGGACGTAGCTCATGTCGGTGACCTTGAGCAGCGGCATCATCGCGACCTTGTGCGTGACGAGCCCGTAGCGCAGCAGCAGCCGCTTGTCGGTGGCCACGAACCAGTTGTGGCTCCAGTCCACGAGGCACCAGACGAGGCGGGCGAGGACCGCGAGGAAGAGCCACCAGAACGCGGTGCCGACCATCTCGGTCGACTTGGTGACGTTGGAGTCGACCCAGATCGCGGCGACGAAGGCCAGCGTCGTGGTCGCGACGGGTTCGGCGAGCTTCACCCAGTGCGCACGCACGGCGGTGACGAGCCGTTCGCCCGGGAGCAGGATCGGGGCCAGTCCCGCCGGGACCTCCGTGCTCCGAAGCAGCGCCATGGGATCAGTGTGCTCGCGTCACCGGTTGAGCAGCGAGTTGAAGAACCGGAGGATCGCGTCGAAGCCGTCGACCAGGACGCCCCAGATGTTGCGCACGATGTCCGCCGCCTTGTCGGGAGAGGTGAAGACGGCATAGACGAAGAACGCGAGCACGAAAATCAGGATGATCTTCTTGACCTTGGGGCCCATGGTGTCGCTCCTTGGAGGGAAGGTGCTGGCGCTGCCCTGACAGCCCCACGGCACAGGGGTGCGCCCAGTGTGCCGTATGGGGCGCCTGTGGCCCGGGAGGCGGCGGCAGCGTGTCCCTCGCCGTGGCCCAGAGGTCGCGCGAGGAGCCGCCGTCACGGCGCGGCTATCCTCCTCGCGTGCCCCGAACGCCGACGTATGCCGCCGAGCTGCGTGCCGCCCTGAGCCGGGTCGTGCGCGGGGTCGACGAGCGGGACCTGGCCCGGGCCGCCGAGGCACTGGTCTCGCGCTACCGCTCCGTGGGCCCGGCCTCGACGCCGATCCTCGCCTCTGACGTCCACGTCGCCGCCTACGCCGCCTACCGGATGCCGGCGACCCACGCTGCACTGGCGCGGGCGCTGGAGGCGGTGGCGGATCGAAACCTGCAGCCGCGCTCCCTCCTCGACCTCGGCGGCGGCACGGGGGCAGCGGCCTGGGCGGCCGCGGCCGCCTTCCCCTCGCTCGAGTCGATCACGGTGCTCGACCAGGTCGAGGCCGCGCTGGCCCTCGGGCGCGAGCTCGTCGCGGACGCGCCCTCACCGGCGCTCGCCGGTGCGACGTTCGCCCGGGCGCGGGCCGGCGCCTGGCCCGACGCCGGTGCCGACCTCGTCACCGTGTCGTACGTCCTCAGCGAGCTCGACGAGCGCCAGCAGGACGCGTTGGTGGCCGATGCCATGCAGCGCGGCCGGGCCGTCGTCGTGGTCGAGCCCGGCACCCCTGACGGGTACGCGCGGGTGATCCGCGTGCGGTCCGCCCTTCTCGCCGCCGGCTGGTCCCTGCTCGGACCGTGCCCGCACGAGGCGGGCTGCCCTCTGCGGCAAGCCGACTGGTGCCACTTCGCCGCACGCGTCAACCGCTCCGCGGAGCACCGGCGGATCAAGGGGGCCGAGCTGTCCTACGAGGACGAGAAGTTCTCGTGGGTGGCTGCGGCCTCGCCCGGCGTACTGGATTCATCGAGAGCTCAGGCGGATTCGGGTCGCATCATCCGGCATCCCGTGAAGCGCAAGGGACTCGTCGAGTTCCAGGTGTGTCGAGCTGACGGCACGGCCGGCCGTGAGGTCGTCTCGAAGAAGGCGGGGGAGCGCTACCGGAGGGCACGCGACGCCGAGTGGGGCGACACGCTCCCCTGAGCGGACGGCATACGCAATCGGTCAGACGACGCCGTAGAGGCGGTCGCCGGCGTCGCCGAGTCCGGGGACGATGTAGCCCTTCTCGTTGAGCTTCTCGTCGATGGTGCCGAGCACGACCTTGACCGGGATGTCACTCTCGGACAGCTCCTCCTCGAGGTGCCTGATGCCTTCGGGGGCGGCGAGGAGGCAGACGGCGGTGATGTCTCGGGCACCCTTGCTCGTCAGGTAGTCGATCGCCATGACGAGCGTGCCTCCGGTGGCGAGCATCGGGTCGAGGATGAACACCTGGCGCCCGGTGAGGTCGTCGGGCAGGCGGTTGGCGTAGGTGGAGACCTCGAGTGTCTCCTCATTGCGGATCATGCCGAGGAAGCCCACCTCGGCGCTCGGCAGGAGCTTGACCATGCCGTCGAGCATGCCGAGGCCCGCCCGGAGGATCGGCACGATGATCGGCTTCGGGTTGGACAGCTTGATGCCCGTCGTGCTCGCGACCGGTGTCTCGATCTCGAACGGCTCGACGCGCACGTCGCGGGTGGCCTCGTAGGCGAGCAGCGTCACGAGCTCCTCCGCGAGGCGTCGGAACGTCGGGCTGTCGGTCCGCTTGTCGCGCAGGTAGGTCAGCTTGTGGGCGATGAGCGGGTGGTCTGCGACATGGACGTCCATGGGTGGAAACTTAGCGCGTGGCCACAGGATCCGAGACCTCCCGCAAGAGCGCCGTCCCCACGCCGGAGACGTATGCCGGCTGGCTGGGCGAGGCGCTCGAGCTCGCCGCCTCGACGGTCGGCTCGCAGGACGTCCCCGTGGGGGCGCTCGTCCTGGATGCCGACAGTGCCGTGCTCGGTCGCGGCCGCAACGTGCGGGAGGAGATCGGCGACCCGACGGGCCACGCGGAGGTCGTGGCGCTGCGGGAGGCGTCCCGGGCGATCGGCTCCTGGCGGCTGGAGGGGTGCACCCTCGTCGTGACGCTGGAACCGTGTGTCATGTGTGCGGGGGCGGCCATGGCGGCACGGCTCGAGCGCATCGTGTTCGGGGCCTGGGACCCCAAGGCGGGGGCCTGCGGCTCGGTGTGGGACTTGACGCGTGATCCGCTCGCGACGCACAACGTCGACGTCGTCGGCGGGGTGCGAGCGGAGGAGTCCGCGGCGCTCCTGGTCGATTTCTTCGAGGGCCGTCGCCTCCGGTAGGGTCTCTCCCGGTGGCGTGTCCGAGCGGCCAAAGGAGCACGCCTCGAAAGCGTGTGTGGGGGTGACTCCACCGTGGGTTCAAATCCCACCGCCACCGCCAGTCACATCGAAGCAGGACCCCGACGCTCTGTCGGGGTCCTGCTTCGTTACGTCGCCGTGGCTCAGCCGACGGTGAGGATGATTCGCGCGTAGCGGGTGAGTGGTAAGGGGCCGTCATCGGTGGCCTGGAAGATGAACGACAGCGTCTGGCCCGGCTGGGCGTCCGCAGGGACGGTGACCCTGGTCTTCGCGGAGCCGGCGTCGGCCACGGGAACGGAGCCCGGATAGGTGCCCTCCTCGCGGTACTGCCACCACTTGGTGTAGACGACACCCTCGGTGTCGAGGTCGTTGGTGTAAGGAGATAGCGGATGAGGCAGGCCAGGTCGTCCTGCTCCATGTCCGTCGTCACGACCGTGCGGTGCCTGGCCTGCTGGCCGACCTGCGAGACCGCGTCGGCGGAGCGGGGCGCCGGTGCGGCGCCTGCAGTGGTGGCGGCGCCGGTGACGGCGGTGGCGCAGCACACTGCTGCGAGGGCGGCGCCGAGGCGGCGCAGGTGGTGGGGGGACCGCTGGGCCCGCGGGTGGTAAGGGCGCTCGAAGGCTGGACGGGCCCCGTCCCGTTGTCAAGATGGGTCTTCTGTGCCACGTGGCCACCGGCCGCGCCGCGTCGGTGGGCGCGGCCACCGGGGCGCCGCGCCAGTCTGGGAAATTCGGCAAATCGTTGACATGGCGTCGCCCGCTGGGCATCATCGTCGTATGTTCGTTCAATGGCGAATGGGTATTCAGCGGGCCGTGCTGGCCCGTACGCTCGTCGGCGTGGCCGCCGCGCTCGCGGTAGGCGGGTCCCTGGCCGCCTGCTCCCACGTGCCCGGCGTCTACACCTACGTCCCCGCAGGCCAGGAGAAGGCCGCGGGTGCCGGTGGCTCGGCCGCCTTCGACGCCAAGACGTACGCCAACGGCATCTGGGACAGCAAGGTGCTGCCCACGGTGCAGAAGGACGCGGTCCCTGCCACCGAGCTGCTACCCGCCCTCGAGGCGAACCAGGACGCGGCGAGCAAGAAGTACGGCAACCAAGCGGGCACCGGCAGCCCGTACGCGTTCCTCGTCAAGGGCGCCGGCACCGTGACGGCCGTCGACCAGGAGACGCCCACGCACCCGTTGACGGTCAAGGTCGACGGGCTGTCCGGCAAGGCCGCGAACGTGCAGGTCGTCACCGGACCCGTCATCGCCGGCACGGCCCTGCGCGACGCCGTCAAGTTCATCACCTTCGGCAACTTCACCAACCAGCTCAACTACGCCGACGCGGCCACCGGGCTGAACAACAAGGTCAAGTCCGACGTCCTGTCGAAGGTCAAGGCGAAGGACCTCGTCGGCAAGAAGGTCACCTTCGCGGGAGCGTTCTCGCTCGTGGCCCCGGGCGTCGTCGCCATCGTTCCCACGCAGCTTGAGCCGGCGTCATGACCGCCGCTGCGGAGGCGACGTCAAGCCCGGCCCCGGCGGCCGACGACGTCGTGCTGCGTGCCGTCGACGTGACCAAGGCGTACGGCGGCGTCCGGGCGCTCAAGAGCGTCACCTTCGAGGCCTACCGCGGCAAGGTCAACGTCCTCGTCGGCGAGAACGGCGCAGGCAAGTCCACGCTCATGAAGATCCTCGCCGGCGCCGAGCAGCCGAGCTCGGGCTCGATCCTGCTCGACGACGAGCCGGTCAGCATCGGCAGCCCGCGAGATGCCATCGCGCACGGCATCGGCATCATCCACCAGGAGCTGAGCCTCTTCCCGAACATGTCGATCGCCGAGAACCTCTTCGCAGGGCGGGAGCTCCGGCGGGGCCGGCGGTTCGTCGACCACGCGGCCCAGCGGCGGCGGACCGTCAAGGCCCTCGAGCGCCTCGGCCAGGACCTCGACCCCGACATGCTCGTGGGCGAGCTGCCGATCGGCAAGCAGCAGCTCGTCGAGATCGCCCGGGTGCTCCTCGAGGACGTGCGCATCCTCATCATGGACGAGCCGACCTCGGCCCTGTCCAACCACGAGGTCGACGTCCTCTTCAAGGTCATGGACGACCTGCGCCGGGACGACGTCACGATCATCTACATCTCCCACAAGCTGGACGAGTTCCGCCGCATCGGCGACTACGTCACCGTCCTGCGCGACGGGGCCCTCGTGGCCCACGAACCGATGACGGGCACCGACACCGCGTGGATCGTGCGCCAGATGGTGGGCCAGGACCCGGACGCGCTCTTCTCCCGGTCCGCCGGTGACATCGGCGACGTCCTGCTGGAGGTCTCCGGCGTGACCGTGCCCGGCTCGCCACGCGACCTCGTCTCCGACGTCTCCTTGCAGGTGCGTGCCGGTGAGGTCGTCGGCATCTACGGCCTCATGGGCGCCGGGCGCACCGAGCTGTTCGAGGCACTGATGGGCACGCGCGCGTCGACCGGTGAGGTGGCCGTCCGGGGCGAGGTCGTCAAGGACGCGAGCGTCCGCGCACGGCAGGCAGCGGGCCTCGCGCTCGTGCCCGAGGACCGTCAGCGAGACGGGCTCGTCCAGACGATGAGCGTCGGCGACAACGTCCTGCTCTCCACGATCGGCAAGCTGGCCCGACGTGGCCTCGTGCCGCAGAAGGCCGAGCGCAGCGTCGCATGTGACAAGGTGCGCGAGCTGTCGATCAAGATCCCGGCGCTCGCCGCCCCCGTCACCTCGCTGAGCGGCGGCAACCAGCAGAAGGTCGTCCTGGCCCGCGCGCTGCTGACCGAGCCGGTCGTGCTTCTGCTCGACGAGCCGACGCGCGGCATCGACGTCGGGGCCAAGAGCCAGATCGCCGAGATCATGAGCGAGCTCGCCGAGGCCGGCTACGGCGTCCTGTTCATCTCCTCCGAGCTCGCCGAGGTCATGGCCATGGCCGACCGCGTACTCGTCATGGCGCGCGGGCGCATCACGGCAGAGCTGTCCGGCGACGCCCTGACCGAGGAGGCGCTCGTCTCGGCGTCCGCCTCCGACGCCGTGCTCGCCGCCGCGGCCGCCGGCACCGACATCCTCTCCACCCCAGCCACGGAGGTCCCCGAATGAGCAACACGGACGTCGCGCCCGCCACGTCGACCCAGCCACCGCCCACCCAGCACAACGACGGGGCGCGCCGCGGGGACATCCTGGCGCGAGTCGGCCTGCTGCTGCTGCGTGGCCGGACGTTGGTCGTGCTCGTCCTGCTCATCATCCTCTTCGGCACGATGTCGCAGGACTACCTCACCTCGAGCAACCTCATCGTGATGACCAAGCACGTGGCCATCAACGCGATCCTGGCCATCGGCGTCACCTTCGTCATCCTCACCGGCGGGATCGACCTGTCGGTCGGCTCGGTCGCCGGCCTGTCCAGCATGATCGTCGGCGGCCTGCTCTTCGCCGGTCTCGGACTGCCGGGCGGGGGCGTGCTCTACCTGTCGGTGGGGGCGGTCATCCTCGTGGGGATCCTCGTCGGGTGCCTCGTCGGGTGGGTCAACGGCATCCTGATCACGAAGTTCCGGGTGGCCCCGTTCATCGCGACCCTCGGCATGCTCTACGTGGCCCGCGGCGCGGCCCAGCTGCGCAGCAACGGCGGCACGTTCCCCAACCTCGCGGGCAGTCCCGAGCACGGCAACGAGGGGTTCCACGTCATCGGTGTCGACAGCTGGTTCGGCATCCCGGTGGCCGTCTGGATCATGGTCGTGGTGGCGGTCATCGCCGTCATCGTCACCACCAAGACGCCGTTCGGCCGACGGGTCTACGCCGTCGGCGGCAACGACCGAGCGGCTGTGCTGGCCGGCATCCGCGTCCCGCGGATCACCATCGCCGTGTACGTCATCAGCGGCGCCTGCGCGGCCCTGGCCGGCATGCTCCTCACCTCGGAGCTCGGCGCTGCCTACCCTGACACGGCAACGACGTACGAGCTCAACGCCATCGCGGCCGCCGTTCTCGGCGGCACCGCCCTGAGCGGGGGGCGGGGCACGATCGTCGGCACCGTCATGGGCGCCTTCGTCATCGGCTTCCTCGCCGACGGACTCGTCCTCGTCGGGGTCTCGACCTTCTGGCAGTCGGTCGTCAAGGGCGCCGTCATCATCCTCGCCATCGTCCTCGAGCAGGCCCAGCAGCGGCTCCAGACCGCGCTGTCGCAGAGGGCGGCATGAACCGCGTGCACGGCCGGCCGAGGGCGAGCGCGCCCTGGGCGCGTTCGAGCCGCTCAGATCCTCCACGAGATCCATCCCAGCTCCCTCCATCAAGCAGTGATCCAGTTCAGCAACCCGAAAGGACCTTCATGTTCCGTCACACCTCACGCATGAGCCGGGCGCTGCTGCCCGTGGCCGCTGCGGCTCTCGTCCTCGGCACCGCCGCCTGCGGCGGCAGCTCCGGCGGCGCGACCGGGGGCGGCACCTCCTCCGCGGCCGCAGCCGCGGCCGGCGGCTCGGGGTCCAAGCTCGTCGTCATCATCACGCCCTCGCCGGACAACGTGTTCTTCAAGGCCGAGCAGGACGCGGCCGCGGCCAAGGCCAAGGCCCTCGGCTACGAGACCCTGGTGATCAGCCACGACGACGACCCGACGAAGCAGAGCCAGGCCTTCGACACCGCCATCTCGCGCAAGGCCGCGGCGATCATCGTCGACAACGCCGGGGCCGACGTGACGGTCACCGCGGTCAAGAAGGCCAAGGACGCGGGCATCCCGTCCTTCCTCATCGACCGCGAGATCAACCAGACCGGTGTCGCCGTGGCGCAGATCGTCTCCAACAACGCCCAGGGCGCCGGGCTCGGTGGCCAGGAGTTCGCCAAGCAGATGAAGAACAGCGGCAACTACGCCGAGCTGACCGGCAAGGAGACCGACACCAACGCCGGTGTCCGCTCGAAGGGCTACCACGACATCCTCGACCAGATCCCGTCGATGAAGATGGTTGCCCAGCAGACGGCCAACTGGGACCAGGCCGAGGCCCTCGCCAAGACCCAGACGATCCTGCAGGCGCACCCGGACATCAAGGGCATCATCGCGGGCAACGACACGATGGCCCTCGGTGCTCAAGCGGCGCTCGACGCTGCCGGCAAGAAGGACGTCGTCGTCGTCGGCTTCGACGGCAGCCCCGACGTCGTCAGCTCCATCAAGGCCGGCAAGATCAAGGCCACCGTCCTGCAGCCGGCCAGCCAGATCGCCGAGATGGCGGTCGAGCAGGCGGACGCGTACGTCAAGGGCGGGAACAAGGCCTCCAAGCCCGAGAAGCAGTCGGTCGACTGCATCCTGGTGACCAAGGACAACGCAGCCAAGGTGAACAACTTCTCCGTCTCCGGCTGATCCACCAT
>NZ_BAAANB010000001.1:177593-187732 GCF_039529575.1 Terrabacter terrae
AGCTCACGGCTTGTACCTCCGGCTTCGAGAGTGCGCGGCGTCCCGCGGCGATGCCGTATGCCGTATGCCGTGTGACGCAGGGGGCGCGCCCGCTTGCTTCGGTACTCCGGTCCCATGGATTGGCGCACGGCTCTCACTGCAGGGGGAACGGCGGTTGCAGCCACCATGGTCGCGCGTCGACGCGTATCTGGTCGACCCACTTGACCCACCAGAAGCCACGGCGTCCGGGGGCCACGAGCCGGACCGGGGAGCCGTGCCCGGGGAGGAGCGGCTTGCCGCCGACATGGGTGGCGAGCAGCAGGCCAGGGGCTGCTTCGGCGGGAAAGTGCATGGTGTAGCCGGTCACCGACCGCACCGCGATCGATCCCTGGCGCGGCACGCCCAGGACGGTGTCGATCCTCACTCCGCGCCAGCTCTGTTCGGTCCACCAGCCGCCGGTGCAGTCGAGCACCGCCGACTGGACCGCATCACCCATCGCCAGCAGGTCGCCGTACGAGAGCCGGAGAGCCGACCCGTCGGCTCGCGTCACCTCGAGCCGGTAGGCGGCCAGGTCGACGCCTGGCACACCGTCGGTGAACCACTGCGTCACCGGCATCGAGGTGGGGTCGCCGGACCCCACCTCGTAGGACCCGGTCTCGCGACGCCGTGCAGCGGGAAACCCGGCGAGGGACGTGACGGACGCCTGGACCGCATACGCCAGCGCTGCCACGGCTGCCAGGCCGGCGGTCCTCAACAGGGTCCGTCGGGAGAGGTCCGTCCGCCGGGGCCGCTGCCGCCGACGGATCACATGGGCGGCAGCGAGCGGCACGGCGATGACCGCGGCTGCCACGTGCACGGCGAGCGCGTTGACCCCGGCGACCTCGAACCGACCGATGCCGGCATGCGCGATCCCGGCAACGAGGCTGACCGCGAGGACGACGGCGAACGCGACGCCGATCGCGTGCGTGCCCCCGGTCCGTAGACCACGCCTGACGATCACGGTCTTCCACGGCGCCAGCACCAGGATGCCGAGGCCGAGGATGCCGTGGGCGACGGTGACGGCCCTCGACCAGGACGGCCCCCCGACCCCGAACGCCACCCAGCCGGTCACGAATGAGCCCACCAGGAGCACGAGGAGAGCGAGGTTGGTCCGCCGGCCGGGCCGGCGAGGTGCCGCCATCAACCCAGTGTGCGCCGCTCGGCCGAGCCGACGACGCAGCTGCACGTCGGGTGCAGCCTCGACCCGTGTTCACCCGTGGACCACTCACGCCCTCAGGGCTGGGTAGCCTTCCACCGCGGACGTCGCGGCGCTGCCCCCCACCGGCACGTGCCAGCTGAGCACGCTCGGGCGCCGCAGCGGCAGCGTCAGACGGGTTGAGATCTGGTACGTCGTCGTGGACGGACGCATCGTCGTGACAGGGACGCCCGGTGCACGGCACTGGCTGGCCAACCTGCGCGAGCACGCCGGGGCGGTGCTGCACCTGCGTGAGCCGGTGCAGCACCTCGAGGTCCTGGCGGAAGAGGTGACAGATGCGGCCACCCGGCGACGTATCGCCGAGCAGGCGTGGCGTGTCCAGCCGTGGTACGCAACCCAGGGGTACTCCGTCGAGGACTGGGTGAGTGGATCACCGATGGTGTTGCTGACGCCCCACTTCGGCGACGAGGCCGCGCGCCCCGTCCGGTGACCGGGACGGCGCCACGCCGGCCAGTGGCCTGAGGGCTGACGAAGCCGGGCCGCTGCCCCACCCTCACGTTGGGGGGCACCGGCCCGGCGGCTCGTTCAGCGGCTGCCCGGAACGCTTCAGCGGCTCTGGAGGAGCTCCTGCGCTGCTGCGGCGATGCCGTCCGCGCTGATCCGGAAGTGGTCCATCAGCCACTCGACCGAGCCGGTGGGTGCGAACGTGTCGGGCACCCCGACGAAGCGCAGCAGCGTCGGGCGACGCGTCGACAGGTACTCGGCCACGGCACCGCCGAGTCCCGAGGTGAGCGCCTCCTCGACGGTGACGATGCCGGCCGTCTCCTCGGCGGCGGCCAGGAGGGCCTCGCCGTCGAGCGGCTTGATCGTCGGCATCGCGAGGACCCGGGCATCGACGTCCTGCGCCTCGAGCAGCGTCGCCGCGTCCAGGGCCCGGGGGACGGCGGTGCCGGTGGCCACGATCGTGACGTCACCGCCCGCGCGCAGCTGCACCGCGCGGCCGGGCTGGAACTCGTAGCCCTCGGGCATGACGTCCGGGACACCCATCCGGCTGACGCGGATGAAGACGGGGGAGCCGGCGCCGGCGGCCCAGCGGACGGCCTGGGCCGTCTCGGTCGGGTCGGTCGGCACGATGACGGTCAGGCCCGGGATCGTGCGCAGCCAGGCGAGGTCCTCGATGGAGTGGTGCGTCGGGCCGAGCTCGCCGTAGGCCATGCCCGGGCTCTGCCCGATGAGCACGAGGTGGTGCCGCGAGTAGGCGGCGTCGACCTTGATCTGCTCCATCGCGCGCGCGGTGAGGAAGCACGCGGCTGCCGACACGAACGGCACCTTGCCGCCGTTGGCCAGACCGGCACCGACGCCGACCATGTCCTGCTCGGCGATGCCGACGTTGACGAGGCGCTCGGGGAAGCGCTCCTGGAACGGGGCGAGCTTGCTCGAGCCGACCGAGTCGTTGACGACGGCGACGATGCGCTCGTCGGTCTCGGCGAGCTCGACGAGGGCGGCGACCCAGGCGTCACGGCAGTCGTGCAGGGGCGCGGGAGCCGTGGCCGTCGTCGGCGCGGTGGTGGCGGTCATGAGTGCTCCAGCTCGGTGAGGGCCTGGGTCACCTGGTCGGCCGAGGGGACCTTGTGGTGCCAGGCGACGTTGTCGGACATGAAGGAGATCGGGTGGCCCTTCATCGTGTGGGCGATGACGGCCGTCGGCTTCCCTGACGCCGCAGGGACGTTCGCGAAGACGTCGAGCAGGGCCCCGTGGTCGTGGCCGTCCACTTCGACGACCTCCAGGCCGAACGCGGCCAGCTTGTCGGCCAGCGGCTCGAGGTCGTTGGTGTCGGCGACCCGTGCGCCCTGCTGGAGCCGGTTGCGGTCGACGACGACGCACAGGTGCGAGAGGCGGTGGTTGCCGGCCGTCATGAGCGCCTCCCAGTTCGAGCCCTCCTGGAGCTCGCCGTCGCCGACGACGACGAAGGTGCGCCGCGCTGAACCGTCGAGCTTGCCGGCGAACGCCGTGCCGACCGCGATCGGCAGGCCGTGCCCGAGAGGCCCGGTGCTGGCCTCGACGGCGGCGATCTTCGTGCGGGCGGGATGGCCGTTGAGCTGCGACTGGGGCTTCATGAACGTCTCGAGCTGCGACGGCTCGAGGAAGCCCGCCATGGCCAGCGTCGTGTAGAGCGCGGCAGCGGCATGTCCCTTGGACAGGATGAAGCGGTCGCGCTCGGGGTCGTCGAGCTGGTCCGGCGAGACGTTCATGGCGTGCAGGTACAGGGTGACGAGAACGTCGATGACGGAGAACTCGCCACCGATGTGCCCGAGCCCCGCGGCGCGCACCATCTCGATGTCGCGGCGCCGGACGAGCCGGGCCGCCTCGGCCAGGTGGGCCACGGCCTGTTCGCGCGTCGCGTCCGCGGGCACCCGCCCGAGGACGGTCAGCGTGTCGTGGGGCACGGCCTCGGCGTCGACGTGCGGGACGAGGTCCTCGGTCGTGCTCATGCCTCGTCCCTGATGTTCGCGAAGAGGACGTCCTGGACCAGCCTCTGCGCGCCGAGCGCGTCCTGACGGGCCTGGGCGGCCTTGAGTGCCTCGATGTCGAGCTGCTCGAGGGAACGCCAGATCGCCTTGAGGAAGCGGATCGAGAGCTTGGCCGCCTCGACGGTGTCCTCTCGGAACGGGAACTGGTCGAGCTGCCAGACGCCTTCCCAGCCGTTGATCTTCAGGGTGTAGAAGTACTCGAACAGCTCGATCGGGTGCACCGTGCCGACGACCATGTCGTCGTCCCAGCTGCGCAGGTTGTCGTTGACGTCCATGGCCCAGAGCAGGTCGTGGTCGATGAGCAGCTGAGCTGCGGCAGCGGGGGACTCGCCGCCGAAGAGGGCGTGGCCGAAGTCGAGGAGCACGCCGACGTTGTCGACGCCCATGGCCTTGATGCCGAGCGCCGTCTTGGCGGCGGAGTCCCAGAACATCTTGTTGCGCGGCTCTCGCGGCTTGTACTCGATGACGATCTTGATGTCGGGGTTGGCCTGTGCCAGCTCGCGCATGCCGGAGACGGCCAGCTCCCACTGCTCGTGGTGGTTGACCTGCAGGGGGTAGTCCCAGCCGTCCTGCCCCGGCCACACCTTGAGGTACTTCGCCTCGAGGGCCCGCACGACGTCGGCGGCCTCGTTGAGCGCGGCGAGTGCGGCAGCGCGCACCTCCGGGTCGGGGTTGGTGAAGGCGCCCTTGCTGAAGCGACGCATGTAGATCTCCGGCGTGACGCCGATGGCCTGCAGGCCGTTGTCGGCCAACGCCTGCTTGACGTCGTCGACCGAGACGCCCTCGGAGAAGGGATAGGGCACGTCGACGTAGGACAGCTCACCGACCGAGCCGGCTCGCGCGATCTGCTCCAAGGTGGAGACCTCGGGGGCGTAGCCGTCCGTGGCGTACCGGTCGACGTACGACGCGAAGTGCCACAGGCCCGCACCGAAGGGTGGGTAGTCGGTCATGGGTCGTTCCTCTCGATGGTCTCGTCGCGCAGCGTTGGATCCGTTTGCGACACAGTGAGTCCGCGTGAGCGGGCGATGGCTTGCCTCCAGCTGCGGCGAGCGGCGCCCGCATCGCTGGACGTCGGAGGATGGGGTGCGACTCGGTGACCGGGCTCGGCCGGCGGCGTCGCGACGCCGAGGTGCTCGGCAGCCAGTCGGGCAGCCCCGAGCGCCGACGCCGCGGGGCTGCTCGCCACCTCGAGAGGCCGGCCGAGCAGGTCCGCCTGGACCTGCATGAGCAGCCCCGAGGCCGTGGCGCCGCCGTCGGCGTGGAGGGTGTCGATGCGCGCCGAGCCGTCCGACTCCATGGCCTCCACGACGTCGGTGACCTGGTGGGCCACGGCCTCGAGCGCGGCCCGGGCCAGGTGCCCGCGGGTCGTGCCCCCGGAGACGCCGACGAGGACACCGACGGCCGAGCGGTCCCAGTACGGGGCGCCGAGGCCGGAGAAGGCCGGCACGAAGCAGACTCCGCCACTGTCGGGCACCTCGCCGGCGAGTGCAGTCAGGTGCGCGCCGCCCGCGGTCCCCTCCGGGACGCCCAGCGTGGAGGCCATCCAGTCCAGCGCCGAGCCGGACGCGACGATGTTGCCCTCGCGGGCGTAGGTCGGTGCGCCGCCGACGTGCCAGGCGACCGTCGTGGCGATGCCGTGCGGTCCGGCGCTCGGGTCCTTGGTGGGGCTCATGACCGAGGTGCCCGTGCCGTAGGTGGCCTTGCCGGTGCCGGGCGTCGTGCAGCCGTGGTGGTAGAGCGCGGCGTGCGAGTCGGCGAGCACCGCGAGCACCGGGACGCCGGCCGGAAGCCGGCCGTGCCGCGTCGACGTGACGCCGAAGGACGCGTCGGACGGGCGGGGCTCGGGCAGGCGGGCGGCGTCGATCCCGAACAGTGACAGCAGGTCGTCGTGCCAGGCCAGGCTGGCGAGGTCGAGCAGCAGCGTGCGCGAGGCGTTGCCGAGCTCGGTGACGTGCTGGCCGGTGAGCCGCCACACGAGCCAGGCATCGACGGTGCCCACTGCGACGTCGGTCGGGTCGGCGCCCCCGGCGACAGCGGCGTCGATGCTCGTGCGGAACTTCGGAGCCGAGAACATCGGGTCGAGTGAGAGGCCGGTGCGCTGGCGAATGGTCTGTGCCGCAGAGGGTTCGCGCTCGAGGAGGTCGGCGCACCAGGCGGTCGTGCGGGCGTCCTGCCAGCCGAGGGCGGGTCCGAGCGCACGGCCGGTGCTCCGGCTCCAGCACACGACGGTCTCGCGCTGGTTGGAGATGCCGATTCCGACCACGCGTGCCTCGGGCTGCTGCTCGAGGCAACCGTCGACGGCGGCCATCGTCGCGGTCCAGAGTCGCTCGGCGTCCTGCTCCACCCAGCCCGGTGCGGGGAAGGCGATGCTCGTGGGCGCCGACGCCTCGGCGAGGACCAGGCCGGTCGACGCGTCGAGCAGCATCGCCTTGGTGTTCGTCGTGCCCTGGTCGATGGCGAGCAGCGCTCCGTCGCGCAGCGGGCGGGCGATCCCCGATCTCGTCATCGAATATCCATTCGCTAGTGAATGAAGACAATGTCACAGTAGAGGCGGCCGGCGGTGGCTGTCAACGGAATCCACGTGGGCCGGCGCGCTCGCGCCGATCAACCGATGGCCTGTGGGCATGACGGACAGCGCCGGCTCCCGGCGAGGCGGGGGAGCCGTCGCTGTGCGGTCCGTGGTGTGGCGTGAGCCGTCAGCGAGCGGCGTCGCGGAGGTACGCCGCCGTGGCGCTGTCGGTGACGAGGGTGTTGATCCAGCCCCCGAGCAGGGCGGCACGGATGGCCTCGTGCTTGCGGCGCCCGCCCGCGACGCCGATGCGCCGAGGAATGGCGAGGAGGGCGGCGTTGTCGATCCCCAGGATGCGGTTGTCGAGGTGGCTCTTGACCGGCTTGCCCTCGGCGTCGAAGTAGCGCATGCAGACGTCGCCCACCGCGCCGGCCTCCCGGAGCCGCTCCTCGTCCTCGGTGCTGACGGCGTTGCCGCTGGCGCGCAGGAGCGCCGACGGAAGGAGGCTGCCGATGCCCGCCAGCAGGACGGTGAGCTCGGGGAAGGCGTCGATCGCCTGGGCGATGCTGTCCTCCTTGAGGAGAGCGCGGCGTGTGGCGTCGGAGGTGACGAGCCCGGGCGCGGGCAGGTAGGTGGCCTTGGCGCCGGTGACCTGCACGAGGCGCCCGACGAGATGCGTGGCCCTGGCCTGCGCGGAGGGCTGGCCGAGGCCACCGAGCACCTGGACCACCGACTCGCACTCGTGGCTGTTGCGTGGTCGCATCGAGTCGACGGTGGCCAGCAGCGTCGAGCTCCACGACGACACCCCGATGCGCTCTCCACCGGTCAGGGTCGTCTCCAGGTAGAAGGCCGCGGCCGCGCCGAGAGCAGGGGCGATGACGAACTCGTCGTCCTCCTCGCCGGTGTCGGCCACGACGACCTCCTGCAGGCCGTACCGCTGCTCGACCTCGTCCTCGATCTCGGCGAAGACGCCACGCGGCGCCACGACGGTCGTGCGCACGATGCCGGTCGCGACGGCCTTCTTGAGCAGGCGCGACACCCGTGGCTGCGAGATGTTCAGGCGCTTGGCGATCTCCGGCTGGCGGACCCCCTGCTCGTGGTACAGGCGGGCCACCTTCGTCATGAGGCGGGTGTCCTCGGACGTCGTGAAGACGCCCGCCGCCGCGTCGCCGGCCTCCATCGGGTTGACCATCATGCCTCCGGACCTACGGGACGGGACGCCGGAGATTGTCGCACGGGCGTGCGGCGCCGACCTCCGGCTTCAGGGGCAGTGTCGGCCGACGAGGCCGATGCCCGTTGTTGACCTCTTGACACGTACGTCTCCTTTGACGGGATTCGCTCGTCCTCACGATTCAACGACGAATATACATTCAGCAGCAGGTGTGCGGGAGGCCCAGAGAAATTCCGGCAGAGCTTCCCGCCGCGGCCTTCGCACCATCACTGCAGGCGTCGCAGGACCCCGACAGGGTTTCGTCGAGGTCCTGCTTCAGTCGTCCACGCCGACGCGGTGGGGGAGGAGTCAACCGGCCCAGGGACGGGCCGCGCGCGGGCGATGCCTCCCATCGCTACGGGGACGCCACGTCACCGAGCTCACGAAGTGGCGCGCTGGTCGAGCCAGTTCTTGCCGAGGCTCGCCAGCGACGCCGCAACCAGCACCGTCACGATGAAGCCGAGCGAGGTGGCGATGCCGATCTGTGGCAGGGGAACGGAACCCAGGTGGTCGATGTGGGAGCCGTGCAGGGCCTCGACGATCAGCTTGATCCCGATGAAGGCCAGGATGGCCGAGAGCCCGACGTTGAGGTAGATGAGCCGCTCGAGCAGGCCACCCACGAGGAAGTACAGCTGCCGCAGGCCCATCAGTGCGAAGGCATTGGCAGTCAGGATCACGAACGCGTCCTGCGTCAGCCCGAAGATCGCGGGGATGGAGTCGAGGGCGAAGACGACGTTGGCCAGGGCGATCGCCGACACGGCGATCACCAGGGGCGTCCAGTGGCGTCGCCCGTCCTGGCGGAGGCTGAGTCGGTCGCCGTGGTAGCTCAGGGTCATGGGGAGGACGCGACGCATTGCCTTGAGCACCCGGTACTCGCCGAACTCGGGCTCGTCCTGCTCACGCAGCAGGCTCACCGCGGTGTAGATGAGCAGGATCCCGAACAGGTAGAACGTCCAGGACGCAGCCGCGATGAGCGCCGCGCCGGCGAAGATGAAGACCGCGCGCAGGACCATGGAGATGACGATCCCGAGGTAGAGCACCTTGTCCTGCGCGAAGGAGGGAACGGCGAACTTGGTCATGATGATGACGAACACGAAGAGGTTGTCGACCGACAGGCTGTACTCCGTGATGTACCCGGAGAAGAACTCCGCGCCGGAACGCCCACCCACGGTCAACGACAGCAAGAGGCCGAACGCCAGGGCCAGGCAGACGTAGAAGGTCACCCACCTGACCGACTGGCTCATCGTGACCTCGCCGCCGCGACGAGCGATGACGCGCAGGTCGACGTAGACCACGACGGCAAGGAGCGCGAGGGTGGCGACCCAGACGTAGAGGGGGACGGTGCTGATCATGCGAACCTCCGGAGGCAGGTGACATCTCCGGAGGTCTCCTCCGCCGACGAGGTCGGCCCCGGACACCGGAACAGCGCGGCTGTTCGTGATGACGACGTCCGGATTAGGGAGTACTCCCCTCCATCGGAGGGCACGTTATCGTCTCCGTCTCCCCGACTCGCCGGAGTGTCCGGATCATGGCTCGTCCGGAACCGCGCTCACTCGTCAGCAGTCGGCCGGCGGCGACGTGCGGTCAGGAGGCGGGCTGCGCGACGGAGCGGGCGACCGCGCGGTCCACCCGGTCGGCGGTCAGCGCGTGCTGGATGACCATGGTGGCTGCGCCGATGACGCCGGCCTGCGTGCCGGTGGTGGCAGGGACGATCTGCAACGCGCCGGTGGCCAGGGGTAGTGAGCGGCCGTAGACCACCTCGCGGACGCCGGCGATGAGGCTCTCGCCGGCTTCGGAGAGCGTGCCGCCGATGACGATGACCGACGGGTTGAGCAGGCTCACGCAGGTGGCGAGGACCTCCCCGATGGTGCGCCCGGCCTGGCGCACGGCGAGTGCAGCCGGGATGTTGCCGCTCCGGACGAGGCCGACGATGTCGGCGTTCGACTCGGCGACGACCTCGACCTGCTCGAGGGCCCTGGAGATCGCCGGCCCGCTGGCGACGGCCTCGAGGCAGCCGACGTTGCCGCAGGAGCAGAGGACGTCGGGCGCGTGCGGTGCGGCGACGTGGCCGAGGTCACCGGCGGCGCCGACGGCGCCGCGGTGCAGCCGGCCTCCACTGATGATGCCTGCTCCGATGCCGGTGGCCACCTTGACGAAGAGGAGGTGCTCGACGTCGGGGTGGGCCGTGGCGTGCTCGCCCAAAGCCATGATGTTCACGTCGTTGTCGACGAGGACCAGCACGTCGAAGTCGCGCCGCATGTGGCCCGGCACGTCGTAGCCGTCCCAGCCCGGCATGATCGGGGGCCGCATGGGGCGCCCGCTCGAGTGCTCGACCGGGCCCGGTACCCCGATGCCGATGCCGATGAGGTCGCGCGCATCGCGACCCGCCTCCTCGAGCAGCCGTCGCGTCGCGGCGATCACCCAGTCGAGGACGACTTCCGGGCCGTCCGTGATGTCCAGAGTCTCGCCGATCTCGCAGAGCGGACGACCGGTCAGGTCGGTGAGGGCGACCCGGCCGTGGGTGGCGCCGATGTCGGCACCCACGACCACCCGCGCCTCGGGGTTGAAGGCGAACCGCACCGGAGGCCGGCCTCCCGTGCTGGCGGCCTCACCGCTCGGCGCGAGCAGGCCGGTGGCGAGGAGCGCGTCCACGCGGGCCCCCACGGTGGAGCGGGCGAGGCCGGTCAGCTTGGCGAGCTCGGCGCGCGTTCGCGG
>NZ_BAAANB010000001.1:187801-191980 GCF_039529575.1 Terrabacter terrae
TTGGTTCTGCACGCACCTTTCCAGTCAAGCACAAGCGGCTTTCACATGCCATGGCCGAGACTTGTGTGCCTGACTCAGAAAACTTTTGCTTGACGTGCCGACAAAAGTGGTCCACGGTGTGACGCATGGAGTCTCGACGACGAGATGGAGTGGGCACCCCTCTCCTGCGAATGACCAACGTGGTCAAGCGGTTTCCGGGGGTGGTGGCGCTCGGAGGCGTCGACCTCGAGGTGCAGCCCGGTGAGGTGCACTGCCTGCTCGGCCAGAACGGTGCCGGCAAGAGCACGCTCATCAAGGTGCTCGCGGGCGTCCACGAGCCCGACGAGGGCACCATCGAGTGGGACGGCGAGACCGTGACGCTGCACCACCCGCAGGCCGCCATGGACCTCGGCGTCGCGACGATGTACCAGGAGCTCGACCTCGTCGAGGGCCTCACCGTCGCCGAGAACATCTACCTCGGGCACGAGCCCGCCCGCTTCGGGTTCTCCCAGCGCACGACGGCCCGCCGCGGCGCCGCCGAGCTGCTCGCCCGTCTCGGCCACCGCGAGATCTCGCCGTCCACCGAGGTGGGGACGCTGTCGGCCGCCTCCTGCCAGATCGTCAGCATGGCTCGCGCCCTCTCCCGCGACGCGCGGCTCATCATCATGGACGAGCCGTCGGCGGTCCTAGACGCCGGCGAGGTCGAGCAGCTCTTCGCCGTGATCCGCGAGGTCACCGCCCAGGGCGTCGCCGTCGTCTACATCTCCCACCGCCTCGAGGAGATCCGCGCGATCGGCGACCGGGTGACCGTCCTCAAGGACGGCCGCACCGTCGCCACCGGCCTCGACGCCGAGCAGACCGGCACGCAGGAGCTCATCCGGCTCATGACCGGCAGATCCATCGAGTACGTCTTCCCCGACCGCCCACAGGTCGCCGCGGCCGAGCCGGCCCTGCGCGTCGAGGGGCTCTCCCGCGAAGGCGAGTTCGCCGACGTGACCTTCGACGTCCGCCCCGGAGAGGTCGTCGGTCTCGCCGGCCTCGTCGGCTCGGGGCGCTCCGAGATCGTCGAGACGATCTTCGGGGCCCGTCGCGCCACGAGCGGGCGGGTCCTCGTCGACGGCAAGCCGGTGAGGGCCGGTTCGGTAGCGGCCGCCGTCGCCGCCGGGATCGGCCTGTGCCCCGAGGAGCGCAAGGGCCAGGCGCTCGTCCTCGGCGCCTCCCTCGCCTCCAACATCACCCTCGCCACGCTCGCCCGGTTCTCCCGCGCCGGCGTGCTCGACGGCGATGCCGAGGTCGCCGCCTCCGAAGAGCTCATGGACTCCCTCGACGTCCGCCCGCGCGGTGTCCATCGGGAGTCCCGGACGCTGTCGGGCGGGAACCAGCAGAAGGTCGTCCTCGCGCGCTGGCTTCTCCGCGGCTGCCGCGTCCTGCTCCTCGACGAGCCGACCCGTGGCGTCGACGTCGGCGCGCGCTCCGAGATCTACGCCCTCGTGCGCCGGCTCACCGACCAGGGCGTGGCCGTCGTCGTCGTCTCCAGCGAGATCCCCGAGGTGCTGGGGCTCTCCAACCGGGTGCTGGTCCTCGCCGACCGCACCGTCCGTCACGAGGGGCCGGCCGAGGAGCTCGACGAGCACGCCGTCCTCGACATCATCCTGAAGGGAGACGCGGCATGAGCGCCGACGTCACGAAGGCCGACCAGACCCCGCCCGCCGCGGGGTCCGGGACGGCGCCGGAGGAGCCGAAGGGCGGCCCCGCCGTCGGCGGCGCGGCGGCTCGGAACGCCGGCGCGATCACCGGCTTGCTGTCCGGCCCTGCCGGGCGCAGCGCCGGCCTCGTCCTCGCGCTGGTGCTGCTCGTCGTCGTCGGCATCCTGACCGGCGGCGACCGGTTCGCCAGCCCCGAGAACGCCCTGACGATCCTGCGCCTCGGGTCGGTCATCGGCGTCGTCAGCGTGGGCATGACCTTCGTCATCTCCGGCGGCGGCATTGACCTGTCGGTCGGCGCGATCGTGGCCCTGTCGTCGGTGTGGGCCACGACGGTCGCCACCCAGACGATGGCCGCCAACAGCCACTGGATCGTCATGGTCTTCGCTGCCGTCGCGGTCGGCGCCGGCTGCGGCCTCGTGAACGGCGTCCTCGTCGCCTACGGGCGGATCGCGCCCTTCATCGTCACCCTGGCGATGCTCGCCGCCGCCCGGGGCCTCGCCGAGATCATCGCCAAGCGGCGCACCCAGATCGTCCGAGAGCGCGGCTTCATCGAGTTCTTCGGCGGCAGCGTCCTCGGCGTGCCGGTCCTCGTCATCATGTTCGCCCTCGTCGCCGTCATCGGCTGGGTCCTGCTCAACCGCACGACCTTCGGGCGCCGGACCCTGGCGATCGGCGGCAACCCCGAGGCCGCGCGCCTCGCCGGCATCCGGGTGCAGCGCCACACGATGTACCTGTACGCGCTGCTCGGTGTCGCGTGCGGCATCGCGGCCGTCATGCTCATGGCGCGCACGACCACCGGCACCTCGACCCACGGCCAGCTGTACGAGCTCGACGCCATCGCGGCCGTCGTCATCGGCGGCACGCTCCTCAGCGGTGGCCGCGGGACGGTCGTCGGCACCGTGCTCGGCGTCCTCATCTTCACGACGCTCACCAACGTCTTCACCCTCAACAACCTCGACACGTCCACCCAGGCGGTGGCCAAGGGAGCGATCATCGTCGCCGCCGTCCTGCTCCAGCAACGGGTCTCGCGCACGCGGTCGACCTAGCGCGATCCACCTCACCGCTGCCCGGCCTTGCCGGCCGGACGGATCACAGCACCGCGGGGACCCACATCACCAACCCGGACCACCGGGTCGCACGGCAACTCACCTCATCAACATCGCTCACATAGGAGTCAGCGTGTCCGCATCACTCTCCCGTTCCACCAAGCGCGTCGCCGTCCTGGCCGTCACCCTCAGCACGGCACTGGTGGCCGCGGGGTGCACGAGCAACGACCCGGCCACGACTCCCGCGGCCTCGACCCAGACATCAGCCGGCAACGCCGCGAGCGACAACGACGCCCCCGGCAAGAAGGTCGTCATCGGCTTCTCCGGTCCCGCCGCCGACCACGGCTGGCTCGGCGCCATCAACAGCGCCGCGCAGGCCGAGGCGAAGAAGCACGCCGACGTCGAGCTCAAGGTCGCCGAGGGCACCAACGACGCCAGCCTTCAGATCAGCCAGATCGAGACGTTCATCAACGACAAGGTCGACGCCATCGTGCTGCTCCCGACCGACGGGGCCGCCCTCACCGAGGTCGCGACCAAGGCCATGAACGCCGGTATCCCGGTCATCAACGTCGACCGCGAGTTCTCCAGCCCGTTCGCCGCCCGCGCGACGATCCTCGGGGACAACTACGGGATGGGCGTCTCGGCCGGCACCTACGCGTGCAAGCTCGTCAAGGACAAGAACCTGTCCAACCCGGTCATCGCCGAGATCGCCGGCATCGACTCGCTGCCCCTGACGCAGGACCGCAGCAAGGGCTTCGCCGACGCCCTCAAGGCGTGCGGACAGACGGTCGACAACCGCGTCGCCGCGGAGTTCACCGTGGAGTCCGGCGAGAAGCAGATGTCCAACCTGCTGCAGGCTGCGCCCAAGATCGACATCCTCTGGAACCACGACGACGACCAGGGTGTCGGCGTGATGGCCGCCCTCGACCAGGCCAACCGTCACGAGATGGCGTTCATCGGTGGCGCCGGCTCGGCCAACGCCATGCGCTGGATCAAGGACGGCAAGATGGTGGCGACCGTCATCTACCCGCCCACCCAGGCCGCCGACGGCATCAAGCTTGCGCGTCTCATCGCGCAGGGCAAGGGCATCAGCGACCTCGTCCAGGTCGAGGTCCCGCGACGGATCGTCCTCAACGCGCCGGTCGTGACCAAGGACAACGTCGACCAGTACCTGCCCCTGGGCTTCGAGTCCTGACGGGTCTGCGCCCGCGCCGCCGCACGCCCGGCGGCGCGGGCGCGAGACCTGCACGACGCATACGACGCGTACGCCCCGAACGCCAGGCAGCACACCCCCCACGTCGGATCTGAGGACGTCATGAGCACACCCAGCAAGCCCACCCTCGGGGTGGGGATGATCGGCTACGCCTTCATGGGCCGCGCCCACTCCCAGGCCTGGCGCAACGTGCGCTCGTACTTCGACGTGCCGGTCGAGCCGCGGCTGGTCGCGG
>NZ_BAAANB010000001.1:192019-209104 GCF_039529575.1 Terrabacter terrae
CGCTTCGGATGGGCCGACGTGGAGACCGACTGGCGGCGGCTGCTCGAGCGCGATGACATCGACGTCATCGACATCTGCACGCCGGGCGACACCCACGCCGAGATCGCCCTGGCCGCGCTCGAGGCCGGCAAGCACGTGCTCTGCGAGAAGCCGCTGGCCAACAGCGTCGAGGAGGCCGAGGCCATGGCCGCGGCCTCCGAGGCGGCCCGGGCCCGGGGCGTACGGTCCATGGTCGGGTTCACCTACCGCCGCGTCCCGGCCGTCGCGTACGCGCGACAGCTCGTCGCCGAGGGACGCATCGGACGCGTGCTGCACGTGCGCGGGGCGTACCTGCAGGACTGGCTCACCGACCCGGAGGCGCCGCTGACGTGGCGGCTGCAGAAGGAGCGCGCCGGGTCGGGGGCGCTGGGTGACATCGGGGCGCACATCGTGGACCTCGCCCAGCACGTCACGGGGGAGGCGCTGACCGGGGTGTCGGCCCTGACCGAGACGTTCGTGCGGGAGCGCCCCGTGTCCGACCCGTCGCTGCTCGGCACGAGCGGCATCAGCGGGACCGCGGCCTCGAACGGCAGCACGATGCGCGGCCCGGTGACCGTCGACGACGCCGCGGTGTTCGTCTCACGTCTGAGCGGGGGAGCGCTCGCGACGTTCGAGGCGACGCGCTTCGCCACGGGCCGCAAGAATGCGATCCGCTTGGAGATCAACGGGACCCGTGGGTCGCTCGCGTTCGACTTCGAGGACATGAACGTGCTCCACGTCTTCGACAACGAGGTCCCGTCGCGCGACGCGGGCTTCACCCGGGTGCTCGTCACCGAGGCCGACCATCCGTGGGTGGCGGCGTGGTGGCCGCCCGGGCACGTGCTCGGCTACGAGCATGGCTTCACCCACCAGGCGGTCGACTTCCTCACCGCCGTCGCCGCGGGCGCCGACCCGCGGCCCTCCTTCACCGACGGGCTCCAAGTGCAGCGGATCCTGTCGGCCGTCGAGACCAGTGCGGAGCGGGAGGGGTCCTGGACCCCGATCGACGGGGCCCGCACGACCTCTCCCGTCCTCTCCTGACGCGGGCCCACCCCGCGTCGTCTGCCGAAAGGAGATCCGGTTCCACCCCCCACCGTCTCTGTCACACCCCGAAGGAGCAACCTCACATGCACGACAACGACGTCAAGCCGCTGAAGCTCGCCAAGGGCCTCGGCCTCAACCGCCGCCAGTTCATGGCGGCTTCCACGGGAATGGCTGCCGCCGCGGCCATCGCCGGGGTCAGCGCGACGAGCGCCTCGGCCGCCCCGGGCACCGGCAACGGTGCGCTCGTGCCGCCGGGCAAGCGCGGCATCATCCTCTACACCGTCCGCGACGCCATCTCGCGCGACCCCGGCACGTCGCCGTATGCGTCCGGGTTCAAGGCCGTCTTCGAGGAGCTCGGCCGGATCGGCTACAAGCAGGTCGAGTTCGCAGGCTACAGCCAGCACGCCAACGCCCCGGGCGGCAACGTCAACAACGCCGCGGGGGCGCAGCTGCTCCGCACCTGGCTCGACGACAACGGGCTCGAGGCCGAGGGCAACCACGGCACCATCCCGTCGACGATCTCCGACGCGACGCTCGCCGCGTTCGACGCCGCGTGCGAGGTCGCGAACATCCTCGGCATGCAGCACGTCGGCACCGGCAGCGACCCGACGAGCTCGGCCTACAAGGCCGACTGGGACGCGGCCGCCGAGCGCTGGAACGTCCTCGGTGAGCGTGCGCGGGTCAAGCACGGACTCAAGCTCTACACCCACAACCACGACGTCGCCTACAGCTTCCTGCTCGACAGCGGGCCGCTCGACGCGCAGGGTCGGCCGACCCGCTCGTCGGGCGTGCGGCGTCTCGAGTACTTCCTGGCCAACACCAACCCGGACAACGTCTACCTCGAGATGGACATCTACTGGGCGCACGTCGCCCAGTACAAGCACACGTCCTACACGGCGGCGGACGGCTCGGCCGTGACCTCGGTCTTCAACCCGCTCGGCGTCGTCCAGGCACAGCCGATCCGCTTCCCGCTGTTCCACGCCAAGGACGGCGCCTCGCGTCCGGACCTGCCCAACGGCTACGACTTCGTGCCGTTCGGCACCGGCGTCATCGACTACAGGGCCTTCCTGAGCCAGACGGGCGCCAAGGGCTACCACAACCCGATGTACGAGCAGGACAACGCTCCCGGCGGAACGGCCAACCCGAACCAGTCGCTGGAGTATGCCGCCATCAGCTACGCCAACCTCGCCAAGCTGCGCGGCTGACGCCACGCCGCTCCGCGTCGCCGACGCGTCGCCGCACCACCCCGGTGCGGCGACGCGCCGGCGCCCGACTCACCGAGGCGAGACCGGCCCTCTGACCGCACCACCCGACGTCCGACCAGAACACGCAGAACCGCACCGTGGCAAGGAGACTCACATGGCCCGACCCATCACCCTCTTCACCGGCCAGTGGGCCGACCTCCCCTTCGAGGAGGTGTGCCGCCTCGCGGGGGAGTGGGGCTACGACGGCCTCGAGATCGCCTGCTGGGGCGACCACTTCGAGGCCGACCGGGCCCTGACCGAGGACGGCTACGTGGAGTCGCGTCACGAGGTCCTCGAGCGCAACGGCCTGAAGGTGTGGGCCATCTCGAACCACCTGGTGGGGCAGGCCGTGTGCGACGACCCCATCGACCAGCGACACCAGGACATCCTGCCCGCTGCGGTGTGGGGCGACGGCGACCCCGAGGGCGTGCGCAAGCGCGCGGCGGAGCGGATGGCCGACACCGCGCGTGCTGCTGCGAAGCTCGGTGTCGACACCGTCATCGGCTTCACCGGGTCGGCCATCTGGAAGTACGTCGCGATGTTCCCGCCCGTGGGCGACGACGTCATCCAGGCGGGGTATGCCGACTTCGCGGACCGCTGGAACCCGATCCTCGACGTCTTCGACGAGGTGGGTGTCCGGTTCGCCCACGAGGTGCACCCGAGCGAGATCGCGTACGACTACTGGAGCACCGTCGCGACGCTGGAGGCAATCGGCCATCGGGAGGCGTTCGGCCTCAACTGGGACCCGAGCCACATGGTGTGGCAGGACCTGGACCCGGCCGGCTTCATCTGGGACTTCAAGGACCGGATCTACCACGTGGACTGCAAGGACGCCCGCAAGCGAATCGGCAACGGCCGCAACGGCCGCCTGTCGTCGCACCTGCCCTGGGGCGACCCGCGCCGCGGCTGGGACTTCGTCTCGACCGGACACGGCGACGTGCCGTGGGAGGACTGCTTCCGCACCCTCAACGCGATCGGCTACGACGGACCCATCTCGGTCGAGTGGGAGGACGCCGGCATGGACCGCCTCGTCGGCGCGCCGGGTGCGCTCGAGTTCGTCCGTTCCCTCAACTTCGACAAGCCGGAGGCGGCGTTCGACGCAGCCTTCAGCACCAGCAAGGACTGAAGCGGCCACCCCGCCGCGCGCCGGCTGGGCATGATCGACAGCATCCCCACGAGGAATCACCAGAAGGAGCAGAAGTGGTGCGTCAGCCGACCCCTGAGGACAAGTTCTCGTTCGGCCTGTGGACCGTCGGCTGGACCGGCATCGACCCCTTCGGGTCGGCCAGCCGCCCGGCCCTCGACCCGTGGGAGTACGCGGAGAGGCTCGCGGAGCTCGGCGCCTGGGGTGTCACGTTCCACGACAACGACGTCTTCCCGTTCGACGCCGACGAGGTGACGAAGGACAAGATCGTCCGGCGGTTCAAGGAGGCCACCGAACGCGCCGGCCTCGTGATCGAGATGGTGACGACCAACACCTTCACCCACCCGGTCTTCAAGGACGGCGGCCTGACCTCCAACGACCGCGACGTCCGCCGGTTCGGTCTGCGGAAGCTGCTGCGCGCCGTGGACCTCGCCGCAGACCTCGGCGCGACGACCTTCGTGATGTGGGGCGGCCGTGAGGGCAGCGAGTACGACGGCTCGAAGGACGTCTACGCCGCGATGGAGCGCTACAAGGAGGGGCTCGACGCCGTTGCCGGCTACATCAAGTCGCAGGGCTACGACCTCCGCATCGGCCTGGAGCCCAAGCCGAACGAGCCGCGCGGTGACATCTTCCTGCCGACTGTCGGGCATGCCCTGGCTCTCATCGCGGAACTCGAGCACGGCGACATCGTGGGCCTCAACCCCGAGACCGGGCACGAGCAGATGGCGGGCCTCAACTACACGCACGCACTGGGGCAGGCGCTGTGGAGCGGCAAGCTCTTCCACATCGACCTCAACGGCCAGCGCGGACTGAAGTACGACCAGGACCTGGTGTTCGGCCACGGCGACCTGACCTCCGCCTTCTTCACCGTCGACCTCCTCGACAACGGCTTCCCGGGCTACCCCGACGGGCCCCGCTACACCGGGCCGAGGCACTTCGACTACAAGCCCTCCCGCACGGAGCACATGGACGGAGTGTGGGCCTCTGCGCGAGCCTGCATGTCGACCTACCTCATGCTCGCGGAGAAGGCCAAGGCGTTCCGTGCAGACCCGCGCGTGCAGGAGGCGATGGCGTATGCCGGTGTCCTCGACCTCGCTCAGCCCACCCTCGGCGCGGGCGAGACGGTCGAGGACCTGCTGGCCGCCGACGAAGGCTTCGACCCGGAGTCGGCAGCCGAGCGGGACTACGGTTTCGTGCAGCTCCAGCAGCTGGCCCTCGAGCACCTCATCGGGTGAGAGTGTCGTCATGACGCTCGTCGCCGGCATCGACTCCTCCACCCAGTCCTGCAAGGTCGTCATCCGCGAGGCGCCCTCGGGCCGGCTCGTCCGTTCGGGCTCGGCGCCGCATCCGGCCGGGACCGAGGTCGACCCCGAGCACTGGTGGGTGGCGCTGCAGCGGGCCGTGACCGAGGCCGGCGGGCTCGACGACGTCGAGGCGGTCTCGGTCGCGGGCCAGCAGCACGGCCTGGTCTGCCTGGACGCGCGGGGCGCGGTCATCCGGCCCGCCCTGCTGTGGAACGACACCAGGTCAGCGGGCGCCGCAGCCGACCTCGTCGTCGAGCTCGGGGAGGGCGATCCGGCCCAGGGCGCCGAGCGCTGGGCCGAGGCCGTGGGCACTGTCCCGGTCGCATCGCTGACCGTGGCCAAGCTGCGCTGGCTCGTCGACCACGAGCCGGAGCTCGCGGAGCGAGTGGCTGCGGTGGCCCTCCCGCACGACTGGCTGACGTGGCGGCTGTCCGGTGCGCCCACGCTGGAGACGCTGGGGACCGACCGGTCGGATGCCTCGGGCACGGGCTACTTCTCGCCGGCGACGGGTGAGTACCGCCGTGACCTCCTCGCCCTCGCCCTGCGCCGCGACCGGTCCGCCGTCGGCTCGATCGTCCTGCCCTGCGTCCTCGCCCCGGGCAACCGCGCCGGGACCGGAGATCGAGCCACCGGGCTGGGGCACGTGGTCCTGGGACCCGGGTGCGGCGACAACGCCGGAGCCGCGCTGGGCCTGGGCCTGCGCCCGGGCGACACGTCGATCTCCCTGGGCACCTCAGGGGTGGTCGCCGCCGTGTCCGCGACACCGACCTCCGACCCCAGCGGCCTGGTGGCCGGGTTCGCCGACGCCACCGGGCAGTTCCTCCCGCTGGCCTGCACGCTCAACGCCGCGCGTGTGCTCGACGCGGCTGCACGCGTACTCGCGGTCGACCACGACGAGCTGAGCGAGCTGGCGCTCACGGCCGACGCCGGTGCGGGTGGGCTGGTCCACGTCCCCTACCTGGAGGGTGAGCGCACTCCCAACCTGCCGACGGCGACCGGCTCCCTCTCGGGGATGACGCTCGGGTCCATGACCCGCGAGAACCTGGCGCGCGCGAGCGTCGAGGGGCTGCTGTGCCTGATGGCGGACGGGATGGAGGCCGTACGCCGTCAGGGGGTGTCGGTCGACCGCGTCACCCTCGTGGGTGGCGCCGCACGGTCCCGCGCGGTGCGCGAGGTCGCACCCAGCATCCTCGGCGTTCCGGTGGACGTGCCCCCGCCCGGGGAGTACGTCGCCGACGGGGCGGCGCGTCAGGCGGCCTGGGTCCTCTCGGGCGCGGCGGAACCGCCGGCGTGGCACCTGGGTGAGGTCGCAACCTACGACGCGGCGCCCGTCCCTGCGGTGCTCGAGCGGTATCGCGAGGCGGCCCGGCAGGTTGCCGAGGCCCAACCGCACTGAGGCACCACGACCGACGCCGGCGACCTCCGGGACCTTGGACCCTAGGCCGCAGGGCATCGCGCCCAGAACGCTGGAGGCAGCCGATCAGGGGGTCTGCCGTGGAGCTGCGAACCGTCGCGCCGGCCAGGGCGCCGATGCCGCGTCCGGAGGCCTGGGCGGCAGTGGGCCGGTGCATCGGCACCAGCGCGGGGATGCTCGCGCGCAGACAGGTCGCCTTCCCGGTGACGGAGCTCGGTCGCCGCATCACGTTCGCCGACCACAGCACGAGCCGCGTCTATCGCGACACCACGGTCGCTCGTCCGGCCACGGAGCCCTGCTTCCTCGCCGTGAGCTTCCGGCTCCGCCGGGTCCGAGGACGGGCCCACGCGTGGTTCCGAGCCGAGAGCCTGCTCAACACGCCGCTCTTCGTCGGCTTCCCCGGCTTCACGTCGAAGCTGTGGCTCGCCCACGACGAGCACGGCCGCTACCGGGGCCTCTACGAGTGGGACGGCCCCGACCGTGCCGAGCAGTACGCCCGCTCGTTGTGGCACGTGCTGGCCCTGGTGAGCGAGCCACGCTCCATCGACTACCGCGTCGTGCCGGGGTTGCGTCGCGCCGACATCCTCGCCGACCCGGGTGTGCTCGGCCCGTGGTTCCCCGGCGAGGAAGCCGCCTGGTGGCGCGTCGTCGCGGTGACCTGACGGTGGACAGGGTGGACCACGCCGGCGACGCCACGGACCTCTTGGTCGTGGGCGCCGGTCCCACCGGCCTTGCCACCGCCCTGCAGGCGCAGGCCCACGGGGCGCGGGTGCGGGTCATCGAGCGCCGGCCCGAGGCCTTCCGTCCGTCACGGGCGATGATCATGCAGTCCCGGACTCTCGAGGTGCTGCGCCCCCTGGGGGTCGCCGAGGACCTGCTCGCCCGTGCGGACCGGTCGCCGCGCGCCCAGCTGCACCTCGGGGACCGCACGGTCGCCGCCGAGCTGGGCGACGTGGCGCTGCGCGACACGGCATACCCGCACCTCACGCTGGTGCGCCAGGCCGACGTGGAGGACGTCCTCGCGAACGCGCTGGCGGCTCGTGGCGTGGGCGTCGAGCGCGGTGTCGAGCTCGTCGGCGCGTCGTGGGACGACGAGGGGGCGCGGGCGCTCGTCCGCCGGGACGGGCGGGCCGTGGAGGTCGACTCCCGGTTCCTCGTGGGCTGCGACGGACCGGACAGCCTGGTGCGGCGCCTGGCCGGGATCGGCTGGAGGGGCGCGCGCTACGCCCAGGAGGTGGTGCTTGCCGACGTGGAGCTCGACGGGGAGCTGTCACCGGGCGTGCTCCACGTCGTCGCCGGGCCGCGTGGGCTGGTGTTCCTCTTCGCCCTCGGCGAGGGGGCGACCTGGCGGCTGCTGGGGACCCGTGCCGCACCTCACGAGGAGCGAGGAGCGTTCGGGCCGCCCGGTGGCGAGGTGCCGGTGGCCGAGGTCCAGCGGCTGCTGGACGAGGCCGGCCTCGGGGTGCTGGTCGTCGAACAGGTGTGGTCGTCCCGCGTGCCGCTGCAGCATCGACTGGCGACCTCGTTCCGGAGCGGGCCGGTCTTCCTGGCGGGGGACGCTGCGCACGCCTCCTCACCTGCGGGCGCGCAGGGCATGAACACCGGCATCCTCGACGCGGTCAACCTCGGCTGGAAGCTGGCTTTCGCAGCCAGCGACGGGCGGCCAGCGCTGCTCGACTCGTACGACCTCGAGCGGCGACCGGCCGCCGCCCAGGTCCTGGCACTGACCCACCTGATCTTCTTCGCCGAGGCCTCCACGCGCCGCCTTCCCGCCTTCGTGCGCGGGACGGTGCTGCCCATCGCCGCCCCGGCCGTGCCCGTGCTGCTGCGGCAGCGGCAGCTCATGGCGGCGGTCGTCGCCCTGCTGTCGCAGCGCTGGGTGCGCTACCGGACCAGCCCGCTGTCCGTGGTCGGCACGGCCACGAGCCGGGGGGCCCGTCCCGGCGACCGGTTGCCGGACCAGGCGGTGACCTGTCAGGACCGCTCGCAGCACCTGCACGAGCTGACCGCGGCGCCGGGGATCCATGTGCTGCTGGAGCGGGGGGCGTCCGAGCCCGACCTCGGCCCGGCGGCGCCTCGGGTCACCGTGCACCGCATCGAGAGCTGGCCCGGTCGCGGCCTCGTCGCGGTGCGTCCCGACGGCCATGTCGGCTTCCGCTCGGGTTCGCCCGACGCAGACCGGCTGGCGAGCTGGTTGCGCCTGGTCTCGTGATCGGCTCCGACCTCAGCCGTTCGCGTCCAGGGTGTCCCGGACACTCCGGTGCGGGCTCGTCCGCCGCTGTTCCGCTCCGCCGCTCGTTCGTCGAAGCTGCCCGTGCTCGCCGTGCCAGTCCAGGACCATGACGGTGGCGTCGTCGGCGAGGACCTGGTTGCAGCGCTCCAGCACCATCGCGGTCAGGCGGCGGCTGGCCTCCCTCGGGTGCAGCGTGCGGGTGCGGGTGATCTCGTCACAGAGGTCGAGCGACGCGGCGTTGCGTTCGAGCATCCCGTCGGTCACCAGCACGAGGCGATCTCCCGGCCGGAGCGCGAGCTCGGTCTGCCGGTAGCGCGTCTCGAGGAACATCCCCAACGGGATGTCGGGGGTGAGCGCGACCTCCGAGACGGCCCCGCCTCGCCAGAGGTAGGGAGCCACGTGCCCGGCGTTGACGAGGGCGAGCGTGCCGGTGGCGAGGTTGACGCGCCCCATGAGTCCGGTGGCGAAGTGGTCTGCACCGCTGAAGTCCGTGTGCTGGAAGAGGATGAAGTTCGCGTCGCTCGCCTGGTCCGCCAGCGAGCCACCCATGCGGCGGGTGTTGCGCAGGCTGCCCACGCACAGGGTCGCCGCCAGGGCGCTGCCCACCCCGTGCCCGACGGCGTCGGTCAGGGACAGGTGCAGCGTGTCGCGGCTCAGGGAGTAGTCGAAGGTGTCACCGCCGAGGGAGGCCGCCGGCTCGAGCCACGCGGCCAGCGTGAAGGCTGCAGCCTCGCAGGTGAAAGCCGGTGGCAGCAGGCGCCGCTGGATCTCGGCAGGCAGCGAGAAGAGTGTGCTGCGCTCGGCTCGCTCGAACAGGTCGGTGTGCCGCCGGTTGGCGATGACGACGAAGGCGAGCAGGTGGGCGACCCGGGAGATCTCGGCCACGCCGCTCTCGTCCGGCACCTCCGCCAGTGCCACCTGCAGGAGCCCGAGGGCCTCGCCACGCTCGGTGACCGGGGCCAGCACGACCCACCCGCGGCTCTCGTCGACGCCATCCACCAGGGCTGCCGGGAGGACCTGCGCGGTCTGGGTGCGCATGGCCGTCTCGACGGGACCGACGATCGGCACGCTGACCGACTGCTCACCCTCCTCGGTGCGGGTGGCGCTGCCCTCCAGGCCCCCGAGCGCCTGACGCTCCAGTGCTCCGTCGGAGGAGCCGTACGACATGCGCACCAGGGCGCCGCCGGAGAGGTCGGCGATGAGGAAGAAGGAGGCCGATGCCCGCAGGCGGCGCGCCAGCGTGGCGGTCACCGCCTCGACGGCCTCCAGGGGCGAGGCGTTCTCGGCGGCATCCAGGACGGTGCCGAGCAGCTCCTCGGACATGTTGCTGTCCACCGCACCACCCTATGGCGGTCGGGTGGGTTCCGAATGAACTTCGGGTTCCGCTCCGGCGCGGGGTGTCCCGGGCGGTTGGTGTGGAGCGATGCTCGGGTACGTGCCGACCGTGAGCGAGACCCTCAGCTGGACCACCGACCCCGTCGACCTGGAGGGCGTCGACCCCGCCGACCCGCCGACGGAGATGCTTCCCGGCCTGTGGCACGGCGGCTGCCCCGTCGACTTCCAGTGGGTGCGCGACACCGGCATCGACACCGTCATCGACCTCGCCGACCCCGACGCCTACCCGCCGCCGGAGGACATCGAGGGGCTCGCCTACCTCAAGTGCCCGCTGGTCGACGGGGAGGACGTCCCCGACCCGGCCCTCACCGTGCGTCTCGCCCACCTCGTGGCCGGACTCGTCGACGACGGCCGTCATGCGCTCGTGCACTGCACCTTCGGTCGCAACCGCTCCGGGCTCGTCATGACGTTGGTCGTGCGTGAGCTCCTCGGCGTCTCCGGCGCCGAGGCCCTGGACCACGTCCAGCAGCGCCGGGACCGCACGGTGAACAACAAGGACTTCGCCGAGTGGCTGCGCTCGCTGCCGGCGCCGACCACCTCCGACCCGGCCGTCTGAGGCGCGGCCGGGCAGCCACGCAGATCTTCGTCGATTCCTGCACCCACTCTGGACTTCTCCGGAGACAGTGGGATCAGACGCGCCTCCTGACGGGCCGTTCGACCCACACGAGTCCTCACTCGGAGCGGACATGACCTCCACCATTGCGCCCCACCTCGACCACGACCTCGGCGACGCCCTCGGGCACGATGTCGACGCCCTCCACCGCGACGGGATCGTGGCCCATCCTGGCGCCTTCCCGCGCGACTGGGTCGACGAGCTGCACCGGGACGTCCTCACCGCCTACCGCGAAGCGCGCACGCGCGAGCGCGGCGCCATCACCCGTGGACCGCACCGCTGGCACGTCCAGATCCACCCGGAACAGCTGGGCGGCTTCGTCACGCTGGCGACACATCCCTGGGTGACCGCCCTGTGCGAAACCGTCCTCGGTCCCGGCTACGTGCTCGTCGAGATCGGCTTCGACATCCCGTTCGCCGGGGCGGTCGACCAGCCCTGGCACCGCGACTTCCCGTCCCCGCCCGAGACGCACCGGCACGGGCGTCTGACCTCGCTGGCCTTCAACCTCACGACCGTCGACACCGCCCTCGACATGGGGCCGTTCGAGATCGCCCCCGGCACGCAGTACGAGCCGGGGCTCGACTGGGCTCACGGGATGTTCCCGCCGCGCAGCACGTGGGGCCGCTACCAGCGCCTCGCCGAGCGCCGTATGCCGCAGCGTGGCGACATCTCGGCGAGGTCGGCTCTCGCGGTGCATCGGGGAACGGCGAACCGCACCTCGCGGGCGCGGCCGGTGGTCGTGCTGGGAACCGTCGCTCCTTCGGCGCGACACGAGGAACACCCTCGGATGACGGTGACCCGCGAGTTCTGGATGGCGATCCCCCAACGGCTGCGCGACCACCTCGAGGTCGAGCTCGTGGACGAGCTCACACCACTCGAGCAGGAGCACGACATCGAGGGCCCCGTCATGGGCATCGCCCCCTGACCACTCCCGTCAGCCGGCTCGGTGCCGGCCGCCTCGCGCCCGGCTCGTGCGCCGAGCCGGTCAGACCGGGATGCCCCAGAGCTGCAGCTCGGCGCGCAGCCAGTCGAGGTCGCGCCCGTGGTGCCGGCAGTCCCAGATGCGGAACACGACGCCCGCGAGGTCGGCGATCCGGTCGAGCAGCGGCAGCCCCTCCCAGCCCAGCACGTCGTGGCCGTATGCCGTGCAGAAGTCCCGGTAGGTCGCTCGGTCGAGCTCCCCGGCACGGAAGCGGCGTGACGCGCTCGCGAGGTCGTACTCCCGCGGCGCCACAGCCACCCAGTCGAGGTCGATGAGCGCGGCTCGCGTCCCGTCGTGCATGACGTTCGACGGGGACACGTCGCCGTGGATGACGCCGTAGCCGAGCTCCGACCTGACACCGGCCAGCGCGGAGAGCAGCCCATCGCGAGCCGACCGCAGGACGTGCGCGTCCTCCTCGGGAAGGAGCGCCACCTGCGACTCCAGGCGTGAGAGCGGTGACCACGTCGCCACCGCGGCGTCGGCGTGCTCGGCGTGGAAGGCCCGCAGCAGGGCTCCGACCTCCGGCCACGTCACAGGGGAGCCGCCGGAGAGGCGGGACGCGACGGTGACCACCCCGTGCGGTGTCACGACGGCAGGCACGAGTGCGCTCGTCGCCGTCCGCGAGCCTGCCAAGGCGGTGTGGATGCGGTCGAGGTGCGCCGCGTCGGTCCCCGGCGGATAGACCTTGACGACGTGGGACTCGGCGCCGAGCACGACGGTGGTCAGCAGGCCCAGCACCTCGTCGGCCGGACCCACCTGCACCGGGAGCAGCCCACGGACCACCTCGAGGGCGGCCCGTGCATCGCTGAGACCCCAGCCCGGAGCCGGCAGCGGCAGCGCGACGGCCTCGGCTCCGACACCGGCTGAGACACCGGCTGCAGCGCCGGGTGCGGCGCCCGGCGGGACGTCGGACACGACGACGACAGGTCCCGGCTGGGACGCGGCGGACGGCATACGGGGGGCTCCTGGAGAAGGGGTCCGTCTCGGGTCGCGGGCTGCTGACGCGCCGGCGGACGCGGAACGTTAACACGCGGCGAACCCCTCCTGAACGCCTGCCGTCCGGCCTCCCGTGCACTGGCAGGATGAGCGCCATGACCACGGACGTCCCGCTCAGCGTGCGCACCCCTTCACCCCTGGGCGAGTTCCTCCGGGCACGGCGGCACGAGCTCGCGCCGGAGGAGGTCGGCATCAAGCGCGCCAAGGGCCGGCGCCGCGTGGGCCTGAGCCGCACCGAGGTCGCCGAGCTGGCCGACATCTCCGTCGCCTACTACGACCTCATCGAGCGCGGCCGCGACCTGCGCCCGAGCGCGACCGTCATCGCAGGGCTGGCCCGCGCGCTGAAGCTCGGCGCCGACGAGCGCGCGCACCTGACAGCCCTCGCGACCGGTACCCCGTCACGCCGCCTGCAGGCGCCGGAGGAGCTGACCGAGGAGCTCGAGGAGCTGCTCGACTCCCTCGACCCCAACCCGGCGTACGTCGTCGGCGCTCGCTGGGACGTGCTCGGCGCCAACCACACGGCGTGCCAGCTCTTCACCGACTGGGAGGGCAAGCGGAGCAAGCGCGAGCGCAACCTGCTGTGGTTCTACTGCTGCGACCCGGCCGCCCGCAGCCTCTTCGTCGACTGGGAGCAGGAGGCCGCCGACCAGCTGGCGCTCTTCCGCGAGGCGTACGCGCGCCACCCCGACGACCCGTCGTTCAAACGCATCCTCGACGAGATCTTCAAGACGAACCCGGACACCGTCGAGTGGTGGGAACGGCACGACAGCGACCCCACGCGCGGACGCACCAAGCGGATCCGCCTCGACACCGGCCAGGTCGTGCGGCTCAACCAGCTGGTCCTCCAGGTCGTCGACGAGCCCGACATCCGCGTCATCAGCTACTTCGCGGACGCCGACGTCGACCACGACGACCTCGACGACCTCGACCTCGGCGACTGACGCGGCAGGGCCCGCGGGTAGCCGCGTCCCCGCGTCAGGTGGGGCGCGCCACGACGACGACGTCCTCGTCGCAGCTCCTGCCCACTCCTCGGCGCGAGGCGCGAGGCGCCGTGCGGATGGGCCGGATGCAGGGAGCTCTTTCGCGAGGAGACCCGAGCTGGTGGAGAGGTCGGCGGCGCCGGTCGCTCAGCGGCGGCGCGTGCCGAAGATGCTGCGGGTGATCTCCCGGCCGATGACGGTGCCGGCCGAGCGCAGCATCGAGCGGAACGCCGTGGACTGCACGACCTGCTCGACGATGCCGGGGTCCGCCTTCGGCGCCCGCCCCTGCCTCGGCGCCGGAGCGGGGGCGGGGACGGGGGCCGGCGCAGCAGGAGTGGGCGCCGGCGCGGCAGGGGCCGCGGGAGCCGCCTGCAACCGGGCCGTCAGCTTCTCGTAGGCCGACTCGCGGTCGACGACGTCGGCATACTTCGTCTTCAGTGCCGAGCCGGCGACGACGGCGTCGAGGGTGGCCTGCGTCGAGGGGTCCATCAGCGAGTTCGGCGCCTTCATCCGCGTCCACGCCACGGGCGTCGGGACGCCCCGGTCGGAGAGCACGGTGACGACGGCCTCGCCGATGCCGAGGCTCGTGAGCAGCTTCTCCATGTCGTAGGCGGTGTGCGGGTAGGTCGCGATCGCCTGCTTGAGCGCCTTGGCGTCGTCGGGCGTGAAGGCGCGCAGCGCGTGCTGCACCCGGTTGCCGAGCTGCGCGAGCACGCCCGACGGCACGTCCTTGGGCGACTGCGTCACGAAGAAGACGCCGACGCCCTTGGATCGGATGAGCCGCACGGTCTGCTCGATGGCCTGCAGGAACGCCTTGCTCGCGTCGTCGAAGAGCAGGTGCGCCTCGTCGAAGAAGAAGACGAGCTTCGGCTTGTCGACGTCGCCCTCCTCCGGCAGGTCGTGGAAGAGGTCGGCGAGCAGCCACATGAGGAAGGTCGAGAAGAGCTGCGGGCGGTCCTGCACCTGCGGCAGCTCGAGGCAGGAGATGATGCCGCGCCCGTCGCCGGCCGTGCGCAGCAGGTCGCTCGTCTCGAACTCCGGCTCGCCGAAGAAGTCGCCGGCGCCCTGGTCCTCGAAGGTGATGAGGTTGCGGAGGATCACGCCGGCCGTCGCGCTCGAGAGGCCGCCGAGCTCCTTGAGGTCGGCCTTGCCCTCGTCGGAGGTCAGGTGCGTGATGACGGCGCGCAGGTCCTTGAGGTCGAGCAGGGCCAGGCCGTTCTTGTCGGCATAGTGGAAGATCAGCCCGAGGCTGCTCTCCTGCGTCTCGTTGAGGCCGAGCACCTTCGACAGCAGGGTCGGGCCGAACCCGGTGATCGTGGCGCGGATCGCGATGCCGGTGCCCTTGCCGCCGAGCGTGTAGAGCTCCGTCGGGTATGCCGTCGCCGTCCACGGCATGCCGACGTCGGTCGCGCGGGCGGTGATCTTGTCGTTCCCCTCGCCCGGGGTCGCCACGCCCGACAGGTCGCCCTTGAGGTCGGCGAGGAACACGGGGACCCCGGCGTCGGACAGCTGCTCGGCCATGAGCTGCAGCGTCTTCGTCTTGCCGGTGCCGGTGGCGCCCGCGACGAGGCCGTGCCGGTTGAGGACGCTGAGCGGGATCTGCACCGGGGCGTCCGGGTGGGCCTGCCCGTCGACGACGGCGGCGCCGAGCCTCAGCACCCCGCCCTGGAACGCGTAGCCCGCGCGGATCTCGTCGAGCTGGGCGTTCGACGACGCGTCGTCGCCGGTGGTCTGCACTCCGGTGTCGGTCACGCCTCGAACTGTAGTAGGCGGCCCACCCCCGGCGATGTCTATGCTGACCCGGTGATTTTCAAGGCCGTCGGCGACTCCCGCCCGTACCCCGACCACGGACTCGAGACCACGAAGGACTGGTCCAACGTCCCGCCGCGGGTGGTCCAGCTCGGCGAGCTCATCACCACCAAGAGCACGCTCGACCTGCGTGGGCTGCTCGCCGACGACTCCACCTTCTACGGCGACCTCTTCCCGCACTGCGTGGAGTGGGAGGGCGAGCTCTACCTCGAGGACGGGTTGCACCGCGCCCTTCGCGCCGCGCTGCAGCAGAGACCGGTGCTTCATGCCCGGGTCCTCGTACTCTGACCCCGTACTCTGGCCCGGACCGCCCGACTTGAGGCGGTTCCTGACCGGTTCCCGAGCAAGGAGCGTGGATGTCGCAGGCCGTTGACGACGACGACCGCCCGTATCGGAGGCGCCGTCAGCGCCGGGCGACGATCGTCATCGCGGTCGTGCTGCTGGGCCTCGCCGGCGCCTTCTACTACGCGTCGACGTACTTCCGGGACACCACGCCGAAACCCCAGCCGTGCACGACGGAGGTCCCGGTCGCGCCGCTGACGCCCCGGGACGTGAGCATCAACGTCTACAACTCCACCAACCGCAACGGACTGGCGGCCGCGGTGGCCAAGCAGGCAGGGGCGCGCGGCTTCAAGGTCAAGGCGGTCGGCAACGACCCCAAGGGCCAGTCGGTCAAGCAGGTCGCGCAGATCCGCTTCGGCCCCGAGGGCGAGGCCTCGGCCAAGCTGCTCAAGACGCACGTGCCCCAGGCCGTGCTCGTCAACGACAAGCGCAAGGGCGACACCATCGACCTGGCCGTCGGTCGGTCCTGGAAGGCTTTCGGCAAGGTCCCAGTGGTCGTGACCCCCAACCAGACGCTGCGTCCCTGCCCGACCGTCACCGTCCAGCAGTGACCCGAGCGTGAGTATGCCGTCCGGCGCGGGCTGCGCCGGACGGCATACGTCCTCGGGATGACGGGGCTGCGGGCCCCCTCGCTCAGCTGACGGGAGTGGCCGCCTTGACGAACTCGTTCGTGTAGGTCTTGGCGAGGTCGATGCTCTTGCCCTTGACCTTCGGGTTGAACTCGCCGAGGACCGCCAGGCAGGTCTTCGGGCCGTCCTCCGGCATGAGGCCGGTCGGGTTGAAGATGCCCTTCTCGCTGTCGAGGGCGTGGACGTAGGCGTCCTTGCCGACGCCCTTGTAGTACGCCGCGGGCATCTTGTCGGCGATGGCTGCGCCGTCGTGCTGCTGGATCCACGCGAGCGTGGACACGTAGGCGTTGACGAGCTTCTGCACCGTCGGCTTGTTCTGGTCGACCCAGTCGGTCTGCATGTAGAGCGAGGTGGCCGGGTAGGTGCCGCCGAGCGCGGCCTTGGAGCCCTCGGCGGTGCGCATGTCGAGCAGGATGAACGCCGTGCCGTCCGAGATGGCTTGCGAGACGGTGGGTTCCGTCGTCATGCCGCAGTCGATGGCCTTCTGCTTCATGGCGGCGATGAACGTCTGTCCGGCGCCGACGCCACGACGGGTCTCCTGCGAGGGGTCCACGCCGTTCTTCTTGCTGAGGTACTGCGTGAGGAAGTCCGTCGACGAGCCGGTGTCGGTGATGCCGAGCGAGCGGCCCTTGAAGTCCGCCGGGCTCTTGACGACGCCCTTGAGGTCGCTGCGGCACAGCTCGACCTCGCCGGGGATCTGCAGCATCGACACGACGGCCTCCGACGACTTGCCCTGCGCCTGAAGGGCGATGTTGTGGTCGTAGAAGCCGCCGACACCCTGGACCTGCCCGGCCAGCATGTTCTCGGTGGCGTCGCCTCCGGCGGGCTCGTCGACGAGCTTGACGTTGACGCCGATCTTGTCGTAGTAGCCGAGCTGCTTGGCGAGCATGAAGGGCAGGTAGATCTGCTTGCTCATGCCGCCGACCATGATGGTCACG
>NZ_BAAANB010000001.1:209153-215092 GCF_039529575.1 Terrabacter terrae
GCCATCGTGGTCGCGGCGAGGAAGGCGGCGCCTGCCGCGGCGATGCGCTTGGTGTTCATGGGAACTCTCCTTTGAGTCTGGTGTCGGCCGTATTCGGTCTGGGTGTGGTGCTACTGCTGTGGCGCTTCTGGATGTGGTGCTGCTCTCCGGTGGGCGTAGGTGCCCCGAGGGCACTACTCGACGGCGGCGCCTCCATGGGTCTGCGGCGGGCGCCAGCTCAGGAGGCGGCGTTCGAGCACGGTGATCAGGGCCTCCGCGATGAGGGCGATGGCGGCGACGAGCACCATGCCGGCCAGCACCCCGTTCATGTCGAAGTTGTTCTGCGACGAGCGGATGAGCAGGCCCAGGCCCTGGTTGGCGCCGAGGATCTCGCCCACGAGCGCGCCGATGAGCGCGAAGCCGAAGCTGATGTGCAGGCTGGCGAGGATCCACGTGAAGGCGGACGGGAGCACGACGTCCCGGGTCACCTGCCAGCGCGTCGCTCCGAGGAGACGGGCGTTGGCGATGAGGTTGCGGTCGACCTCGCGGGCGCCCTGGAAGGCGTTGAAGAAGACGCCGAAGAAGACCAGGACGACGGCGAGGATCACCTTGGACTGGATGCCGAACCCGAACGCGACGGTGAAGATCGAGCCCAGGATGATGCGCGGGATCGAGTTGGCCGCCTTGAGGAAGGGGGCGAAGAGCTCGGAGAGCAGGCGCACGCGTCCGAGGGCGATGCCGCACACGACTCCGAGGATGGAGCCGATGACGAAGCCGAGCACCGCCTCCTCCAAGGTGACCAGGATCTGGTCGCCGAGCGAGCCCTGGCTCGTGCCGACGGTGAACCAGTCGTAGAGGTCGCCCCAGACGCCCTTGGGCTCACCCCAGAAGAAGGGGTCGACGACCTTGGCGTTCACGAGGAACTGCCAGGCGACGAGCAGGACGACGACGATGGCGAGCCGAGCGGCGGCCAGCACGGTGCGGCGGCGTCGGGCCCGGGCCCTAGGGGAGGTCCCCGCGGGCGTGGCTGCCGGCGTGGCTGCCGACGTGGCTGCCGACGGGAACTGGGCGGAGATCGCGGTGGCCGTTCCGTCGTTCTGGGTCGGGGTGTCGATCACGAGGCCACCTCCTCGAGACGCGTCGTGCGGGCGTAGGCCTCGGCGACCTCGGCGCGCAGCGCCTCCCAGATCTGCTCGTAGAGCCGGGTGAACCGTGGGTCGAAGCGGATCTCCTGCACGACCCGGGGTCGCGGCAGGTCGATGTCGAACTCGGCCTTGACGGTGCCCGGCCCGGCCGTGAGGACCACGACCTTGTCGGCGAGGGCGATGGCCTCCTCGAGGTCGTGCGTCACGAAGACGACGGTCGGCTTGGTCTGGTCCCACAGGCGGAGCAGCTCGGTGGACATGATGGCCCGGGTCTGCACGTCGAGGGCGCTGAAGGGCTCGTCCATGAGCAGGATGCGCGGTTGGTTGATGAGCGACTGGGCGAGCGCGACGCGCTTGCGCATGCCGCCCGACAGCTGGTGCGGGTAGCGGTCCTCGAAGCCGCTGAGCCCGACCCGGCGCAGCCAGTCCCGGGCCAGCTTCATCGCCTCCGACCGGCTCTGGCCGCGGTAGAGCGGCCCGGTCGCGACGTTGTCGACCACCGACCGCCACGGGAAGACGGCATCCTGCTGGAAGACGAAGCCGGTGCTCGTGTCGATGCCGCGAACCGGCTCGCCGTGGACCAGCGCCTCTCCGCGAGAGGGTCGCTCGAGCCCCGAGACAAGCGTGAGGGTGGTGGACTTGCCGCAGCCGGTGGGCCCGACGACGGCGCAGAACTGGCCGTCCTCGACGGTCAGCGACAGGTCCTCGATCGCGGTGTAGGTGCCGCCGTCCGCCGTGGCGAACTTCTTGGTGACGTTGCGTAGCTCGATGGCCGCCATTGGCCCCGCCCTTTCTCCTCGTTGAGTTGCGTCACCGTAGGAGCGGGCCGGACTTGGCCGGAATGCTTGTGATCGTTGCCGCCGATAGCCGCGATAGAGATGGTTTTGTGCAATCTGCTCAGCCATGCTTGGTGCGACGCCGACGATGGTGTCACCGGGACCACGCGCCGCCACCGTCGTGGCCGAGCAGGAGCGGAGGAGTCGTATGCCGCGACTGGGCAGGACGCTCCCCGCCCGGATCCTGCTGGCCGTCCTCGGGATCGTCGTGGTGACGCTCGCCGTCGGGTTCGCCCTCTTCGCCCGGCTGACGTCGCAGACGGCCGACAGCCACGCCATCGAGCAGGCGACCGGCATCGCGGTGACCCTCGGGCGGGTGCCGGAGGTGGCGCGAGCCGTGACGGACGGTGACGCGGAGCACGCGCTGCCTGCCCTGGGGGCGCAGGTGCGGGCCTCGACGGGCGCCTCGTACGTCGTGATCATCGACCGCACCGGCCGGCGCTACTCGCACCCGAACCCGGCCCTGGTCGGCAAGCGGATCGAGGAGCCGGTCGTAGCGCTCGACGGGCAGGTGCACACCGGGATCGACGAGGGCAGCCTCGGGCGCTCCGCGAACGCACGCGCCCCCGTCGTCGACGCGTCGGGCCGCCCCGTGGGTGAGGTGTCCGTCGGCATCCTCGAGTCGGAGGTCGGCGTCCGGCTCACCGCCGAGGTCCTCGACATCGCGCTGTATGCCGGCATCGCCCTCGCGCTCGGGGTGGTGGCCTCGCTGCTGCTGGCCCGGGCGATCAAGCGGGTCACCTTCGGGGTCGAGCCGGCGGAGATCGTGGCGCTCATGCAGGAGCGCGAGGCGATGCTGCACGGCATACGCGAGGGGGTGCTCGCCGTGGACGCGAAGGGCGTCATCAACGTGCTCAACGACGAGGCACGCCGGTTGCTCGGGGTGGACTCCACGGGAGTTGGCCAGCGCGTCGAGGAGGTCGTCCCCGAGGGTCGGCTGCGGCGCATCGTCACGGGGGAGGTCGAGGGGGTGGACCTGGTCGCCGTCACGGACGAGCACCTGCTCGTGCTCAACCGCATGCCGGTACTCGTCGCGGGCCGCAACGTGGGGTGGGTCGTCACGATCCGCGACCGCACCGAGCTCGAGGCGCTGGTGCGCCAGCTCGACTCGATGGAGGGGCTCTCGACGGCGCTGCGCGCCCAGGAGCACGAGTTCTCCAACCGCCTGCACGTCCTGTCGGTCCTGCTCGAGCTCGGTGAGGTGGAGGAGGCCACCCGCTACAGCCGCGAGCTGCAGGCCGAGACGGCGCTGGCCAGCGAGGAGATCCGGGCGCGCGTGGGCTCGCCGGTCGTGGCTGCCCTCCTGCTCGCCAAGATCACGGTCGCGGCCGAGCGTGACGTGGTCGTGCGCCTCGACCCCACGAGCCGACTCGAGGCGGGCCGAGACGAGGACCTGCCGTTGGTCACGGTGCTCGGCAACCTCATCGACAACGCCGTCGACGCGGTCGCGGACGACCCGCGCACCGCTGGCAGCCACCCGCGGGGCGAAGTCCTCGTGCGCGTCACGGGCAGTGCCGACAGCCTCCTGCTCACCGTGTCGGACACCGGCCCGGGCATCCCGAAGGACCGGCTGGCCGACGTGTTCCTCGACGGCTACTCGACGAAGCCGCCGCGTGGGGCGATGCGCCGCGGCGTCGGCCTCGCCCTCGTCCACCGCCTCGTCACCCGTGCCGGTGGCACGATCCACGCCACGTCCACCGAGGGTGCGACCTTCGAGGTCCGTCTGCCCCTCCGCGTCCGTCAGGGAGCGCCATGATCCGCGTCCTCGTCGTCGACGACGACTACCACGTCGCGCACGCCCATGCCCTTAGCGTCGCGCGGCTCGCCGGCTTCGAGGTGGTGGGGGAGGCGCACACCGGCGCCGAGGCCCGCGAGCTGGTGGTGTCGGCACAGCCGGACCTGCTCCTGCTCGACATGTACCTGCCCGACTTCAGCGGCCTCGACCTCGTGCGGCAGGTGGCGGCGTCGGGGGAGCGGGTGCCGGACTTCCTGCTCGTCACCGCGGCGAGGGACATCGACTCGGTGCGCTCGGCCATGCAGCTCGGGGCGTTCTACTACCTGGTCAAGCCGTTCACCTTCGCCGCCCTGCGCGAGCAGCTGGAGGGCTATCGCGCCTGGTCCGAGCGGATCGACCGGGCCCCCGAGGCCGACCAGAACGTCGTCGACGCCCTCTACAGCCTGCGCGGCGCGCCACCCCGGCGGGCGGCGGCCGCCCGCACCCTGCAGCCGACGATGGCCCGGGTGCTCGAGATCGTGGCGTCGGCGCCGGCCCCGATCGGCGCGGCCGAGGTTGCGGAGATCCTCGGGGCGAGCCGGCCGACGGCGCAGCGCTACCTCGCGGGGCTCGTCAAGAAGCAGCTGCTCGACCTCGACCTGACGTACGGCTCGACGGGCCGCCCCGAGCACCGCTACCTCCCGCGCCGCTGACGGTTGGAAACCCTCGAACTCTGGCCCTTCGACGGTTGGAGTCACGAGGCGTAGGGGATGCGCTCCCACGAGAGGACGTGGTGGGCGCCCGGGCGGTTGACGGTCACCTGGAGGAAGTCCTTGGTGTTGCTCGAGCCCTCGACGGTGACGCGGGTCAGGTTGTCGGCCGAGCCCTGCACGTCGTAGAAGTCGAGCCACTTCGAGCCGGCAGCGAGGGGCCGGTCGGAGTTGTAGATGTGGCTGTCACCGTTGAAGAGGTAGACCTCGCCGTCGAAGTCGTTCGACTGTGCGACCAGCTCGCGCACGAGCGGCTGGAAGGCCGAGTCGTCGGCCCACGTCACGTCGTAGGTCGGGTCGAACATGTCCGCCTGGAGGAAGAGCGCGACGGCGCGGTCGTGCCGCAGGCGCGCGTCGGTGAAGGCCGAGCGGACCTGCGCCACAGCGCTGTCCATGCGAGCGCGCTCCTCGGCGACCTGCTGGGGCGTCGGCGAGGTGTGGCCGAGCTCGGGCCAGGGCAGGAGGCCGTCGTTGCTGCCCACGACGTGCAGGGTCGCGATGTCGACGCCCTGGCGACGGAACGACACGTTCTCCGGGAAGCCGGACGCGGCCTGCGACGCGACCGTCAGGTCCGCGCCGAGCGTGTGGCCGGGGCGGTCGAAGAACGTCGAGCGGATCGCGGAGAGGCGCTCGAGCGGGTCGTAGGTGCCGTTGTTGGCGCGGTGACAGTCGGTCCACTCGTTGTCGCCGGGTGTGTAGACGAGCGGCATGGTGAAGCGGTCGAACTGGCTGCGGATCATGCCGAAGTACTCGTTGGTGCAGGCGGAGGAGCCGTTCTTGATGTCGCCGACGTGGACCGTGAACGACAGGTCGGGCGTCGCGTTGATCTGGTCGACCCATTTCGGGAAGGCGGCGACCTGCGCTTCGCCGTAGGGCACGTCGCCGATCACGGCGAAGCGGTAGTGGCCGTCCTTGCCCTGGCCCGGCGAGTCCGTCGGCGATGCCGTGGCGGCGGCGGCGGAGAGGACGACGAGCGAGGCGGCGGCGGCCGCGAGGGCTGGGGTGCGCGAAAGGTGCATGACAGCCGTTATGCCGCACCGCGGACGAACGCCGGCACCACGTGAGGGTGAACGTCAGGCGTCCGGTGGGAGGCGTCCGGCGAGTCGGAGTCTGCCGGGATCCGACCGTCAGAGGTCGAGGCGCCAGCGGCCGGAGAGGACGTGCGGGCGGAAGCCGAGGGCGTCGTTGATGCGCCGCATCGGGGCGTTCTCGTCGGCGTTGTAGGTCTTGGGTCGTCGTTCCCGGACAGGTCTTTCGCGCCAGGCGATCCGACGTTGCTCCGGGGTGCGGGCCATGCCGCGGTCACCTTCCAGCTCGGCGTAGATGTCGTCGATGAGCGCGCTCGTCGCGACGAAGCCGGCCCCCTGCGGAGCCTGGCTCCGTCGCCGGGTCGAGCCGCTCGATCTCGACCTCGCGGCCGGTGTGGCCGCTCCCTGGCACCGCGGTCCTCAGAGCTGGACCAGGGTGGCGACCATGAGGGCCTTGATGGTGTGCA
>NZ_BAAANB010000001.1:215142-221414 GCF_039529575.1 Terrabacter terrae
TCGGTGACCTCGAGCTCCTTGAGCCCGAACTGCTCGTGCACGTCCATGCCGACAGCCGTCTCGAGGTCGTGGAAGGCAGGGAGGCAGTGCATGAACTTCACGTCCGGACTCCCCGTCAGCGCAAGGAGATCCGCGTTGACCTGGTAGGGGGTGAGCAGCGCGATGCGCTCGGCCCAGACCTCCTTGGGCTCACCCATCGACACCCACACGTCGGTGTGGACGAAGTCGACACCACGCACGCCCTCGGCGACGTCCTCGGTGAGCGTGACGCGCGCGCCGGTCTCGGCGGCATACCTCCTCGCGATGGCGACGACGGCGTCGGAGGGCCACAGCGAGCGCGGCGCGACGATGCGCACGTCCATGCCGAGGATGGACCCGGTGACGAGCAGCGAGTTGCCCATGTTGAAGCGGGCGTCACCGACGTACGCGTACGCGATCTGCTCGTCGGGCTTGCCGGCGTGCTCCCGCATCGTCAGGGCGTCACAGAGGGACTGCGTCGGGTGCCAGTCGTCGGTGAGGCCGTTCCAGACGGGCACGCCGGCGAAGGCGCCGAGCGTCTCGATGACGTCGTGGCCGGCGCCGCGGTACTCGATGCCGTCGTAGAAGCGGCCCAGCACGCGGGCGGTGTCCTTGGCCGACTCCTTGTGGCCCATCTGCGAGCCGATCGGGTCGAGGTAGGTGGTGCTCGCGCCCTGGTCGGCCGCGGCGACCTCGAAGGCGCAGCGCGTGCGGGTCGAGGTCTTGGCGAAGAGCAGGGCGATGTTCTTGCCCGCCAGGCGTCGCTCCTCGCGACCCTCGCGCTTGGCGGCCTTGAGCTCGGCGGCGAGGTCGAGCAGCGCCCGGAACTCGTCGGGCGTCAGGTCGGTCTCCTTGAGCAGGTTGCGGCGGTGCAGCGTGGCGAGCGACATGGTCGGATGGTTTCAGGCGGCGTTGCCGGCGGCAATCCGGTCTCAGCCGACCGGCCGGCGGCCTCAGCCGACCGGCCGGCGGCCTCAGCCGCCCGGCCGGCGGCGCAGCGGCCCGAGTTGTCGGCGGACGCGCTCGAGGAGCGCTCGTGCCTGGAGCGGCACGAGCACCCGCGGCCCCTGGCCCACGCAGAAGACGACGTCGTCGAAGCGGTGGATGCCCGGACGGTCGGCGACGGTGCCGAAGGCGTCGCGCACGGCCGCCAGCTGCGCCACCGTCATGAACGGCGACGGCTCGTCGGGCTGGTAGCGCGCGCCGAGCGGGTGGTCGCGGCCCGGGGTCGTCGTCATCTCGACGTGGCAGCCGAGGACGTGCCGGACGCCGCGGTCCTGCGCGAACGCGACGAGCCGGTCGAGCGTGGCCAGGAGGGCTTGCGGGTCGTCGACGTAGATCCGTCCCGGGTAGACGGTGTCGCCGGTGTGGAGCAGCCCGGTCGTCGGGTCGTGCACCGCGATCGATGTCGGGTGGTGCCCGGGGATGCCGAAGACGTCGAGCGGGCGCCGACCGAGCTCGAAGGGAACGACCTGGCCGGGCCAGTTCGTGATGCCGAAGAAGCGGCGCACGGCGTCGAGGTCGTGCCCGACCACGGTCGTGGCCGGCCGGTCGGCGAAGGCGGCGTCGCCGGCGACGTGGTCGCCGTGGGCGTGCGTGTGCGCGACGACGAGCTGGTAGGACTCGGGGGCGTATGCGGTGGGCTGGGCCCGCGACGACAGCCAGTCCGCGACGAGCCCGTCCACGGCCTGCCGCAGCATCGTGCCGTCGACCGCGCCGGTGTCGAGCAGCAGGGCTCGGTGCTCACCGAGGAGGAGCAGGATGAAGGGCGCCTCGAAGGTCACGTCCTTGCTCTGGCGGATGAGCACGGTGCCGGGCGCCAGGCGGTGGACCTGAAGTGGCGGGTCGGTCCGGTGCCGTGGGGAGGGGGAGCCGTGGATCCAGCGCACGTCGGTGTCGAGGGGGACCGGCTGCTCGGGTGGCATGAGGGGATTGTGCTGGGCCGGGGGGCGACCTCGCGCTGTGAGCACCTCGATTTCTTGCCTGGGGTCCGGCTCCGGTAGCCTGCGCGACGGAGGATTCGCATAGTGGCCTAGTGCGCACGATTGGAAATCGTGTTGGGATAAAACCCTCGGGGGTTCAAATCCCCCATCCTCCGCCGACACCGACGGCCCCTGCCGCGCCCAGCGCGACGGGGGCCGTCGCTGTTCTCCGCGCGGTCTCGGGGTCGCGATGGCCCTTTTTCCGTTGGGTCCAATCCGCTCGACACCACGGCTGCGAAGGGCGTGTGGAGACGGTCGACCACGACCCCCGTCTGGGAAGACAGCAGGATGGACGGTTTGTCTCCTCGTCAAGGAGGAACACAGATGCGCACCACCACCACTCGGATCGCCGGCGCCAGCCTGGCTGCTGCTGCCGCCCTGGCCCTCAGCGTCGGGCCCGCTTTTGCCGCGGACGGCTCTGTCACCGCCAACCTCAAGCCGGTGGCCGGCAACGGCGTCAATGGCAGCGGCACCGCCATGGTCGACGTCAAGGGCAACACCATCACCGTGACCATGGCCGCCAACGGACTGCTGGCCGACAGCCCGCACGCCGCCCACATCCACTTCGCGGCCGCGGCGCGCCACGAGTGCCCGACCCTGTCCGACGACAAGAACGGCGACGGTCACCTCAACACGACCGAGGGTGGCCCGGCCTACGGCGACATCGTCGTCTCGCTGACGAAGACCGGTGACACCAGCCCGAAGTCGGGGCTCGCCGTCGACCGCTTCTCAACCGCGCCCGGCGGCAAGATCGCCTACCAGCGCGGCAGCATCCAGGTCTCGAGCGCCGTCGCCCAGGCGATCGTGGCCGGCGAGTCCGTCGTCGTCATCCACGGCGTCGATCACAACAAGGACGGCAAGTACTCCGGCAGCACCAAGAGCGACCTCATGCCGTCGCTGCCGACCGAAGCGACCGACCCGGCTCTGTGCGGCGCCCTGCGCGTGGCTCCGGCCGGCGGCATGCACACCGGTGGTGGCCTCGCCGCCGACGGCCTCAAGAGCGGCGGGCAGAACCAGGCCCTCATGCTCGTCGGCGGCGGCGCCCTGCTCGCCGCGGCCGGTACCGGTGCCTTCGCCGCACGTCGCGCGCGGTCGCGCGCCTGAGCGAACGGGATGCCTCCGATGACCGAGCACACCTCGGCCGGAAGCCGCCGGCGGCTGCCACCTGCTGTCGTCGCGGCCCTGGTGGCCACGGTGGTCCTGCTCCTCGTCGGGGCCGTCGCGCTCGTGCTCGGCCTGAGAGGGACGTCCGGGACGTCCGGGAGGCCCGGCCTGCCGCAGTCCGCGGCGGCCGGGCCCGTCCCGACTTCCTCGCCGGTGGTCGGCGCGTCCACGCCGGCGCCCCGTGCGCCGGGGACGAGCACGGCAACGTCCCCCGGTCGGGCCGCGACGCCGGCAGCCGGCGCCAACGGGATCGGCGCCTTCCTCGAGGCGTCGGAGCCGATGTCGATCGAGATCCCGTCGATCGGGCTGCGGTCAACGCGGTTCGTCAGCCTGGGCATCCAACGCGACGGCACGATCTCCGTGCCGCGCACGGCGCAGGAGGTCGGCCTCTACGACGCGGGCCCTACCCCGGGACAGCTCGGCCCCGCAGTGATCGCCGCACACGTCGACACCCCTTCCGGCGTGCCGGGGATCTTCTACCGGCTCGGTCGCGTCGCGGCGGGCGACGTCGTGCGGATCACGCGCCAGGACGGCTCGCACCTCACCTTCACGGTCGACCGGGTCGCGGCCTTCCGCAAGACCGAGTTCCCGACGGAGCTGGTCTACAAGGGTGACTTCACCAGGGCCGAGATCCGGCTGGTGACGTGCGGGGGCCCCACCGACAGCCGCAACGAGTACCGCGACAACGTCGTGGTCTTCGGCCACCTGACGTCGGCCACCTGACCTGCGACCGCCCGCCGAAGCGTACGCCCGCCCAGCGCGTACGCGTTCGGCGGGTCGCGCTCACGGGGGGCCGATGAGCACCTCGCCGAGGACGAACGCCAGCACGAACACCCCGCCGAGCAGGGGGAGCGTGATGACCGGCACCGACCGCTCCCGCGAGACCGTCACCGCCCCGACCGCCGACGCGGCCGAGACGAGCCCGAGCGCCAGGCTGATCTCGCCGAACGAGGTGAAGGCGAAGGCCACGGCGGCGAGGAAGCAGGCCAGGCTGAGCCACCCCGCGGCGCTGGTCGGTGCGGCGCTGAGCCGGTCGCCACGAGCGCGGACGACCCCGACGACTGTCACGAGGAGGGCGATGAAGAGGATGCCGAAGCCGACGGCCCAGCACAGGTCCGCGAGGTTCGAGCTCGGCACGACCAAGGCGGCTGCCGCGACGAGGAGGCCGAGAATCCCGAGTGCCAGGGCGACCTTGCGCCCGGGCGCCTCCGGCTCCGGCGGGGAGGAGGAGCGGCGTCGCTGGTCGAGGATGGACATGCTGACCCCCTTTGCCGACCCCGTTGCTGCCTCCACGCTCGCCGCCCTCGCACGTGGCCGGCAGGGCCGAAGGTCCTGCAAAAGCGGACGACGGCTGTCGGTGGGGCACGGCAGACTGCCCCGGTGAGCTCGACCACCACCGCCCGCCCGCCGCTGTCCTCCTTCTGGCACGACCTGCCCCGGGAGGGCCGTTGGCTCATCTCCACCGTCCTCCTCCAGTCGATCGGCACCGGCCTGGTCCTGCCGTTCCTCGTCGTCTACCTCCACGAGGTCCGCGGCATCTCGCTCGAGACCGTCGGGCTGCTCCTGGCCTTCCAGGCGGGCGTGGGCATCGTGCTCGTGACCCCGGCCGGCGCCCTCATCGACCGCATCGGGGCCCGCTGGGTCTACGCCAGCGCGCTGGTCGCACTCCTCGTCGGCGACGTCCTCCTGGCCCTGGCCACGACGCTGCCGCAGGCCACGCTCGCGCTGCTGTTCTTCGGCTACGGGTTCGGGGTGGTGTGGCCGGCGTCGAGCTCGCTCGTCGGCTCGATCGTGCCGAGCGACCAGCGGCAGCGCTACTTCGGCATCAACTTCACGCTGCTCAACCTCGGCATCGGCATCGGCGGCATCGTCGGCGGCCGGTTCGTCGACGTGGGCCGCCCCGGCACCTTCGTGACCATCTACCTCCTCGACGCCGTGAGCTACCTGCTGCCGCTCGCCATCCTGTTCGGCCCCCTGCGAGGGGCCGGTGGCCCGGCGGCGACCGCGCCGAACCACGATGCCGGGGCGCGGGTCTCCTACCTCACGCTCCTGCGCGACCGGCGCCTGCGTGCGCTCCTCGCCCTCGGCGCGGTCGCCGCCGTCGTCAGCTACCCGCAGCTCAACGTCGGCATGCCTGCCTACGCCCGCGCCGAGGGCCAGGTCTCGACCGAGGGGCTCGGCTACGCGTTCGCGGCCAACACGGTCGTCATCGTCCTGCTGCAGCTCTTCGTGCTCCAACGGATCGAGGGCCGGCGCCGCACCCGCGTGACCGTCGTCATGGCGGCCACCTGGGCCGTGGCCTGGTCGCTGCTCGGCGCCACGTCGCTCGTGCCCGGCACCGTCACGGCCACGGTGCTGCTCTGTGCGGTCGCCGGGGTCTTCGGCCTCGGCGAGACGATGCTCCAGCCGACGAGCGCAGCCATGGTCAACGACCTCGCGCCCGACCACCTGCGCGGCCGCTACAACGCCCTCAGCTCCCTGATGTTCTCGCTGGCCTTCGCCGGTGGCCCCGTCGTCGCATCGTTCCTCGTCGGCCGCGGCCTGGGCTGGGTCTACATCGGATTCCTCGTCGGCGGGTGCGTCCTGCTCGCCGTCATCGCGCTCCTCGTCGAGCGGGTGGTGCCCGCCCACGTCAACGGCCTGCGGGCTCCCACGCCGGTGCCCGTCGGGGTGCCGGCCGCGGTCCCGGCCGTGACGAAAGAGGCGATTTCCGGCTGACGTCGGCAGCGGCATACACTGACCGTCGGCACCCCGCGTGGTGGTACCTCTCCGAACTCCCCCAGGGCAGGAATGCAGCAAGGGTAGGAGAGCTCTTCCAGGTACGCGGGGTGTCCCCTTTCCTCAGGGCTTTCGTCAGGACGCCGGGGCCGTCGTGGTCCCGACCCGCAGGTCGGCCGGCTGGGTGACGCTCCGCGGCCGCTTGCCGTCGAGGCGGCGGCGGACCAGGGTGCCCAGGGTGCGGCCCTTCTCCCGGCCGCGCTGGTCCATCGTCGTCAGCCGGTGTGGCAGCCACGGGAGGTCCACGCCGTCGAAGCCGGTGACGCTCAGGTCCTCCGGGACGCGGAGGCCGAGCTCCTCGGCAGCGAGGACGACCCCGGCCGCGATGAC
>NZ_BAAANB010000001.1:221464-243314 GCF_039529575.1 Terrabacter terrae
GCGCCCGTCCGGCGGTGAGGCCGCCCTCGACCGAGGAGCCGTCTCCGGTCTGGACCGCGGGGGCACCGGCGCCGAAGACGTCGCGGAAGCCCAGCAGCCGCCCGACGCTCGGCACGTGGGCGTCCTCGGGCCGCACCTCGTCGTCGGGCACGGCTCCGGCTGCGCTGGTGGCGCGCATCGGCATGGCGACGTGCGCCACCCGGCGGTGTCCGAGGTCCCTCACGTGGGCGGCGATCGCCGCGCCGGCGGCGCGCTCGTCGAGGCGCACCTGGGTGATGCGCCGGTCGTTCGGCACACCGGTGCTGAACATCGGTATGCCGCGTGCCGCGAGGTGCTCTACCGCCGGGTGCTCGCCCGGGCCGCACAGGGAGAAGACGACGGCGTCGAGGGCCAGGGGTGCGATCTGGGGGACGACGGACTCGGGGTCCTGGGTGGACTGGCCGATGAGGAGCATTCCGGTGGGCACGGCCTCCAGGACCTCCGCCAGCCCGTCGAGGACGGCGATGGCGAACGGGTCGCGGAAGGCCATCCGCAGCCGCCCCTCCACGAGCACGCCGATCGCCCCGGACCGGCCTTGACGCAGCGACGACGCGAGCGGGTTGGGCCCGGTGAAGCCCAGCGCGGCGGCGGCGGCCCGGACGCGGTCGGCCGTGGCCGCGGCGACGGGGCCCTTGCCGCTGAAGACGAGCGAGGCGGTCGAGACCGAGACCCCCGCCCGCTCGGCGACGTCGCGGAGCGTCGGACGCGTTTGACCTGGGTCGACCATGGCAGGCATGCTATCGAAACGTTTCGAGTCGAATCGTTTCGAAGTGTCCACCCCCCTGAGAGGCTTGTCGCATGTCCGCCGTCAGCCCGCCGTCGGCCGCTCGCGTCCGCACGGCCCGCACCGCCGTCTTCACGGCCTTCGCCGTCAACGGCGCGGCGTTCGCGGCCTTCGCCTCCCGGGTCCCGGACATCAAGCACGAGCTGGGGCTGTCGGCCGGGCAGCTGGGGCTGACCCTGCTGGCCGCCTCCCTCGGCTCGGTCATCGGCCTGCCGCTCTCCGGGTGGATCGTGCACCACCTCGGCGCCGCGCGGACCCTGCTCGGGGCCGCCGCCGTCCAGTGCGTCGGGCTGCTCGGCGTCGGGCTGGGCGTCGACGTCCTGGACGACCGGGCTGTCGTCATGGCCGGGCTCTTCCTCGTCGGCATGGGGTCCGGCGTGTTCGACGTCGGGATGAACCTCGAGGGCGCCTCGGTCGAGCAGCTGCTGGGTCGCGCGATCATGCCGCAGTTCCACGCCGCCTTCAGTGGCGGCACGGTCGTCAGTGCCCTCATCGGCGCGGGCCTCTCCTTCCTGCACGTGCCCGTCGCCGCGCACCTGCTCGGTGTCGTCGTGCTGCTGCTGGTCGTGACGCCGTGGTTCCTGCGGGCCTTCTTGCCCCGCTCGGTCGAGACGGACGAGCACGGCACGGAGGTCAAGGAGAAGGCCGGGATCGGCGCCGCGTGGCTGGAGCCGCGCACCCTGCTCATCGGGGTCGTCGTGCTCGCCGCGGCCTTCACCGAGGGCACCGCCAACGACTGGGTCGCCGTCGCCCTGTCGGACGGCTACGGGCTCGAGCGCTGGGTGGGCGTCGTGGGGTTCGCCGTCTTCCTCACCGCGATGACCGCGGGGCGCCTGCTCGGGACGCGGGTCCTCGACGAGCGCGGCCGGGTTCCGGTGCTCCGTGTCCTCTTCGTCTCGGCCGTCGTCGGCTGCGTCCTCGTGGTCTTCGGCGGACCGGTGCTCGCCTTCGTCGGTGCGGCCGTCTGGGGCGTCGGCGCGAGCCTCGGCTTCCCCGTCGGCATGAGCGCCGCGGCCGACGACCCGAAGCGTGCGGCCGCCCGGATGAGCGTCGTCTCCACGATCGGCTACACCGCGTTCCTCGCCGGGCCGCCCCTGCTCGGCTTCCTCGGCGACCACGTCGGCGTGCTGCACTCCCTGCTCGTGGTCGGAGCCATGGCCATCGTGGCCCTGCTGGCGCTTCCCGCGGTCCGAGAGCCCGTGCGTGCCGAGGTCGCAGCCCACCGCTGAGTCCGCCGCTGCCGACGCAGTGTGCGCCGGTCGGAGGTTGCCGTCGCGCCGGGTCGCGCCGCACCGCCTCGAAGCGCTCACCGGCGGTGCAGATCCGCCCGACTCGCCTCGGTGATGGTCAGAAGTACTCGGGAATGAAGGGGTGCGCTGCGAAGGCCGCGTCCAGGGCGGCGTCGGCGTCCGGGGTGCCTCCGCTCGCCAGGCCCGCCTGACGCAGGCGCGACACGGACCAGCCGCACCACAACGCCGACAGCCCCCGTGCCTCGACGCGCAGGACCTCCCGCTCGCCCGGCCCGGTCGAGGTGATGTCGGGCGGCAGGAGGGCGTCGCCATCACCTCGAACCGCCGTCCCGTCGGTGCGGGTGGCGGTGCCGCGACCGCCGGACACGGCGAGCGTCCACCGGCCCGAGTTCTGGGGCGCGTCGGCATCCGACACGACGAGGTCCACCTCGAGCGACAGGTGCCGGTTGAAGCCGCGACCCTGCCAGGCGGCTTCCAGGTCGATGACGCGACCCATCCACGGGACCTGCTTGACGTCGCTCGCCGGCAGCCCGCCGAGCACGAGCGCCACCGGGTCGCGCGGGTCGAGGTAGGTGTGGACCGTGGGGACCGCGGACGAGCCGGACCCGACGACGCCCCAGAGCGTGGCCGCGGCCTCCGGGGTGGTCGCGACGAGCTCCTCCACGGTCACGGCCTGCTCGGACAGGTCGTAGAGGACGTGCCCGCCGTCCACGACGTACGCGATGAGCTCGTCCCGCTCGAGCGTCCCACGCAGGGTCGCGACGGACTGCACCATCGGCCCGCTCAGCCCGTGCCGGGTGCCGGCCTCCAGCGCCTGGTCGTGCAGCCGCTGGGCGTCCGCGGGCCCGGCCGCCCGCAGCCCGCGGGCACCGGCCCCCGGATCGTCGGCGCCCACGGCGGTGCCGAGTGCGCGGAGGAGGTGGCCGGCATACGTGGTCTGCGTCTGCATGCCGCCGACCTCGTAGCCCGAGCGGCGGTAGAGCGTCGGCGTCGTGGGGAACAGGCACGACACGACGTCGCCCAGCTCGCCCATCCGGCGGATCAGGGCCCGGGTCAGGGTGGTCGCGACGCCTCGCCCGCGGGCGCTCGGATCGACGTAGACGCCGGCGACGCCGCCCATCCGCAGGTGGCGGCCGCCCCAGGCCTGCTCGAAGGGCCGGATGCGCCCGGCGCCGAGGACGGTGCCGGACTCGTCGACGACGGCGAGCATCCGACCGCCGAGGGTCTCGGCGGAGACGCGCTGCCACCAGGCGTCACCGCCGGCGCCGAGCGGCCCGAAGGACCGCGCACGGATGGACAGGACGGCCGGGAGGTCGGACTCGACGACGTCGCGGGTGCGCAGCGCGTTCATGCCCGGAAACCTAACGAGTCGGTCCGCTCAGCGACGACCGGGCCCGTCCTCAGTCGCGGTGGAGGTAGGTCAGGCGGCGCACCCGGGACACCGCCCAGGCGAGCACGGCGTAGACGAGCCAGCTGACGACCGAGAGCCCGGTGTAGCTGCCGTTCTTCGTCAGCACCGCCACGAGCGAGCCGAGGACGACGACGGTGAGGGCGGGCACGGCATACCAGAGGGCGACGGTCTGCGGCCGCAGCACGAAGCTGGGGGAGCCACGGAACGCGGCGAGCACGTTGCCCGAGACGAGCAGCACGAGCACGAGCCACAGGGACAGCAGTGCGCTGACGGGCAACGACCCGAGCGCGGCGGCGACAGCGACCCAGCCGCCGAGCACCACGACGGTGAGCACCGTGGGGACGGCGACGTGGGCGACCGCCTCGGTGACCTCGCCGGCGCCGAGCAGCGACGGGGTGCCGACGTTGTCGGCCTGCAGGCGCAGGCCCTCGGCCCACGCTCCGAAGCCGAGGTAGAGCGGGAGCAGCCCGATCGTCGCGGCGATGCTCGGTGCCGCGGGCTGCGTGAAGGCCCAGGTGACGATCGCGCCCCCGAGCAGGGTCAGCCCCAGTCCCGAGAGGAACGCGCCCGGCGTGCGCCGCAGGCCGAGGACGTCGCGTCGCACCAGCACGGTGAAGGGGCGTCCGGCACGCAGGCGGGCGGTGCGGCCGTGGCGGACCGGCCGGGTCAGGGCGAGGCGCGCGGTGCGGAGGTTCCCGGTCAGGGCCGACCCGGCCATGGTCGACGTGTTGGCCGAGTGGGTGCGCAGCGACTCGGAGTGCAGCTCGCGCAGGGCGTCGGGCACGCGCCACAGCAGGCTGAGGCCGCGGTCAGGTCCCGGCCACGAGCGCACCTGCGACCACAGCCACAACCGGGTCGCGAGGACCCCGAGCGCCGTCCCGGCGACGGTCGTCACCACCACGGTGACGACACCGCCGAGATGCGCGAAGGCCAGGCCCCCGCCGATCGTCAGCCCGCCGAGGGCGCCGACGAAGGTGCCGCCGATCGCGGCGTAGCGCCACCACCGCCGCAGCGCGAGGGCGCGGTCGAGGGGAGCCTGGAGCACGAGGTCGATCCACGGCATGGGCGGCACGACGGGCCCGCGGAAGCGGCCGGCGAACACGACGGCGCCGAGCAGCGCCGCGACCGAGGCGACGAGGAGCGCGATCGCCAGGGGGGAGCGCAGCTGCTCGCCGAGCGAGGTGGCGTCGGTCGTGCGGAAGACGGTCTGCACGATCGGCACGCCGTAGACGAGCGCGCCGAGGAAGAGGACGTAGCCGGCATACAACCCCTGCTGCCTCGCCTTGCGGGCCGCCTCGCCGCCGATGACCCAGTCGGCCTGACCGAGGAGGTCGTGGTCGTCGTAGTCGACCTCGTCGACCGCCGGCAAGCTGTCCTCGACGCTGTCGTATGCCGTGTCGTCGGTCGGGTGCTCGCGCTCGCTCATCGCGGGTCCGGGTCCAGGTCGGGTCGCACGTCAGCGCGCGGGGACCACGTCGACGACGCGGGTCGCGAGGGTGGCGGTCAGCTCGGGGTCGTGGCAGGCCATGACGACGGTGGCGCCCGCCTCGGTGCGCTCGCCGATGAGCTTGGCGACGACCTGGCGCTTGCCGGTGTCGAGCCGCTGCTCCGGCTCGTCGAGCAGCACGACGCTGGCCGGCCGCGAGAAGGTCAGGGCGAGCCGGAAGAGCTGCTCCTGCCCGGACGAGAGCTCGTGCGGGAACCGGTCGTCGAGGTGCGCGATGCCGAGCCGGTCGAGCAGGGCCAGACCCCGCTCGTCGGAGCTGGCGGGCGCACCACCCCAGGTGGAGTCGATGAGGACGAGGTGGTCGATGAGCGTCAGGTCGCGGTAGGTCGTCGGGGCGCCGAGCAGGGCTGCCACGGCCGCTCGGACGGCACGGTCGCGCTCGTCGGCGTCGCGTCCGCCGATGGTCGCGGTGCCCGTCGACGGTGCGAGCAGGCCGCCGATGATCCGCAGCAGCGTCGTCTTGCCCGAGCCGTTGGGTCCACGCAGGACGACGCACTCGCCGGGGTCGGCGCTGACGTCGGTCGGCAGCAGCAGGGTCGTCTCGTCGATCGTCTTGCCGACACCCTGCGCCCGCACCTCGCCGGCCAGCACTGCGACCGTGCCCATCCGCACTTCCCTTCATCGGCCGCGCGGCGCTCCGGGCTGTCCACGGGGTCACGCGTCGAGGCCCACCGTATGCCGTCCGGCTCCGAGCGCGCTGAGCGCACCGACGTGCCCACTCGATGTGGGGAGCTGCCCACTCGACGTGGCTTCACGTCGAGTGGGCACTGCGCACCGGGCTGGTCAGCCCTGGTTGCCGACCGGCGGGCCGACGAGGAGGGCCACCCCGGTCAGGCCCACGACGGCGACGACACCCACCGCGACGGCCAGCATGGGTCGGGCGAGCAGGGCGGCGACGACGCGCTCGGCCGGGTTGGCGGGAGCCTCACCGTCCCGGCCGAGGCGCCAGCCGCCGTCGAGACGGCCACGGCGCTCGAGTCGGTGCTCCCACCAGACGGTGAGGAACGGCGGCACCGCGCTGAGCAGTCCGAGCAGGCCGTCGCGTGCGGTCCAGCGCTGGTTGACCCAGAGCAGCACCGTGACGAGGCAGAACGCGATGAACACGACGCCGTGCACCAGCCCGAAGACCTTCACGCCGAGCTCGGTGGTGTGCGTGACGTACTTGAGGGCCATCCCGACCAGGAGCAGCGCCCACGTCACCACCTCGGCGAGGGCCAGGCGGCGGTACAGGGTGCGAGGGGTCATGCGGCATCTCCTACGTCGTGTAGTGCTCGAGCGCCCAGTCTCACCCACACCTGGAGGAATCGCCGAATCGGGTCACGCACCCCGCCGGGCGAGCGTCAGGGCGAAGTCGCCGTCGGCGTCGGTCCAGGTCTGTTCGACGGCGAAGCCCGCTGCGCCCAGCTCGGCGCTCAGCCGCTCGGGCCGGAACTTCGTCGAGATCTCCACCCGGATCTCCTCGCCGTGGGTCAGGTCGACGGTCAGGTCGGCGCCGGGGAGGTGACGCGCTGCGGCATGTCGGCCCGCAGCCGCAGGTCCATGCGCTCCTGTCGGGGGTCCCGGAACGGCACGTACGAGAAGGCGTCGAGGTCGAAGTCGGCGCCCAGCTCCCGGTTGAGCACGCGCAGGCAGTTGGTGACGAAGGCCGCGGTGACGCCGCGACTGTCGTCGTAGGCCGCGATGAGCCGGTCGGTGCTCTTGACGAGGTCGGTGCCGAGCAGGAACCAGTCACCCGGCTCGAGGCTGTCGTGCAGCGCCCCGAGGAAGGCAGCCCGTTCCTCGACGTAGAAGTTGCCGATGGTGCTGCCGAGGAAGGCGACGAGCCGGCGCCCGCCCGTGGGCAGGTGCGCCAGGTGCAGGGTGAAGTCCCCGGCCCCGGGGGTCGGGCGCGGACGGCGTGAGGGGCGTGCCGGCGTACGTGGGCCGGAGCGGGTTGACCGACAGCACGTGCTCGATGTCCATGAGGAGCAGCTCCTGGTGCTGCTGCTCGTGGTGGAAGCAGAGCTCGATCACCGGCGTCAGCTTCTCGAGCCAGCCCCCGTCGAGCGTCGCGACGAGATCGCGCATGCGCGCGTCGACGTGGGAGCGGTAGAGCCCCACGTCGTGGGCGCCCGGCCGGGTGATGAAGCCGCGCTCGGCACGGGCGTAGCGGGGGCCGACGCCCTCGTAGTAGCTGTTGAAGAGGAACCAGTACTGGTCCTGGTAGGGGCGGAACGACGGCTCCTGGTCGGCGAGCACGAACGTCTCGAAGAACCAGGTGACGTGCGCGCGGTGCCACTTCGTCGGGGAGACGTCGGGCATCGACTGGACCCTCTGGTCCTCGGGGGACAGGGGAGAGGCGAGCGTCTCGGTGTGCGCGCACCTCGTCGGAGCGGGCGACGAGCGTGTCGGCGTCCCACCTCGGGTCGGGCATCGGGTCGGGCATCGTTGACCTCCCGCGTCCGGGGCCGCACCAGGTGTGCCGCTGACCGGTCGTTCCACCCTGGGCGCGGGCGCCGACAGCCGCCCGCGCAAGCGCGCGACCTTCGACAGGAGTTCACGTGGACGTCGTCGCGAGGACCGGTCGGCGGGGGCGTTCCGGCGTCGTTCCCGGCGTCGTTCCCGACGTCGGTGGAGGCGGTTAGGGTTTCGGGCATGGCCACCGCCCTGTACCGCCGCTACCGGCCCGAGAGCTTCGCCGACGTGATCGGCCAGGAGCACGTGACGGAGCCGCTCATGCAGGCGCTGCGCACCGGCCGCGTCAACCACGCCTACCTCTTCAGCGGCCCCCGCGGCTGCGGCAAGACGACGAGCGCGCGCATCCTCGCCCGCTGCCTCAACTGCGAGCAGGGCCCCACGCCGACCCCGTGCGGCACGTGCGACTCGTGCGTGGCCCTCGCGCGCGGCGGCTCCGGCTCGGTGGACGTCATCGAGATCGACGCAGCCAGCCACGGTGGCGTCGACGACGCGCGTGACCTGCGCGAGCGCGCGAGCTACGGCCCGGCGCAGAGCCGTTTCAAGATCTACATCATCGACGAGGCGCACATGGTGACGCCGCAGGGCTTCAACGCGCTGCTCAAGATCGTCGAGGAGCCGCCGGAGCACGTGAAGTTCGTCTTCGCCACGACCGAGCCCGAGAAGGTCATCGGCACCATCCGCTCGCGCACCCACCACTACCCGTTCCGCCTGGTCCCGCCGGCCAAGCTCACCGCCTACATGGAGCGCCTGCTCGAGTCGGAGCACGTCCCGACCCAGCCGGGAGTGCTGAGCTTCGTCACCCGCGCGGGTGGCGGCTCGGTGCGTGACTCGCTGTCGGTGCTCGACCAGCTCATCGCCGGCTCGGGCCCGGAGGGCCTGACGTACGACGGCGCCGTGTCGCTGCTCGGCTTCACCGACGGCGAGCTGCTCGACAGCACCGTCGACGCACTCGCGGCCCGCGACGGCGCCGCCACCTTCCGCCAGATCGACAAGGTCATCGAGTCCGGTCACGACCCTCGCCGCTTCGTCGAGGACCTCCTCGAGCGCCTCCGCGACCTCATCATCGTCGCCGCCGTGCAAGAGGGCGCCGGGCAGGTGCTGCGCGGCGTGCCCGAGGACCAGCTCGAGCGCATGCGGGTCCAGCAGGCGGCCTTCGGTCCGGGTGCGCTCTCGCGGGCGGCCGACATCGTCAACACCGGTCTCACCGAGATGACCGGCGCCACCGCGCCACGCCTGCAGCTCGAGCTGATCTGCGCGCGCATCCTCCTGCCGGCCGCCTCCGGCGAGCAGGGGTATGCCGCCCGCCTCGACCGCCTCGAGCGACGCCTCGAGGTCGGTGGAGTCCCGAGCGCCGCAGGTGCCACCCCGCACGCGCCGGCTGCGGGTGCGCGACCCGCCGCTCCTTCTGTCCCCGCCGCGCCCGGCGGCGCCTCGGGCGCATCGGCCGGTCCCTCGTCCCAGCCCGTGTCGGCCCCACCGCGCACGGTCTCCGACTACACGCCGCCCGCGAGCGGCGTCGGCGGTTCGTCCGGCGCCTCCCACGCGGCGGGCGGCATGGGCGGCGGTGGCCGGAGCGCCGGGGTGGTCCCGTCCGGGCCCGCCTCCTACTCATCCGCAGGCGGCGCCGGCGGCTCGGGGCCCGGCGACGCGGGTCGGGTCGACGCCGCGCGGGCCGAGGTCGGCGCGCCACCCGTCATGACGCCGGACGAGTCCGTGGGTGGGCCTTCGGCGGTGGACACGTCCCACGGCACCTCCCCGCAGAGCGAGCGCCACCTGACGCCGGGGCAGGCGCCCGCGGGCACCGCTCCTGCCGACGACGCCGCCGGGGGCGCTGCCGGGAGCGCTGCCGGGAACGCCGCCGGGAACGCCGCCGGCGGAGAGGCCCCGGCGGCCGCGAGCAGCGGTGGCATGGACACCGACGCGATCCGCCGCGCCTGGCCCAACGTCCTCGGTCGCATCTTCACGATGCGCCGCATCACGTGGACCTTCGTGTCGCAGAACGCCCAGGTCACCGCGTTCGACGGCAAGAAGCTCACGCTGGGCATCGCGACGGCCGGGCTCACCCAGACCTTCCGGGCCGGCAACCACGCCGACATCGTGCGCCAGGCCCTCATCGACGAGCTCGGCGTCGACGCCATCGTCGACGGCGTCCACCTCGACACCGTCTCGCAGCAGGCTCCGGTCGCGCCGCCGGCCGGCGCCGTCCCGCCCGGACCGCCCGACCAGCCCACGAAGGGCGAGCCGGCAGGTTCTCCCGACCAGGCTCGCCCTGCGACACCGCAGGACGACAGTGGCCAGGGCCGACCGTCGTGGGGTGATGCCGGCGCGGGGCATGAGTCCGCCGGTCCCGGAGGCCTCGCGCCCGCACGGACCGGCGGCACCGCGCTCGCAGATGCCGGGCTGAGCCCGGTCTCGGGGCGGTCCCTCGAGGACAACGCCGGCTGGGGTTCGGTCACGGGCCCCGCGCCGGACTGGGCCACCGGTCCCTCTCCGGCCCCGACGCCCACCGGCCCCTCCGGTGCCAGCAGCGCAGCGCCCGCCGTCCCGGCCGAGGCCCGCACCGACCGCACCGGCGACCGGGGTGCCGACGGTGGCACCGGCGTCCGGCCCACCTCGTCCGCGGTTCGAGGGGCCAGCGCGGTGCGGCAGTCGTTCGCGCAGGCCCGCTCCCGCGCCGGCGGATCCCGGGCCGCCGACGACGAGCAGCCGCGCCAGCCGCTCACCGACGACTCGGCGGTCAGCCACGACGACGAGGTCATCGAGCAGTCCAACGACGTCGGCCGCTCCGTCATCGAGAAGGTCCTCGGCGGCCGGGTGGTCCAGGAGCTGGAGGAGTGACCGCCCCGGCTCCCCGGTCCCGCGAGCCGGGCTGACCCGCACCGCGCCGAGGCACCCGCCGCGCGAGCCGGCATACCAAGGAGTGAACACCTCGCGGCCGGCGAGAGGCGCCTGCCGTTGGAGCCCGCGACCCCGGCCATAGGCTGTGGCCCATGTTCTACAGCCTCGGGCGCAACCTGCTGTACCCGCTGTCCCATGCGCTGTACCGCCCCACGATCGAGGGCAAGGAGAACATCCCGCGCGAGGGCGGCGTCATCGTCGCGAGCAACCACCTGTCGTTCATCGACTCCTTCGCGATCCCGCTCGCGGCGCCCCGCCAGGTCCGGTTCCTCGCCAAGGAGGAGTACTGGAACGGGCCGGGCCTCGGCGGCCTGCTGCGCAAGGGGTTCTTCAGCGCGGTCGGCATGGTGCCGGTCAACCGTCACTCGGCGAGCGCGGCGCAGGAGAGCCTCGACGCCGCGCTCGAGGTGCTGCGGGCCGGTGACGCGTTCGGCATCTACCCGGAGGGCACCCGCTCCCGCGACGGGCGGCTCTACCGCGGTCGTACGGGGGTCGCGTGGCTGGCCTTGACGGCGCAGGTGCCGATCGTGCCGGTCGGCCTCATCGGCACCGAGGACATCCAGCCGGTGGGAGCGCGGTTCCCGCGGCTCGCGAAGGTGACGGTCCGCTTCGGCAAACCGATCCCGGTCGAGGAGTACGCGGGTATGCCGGCCGGGAAGGCGCGTCGCCTGCTGACCGACCGCGTCATGGCGGCGATCGCCGAGCTGAGCGGCCAGGAGCGGGTGGACGCGTACAACGAGGTGCCGGGCGGCGAGCAGCCGGCCTGAGGGCCGCTTCGTGAACCGTCCGTCGGTACCGGTGCGTCCTCTGCACACGGGTGCCCGTCCACTGACGTTGCAGATGCGACCCAGTCGCATCTAGCGTGGCCTGGTGACCCTGAGCCCCGCCCGCCCGCAGGAGCGGTCGCGCCCGACCCGGCTGCGCCGGCTCACGGGCCAGGACCGGCGTCGCCTGCTGGGCATGGGCTCCTTCGTCCTGCTGCTCCACCTGGTGGGCTGGGGTCTGCTCGTCGGGGTCGTCGCGCCGCAGGAGTACCGCGTCGCGGGGCAGCTCTTCGGGGTGGGACTCGGCGTGACGGCATACACCCTCGGGATGCGGCACGCGTTCGACGCCGACCACATCGCCGCCATCGACAACACGACGCGCAAGCTCATGGGCGAGGGGCAGCGGCCGCTGAGCGTCGGCTTCTGGTTCAGCCTCGGGCACTCGTCGGTGGTCTTCGCCATGGTCATGCTGCTGAGCCTCGGGGTGCGCGCGCTCGCCAGTGCCCTGCAGGACGACGGCTCGACGCTCCAGCAGGTGACCCACCTGTGGGGCACGTCCGTCTCCGGGGTCTTCCTCGTGCTCATCGGGCTGCTCAACCTCGCGGCCCTCGCCGGCATCCTGCGCGTCGCCCGCCGGATGCGTGCGGGTGACCTCGACGAGGAGGAGCTCGAGCGGCAGCTGGACCGGCGCGGCTTCCTGGTGCGGATCCTCGCCCGGGTGACGCGCGCCGTGACCACGCCGTGGCACATGTATCCCGTCGGCGTCCTGTTCGGGTTCGGCTTCGACACCGTGACCGAGGTGGGGCTGCTCGTCGTCGCCGGTGGCGCCGCCGCCGCCAACCTGCCCTGGTATGCCGTCCTCACCCTTCCCGTGCTCTTCGCCGCGGGCATGTCGCTCCTCGACACCATCGACGGCGCCTTCATGAGCGTGGCCTACGGCTGGGCCTTCAGCCGGCCGGTGCGCAAGGTCTACTACAACGCCACCGTCACGGCGCTGTCGGTCGCGGTGGCCCTGGGCATCGGCGGCATCGAGCTGGTCTCGGTGCTGACCGAGCGACTCGACATCACCACGGGTCCGCTCGCGTGGGTCGGCGGCCTCGACCTCGGCGACGTCGGCTTCTGGGTCGTCGGGCTCTTCGTCGTCGCCTGGGCGCTGGCCCTCGCGATCTGGCGCCTCGGCCGCATCGAGGAACGCTGGGGCACGCGGCTCGCCGACTGACTCGGGCCCGGGCCCGCCGGCTCCGAAACCGCGCCGCGGCGCACTCTCGGGCGCGGTCCGGTGCGCCGGGCGGGGCCAAACTGCGCCGTGGCGCACTTGCGGCGCGGTATGCCGGTGGCGGCGGCCGCGGGCCGGGCCCCGCGGGGCTTAGGGTTGCGGTGTGTACGAAGGCGCGGTGCAGGACCTGATCGACGAGCTAGGACGACTCCCCGGGGTCGGGCCCAAGAGCGCCCAGCGCATCGCCTTCCACCTGCTGCAGGCGGACTCCGACGATGTGACGCGCCTCGTCACGGCGCTGACCGAGGTCAAGGCGCGGGTGCGCTTCTGCGAGGAGTGCGGCAACGTCGCCGAGGCCGACAAGTGCCGCATCTGCGCCGACCCGCGCCGCGACCACACCGCGATCTGCGTCGTCGAGGAGCCCAAGGACGTCGTCGCCATCGAGCGCACGCGCGAGTTCCGCGGCACCTACCACGTGCTCGGCGGCGCGATCAGCCCGATCGACGGCATCGGCCCGGACGACCTGCGGGTCCGCGAGCTGATGACCCGCCTCGCGTCCGGCGAGGTCCAGGAGGTCATCATCGCGACCGACCCCAACCTCGAGGGCGAGGCGACCGCGACCTACCTGAGCCGCCTGCTGCGCGACGTGGGGCTGACGGTCACGCGCCTGGCCTCCGGTCTCCCGGTCGGCGGTGACCTCGAGTACGCCGACGAGGTGACGCTCGGGCGCGCCTTCGAGGGCCGCCGCCGCGTCGACGCCTGACCCGACGCCCGGCCCGCCGGGCGCACACCCCGGCCCACCGGGCGCACACCCCGGCCCGCCGGGCGCACACCCCGGCCCGGGTCGACGCCCGCGCGACCACCCGGCAGACTGGACGGACCGCGTGACCAAGCCCGGCGGCATACGCCCTCGGGACCCTCGGCAGGAAGACCCCTCATGTCCAGCGCAGCGAACGACGTCGACGACCTCGGCGGTCTCGCCGACCTCACGGCCGCGGAGGCGAGCGCCTTCCTCACCTCACTGACCGAGGTGGCCTCGGGCACCGCCCCCGACACGGCCCTGCCCCTGCTGACGCTCGCGCTCTCGCAGGTCCTCGTGGCCGGCGCCCGGCTCGGCGCGGTCCAGGACGTCGTGCCGGAGGAGCGGTTCGAGCCCGACGCGACCGACGACGACGCCGACCCGCTGCGCACGGGCCTGGCCAACCTCTTCACGGGGATCGACGAGTACGTCTACGTCATCGACCCGATCACCTCGTCCGAGCGCGCTGACGGCTCGGTCACCAACGACCTCGTCGACGTCGCGGTCGCCCTGAGCCACGGGCTCAAGCACTACGCGGCCGGCCGGAAGCTCGAGGCGCTGTGGTGGTGGCAGTTCAGCTACCTGTCCGAGTGGGGCGACCGCGCCATGATGGCGATGCGGTCGCTGCACTCGATCCTGGCCCACCTGCGGCTCGACGCCGACACCGAGACCGTCGGCGAGGCGGAGTTCGACGCGCTGCACCCCTGAGCGACCGAGCGGCCACCGAGGGCGTATGCCGTCCGCGCCCTCGGGCGCCCGTCTCACGATCGCGACGCCCCGGTGGACGCCGAGCGCCCGACCCTAGACTCGGCAGCACCGCAGACCGGGGAAGACCACCGAGGAGATCGGGAGCCAGTGTGAGCATCGTCGTCCAGAAGTACGGCGGCTCGTCCGTGTCCGACGCCGAGGCCATCAAGCGGGTGGCGCGACGCATCGTCGAGACGCAGCGCGCCGGCCACTCCGTGTGCGTCGTCGTCTCGGCGATGGGTGACACGACCGACGAGCTGCTGGACCTCGCCGAGCAGGTCTCCCCGGCGCCGCCCGCGCGCGAGCTCGACATGCTGCTCACCTCGGGCGAGCGGATCTCGATGGCGCTCGTCGCGATGGCCATCGCGCAGCTCGGTGCCGAGGCCCGGTCGTTCACCGGCAGCCAGGCCGGCGTCATCACCGACGACGCCCACGGCGCGGCACGCATCATCGACGTGACGCCCGGCCGCATCCAGAGCGCGCTCGACGCCGGCCACATCGCGATCGTCGCCGGCTTCCAGGGCGTCAGCCAGACGACGAAGGACATCACGACCCTCGGCCGCGGCGGCTCCGACACGACGGCCGTGGCGCTCGCCGCGGCTCTCGAGGCCGACGTCTGCGAGATCTACACCGACGTCGACGGCGTCTTCACCGCCGACCCGCGCATCCTGCCGAGCGCCCGCAAGCTCGACGTCCTGTCGATGGAGGAGATGCTCGACCTCGCCGCCAACGGCAGCAAGATCCTGCACCTGCGCTGCGTCGAGTACGCCCGCCGCTACGGCATCCCCATCCACGTGCGCTCGTCCTGGTCGCAGAAGCCGGGCACGTGGATCAAGGACAACCCCTACGAAGGAGAAGGCGCTGTGGAAGCTCCGATCATCGCCGGCATCGCGCACGACCGCAGCGAGGCCAAGATCACGATCGTCGGTGTGCCCGACAGGGTCGGCATCGCGGCGAAGATCTTCGGCGCGATCGCCGAGTCGGGCATCAACATCGACATGATCGTGCAGAACGTGTCGGCCGCCGAGACCGCCAAGACCGACATCTCCTTCACCCTGCCGCAGGCCGACGGGGCGCGCGGCATCCAGGTGCTGCAGTCGATCAAGCACGAGGTCGAGTACGCCGACCTGCGCCTCGACGACAAGATCGGCAAGATCGCCCTCGTCGGCGCCGGCATGAAGAGCCACCCCGGTGTCTCCGCCAAGTTCTTCGGCGCGCTCGCCGAGGCCGGCATCAACATCGAGATGATCTCGACGTCCGAGATCCGCGTCTCGGCCGTGACCCGCGCCGAGCAGCTCGACGACGCCGTCCGGGCCGTGCACACGGCCTTCGGTCTCGACTCGGCCGACGAGGCGATCGTCTACGGCGGCACCGGCCGCTGAGCCACTCTCGCCGGGACACGGGTTGTGTCCGAGGGGGCGCGCGGTATGGTCGAGCTATAGCCACATCCACCCACTCGGGGCGAGAGGCGACGAGAGACGTGACCCCTCACGAATCACATCTGCAGAGCGACGGATCGGTGTTCCCCCCGGTCACGCCGGACCCACCGACGCCCCCCGGGCTGCCGGAGATCGACGTGCCCGACATCGTCCCGGTCAGGGCGCCCGACGGGCCCGACCGTGCGGCCGACACGCGCGACACCGAGGACTCGCCCGGCCCGACGGCCGGCGCGGGCGAGAGCACCCCGGAGACCGACGCTCCGGACTGAGGCGCCGGGGCCGACGCCCCAACGGGCATGTTCGGCCATTCACCGCAACGGGGTATCTCCCGGGTGTGAGACTGCGCCGGAGCATCATCGACAAGCCGGGCATCCGTCGGGTGCGTCGGGGGCGCGGCTTCGCCTACCTCGACAAGGACGGCCGGGCGCTCGACCCGGACGCCCGGGAGCGCGTCACCTCGCTCGTCATCCCTCCGGCGTGGAAGGACGTCTGGATCAGCCCCTATCCCAACGGGCACATCCAGGCGGTCGGCACCGACGACGCGGGCCGGCGCCAGTACCTCTACCACGACCAGTGGCACGAGGCCCGCGCCCGCGAGAAGCACGACCGGGTCGTCGAGCTCGCCAAGCAGCTGCCGGCAGCGCGCAAGCAGATCGCGGCCGACCTGCGCACGAACGGGCTGACGAAGAAGCGCGTGACGGCCGCCGGGCTCCGGATGCTCGACGCCGGTCTCTTCCGCAGCGGCGGCGAGGAGTACGAGGCCGAGAACGGCTCCCACGGCGTGGCCACCCTGCTCCGCTCGCACGTGACGGTCAGCGGGGAGGAGCTGACGTTCGAGTTCCCCGCCAAGTCCGGTGTCACCCGCGAGGCCGTGATGAACGACCAGCTGCTGGCGCGAATCGTGCTGTCGCTCAAGCGAAGTGGCTACCCGGGGGAGCGGCTGCTCGCCTACCGCGACACGGAGGGCTGGCACGAGCTGCGGTCGAGCGACCTCAACGTCGCCTTCAAGCAGCTCGTCGGCGAGCAGTACACCGTCAAGGACCTGCGCACGTGGGCCGCGACCGTGACCGCGGCGGTCGCCCTCGCCCGCACGGGTCCTGTCGCCACCGAGCGCGAGATCAAGCGCGCCGAGAAGGACGCCATGAAGGTCGTGTCCGAGCACCTCGGCAACACGCCGGCCGTGGCCCGCAGCTCCTACGTCGACCCGCGGGTCCTCGACGAGTTCGCCGTGGGCCGCACCATCGCCCGCAACGTCTCGCGATTGACCAAGGCCGACCGGGCTCGGCTCGAGCTGGGCGACATCGTGCAGATCCGCGACCGCGACGCCCTCGAGCGGGCCGTGATGCGCCTCGTCAAGGGCGCCGCCTGAGCGTCGTGGAGCTGGCGTATGCCGGGAGCTCCCCTCCCCGAGAAGGGAGCCCAGCGGCATACGGCTGGGTCGCAGGCGGCCCACTGACCGCCGTCGGCGCTCAGAGGTCGACGACCTTGTTGTCACCCTCCATGCGCTGGCCGGTCACCTTCGCCTTGACGAAGTTGGCGATCTGCGTGACCTTGGCGCCGGGCGAGTCCCAGTACTCGGCAGAGTCGGCGCTGACCTTGATCAGGATGTTGTTCGGGTTGTCGGGGCCGCCCTCGAGCCAGGCGCCGGTGAAGGAGTTCCACAGCTCGGCGAGCTTGGCCGGGTCGTCGACGATCGTCGCGGTGCCGGAGAGCGACACCCACGAGCTGCTCGAGCTGTAGGCGACGTTGACCCTGGCCGGGGACTGGGCGGCGATGTCTCGAGCCTTGTGGCTGTCGCGTTCGGCGATGAAGAGCACGTCGCCGTCGAACTCGACCTCCTGGGTGGCCATCGGGTGGCTGACCAGGGCGCCGCTGGAGTCGGCGTGGGTCAGCATCGCGACGCGGATGTCCTTGATCAGGTCGGCGACCTTCTTCGCGCCGTCGTCGTGCTCGCTCATCGCATTCTCCTCGTCGTTCGGGTCGGTGGGCTCTCCTCCAGCACCTACCCGATGCGCTCGAGGGTGCTCAGGCGGGGCTGGGGCGTGTCGAGGGTTGCGGCACCCGGTCAGGCCGGTCGGGGTCGTCCGAACCGTCCTGGCTGCCGACCGGCTCGCTGTCGTCGGTGTCACCCGCCGGACCGTCGTGCTCGACGTCCTCGGCGCGGGTGTGCGGCATGAGCAGGCCCGCCGCGATGCTGACGAGCGCTGCCACGACGACGGCCAGGAAGACGGCCGACGACCCGGCGCGCACGGCGTTGCGGGAGGCGTCGCCGCCGCGCGAGGCGATGACGGCGTTGGCGATGGCGCCGAAGATCGCGACGCCGACGGCGCTGCCGACCGACCGCATGAACATGTTCGTGCCGGTCACGACGGCCCGCTCGTTCCACGGGACGGAGGCCTGCGCCGCGATGAGCGTGGGGGTGGCGACGAGCCCGAGGCCGAGCCCCACGACCAGGCACGAGCCGGCCGTGGCCCAGACGCTCGGGGTCGCGGAGGTGAGCCACAGCGACACGGCCCCGGCCGAGGCCACGACGAGACCGATGAGGGCCGTCGGCCGGAACCCCACGCGCATGTAGAGCCGGCCGGACTGCGAGGCCGAGATGGGCCAGCCGATGGTGAGGGCGGCGACCGCGAGGCCGGCGACGATCGGCGTCGCGCCGGTCGAGCGCTCGAGGAACGTCGGGACGTAGGAGGTCAGCCCGACGAGCACGGTCCCGACCCCGATGCTGATGAGGCAGGTCGCGACGATGAGGCGCCGGGTCAGCACCTCGAGCGGCAGCACCGGCTCGGCGGCCCGACGCTCGACGAGGCCGAAGGCGGCGAGCAGCACGGCGCCGACCGCGAAGGAGCCGATGCTCTGCCACGAGCTCCACGCCCACGCCTGGCCGCCCTCGAGCACGGCGAGGATGAGCAGGGTCAGGGCCACGGTGAGCAGGGACGCCCCGGCGTAGTCGATGCGGTGGCGGCGACGCTCGACCGACTCGTCGTAGCTGCGCCAGAGCATCCACGCGGCGAGCAGGCAGAACGGGATGTTGACGAAGAAGATCCAGCGCCACGACGCGAACTGCGAGAAGACCCCGCCGAGCGTCGGCCCGACCACCGACGAGACCGCCCAGACGCTGGCGATGTAGCCCTGGGTCTTGGCCCGCTCGGCCACGGTGTAGATGTCGGCGGCGATCGTCGTGGTCATCGGCAGCACCGCGCCGGCGCCGAGGCCCTGCAGGGCGCGCATGACGATGAGCGAGCCCATGCTCCAAGCGAACCCGCACAGGATGCTCCCGAGGAGGAACAGGGCGATACCGACGAGGATGACCGGTTTGCGGCCCAGGGTGTCGGCGAGCTTCGCGTAGACGGGGACCGAGACGGCCTGCGCGAGCAGGTAGACGGAGAAGAGCCACGGGAACTGCGACAGGCCGCCGAGGTCGGCGACGATCGAGGGCACGGCAGTGGCCAGGATGGTCGAGTCGAGCGCGATGAGCGAGGTCGACAGCATCAGCGCGATGAGGATCGGGCCCCGCTCCGAGCGGAGTCCCAGGCTGGACGAGGTGGACACGATCCTCCTGCGGTTCGCGGCGCCGGGTCACGGCGCCGGGGTCTGGGCTGTTCGGATTGCGGTCCGGCGACCTCGAGTGACAACACCGGTTCGCGCCGTTCATTCCCGCGACCGCTCCCGGTGTCCGCGATTCGAGCCGCGGTTTCGGCCCGAGGGCGCCCACACCCGGGGGACACTGGTGGCACGAGCCGGCCCGACGGCATACGGGCGGCGCGTCGTCGGAAGGAGCGCCATGGCGCGGACCCTCGGCGTCGAGGAGGAGATGCTCCTCGTCGACACGCGCAACGGACGGCCCCGCTCCGTCTCGGGGCAGCTGCTCGTGCGCGCGGCGAGCCAGTCGACCCCCGTCGCCGGCGTCGGCGTCCACGGCGCAGTGGAGGGCGAGTTCCAGCAGCAGCAGATCGAGACGCACACGGCGCCGGTGGCCGACCTCCAGGGCCTGCGCTGTGAGATCAGCCGCTGGCGCGGCGAGGCTGCGGCAGCGGCCCGCGACACCGGCTGCAACGTCGCGCCCCTCGCAACCTCTCCACTGGCGGTGCGGCCGATCGCCGCACGGTCGCCGCGGTACGCGTGGATGGTCGACCGCTACCAGTTGACGGCGCGCGAGCACCTGACGTGCGGCTGCCACGTCCACGTCTCCGTCGAGAGCGACGAGGAGGGCGTCGGCGTCCTCGACCGCATCCGCGTGTGGCTGCCGGCGCTGCTGGCGCTCAGCGCCAACTCGCCGTACTGGAACGGGGCGGACACCGGGTTCGCCAGCTACCGGTCGCAGGCGCTCGCGAGGTGGCCGTCGTGGGGCCCGGCCGACCACTTCGGCTCGGCGGAGGAGTACCACCGGCTGGTCCGCGAGATGGTGCTGTCGTCGGTGATCCTCGACGAGGGGATGATCTACTTCGACGCGCGGCTCGCGCAGCACTACCCGACCGTCGAGATCCGCTCGGCGGACGTGTGCTTCACGGTCGAGGAGGCCGTCGTCGTGGCGGCCCTGTGCCGGGGCCTCGTCGAGACCGCCGCCGAGGAGTGGGCCTTCGGCAAGGAGGCCCCCGCGGTGCCGACCCAGCTGCTGCGGCTGGCCGCCTGGCAGTCGGGACGCGAGGGACTCGGCGGGCGACTCATCGACTGGCGCTCCGGGCTGCCCAAGCCGTGCTGGTGGGTGCTGGGCTCGCTGCTGGACCACGTCGGCCCGGCCCTGCAGGCCGCAGGCGACCTCGAGGTCGTCCAGGAGGGCCTCGCCCGCGTCCAGGAGGAGGGCAACGGGGCGATGCGCCAGCGCGCCACGTTCGCACGCACCGGCCGGCTCGTCGACGTCGTCGCCGAGTCGGTGCGGCAGACGCCGACCCGGGTCCAGGCCTAGCCGGCCGGCGGGGGGTCAGGTAGGGCGCCCCATCCCCGGTCCGGCGCTGACCTCAGCACGAAGCAGTGTGGTCCTGTCGTATGCCGCGTCGCGCCCTTCCCGGGAAACCGGGGGAGGGGCTGGGCCGACAACGCCGAAGGGCCCGGTGGAGGCGAGTTCGTCGCTCTCCACCAGGCCCTGCGGGATGGTCGGGGTGACAGGATTTGAACCTGCGACCTCTTCGTCCCGAAGCACGCCGAGCACACTGGGTTCCCTAGCCGCTGAGCACGTTTCGCGTCCGTGAGAGTCCGCGTGCACGGCGAGATGTGCGGGCTCACTGTCACCCAGTTGGTCACTCAGGCCCGGTCGCCGGGACACGAGGCTGGAAGGCGTCAAAGCCGGCTAGGGCCAAGGTTCAAGCTTCTGCGGACGCGCCAAGTTGGCCTTGCGGAGAAATTCCTAGGGCGTATGGATAGGCTCGGGCCAAGTTTTGAGGTACGCAGGGGGACCTAGCGCGATGACTGTCAGTGGCCACGGACATGATGAAGACAAGATCCGGGGAGGGAGTGCACATGAGCAAGGCACGGGAGTCGGCACTGATGACGCCGTCCACAGCGGACCCCCAGTGGGAGCGCAAGGCCAAACTGGCTCTCAGGGCGCGCGAGGCGGCAGCGAAGAGTCGGCGGAACAAGAGCGCGAGCTTCCGCAAGGGAGTGGGCCACAGCGCGTCGATCGCGATTCCACGCTGAGGACGCCCCTCTATTCAGCCCAGCACGCGGAGCGGTATGCACGGCAGGGCCTAATCCGCGAGTACGAGGACTTGGTCGGCGCACGCTTGATCGTCATGATCGATGCAATTTTCGCGTCCTCGGTGACCCTCTTGGAGGAGGCGCTCCAAGACGTCGACGACCAACCGGTGCTTCACCTGATGCTGGCTTCGCCTGGTGGCGACGGTGAGGTCGCGGTGAGGCTGATTCGCAGCCTCCAGGCGCGATGCTCGAAACTCCGAATCATCGTGCCCGACATGGCCAAGTCGGCGGGCACGATTATGTGCCTAGGCGCGAACGAGATCCTCATGGGTCCCTCGGGCGACCTGGGACCGATCGACCCGCAGTTTCCGGTGGCGGGTCGCGGGCTGGTTGGCGCGAAGGAGATTGAGGCTGCGGTGGAGTCGGCTGACGCTCGGGTACAGGCTGCGCCAGACACTTTCCCGCTATATGCGGGGTTGCTCTCAGACGTCAACATGCTCATGGTCGAGCAGGCCAGGTCGGCGACGAAGCGAAGCTACTCGCTTCTGAAGGAAGCTCTCGAAGGTGCTCACGGGAATCAAGCCGAAGAGCTCGGGGAGCGATTGAAGGGGCCACTTGTCGACGAGGCGACGTATCACGGTGCAGCCATTGGCCCCGCCTCAGCGGCAGCCTTGGGCTTGCCTGTCATCGAGGCTGACACCGCTGGCCGTGAATGGGCGCTCATTTGGGCGCTCTGGACCCGCTACTTCGCGATGGGCTGTTTCCCTGCCGGCAACGCCTCCGTATATGAAGGGCGACGCGCCTCGCAGGTCACGCCGCACATGGCTTGATCGATCGTCTTATGGGCCTAGCGCGTGCGGTGCACCCATCACGGCCAGGGAGAGCCACCGACCCGATAGCGGAGC
>NZ_BAAANB010000001.1:243355-265401 GCF_039529575.1 Terrabacter terrae
GATCAGCAACGCGCCGGTCGTCGTGCGTGTCCTGTGCCGGTCGATGCGCGATATCGCGGGCCACAGGCGATGACCGAGGGGTCTCCCGCGCCCACTTGTGAGATTGAGGACTTGTGTCGTAGGACCGAACGGGGAGGAGAGGGCCCTACCCGTTTTGGGGCGGCCGACTCGCCCTGCGCTTTGTCCGGCGCTCTGACGGTGTGGGCGGGCATGATGGCGTCGTGGACGCGCTCGAACTCATCGTGGACGAAGGACGCCCCGCCAACGCGGGCCGCTTCTTCCAGTTGGGCGCGGACCTTCTCGCGCTTCTGGATGAACTCTCGGATGTCCCGGTCGCATGGCGGATCACCGAGCTCCGGACGGGCTCCGCCCTCGCGACCATCGCGCCGCCTGAGGGCGCACCGCAAGAATCCCGGTGGCTGCGGCTGGTCCACAGTTCCCTGGGCAGAGTTGGGCAGGGCGAACCTCTGCCCGACGAATGGACCCCCGACGCGGTCAAGACGGCCCACCGTTTCGTCGAGCACGGCCAGCCCGTGGACGGTGGAGAGGACTGGGTGCCCCCGCGCCTGGCCTTGGTCACCGACGCGCCCGCCGTTCCGCCGAGCGTCGAACTCACAGCTGCGCTCGGCGAGCGTCTGGAGGTCCTGCAGCCCTTTGAGCGCACAATGCCCGGGAGCGTGCGAGGTGAACTCGTGGGTCTTAACGTCTCTCGCGGCAACCGAGCGTCTCTGCGCCTGCCGAACAAGCGCATCGTGCGCGTCGGCTTCGACACGTCCCTGCGCGGCGAACTGAAGGACGCCTTGTACAAGCAGGTGGAGGTCAGCGGGGCGGTGAGGCAGGACGGCGACGGCCGCATCTTCCATATCAGGGCGGAGGACGTTCGGATTCTCGTCAAACCCGACCTGCGCTGGGCCGACCTCTTCGGCGTGGATCCCGACTTCACCGAGGGCGCCACGACCGAGGAGTGGTTGGGGGTGAACCGTGGCCAAGCCTAAGGAAGTCGAACGTGCGCTGCTCGATGCCTCTGCCCTGATCGGCTACCTCAAGGGTGAGCCTGCCTTCGGGTGCCTGCGGTCTCTCATGGAAGCTGTCGACCGAGGCGAGGTGACTCTCGTGGAGTCCACGGCGATCCTCGCCGAGGTCACGCCAGGCCACAAACGCGACACCGCGGCCCACGCGACCGCCCGCCAGAAGGTCAGGGCTCTCTTGGAGTCGCCAGCGACGGAGTTGGTCGATGTCTCGGCGCCCGTCGCGCGCAAGGCCGGCGAACTGCGGGTCGCTCACGGAATGACAACCTGGGACGCCGTGCACTTGGCGACCGGCATCCTCGCGCGGGTCGATGTCATCATCGTGGTCGACGGCAAGTTCCCCCACGGCGACTATGAAGGCGTCCGTGTCACAGGGCCGTTCGACGTGTACGAGGGCATGCTGCCGATCGAGATGTGAGCGCGCCGGCTCTGTCGCGAAGGACACGGTTTCGAGGCTTCTCAACCTGAGCCGGGCGCATCCATCCAACGCTCATCGGCACGCCGCTTCGCGGCAAAGTCGGAAGTGTCAGATCGTGATGCCCCGGGCCCGTAGGTGCTCACCGATCGGTCCAGAAGCCCAGTCGCGGTCGTAAAGGCTCACCTGCACGCGACTTGTGGCCGGATGACCTTGCAAGCCCTTGGGGAGGGTCGTGGTCTGGTTGCGATGGTCCAGCGCGACGATCCTGCTGTCGGCGAGGATGAGCTCGTCGGCCCTGACGAGGCCGCGACGACGGCCTCGGTCGACCCCTACGACCGTGTGCCACGGGACATCCATGCGGTACTTGTCGCGCTGCACCTGCACGCCGTCATCAGTCAGTGTGAGGGCCCGCCGCGACCCTCGAAGCATGATCCATGTCCCGAACGCCAACGACACCAGAACCGCCGGAATCGCGCGTACCGGGGGCCGTATGAGTAACAGCGAGAGAACGGCCACCACGGATGGCGCGAGAAAGGCCTCGAGGAGTGCGAACGGCTTTCGGACACGGAAGGTGCTCACACGGGCACGGTAGCCGCCGTGCTCGGTGCCGCAGCGGATGCGCCGGTGCGAAACCCGATATCCGACCCGCGGCATGAGCGCGTGTCCGCAGTTGCAGTTGCGGTCGGTTCAGTCCAGCGCCCGGCCAGACCTACGACGACTCTCGCGACGGGTGTTCCTTGTCCCAGTTCTCCACGTAGCGGGACACAGAACCAATGAGGATGAAACTGCCCGCAAGTCCGAGGGTGGACAACGCTAAACCTGCGATGGACAACGAGAATCCCTCCTTGACGAGAGAGTACGTTCCCACGACAAGCGAGAAGACGATAGAAAGGATCAAGGCGGACCGCACTCCCTTGCGATGGCCAGCGACCCAACGCTGTGACGGAGAAGGCGCGACATCCCACCGGCTCATATCGTGAACGTATGCGGTGAACCGGCCCGCGTCCGCGGATTGGCGCTCAGTGAGCGGACCGCGGCATGTGCGGACGCCTCTGGCAGTTGCTCTCGTCATGCCCCGCTGCAGGTTAGGCGGGCATAGGGTCCGCTCCATGGACAGGGGGCGAGCAGACTCGTGGAGCCAGCCGGCGTTGTGGAGGAGGTCGGGTAAATGAACGGGCCGTCGCTGGAGGGCCTACTCACGGGAGCCGCAGTCTCGCTTGTGGTGGCGCTCACTGCTGTCTTCATCAAGCGACGAGGTGGAAGCCTCCACGGCAGCGGCGACAGTGGCCGAGGCCCACATCCCCTGGATGTTTGGATGCTGGCGCACCTGCGATGGTTGCGCCTATACGCTGCAGTAACACTTGTCTTTGTGTTCGTAATCGTTGTTACGAATGCAACTCCAGGCCGTTGGTTTTGCTTCGGATTCATCGCTGTCCTGTATGCCACGGCATTCCTACGCGCCGCAACTTCGTTCGTGATGGCTTAGTGGGTACGGCGCTTTGGTCATGTTTTCGTCAAGACATTGCCGGTCCTAATGGGCCACCAAATGGATACTGATGGCACCGCTCGCAGTCGTCCGTCGGCGCGTCGTCGTTCACGTAACCGTGACTTAACTTGCCGCGCTGACAGCCCACGTACGTCGTAGGGTGCAGACGCCAAGGTGCGAATCAATGGAGGTTGGTGTGCTGGTCATCAGGCGAATAGCTCGGGACTGGCGGCGGACGGCTGCCACGGGCCTGTCGGTGCTGCTGGCCGTGACGGCGTTCGTCGTGCTTACCGGATCAGCCGAGCAGGCCCGGCTCGAGGTGACCTCGACGGTGGATGCGAACTACCGCTCGTCCTATGACGTGTTGGTCCGTCCTAAGGGCTCTCAAACCACGATCGAGGCATCGACCGGGCGGGTGCGCCCCAACTACCTCTCCGGGTTGTACGGGGGGATCACCACCGCGCAGGCCAATGCGGTGGCCCGGATCCCGGGCGTGGAGGTGTCTGCTCCGATCGCCATGGTGGGGCAGGTGTTTCAGACGGTTGACGTACCGATCGATGTGACCGACCTTGTGGGCGACTCAGGTTCCGCACTGCTTCGCTTCTCAACGACCGAAGAATCCATGCGGGGTCTTGCCAAGACCGCTGGCTCGGATGGCTACCTCTACGTAAGCAACGGGATCGACTTGGACTTGAGCGGGGAAGAGAACCCGGTCGTCCAATTGCTGCCCAGCGGCAAAACCGTACCAGTGTGTCGTGATGCTGCTCAGCGTCCAGACTCACCGTTCACCACGGATGCAAGATGGACCCCGCAGTGCTGGGACCGTTCCAACGGCAGCAACGGGACCCGCTGGCCCTACCAAGAGGGACACTTTGTCATCCGGGTTAGGATGTCCTTCCCGGTGACCGTCGCAGCCATCGACCCAGCGGCAGAGGCAGCCTTGACCGGGCTGGACCGGGCCATGGTCACCGGCAGCTACCTGACGCAGCAGGACACCGTCGGGTCGAGCGACCCGGGAGGCATTCCGGTGCCGGCCATTGTCTCGTCCCGGACGCTGGTCGACCAGACCGACCGGGTCAGGGTCGACCGGCTCAGTCCGGACGCCGTCCGGGCCTTGCAGCGTGGCCTGACCCGACAACAGGCCCGGGCCCTGGTGACCTCCTCGTCACCGGTTGACAGCAGGACGTTCACGTTGACCGCACAGCAGGGACATGATGCATGGCTGCAGGGCCAGCGAGGTGGGCTGCCTGGTGGCAGCCTGCTGCCCGGCCGGTGGATGGCTCCCTCGTCCGTGACCTACAGGCAGCGACCCGACGGGGTGCTGATGCCCGATCCGGTAAAGAACGACGCCTCGATCTGGACGGACACGTACTACCTCAACATCCCCTTCGCACCGGTCCCGATGGCCGCCGCTGACACCGGTTACCGGCAGATCACCGCGGCCACCCGCAACAGCAGGAGCACTGACCCGCTGCCACTGCTGGTTGCCAAAGGCACGTTCGACCCGAACAAGATCCGCTCCTTCTCCGAGCTGTCCAAACTGCCTCTGGAGACCTACCAATCACCGACCGTGGGCGCCGCCAACGACGCCACGCGTGCCGCTTTGAAGGGACGAGATCTCGCGCCGGACGCCAACCCCGCCGGGTATGTCCAGTCCCCGCCCTTTGTGCTGACCACCCTTAAAGCCCTGCCCGCTCTCACATCAAGGGCCTTCACCTGGCCCACCGACAGCAAAACACCGTCCGCGCCCATCAGCGCCGTTCGGGTCCGCGTCGCCGGCGTCACCGGAGCCGACCCGGCCAGCCGCGAACGCATTCGCCTAGCCGCCGAACGGATCACTCAGGCCACCGGCTTGGCGGTTGACATCACCGTCGGGTCCTCTCCGCGGCCCACCCCGGTCGCGCTCCCGGCGACCGCCCACGGCGCCCCGGCCCTCATGGTTAGCGAGAACTGGGTGCAGAAGGGCGTGGCGGCCACGGTCACCAGCGCCGTAGACCGCAAGAGCCTCGCCCTGTTCCTTCTCATCCTGCTCACTACCGCCCTGGCTGTGTCGATCTCGGCCAATGCCTCGGTACGGGCACGCCGCATCGAACTGGGGGTCCTGTCATGCCTCGGGTGGCGCCCCGGCCTGATCACTCGTCACGTGATCGGCGAACTTCTGACCGTCGGAGCCGCGGCCGGGTTGGCCGGAGCGGTGTTGTCGATCCCCGCCGGGCGCGCCTTCGGTGCCAGCGTCCCGTTGAGTCGGGCAACGCTGGCCGTCCCGGCCGCGGTCCTGCTCACCCTGATAGCCGGACTCATCCCCGCTCGACGCGCCGCTCGCGCCACCCCCGCCGACGCGATCCGACCCGCCGTCACCGCTCGCACCCCGATCAGAGTGCCACTCCGGGGACCTGCCACGATGGGCTTGGGCTATCTGCTGCGTACCCCGGCCCGGGCCATGACCGGCGCCGTCGCGCTGGCCATGGGCGTCGCCGCTCTCACCGCTCTCACCGGGATCAGCGTTGCCTTCCAAGGCTCGGTCGTCGGCACTCTGTTGGGCGACGCCGTATCTGTGCAGGTCCGCGGTCCCGACATCGTCGCCGCGGTCGTCATGACGGTGATCGGGCTTGGCTGCTTACTTGACATCCTCTACCTTGACCTGCGCGAACAAGCCCCGCAGTATGCCGCCCTACAGGCCTCCGGGTGGCGCGACAACACACTGACCCGCCTGATTACCACTCAGGCAGCGATCATCGGCGCCATCGGCGCCTTCCTCGGAGCCGGCCTGGGCCTGGCGGCCGTCGCGCTCCTGACCGGCATTACTGGACAGGTGCTGCTCGTCGCCGCCGGAATCGCTCTGGCGGGCCTCGCTGCCACGAGCCTGCTCGCCCTCCTGCCGGCCCGTCGACTGCGCCACCTGCCCACCGCCGAACTGCTGTCCCGAGAATGAGAAGGAACCCGTCATGACCTCCGCACCAGACACCGGCATCTCAGAGCGGACGGGTCTCGCCGTACGGGTCGAGCACGTCAGCAAGAGCTACCGCCTCGGCGACGGCAGCACCCTGACGGCCGCCGACGATGTCACCCTCCACATCGAAGCTGGCCGGTTCACCTGCGTCGTCGGTGCTTCCGGGTCGGGAAAGTCGACCCTCCTGCATCTCATCGGGGCCATCGACCGGCCTGACGCCGGCACGATCCGCGTCGGTGAACAGGACATCACCTCCCTGTCGCGGCGCGCGCTCGCCGACTATCGAGCCGGCGTGGGGTTCGTGTTCCAGCAGTTCCATCTCATCCCAGCACTAACCGTCACTGATAACGTCCTGGCCCCGTTGGTAGGTCGCAAGATTAGCGACGACCGGCGCGCCCGAGCCCACGATCTATTGGAGGCTGTTGGCCTCGCGGACCGAAAGACGGCGCTGCCCTCCCAGTTATCTGGTGGCCAGCAGCAGCGAGTCGCAATCGCCCGCGCTTTGATCGGGCGACCCAGTGTGCTGCTGGCCGACGAACCCACAGGCAATCTGGACTCACAGACTGCCGCCGGCGTCATGCAGCTTCTAGTTGATCTTCAGCACGAGCACGGCACCACGCTCGTGATGGCGACACACGACCAAGGGATCGCCCGATCGGCCGAACGCATCATCCACATCACCGACGGTCGACCCCACTCCGAGGCCATTTGATCAACACACATCACGGACCAAGCTGGCCACGTTTAAGGGGCTCATCGCAGATGTGCGTGAAGCGGGCTGGTGCCACCAGCGTCGCCCGCGCCCAGCTGATTGGCAAGGGCCTGATTTACTCCCCGAACACGGACGGATCGCCTTCACCGTCACAAGCATGGTCTACTTCCTCGCCCGTGAAGACCCAACCACGGGCCGCACCCACTGACGGCCCTCACGGACTCGAGGGCCCTCCGCGCGATCTCGCCGCAGGTGGCTCAGCATGTCCATCGTCGCGGAAGCCATCTGCCTAGCGTCACTAATAGCCTGTGCGCAGTTGCGCCACACCGTCCTCCTGCGCAGCGATGGCACAGTTCGAAATCAGTCGTTTCCGGTCGGCCAACGCTGTCGATTCGGATGGTGCCCGACCCGTCGACACCTAGCGCCCATGAGTCCGCATTTGGATCCGTCTTTCGCTGTCGTACCGGTCGAGGGCGCGGGCTGCCATGCCGGCGTGGCTATTAAAGGTTTGGTCAAGAAATATCGGGATTCTCGTCCTTTGTGCGGATCTGCGGAGGATGGTGCGAAGGGACCGGCTGATCCGCAGGGGGGAGGCTGGTTCTCGCGAAGGGGCGTGTGATGAAGGCTTCCAGCTCGGTTCAGAGGTCGGTTCGAGTGCAGGGGGCGAGGCCGCGCGGGGCGCGGCTGGTCGCGGTAGGAGCGGTCGCGGCGCTGGTCGCGGCCGGGCTCGGGACGGTGATCGCTCCTTCGGCGCAGGCAGCCGGGGTCGCGCCGTTGCCGGTGGGTCCTCGTCCGAACGCGACCCGGGTGGAGTTCCGGGCGGCCGAGCGGGTCAGCGCGAGCGTGGATGTCGGCACCGGGAACCTGCTGGTCACCACCACCGACCTGACCCTGCCCGGGGTCGACCAGGACGTCCAGCTCGGGCTGGACTTCAACAGCCTGCTGCTCGGCGCCGGGTCGGCGCTGCCGGCCGGCGCGGCCGGCAAGGGCTTCGCGACCCGGCTCGGGCAGGACACCAAGCTCGTCGCGAACACCGACGGCACCGTGCTCTACCTGGCCCCGGGCGGCCTCGAGGGCCTGTACACCCCGATCACCGGCACCAGCGGCTACACCAGCCGGCCGGGTTCAAGAACACCCTGACCAAGACCGGCACCACCGGCTGGACCCTGTCCGACCACGCCACCAAGGCGGTCTCGACGTTCACCGCGGCCGGGGCGCTGAGCAAGATCACCGACCGCAACGGCAACGCCACCACGATCACCTCGACGTCCATCACGGCCACCCGCGGCGGAGTCAACGCGCGCAAGGCCACCCTCGGGTTCACCGGCGGGCTGTTGACCTCGATGACGCAGGCCTCGGACACCGGCGGCTCACGGACCGTGACCTACGGCTACGACACGGTCAACCAGCACCTGACCTCGATCACCGACACCGCCGGCGGCGTGACCACCTTCGGCTGGGACGCCGCGGGGAACCTGACCTCGATCGACGACCCGTCGACCACCGTCCTGAACCTCGCCTACGACTCCGCCCGCCGGGTCACCGCCGTGGAGAAGGGCCCAGCAACCGGGACCCGGTCGGTCACCCGGTTCAGCTACCCCAGCAGCACCCAGACGCAGGTCGCCAGCCCGAACACCGACCAGACCCAGGCGGTGTCCGCGGTGCCGCACGTCACGTACACCCTCGACGGCACCGACCGGGTCACCCAGGCCGTCGACGAGCTCGGCCGGACCCGCAAGACCAGCTACACCCCGATGGCCGACATCGCCTCGGCCACCTCCCCGGCCGGTGCGGTCACCAGCGCCGCCTACGGCGCGAACAGCGGGGAGTCGCTGACCAAGGTCACCGCCCCCACCGGGGCCAGCGCGTCCTTGTCGTACACCTCCGGGTCGGTCAACCCGTTCGCCCCGACCGGGAGCACTGACCCGCAGGGCAACGCGGCCGTCATCGGCTACGACGGCGCCGGGAACCCGACCTCGAGCACCAACTCCGGCACCGGCGCGGTGGCCAAGGTCAGCTACCGGGCTGCTGGCACCGCCGGCGCCGGCACGCTGGCCACCTCCACCGACCCCGCCGGGAAGGTCACCAGCTACGGCATCGACAATGCCACCAACCAGATCACCTCGATCACCCCACCGGCCGGGTCCGGGCCCGGGGCGACCGCCCTGGCCTGGGACGGGTACGGCCGGCTCCAGAGCCTCACCGACGGCCGCGGCGTCACCACCACGTACACGTTACAACGGCGTCGACCAGATCGACACCATCGCCTACTCCGACGGCACGCCGTCGATCAGCTACACCTACAACAACTCCAGCCAGGTCCAGACCCGCACCGACGGCAACGGCACCGTGACCTTCACCTACAACGCCCACGACGAGCTGATCGGCCGCTCCGCCACCACCGGCGGCGGCTCCCTGAGCTGGGACTACGACCTGGCCGGGAACCTCACCGGGGAGACCACCACCCGCGGCACCAGCAGCTACACCTACGACGACGCGAACCAGCTGACCTCGATGACCCCGCCCGGCTCGGCCACCACCCGGTTCGGCTACAACGCCGACGGGCTGCGCGCCGACACCTGGTGGAAGGCCAACGCCGACCACAGCACGTTCATGGCGCACACCCACACCGACTACGACAGCTCGGGCCGGATCTCCGGGACCTGGACCTCCCGCAATAGCTCGGACACCACGAGAGTGTTCGACACCACCTACTGCTACGTCACCGTCGCCGCCGGCGCGCCCTGCCCGGTCTCGACCGCAACGTCGAACCCGACCAAGGGCCTGATCCAGTGGTCCCAGGACAACCTGACCGCCGCCCGGTCCATCTACAGCTACGACAAGGCGAACCGGCTCACCGGCGTCACCAACTACGGCGGGCACAGCTACGGCTACAGCTACGACGCGAACGGCAACCGCCTCACCGCCACCCGCGACGGCGTGCAGACCCAGTCGCTGACCTTCAACACCGGCAACCAGATCAGCACCGCCGGATACGGTTACGACATGGCCGGCAACACCACCACCGCCCCCGCCGCCGGCACCCTGACGTACAACGGCGCCGGGCAGATGGCCACCCAGCACAACACCACCACCGACACCACCTACACCTACGCCGGGCCCGGCCAGAACGAGCTGGTCACCCGCAAGGTCACCGGCGGTGACACCACCAAGTACGTCTACGGCCGCAACACCAAGCACGGCGTCCCAGGCATCGACATCATCATCGTCAACGGCAACAAGACCTACCTCGACAACGACCCCGACGGCACCCCCTGGGGATGGAACTACCCACCGGGCAGAAGGGCTACTTCGTCCTCGACGGCCTCGGCACCGTCGTCGGCATCGTCGACGGCCAAGGCAACACCCAAGCCACCTACAGCTACGACCCGTACGGCACCATCACCGCCGTCACCGGCACCGGCGCCCTCGTCGACGCCAACCCCTACCGACACACCACCGGCCTCTACGACCCCGCCACCGGCTACACCAAACACGGCACTCGATGGAACGACACCACCACCGGCCGCTGGACCACCACCGACCCCATCACCCGCCTGGCCGACCCCAACCAAGCCAACCCCTACAGCTACGCCGACGACAACCCCATCAACTACACCGACCCGACCGGCAAGCACCTCTCAACCTTTCTTGTAGGTTTTGCAGTATCGCTCACTTTCGCGACGGTGTGCACTGGCGTGACTGAAGGCATCGGAGCCGGGGTCTGCTTTGCTGCGGGTCTCGGTGCTGGGAGCTTGGTGACGGCGGGTCTTGATTGGGTCGTCTTCGGCGACAACTTCTTCAGTTTCTAGTCCCTACGTGAGGAGCCTTCTCATGCCACGCGACGCCGCAGATCTGAGACGTGTAGGCCGGGGTTTCATGGTTGTGATGTTCTGCGCGCTGGTTGGCATTGCGGTCGGCCTTGTGGCGGGAAACAGTACGGGGAACAGGGCCGTATGGGTGCCGGTCGTTGTGGCATCCCTAGGAGTGTTTTTCCTGGGACTGATCGCCGGCGTGATCGTCGTCATACTCGTGCGGCGGAAGTCGTCGTAGGAATGGCAGCCGGGGGGCGACTCCTGACGGGGGTTGGAACCGTGCTTCCCGCCGCTGCTTGACACAGCGGAAGCGATTACAGAGAGACTGTTCCTTCGTCGGGATGGAGCTGCCCACCGGGCAGAAGGGCTACTTCGTCCTCGACGGCCTCGGCACCATCGTCGGCATCGTCGACGGCCAAGGCAACACCCAAGCCACCTACGCCTACGACCCCTACGGCACGATCACCGCCGTCACCGGCACCGGCGCCCTCGTCGACGCCAACCCCTACCGCCACACCACCGGCCTACTCGACCCCGCCACCGGCTACACCAAACACGGCACCCGATGGAACGACACCACCACCGGCCGCTGGACCACCACCGACCCCATCACCCGCCTGGGCGACCCCAACCAAGCCAACCCCTACAGCTACGCCGCCGACAACCCCATCAACAATGTCGACCCAACGGGTAGGGATGCGGTGCGTTACTGGACCGAGTGGCTATTTGGGTATGCCGTAACTACGACCTGCGTCGCGGGGGCGACACTTGCAACCGGCGGAGTCGATCTTGTCGCCGCTCCCGCCGTCGGCATTGGCTGCGGTGCAGCAGGAGTCGTCGCTGGCGCCCTTCTTGAGGAGATCTGGTAGATGCGAGGCATACTCGCTGGAGGCACGGGCGCGCTATTTGCCCTGCTCATGATTCTCTTAGTTCAACGCCGAGGTGGAGGCCAGAAGACCATCAGTCGCTCCGCTCGTATCTGGGTAGTCGTAGGGGCTGCGCTCCTCTTGGTGCTAGCGGTGGTGGCGCTAGTTCAAGGGTCTTCTGCGACGGCTGTTCTGGCCCTCCTGGGCGCCATCGTGCTCGCCCTCCTCTCTCTCAAATGAGGTCTCCAAGGCACTCGATCGGCAGCGGTACAACACCGCGTCGCGACCCGGCACAAGATGTAACCGGCGCGGTTGCCGCTAGCACGGAAACATTCACCGTCCGCAGCAAAGGTGTGTCCACCCGGCTGAACGTCTTGCCCATCGAGCCGCCACGTGAGCGGCACTCGCCGCACCGGGCAACGTCCGCTATTCGGCATTATGCGCGTGATCCGGGTGGGTGCCGGAGTCGCTGAGTGGTCCTTCCTCGCCGCCGAGTGTGTGCCGTTGCTGGTCGGTGTCAACGTCGTTCATGCTCGCTGCGCTGCGCGTGCTCCACGTTGACGCCTCGGGCGCACCGGCATGGGGCGGCATGGATCGAGGAAGGCCCGGTTGGGGCTGGACCGGCGGGCGGGGTGGGGCAGTCATGTCAGGAGGCCTCGTGGTGGGTGCGGTCGAGGAGATTGGCGAAGAGCTCGGCTCGGTGGGTCTGTCCCTTGGCGGCCGCGTCGTCGTGCTGGGCGAGCAGGGTGGGCCGGAACTCGATGCTGGTCTGGAAGAAGGTGCACGTCTCGCAGATCGACTCGAAGGCGCAGTCGAGCGTGGGGGGCCTGGTGCAGTAGCCGTTTCCGAGGTGGCGGTGGTGTTCGCGGGACAGCCTTGCCAGGTTGGGTCCGAGCACGTCGGCCGGTAGCGCGCGGGCCTGGGCGTACAGGGCGTCGACCTTCTCGGTGACGGCGAAGTACTCGTCGGCGACGGTGCGGTTGGCGATCCTGGCGTAGCGCAGCGTCATGTCGAGCGAGCGGTGCCCGAGCATCGCGGCGATGGCCTCGAGGCTCATGCCGCGGTTGATGGCCTGGGTGGCCAGGGTGTGGCGCAGGATGTGGGGGTGGATGTGCGGTAGCCCGGCTGCGGTGGCGACGTTGTTCAGGATCCGGGTGACGGAGTGCCGGTCGGCAGGGCGGCCGTTCTCTCTGGGTAGCAGCAGCGGGTGGCCGGGCGGGACGTGCTGGTGGCGGTAGTCATCGATCAGCTGCACGAGTTGCGGGTGCAGGGGCAGGTAGCGGTCCTCGCGGAGCTTGCCGACCGGTACGTGCAGCCACGGGCCGGAACCGATGAGCACGACGGCGTCGGCGCGCAGCCCGGTGAACTCGCTGACCCGCAGTCCCGTGCGCAGCAGCACCTCGACGGTCACGCGCACGAGCAGCCGGGGGTCGTTGTGCGCGGCACGCAGCAGCTGCGCCGCGGCGGCGTCGTCGAGGGCCTTGGGCAGCGGGTGGTCCTGGCGGGGCAGGTCGCCGGGGAACATCGGCACCCGCGGCGGGGCTTCGTCCCAGCCCCATTCGTCGATCCGGACGAAGAACATCCGCAGCGTCCCGAGCCGGTGCGCGAGCGTCGCGGTCGAGGCACGCGGCTGGTGCTGCCCGGGCCGGGCGGCCAGCCACGGCTTGTAGTGCTCGATGTGGCGGCGGGTCACCTTGGCGACGCTGGTGACCTCGGGGGCCTGCTCGAGCAGGAACCCGGCGAACGAGCGCAGCGCCTGGTCGGTGTTGCGGACGCTGCCCGGGCGCAGCACGCAGCCGATCTGCTCGAGGTAGCGGCGCATCGTCGCGGCCAGTTCCGGACGGGCCGCGTCCAGCTCGGCCCAGGTCCGCATTGGCGCCGTGCCGTTGTGGCCGCGGGGGTTACCGCTCGGTGATCCAGGCAATGGGCCGGGCGACGCCGGCCGCTTCACCGCCACCGCGGTGCTCATCGCCGGCTCCCGGTGCTGGCGTCCGGATGGCCGGCGAAGACCTGCGCGTCGATGACCTCGGCGGCCTTGCGGTACTGCGACGCGAGCCAGTCGTCGGCCAGGTGCAGATAGATCCGGGTCGACTCGATCGAGGCGTGCCCGGCTTGGGCCTGGATCGCCTCGAGGGCCATCCCGGCCTCCCGCAGCCGGGTCAGGCAGGTGTGCCGCAGCTCGTGACAGGTCGCGTGCGTCAGCCCAGCCCGCCGCCTCGCACCAGCCAACACCTCGTCGATTCCTCTGACGCTCAAAGGGTTCCCTCGGTTCGGACCCTTGAGGACGACGAACACCCGATCGGTGCCGCTGATGCCCGTGGCCCGCGGTCGTTCCGCCTCGAGGTAGCTGGCCAGCTCGGTGAAGAACCGTGAGGACACCGGCACGAGCCGCTGGTGCCCACCCTTGCCGTCGGCGATGAACAGTCGACGCTCGGCCACCCGCACGTCGCCCATCCGCAGCCCGAGGACCTCGCAGCGACGCAGCCCACCGAGGACCATGGCTGCGACCATCGCCCGGTCCCGGTGGGTGCGCAGCGCGCCGGTCAGCGCGTCGACCTCGGCAGGGGTCAGGATCCTCGGCAACCGCCGGACCCGGCGCGTCAACGGGACACCCTGACTCGGTCGTTGACGCTCACGACGACTGGGCAGTCCCCGCGGCACCGGGTTGCCGGCCACGTCCCCCCGGGCCTGCAGGTATCCGAAGAAGCCCGAGATGCTCGACAGCCGACGAGCGACCGTGCTCGTCGCGACGCCCGCCGGTTCACCGTCCGCCACCACCGCCTGGACCGGCCCCGCCTCGACGCGGCCGGTCCGCTGGGCGGTGATGAACCCCAGCACATCAGCCGGGACCACCTCGGGCGGATCCTTCGCCACGGTGGTGAAGAACAGCTTCAGGTCGTACGCCGCAGCCAGCACCGTGTTCGGCCGGCACCGACCCTCCAAGAACTCGAGGTAGTCGTCCACCAGGGGCATCCCGAGGCGGACCGCTACCTCCCCAGACGGCCGACGAGAACGGATCAGACACGGATACAAGACAGGCATTTCAGGCCCTCCAACATCAGAGGCGAGCAGCCACCACGGCTCATCGAAATGTCCTGCAAGATCACGTGCATAACAAGCAGAGTCGGACGTTTACTGCCCTCGAATGTCCATGTCCATGTCCATGTCCTCGACGACGGCGTCGGCGCCGGCTACGTCGAGCTTTCGACCGCGGGCTGGGGTCTTCGCGTAGCCGATTGCCCGCACGCCGGTCGCGTGAGCGACCTGGATGTCTGTGACCGAGTCCCCGATGAGGACCGCGTCTTCTGCCCGGACCTGGGCGAGGTCCAGTGCTGCGAGGACCAAGGAGGGGTGGGGCTTCAACAGGTCCGGCCGTCGCGGTTCACGGCCAACGATGCCCCGGACGAGGCTCGTGGCGTCGTAGCGGTTGAGGTAGGTGACCACTGAATCCGCGGCGTTGTTGCTGACGATCACGACGGGCTTTCCTACCCGCTTGCAGGCGCGGAGGAAGTCGAGCGCTCCGGGTGTCGGGTCGCTGTGTCGTGCGGCCTCGACCTCTGCGTCTATGCAGGCCTGCTCGACCGCTGCGAGACGGTCGGCTGGGCCCGTAGCGCTCCAGCGGAGTACGGCGAGGTGATCGGTCGTCGTCGTCACGTCGGGTGGCGTATCCAGGCCAGCAAGGGGCGCGCGTGCTGCGTCTGCCGCGTGGGCGTTGGCCGGTGGCGGCATGAGCAGGGTGATGGGGCCGTCGAAGTCGAGCAGGATTGCGTGGGCCTCTTCGACGAGTTGGGCCGCATTGTGGCTCATGACGTTGGGGGTGCCGCGATGGTGTCCCAGACGCTGTCGAACCACAGTCGGGTCTGCGTGACGAACAGGGCATCTGCGGATTCGGCGTCGCCGTCGTCGGTGCGCTGGAACATGACGGCGTCCTTGCCCATCGGGTCGAAGATCGCTTGTCGCTTGCTGCCGATCCGAACCTCGTGGCGAACGACGGGGTAGTAGCCGAAGAAGGCGTCGATCCCGTTGACGATGTAGACCTTGAAGAGTGGCGCAGACCCATGGAGGCGGGTCTCGACGGTTGCCTTGCGAACCAGGCCCAGGTCAGCGAGTTCCTCGACAGTGGCGGTGATGGCTCCCGCGTGACGCGTGCTGATTTCGGCCATGCGCGCACGGGCTGGGCCGCTGGCCCCGGGGTTGTTGTCGACGTTGACCGGCAGCGACAAGGGCCGGCTCATGTCGGACAGGAGCATGCGGATGCGGATGGAAGACGGGGACAGGCGACCGCTGCGGATCTTGTCAAGTGGCTCGGCGATGATGCCGTGCAGCGTCTCGGCTGTGTATCCGGAGAAGTCGATCTCGACGTTCGGCTGCTCAAACGCGCGCTCAATGTGCGGACGCAGCCCGATAGGTCGCTCGGTGCGGGCCTTGGCAAACACACCGCTTCCCTGCCGCGACACAGTCAGGCCTTCGTCCTTCAGGATGCGCAAGGCCTGCTGCACGGTCATCCGGGCCACCCCATAGCGGCGCGCTAGCTCCACCTGGGACGGCAACTTGTCTCCGGGCGCGATCTGCCGCGTCAGGATCGCCGCGCGCAGGGCAGCCGCCACCTGTTGGTACGGCGGGCGCGGGTCGTCGGGGTCCAGGCTCATGGCCTCAGGCTACCGAGTTGGCTAGCCGGGCTGGACAAATCCGTCCAAATGCTTGACATGGCTAGCCAAGCTAGTCCAGATTGTTCGAACCAACTCATTTGGCTAGCCAACCTAGTCATTCAAGGAAGGGGTTCGAACATGTCGAGTTACGCGGTGGACAGCAAGCGGGCGGGGCTTCGCTCGACGGGGATCGTCAACGAGGTTCGGGAGTGGGAGGAGCGCGACGGCAAACGACGCCCGTCGGAGGCGCAGGCGCGGGATGAGGCGACCGGGATGCCGCTGTGGCAGGTCGAGGTCGTCTACCGGCAGACGACTTTCGGCCGGGAGTCGATGACGACGGGTGTCGTCGAGCTGGGCTGCCCGCACCGTCCGGTGCTGGGGGAGTTCGCGCCGGTCGAGTTCGTCGACCTGACGGTCGAGGTCCGGGTCAACAAGGCCGGTGGCCTGTCGGAGATGTGGCGGGCCGACCGCCTCGCCGACGAAGGCAAGCCCGCCGGCCAGTCTGGCTCGGCTGGTTCGGGTTCGGGTCAGGGTTCGAAGGCGGCGTGACATGACGTCCTCGACGGCTTCATCGCGTGGGGTTCGGGGGTCGGCTGCGGTCGGCTCCCGGGCCCTGCGCTGGTCCGGCTCAAGCGTGCGGGTGCTGCTTGCCGTCGCTGAAGGGTGGGGCTGGTGGGCTCGGCGTCACCCTCGGTGGGTGGTCGGGTTCGCGCTGCTGGCGCTGCTTGCGTCCGTGACCCAGCCTGATCCCACCGCGGCGCGAGTGCTCATCAGCGCGGCCGCTGGGCCGGGTCTGGTGGTCGCGGTGTGGGAGTGCCGGTGGCCTCGCGGGTATCAGCGCTGGCTCGCCGGGCCGTCGCGTCGGTTCGGGTGGCGCCGCTGGGCTCGCCGCACGTGGCCGGTCCTGGCGCGGGAGTGCGGTCTGTCGGTGCAGCGCAACGTCCGGCGCCGCACCTGGGCGTTGGCGCGTCGCACCGGCCGGGTGCAGGTCTCCTCGACCGGGACCGCGTCGGAGTGGGTGCCGCCCCGGCTCATGAACGTCCTGACCTCCGGCGACACGCTCACGCTGCGAGTCCGGGCCCGGATGGGCCAGACCGTCGAGGACCTCGAGAACGCCGCCCCGGCACTCGCCGCAGCCGCGTCCGCGGTGTCGTACCGGGTGCGGCAGTGGAGCCCGTCCGTCCTCGACATCGCCCTGGTCATGCGGGAATCGCTGGCCGCGACCGCCGATGCGCAGCTGCCCGAACCGCTCGGGCCCGACCTGACGGTGGACACCGTCACTCTCGGACGGAGGCAGGACGGCACCGCGTGGGCGCTGCAGGTCCGCGGACGGCACACCCTCGTCGTGGGCTGTTCCGGTTCCGGGAAGGGCTCCATGCTCTGGGGCGTCTGCGGCGGCCTGGCACCCGCCGTGCGGGCGGACCTGGTCCGGCTGTGGGGTGTCGACCTGAAGCGTGGCGTCGAGGTCATGATGGGCCGGCACCTGTTCACCACCGTCGCGGTCACCCCCGCCGACGCTCTCGCGACCCTCACTCGGCTCCTAAGGGTCATCGAGGACCGCGGGCGGGCCATGGCCGGCGTCTCCCGGCTCCACCAGCCCAGCCCGGGCGACCCGCTGCACGTGCTCGTGATCGACGAGCTCGCCGCCCTGACCGCCTACACGGACGCGGACACGAAGCGGGAAGCCTCGCGGCTGCTCGCTGAGATCCTCACCCAAGGCCGCGCCCTCGGCGTCGTCGTCCTGGCGTGTGTGCAGGACCCCCGCAAGGAGGTCGTCGGGATGCGGGGCCTGTTCACCCAGACCATCGCGCTGCGGCTGCGGTCGGCCGAGGAGACCCGGATGGTCCTGGGCGATGGCACCGCCGCCCTCGCCCCGGCGCACCGGCTTTCCCCGGCCGCGCCTGGTTCCGCGTGGGTTGTCGAGGAGGACGGCACTCTCGACCGGGTTCGGGCCGACTACTGGTCCGACGGCCTTGTCCGCGCGGCCGCTGCCACCTTCGCCGCTCTCGTCGTGGAGGACGCCCTCGTGGAGGATTTTGCCGCCGAGGAGCACGTCGACGATCAGCCCGACGCTGGGGTCACGCCAGACCGGGACGTCGCCTCCATGGGGCCGCGCCGTACACCGCGGTCAGGTCGCCAGTCGCGCAGTTCACGTACGCCTCGCGCCGGCCGACCCCGGGAAGCTGCTTCCTCAGCGTCGGGGTCGAGCGGCTCCGGGCCTGAGGCGGCGTGATCGCCATGCGCAGACAGGCTGCCCTCGTCGCCCTGCCGGTCCTCCCGCACGTGGACGGCCCGGTGCCCCGTTCCCTCGCCCTCGGCGGCTGGAAGGAACACGGCACCTGCCGCCAGACCGACGCCGAGCTCTGGTTCGCCGAGACCTCCCGGCGCATCCACGCTCGAGCCGCGTCCATTTGCCACGACTGCCCGGTCCGCCGCCCCTGCCTGACTTGGGCCTTGGTCTTCGACGAGGACTTCGGCATCTGGGGCGGCCTCGGAACGGCGGAACGGCGCCCGCTCCGAAGGCGGCTGACCCGGGGGGAACCCGTCGTCGTCGTCATCGACGAGGCACTGTCGGCATCCGGCTCGACGTCGGACTTCGGGTCTGCCGCTGGGGGCGAGGTCGCATGACCGCGCTGTCTCGCTCCGCTCGGTGGGCAGCCCTGGAGGCTGTGTGGTGCGAGGCCGCCACCGCCTCCACCCGCCACCCGCTCGGGTCGGTGGCGTGGCAGGCGCTCGGTACCTGCGGTGCCCGAACCGACCTGCCGTGGACCGCCGAGCCCGGAGAGATCGGCCCGTGGGATGCCGAGTCGATGCGCACGCTCTGCCGCTCGTGTCCCGTCCTCACCGACTGCGCCGCCTACGTCGACGCCTCCGGGGTGTGCGCGGGCTGGTGGGCCGGCACGAACCGGGACCCGGACTACACCGAGCCCGAGCGGCCCGGCTGGGTCAAAGCCCCCGGGGCCACTGGCAAGCATCCGGCCTGGCAGGGCGTCCTGCCGCTCGGCGGTGCCGCATGAGCAGCCACCGCCCCGCTGCCGTCGCGTCCGCTGGTGGTGTGACCGGGGTCGAGCGGCGCCTGCCGACCCGCGCCCACCAGGGCGTCACCACCGACATGGCCGTCGCCGCCGCGGAGAGCGCCGGGGTCTGCATCCGGCCGCTGTTGCGCCAGGTCACCGACCGCGCCACCGGCGCCGTCACCACCGTCCCCATCGCGTGCGGCTCCACCCGGGAGAAGGTCTGCCCGTCCTGCGCCGACAAGGCCCGACGGCTGCGGATGCACCAGTGCCGCGAAGGCTGGCACCTGACCGAAGACCCACCTCGCCACCTCGAGGCCGAGCAGACCGAACAGCTCGACGACGACGACGGAGTCGAGGAAGACGAGGAAGACGAGGACCAAGAAAAGGAGGAAGGAGGCCCGGCGCCGCGACGGGTGCGTTCGACCCGGCATCTGTCCGGCTTCCCGGACCTGCCCACGATCCCGGTGCAGGACCGCACCATCGGCACGGCGTTCATGGACGAGAAGACGGGCCGTACGTACCGGCCCTCGATGTTCCTCACCCTCACCCTGCCGTCGTACGGCAAGGTGCTCCCCGGCGCCGGCGTCCCACGCAACCCGAGCCGGTACGACTACCGGCGTGCGGCACTTGACGCGCTGCTGTTCCCGCGGCTGGTCGACCGGTTCTGGCAGAACCTGCGCCGCGCCGCCGGCTACAAGGTGCAGTACTTCGCCGCCGTCGAACCGCAACGCCGCCTCGCCCCGCACCTGCATGCCGCGGTCCGTGGCGCCATCCCGCGAGCCACCATCAAGGCGGTCGCCCGCGCCACCTACGCCGCGATCTGGTGGCCCAGCATCGACGAGGTCGTCTACGACGGCGACACGCTCCCGACGTGGGACCGCGATCGCGCGGCGTACACCGACCCGACGACCGGCGCCGGGCTGCCGACGTGGGAGGACGCCCTCGACCGCCTCGATGCGGGTCGCGAGAACGGGCACGACGTCGAGCCGATGCACGTGCTCACCCTCGGCAAGCAGGTCGACATCAAGGGCCTGCTTGGCGGAACGCCCGACAGCGACCGCGCGGTTAGGTACCTGTGCAAGTACCTGACGAAGTCCATCGCCGACACCTACGCCACACAGCCCGCCAACGACCCCGCCGACGAGCTCGGTGCTGAGTCCCATCCGTCCGCGGTCGCGTACGCGCGGCACATCGACCGGCTGCACCGCGAAGTCCGGTGGCTGCCCTGCTCCCCGGGCTGCGCGAACTGGCTGCGCCACGGCATTCAACCCAAGGACCCCGGCCCCGGCCTGATCCCGGGCGCGTGCCCGTCCAAGGCCCACGACCGAGACAATCTCGGCCTTGGCGGCCGCCGCGTCCTGGTCTCCCGGCACTGGTCCGGCAAGACCCTCACCCAGCACAAAGCCGACCGAGCCGCCGTCGTCCGCGCCGTGCTGACCGAGGCCGGCATCGAAGCCCCCGAGGCCGACCGGCTCGCCGCCGACGTCCTGCACGCGGATGGCCAGCCACGGTTCGTCTGGGAAGACGTCCCCGTCCGCGACCGCGACTACACCGCCGTCATCACCGCCTCCCTGAGACAAGCCCAACGCTGGCGCACGCAGTACGACGACGCCAAACGCACTGCGGCACAACGTGAAAGCCAGCGCGGGTCACCGCCCGGCGAACCTGTGGACAGTCATTCGGCAACGACCCAATGCGCGCCGACCGGTGCGCAGCCAGATTGAGAGGAGAGCAGTGATGAAGCACCAGAAGGAAGTTCCGGCGCTGGCCTACCGCGTGGATGAGGCGGCCGAGGCCCTCCGTCTGAGCCGATCCGTCATCTACGAGCTGATTCGGTCGGGCAGGCTGCGCACGGTGAAACAGGGGAGTCGGCGGCTGGTCCCAGTCGTCGCGCTCCAGGACTACCTCGAGTCGCTGTCCGAGGACGTCGCATGACCGAGCGAAGGTCGAAGGGCGACGGTGGGCTGCACTGGGACGAACGTCGACAACGGTGGATCGCCACCGTCACCCTCGGCTACGACGGCCGTGGCAAGCGCATCGTCAAGAAGGGCTCTGGCCGGACCAAGACGGAGGCCAAGCGCAAGTTGCGCGAGGTCCTGCGCGACAACGAGGACGGGGTCGCCCTCGGTGATGACACGTACACGGTGAAACAGGCGGTCGAGGACTGGCTGGCCTTCGGCCTCAACTCGCGCGACGAGGAGACCCGCGCCGCCAACGAGAGCCTCAGTCGCAACCACGTCATCCCGCACCTGGGCGCGCGACGCCTTCGGGATCTGACCGCACGTGAGGTCGATGCTTGGTTGCTTGGGCTCTCGGAGAAGCTGAGCACCCGGACGCTGCGCGGTGTACGGGCTTGTCTCGTCCGCGCGGTGAACCGGGCCATGGCTCGCGACAAGGTCAAGCGCAATGTGGTGCTTCTCTGCAGCGTCCCGACAGGTCGACCCGGTCGCCCGTCGAAGTCGCTGACGACCGAGCAGGCCCGCGACGTCCTGACCAAGACGGCCGGCGACTGGATGCACAACTACATCGTCGTGTCGCTGCTGACGGGCGCTCGGACCGAAGAGCTGCGCGCGCTCCGGTGGCAGCACGTACACCTCGACGGCATCCCGAGCTCATCGCCGCCCGTGCCTGCCTACGTGGAGGTCTGGCGTTCGGTCCGGTCGGGCGGGGACACCAAGACGCGAAAGTCGCGGCGGACGCTGGCTCTACCGACCAGGGCCGTCGATGCTCTCCGGCGTCAGCGGGTCGAGCAGGCCGAGCTGCGTCTCCAGGTGGGGGAGCGTTGGACAGACAACGGCCTCGTGTTTCCGAGCAAGGCCGGCACGCCCATGGACCGAAACAACGCTCTGCGTGCCTTTCGCACGGCTCTCGCGAAGGTGCCGAATATCGAGCCGAGGGATTGGTCGCCACGAGAGCTGCGGCACTCGTTCGTGTCGTTGCTCTCCGACTCGGGTGTCTCGATCGAGGAGATTTCTCGCCTCGTCGGTCACAGCGGGACGAGCGTCACCGAACTCGTCTACCGCCACCAGATCCGCCCGGTCCTCCAGACTGGCGCGGTGGCCATGGACAGCCTCTTCGGGACAGGCGATGCGGAAGGGTAGTCAC
>NZ_BAAANB010000001.1:265455-269192 GCF_039529575.1 Terrabacter terrae
TGACCTGCAGAAACACTGGTCGGGGTGACAGGATTTGAACCTGCGACCTCTTCGTCCCGAACGAAGCGCGCTACCAAGCTGCGCCACACCCCGGTGCTGCATCTGCCCCGAACCGGTCGACCGGGTCGACCGGAGGCAGCAAGCAGAGATGCTAGCGCAGCCTCCCGCCCATCTCCGAATCGGGTGGGTCGGCCCGACGGCGGCTCAGCCCTGGGAGCGGGGGACGAGCGTCAGGAGGGTGGCCTCGGGACGGCAGGCGAGGCGTACCGGAGCCGTGGGGGCCGTGCCCAGGCCGGCGGACACCTCGAGCCACGCGGCGCCCTCCGGCGCCTGCGAGGACGGCGTCGAGCCGGCTCCCGGCCACCAGCGGGACAGGCCCTTGACGCGGCTGGTGTCGAGGTCGCAGTTGGTGACCAGCGCGCCGTAGCCCGGGACGCACACCTGCCCGCCGTGGGTGTGCCCGGCGATGATGAGGCCTGCCCCGTCGGCGGCATACGCGTCGAGCACCCGCTGGTAGGGAGCGTGCGTGATGCCGAGGGTCACGTCGGCGTCGGGCGAGGCGGGACCGCGTACGAGGTCGAGCCGGTCGTAGTCCAGGTGCGGGTCGTCGACCCCGACGAACTCGATGCGCTGGCCCCGCACGGAGAGGCACCGGCGGCGGTTCGTCAGGTCGACCCAGCCCTGTGAACGCAGGCCCCGCACGAGGTCCGCCGTGGGCAGGCGCGGCGTCGTGCCGACCCCCCGGGCGTGGTGCCGGGTCAGGTAGCGCAGGGGGTTCTTCAGCGTCGGGGCGAAGTAGTCGTTGGACCCGAGGACGAAGGCGCCCGGGATGCCGAGCAGCAGCTCGTACGCGTCGAGCAGCGCCGGGACCGCGTCGTCGGCCGCGATGTTGTCGCCGGTCGTGATGACGAGGTCGGGGTCGAGCGAGGCGAGGCTGTGCACCCACGCCCGCTTGGCGCGCTGGCGGGGCAGCAGGTGCAGGTCGGACAGGTGCAGCACCCGCAGCGGCGCCGCGCCGTCGGGCAGGACCGGCACGTCGTAGCGGCGCAGCACGAAGGCGTTGCGCTCGACGAGCGAGGCCCAGCCGAGCACGCCGGTCCCGGCGATCCCCAGGCCCAGGACGGTCTTGGTCACGGCACGCATGGGGCCCATCCTCGCACCCACCTTCTCAGCCACGGCGGCACCCACGGCGGTGCCGGCCGACAAACCGGGCGGAGGCCACGTGCCCGACCTGCCAGACTGGCTCCATGAGCACCCTCAAGGAGCAGCTGCAGTCCGACCTGACCTCCGCCATGCGAGAGCGTGACTCGGTGCGGGCCGGATCGCTGCGGATGGCCCTGACCGCCGTCACCAACGAGGAGGTCGCGGGCAAGGAGCACCGCGAGCTCACCGACGACGACGTGCTCAAGGTCCTCACCAAGGAGGCGAAGAAGCGCCGCGAGGCGGCAGAGGCCTACACCGGTGCGGGCCGCGCGGAGCTGGCCGCCAAGGAGGAGGCGGAGCTCGCCGTCCTCGAGACCTACCTGCCCAAGCAGCTCGGTGACGACGAGCTCGAGTCGATCGTCCGCGAGGCGGTCACCGCCTCCGGAGCCACGGGTATGCCGCAGATGGGGCTGGCGATGAAGTCTGCGAAGGCTGCCGTGGCCGGGCGCGCCGAGGGGGGCCGGGTGGCGGCCATCGTGCGCCGCGTCCTCGCCGGCTGAGCGGCGACAGGACGAACGAACGAAGGACGAAGGCCCGACGCGTACGTCGGGCCTTCGTCGTCGTCAGTGCTCGGTCACGGCTTCGGCGGCTTGCCGGGCTTGGTCTTGCCCGGCTTGGGCTTGGTGCCCCCGCCGGTGGTGGTGCCACCGCCTCCGCTCGGCTTGACGACCGTGGGCTGCGGCTGCGGCTGCGGCTGCGGCGGCTGCGGCTGCGGCAGGGCCTGCCGTGAGGCGCCGCGCGAGGTGTAGATGGTGATGAACGTCCCGCTGGGAGCCTGGCCCCAGGGTGAGGTGCCGGCGACGAGACCGCTGGGCACCGACGAGCTCATGGTGCCGCCGACGCCGGCCGAGTAGCCGGCGGCCTGCAGCGTGGCGATGGCCTGGCTGACCGACATCCCCGTGACTCCGGGGATGGAGTTGCCGGAGTTGGAGTCGGGGCTCGAGCCCTTCGTGAACTTGTCGGAGGGCTCGGGGAACGCGACCTCGGGCATGCCCTCCGAGGCCCGGTTCATGATGGCCTTCCAGATCGGTGCGGCGATCGCGGCACCGTGCATGACGGGGTAGAACTGGCCTCCGACCGAGACGTTCTTCATCACCCGGGTGATGGGGTCGTAGGGCGTGCCCACCCACACGGACGTGACCAGCTGGGGGGTGTAGCCGACGAACCACGACTCGTTGTTGTTGTTGGCCGTACCGGTCTTGCCGGCGGACTGGCGCTTGCCGTCGTCGAGCTGGTTCCGGATGCCGGAGCCGTGCGTCATGTTGTACTCGAGGAACTTGTCGGTGGCGTGGACGACATCGGGGTCCACGACCTGCGCGCACGGCGTGGCCGGCAGGGCGATGTTCTTGCTGCCCTGCGTGATCTTGGTGATCGCCACCATGGGGCACTTCTTGCCGCTGGCGGCCAGCACGCCATAGGCGTGGGCGACGCCCTGCGGCGAGACGTCCGAGGCTCCGAGGATGTACTGCGGGGCGTACTTGCCGACCGGGTCGCCGTCGGACTGGTGCAGGCCGAGCCGCAGCATGGTGTCGCGCACCTTGCAGCCGCCGAGCTTCTGGGCGAGCGCGACGAACGCCGTGTTGGTCGACAGGGCCGTCGCCTTCATGAGGCTGATGCTGCCGCCGCCGAAGAACGTGTCGTTGTCGACCTGCCACGTGCCGCCCGGACCGCAACCGCCCGGGAAGTCGTTCGGCCGGTAGGAGGCCATGTGACCGTCGCCGGCCGCCTTGGCGTTGACGCTGGCGTTGAGCTTCATCCCGGACTCCATGGCCGTCACGAGCGCGAACGCCTTGGCCGTCGAGCCGAACTGGAAGCCGCCGGAACCGCCGTACTTCTTGTCGAGGGCCCAGTTGATGCTGGTCTCGCCGCCGGCGTCCTTGGTGACGGAGTACTTGGTGTTCTGGGCGAACGCCTTGACCTGGCCGGTGTTGGGGTCGGCGACGTAGGCGGCGGCGCCGATGCGGGCCTTGTTGCCGACCGGCACCTTCTTCTCGACCTCGTCCTGCGCGAACTGCTGCAGCTTGGGGTCGAGGGTCGTGGTGATGGTGACCCCGCCGCGGTAGAGCAGGCGCTTGCGCTCCTCGAGCGTCTTGCCGAGCTGCGGCATGGCGAGGGCGTAGTTGACGATGAAGTCGCACCAGTAGGGGTAGGGCGAGGCGAGGCAGGTGCTCTTGGGCTGCTGGACGCGCATGTCCTGCTTGAGGGTGCGCTTCTTCGCGGCCTTCCACTGCTTGTCGGTGATCCGGCCCAGCTCGTGCATGCGGTCGAGCACGACATTGCGCCGGGCGATCGCCCGCTCGGGGAAGTTCACCGGGTCTGTCGTGCCCGGGTTCTGGGTCAGGCCCGCGAGGAGCGCGGCCTGCGACAGGCTCAGCTTCGAGGCGTGGACACTGAAGTAGTGCATCGCCGCGGCCTCGACGCCGTAGGCGCGGTCGCCGTAGTAGACGAGGTTGAGGTAGCCCTGCAGGATCTGGTCCTTGGTGAGCTTCTTCTCCAGCGTGATCGCGTACTTCAGCTCCTTGAGCTTGCGCATG
>NZ_BAAANB010000001.1:269238-313403 GCF_039529575.1 Terrabacter terrae
GCGCGGAGTACTGGAGCGAGATCTTCACGTACTGCTGGGTGAGCGAGGAGGCGCCCGAGGTGGTGGCGCCGCTGCGCAGGTTGGAGATCGCTGCGCGCATCACGCCCTGCAGGTCCACGCCGCCGTGCTCGTAGAAGCGGTGGTCCTCGATCGCGACCTGGGCCTCGCGCATGATCGGCGCGATCTTGCTCAGCGGCACGATCGTGCGGTTCTGCTCCTGCGGCGTCGCGATGACGGTGCCGTCGGCAGCCAGGATGCGCGAGGTCTGTGCCAGCGGGTCGGTCGTGAACTCGCTGGGCAGCTCGTTGAACACGTCGACACCGCTGCGGGCGAGCGCTCCGGTGGCGCCCACCGCGGGCATGACCAGGCCGGCGGCGAGCAGTCCGAGCACCAGCGCGGACGCGAGGAACGCGCCGAGCAGGCTGACGACGCCACCGATCGAGGTTGTGCGTGAAGACATGGGCCCAAGGGTAACCGCACACCTTATGGCCACCGGTCCCCCGCGCGCAGTGGGTTCCCCGAACTGCGCGTCCCTGCGTGCACCGGGGTGGATGGCGCCCGCGGGAGTGCCCGGTGACCACCTCCGGGGCGATGGGGTGACTAGTCACCCCCTCAACTAAATGGTCCATAGAGGCTATGTCCGACCGAGGGTTCCCACTCCTAATGTCTCCTTTGGGCCTTGGGGGGCCCGATGGCCAGGACCGGTGGGACGGTCCGACGGTCAGCTCGGATGTCATGGGAGGCGCCGGGCGGGGAGGGGTAGTGCAATGAGTGCAGTCATCATGGTGGATCCGTGGGTGGACGAGTGGGCCAGTCAGGCCAAGTGCTCCGGCCAGGATCCTGATGCGCTGTTCGTACGGGGCAAGGCCCAGCACGACGCGAAGGCCGTCTGCAAGACGTGTCCGGTCCTCGCGCAGTGCCTGGCTGAGGCTCTCGACAACAGGACCGAGTTCGGCGTCTGGGGAGGGATGACCGAGCGCGAGCGTCGGGCCCTGCTGCGCAAGCGGCCCGACATCACGTCCTGGAAGTCCGCCCTCAAGGCGGGCATGGCCGCACAGGCCAGGTAGCACCCGGCGGCGGCAACCGGTCGAGCAGACTGCCGGTCGCGGCTTGCCACGATGTCGCAGGATCGCGGGGTCGTGACCACCTACGGGTGCGTCACGACCCCGCGAGCGCGTCACCGATCTCCCGCAGGCCCTCGAGGTCGTGGACGTCGCGCGCGAGCGCGGGCACCTGCACCACGGGTATGCCGGGGTGTGACCGTGAGAAGCGGTCGGCGAGCTCGCGCTGGCGCTCGCTCGTCGTCACGAGCGAGGCGTGCAGGCGCAGCAGCCCCGCGGCGTTGTCGGCCGACTTGGGCCCGCCGCTCTCCTCGAGGTGCTCGGCGGCCGCGAGCGCCCGGGACGGGGTGACCCCGGTCGCCGAGACGCGACCCATCCGGTTGACGACGAGGCCCGCGAGCGGCATACCGTCGGCCTCGAGGCGGTCGACGAAGTAGGACGCCTCGCGCAGCGCGTCGCGCTCGGGAGCCGCCACGACCAGGAATGCCGTGCCGCGCTCGGAGAGCAGGCGGTAGGTCTCGTCGGCGCGTTCACGGAAGCCGCCGAACATCGTGTCGAGGGCGTTGACGAACGTCTGCACGTCCGTGAGCATCTGCCCACCGAGGATCTTCGTCATCGTGGAGGTCACGAGCTGTATGCCGCCGGCGAAGACCTTGAGGCCCGCGCGGCCACCCGCCTTGGCCGGGGCGGTGAGCAGCCGGATGAAGCGGCCGTCGAGGAAGCTGCCGAGCCGGTTCGGCGCGTCGAGGAAGTCGAGGGCCGAGCGCGACGGGGGAGTGTCGACGACGATGAGGTCCCACGGCGCGTCCGGGCTGCCGGCGCTCGCCTTGAGCTGCCCGAGCTTCTCCATCGCCATGTACTCCTGCGTGCCCGCGAAGGAGCTGCTGACCGCCTGGTAGAACGGGTTGGCGAGGATCTGCTGGGCCTTGTCGGGGTCGGAGTGGGCGAGCACGACCTCGTCGAAGGTCCGTTTCATGTCCAGCATCATCGCGTGCAGGCTCCCGCCGGCACTCGTGTCGATGTCGGCGACGGGGCGCGGGGTGTTGTCGAGCTCGGTGAGGCCGAGGGACTGCGCGAGCCGGCGTGCCGGGTCGATGGTGAGCACGACGACCCTGCGCCCGGCCTCGGCCGCGCGAAGTCCCAGGGCGGCGGCCGTCGTGGTCTTGCCGACCCCGCCGGAGCCGCAGCAGACGACGATCGAGGTGGCGGGGTCGTCGATGAGGGCGTCGACGTCGAGCAGGGGCGGCGTCGGGGAGATGGGCGTCGGGCTCATGCCTGGACCGCCACCTCGACCGGGGGAGGAACCGAGGGCGGGACCGGGGAGGGGACGAAGAGCGGCATGAGGAGAGCGGCGAGCTCCCGGACGGAGCCGGCGTCGACGCCACCGGCGAGGGCGGGCAGCTGCACGATCGGCAGCCCGGTCGCCTCGAGGAGGGCGAGCTGCTCGCGCTCGAGGTCGATGCGCTGGGCGTGGTCGCGCGCCTCGTCGAGGAGGCCGTCGACGAGCTCGGGCGTCACGCGTACGCCCGCGTCGGCGAGCTGGGTGCGGATGGAGGCCTTGTGCAGCCGGCCGGCCCGGGCCTGCTCGAGTGCGAGGTCGTCGAGCAGCGGCTCACGGACCATGTTGACGAGGATCGCTCCCGGCCGCAGGGACTTGGCGCGCAGCTCGTCGATGGCGTCGAGGGTCTCCTGCACCGGCATCTCCTCCAGGAGCGTCACCAGGTGGACGACCGTCTGGTCCGACTCGAGCAGCCGGGTGATGGAGCCGGCCTGGGAGGCGATGGGGCCGACGCGCGCGAGGTCGGCGACCTCGGAGTTGACGGAGAGGAACCGGCCGATGCGCCCGGTCGGCGGCGCGTCGAGGACGATGCCGTCGTAGACGGGGGCGGCGTCGCCCTTGTGCCGGCCGTCGCGGCGGCGGCGGTTGGCCTCGTAGATCTTGCCGATGAGCAGCACGTCGCGCACGCCCGGCGCGATGGTGGTGGCGAAGTCGATGGCGCCGAACTTCTCGAGCAGCTTGCCGGCGCGGCCGAGCTTGTAGAACATCTGGAGGTACTCGAGCAGCGCGGCCTTGGCGTCGATCGAGAGGCCGACGATCTCGCCGCCGCCGGCGAGGCGCATGATCCGGGTCTCGTCGGTCCCGAGCGGCGGCACGTCGAAGGTCTGGCTGATGCCCTGGCGGCCCTCGACCTCGGCGATGAGCACGCGGGACGGCTCGGAGGCCAGGGCGAGGGCGATGGCGGAGGCGATCGTCGTCTTGCCGGTGCCGCCCTTGCCCGTGACGACGTGCAGACGCGGTCGCGCCCGGGGTGCGGCGTTCGGGTCCGTCGTCACGAGTCCCACCTTAGGCGGGGTGCGCTCGAAGGTCGCCGTCGCCCACGGTCCTCGCCGTACGCCGTACGTCACTGTTGCGCTGGGCGAAACAGTGTCGTAGCGGGTGGGTGGGTTTTGCGGGTGTTCGCTACGTCAGTGTTGCGGTGGCTGCAACAGTGACGCAGGGTTCAACGCGTCGGCATCAGGGAGCGGACCGCCTCGAGCACGGCCCCGAAAGCTGGGTGCGCCGGGTCGATGACCGCCATGTGGTCGGTGTTCGGCAGGACCTGCACCGTCACGTCGCCGCCGGCCACCGTCGCCTCGGAGACGTATGCGTCCGCAGCCTCCGGGGGCACCGTGTCGTCGTCGGCGCCGTTGACCAGGCGCACCGGCACCTTCGGCGGCAGGGTCGACATCGGGTCCGCCGCCGTCCACGACGGGGTCCCCGGGCCGGTGCCGACGAACTCCCGCGCCGCGTCCGACCCGAGGTGCAGCCGGTCGGAGGCGCCGAGGTCGACGACCCCGGCCAGCGACACGACGCCCGCGATCGCGCGCTCGACCGCCCACGGCTGTCCCGCCGCCCACGTGACCAGGTGGCCACCGGCCGAGTGGCCGACCAGGACCAGCGGCTTGGGGAGGTCCGCCTGCGAGGCGACGGACGCGAGGAGGTCGCGCACGTCCTCGAGCGTCCCGGGGACGCCGCCACCCGGCATACCTGCTCGGCGGTACTCGACGAGCGCCACGGGGAAGCCGGCCGCAGCGAAGGCGCGAGCCTCGGGCAGGGCGTGCTCGCGGTCGTAGCCTCTGCGCCAGAAGCCGCCGTGGACGACCACCACGGTCCCCGCGGCGGATGGCGCCTCCGGAGGAGGTAGCAGCACGTCGTAGACCTGCGCCGGGTCCTCGCCGTAGGAACGGGTCTCGGGGCTGCTCGTCATGCGCGTCATGGTGCCAGCCACGGCGGCCAGCGCACGTCAGGTGGGGCTCCTCCCGCTGAGTAGGGTGAGGCCATGACCCAGTGGGAATACCTCACCGCACCGCTCCTGATCCACAACACCAAGCAGATCCTCGACAACTTCGGGGCTGACGGGTGGGAGCTCGTCCAGATCGTCAACGGTCCCGACGGCACGAGCCTCGTCGCCTACTTCAAGCGCCCCAAGTCCTGAGCCAGTCCCTGAGGAGCCACCGCACCATGTCTGCTGTCGAAGACCGCCTGTCCGAGCTCGGCCACACCGTCCCGGAGGTCGTGCCGCCCGTCGCCGCCTACGTCCCCGTCGTCCGCGAGGGCGACCTCGTCTTCACCTCGGGCCAGCTGCCGATGGTCGACGGCGCGCTCGCCGCGACGGGCAAGGTGGGCGCCGAGGTCGACGCCGAAGCCGCGAAGGCGCTCGCCGAGACGTGCGCCCTCAACGCCATCGCCGCGATCAAGTCGGAGGTCGGCGACCTCGACTCGGTGACCCGCGTCGTCAAGGTCGTCGGCTTCGTCGCGTCCGACCCGTCGTTCACCGGCCAGCCCGGCGTCATCAACGGGGCGAGCGAGCTGTTCGTGAAGGCTTTCGGCGACAAGGGGATCCACGCCCGGTCTGCCGTCGGCGTCGCCGCCCTGCCGCTCGACGCACCGGTCGAGGTCGAGGTCATCGTCTCCGTCGCGAAGTGAGCTCCATGGGCCGCCGGTTCCCGCTGACCACGACGCCGGGCATCTCCGACGCGGCGACGCGCTGGCTCGCCGGCGAGCGCTGGGACGAGGCGACGCCACGGCGCGCGAGCACCGTGATGCTCGTGCGCGACGGGGCCGGCGGCCCGGAGGTCTTCATGCTGCGGCGCGTGCCCGCGATGGAGTTCGCGCCGAGCATGATGGTCTTCCCCGGCGGCGGGGTCGACGAGCGGGACGGTGACCCCACCCTGCCGTGGGTGGGTCCGTCGCCGACGGAGTGGGCCCGGCGGCTCGGCTGCTCGCCCGCCGAGGCGCAGATGTTCGTCGCCGCAGCGGTCCGCGAGGTGTTCGAGGAGTGCGGCGTGCTGCTCGCCGGCCCGTCAGCGGACGGGCCGCTCGCCACGGTCGACGGGCCCGAGTGGCTCGGGGTCCGCCGGGCGCTCGTGGAGCGCCGGGTCTCGCTCGACGACGTCCTGCACGACAAGGGGCTGGTGCTGCGCTCCGACCTCGTCGTCGCCAAGGCGCACTGGCTGACGCCGGTTTTCGAGCCCCGCCGCTACAACACGTGGTTCTTCGCCGCGCTCATGCCCGAGCAGCAGGTCGCCGACGGCGAGACCACCGAGGCCGACCACGCCGACTGGTTCGTCCCGTCGGAGCTGCTGAGGGCGTATGCCGCCGGGTCGGCCCTCATGCTGCCCCCGACCGTCGTGTGCGTGGAGGAGATCGCCGACGCCCGTTGCGCCGCAGACGTGGTGGTGCACAGCGATGTGCTCCCCCTCGTCATGCCACAGGTGGTCTCGGGGCCCGAGGGCGCGGCGATCGAGGTCGTCGAGGTGGTCGAGGCGTGAGCGCGGGTGAGGCAAGGTGAAGGGGACGGCGGCCGACCCGAGCTGGCACGGCGGGGTCACGAGCGAGCGCGCCGAGTGCGTGCTCTGCCGCAACCCCTCACCGATGACGCTCGACGGCACCAACACGTGGCTGCTCGCCGAGCCGGGGTCCGACGAGGTCGTCGTCGTCGACCCGGGACCGCTCGACGAGGAGCACCTGCAGAACGCCCTGCGCCGGGTGGCCGACTCCGGCCGCCGCGTGGCGCTCACCCTGCTGACCCACGGGCACGACGACCACGCCGAGAGCGCCGGCCGCTTCGCCGAGCTGACCGGCGCGCCGGTGCGGGGCTTCGGCCGCGGTCACGACGACCTCAGGGCGGGGGAGACCGTCCGCGTCGGCGGCCTCGAGATCCTGGCCGTCGAGACCCCGGGCCACACGAGCGACTCGTTCTCGTTCGTGCTCCCGGCCGACAACACGCTCCTGACCGGCGACACCGTGCTCGGCCGCGGCACGACGGTCGTCGCCTGGCCCGACGGCAGCCTCGAGGCCTACCTCGCCTCGCTCGAACGCATCGAGGCCCTCACCCGGGCCGGTGACGTCACGAGCCTGCTCCCCGGCCACGGGCCGTTCGTCGCCGACGCGGCGGCCACCGTCACCTTCTACCTGAAGCACCGCGCCGAACGGCTGGAGCAGGTGCGGGAGGCGGTCGCCCGAGGTGCGCACACGGCATACGCCGTCGTCGAGCAGGTCTACGCCGACGTGCCGCGCAGCGTGTGGCCGGCGGCCGAGCTCTCGGTGCAGGCACAGCTCGAGTACCTCCGCACCCACCCCTGACCCATGGATGCCGGCATCGAGCGCCTGGTCGAGGCGGCGGTCGCGCTCGTCGGTGCCCGCCGTCGGGTCGTCCTCGGCATCGCGGGCGCGCCGGGTGCGGGCAAGTCGACGCTCGCCGAGGCGCTCGTGCGCGCCGTCGGTGGCGCACAGGGTGAGGACTGGGTCGGGCACGTGCCGATGGACGGCTTCCATCTCGCCGACGCCCAGCTCGAGCGGCTGGGAGCCCTGTCCCGCAAGGGTGCTCCCGACACCTTCGACGCCGACGGCTACGCCCACCTGCTGCACCGCGTCGTCACGGACCCGGAGTCGTGGATCTATGCGCCCGGCTTCGACCGCACGCTCGAGCAGCCGCTGGCGGCAGCCGTGGTCGTGCCGCCGTCGGCCCGGCTCGTGGTCACCGAGGGCAACTACCTGCTGCTGCCGGAGCCGCGGTGGGAGCGGGCCCGGGCCCAGCTCGCCGAGGTGTGGTTCGTCGCCGGTGACGACGACGTGCGCCGCTCACGGCTGGTCGAGCGGCACGTGACCTTCGGCAAGAGCCCTGCAGCTGCGGTCGCGTGGGTCGAGCAGAGCGACGAGGCGAATGCCGTCGCGGTCGCGGCCACCGCCCACCGCGCGGACCGGGTCATCCTCAACGGCGCGGACGGCTGGTCGCTCGCGGGTTGACCTGATCCGCTGCCACCTCTCGCGGCGGGCCTACCTCAAACGGGTCGGAAGGCGGCGAGTGTCAGCGGGCGCGGCGCTTGAGCCGCTCGACGTCCTGGAGCAGGACGGCGCGGGCCTCGAGCCGCAGCCAGCCGCGGGTCGCGAAGTCGGCGAGCGCCTTGTTGACCGTCTCGCGGGAGGCGCCGACGAGCTGCGCCAGCTCCTCCTGGGTCAGGTCGTGGGAGACCATGATCCCGCCCTCGACGGGGCGGCCGAACCGCTCCGACAGGTCGAGCAGCGCCTTGGCGACGCGGCCGGGCACATCGGTGAAGACGAGGTCGGCGAGATGGGCGTTGGTGCGGCGCAGGCGCTGGGCGAGGGCCGCGAGCAGGGCCTTGGAGACCTCCGGGCGCCCGCTCAGGATGGCGGTGAGCGACTCGTTGCCCAGCCCGAGCAGCTGCGTCTCGGCGACGGCGGTGGCCGTCATCGTGCGGGGGCCCGGATCGAAGAGGCTGAGCTCGCCGAACATCTCGCCGGGGCCGAGGATGGCGACGAGGTTCTCGCGGCCGTCGGGGCTGCGGCGGCCGAGCTTGATCTTGCCCTCGGCGATGACGTAGAGCCGGTCCCCCCGGTCCCCCTCGTGGAAGAGCACGTCCCCGCGCTCCATGTGCGACCGGCTCATCTCGGACTGCAGGGCGGAGGCCGCCTCGTCGTCCAGAGCCTTGAACAGGGGCGCACGCCTCACCACGTCGAGATCCACGGGGTCAGTGTGCCACGTGGTGCGTGCCGATGCCCTGACAGCACAGGGCTTTCGGCACGGGCGTCGACGTGCTTGTCACCACACTGACCCCGTCGCCCGCCGAAATCGGGCTCAGTCGTCGATGCGGTAGTCGATGGGCTTGCAGACGCCGTTGTTGGACTTCTCGGCCGAGCAGGCGGTGAGGCCCACGACGAGGTCGGCCTCGGCGCGCAGGACGAAACGGTCACCGGCGCGCGACGTCGGCGGGTCGATGTGCAGCTCGCCGCCGCGCTCGTTCCACACGTTCATGAAGATGTTGAGCGTCGTGGAGATGCGGTCGGGGTCGACGCCGAACGCCGCCATGTTGGTGGCGAGGTTCTCGAAGCAGCTCGGGTGGTAGGCCCCGTGGAACTCCGGGTAGAGCAGGTCGAAGGTCTGCTGCGAGCAGGGGGTGAGCAGGATGTCGTGGTGTCCGCAGGTGTCCTCGACGACGGTCGCCATCGGCCGGCTGCGGTTGCTGTAGAGAACGCTGCCGGTCGTCACGGCGGTCGAGTTGGCGTAGTCGATGGTGCGGCCCGAGCTGAACCACTCGTCGCGGTCGTCGTCCATCACGGCGAAGAAGTCGCTGACCTGCTCGCCCGTGGGGTCGATCACCGTGAGGCGCTGGCCGGCACGCAGGAGGAAGGCGGTGCCGGTCTGCGGGGCCAGGCGGGTGAGCTCCATGCCGTCACCGTAGCCGCCGAGCGGCTGGAACACCGGGCCGCCGGGGCCGAACAGGCGGCCGAGCCTGGTGTGCTGAACGTCTTGCGAGATCGTCATCCCTCTTCCCCTGACTGGTCGGTCGCGCCGGAGCCGAACGGGCACCGGGTGGCATCGGTGGTCGTGCTGTCGCTGGGGGTCCGGCCGGTCCTGCCGCCGATGCGCGTGGTCCCGCTCGTCCCGCCCGTGCCGCTCGAACCGGCGGCTTCGGGCTCGCCGTGAACCTCGAGCGGCGGCTGCCAGCCGGCGGGATGCCGCCGTCCGGAGTACTGGAGGGCCTCGGTGCTGTCGCCGTGGTCGGCGACCATCGGGTTGACGAAACCCTGCAGGTCGATGTCGCGCCGGCGGATGGTCGACCGCATGTTCTCGAACCGGCCCTCGGCCCGCAGCTCCTCGAACTGGTCGTGCGGGTTGAAGACGAGCGTCGGCAGCGGCGCGCGTCGCGCCACGCGGGAGGCCGCGGGGTGCAGACCGACGATGAAGTATGCGGTGCCGCCCGCGCTGAAGGCGAAGTGCGGGTCGTTGGGGTCGGCTCCCACGCCGTCGGCCCAGGACTCCTCGTCCGCGTCGTGCAGCCGCTGGAGCAGCTGGAAGAGCGCCGCCTCGAAGCCGGCCTCGTCGCCCGGCACCGGCCCGCGGAAGGTCGCGATGAACGAGTGGAAGCCCTTCTCGCCCTCGATGTCGCTCGCGAAGGCCCGCAGCCGCTGCAGCAGGTCGGCGGCAACGTCGGGGTCGTTCATGTCGTCGAGCACCACGTGTGCCATGCCGCCGCGGCGGAAGACGGACTTGGCGCCGAGACAGGGGAACTCGGCATGCGTGACCATGAGGTCGAGGGCGCGGACGACGTCGCCCTCCGGAGCGCTCGCCAGGTCCATCCGGGCAAGGAGGTCGAGGGTCGACTCCAGGCCTCGTTGCTCCTCCACGGCAGGCAGAATCGTCGCCTCGGCCGGCGTGCGGGCATCGATGCTCGTATCCGTTGACATGTCGGACTCCCTCCGTGCGGGCACCACGTACCCACTCCGAGCGTCTTTGCTCGAAAGGCTTGACACGGGGGGCGGTTCGGCCACTCGCTCGCCGAGGTCGACGTGGGGCGGCTGCGGCCACCGGGCGGACGGTGGACCGCGCGACCCAGCGCGGCGGCATACAGTGTCGTGCGTGTCTCCCCGTGCCATCTCGACAGCCGACGAGAGCCCCGTGGCGCGGACCCGTCGTGCCCGGAAGATGTACCGCCTGCTGCACGAGCGCTACCCGTACGCCCACTGCGAGCTCGACTTCAGCAACCCGCTCGAGCTGCTCGTGGCGACGATCCTGTCCGCGCAGACGACCGACGTCGGTGTGAACAAGGTCACCCCGATCGTCTTCGCGAAGTACCGCACGGCCGCCGACTACGCGAACGCCGACCGCACCGAGCTGGAGACCATCGTCCAGCCGACCGGCTTCTACCGGGCCAAGACCGACTCGCTCATCAAGCTCGGCATCGCGCTCGTCGAGCGCTTCGACGGCGAGGTGCCGCCGCGCCTGAAGGACCTCGTGACGCTCCCCGGCGTGGGCCGCAAGACGGCGAACGTCGTGCTGGGCAACGCCTTCGACATCCCGGGCATCACGGTCGACACGCACTTCGGCCGCCTCGTGCGCCGCTTCGGCTGGACCGAGGAGGAGGACCCGGTCAAGGTCGAGCACGAGGTCGGGCGACTCTTCCTGCGCCGCGACTGGACGATGCTCAGCCACGTGCTGATCTTCCACGGCCGGCGCACCTGCCACGCGAAGAAGCCGGCCTGCGGCGCGTGCCCCGTCGCCCGGCTGTGCCCGAGCTACGGCGTCGGCGAGACCGACCCCGACAAGGCGGCGAAGCTGCTGAAGTACGAGCTGGCGCCGAAGTGACCAACGTCGTCAGTGGCATCGCGTATGCCGGCCCGTCGGGCGCCATCGACCCGTCCCCCGAGCTGGACGGCGGGACGGCGCCGCGCCCCGCCTGGCTGGACGAGGTGGCGGTGCGGCTCGAGAGCGTCGCGCCGCAGTACTTCTCCCGCTTCCTGCCCCCGGAGGAGGGCGGGCGCGAGTCGGCCGTCCTCATCCTCTTCGGGCCGCCGCCGGCGGGGGTCGAGGACGAGGGCGAACACGTCGTGCTCATCGAGCGTTCTCACACCATGCGCACCCAGCCGGCCCAGATCGCCTTCCCCGGCGGCTCGCGGGACCCCGGGGACGACGACCTCGTGGCGACCGCGCTGCGCGAGGCGCAGGAGGAGACCGGGGTCGACCCGGCGGGTGTCGAGGTCATCGCCCAGCTGCCCTCCCTCTTCTTGGCGCCGGCCCGGTTCGTCGTCGCCCCCGTGCTCGGCTGGTGGGCGAAGCCCTCGCCGATCGGCGTCCGCGACCCGGCCGAGGTGCACGACGTGCTGTCCGTGCCGGTCTCGCACCTCGTCGCCCCGTCGACGCGCTTCTCGGTGACGCACCCCTCGGGCTACGTCGGCCCCGGCTTCGACCTCGACCACCTCTTCCTCTGGGGCTTCACCGCCGGACTGCTGAGCAGCGTGCTCGAGCTCGCCGGTCTGTCCCAGCCGTGGGACGCCGACCTGATGCGGCCGCTGCCCGAGCGCTTCCTGCGGCAGGGGAGGCGCGCATGACCGGCAGCACCGTCCTCGACGTCGTGCTCGTGCTCCTGCTGCTCGCGTATGCCGTCTCGGGCTACCGCCAGGGGCTGGTCCAGAGCGTGTGCTCGCTCGTCGGCTTCTTCGCCTTCGCGATGCTCGCCGTCTGGCAGCTGCCCGGGATGCTCGCGCGGTGGCCGGCGGTGGCCGACGACGACCGCACCCGCGTCTTCGTGCTCGTGGTCGGTGTCGTCGGCTTCGGTTGGCTGGGGCAGTTCCTCGGCAGCCTGCTCGGCTCGCGCATCCGGCGGCGGATGGGGCAGACCTCGCTTCGCCGCCTCGACTCGGCGCTCGGCGCGGTCGTCGTCACCCTCGCTGCCAGCGTCATCATCTGGTTCGTCGGCGGCGCGCTGCGCACGGCCGGCAACCCGACGCTGTCGCGGGCGATGGCCGAGTCGAAGGTGCTCCAGGTCGTCAACACCGTGGTGCCGGAGCAGACCGGACAGGTCTTCGCCGGCTTCCGCGGCTTCCTCTCGAGCCAGGGTTTCCCGCAGGTCTTCGGCGGACTGGCGCCCGAGCCGATCACCCCGGTCCAGGGACCTGACCCCGGCGTCGCGCAGTCGCCGGCGATCCGCGCAGCCGGACGCTCGGTGGTCAAGGTGACGACCCAGTCCAGCTCGTGCCAGCGCGGGCAGGAGGGGACCGGCTGGGTCCTCACGCCCGGGCAGATCGTCACCAACGCGCACGTGGTGGCCGGTGCGGACGACGTCCAGGTCCAGAGCGGTGACCAGGTCCTGCGGGCCCGCGTCATCGTCTTCGACCCGCGCCGCGACCTGGCCGTGGTCAGCGTGCCGGGGCTGCTCGCACCGCCGCTGCAGCTCGGCGCGGAGCTGCAGCGCGGCGACTCGGCAGCGGTCCCGGGCTACCCGCTCGACGGCCCCTACCGCGCCGTCTCGGCCCGCATCCGCACCCAGCTCGAGGCGCGTGGCCTCGACATCTACGGCCGCGAGCACGTGGTGCGCCAGATCTACTCGCTGGCGACGACCGTCCAGCCCGGCAACTCCGGCGGTCCGCTCCTCGATACGAGCGGCCGGGTCGTCGGGGTCATCTTCGCCAAGTCTCTCGAGGACGCCGCCACCGGCTACGCGCTGACGCTCGCGGAGGCCAAGCCGGTGCTCGACGAGGCCACCTCGGCCGGCACGGAGGTCAGCACCGGCGCCTGCGTCGCCGGCTGACCCCACCCCCTTCAACCGTCGAGAGGCCACAAACCGGGCTCGCTTTTTCTTGAGCGGTCCCAGCTCGGCCCAGTTTGTGGCCTTTCGACGGGTGCTGAGACCCGGTTTGTGGCCTTTCGACGGTGAGGGGGTGGGGATGATCGGGGGCGTCTCGCGCCCTCTTGGCTGACCCCCGGAACGTCGAGTGGGCACTTTCCTGTGTTGGAAAGTGCCCACTCGACGTGGTGGTTCGGAGCCGCTGCCGTATGCCGTGTCGCTCAGTCCGCCTTGACGGCGAGGACCGGGCAGGTGGCGTCGAGCAGCAGGCGCTGGGCCGTCGAGCCCAGGAGCAGCTTGCCGACCGGGCTGCGGTGACGGATGCCGATGACGAGCATGCGGGGACGCTCGCGGTCGATGACCCCGAGGATCTGGTCGGCGGGGTCGGTGCCGTGCTCGATGCGCCGCACCTCGTGGGTCACGCCGGACTCGGCCAGGTCGTGGTCGAGCCGGTCGAGGTCCGAGCTCTCGGCGCGGTGGGCGTCGACGAGCTTGTCGTCCCGGCTCATGTTGAGCACGAGCACGGACTCGTCGTGCGCCTTGGCCTCGGCGATCGCCGCGGCGAGGGCCGCCTCGCCCTGCGGGGTGGGGATGTAGCCGACGAGGATGGTCATGCGGTCGCCTCCTCCTTGAGCTCGGCCATGATGCCCGCGCCGGTACCGCCGCGCCCGCCGTCGCCGCCGCGCGCCGCGCGGATGGCCTTGGCGATGAGCGGCCACAGGATGGTCAGAGCGATGATGCCGTAGCAGGCCCAGGCGACCGGGCCGCCCAGCAGGCCGCTGACCTCGCCGTGCGAGAGCTGCAGCGACCGGCGCAGGTGCAGCTCGGCGATCGGGGCCAGGATGACGCCGATGATGAGCGGCAGCACCGGGAACCCGAAGCGGCGGATCGCGAAGCCGAGGAGGCCGATGCCGAGCAGCAGGTACAGGTCGAAGGCCTGGCCGTTGACCGCCCACGCGCCCATCGTCGCGAAGAAGAGGATGCCCGCGTAGAGGTAGGGCCGGGGGATCTGGAGCAGCTTGGCCCAGAGCGGCGCCATCGGCAGGTTGAGCAGCAGCAGCAGCGTGTTGCCGACGAAGAGGCTGGCCACGAGCGTCCAGACGAGGACCGGCTCCTTCTCGATGAGCAGCGGGCCCGGCTCGAGGCCGCGACCCTGCAGGAAGGTGAGGATGATCGCGGCGGTCGCGTTGGTCGGCAGCCCGATCGCGAGCAGCGGCACGAGGGTGCCGGCGGCGGACGCGTTGTTGGCGGCCTCGGGGCCGGCCACGCCCTCGATGGCGCCGTGGCCGAACTCCTCGGGGTGCCGGGTCAGCTTGCGCTCGGCGACGTAGGACAGGAAGGTCGGGACCTCGGCACCGCCGGCGGGGATTGCGCCGAACGGGAACCCGAGGGCGGTGCCGCGCAGCCACGGCTTCCACGAGCGCCTCCAGTCCTGCCGACCCATCCACGGCTGGCCCACGGGGATGACGCCGGCGGCCTTGCGCCGGAGGTGGGCGGCGACCCACAGGGCCTCGCCGACGGCGAAGAGCCCGACCGCGACGACGACGATGTCGATGCCGTCGGCGAGCTGCGGGATGCCGAAGGTCATGCGCTGCTGGCCGGTGACCTTGTCGATGCCGATGATGCCGATGGACAGGCCGACGAGCAGGGACGCGAAGCCGCGCAGGCGGGAGGACCCGAGCACCATGCTCGCGCCGACGAAGGCCAGCAGGATGATGGCGAAGTACTCGGGGGAGCCGAGCTGGACGGCGAACGCGACGACCTGCGGCATGACGAGCACGAGCAGGGCCGTGGCGATGGTGCCGGCGACAAAGGAGCCGATGGCGGCGGTGGCGAGCGCCTGGGCGGCGCGTCCGGCCTTGGCCATCTTGTTGCCCTCGAGGGCGGTGACGACCGACGACGACTCACCCGGGGTGTTGAGCAGGATCGAGGTGGTGGACCCGCCGTACATGCCGCCGTAGAAGATGCCGGCGAACATGATCAGCGCCTGGGTCGTGTCCAGCGTGAAGGTGATCGGCAGGAGGAGGGCGACGGTCATGGCCGGGCCGATGCCGGGCAGGACGCCGACGGCCGTTCCGACGACGACGCCGATGAACGCGAACAGCAGGTTCAGCGGCGTCATGACGTTCGCGAAGCCGTCGATGAGGTGGTTGAGGTTGTCCATCAGAGGATTCCTTGGAGGATGCCGGCGGGCAGGTTGACCCCGAGCCCGATGGCGAATGCGTAGAAGGTGCCGAGCGAGATCGCGAGCCCGACGAGGACGCCACGGACGATGTGGCGGTTGCCGAGCGCGTACGCGCAGCCGGCGAACAGGAGCGTGCCGGCGATGACCCAGCCGAGCGGCTCCATCAGGGCGGCGCTCAGGGCGAAGATGACGACGAGCAGCCCGACGGTCTTCCAGTCCGCCTTGGCGCCGAGGTCGACGTCCTCGCCCTCGTCGGCGGCTCCGACGCCGCCGCGGTGGATGTCGACGGCGTAGAGGACGGAGACGACGAGCAGGAGGATCCCGAGGACGGTCGGGATGACCCTCGGGCCGAGCGAGTCGTTGCTGCTCGCCACGGGGGCGAGCTGGGCGGAGTTGACCAGCAGGACGATGCCGAGGCCGGCGAGGGCCGCGCACATGCCGTACTGTGCGCGGTCCCCGCCCCTGGTCTCGACGTCCTGGGCCGCGGGCTGTGGGTGCGTGCGGTCAGGGGTCACGTCAGACATGTCAGCTGGTCAGCCCCAGGCCCTTGAGGATGTCGGCGACGTCCTGGTCCTGCGCCTTGAGGAAGGTGCCGAACTGGTCACCGGTCTCGAAGGCGTCGGTCCAGCCGCGCTTCTCGAGCTCGGCCTTCCAGGCGTCCGACCCGTGCATCTTGGTCAGCGCGTCGACCCAGACCTGCTTGTCGCCGGCCGAGATCTCCGGCGGTGCGACGATGCCGCGCCAGTTGGTGAAGGTGAAGTCGATGCCCGACTCCTTGACGGTGGGCACGTCCGGCAGGGCGTCGATGCGCTTGTCGCTCGTGACGGCGAGGACGCGGACCGAGCCGGACTTGACCTGCTCGAGGAACTCGCCGAAGCCGCTGGCGCCGAAGCCGATCTTGTTGCCGAGGATGGCGGGGAGCAGCTCGCCGCCGCCGTCGTAGGAGATGTAGGACACCTTGGTCGGGTCGATCCCGACGGCCTTGGCCAGCTGCATCGGCAGGAGGTGGTCGGGGCCGCCCGGGCTGGAGCCGCCGCCGACGTTGATCTTCGAGGGGTCCTTCTTCCAGGCGTCGACGAGGCTCTTGAGGTCCTTGTAGGGCGAGTCCTTGGAGACGACGATGGCGCCGGCCTCCTCGATGAGCTTGGCGATCGGGGTGGTGTCGCCGAGGGTGGCCTTCGACTTCTGCGTGTAGGCCGCGCCGACGACGCCGAGGCCCATCTGCATGGCGAGCTTGCCGTTGCCCTTCTCGTTGACGACCCGCTGGAGGCCGACGGTGCCGCCGGCACCCGGCAGGTTGAAGACCTGCACCGAGCTGGTGATCTTCTGGTTGTCCATGACCTGGGCCACCGTGCGGGCGGTCGTGTCGTAGCCGCCGCCGGGGCTGTTGGGGACCATGATCTGCAGTCCCGTCGCCGGGCCGGCGGCGGCGCCGGTGGAGGCGGCGTCCTTCTTGGCGGTCGCGCCGCACGCCGACAGGGCGAGGGCTCCGGCGGCGGCCAGGGCCACGAGGGCGCCGACGCGGCGGCTGCGGGTGGGACGTGGGCTGCGGGCTCCGGGCGTGCCGGGACGGGCAGTGAGGTGGATGCTCATCGTTGAGATCTCTTTCGCGATCTTGGGCTGGAACGGCATGATCGTGCCCGCGTCCCGGACGGGTGTCGCCGTTGTGTCACCAATGAAGGTTGAGTTCGTTGTGGTCAAGCAGAGCAGGCGCCGGTGGTTCGGCCGGTGGTTCGGTGGGCTGACCCTCACGGGACAGCTGTTCGCCGTGCAGATGCTCATTCTCCTCGGCGTCCTCGTGGCGGTCGGTCTCGTCTCGCTGTCGCAGTCGGAGGCGACGTTCACGCGGACGGAGGGACGGCGCGTGTCGGCCATCGCCGAGCAGCTGGCGAGCACGCCGATCGTGCGCACCGAGATGGCGCCGGGCGGGGTGCCCAACGTCCTGCCGGGCCTGGTGCAGACGATCGTGACGCAGTACAACATCACGTCGATGAGCGTCGCCGACGCCGGCGAGGTCGTACGCGTGTCGTCCGACCCGACGCTCGAGCGGGCGCCGATGCCGCTCGGGTCGCCGAAGGTGGCCGACGGGGCGAGCTGGACCGGCGTCATGGAGCTCGGCGGCGAGCGGGTGATCGTCGCGCAGAGCCCGCTGCTGTCGGTGCCGGACCCGTCCGTCAAGGAGCCGCAGCTCCCGGTGGGCACCCAGCTGGGCACCGTCATGATCGCCGTGCGTATGCCGTCCGCCTGGGACCGCCTGCTCGGCAACTCCTCGTACCTGCCGACCTACCTCGGGATCGCGCTCCTGCTCGGTGGGGTCGGCTCGTGGCTCCTCGCCCGTCGCATCAAGCGCCAGACGCTCGGGCTCGAGCCGGCCGAGATCACGGGGCTCGCGGAGAGTCGTGAGGCGATGCTCTTCGGGCTCGCCGAGGGCGTGGTGGCGCTCGACACGAACGAACGGATCACCTTGGTGAACAACGTCGCCCAGCGACTGCTCGACCTGCCGGAGCACGCCGTCGGGATGCGGCTGGACGACCTGCCGATCGGCGCCAGGCTGCGGGACGTGCTGCGCGGCGTGACCGACGACGGCGTGACCGACGACGGCGAGCCCGAGCCCGACGCGACGGTTCCCCGGGACCAGGTCGTGCTGCGCCGGGGGCGGGTGCTCGTGATGAACCGCATGGAGGTCGACAAGGACGGCCGGCCGCTCGGCTCGGTGACGACGCTGCGCGACCGCACCGAGCTGGCCGACCTCGAGCGGGAGATCGGGTCCTTCCGCAGCACGACCGAGCTGCTGCGGGCGCAGGCGCACGAGTTCGCGAACCAGCTGCACACCATCTCGGGGCTGATCCAGCTCGAGGAGTACGACGAGGTGGTGGGTTACGTCGACTCCGTCAGCGAGCACCGGGCGCAGCTGGACCTGACCGTCTCGCGGCGCATCCGCGACACGGCCGTGACGGCCCTGGTCATGGCCAAGGCCGCGCAGGCGACGGAGCGCCGCGTCGATCTGCGGGTCTCCGACGACACCTCCCTCGGGCGCATCGGCTCGCGGGACTCCGCGGACGTCGCCGCCGTCGTGGGCAACCTCGTCGACAACGCGATCGATGCGGCCGCCTCGAGCGAGGGCGCCGACAAGTGGGTCGAGCTGTCGATCCGCCAGGACGCCAGCTCGCTGGAGATCAGCGTCGTCGACTCCGGGCCGGGGATCGCGCCGGAGGTGGTGACGGAGGTCTTCACCCATGGCTACACGACCAAGGCGGCGCGCGCGGGGGAGCGGGGCATCGGGCTGGCCCTGACCCGCCTCATCTGCCAGCGGCGAGGCGGCGAGGTCGAGGTCGAGAACAGCCCGACGGGGGCGAAGTTCGTCGCCCGCCTCACCGTCGAGGCGGCGCCGGTCCTGACGGAGGAGAAGCGATGATCCGCGTCCTCGTCGTCGACGACGACTTCATGGTGGCCCGCATACACCGCGGGTTCGTCGAGCGGGTCGACGGCTTCGAGGTCGTCGGCACGGCGCCGACGGGTGACGAGGCGCTCACGCTCGTCGGGTCGCTGCAGCCGGACCTCGTGCTGCTCGACCTCTACCTGCCCGACGCCTTCGGCCTCGACGTCGTGACACGGCTGCGTGCGGCCGGGCACACCTGCGACGTGCTCGTCATCACCGCGGCCAAGGAGGCCGACGCGGTGCGCGGGGCCGTGCGTCAGGGCGTCGTCGGCTACCTCCTCAAGCCGTTCACCTTCGCCGACCTCGAGCAGCGGCTGCAGACGTATGCCGCCGAGCGGGCTCGCGACCTCGGCGACGAGCTCACGCAGGAGCAGATCGACGCGGCGTTCGGGTCGCCGACGGTCGGACGCGCCGCCGTCGCGCTCCTGCCGAAGGGCCTCAGCACCGAGACGGCGGAGGCGGTGGGGACGGCTCTCCGCGAGGCGCCCGACACGCTCTCCGCCACGGAATGCGCTGAGGCCGTGGGGATCTCGCGCGTGAGTGCCCGGCGCTATCTCGAGTACTTCGTGGCGTCGGGCCGTGCGGACGTCACCCTGCGCTACGGCTCCACCGGCAGGCCCGAGCGCCGCTACCGCGCCCGCTGAGAGTCGCGCGGGTCAGCTCCAGAGTTCGGCGAGCCGGTCCGCGAGGGCGCGGCCCTGGGCGTAGCCCCCTCGCGCCGCCGGCGGACGAGTCGACGGGTCCAGGGCGTTGGCGTCGAACACCTCACCGGACCCGGCGTCGGGGAAGACCGTCATCACCCTGCTGCCTGCCGCCCTCAGCTCCTCCACCTGGGTGGCGAGGTCCATGCCCCAGCCCGACGGCATACGGGATCGGCCGCCGAAGGGTGACAGCACGAGCACGAACCCGTAGCCGGCGGCGAGGTCGGCGTTCTCGCTGCGGCGGTAGCCGCCGTTGAGGTAGCGGTTCTCACCGATGCGGTAGGGCGTCATGGCCGAGGTGCTGGCGGCGACGGCGTCGACGAGGTCGATCCCGCTGTGGCGGTCGAAGAGGACCGGAGCCCCGGTGCGGGCGTCGACGGCGGCGATGAGCACCCGCTGCTCCGGCCAGTCGTGCCCCGGAAGCCGTGCTGCGACGGTGTCGCGCCAGCGCGTCGAGAGCGAGCCGTCCGACCGGTCGAGGTCGAGTGCCGCGGCACCCATCCGCCGGCGCATGTCCGCCGCGTCGGCCGCTGAGGCGATGACCGCGTTCGACCACTCGAGGTAGCTCGGTCCGGAGATGGCGGGACGTGAGCCGGCGGGCCCGGCCGTGCCGGAAGGGCGCCGCGGCACCTCAGCCAGGATCGCGGCATACAGCTCGGCCGGCGTCCCGCCGCAGGTGATCTGGGCGGCGACCGTCGACCCGGCCGAGGTGCCCACGATGAGCTCCGCCCGGGTGAGGTCGACCCCGGCCGCGGCAAGCCCGGCGACGAGACCGATCTGCCAGGCGTTGCCGGCAGCGCCGCCGCCGGCGAGGACCAATGCGCGTTCGTCGGGGTGGGTGAGTGGAGCAGGTGGTGTGGTGTCCATGGAAGGTCCCCTCGGTGGGTCAGTAGGCCCTGACCGCGCGGCCCGGGCTGTAGGAGGCGGCGTGGTCGGAGTCCGCCGGCTTGTAGACCCGGTAGGTGAAGGTGCCGCGCGCCGACGGCTTGACCGAGAAGGCGTAGGCACTCGTCGTCCCCAACGCCTTGCTCGTCACCGTCGTCCACGTCCCACTGCCGGCATACCGCTGCAGGTAGACGCCCTGTCCGGCGTGGGTCGGGGAGACGGACCCCGACATCGTGAACGTCCCACCCAGCGCGAGCGAGCTGCGGCTGACGACGCCCGTGACCGCGGTGCGGACCGCGACCGCGCGCAGCGCGCTGCTCGAGCCCACGAAGCTCGTCGAGCCGCGGTAGATCCACAGGTACTCGACGGACGTCGCGGGCTTGTGGGCGAACGACACGGTGCCCGTCGAGCTGGAGGTCCGCGTCGTCAGGAGGTTCCACGTCGTGGTGCCGGGCTTGCGCCAGTAGAGCTGGACCGGGACGCCGACGACGGAGCCGCCGGTGTCGCGGTGGGTCAGCCGGCTGCTCACGGTGACGGAGCCGCCGTACGTCAGGGAGGTGACGTTGGAGGTCATCGTCTCCGCCGTCCCGACGAGCGTGCGCGATGAGGGCGCGCTGAGCTTGCCCGACCGGTCCTTCGCCCAGATGCGGAAGCTGTAGGTGGTGCCCTGGGTGAGGCCGGGAACGCTCGCGCTCGTGCCGGTGCCGGAGTAGGCGGCCGTGCCCGTGGTGACGCTGGCGGGAGGTGTCGAACCGGCCGCCATCCGCACGATGTAGCGGTCGAGGTCGTTGACCGTCGGGGCCTTCCACACGAGCGTGGCGGCGCGCAGCGCCCCGGTGGCCGTGAAGGAGCCCACGGCCGGGGGAGTGACGTCAACCGTCCGGAACGTGATGGAGTATGCCGTGGGCATCGTCGCGCCCGCCGTGTCCTTCACGCCTGAGACCGTGAGCCGGTAGGGCGCGTTGTCGTAGAGCGGCGTCGTGGGCTTCACCGTGGTGGTCCGCCGGGCCGCGTCGTACGTCACGGTGGCGGGGACGGCCGAGCCGGTGCGCCCGTTGAGCAGCCGCACGGTCGAGGCGCTCACCGTCGCGGCGTCGACGTCGCGGGCGAAGGTGACCGTCGGCGTGTAGGTCTGGGCGAGGGACGACGCGAAGTCGCTCGGCGTGGCGCTGCGCACCCACAGTGCCGGCCGGCCGGGCACGTTGGGCGTCGTCGCGTTGCGGAGCACCGCGACGCCGGTCCGCGTCATCAGGGCCACGTCAGGCAGGCCGTCCCCATCGAGGTCGCCGGTGGAGAGCTCGCCCTGGCGCGCCGGGAACAGGGAGTCACCCAGGCCGGTGGACGCGGGAGCGCCGAAGCCGCCGCCCGCCAGCCCCGGGAGGACCGACACCGTCGCGGGGTAGCCCGTCCCCGACGTGACGAGGTCGGGAATGCCGTCGCCGTTGAAGTCCGCGACGGCGAGCGTCTCGCTGTGGCTCGGCAGTGGCGTGGTGGTCGGGGGCTGCAGGGTGCCGTCGGCTGCCTGCAAGTACGTCGCGAACATGGACGTTCCGTCGTTGCTGCCCACGAGGGCCACGACGTCAATGCGTCCATCGCGGTTGACGTCGACGCTGCGGGCGGCGCCGACCCCCGAGGTGGAGGCCAGGTTCGTGCTGGCCGGATGCGTGGTCATGCGCCAGCCGGCCAGGTCATTGTGCAGGACGACCAGGTTTGCTCCGCTGGCTCCCAGGACGTCCGGCCGGCCGTCGCTGTCGACGTCGGCGATGGACAGGTCGGACATCGAGATCTGGGGGTGCGCGACCGTGGCGTACGAGCCGTCGGCCTGGTGGATCCTGACGTAGGGCGAGCCGTTGAGGGTGACCACGACGTCCGGGTGCCCGTCGCCGTCGAGGTCGCCCGTCGCGACGTTCTGCACCAGTGATCCCGAGACGCCGCTGAGGTACTGCGGCGCCGCGAGGGTCCCGTCCTGCAGCCGGTGGAAGACCTGCACACCGTCGTACGTGCCGGCCAGCACCTCGGCAGCCCCGTCCCCGTCGAGGTCGGCAACCGAGAGCCGCATCACCGGCGAGTCGCTCGCCGTCGGGTAGAAGGTGCCCTCATCGAGGTCGCCCGCCGTCGTCTGCGCGTACACGATGATCCCCCGCGGGGTCACGTCGTCGCTGTACTCGCCGAGTACGGTGACGACGTCGTCGCGGCCGTCGCCGGTGACGTCCCCGACGGCGGTGGAGCCGTCCTGCGGCGTCGGCTGGTCGAGCCAGGACGGTGAGTTGAGGAGCGCACCCGTGTGCCGAGCGAGCGAGACGGTGTAGGGGCGCGCGTCGCGGGCGCCGTTGAAGTTCTCGATCCTGACGTAGGAGGTGCCGGGAGGGGCGGTCCAGCCGACGAGCTCGGCGTCGCCGGGGCCGTGGTGGTCGGCGGCCGCGACCGACCGCAGGGCGGCGTCGTAGACCGACACCACCGGGTCGCTGTTCTGGGCGATGTTCGCGTCGTAGGCCGCCGGCGTGACGGTGACCGAGAGGGGCTGGGTGGTCGTGGTGTCGACGCGGTACCAGTCCACGTCGCCCTCGACCGAGAGCGTTCCCGTCGTCGTCCCGGTGAGCAGCGTGGCCCGGCTCGGCACGTCGTTCGGCTCGCCCGCGCCCATGGCGGGGAAGCCGAAGTCGGTGGCCCAGCCGCCACCGAGGGCGTTGGTGGCGTCCACGACCCCGGCGCCGTAGTAGGGGTCGAGCCCGCGAGGTCCGGCGTCGCGGGCGGTGGACTTCAGACGCGAGAGGACCTGTGCGGGAGTCAGCGTCGGGCTTTGCGTGCGGACCAGGGCCGCCACCCCTGAGACGATGGGCGCCGAGAACGACGTGCCGTCACCGTAGAAGTAGTCGTTGCCACTGGAGTCCGGGATCCCTGTCGAGACGATGCCGTAGCCGGGTGCGGCGACGTCGACCCAGGAGCCGTAGCTGCTGAAGTCGGTGAGCACCCCGTTGCTGTCCGTCGCCGAGACGGCCACGGCCTCCGGGTAGGCGGCCGGGTACTCGGGCACGTCGTCACCCGAGTTGCCCGCGGCGACCACGACCACGGCACCCTTGGCGACGGCGTCCTTGACGGCGTCGTGCAGGGCGGGGCTGTCGCCGTCACCGCCGAGGGAGAGGTTGAGGATCCTGGCGCCGTGGGAGACGGCCCAGTGGATGCCCTCGACGATGTCGGAGTCGGCGCCGCTGCCGGTCTGGTCGAGCACCTTGACCGGCATGACCTTGGCGTTCCAGGCCACCCCGGCGATGCCCTCGCCGTTGTTGGTCCCGGCCGCGATGATGCCGGAGACCATCGAGCCGTGACCGTTGTCGTCGCTCGCGGCGCCGGCGGCGATGCCGACGTTGGTGATCGCGTTCCAGCCGGCGACCGTCCGCCCGGCCAGATCCGGGTGCTTGCCGTTGACGCCGGTGTCGATGACGGCGACGACCTGGCTGACGGATCCCTTCGACCGATCCCAGGCGGTGGGCACCCGGACCGTGTCGAGGTAGTGCTGGTAGGGGAAGGCCGGGTCGTTGGGGGTGGCGGATGCCTTGCGCACGTAGTCGAGAGAGACCTCGGCGACGGTCGGGTCGGCCTTGAGGCGCCGCGCGAGGTCCTCGGCGCGACCGCTCGTCGTGACCTTCACGAAGCCGGTCCCGGGAAGCGCCTGCGCGACACGGCCGCCGTGGGAGGTGACGGCGTGGTCGCGTCCGGCCTTCGGGGCGGAGGTCCGGAACTTCACGAGCACGGTGTGTGGTTCGTGCGCGCGGGTGTGGGCCTTCTCCCGCGTCGGGCGCGGGAGGTGTCTGGCCGCGATCCGCTTCCCCGTGGTGGACGGGGCAGGGGCCGCGGAAGCGGCGGGGGAGGCGATGAGCGCCGTGACCGGTGCGACGAGCGCAAGGGTCAGGGCCGCGGCGAGAGGCCGGCGACTGAGCATGAAGGAGCCCCTGTGGGAAGTGGTGCTGCAAGCGCCGTCTGAAGGGACGGCGCGAGCGCATCATCGCAGAGCAGAGGGTGCCGTATGCCCGAATTGCGCAGCCTCTCATGCAACTCCCAGCCGGGCTTCGCGGGGGCGTCCCGCGTACCGCGGCACACGGCATACGACAGCGCTCGACCGGCTGGACGGCGCGCCCGACGCTGGAGGAGAACGGGAAGTTCGACGGAGCGGCCCGCCGACCCCAGGGGAAGGTCGACGGGCCGCGTTCGTGGGGGGCTGCGTCAGCCCAGGTGTGCGGCGTCGATCGCCGACTGGAGGCTCTGCTGGTAGGCCTCGCTGGTGTAGGTCGCGCCGCTGACGACGTCGATCTGCGCGGACTGCTTGTCGAGCGCTTCCTGGCGCAGGGTGGGCGCAGCGTCGGCGCTGATGGACACCGACGTGCCGGAGCTGTCGGTCAGCTTCAGGGCGTGGACGTTGGTGATCTTCTTGCCCTGGAACGTGATGCGCACCTGGACCGAGCCGTACTGCGTGTCGACGACGGCGCCGTCGACCGACCCGGACCGCGGGGCGGCGGACTTCGTCGACGTCGTGGACTTCGACGACGAGGGCTGCGGTGGGGCGCCGGCGACGGGCGTGCCGGCCCTGGCGGGCGTGGCGACGTGGATGCCGTTGACCGCGTGGTGCTTCGGGGCCAGGCCGCTGGCCCAGGAGGCGCCGACCGTGACGATGCCGGCGAGGCCGACGACGACTGCTGTGGTCTTCCTCACCAGGAGAACCTCTCGTCGTGGATGTGGGTCTTGGGGATGCCGCCCTCGCGGAGGCTGTGGTGGACGAGGTCCATCCACGTGCCGGGGCCGCAGACGTACGCCTCGTGGCGGGCGAGGTCGGGCACGAGCCCCGCGAGCCGCCTTGCGTCCGAGGGCTGCTCGCCCTTCCGTCGGGTGGAGCCGGCCGGCAGCCAGGAGCCCTGGACGGGCGGCCCGACGAGCAGGAGCAGCCGGTGGCCGCCGACCTCGGCGAGGTGCTCGAGCTCGTGGCGCAGGGCCAGCTCGGCCTCGGTGTTGGCGCGGTAGACGACGGTGACGTCGCCGGGGCCGGCGTGGCCGTGGCGGACGAGCTCCTCGAGGATGGAGCGCACGGGGGTGACGCCGATCCCGGCGGCGAGCAGCAGGACGCGGCGGCGCACGCGGTTGCGGGACGTGAAGGCGCCGTAGGGGCCCTCGAAGAGCACCCGCGTGCCGGGGCGCAGCCCCGCGAGGCGGCTCGAGTGGTCGCCGAGGTCGCGGACCGTGATGCGCAGGTGCCGGCCGTCCGGGGCGCTCGACAGCGACCACGGGTGGGCGCTCGCGAACAGGCGCGGGCTGAGGAAGCGCCAGTTGAGGTACTGCCCGGCGCGCACCGGCAGCCGGTCGAGGTCGCGCCCGGTCATCCGGACCGACCACACGCCGGGGCTCTCCTCGACGACGTCGCTGACGCGCAGGCCGTGGCGCAGGCTGCGGGCGACCGGCACGAGCAGGCGCCACCACACGACGCTGGCGGCGACGAGGACGAAGAGCGTCCACCAGTAGGTGCGCGCCCACGCGGAGGCGGTGAAGTCCGAGCCCATCGAGAGCTCGTGGGGCACGGCGAGGACGACGGCGGCATACGAGGTGAGGTGCACGACGTGCCACCACTCGTAGGACGCCTTCCGGCGCGCGATGCTGACGGACGTCACCGCGACGACGACGAGCAGCGCGGTGGCGCCGAAGGCGAAGAGCAGGTCGCTGCCGCCGGTCAGCAGGCGGAAGGTCTCCACGACGGGACCGAACGGCCCGTGGAGGGCGTCGCGGACGGCATACCCGAGGATGATCGCGCCGACGTGCACGAGGACGAGGGGGACCGTGACCCGCCCGAGGATGCGGTGCGCCTTGAGCGCGCGGTCCATCCCGTAGACGCGGTCGACCCACGGCACCCGCGCGGCCAGGAGCAGCTGGATGAGCAGCAGGTCCATGGCGACCAGGCCGGTGAGGCGCCCGACGGCGACGAGCATGGTGCTGCCCGTGCCGGCGACGAGGTCGTGGCTGCCGCCGCCGAGGAGGAACTGGGCCACGACGGCGAGCAGGCTCGCGATCGCCAGGGTCTCGAGGAGGTCTCCGGTGCGGGCCTGCCAGCGGCGGAAGTCCGCTCCGGCGCGCAGGGCGCGACGGACCCGGCTCGGGGTCCCGCGGTGTGGTGCGATGGTGGTGCTCACGTAGACGATCGTCGTGAGGCGATCTCAGAAAGTTATGAGACGGGTCGAGGAGTTTGACCGCATGACCGTGCCGACCTTCCGCCCTCGCCTGCTCCTCGTCGAGGACGACCCGGACCTGTCGCAGATGCTCGCCGAGCTGCTCGACGAGGAGGGGTATGCCGTCACGGCCGTCCGCGACGGACAGGCCGGGCTCCATCGTGGCCTCGTCGACGACTGGGACGTGCTCGTCGTCGACCGGGGGCTGCCCGGCATCGAGGGGGTCGACCTCGTGACGCGGCTGCGCTCGCGGGGGTTGAGGGCGCCCGTGCTGTTCCTGACGGCGCGCGGAACGGTCGCCGACCGGGTGGAGGGGCTGGACGCCGGGGCCCAGGACTACGTCGTCAAGCCGTTCGACGTCGAGGAGGTGCTGGCGCGGCTGCGGGCGCTGCTGCGGCCCGTCGGTGGCGGGGCGAACGAGCTGGCGGTCGGTCCGCGGCGGCTGCTCGTGCGGGAGCAGCGGCTCGTCGGGGACGGCGACGAGGTGATGCTGTCAGGCCGCGAGGCGCGGCTGCTCGAGACGCTGGCGCGGCGCCCGACGCGGGTCTTCACCCGGGACGAGCTGCTCGCGACCGCCTTCGACCACGCCGACACGCTCGGCGCCGTGGACACGTACGTCTACTACCTGCGCCGCAAGCTCGGGAAGTCCGTCATCGAGACCGTCCACGGGGTCGGCTACCGGCTCGGGACGTCGTGATGGCTCCTCGGTCGAGATCGGCCGTGGCGGAACGGGATCCGCTGCAGCAGGCGTCGCGGTCGGTGGCCCTGCGCGTCGGCGCGACGACAGCGCTCGTGGTGCTCGTGGCCATCGTCGGAGCTGCGGTCCTCTTCGACCGGCAGCAACAGTCGGAGGTCCGTGGGCGCACCGAGACGACGGCGCGCACGGCCGACGACGTCGTCGACGCGCCGCCGGGGACGTGGCTCGCGAGGATCTCGGGGCCGACGCACGAGGTGACGCGCACGATGCCTCCCGACCTGGCGGCCGCGGTGGTCGCGACCGGTTCGGACGTGTCGGGGGCGACGAGCTACGACGTCGACGGGCGCACCTGGCCGGCGTGGGTGGACCGCCGCTCGGACGGCACCTACGTCGCCGTCTACGACATCCGGCTGCACTCCGGTGAGGAGCAGCGGCTGGTCGTGTCGACGGCGGTGGCCGGCGGCCTCGGCGTGCTGCTGGCGGCCCTGACCGGACTGCTGGCCGGGCGCCGGGCGGTGCGCCCGCTGGGTGAGGCGATGGAGCTGCAGCGCCAGTTCGTCGCCGACGCCTCGCACGAGCTGCGCACCCCGCTCGCCGTCATCAGCACGCGCGCGCAGCTGCTGCGCCGGCACGTGGCGGCGGACGCGTCCGGTCGGGAGGGTGACCCGGCGGCCGCCCGGCGGCTCGCGGAGGTCGACCAGCTCGTCCACGACACGCAGGCGATGGCCGACGTCGTCTCTGACCTGCTGCTGTCGGCGCAGCTCGAGCACGTCGACGAGGCCGCCGAGAAGGTGGATCTCGCTGGGCTGGCGTCCGAGGTCGTGACGTCCCTCGGGCCGTATGCCGCCGAACGCGGCGTCACGCTCGTCGACGAGGGCGCGAGTGCTGGGGAACGGTGCCTGGTGCAGGGGGTGGCGCCGAGCCTGCGACGCTCGGTGCTGGCCCTCGTCGACAATGCGATCGCGCACTCGGAGCCCGGGTCTCGGGTGGAGGTGCGGTCCTCTGCCGGGGACGGGCTGGTGCGGGTCGACGTCGTCGACCACGGCCACGGCGTGGACGTCGAGGACGTCGAGCGGCTCACCCGGCGCTTCTCCCGCGGCGACGGTGCATCGGGTGGCCGGCGCGTTGGGCTTGGGCTGGCGCTGGTGACGCAGATCGTGCGCTCGCACGGCGGCCGGCTCGACGTCACCGAGACGCCCGGGGGTGGAGCGACCTTCACGCTGGTCATCCCGGCCGCCCACGCCTGACGGAGGTCACCGGTATGCACAGAAGTCGACAGGGAAGGGCCCCGAGCCGTGGCTCGGGGCCCTTCGCGTTCAGCACGTCCAGGTCGCGTCGGCGCGTCGCTCCGACGTGTTCGGTCAGACGACGCAACCGCCCACGGCAATGCTGCCATCGATGGCCTTGATCTGGTCCTGCACCGCGCCGAGCTTCTCCTGCAGGCTCTTTACGGTTGCGGTCTGGGCCGCGATGGCGTCCTTGTTGCTCTTCTTCTGGGCCTGCAGGTCGCGCAGTGTGTCCTGCGCGCTGGTGACCTGCTGGTCGAGCGACGTCAGCTGGGTCTGGAGCGAAGCCAGCTGAGCCTCACTAGCCGTGACCTGTGCGTTGAGCTGGTTCAGCTGGTCCAGCAGTGGAGTGACGCGGCCCTCCAACGCCAGGATGTCTGCCTCGGCAGCCTTGATCTGCGCGTTCACGTCGGCGAGCTCGGCCACGAGAGAGTCCATCTCGCTGTTGAGCGTGGTGATCTCGTTCTGCTTCGACGTCACGGCCGCGTTGGCGTCGTCCACTGCAGCCTGCAGACCCGGCAGCTGAGCCTCGAGGCCGGCGAGCTCCGCCTTCTGGTCGTCGACGGCCTTGGTGGCCGCAGCGAGCGCGTCCTGAGCCTTGAGGAGGTCGACCTTGAGACCGTCGAGCACCGCCTGCTGGTCTGCGATGGCCTGCTTGGCGGCGTCGACGTTGTCCTGGAGGCTGGGGAGCTTGGACTCCAGGTCATCGACGGCCTTCTGCTGCGCGGCGACCTTGTCGTTCGCGTCGTTGACCGCCGACTGCAGCGCCGGCAGCTGGCCCTTGAGCGTGTCGAGCTCGCCCTGCTTGGTGGTGACCGCCTGGTCGGCCGCGGCCACGGCGCTCTGCGCGCTCGGGAGCTGGTCCTTCAGGGTGGTGATCTCGCCCTGCTTGGTCGCCCCGGCCGCCTTGTCGGCGTCGAGCTTCCTCTGGAGAGCGGCGCCCTGCTTCTGCAGGTCGCTGCTCTGGCTCTGCTTGGCGGTCAGCTGCGAGTTCAGGTCCGCCACCTGAGCCTGCAGAGCCGCGAGGTTGCCCTGGTAACCGCTGATCAGCGCAGTCTTGTCCGAGACCTGCTTGTTGACCGTGTCGAGCTGGACCTGGAGAGCATCTCGCTGCGCGGTGAGCTTCTTGCCTTGGCCGTTGTTGGCGTCGGCGATCTGCTGGTTGAGGTCGGCGATCTGGGCCGTCAGGTTCGACTTCTGTGCCTGCAGTCCGGCGAGGTCGCTCTGCGCTTGGGCAAGCTGTGCCTGCACGCCCGCGATTTGGGTGTTGACGTTCGAGATCTGTGTCTGCAGCTTGGCGATGTCAGCGGTGTTCGAAGCGATGGCCGCCTGGATGGCGTCGTACGCGTCCGAGTCGGTCTTCAGGGTCGCCTGCAGGGCAGCGAGCGCGTCCTGCGCCTTGGCGATCTCGGCCTGCTTGGCCGTGACGGCGTCTGCCGCGCTCTTGGCAGCGGCCTGCAGGGTGCCGAGCTCGCCCTGGGCCTTGGTGACCTCGGCCTGCTTGGCGGTGAGGGCGCCTGCGGCGACGGTGGCGTCGGACTGCAGCGACGCGAGGGTCGCCTTGGCGTCGTCCACCTTGGTCTGCTGCGCGTCGAGTTCGGCCTGGGCGGCGGTGCCGCTCTCCTGCAGCTGCGTCAGCGTGGCTTCGGCGTCGGTGACGGCCTGCTCGGCGTCGTGGACGGCGGTGGCTGCGCCAGCGGCGGCGGAGGTCAGGGACGCCAGGTCGGACTGGCCCCGGGTGATCTCGCCCTGCTTCGCCGTCAGGGCGTCGGCGGCAGACGCAGCCGTGGTCTGGAGCGCCGCGAGGTCGGTTGCTGCGTCGGCGATCGCGACCTGCTTGGCGTTGATCTGGGCCTGGACGTTCTGCAGCTGCTGGGAGAGCTCGGCGGACCTCGTCAGCGCTGCGGCCACGTCCGCCTTCAGGTCGCTCAGCTGTGACGCGAAGTCGCCCTGCTGCACCTGCAGCGCATCCAACATCTGCTCGCCGTCAGCGATCGCGCCTGTGACGGTCGCCTGCTGCGCCGTGAGCATGGCGAGCTCGTCCTTGGTGGACTTGATCTGGGCATCGAGGCCTGACTCCTGCGCCTGGAGGTCGGCGAGCTTCTGGTTTGTCTGGTCCACCTGAGCCTGCAGGTCCGTGCTCTGGCCCTGCAGGGCCGTCCGCTGCGCCGTCAGCGCTGCAATGAGGTCCGCGTTCTTCTTCGCCGCGGCCTTGAGCAGGTTCTCCTGGACGCTGCCGCGGTGTGCGAGCTGGTTCACGACGCCGTTGCAGATGCCGCCGGTCGCGGCTGTGGACGTGGTGCCGGCTTGCGCCGGGCTGCCGGCGAGAACCAGGCCGGCGAAGGCGACTGGGATCACCAGGGCCTTGGCGGCTCGACGGGCGTGCGTCGACTGCTTGGCGAAGAACGACTGACCGGTGAACGTGGAACGCGACATCTGTTTATTACTGCCTCTCATCGTGGCAAACCCCTGGTTGAGCTGGCCCCCACGAAAGAGCCTAGGAACCGTGAAGGGTGATTACGACCGTTTTGGCGTTCAACGTGGCAAACGCACCGTTCAAGCGTCTAAACGCCCGAAAGTCGCATTCCGGCGCGGGACTCCTTTACGTCAGGGGGCCTCTTTGGCCCAACCTGCTCGACGAGAACGGGCGCACCACCTACTGGTGGTGCGCCCGTCCGGTCCTACTGGTTGTTGCCTACTGGTTCACCGGAGGCCGATGTTGACGTAGTACGTCTGGCCGTCGTCGAGCGTGACCCCCACTCTCCAGTAGCTGCCGGCCTGCGTCTTGTCGGTCTTCCAGTTGTACTGGTACTGCGTGCCGTCCCAGGTGTACGCCCCGCCCACCGTCTCCGTCGCGGTGTACGCCGCCCCGTTGACCGCGGCCGCCGTGCTGCCGCCCTTGACGGGAGTCAGCCACTTCGGGGCGCTGCCGGCCTGGACGACCTGGCCTGCGGCGTTCTTGAGCTGGAACTTCATCGGGATGCTCTGGCCGGCGTTGAACACGCTGGTCGACAGGCCCGTCTGGTGCGCCGTGTCGTTGACCGGCTGGAGGAACAGCGTGGTGCCGTAGCCGTAGACCACCTTGTAGGTGACCGTGGCGGTACCCGTGTTGCCGGCCTTGTCGGTCGCCGTCGCGGTGTAGGTGAAGGTGCCCACGCCGTTGGCCGTTCCACCGGTCTTGGTGCCCGTGGCGGGCGCGGCCAGTCCGCTGGTGCCGTCCGTTGCGCTTGCCGTGGCGGTCGGGACCGCGCCGACGGTGTAGACGGCGCCGTCCTTGACCCCACCGATGGTGATGCTCGGGGCGACCGTGTCGACGTTAATGCCGTCAAGGGTGGTGGTGCCCTTGTTGCCCGCGTTGTCGACCGCCGTGCCCGTGGCGGTGTTCGCGCCCTGGGCCGACAGCGTTGCGTCGGGCTGGCAGCTCGCGATGCCGCTGACCGAGTCCTTGCAGTCGAACTGCACCGTCACCGGAGCGTTGTACCAGCCGTTGCCGTTCGGGCTCGTCGTGGCCTTGCCGGTGATCGTCGGCGCGGTCTTGTCGACGAGGACCGTCACGGTCTGCGCCGTCTCGGCGTTGCCAGCCTGGTCCACACTCCAGTAGGCGATCTGGTGGGTGCCCTCCTTGGAGACGGTGACTGTGTCCCCGGACTGCTTGGCCCCGCCGTCGACCGTGTAGTAGGTGCCGTCCACGCCCGACAGGTTGTCGTCCGCCGAAAGCTTCACCGTGGCGTCGCTGTTCTGCCAGCCGCCGGGTGCGGTGGCCGTCGTGCGCGGCGCCTTGCGGTCGATCTTGATGCCCGCGACGGTTGCACCTGTGGTGTTGCCGGCCTTGTCGGTCACCGAGGCGCCCGCCGAGAGGTTGTCGCCTTCGCCGGTGATGGTGCTGCTGGTCGGCCTGTCGCCGTCGAGGCCCGAGAGGGCGTCGGAGGCGCTCCACTTGACGGTGACGTCGTCCTTGTACCAACCGTTGCCGTTCGGGACCGTGGTGGCGGTTCCGCTCAGGGTCGGGCCGGTCTTGTCGACGTTGATCTCGCCGATGGTGAACGGGTCGCTCGGGTTGCCTGCCGCGTCGACGGCGGTGCCGCCGGCGCTCTGGGCCTCACCGTCACCCAGCGTCACGGGCGTCGGGCAGGAGATGACGCCCGACAAACCCTCCTGGTCGGCGCAGGTGAACGTCGCCGTGACGTCCGACTTGAACCATCCGTTGGCGTTGGGCTCGGCCGACAGGCTGCCGGTCACCGTGGGCTTCGACTTGTCGATGCTGACCGTTGCCGGGTCGGTGGTGCTGTTACCGGCCTGGTCGACCGCCTTGCCTACGACCGACTGGTTCTGGCCGTCCATTGCGACCTTCTGGTCGCCTGTGCAGCTGGCGATGCCAGAGCCGCCGGTGTTGTCGGTGCAGGTGAAGGTGACGGTGACGTCGCTGTTGTTCCAGCCAGCCTTGTTCGCCTCGGGCGACTGGGTGTGGCTGATGCTCGGCGCCGTCGTGTCGATCTTCACCACGATGTTCTTCTGCGCCTCGACATTGCCCGCGACGTCCACGCTCCACACCTGGAGGGTGTGGAGGCCCTCAGTGTCGATGGTGACGCTGGTGCCCGTGGCGGCGGGGTCGTTGTCGAGCTGGTAGTACGTAGCCGCGACGCCGGACAGGTTGTCGCCCGCGGTCAGCTTCACGGTGACTGCGCTGTTGCTCCAGTCGGAGACGTCCGACACCGTGGTGCTCGGGGCGTGGCGGTCGATCTTGACCGGGGCGCTTGTGGCCGAGGTGGAGTTGCCCGCCAGGTCGCTCACCGAGGCGCTGGCCGTGAGGCCCTCGCCCTCGCCGGTGATCACGCTGTCGGACGGAGCCGCTCCAGCGCCGATGCCCGACATCGTGTCGGCCGCGGTCCAGTGAACTGTGACGTCGCTCTTGTACCAGTGAGCGCCGTTCGGGTCCGTGGTCGGTACCCCGCTCAAGGTGGGAGCGCTCTTGTCGACGTTTATCCCGCGCACCGTGGCGTCGGCGGTGTTGCCGGCGTCGTCAGTCGCGGTGCCCTTGGCCGTCTGCGCCTTGCCCTCGCCCAACGTGACAGGCGACGAGCAGTCTGCGATCCCGGAAAGGGCGTCCTTGCATGCGTAGCTGATGGTGACGTTCCCGGCGTACCAGCCGTTGTTGTTCGGGTCGCGGTCGGCCTTGCCGGTGATGGTCGGCTTGACCGTGTCGATGCTGACCGTGGCGTTGTCGACCTGGGTGTTGCCCGCGTTGTCCACGGCGGTGCCGGGGACTGCCTGGTCCTGGCCGTCGGTCGAGACCTTGGCGTCTGCCGGACAGGTGGCCACGCCGGAGAGCTTGTCGTCGCACTGGTACGCGACGGTTACCGGAGTGTTGTTCCAGCCCTTGGCGTTCGGGGCCGGGGCGACAGTGTGGTCGATGGTCGGCTTGGTGAGGTCGACCTTGACCGTGGCGGTCTTGGCCTCCTCGACGTTGCCGGCCTTGTCGACGCTCCAGTACTTCAGCGCGTGCACGCCCTCGGTGCTGATGGTGAGCGACGTGCCGCTGGTCACGTTCTTGTCGTCGACCTGGTAGTACGTGGCGGCAATACCGGAGAGCCCGTCGCTCGCGTCGAGGCTCACCGTGACGGCGCTGTTGTTCCAGCCGGCCGGTGCGTTTGCGCCGGTAACCGGGGCGTGGCGGTCGATGTTGACCACAGCGCTGTCGGCCGTGGTGCTGTTGCCGGCCAAGTCTGCCACCGTTGCGGTGGCCTTGAGGCCCTCGCCCTCGCCGGTGATGGTGCTGTCGGCAGGAGCCTCGGCAACGCCGGAGCGGTCGTCGCCGGCCACCCACTTGACCGTGACGTCGTCGTTGTACCAACCGTTGGGGTTCGGCTTGTAGGCGGGTGCTCCGCCCAGGGTGGGTGCTGTCTCGTCGACGTTGATGCCACCGACGGTGGCGCTGTCCGAGTTGCCGGCCATGTCGACCGCAGTGCCCTCGAGGGACTGGTTGCTGCCCTCACCGAACGTCTGGTCCTTCGTCACGCCAGCGAGGCCAGAGCGCTCGTCATCCGCGTCGAAGTGCACGGTGACGTCGGTGTTGTTCCAGCCGAAGTCGTTGGCGGCCGGGGTGCGGCTGCCGCTGATCGTCGGCCTGGTCTTGTCGAGGTTGACGGTGGCCTCGTCCGTCGCCGAGTTGTCGGCGTTGTCCGTTGCCGTGCCGGTGACCTTCTGTGCGGTGACCTCCTTCGTGACCTTCTCGGGGTCCGTGCAGCTCTTGATGCCGGAAAGGCCGGCCTGGTCGGTGCAGGTGAAGGTGACCGTCACGTCGGCGTTGTTCCACCCTGCCCCATTTGCGGCAGGCGAGAACGAGTGCTTGATGGTGGGAGCCGTCTTGTCGATCTTGACGGTGGCCACCTTCCACGCCTCGGCGTTGCCCGCGATGTCAGTCGAGCGGTAGGAGACCGTGTGGGTTCCCTCGGTCGTGAGCTTCACCGCGGTGCCCGTCTGCACCGAGCCGCCGTCGACCGTGTAGACCGTCGACGCAACGCCGGAGAGGCCGTCGGAAGCGTTCAGCTTCAGCTCCAGGCTGTTGTTGATCCAACCTGCAGGAGCGGAAGCCGTGGTGAGCGGCGCGGTCTTGTCGATCTTGACGGGCTCGCTCGTCGACGACGTGACGTTGTCTGCCTTGTCCGAGACAGAGGCCGAGACGGTCTGGCCCTCACCCTCGGTCGAGATGACCGAGTCGGCGGGCTGGTCACCCGCGAGGCCGGAGCCGGCGTCGTCGGCCGACCAGGTCTCGGTGACGTTGGTGTTGTACCAGCCGTTCTCGTTGGGGCTCGTGGTGGGAGCGGCGCTGAGGGTCGGCGGGGTCTTGTCGATGTTGATCCCGCTGACCGTCGTGCTGCTGGGGTTGCCGGCGTTGTCGGTCGCCGTGCCCGTGACGCTCTGGTCTTTGCCTCCGGTGAGGTGCTGGGGGCCGGTCACGGTGTCGATGCCGGACCCGTTGTCGGTCCCCTTGAAGGAGACGGTGACGTCGTCCTTGTACCACCCGGCGGCGTTCGCCGGCCGGTCGGTGGCGCCCGTGATGGTCGGGGCCGTCTTGTCGATGTTGACCGTGGCGGTGGCGTCGGTGCCGTTGCCGGCGTTGTCGGTCGCCGTGCCCTTGATCTGCTGGCCCCTGCCCTCGGTGGAGACGGTCACCGGAGCGGTGCAGTCCTTGAGGCCCGACAGGTCGGTCTGGTCGTCGCACGCGAAGCTGACCGCGACATCGGTGTTGTTCCAGCCGTTGGTGTTCTGTCCTGGCGACTGGCTCGGCGTGATCGTGGGGGACGACAGGTCGAGCTTCACCGTGAAGCTCTTGGCGTCCTCCTTGTTGCCGGCGCTGTCGATCGAGTAGTAGCTCACGGTGTGGACGCCCTCAGCGCCGATCGTGACGCTGTCGCCCTTCGTCGGTGTGGATGCACCGTCGACGGAGTAGTAGGTGGAGTCGATGTCGGACAGGTTGTCGTTGCCCTTCAGGCCCACGGTGATGGGTCCGTTGACCCAGCCTGACGGCACGCCGGAGGCGGTCGTCGAGGGGGCGGTGCGGTCGATCTGGATGTTGTCGACCGTCGCAGTCGAGGTGTTGCCGGCCTTGTCTCTCACGGAGGCGGAGGCGGACAGGCTGCTGCCCTCTCCCTTCACGACCGTGTCGGCCGGGCAGGCCACGACGCCGGACAGGTTGTCGTCGCAGGTCCAGTGGACCGTGACGTCACCGGTGAACCAGCCGTTGGCGTTCGGAGTGCCGACGACGTTGCCCTTGATGGTCGGGTCGGTCTTGTCGACGCTGATCGACGGGGTGGTCACCGAGGCGTCGTTGCCGGCGGCGTCGGTCGCCGTTGCGGTGGCCGTCTGGTTTGCCCCCTCGCCGAACGTGTGCGCCTTGTCCTGGGTCTTGACGCCGGAGAGGCCGTCGGTCGCAGTGAAGGTCGCGGTAACGTCGGTGTTGTACCAGCTGTTGTCGTTGGCCTTGGGAAGCGTGTCGACGGTGATGACCGGCTTGGTCTTGTCGATGCTGACCAGAGCCGGGTCGGTCGCGGAGTTGCCCGCGTTGTCCGTGGCGGTTCCGGTGACCTGCTGGCCCGCCGCCTCGGTGCTCACCGTCTGCGCTGATGTGCAGCTGGCGATGCCCGAGACCGCGTCGGAGCAGGTGAAGGTGATCTTGACGTCGGTGTTGTTCCAGCCGTCGTCGTTGGCCGCAGGGGCCTGGGTGTGGCCGATGGTGGGCGAGGTCTTGTCGATGCCGAAGCTGACCGTGTGGGCGGCCTCAGTGTTGCCGGCGTTGTCAACGCTCCAGAACTTCAGCGTGTGGTTGCCCTCGGCGGTGACCGGGATGCTTGTTCCGGTCTGCTGGATGCCGCCGTCCAGCACGTAGTACGTCTTGCCCACTCCGGAGAGTGCGTCGTTCGCGACAAGGGTCAGCGTGACGTCGCTCTTGTTCCAGGCCGGCGGAGCCGTCACCGTGGTGGTTGGCGCAGTTCGGTCGATCTTGACCGGGGCGCTCTGTGCGGTCGTCGAGTTGCCGGCTTTGTCCGTGGCGATGGCGCTCGCGGTGAGGTCCTGCCCCTCGCCGCCGATAGTGCTGTTGGCGGGGTTAGATGTGCCCGACACGGCGTCAGTGGCGGTCCAAGACACAGTGACGTCGCCGTTGTACCAGCCGTTGGCACCGGCATTCGTGGTCGGCTTGCCCGACAGCGTCGGCGCGACCTGGTCGATGTTGATGCCACTGACCGTGGTGCTCGCGGTGTTGTCCGCGTTGTCCGTGACGGTGCCGGTGACCGACTGGTTCCCGCCGTCGGTGCTGAGGGTCACGGGGGCGCTCGAGGACTTCACGCCGGAGGTGGCGTCAGTCGGGGTGAAGGACACGGTGACCGGCGTCTTGTTCCAGCCGTTGCTGTTCGGAGCCGGGGTTGCCGAGCCGACGATGGTGGGCGCAGTCTTGTCGAACTTGACCTGGACCGATGCGGTGCCGGTGTTGCCGACGTTGTCGGTAACGGTGGCGGCCTTGGTGACGGTGCCGTCCGTGCTGACGGTGTCCGTCGTCGGGGTGACGGTCTTGACGCCCGAACCGCCGGTGTCGGCACCGGTCCAGGTCACCGTGACGTCGGACTTGTTCCAGCCGGCGCCGTTGGGCGCTGGGCTGACAGCTCCGGTGGCAGTAGGCGCGGTGTTGTCCAGCGTGTAGGCAGCGGACTGCACGCCGAACGTCTCGTTCTGGTTCGCGACGCAGTTGCCGTTGCCATTCACGTTCCGCCATGCCTTGAACGTGTAGGCCACCACACCGTCCCCGCTGCCGGCAGTGAGCCAGCTGTACGAAGGGCCGCTGAAGGTCCAGGTGTTGGAGTTGCTCCCGGACTTGGTTGCGACGGTGTTGCCGTTGCCATCAATGACATCGACACAACGGGTGTTCCCATCGGTGTTGACAGTCAGGCTGAGCACGGCGCCCTGCTTGGCATACACCTTGCCGTTGGCATCCGTATAGGAGCCGCCGCTGAAGCTGGCCGAGGTGACTGACGCGGCATACGCATGGACGCTGGCCCCGGTGGACAGCATCGTGATGGTGGCAGCCGAGGCAGCCAGAAGCCTTCTTCCAGGCATGGATGGGTTCCTCCCCTAAATGGTCGACGGCCTCGCCCCCGCGAGTCGACGTGAATGAAATTAAGCGCTCAGAGCGGCTCTTGTCCGGTGAATCAGCATTCGCCGGGATACCTTGCGGAAAGCCATATCCGAAATGTCAGTTTTGGGTGAAAAGGATGCTTTGGGGCTCTTCAGAGCGTCAGCTTCACGAGGGCTGTGCCGAGCGCTGCCGCCGCCGCGAGCGTGAGCTCGGTGGCTCCGATCAGCACCACCGGCCCGTCCTGACGTCCCGACTCCGGGTCGACCGACATGCACAGCTGTGCGTGCAGGCCGTCGACGACGGGCAGCGGCTTCCCAACGTGCACCCAGTCCTCCTCGCCCTGGTGGACACCGTGCTCGGTGACGCACCAGGAAGGGCAGCGCCAGGCGGAGTCGGAACCGACCCCCGATGCAGCCGTTCGTCCCGACTTCGCCATGGCACCTCCCCTTTGAACGACCTCGGCCGCGTTTCGACAATCCCCTCCGATGGCGAGTCCACGGCCGGGTGTATCCCGAAGAAAAGGTTACGAAGGGACGAGGAGTGCGAATGCCAATTTGCCGTTCAATCAGGCAAACGCGGAGTTCAACTCCCTAAACGGCGTCTACTCCGCAGACCAGCCTCATTCGTCGCGCAGGAGCCTGAAGGCGCTCTCGCGGTCCTTGACCCGCAGCTTCTTCAGCACGGAGGACACGTGCACACGCACGGTCGTGGGCGAGAGGAAGAGACGCTGCGACACCTTCTCGGTGGACAGGCCCTCGCCGAGGAGCTGCATGACCTCCCACTCGCGGGCGCTCAGCTTGGCGGCCGCCACGCTGCGGCGCGCGAAGCGTCGCTTTGCCGGCGCGCGGAACTCGTCCATGATCCGAGCCACGAGCCGCGGCGGCATGGCGGCCTCACCGTCGAGGACGCCACGGAGCTTGTCCGCCAGGGTCGCCGGGTCGGTGTCCTTGAGCAGGTAGCCCGACGCTCCGGCCCGCAGCGAGTCGAAGAGGTCGTCGTCCTCCGCCGACTGGGTCAGCATGACGACAGCCACCTCAGGCGCGGCCTTCGTGATGTCCCGCGCAGCCTGTATGCCGTTGCCGGGCATGTGGATGTCGAGCAGCGCCACGTCGGGGCGGTGCTCCACCGCCAGCCGCACGGCGTCCCCGGCGGACGCCCCTTCGCCGAGGATGTCGCAGCCGCTGGCCTCCAGCGCAGCACGGACACGCCCGCGGATGCGGGCGTGGTCGTCGGCGATCACGATGCGCAGGCTCACCAGGTCACCGCCACCGTCGTGCCGCGCCCCGGGACGGAGTCGATGTTGACCGACCCGCGCAGGGCGGAGGCGCGCTCCTCCATGCTGGTCAGGCCGTAGCCGGTCGTGTTGCGCTTGACGGTCGCCGGGTCGAAGCCCTGACCCTCGTCCAGCACGAGCAGCCGGCGCCGGTGCTGGTCGCGCTCGAGCCGGAGCCGCACCCGCTCGGTGCGGCCGTGCCGGATGGCGTTGGAGACCGCCTCCCGGGTGATCCGGACGAGGGCGTGCCGCTGCTCGTCGTCCGCGTGCACGGAGTCGTCGAGCTCGACCTCGAGGCTCGCGTTGTATCGGTCGGCGACCTGCCGCGCGGCGCGGTGCAGGACGAAGCCGAGCGGCTCGTCGGTGCTGCGTCCGAGTGCGTCGATGGCGGCGCGGGCCTCGTCGAGCGCACGGTCGCACGCGGCGACCATTCGCTCGCGGTCCTCCGGGTCACCCACTGCCGTATGCGTTTCCACGCGGATGTACGCGAGCTCCTGCACGACGCCGTCGTGCAGCTCACGAGCGAGCCGGCGGCGGTCCTCGAGGACGGCGGCGCGGGCTTGAGCAGACCAGTAGCGGCTGATCTCGCGGGCGGCGCCGACGAGGAGGACGGCATACGAGCCCGTGCGCAGCAGGTCGCCGGTGTAGAGCCAGTCGCTGTAGAGCGAGGGGAAGAGCAGGTAGTTGAGGCGGGCGAAGGCCGCGAGCCCGAAGGCGGGGCCGAGCCACCGGAGCAGCTCGTCCTGGCCTCGTGAGCGCTGGGCGGCCTTGCAGGCGAAGAGGACCGACGCGACGGCGAAGCACACCGCGGTGAGGCCGTGGGCGACGAGGAGGGCCGGGTGGCCGGTGATGACGGGGTGCTCGGCCGACACGGGCGGCGTCGCGGCCAGCGGGACGGGCAGCGAGCCGCGCAGCAGGTAGGTGAGCAGGAGGCCGAGTGCGACGGTCGCCCAGGGAAGGGCCGTGAGCACGCGAGCCCAGCCGTCGGGGACCCGGCGGACGCCCACCACGGACGCGGTGAGGACCATCAGGGCGCCGACGACACGGATCGCGACGGGGAGCCAGACGTCGGCGCGGCCGTCCTCGAGGCCGAGCAGGTGCAGGCCGAGGGCCATGCCGATCCCGCCCACAGCGAGGAGCAGCAGTCCGCCGGCGAGCAAGAGGTCCTGGAGGCGGCCGCTGCGCCGGTAGCGGCCCCAGATCAGAAAGGCGACCAAGAGCGCGACGCCGGTGTCGGCGGAGTCAAGGACCAGGTGCAGCTGCGGGTCGTGGTAGGCGAAGAGCAGGTACGGCGTGCCGAGGATGGCCGCCGTGACGGCGATGCCGGCGGCCCAGCCGGCAACGGTCGGGAGTATGCGTGTGGCGACCACCCCACGGCCCGGTCGGCTGCGACCGGGCGCCACCAGCTGCGCCATGCTCGGAGTGTAAAAGCACCCTCTGTCCCAGATGGGTCATTCGACGTGATCAGGTCTACAAACGGTAAAGAAGGGCGTTCGCGGTATCGGGACACAACGGGATCAGAGGGGCAAAAGGACGGGCGCACCACCTTTCGGTGATGCGCCCGCCGTTGTGACTGGTCCGACTACTTCAGCTTGAAGAACGCGCTGATGGTCGAGCTGTCCTGTGCGGTCATGGTGACCTGGTAGCAAGCGCCGGCCGTCTTCGGCGTCTGCCAGTTCTGGATGAACTGGCCGCCCGTCGAGTCGTAGCGCAGGGTCGTCCCACCGGTGCTCGTTACCTCGACGTCGTCGGTCGCCGCCGAGGTGAGCGTCCCGCAGCTGACCGACTTCGCCGTGAAGGACTTCACGGCCGAGACGTTCGTCAGCTCCGTCGTTCCGCTGAAGATCTCGAACTTGAGCGGGACGGTTGAGCCGGCCTTGACGGTGTTGACGACGCCGCCCATGTCGACCGGCTGGTAGAAGCCCTTCAGCCCCCACCTGACGACGGTGTAGCTGCGCGTTGCGTGCGACACGTTGCCGGCAGCGTCCGTCGCGGTGGCCGTCAGCGTGTGCGTGCCGATGCCGCCGTCATAGCCGATGACCGAGCACGGCGCCGGTCCGGAGACCAGGTCCGTGGCGACGCACGACGGGGTCGGAACGCTGCCGTACGGGTAGGAGCCGCCAGCCGCCGGGGCGATCCAGGAGATCACCGGGCCGGTGGTGTCCTGCACCTTGACCGAGAACGAGCCGTGGCCGACGTTGCCGTGCGCGTCGGTCGCTGCGCAGGTGACGGCAGTGGTCCCGAGGGGGAAGGTGGAGCCGGAAGCCGGCGCGCAGGTGGAGGTCACAGCTCCGTCGACGATGTCGGTCGCGGAGGCGCTGAACTCGACGACAGCACCGTTCGGTCCGGTGGCCTCGGTCGTCACATCCTTCGGCACCGTGACCGCGGGAGGCGTCGTGTCCCGCACCGTGGCCGTGAAGGAGCCGGTCGCCACGTTGTGGTGCGCGTCGGTCGCCGTGCAGGTGATCTTGTGGGCACCGAGCGAGAGGACCGTGCCGGTGGCCACGTCGCAGGAGGGCTCGACGGCCCCGTCGACGATGTCCATGGCGGAGGCCACGTAGGTGACAGCGGCGCCGTCCGGACCGGTGGCCTCGACCGCGAAGTCGGCCGGCATGGTCAGCTTCGGAGCCGTCGTGTCCTGAACCGTAACGGCGAAGCTCGTCGTGGCTGCGGGGTTGCCGTGCTTGTCCGTGGCGTTGCAGTTCACCTGGGTCGCGCCCAGCGGGAAGGTGCTGCCGCTGGCCGGCGTGCAGGTCGCCTTGAAGGTGCCGTCGACCAGGTCCTCGGCCTCGGCCGTGTACGTCGCCGTGGCGCCGTCGGGGCCGGTGGCCTCCAGGACCATGTCGGCCGGAACCGTGATGGTCGGCGGCGTCGTGTCCTGGACGGTGACGGTGAAGCCCGCCCTGTCCTCGTTGCCAGCGGCGTCTGTGGCGGAGCAGTGGACGGTCGTCGTGCCCAGCGGGAACGTCGAGCCGGAGGTGGCGTCGCAGACCGGCTTGACCGCACCATCGACGAGGTCCGATGCGGAGACCGCAAAGTCCGCGGCTGCACCGTCGGGGCCGGTGGCCTCGACCGTGATCGGGTCGGGCACGGTCAGGTCAGGTGCCGTCGTGTCTTGGACCGTGACGGTGAACGAGCCGGAGGCCGCGTTACCGGCCTTGTCCGTCGCGGCACAGCGCACCGTTGACTTGCCCAGGGCGAAGGTGCTGCCCGACTTCGGGTCGCAGACCGGCGTGACCGCACCGTCGACGACGTCCGCGGCCGACGCGACGTAGCCGACGGCTGCGCCGTCGGGGCCGGTTGCCTCGGCGGTGATGTCGGTCGGAAGGGACAGGACCGGCGCCTTGGTGTCGCTGACCGTGACCTTGAAGGAAGCCGTGCCGGTGTTGCCGGCGGCATCGGTGGCGGTGCAGCTGACCGTCGTCGTGCCGACGGAGAAGGAGGAGCCGGATGCGGGCATGCATGTGACGTCACGGGATCCGTCGACTGAGTCGGTCGCCGTCGGTTGGTCCCAGCTGACGGCCGTGGACGAACCCGTCGCCTCAACCGAGATGTCGGCAGGAAGGGTGACGACCGGGGGAGTGGTGTCCTTGACCATCACGGTGAACGAGCCAGTCGCCTTATTGCCTGCCGCGTCGGTGGCGGAGCAGGAGACGGTCGTCGTGCCGAGCGGGAACGTGGCGCCGGACGCCGGGTCGCACGTCACTGTGGGGTTGGCTGGCGCCGCGTCGGTGGCGGTGGCGTTGTAGTTCACGACCGCACCTCCGGCGCTGGTCGCCTCGACCGTGAGGGCGGCGGGTAGGTGCAGGGTCGGCGGCGTGACGTCGCACTGGCCTGGGGTCCAGCTGAAGGCGATGGTGTTGGTGCCTGAAACGTCGCCACCGCTCCGGTTGTGGCCCTGGTATGCCAGCTTGGCGCTGCCACTTCCACTCGACGTCTGGGGTGGCAGCGTGAAGGTGACCTTGACCATGTCGGTCGTGAGGGTGTTGGTGGGCGAACTGGCCCAGTTGCTGGGCACGTTCACCGTGTCCTTGTCGAGCTTGGCTGTCAGTGGACTCGACACCGAGTCGATCGCGACTGTGACGGAGGAGTCGTTGGCGAAGACGTTGTCGTCTTTGGTGCCAGGCTGCCCGTTTCGGCGGGCGGCGATGAGAACGTCGAAGGTCGTGGATTGTCCGGAGCAGGCCTTCACCGTGAAGTTGCCGCTGATGGGCTGGAGATTGTCTTGAACGAAGTCGAGACCGTCGGCGTAGGCGATGCCCGCGCCGGCGGCCCCTAGTGTCACGGCTGCCGTCAAGGCAGCCAGAAGCGAGCGAGCTCTCATGCTCGAATGTCCCCTCCTGCAAGAAGTGCCGTTCGTTCCCCCGAGACGGCAATGCACACGTTAGGGCGCTTCTGCAGTTTGGGAGAGGTAATGCAATGAGTTCTTAAAGAAAAAGTAAAAAGTCCATTTCGCACCTTTCTAACGTTATGGGCGATTGGCCTCATATAGATACCGAAGAAGAGGGCGTCGACTCGACGGGATCGTTGGCTCTTGGCTGGTCCAGTGTCTCCTGCTGGAGACCATCGCCGCTCTTTCTGAGCACCACGTCGACCAGGATGGTGACGCCGGCGAGCACGTAGACGGCGGAGAGCAGAGCCTTCCACCAGGGGAAAGCGAGCGACTCGAGGTTGTCGCCCGTGTAAAGCATCCACACGATGGGAAACCAGAACACCAGGAGAACCACGGCTGCCCGGGCGCGCTCTCCGCGGCCGGCAAACACGGCCAAGACGACGACCACCCAGACCCAGTGATGTGTCCACGAAACCGGTGACGCGAGCAGTCCACCGAGAGCTATCCACGCCACGGCCTCCACGTCTGAACCGGGACGGGCGCTGGCGAGACTGCGCCCTGCAGCAAGTGCGCCGAGTCCAGCGCCACAGAGCGCAAGGAGGACTTGCACCGCCAACGGCACCTCGGGGCGCCCAAGCAGACGCAGGGCTGCTGCGAGCAGCGACTGGTTGTGCGTGCCGACGACCGTCTGCGCACCGAACTTGCCTAGTTCCGCGAAGCCGCCTCGCCAATAGGACAGGCTGCTGGAGCCCGAGACCGCGAAACCGATGAGAACACTTCCCAAGAAGCCGCCGCCCGCCCGGGCTGCCGACGACCAGTCCTTCTTGAGCAGGAAGTAGATGACGA
>NZ_BAAANB010000001.1:313462-455350 GCF_039529575.1 Terrabacter terrae
TGGGAGAACGAGCAGGTCGACGACGATCAACGCCATCAAGACCAGGTTGATCTGGCCGAGCAACAGGTTGCGGATGACCGGCTCGAGGGCGGCCGCGCACACGGCCAGCCATGCCATGACCCAAGGGCTCACCCGCAGGCGGCGACCCACCACGAGGATCGTGATTGCCAGGGCAACAAGCGAAAGGCTGGTCAGAACGCACCTGGACACCGCGGCGGGCAACAGCGCAAGCGGCAAGAACACTGCTGCGGCAAACGGTGAGTAGGTGAAGCGTAGGTCGGCCGCGCTGGCGTCTCCGTAGAGGTCGCCCCCGCGCATCAAAGTGCGGGCGCCCATGACGTAGACGTCGCTGTCGGCCCAGATGCCTCGTGTGACGCCCCGCCACTGCATCCAGGCCAGCGCAGCCGTCGCAAGGATGGCAAGTAGTAGGGCCGGAGCTGTGACTGCGCGGCGTGGCGCGGAGTTGATCAATGCTGTTCCCGAGTTCGAGGGCGTGCACGGCGCGTGGGACACGCGCCCCCGCCATTGTCGACGAGCCAGTGCGACATTTTCGGCAATCCGCCCTTTTGCCTCTAGAGCTCGGCCAACACCTGCTCGCCTATGCGGCGCATGCCGCGGAGGACGGCCCAAACCGTCAGATGGTCGAGGGTGGTGCCGGGCGTCGGGTCCCAGTTGGCGATGACAGCCCACGTGACGGTCCGGGCATCGGAAGTCACGGCGCCGACGTCGGCCCGGACGCCGTCGTCAGTTCCGGTCTTGTTCCAGAACCCGGTCGGTAGACCAAGAGACGTGTGGTGGGCGATGGGGTCGAGGCCACCCTGCTCGACGAGGGCCGCACCGACCATCGACTGGTCGACGTTGGCCGAGAGCCACTGTCGGACCATCCGGTCTGCCGGACCACCCGCTGCCGTGCCCGCGGCCAGACGGCTCATCAGTGCGCTGAGCTCTGAGGCCGTGCCCGTCGACAGGGTGACGGGGTGCTCAGCGCCGCGCACGTCGCGGACCTGGTCGTGCAGGGCGGTTGCGCGCAGGCCGAGGGACGTGGCTCGCGCCGCGACCTCGGCGAGCCCGACCCGGCGGAGCAGGACGTTGGTCGCGAGGTTGTCGGACACGGCACCGACGAGGGCCGCGACGTCGACGAGGGGCAACGTCTCGACCGACAGGGTGTGCCAGAGGCCGGAGTCGCCGACCCATAGGTCGAGCGACCGGGTCAGCGGCTCGTCGGGGGAGAGGTCGCCAGACGCGATGAGCCGGGCCGTCTCCACGAGGAGCAGCACCTTGCCGACGGAGGCCGTGCGCAGCGGCACGTCCTCGCCGACCGCGCCCAACGGCATACCGGAGGTGTCACGCACGGATACTGACCACGTGACTCCACCGGCGTCGGGAAGCTCGAACTCCATGTCAGGCAAGCGAGTTTAGCCACGAGATGAGGGCGGCGTTGACCTGCTCGGGGGCCTCCTCCGTGAGGAAGTGGCCGGCGCCGGGGACTTTGACCTGACGGAAGTCGCTTGGAACGAACGCGCCGGAGCCGTGGGTGGCCTCGGCCAGGACGCACCCGTCGTCGGTGCCCTGCAGTTGCAGCACCGGCACCCGGATGGCGTGACGCATCCGGCGCATGAAAATCGGCCCGTCTGGGCGCACAGAGGATCGACCGAGCCAGCGGTAGTGCTCGGCGGCGGAGTGCGCGACGAAGGGGATCATCATGGCGTCGCCGTAACGGCATACGTCCTCGGCGGTGGGGAACGACCCGGCGGGGGAGGCCCATGCTTGCAAGAGCTCCGCGACGTAGTCGTGGGAGCGGGCCATCTCGCGCTCGGGGACGAACGGCTTTTGCAGGCCGACGACCCAGGAGGAGGCGCGTCGCTGCCTGGCGTTGGTCCACGTGGCGTGCCGCATGATCCGCGGGTGCGGCATGGACAACGAGGCGACGGCCCGCGTCACCTCCGGCCGCAGGGTCGGCATGCTCCACGCGATCCAGCCGCCGAGGCCCTGCCCCATGACGACGGCGTCCTTCTCGCCGAGCGCGCGGATGACGCTGTCGGTGTCCAGGGTGGCCATGTAGGTGTCGTAGCCGCGCGGCGGCTTGTCGGAGCCGCCGTAGCCGCGCAGGTCCATGGCGGCGACGCGGTAGCCGGCCTCGGCCAGCGCGACCATCTGGTGGCGCCACGTGAACCAGAACTGTGGGAACCCGTGGAGCATCACGACGAGCGGACCCTCGCCCATCTCGGCGATGTGGAACCGGGCGCCGTTGGCCGAGACGTAGCGGTGCTCCCAAGGTCCGTCGATGTTGACGAAGGCAGCGTCGACGGACATGGGTGTGACGATAGGCCCTCGGGTCAGGCGTCGCGGGACGAAGTGACGGCGGTGGCACCGGTGGTGTCGGCCGGCACGACGGGGGCAGCAGGAGCCTGCCCGTTCGGGCGGTCCCACTCGGGGCGCGGCGCCGGGACCGTGGTGCCGGGGTTCTCGGCGGCGGACTTGAGGGCGGCGACCGTCTGCTGCGCCTCGGCAATCGTCTTGTCCGGCGACGGCTTGACCGTCTTCATCTTCCGGATGCCGAGCGCGGCCAGCACGCCCGCGACGAGCAGCATGAAGACGGTGACGATGAGGAAGCTGAGCCAGCGCGGCAGACCGAGCGCTTGGATGCCCTCGGCGATGGTGATGAAGATGAAGTAGACGGAGTAGAACGCGACGACGCCGGCTGCTGCGAGCAGGCCTCCGCCGACGCCGGCCTTCTTGAACTGCACCGAGAGCTCCGCCTTGGCCAGGGCGATCTCGCTCCGGACGAGCGTCGAGAGATCCTGCGTCGCGGAGGCGACCAGCTGGCCGAGGGTCCGCTCCTGCCGGGGATCCGTGGTCATCGGCTCACTTCCTCAGTGCTCGTTGGGGGCTGCGGTCGCGCCCTGCTCACGCATGCAGGTGCAACCCTACTGCGCAGCCCGTACCCGAAGGCGAGCGGCCGGACTCACGCCGGGTCGAGTCGCTCGTCGATCTGGTAGACGTCCGGGATGCCGTCGTGGTCGAGGTCGGCGGTCTCGCGCGCCTCGACGAGCCGGTAGTGCCGGTTACGCAGGCGCAGCACGACGGTGGCGAGGAGCGCAGCGATGACGCTGCCGCACAGCACCGCGAGCTTCACGTGGTCGTCCCGCTCGGACCCGTTGCCGAAGGCGAGCTCACCGACGAGCAGGCTGACGGTGAAGCCGACGCCCGCGAGCAGGGAGAGCCCGAAGACATCGGTCCACGCCAGGTCCTCGTCGAGCTCGGCTCGGGTGAAGCGGGCCACCGCCCACGTGCCGCCCAGCACCCCGATGGCTTTGCCCACGACGAGGCCGACGACGACGCCGATCGCCGCCGGGTCCAAGAGGGCCGCGCCGAAGCCGCCGCCGACGACGGTGACTCCGGCCGCAAAAAAGGCGAAGACCGGCACGGCAAAGCCGGCCGAGAAGGGGCGCAGCTTGTGCTCGAGCCGTTCGGCGAGGGAGCGCCGGTCCGGGTCGTCCTCGATCTCCCGGCTCACCGGAACGAGCAAGCCGAGGAGGACACCTGCCACCGTCGCGTGGATGCCGCTCGCGTGCACGAAGCCCCAGGCCAGCAGGGCCGGGATCGCTAGCAGGACTGGGTTGGTGATCTTGCGCTTCAGAAGCAGCCGCCAGGCGGCGAGGGGCACGACCGCGGCGAGGAGCCACAGCAGGTTGACGCTGTCCGTGTAGAAGAGAGCGATGATCGTGATGGCGATGAGGTCGTCGACCACCGCGAGCGTCAGTAGAAAGGAGCGCAGCGCGCTCGGGAGGTGCGTGGCGATAACGGCCAGCACGGCGAGGGCGAACGCGATGTCCGTGGCCGTCGGGATCGCCCAGCCGCGCAGTATGCCGCCAAGCGCGCCCGCGCTCTCGTCTCCCCTCGTCAGCGTGGCCGTGGCGACGTAGAGGATGGCGGGCAGGGCGACGCCGCAGACCGCCGCCGCGATGGGGAGCGCGGCCTTGCGGCGATCGGATAGGTCGCCGGCCACGAACTCACGCTTGAGCTCGATGCCTGCGACGAGGAAGAAGATCGCCAGGAGGCCGTCGGCCGCCCACGTGGCGAGGGACAGGTCCAGGTGCAGGGCGTGCGGACCGACGACGGTGTCGCGTAGGGCCGCGTAACCGTCGCGCCACGGCGAGTTCGCCCAGAGCAGGGAGGCGACCGCGGCCGCCAGGAGGATGGCGCCGCCTACGGTCTCGGTGCGCAGCAGGTCGGCGACGTAGCGGGCCTCGCGCCAGGTACCGCGGCCCAGCAGGCGACTCTTCGCTGGCTTGCCGGACGCGTGGCCGGGGCCGGTGGGGGAGGGGATGTGGCTCACGAGGGGCCTCTCGGGGTCGGGTCGCAGGACGCCGACCAGACTTCCCGGCACACCATGGTCACTCGCATCGCCCGCGAGGAGCGGGTCTCAGTCTACCGAACGTCCTGAATGCCCCTGTGCGTCCACCGAATCGGACTTATCCGGCAACGCCGGTGGCGCACCGCTTGATGGTTCAACATGGTGATTGCGGGAGGGGGAATCCCGCTCACAAGTGCATCCAGTGGGGGAACGATGAACGACAAGCCTGCAGGCTGGTACTACGTCAGCGACGGCAAGCTGCGCTACCGCGACGACTACGGATGGACCGATTACTACATGGACACCAGCGATCCTCGTGCTCGTGATTGGCCGCCCCCTGAGCCCAAGACTCTGCTTCAACAACTCCGCAGCGAGGGGGACGCTTGGGCGAGTCCTCCGAACCCGCGTCGGCAGCGGCGGGCGGGTGCCCTCTTTTTTAAGGGACGGCACGCGAAGTAACGCGATGGATCGGCGCCTACTGTCCCGAGTTCGAACTGGCGCGTGGCCGACTGCGCGGTGTCACGCGACAGGCACGGGGCGAGGCTCCAAGAGCCAGATGGTCCGATACGTCGGTGCGGCGTGGATCCAGCGCGCCAGGTGCCTGGTGCTCCTCATGAACTTCTCGAGGACCCCACTAAGGGTTGAGAAGCCGGGTATCAACTCGGCCTCCACGAGGGCGCGCTGCACGCGGACGTTGCCGTTGGGTATCTCACGGGTGATCCGCCAGTCAGACGGAAGCGCGCACTCCAGCGCCTCGCGATCCGGATACTCCCTCTGACTTAGGTGCTCCGCCAACCATGAGGGAAGCGAAAGACCTCGCCGGGACTGAGAAGCAGCAATCGCCAAGTCCAGTTCCGCGGCTACCTCACCGACTGGGTATCCGACAATGACCCCTCGTCGCGCGACTCGGGTGAGTTCGCGAATCGACGCCGACCGTATAGAGAGCGGCAGGTGCTCCATCATGTCGAGGCTGACGGTGAAATCGAAGGAGTCATCAGCGAAGGGCAGCAAGTCAGCCGAGGACCGCACATAAATGGGCGTGCCTTGATGTTTGTTCTTGCGGGGGCGCTCAGCAAGTAGAAGATCGGTTTGGACGACGCGGCCGTCCCACCAGCGACTCAGACCGTGCCAGCCAGCACCGACATCAAGCACCTCAGTGGCCTCAAACTCCTCAAGCAGCGCCAGGGCGGGCTGATAGCGCAGTAGCCAGTTGAGCACCAAAACTCCGATCCGTGCGGGCCAATATCTTCTGGGCAGTCACAGCACCGGCGCCCCATTTCCGTGATTGAAGAAGTGTCGGTAGGTGACATGTGGAACGTGTTCGATCAGCACCCCCGCCCGCGCCATCCGCTGCCACAGGTTCCAGTCAGCTGGTTCATTCACAAGGTAGCTGCGCCTATTTAGCGCCATGAAGCGGAGATCGCTGCGAAAAAGTACGGATCCGTGGCTAATCCTCCCATGCCTCATCGGAGGTCCAGGCGTGCGTGTCCAGGAGCTGTCACCTTGTTGCATCTCGGCATCGCTCCATATCATTTCCGCCCCACTCTCAAGCGCGTGAGACAGCAGCACCTCGACATGGTCCGCAGTGAACTCGTCGTCGTCGTCGCACGGAGCAATCCAGTCGCCCCTGGCCAGCAGTGAGGCCACGTTCATAGGAGTCGCTCCCGCCACCTGCCACATCTCGGTTCCCGGGGGCGGGTACTGGCCGCGCCGCCCGAGATTGGCGAAGCGGACTCGTGCGTCCGACTCGTACTCTCGGATCACCGCGCTGGTGCGGTCGTCACAGCAGTCACCAACGATGACGACCTCGAGGTTGCCGTACGTTTGAGAGAGGCACGAATCCAAAGCTCGCCGGATGCGCGTGCCCGCGGAGTAGGTGGCGATTCGGACCGATACCAAAGGCTGCCCTGCTGTCCAGGAGCGTTCGGCCCGTACACGCGCCAACTCGTGGCGGTCGAGACTCGTCTCCAAACTTGAGCGCAGGCGTTCCCTCATGCCGGCAGGGCGGGATCTCACGGAGATGTCACGCGCCTTCCACGCGACTTTTCGCGGTAGGCTGGAATCGCTCGAGAGCCGCGTCGATAGTTGAGTCAATTTCATTGGATGTCCGTGGACAACTGTTCGATGCGACCTAGAACTCCAGCCGACATGTCCGAATATATAGGTAGACAAGCGATGCGAGCCGCGAGTGACTCCGTCACAGGTAGTGGCGTGGTCTTTCGGTATCGCGAAAACGCGGGCATCGAGTGGAGTGGGTCAGAGAAGTAGGTGCGCAACTCGATCGCCCTCCGGTCCGCGGACGCCAATAACCGAGAACGCTGCTCCTTCGTCTTACACAGCAAAGGTAGAAACTGCACGGCTCCGGCGCTCATCCCCGGCTGCGGCGAGAGTCCAGCCGCTGAGAACGCGTCGCTCAGGCGAGACCCATAGCCTTGGCGACGCTTCAAAACTTCATCGAACCGATCAAGTACTGCTAGGCCGATAGCAGCGTGCAAGTCGTCCATCTTCGCGTTCATGCCCACGCCGCTGCGGACGATGCGGTCATTGTGGAAGCCAAAGTTCGCCGCGCGACGCAACTCCACCGCGATGTCCGGGTCGCGCGTTGTCACTAGTCCCCCTTCGCCGATCGCAAAGGGCTTGGTCGCATGGAAGGAGAAAACTTCGGCGTCCGCCTGCCCGCCGAGCCGGTTCCCGCACTCATCTCGGGACCCGAAACCGGCAGCCGAGTCCACGATGAGCGGAATATTGGCGTGCTCAGCTATGGCTGACCAGCTGCGGACTGTAGCTCGGGGTGGCGCGACCCCGTAGGTAGAGCAAAGTAGGAGCGCGGCAGGAGTCTCGCGCTCAACGGCCTCTTGTAGCATCGCTGGATCGGCATGCCAGTGATCTTCTGAGACATCCACAAACGCCGGAGTGAATCCTGCCCAGACCGCCGCTGTGGCTGTTGCGGCAAAAGTGTAGCTGGGCATGAGAACCGTCGCCCCGCGACCCGTGCCGCAGAGTGCGCGCAGCGCGACCATAAGCCCAGAGGTCGCGTTGTTCACCGGGACGGCGTGAAGGTCTGATCCCAGGTAGCGCTCAATAGCGGAAGAAAACGCGGCAAGCACCGGACCTCCGTTGGAGTACCAGTGCGCACTGCGAGCGGCCTCCCAGTGAGGCGCTACTTCGTTAAGACTAGGCAGGTCTGGTCGCTGGAATCGGATCCGCTGTCCTGAAGTGGGCAGTTCATACGTCACTGGCACGCCTTTCTTTGAACAGGGTGTATCCGCTCCACGTGAGCAGTGCAACAGCAAGGGCCACATTGACAGGTGATCTCGGGTCCGCTGACCCGACTCGCGGTACGGCCTGGGCGCACATCACGAGGACTCCCAAGGTCAGGGCGATGAGTGCAGGCCTCGGCATTTGATACCCCGTCCGAACCAGGAGTTGCAAGCAGAAGATGGCATTGGCGCTCGCGTACGCAATGCCGACGCCGGACAGGCTTACCTGCGTCAATAAGCCCGTGAGCATCAAAAAGGAAACGCTCCAACTGAGTTCGCTCAGCATGTAGCCATGTCGAGCATGCCGTGCTAGAAGGACGAAGGAAAGGGGCCATGCGACACATTTGAACGCCTCACCGATCAAGAACCAGCGTAAGAGGTCGGTGGCCGGCGAGAATTCGCTTGAGTAAACAAGTGAGAGAGCGACCGGGGCCAAGGCGCTGAGCCCGAATGCGAGAGGCATTCCGATGCGTAGACACGTGAGCACTTGTGAATTGATGGCCTCCGACATCCTCGCAGTGTCGCCAGACAGTGCGGCAATACGAGGAAAGAAGTCAGCGCTCATGGCCGCCAACAGGAAGGTGGGATACAGGTTGGTCAACATCCAGCACGCCTGGAAGTAGCCATTGGCTCTGTCCCCAAACGCGTGGTAGATCCAGATAGACGCAAGGGCTTGACTAGCCGTCATCATCAGGACACCCGAGCTGGCAGCGATGCCCGTCCGCACGAGCGGTCTCAGTAAGTTCCAGCGTTCGCGAGGAGACTGGCGGGCGACCGGTCCCGGCTTGGGGCGGGAGGCTAACTGTAATGCCAACAACAGTGTGGTCGCCGGAAGCGCGAGCGCGGCAAACGGGGTTGCCCAGGGCGCTGCGGCCGCCAGTGCCGCGACTGCAACAGTAGCGCCGAGGGCTGAGGCAATCTGGGCCGAGCCAATACGTCGAAACCGCTGCTGCCCGTTCAGTGAAGCGCTCGCTCCCGTTAGCCCGATCGTGCTGGCTACGGCTAGGCCCAAGGACAGGGCGAAGGCGACCCGGCCGCCGTCGCGCGGTCCTGCGAGGAGCCAAACGGCACAAGCTACAAGCCCGCCAATGACGGCGAGGGTGCGCCCGGCTGCGCTTAGTGCATCCAGCAGTTGGCGAAACCTCGCTCCTTCCGGGCGCAGCGCTGCGACCGCTGAAACCCCGCTCGTGGCAAGGCCCAATCCCAGCATTGTGGCGACGGTGCTACAGGCGGCGAGTGCAACCCCGACCGTTCCCACCCCGGACGGCCCTACGGAGAGCGCAACAAGCTTCATACGGACAGCGCCCAGTCCCACGGCCACCAGGGTGCTCCCACCCACGCTGCCCAAGGAGGATAGGGCTGTCGGCTTCATGTCGCGGACCTAGACGCTGCGATCGTTGGCCAGCTCGAGGATTTGCTTGGAAAGGGACGGTTGGCTCCCCACATTGAGGTGCAGTCGGCGTCAGGCAACGTCATTGGTCGGTCCTTGCAGTGCATCATCCAACTTTTTCGCCGCAATAGCTGCCCGAGGTTGGCTGCCGCGGCTTGCGGTAGCCCCTGAAAGCACCGAGGGACATTGCAAAAGCGACGCGAGCGGGAATTCTTTGCGACTTGGCCTCATTGAGCAGGAGGCGCCCCAGGGTAGGAGTCAGCCGACCCTGACCGATCACTTTCAACGCGGCTGATTCCGATGGTGCAAAGCGCGTCATGAGGGTGCGCGCCATCGACACTCTCCACGTCCACGGATCCGTCGTGAACTTCTGGAGCGTAGCGCGGTGGAAGAGGACATCGGTGGTAGCTGCCCTAATCGCTTGTGAGGGGGGTTGCTCGCCAATTACGTTGCCCGAATGTTGAACGTAGTCCTGCAAGACATCTTCCGTGATGTAGAACCCCTTCATGGCCGTGGAGCAAACGCCGAGCCAATGATCATGGATGGCGGCGTTCGATTGTGGAGGAAACGGGAGTGCCAGAGACAGCACCTCCGGTTTGAAGATGCTCAAGGACCCCGTGACCTCGTTGAAAATTAGGAGCGACATCAGCGGCTTGTGGCGTCTAGCCGTGCGCCTGAGTTCTACGCCTGCAGCCGTGACCACGCGCGCTTGGCAAGATGCCCCCGTAACGTCGAAGCGATCCAAAGCGGAAACGAGCCGCTCCAGCTTCATCTCGTGCCAGTAGTCGTCCTGATCGGACAAGGCAATCCATGAAGAGTCCTTATTCACCATTCCAAGAAGCCGCTCGAACTGCTTATAGACGCCGACGTTGTCTGCAAACTCCACCACCTGGAAGCGCGGATCGCAGCCAATTATTTGGTGTATCAGCGACGCAGTGTCGTGATCTATTCCGTCGATGCCTACGATGCATATCCACTGTTCAAGCGACTGACTCGCGATGGATTCGAGCTGACGTCTCAAGAGGGTCGGCTCTGGACGATGGACGGCAAGCACGATCACGCCCGGGGACTCACTCATCGGGCGCTGGTTCCGTTGGCAGAGAGGCTTCGCACATGCGAGCACTCTGGCCCGCTGAGGCGGTGACGCGAGACGCCGTGCTGCGATTCCTCGCCCGCGACAGGGTGCGTGGGCGGCCGCAAGAGTCGCCAATACGCGGCGACGGCGAGGTTGAGAACGCTTGCGCCCGCGGGAGGCGAAAGCTGGCTCTGAGTGATGCTCGGAGTGAGCAAAAGATCCAGTGCATGGGGATTGAGAGCATTGGCCTGCACCCTACGGCGGCGGTCAATGACGTGCCGGGCTCGTCGAGCAAGCCACCACCAGGCGCGCAACTTTTGTGCGGCCCATTTCTGGCGGACCGCCACGGCAAGATATAGGGGTTCAAAGAGGAGGATCACGGGTAACGCTCTAAGAAGCAGGTGACTCGGATAGTCCCCGAGGACCGTCAATAACCGGTTGCGCTCGAGATAGAACATCTTGTCGGCGTTGCGGGAGAACTCGTAGGCGTGAACCGCCACAGCCGTGGGGCACAGGATGACGTCGAGGCCAGCCAGATGGCAGCGCAGGCTTAGGTCGGTGTCCTCGTGGTACATGAAGTACGAGGTGTCCATGCCGCCTAGTAACTGCCAGGTCTCCCGACGACAGGCGAACAACGCGCCCGCCACGGACGCTAGTCGGCGCGACCTCAAGTGCCGAGGCGCCACAGGCTCCCCATAGCCGTCGCACCAACTCAGACCGGTCAGGTGGACTGGAAGTCCGGCCGAGTTCACGACCTCGGGCTCCCCGGGCAGCAGCACCAATCCGCCGGCCAGGCCCACGTTCAAGTCGCCTACGGCTGCCTCAAGGGCAGATATCGCGCCGGGCCGAAGGGTGGCGTCCGAGTTCACGAATACGAGCACGTCTCCACGGGACGCGTCCACTCCCACCGCGCAGCCGCCGCCGAAACCGCTGTTCTCCGGGGGAGTCACGATGCAGACCCCACCGACGTCAGGTAGCTCCGTGATTCCGTGGTCGACCAGCACCACCTCATCACCCACGCCGATTTGATCGACGATGGACTGAAGGCAGTCCTTGAGGAGGGGCTCGTCGCCGAAGCCGACGACGATCACACTGACAGTCATACGCGCTCCGACGTCCAGCCCGCTGGCCGTACTGCGCTGCCATTAGCCGTCCGGACGATGCGGTTGCTTGGTGCGTTGTCCTTGGATAGGGCGTTGAACGTCGTCACTGCGCTCAGAGCTGGTCCCCGCGGCCTCCGAGGGACAGCTGGAATGGTCATATAGGCAATCCGGGTCGTCTCCTGCCGGACCTTCCGCAGCCCGTCCAGGAGGATCCCAACCACCATCACAATGAAGGCGACGACCACTAACGAGGCGGCACCGAATGCGGTGGGGAACCGCCCGACGAGTCCGGTTCGCAAGTACTCCTGCACTATCGGGGCTGCGATCCCGAGCGCCGTCAAAACCATGAGGCCCGCCAGGGTCGAGTAGAGAGCCAACGGACGCTCGTGGTGCAGGAGACGGGTGATCATCCGAGCAATCCGGAGACCATCGTGGTAGGTCCGCAGTTTGCTCTCGGATCCCTCTGGGCGATCGCAGAACCGAACCGGCACCTCGCCCTGCGGGACACGGTTGTTGATGGCGTGGACCGTCAGTTCGGTCTCGATCTCAAAGGCGCGTGAGACAGCTGGAAAGGACTTGACGAAGCGTCTCGACAGCACTCTGTAACCGCTCAGCATGTCGGTAACAGGCCGACCGAAAATCCTTGAGACGATCCGGTTAAACACCAGATTTCCGAGCTCGTGCCCCGACCGGTAGACGCCCGGGGCGTGCGCGACACGTACACCAGTCACATGGTCGAGTGGCCCCTCGACCAGGGCCTGCAGCATGTCGGGTAAAGCTTCGGCGTCATAGGTGCCGTCGCCGTCAATCATGACGTAGACGTCGGCATCGATGTCGGCGAGCGCGCGGCGGATGACGTTGCCCTTGCCAGGCCAGTTTTCTACGCGCACCTCAGCGCCTGCCGCCTCGGCCACTTCACGAGTGCGGTCTGTGCTGCAGTTGTCGTAGACGAAGACGTCCACGTCGGGGACAGCGTTCTTGAGGTCGCGAACGACACGGCCGACTGCCGCCTCCTCGTTTCGGCAGGGCACTATGGCTGCTATCCGCAACCCGTCCAGGCTCGCGTCGATCACGTCTGCGTCCCCCATCAACCGTTGAACGCCGTCAGCATAAGTGGGAGGTCCGCGCTGCGTCCTGAATATGGCGATTCGGCTGGCGGGCGAGGTTATGACACCAATGAGACGCGTGGTCGCTGCGACACCTGGATGGCAGAGAGAATTCGTCGATAGAGTTCCGGATCCGTCACCAACACACGGGCGTCCCCCTGCACAAGGGCGCGCCGCGCGAGCTCCACTCCCAACCTGAGGTTGCCGCGCTCATCGACAAGCTGGTAAACGGCGTGGGTGAGGTCGGCAGATCGGCGCGTTGACGAGTGGCTGAGGGCATGGAACCACTCGGCGGCATGCACGGGGTTCATGTCGCTCGGGCGTGTGGCGATCAGACTGGTGTGTGCCGCGTCGCGCGGAGTCATGACTGCCGCGAGGTGAAGAGGCAGGGTGGCATCGCCCGCGGCGCCGTTGGCCTCGCGAGCCTCGAGCGAGTGAGGAGTCATCGCAGTCCAGGCCGCTGATGGCGCAGCGGAATCTTGCAGTGCGCTTCCGAGCCCCAGAGCCGCGACCAAGCCGATGACCACGGCACCGATCGCTTGCGGCCGGCTGCCCCGGCTATGACTTGTGCTCCTCACGAAGACGACAACGCCGTGTGTGGCGACCAAGGCGGCCACGATCAGCGAGCCGAGCGCCAACTTCCAGAAGTAGTACCTCAGCTCGCCCACCTGCGTGAGCATGAAGCAGGCTAGTGCCGCCGTAGGCAGAATCGCCGCGACGATCACGAGGATGTGCCGGGTAAGTCGAGGAGCGTCACGGCGCCTTGCGAGCGCCGTCATCAGCAGCAGAGAGGCGCCCATTACGGCCCCAGTCGTGGGTAGCCCTATGCGCGCTATGGCTCCGTCATTGAGGAGGGCTGCGAAGGCGCCGTGACTCAGTGGCCCAATCACGAAGAGCGGAACGATGGCGCCGGCGGTCACGCCGAGTATCCCCAGTGTCAACCAACGGACCAAGCCCTTCTGGCGACGCCAGATCTCAATAAGTGTAGGTAGGAGTGCCGCTGCGGCCATGGGAAGAAGCAGGAACCAGGATGCGGTGACGAGGACGAGCCCCGCCAGGACAAGCAGAAGCCCCGGTCCAACTCGCTCCTTGGGGTAGGCGAGGAGGAACATCACGAGGGGCGCACACGCCGCCACCAAGAAGCTGAGGTGTCCCTGGATCAGGTTGATCGGTCCGGGGACGCCCACCAGCAGGCTGAACACAACCGCGAGGGCCGGTGCCAGAAGGAGCGCCGGGGTGCGTTCGGGCAGGGCCTGAAGGAACGCTGCCGTCACCAAGACCACGAGGGCCACGAAGATGATCCACTCGAGCTGGGCGAACCTCACCAGCTCTGTCGGCGCACTACCGGGATCGCCGAAGCCGATCTGTGCCAAGACGGTGAGCAGCTTGTGGAGCCATTGCGGGTAGTCGTCGAACGCGAACCCGGTGGCGTCGGCGTTGGCGGCCACCAGCGGCGAATTCGCGGTCATCAGTCGCCGTTCGAGGAACATCTCGAAGTGGAAAGCGTTGTCGATGTTCGCACTCAGCAGGGAGAGCGCCCCCCGCGGACCGTCTGGAGAACTCAGAGGTAGAGCCACCAGGCCCGCCAGCAATGCACCCAGCGCGATTGAAGCGTCCCGCCATCGAAGCGTCAGTCTGGCACGCGTCGGCCTGAGGGCAAGCGCTGCGGCCGAGGCTCCCGTGGCGAGTGAGAGCGAGGCGACCGCTGCTGTCCGTGCACCGAGGACCGGAGGCATCGACAGGGCGAATGGCACGAAGCCGAAGGCCAGGGAAAGGTTGGTGGCTATCCGGCGGTCCAGGCGTGAGGAGGTCGGGGCCAAGCAAACGAGGATGACTGCTAACGGCACTTCGAGCAGGGGAGAGTTCGTGCCCGACAGCAGCACCGCCGTCGCGCCAACCGTGACAAGCCCGACTGCCAAGGACAACCAGGCGCGGGTGGTCGCGGGACGCTCGGACGCCTGAATCGCCGTTGCACCGAGTCCGGCGGAGACGTCGGGCATCATCTCGCTTGACTCATCGGGCGGTGAACGGCGGCGAGTGCTCGATTCTCGTCACTCCCGAGCTGCGCCGGAGATCGGCGAAGCACGCAGGTCGGCGGCGATGCATGCCGTCAGCCTAAAGGGGGATCGGCACGGTTAGGGGTGAATGCGAATTAAGGGGCACAGGCGCGTGCGCGCGGCCCTCCTGGGCGTCGTACCGGTCCACCGCCTGAAAGCAGTGCTCATGAGCACTTACTACTACGGCCTCAATCCGGGGACACGGTGAACCTGAACAGGCATCCTGTGATGCGTGCCAGGGGAACCAGGATGGGGGAGGCTCGACACCCACGACAACGCGCTCAACACAGTCCGGCTCGCCTTGGCCTGCGCCGTGGTTGTGGGGCACTCGTGGAACGTCGGCTACGGCATCAACCCGCCTCTTGTCCCGGACCTCGCCGCGTACGCCGTCGATGCGTTCTTCGTTCTGTCGGGCTTCTTGATAGCCGGGAGCCGGGTGCGGCTTCGGTTTTGGCGATTTCTGTGGCAGCGCTCGCTGAGGATCTTTCCCGGGCTGTGGGCTGTTCTCCTGGCGACCGCTTTCGCGTTCGCTCCCTTCGGGGCTTGGCTCACGGGCACCCCGGTCAGCCTGGCCGATGGTGCGAGCTATGTGGCGAGAAACGCTGCGCTGCAAATGGGTCAACCGGGCATCGGCTCGATGCTTGCGAAAGTCGCGGTACCTGGCCAGTGGAACGGATCACTGTGGACGTTGTCCTATGAGTTCGCTTGCTATATGGGCCTGACGGTGCTCTTTTCGCTGTTTCGAGCCAAGGTTGCCGCAGTACTAGCCGTTGTAACGGCCGCGGCGGCTCTCACCGCTGTGTGGCCTTCGGCGATGAACATCTACGTCGTGTCACAGTCAGTGCGATTCGCAGGGTTCTTCGCTGCTGGCGCTCTCATCTTCTTGGTACGTAAGCATGTCGCTTGCAGCGGCCGCGCGGCAGCTATGTCCCGTTCCGGGTTTAGTGGAGGCTCGGAACTGACGCGACGACGTTAACCGCCACGGGATTCTGTCGGTAGTGCTGGTCTTCGAACTCGACCGGAGGGACGAGCCCGATCTCGCCGTGCAGGCGTCGGTGGTTGAACCAGTCGATGTACTCCGCGACCGCGATCTCGAGGTCATCGATCGATCGCCACGGACCACGGTTGCGGATCAGCTCGGCCTTGAACAGCGAGTTGAACGCCTCGGCGAGGGCGTTGTCGTACGAGTCGCCGGTCGAGCCCACCGACGCGACAGCACCGGCGTCGGCGAGGCGCTGGGTGTAGCGGATGGCGAGGTACTGGACTCCTTTGTCGGAGTGGTGAATCAGGCCCGTGGTGTCCCGGCCGGCGCGGGCCCGGTCCCACAACCCCATCTCCAGGGCGTCCAGCGCCAGGTCGGTGCGCAGGTTCTTGGCCAGCTGCCAGCCGACGACCCGGCGGGAGAAGACGTCGATGACGAAGGCCGCGTACACCCACCCGGCGAAGGTGCGGCAGTAGGTGATGTCAGCGACCCACAGCTGATCCGGTGCCGTGGCCGTGAACGCCCGTTGCACCAGGTCCGGCCGGGTGTCGGGTCCACTGCCGGGGATCGTCGTGCGCGGGCCCTTCGCGCGGCTGACCCCGCGCAGCCCGGCCTGGCGCATCAGCCGGTGCGTCGTGCAGCGAGCCACCAAGTGACCTTGCCGGCGTAGCTCGGCGTGGACCTTCCGGATCCCGTACACGCCGTAGTTCTCGGCGTGAACCTTCTCGATGACCGCCAGCGTCGCGGCATCGCTCACGGACCGGGCCGACGGCGCGCGCCTCTTGGCCGCGTAGTACGTGCTCGGGGCGATCTGCGTGCCTGCCTCCGTCAAGGCTGTGCAGATCGGCTCGACCCCGAACCGGTCGCGGTGCTCGTCGATGTACTCGACGAGCACCGCTGTGCTCACTTGAGCTTGCGGTCGAGCTCCGCCGCGGCGAAAAACGCGGACGCCGTCCGCAAGATCTCGTTCGCCCGGCGCAGCTCCTTGACCTCCCGCTCGAGCTCGGCGATCCGCCGCACCTCAGCCGTGGTCACGCCCGGCCGGTGGCCCTCGTCCACCTCGGCCTGCTGGACCCAGTTGCGCAACGTGTCGGGGTTGATCCCGAGCTGGTCACCGACCCGCTTCACCGCGCCAGCCTTGGTGTCTGGGTCACGCCGCAGATCCACAGCCATCCTGATCGCTCGCTCCCGAAGCTCCTCCGGGTACTTCCTCGGTGCTGCCATGACTCTCATCCTTCCGTGGAATGAGAGCCTCCATCAGACCCGGAACGGGACACTATGTGCTTACTGCTCGTCATAGCGGCTTTCCTGCTCGGCAACAGAGTCTTTTGTGCCGTCGCTCCGCTGCCCCTTGGATACGCCCTCCTGTGGGCCAGCGTCGCAGCACCGACACGCATCGGTTCCCGCAACGACATCTCGTACGGGATGTACGTCTATGCCTTCCCGGTGCAGCAGACCCTTGTCCTGCTCGGCGCTTCAACTCTGGTGCCTGCTCCGGTCTTCGCACTGCTCGCACTTGCGTTGGCGGCTCCCCTTGCCTGGGCCTCGTGGCGGTTCGTCGAGAGCCCAGCGCTGCGCCTGCGAAGGCTGCGTCTCAGCCGCCGTTGTAGGCGCACTGACCTCGAAGGCGAACCGGCAGGCGTCCCGCTCATGCGCACGAGTTGAGCCCCACGCCGCTGGCAGGAGAGAGCGGTGTTGGCCCGCAGCCTGCACGTCGATTGAATGGTGTGACTAGCTGCGCTGACTCATAATGCCGTGTGCCCCCAACTCAGTCTGGGAGGCGGATCACGCGCTCTGATGTGCTTCTGCCGCTCGCCATATGGCTCGTCTTCACGGCAATCGGTGCCGCTTTTCTCGCGGTTGCCGCCTCGCACCAGATAGCGCTGGAGCGGACGGCCCCCGGGTACCACGTGACCGCCCCGTCGCCTGCCTCTCCTGGCTATCTCGGTGTTATCGGCAACTGGGACGGGCAGTGGTATCGCTCCATCGCTGATCACGGCTACCCGAGGATTCTGCCGGTCGACGAGCACGGCGTCGTGAAGGCCAACGAGTGGGCGTTCTACCCGGTCTACCCCATGGTCGTCCGGGGCGTCATGGCAGTGACGGGCGCTTCCTTCAACGTCAGCGCGTGGGCTGTCAGCCTGGTTTTCGGGGCGGTGGCCATGGTGGTCCTGTTCCGCTTGGTCAAGCCTCGGGTCGGCACCTTCAACGCCGCCGCCTTGGTGGCATCCTTGATGGCATACGTGACTGCACCGGTGCTGCAGGTGGCCTACACGGAGGGAGTGGCGCTTCTCCTCGTCGTGCTCTTCATTCGCGCTGTTCAGCGACGCCAGCTCACGGTCGCAGTCCTCTTGACGGTGGCCCTCTCGCTCACCCGCCCGGTGGCATTGCCGTTGGGGCTCGTGCTGGCGTGGGTGGTGCTGTCCGACTGGCGAGCTAGCCGCCGCCAGGAGGCCGCGCGCCGCATACCGATTGGTCCTTTGCTGGCGACGTGCGCGGTGCTCATCACCGCTGGCCTGTGGCCGATGATCGCGTGGGTTGTCACGGGCCGACGAGGTGCCTTTTTCGAAACGCAGGCCGCTTGGCCAGTCAACAGGAATGGCCTGGGCGGCTGGCTCGGGGACATGGCGCACCTCACCTCCGCCGGTGTCCTCGGGATAGCCGTTGTGCTCCTGGTCGCACTGGTCTCGGTTCGCCCGAAGGGCGCCTTATGGGGGCAAGAGCTGCGCGTCTGGTCAGTGGCCTACCCGCTCTACCTCCTGGCAGCCAGCCGACCTAGTCCCAGTATCTTCCGCTATCTCATGCTCGCGATCACGCCGCTGTGGCCGTTTCCTGAAGTCGGGCTGAAGTATGCGGCCGAGAAGCGATGGGTCCGGTGGCTGACTCTTGGGGTGGTCGTGGCCGCGGGCCTCGTGCTCCAGTTCGTGTGGGTCTCACGCGCCTTCACGGTGGCTCGTGACCCGGGCGAGCAGCTGTTCCCGTAACCGCGAAAGCTGCAGATGTCGTAAACGCCGGACACGGCCCAAACGCGAGGCTTACGGTGCCGACACGGAACTACGGCAGATGGGGCGCTCATGATCTCCGTGCGGACTCTGGTTCGATTTGTGCTGGCTGGCGGAGGCAACACCCTGTTGACCGCGGTCGTCACGAGCCTGTTGGCGCTGGTCGCGCCGACACCGCTCGCGTATGCCGTCGGGTATGCCGCTGGTTTGGCACTGTCGGCCGTGACGGCCAGTAACTTCGTGTTCCGCCGTCGACTGACGGCGAAGCGTGCCGTCGGCGTCTGCATCGTCAATGTCACCGCCTTCCTCTGCGGGCTGGCTGCGCTGTCCATCGCCGGCCGGATGGGCCTGCCGAGCGGATTGTCCGGGCTCACCGTTGTCGTGACGGCGCCGGTCAGCTTCCTTGGCGCCGCCGTGGTCTTCAAGGACCGAACACCGGCTCCGCCCATGGCTACCAGCGTCTTCCCCGAACTGTCGGAGGCCGGGTCCTCTCACGTGTGAGGCTTCCGCTCCATTACCCCCGTCCGAACAGGGTGAACCCACCGACGGTTCCTATGCGGGTGTAGCCGCTCCCCATGGCGGCTCGCGCCTGCGGAGTGTGCGGCTCGGTGACAACCACGTCTGCTTGGGTCAGGGCGCGGGCAGCGCCGGCAGCGTCTCCTCGCAAGAAGGCCAGGTATGCCGCCTGGTCGGCTGGCGCAAAGGCATCGAGGGGGTTACTGGCCCACACGACCGCGCCGGCAGCCGCGAGCGATTCAACCAACGGCTCCGGGGCCAGAACGACGTGGCCCCTGGTGGCGGCGGCGATGGATGCTGCCTGAGCATCCGCGGCACGGAACTGCGGCGCTCGGTGCGCGAGCATGGTGACGCCTAGTGCGGCCGAGGCCAGGGCAATGGTCGCCGTGAGCGCGTCTGCCCGCTTGGTCCTCCAGGGCGCGGGCCGATCGCGATGCACAGCGGTGGCCGCAGGGACCGCGAGGAAGATCAGCAGCCACAGCCCGTGCCGGGCAGCTGAGAAGGTGGCGAGGACGAGACCAAGCCCCGCGGCGTACTCCCAGAGGGGACGGCGTCGCCGCAGCGCGGCGGTTCCGAGAGCGACCGCGGCGAGGACGAGCAGGAGGTCGAAAGGATTGCTGATGTCCACGCGGCTCCACATGCCCGACTCGTCGCTCGTAGCGCCGCCGTTGAAGACGCCGAGGTAATAGCGAGGGGCCCGGAGAAGTCCGGGGTTGAGGCAGGTGGCCATCAAAGACCCGAGGGCAACTGCGATGGCGGTCGCGGGCGACTGCCGGAGTCGGGAGAACATCAGGTAGCAGCCGAGAACGGCGACGCCGATCAGGACCGCCCCGTGCAGGTTCCCCCACAGCGCGAGGAGCGGCATCGACCACCAGACGGCAGCTGTGGGTCTGTCCTGCTGGCGCCGGAGCAGGACGAGCAACGCCGAGAAGGGGACAAGGGACAAGAGCTGGGCTCTTGCTATGAAGAGAGGCGCAGCTGCTCCGGCCGAGACGGCCACGACGACCAAGGCTGTGGAGGAGGAGCGCGCTCCTCGGCATAGTGCGTCGAAGGCGATCAGCAGCAAAGTCCCGACCGCAGCGACGACCTGGGCGATGACCAGACCCAGACTCCCCTGTCCATGCAATGCGGAAAGCAGCAGCTGGCCCAGGACAGTCGTATTGACCCATTCACGGGATGGTGCTGCGCCGTAAGGGATTCCGGATGGAATGGCCCCGCCGGCCCAGATGTGGTCGCCCAAGGCCGAGAGCCACAGGGCGTCAGATCCGACAACCGTCACCGCGCTCCCCACCAGCCCCGCAATACCCAGTGCCACAACGACAAGGGGAGGCATCGCCACCATGGGAGGACGCCTCGCCTGTGCCCTGTGCAACGTTCCTCCATGCCGTTCTGTCGGGTGACGCGGGACTGTACCCAACGCTCTCACCGAGGGCGCCCGAATCGGGTGCTTTCAAACATTCGTGCGGAGTTCAAGCATTTTCAGGACACGGCGTGTTGTGCCACCTAATCTTCCACTTGCGGGGGGCACATCGGGTGGCCCTGCACATACGGGAGGAACCCTTCATCATGACCAAGATTGCTGCCAAGGTCCAGACCCTGCTCAACAAGGAGCGCGGTGCGACCGCCGTCGAGTACGGCCTGATGGTTGCCCTGATCGCTGTCGTGATCATCGCCGCCGTCACCCTGCTCGGCAACAACCTGTCGACGACGTTCCAGAACGTCGCCTCGAAGGTCTGAGCTTCCACCGGGGTGCGGGGTCCTTGGGGGAGGGCCTCGCACCCCGTCTCTTGCTCGTCATGGGCGTGAAACGAGTTCGCCAACTCATGAGAACGGGACCAGTCGGTCCCATCAACCAGGGAGAGATACCAATGACCAAGCTTGTTGCGAAGATCCAGAGCCGGCTCGTGTCCGAGCGCGGCGCCACCGCCGTCGAATACGGCCTGATGGTGGCCCTGATCGCTGTTGTGATCATCGCCGCCGTGACACTGCTCGGCAACAACCTGTCGACGACGTTCCAGAACGTCGCATCACAGGTCTGACACTTGGCTCGCCGTCCAGGAAGGGGTCCCTGGGCGGCAGCACACAGACTTTTCGAGGGGAGGGCGATTGGCATGGCCAGACGTGAGCATGGAGCATCCGCGGTCGAGTTCGCCATCGTCTTCCCTGTCTTGTTCTTGCTGCTCGCCGCCATAGTCGACTTCGGTCGGGCGTACTTCTACCAAGCTCAGCTCACCAACGCGGCGAGGGAAGGTGTAAGAGCGGCAGTGGTGAGCTCCCTCACCGCTGCTGAGATCAAGGCCCGCGCCGCGGCATCAGTGCCTGGCTTGGCTTCTGCCAGCCTGACCTATCCGGTCCTGGATCAGTGTCCATCGGCCAGCGGCAATGCCAAGATGACGGTCACGGCACCGTTTGAATGGATCGTCCTCAAGCCTGCCATCTCGATCATCGGCGGTTCATGGGGCATGGGAAACACTCTGAGTTCCACGGCGGTGATGAAATGCGGCGGATAAGCACGCTTCGCAGATCCAGGCGGCGCAGAGATCGTGGTGCGGTGACGGTAATCACCGCAGTCTTCACTGCGACCGTTGTCCTGGGGATGCTGGCTTTCAGCGTGGACATGGGCAACATCGAGTACGAACGCCGGCAGTTGCAGAATGGTGCGGACGCGGCGGCCATGGCCCTGGCGCAGACCTGCGCTTTGGACCCGTCCAGCTGCGATCCCACGGGGACCGGGCCCGCACTGAATGCGCTGGCAAGCGCCAATGCGGCCGACAACATGTCTCAGCTTGATGGGTCTCGGGGCACCAACGGACAGTGCGCCAGGAACGCAACCCCTGCCCTTGCTTTTCCTGCCAGCATGCCCCTTTGCTCGTCCGCCAATGTCGACGCCAGTGTCACGGATCTGAGTCAATGCCCGCCGCTTTCCGCGGACTACCACACGCCCAACGGCTCCAAGCTCGCATACGTGGAGACGTACGTACAGACCAAGTCGGACCCCGCTGGCAACACCATCCTTCCAAGCTTCTTCGCGAAGGCAGCCGCCGGGGTGGACGGCGTACGACAGACGGCGTGTGCTCGGGCAGCCTGGGGTCCAGGCGCCCCCACTAGCAAAAAGGTCATCTCGTTGACCATGTCGGAATGCGACTGGGCGGCTCAAACCGGCTACCCAACCAGTGCCAACTATGCGGAAGCGCCGTCCGGAGCTTCGCCTGGCTACTCCGACACCGATGACAGGCCTGACTGGCCGAGCGTCGAAATCGGGGTTTACTCCAAGGACAATCCAGTCCCCAACTGTGACACCTCGAGCCCGGGCGGAACTGCGCCAGGAGGGTTCGCGTGGTTGGCGGGCCAAGGGTGCTCGGCGACCATAAGCGAGGGCTGGGTGCAGACTGATCCGGGAGCGAACCAGGGATGCAGTCAGACGGATCTCACGAACATGCGCGGCACGGTCGTCTATATCCCTGTCTTCGACTGTCGAGCAACGGCGCCGACGAATCCAATCCCGGCTACGCCCGTGAACTTCTGTAGCCAATCCAGCGGGTCGAACACGTACTACCACATCTCTGGCTTCGCCGCCTTCTACGTTTCTGGCTGGTTCTTCGGCAACGATGCAGGGTCGAAGATGGAAAGCATCAAGCCGCCAGCCGGCAGGTATCTGTGTTCAGGTAACGCCAGGTGTCTGTTCGGGTGGTTCACCCGCGGTCTGATCGCTGAGGGCGACTTTCAATGGTCGGACTCGAGCGACCCGAACTACGGCATCACCCTCGTGAAGCCAGCTGGCTGATTAGTAATGAACGCCTTATCTGGGGGGACCTCAGCATGAACCGTCGCATCCTTGCCATCGCGCTGGCCTTGGCCCTTGCTGTCACCGGCGGCGCGCTCGTCATCATGTATGCACGCAACGCCGACGCACGCGCTATTGCGGCGGAGTCGCCGGCGCAGGTATGGGTGGCACAGCAGCCGATTCCGGCTGGGACGCCGCTCAAGGACGCGCAGCGCACGGGGCTCATCGTCCAGACCGCTGTGTCGTCCAAGGCCGTTCCGGTGGGCGCGCTGCAGGAAATCAACGCCGACAACAACAGCCTTGTCGCAACGACGGACGTCGCTGCTGGCGAGTACCTCTTGGCGGGTCGCTTCGGGGTCAGGCCATCGGGCACCAAGGCCATTGAGATCCCCAGCGGGATGCTGGCCCTCTCGTTCTCCCTGTCGGACGCCGAGCGGGTGGGCAAGTTCGTCACGCCGGGGTCCCACATCGCACTTTTCCAGACCTACACGCCCAATGGATCGACAGGCGCCGCTGACGCCAAGGCTCAGAGCAGCAACGGCGCCAGCGCAACCAGCCTCCTGATGCCGGATGTGCTGGTCATCGCCATGGGAGACGCGCCGCTTGCCGGTCAAGCGGCAGCGCCACCAGCGGAGGGGCAGTCCGCCACCGCCGCCGGAGCGAGCGGTAACTACCTGATCACCGTTGCAATGAAGCCGGCAGATGCCACCGTTCTCATCCACGCCGTGAGCAGCGGCCGTTCTCTGTACGCGGCTCTGAAGGGATCCGACGTGAAGCTGGACCCGTCACTGCAGGTCACCGACGTCCAGCTTCAGCAGGGGGCGACAGGACGATGACGATTCTCTGGGACTTCGACCAATCAGCCGTCGACACTTACCGTTTCGCTCTCGGTGGCGATGCGCTCCTGATCAACTCCGCGCCTCGTGTCAGCCGGGCCCTCGAAGAGGACCCGACCCAGCTGCTCGTCGTCATCGGCCCCGACATCGACCTCGACGCCGCCTGCGAGCTCGCGGACCGCGAGCGCATCGACCGCCCCGAGCTGGGCGTCATCCTGCTGCGGCACCGGCTCGACGTCACCGCCCTGGCCCAGGCCCTGCGTAGCGGCGTGCGCGAGGTCGTGCAGGCGGACGACCAGACGGCCCTCGCCGACGCGGTGCGGAGATCACTTGCTCTGACTCAGCAGCTGGGCGGCCACGGCACGACCGTGGGCAGCCAGGACGGCAAGGTCATCACCGTCTTCAGCGCGAAGGGCGGCGTGGGCAAGACGACGATGTCGACCAATCTCGCCACCTACCTTGCGTCGACGGGCGCCAAGACACTGCTCGTCGACCTCGACCTGATGTTCGGCGACGTGGCGATCAGCCTCCAGCTGCTGCCGCACGGGTCCGTGCGCGACGTAGTTGCCATGAGCGGCCACCTGGACGACCAGGGTCTGCAGTCGGTGGTGACGCGCCATGAGGAGAGCGGCCTCGACGTCGTCGCCGCCCCTGCGGACCCAGCCGACGCCGACCGCGTGCCGTCCCACGTCGTGATCGAGCTCCTGAAGGTGGCGCGAGGGAAGTACGACTACGTCATCGTCGACACGCCACCATCGTTCACCGAGCACGTCCTGGCGGCATTCGACGTCAGCGACCTGACTGTCCTCATCGCAACTCTGGACATCCCGGCGGTGAAGAACCTCCGCATCGCCATCAACACCCTCGACACGCTCGGTGCCGCCAAGGAGGCGCGGACCATCGTCCTCAACAGGGCTGACGCCAAGGTCGGCCTCAAGCCGGATGACGTCGAAGCCGCCCTCAAGGCGCCGATCTCCGCGAACGTCCCCAACAGCCTCACCGTCCCTGCGTCCGTCAACCGTGGCGTCGCGCTCGTCCTCGACGACCCGCGCAACCCGGTGTCCCTGGCCATCCGCGAGCTGGCCGACCAGGAGATCCGACGCCGCTTCGGCGAGGAGCTGCAGAACGGCGCCAAGCGCAACTTCAGCCTCTTCGGGAGCAGGCGATGAGCAACCTTGCCGAGCGCCTGGACCGTGCCCGTCAGGCCCAGCAGATCACCGAGCCAGCAGCCAGCAACGGCGGCCAGGTGCGCATTATCAACGGTGCAGAGCCCAAGCGGCGCCGGGGAGCCGACCCCTTCGCAGGAGTGAAGGAGCGCGTGCACCAGGCACTCGTGGCCTCGCTCGGCCCGCGGCTCTACGACCCGAACCTCAGCGAGAGCGAGCTCGCCTCGCAGGTGCGCACCACGCTTCAGGAGGTCATCGACTCCGAGCAGACGCCGCTGTCGCACGCCGACCGAACCCGCATCGCGCAGGATGTGTCAGACGACATCCTTGGTCACGGTCCCCTCGAGCCCTATCTGCGCGACGCAGAGGTCTCCGAGATCATGGTCAACGGAGCGGACGACATCTACATCGAGCGAGGCGGCAAGATCTACCCTGTCGACGCCCGCTTCTCTGACGAGACACACCTGCGCCGCACCATCGACAAGATCGTCGGTCGCGTGGGTCGTCGTGTCGACGAGTCGAGCCCGATGGTGGACGCTCGACTTCCCGACGGGTCTCGTGTCAACGCGGTCGTGCCACCGATCGCTCTCGACGGCTCAATGCTCACCATCCGCAAGTTCTCCGCTGACCCGTTCACCGACAAGGACCTCATCTCCTTCGGCACGATGACGCCGAACGTCCGGGACTTCCTCGACGCCTGCGTCAAGGGCCGCCGAAACATCATCATCAGCGGCGGTACGGGCTCGGGTAAGACGACGACGCTCAACGTCATCAGCTCCTTCCTGCCCCACGACGAGCGCATCGTCACCATCGAGGACGCCGCCGAGCTCCAGCTGCAGCAGCAGCACGTGCTGCGCCTCGAGGCGAGGCCGGCCAACATCGAGGGCCGTGGTCTTGTCTCCATCCGCGAGCTGGTCAAGAACTGCCTGCGTATGCGCCCCGACCGCATCATCGTCGGTGAGATCCGTGACGGCGCCGCGCTCGACATGCTCCAGGCCATGAACACCGGCCACGACGGGTCGATCACGACCGTCCACGCCAACACGCCGCGCGACAGCCTCGCCCGCCTAGAGACCATGGTGCTGATGGCCGGAGTCGACCTGCCGGTGCGCGCCATCCGCGAGCAGGTAGCCGGAGCGGTCGACCTCATCGTGCAGCAGTCGCGCCTGAAGGACGGTTCACGCCGCATCGTCGCCATCTCCGAGGTTGTCGGCATGGAATCCGATGTCATCACGCTGCAGGACATCTTCACCTTCGACTACGGCGCCGGGCGTGACGAGAACGGCAAGTTCCTCGGTGGCCTAGTGCCGACGGGCATCCGCCCCAAGTTCACGTCCGACCTCGCCGACGTCGGTGTCGAGCTGCCAGTGCAGCTCTTCTCCCGGATGGCGCGATGAGCCTCGTTCGCCGCGTCGTCACCGGCCTTGCAGCACTTGCCGTCGGGTTCGTCGGTGTGCCGAGCGGAGCCGTCGCCGCGTCCGACGTCACTGTGGGGTTGAGCAACGTCAAGGCAACTACGAACGGGTCGGGCTCAACCCTGTCCGGCGTCATCACCTTGCGCAGCAAGGTGGACGTTCAGGTGGACCCCGCCTCTCTCAAGGTCAAGATCGATGGCCAGGAGTATCCAGCCATTGTGAAGCAGGCAGCCAAACTCGACCGCCGGGCGATGCTGGTCATCGACACCAGCGGCTCGATGGGTGCCCAAGGCATGTCCACGGTCCGCAAGGCCTCAGCGACCTATTTGAAGACGGTGCCGGCGGACGTCAAGGTCGGCGTCGCCTCCTTCGCCAACACCGCGGGGGTGGACCTCGCGCCGACGCTCGACCGGGCAGCTGCCCAGCGCGTGATCAACGGCTTGGATTCGCGCGGAGACACCAGTCTCTATGCCGGCATGCAGAGCGCCGCTGCGGTGCTCAGCGGTGCAGGCGATCACAGCATCGTGCTCCTGAGCGACGGCGCCGACACCATGGCGGACAACAAGGCGAAGGCGCTCCAGGAGGCCCTTGGCAGGCTCAAGGCCGCCGGCATCCGCGTCGACGTCGTCCGCTTCAAGACGAACGACCCCGACGCCACCGGGGCCCTGCAGTCCTTCGCCGGCGTCAACGGCGGCAGCGTCGTCTCGGCCGACGACACGGCGGGCGTCTCCGCGGCCTTTCAGGCGTCAGCCCAGGCGCTCAACCGCCAGGTGCAGTTCTCGGCGGCCACCCCCAAGGTGCTCATCGGTCAGCACAACTACGAGGTCACGGGTCGAGCGGGGAGCACCGGCTTCGGTTTCAGCCGCAAGATCGGGTTCGGGTCGGCGGCGCAGGCGCCGTCGTCCCCCGCTCCCGTGGCTCCTGGCGGACCAGGGCCAGCTCAGGCGGCCGGCGTTGGAGTGATCACCGTCCCCGACAGGACACCGTTCATCGCGGCGGCACTGTTGGGACTGGGCCTGCTAGTCGTCACGAGCACTCTTCTGATGCCGACGCTCCAGACGAAACGCGAGCGCCGTGTCGCCGCCATCGACGCCTATGTCGTCGGTGACACCGTAGCCCTGTCCCGCCAGCAGATGAAGGCGGCGCAGAGCACGATCACCGCCCAGCTGCTCGACATGGGCGACCGCGTCATGAAGGACCGCAAGTCCACGAGCAAGACGATGGCCCTGATCGAACGGGCCGACCTTCCGTTCCGGGCTGGGGAATGGCTCGTCCTGCGCATCGTCGCGGTCGTCGTCTGTGCTGCCGTCGGGATGGTGTATGCCGCCGAAGCCAAGTTCGTCGGCCTGCTGATCGGTGGGCTCCTCGGTCTGCTCATCATGCCTGTGGGGCTGAAGTTCGCCGCCTCCCGTCGAGCCCGCAAGTTCGAAGCCCAGCTCCCGCAGATCCTGCTCCTCATCTCGACGAGCCTCCGCAGTGGATTCGGCCTGCCGCAGTCCCTGGACGCCGTCGCACGTGACGCGGCGGAGCCCGCGGGCAAGGAGTTCAGCAGAGCGCTGGCGGAGACCCGGATCGGTACCGACATCTCCGACGCGCTCGAGCGGGTCGCCATCCGCATGGAGAGCAAGTCGATGCACTGGACCGTCATGGCCATCCGCATCCAGAGAGAAGTCGGTGGCAACCTCGCCGACACGCTGCGCACGACCGCCGGCACGCTCCGCGAGCGCGAGTCCCTGCAGCGTCAGGTCGCCACCCTCTCCGCGGAAGGGCGGTTGTCCGCATACATCCTCATCGCGCTGCCGATCTTCATCTTCTTCTACATGATGAAGGCGAACTACGGCTACGTCAGCCTTCTGTGGACGACCATGCCGGGCCTCTTCATGAGTGGTTTTGGTGTCGTCTCCCTAGGAGCCGGCATCGTGTGGATGCGCCAAGTCGTGAAGATCGAGGTGTGACGTGACGTTGAATCTGATCTACGTCGGAGCCGGCATGTTCGGCCTTGCCCTGCTGATCGCCGCCCTCAGCGTGAGTGTCAGCGGTGGGGAGCCGCGTGGCGTGGCGAAGTCACTCATGCTCATCGACCAGCAGATCGAACGTCGTGAGGTGGTCACGACCGAGCTGGCGGCCAAGGACCGTCTGCTCGTCCCGATCCTCCAGCAGACCAAGGGCCTGGCGCGGGCGCTGTCGCCCGGAGGAGTAGACGAGCGCTACACGAAGCTGCTCGACCAGGCCGGCAACCCAGGCTCGTGGACCGTCGAACGAATTCTCGGGGCGAAGGGTGCTGCCCTGCTGGTCGGGTTGGTCCTAGGAGCGTTCTACGCCAAGTTCCAGCTGCCGACCGCTTTGTTCTATGCCCTCATCGGCGGAGCGGCACTCTTCTTCCTACCTGACCTGCTCATCAAGAACCTCGCCCAGCGCCGCCAGGAGGAGACGAGCAAGAGCCTCGCCGACGCCCTCGACATGCTGAGCGTATGTGTGGAGGCGGGCCAGGGCTTCGACGCGGCCCTGCTCCAAGTGGCACGCAACGTCGACGGCCCCATCTCCGGTGAGTTCGCTCGTGTCATCTCGGAGATCCAGATCGGCAAGTCCCGCGGCGAGGCCTTCAGCGCCATGGGCGACCGTGTCACCCTGCCCGAGGTCAAGAACTTCATCACCGCCCTGGTACAAGCGGATCGTCTGGGCCTGCCGATCGCCGGCGTGCTGCGGGAGCAGACCGTCAACATGCGTTTGGTCCGCCGCCAGAAGGCAGAGGAAAAGGCCCAGAAGGTCACCATCAAGATCCTCTTCCCGCTGATGTTCTGCATCCTTCCGGCGCTCTTCATCGTCATCATCGGCCCTGGTGGCATCCGCATGATGTCGGCCTTCGGCGGCTGACGAGACCTGTGCAGGTCGCCACCGAGCCCACCGAGCGGGTCAACGGCCAGACGCACGCCGACTCACTCGGCGCGCGAGTCGGATGGCTGCTGCCTCCGCTCGTCCTCGCCTTATACGCCCTGAAGCCACTCGGGCCGGTCAAAGATCCGGACGCCTACTGGCACGTCGTCGCTGGCGAACACCTGCTGCAGTCCGGAGAGTTCGTCCTCGAGGACCCCTTCGGAGCCGCCACGGACAAGGTCTGGATCCTCAACCAGTGGCTCCCTGAGGTCGCCATGCAATGGGGGCACGCGGCCTACGGACTGCCTGGGGTCGCCTTCCTGCTGTGCCTGGGCTCCCTGCTCGTCGGGCTGAGCGTGTATGCGGCATGCCGGCGTCGAGCGGCACCGCTGGCGACGGCGCTCGTCTTGGCGCTGGTCTTCGTCGCGCTCAGCGGAAGTCTGTCCCCGAGACCGCAGCTCGTGACCTTCGCACTGGCGGCCGTTACGACGAGCGCGTGGCTGCTCACTCGCGAGGATGACAGGGCGCGCTGGTGGCTGATTCCCCTGACGTGGCTCTGGGCCTGCAGCCACGGGATGTGGTTCGTGGGTCCGGTCGTGGGCGGCATCGTGGTGGTGGGACTGGCCCTGGAGCGGCGGCTGCCGGTCCGGGCACTCGGCAGGTTGGCCCTGGTGCCGGCGCTCTCCGTGGCGGCAGCCGCTGTGACGCCGGTCGGCCCGAGGCTGTTCACCTCGCCTCTGCAGGTCGGGGGAGTGACCGCCTACATCAGCGAGTGGCAACGGCCACGCCTCGCCGACCCTGCCGTGCTGGCGGCGCTCAGCCTGGTGCTCGTCGTCGGGCTGTACTTGCTGCGTCGGCGACGGGCGGACTGGATTGCGATCCTGCTGGCTCTCGCGGCGGCGGCTTTCACCCTGACGTGGGCTCGCACCGTCGGGCTGGGCGCGATCATCGCCGCCCCTCTGGCTGCGGCCGCGCTGCAGGAACTCATTCGGCAGCCGGTGACGTCGGCCCCGCAGCGGGAGCGCTCCGCCGCTGGAGTCGCTGCCCTGCTGAGCCTGCTCCTCGTCGTTGTCGCGGCACCAGCCGTAGCCGGCAGCCCAGCCCTCGGTCCCAACGCCCTCGACGGGGCTCTCGGGGCGCTGCCGGACGGCACAGTGGTCTGCAACGACCAGGTCGACGGTGGCTGGCTTTTGCTGCAGCATCCGGGTCTGCGGCCAACTATGGACACCCGCGTCGAGCTCTACAGCGTCGAGCACATCCAGGCATACCTCCGCTTCATGGCCGGGGATGAGGGGTGGGAGAACTACCCCCTGCGAGTGGGTTGCGCGTATGCCGTGCTGCCGAGGAGTGCCGCGGTCGTCGCCCAGATGCGCGCCTCTGGGAGATGGCCGGTCACGGCGGAGTCGGCCGGCTACGTGCTGATGAGGTTGTCGTGATGACGATGGGTGACGGCTCTGTCGACGAGCAGCGGGATACCGACGTGATGGCTGCTCCGGCCGTCGGGGGGCATTCGCGCGACGGGTCCGAGCGCTCGATGGCCGACGTGGCGCGCGGTGCGCTCTGGCTTGCCCTGCCGCCGACCCTGTGGATCCTCTTCGGCAGTCGCCTCTCGAGCTTCGGCATGGACTCGGCGCACGCCTACTGGAATGTCTGGAAGGTGGGCCCCTACTCCCTGCCGCCAGGATCGCCGGATGCCTTCAACTACTCACCGGCATTCGCCCAGGCGATCTACCCGCTGACGATGTTGCCCTGGCCGCTCTTCCTTTCGGTGTGGTCTGTACTGCTGGCAGGGACGCTCACGTGGCTCCTCTGGCCGATGCCGGTGCGGTGGCGGTGGCTCCTGCTGGCCTACGTCGCACCGCCAGCCCTTCTCATCGGCAACATCGAAGCATTCCTCGCCGCCGCCGCCGTCATCGGGGTGCGGCACCCGTCGGCCTGGGCGTTCCCGCTGCTAACGAAGATCACGCCAGGACTCGGGCCGCTGTGGTTCGCCTTCCGCCGCGAGTGGCGCAACGCGGCGATCACAGTCATGGCCACGGCGCTTGTCGTGCTCGTGTCCTACGCCATCTCGCCGGGGCTGTGGACGCAGTGGTGGCACTTCGTCATCGGGGCTCCGACGCCGCCGACGCAGGCGCACTACCCGCCCCTTGCGGTGCGTCTGGTGTTGGCTGTGGGCGTGCTGGTGTGGGGAGCCCGAGGGGGCCGCCGGGAGGCGCTTGCTCTGGCCATGGTGTTCGCGATGCCACTGTGGTCCAGTGGCGTCTTGGTCCTGCTTTCGGCGGTCCCGCGGCTGCGAAGAGTTGGGTCGCCGGTTCCGCCAAGGTAGTGCGTTTTGACCGTTTCGAGAACTTTATCTAGCGCCGAAAAGCGTTTTATGACGGAATTTTTCGCGTTTTGGCGAGCCCCTGTCGCCAGGTCATGCACCCTTTTTCCATGGTGGTCGGGGGAAAGCCGTGGCCGACGATTCTGCCTTCCCGGCAACGTGCGGTTCTGAGTCATGCGAGGCGGCGGACTGTCGCCGTCGACCTGACGACTCTTGCGCTGGGCGCGACGCTGCTTGCTTGGCCCTCCTTCGGCTGGCCGCTCACGTCTCTCGACGAGTCCGTGCTGCTGGTCTACGCCGAGCAGGTGCGGGCCGGCCTCGTCCCTCATCGTGATTTCTTCACCGTCTACGGCCCCGCACCCTTCTACCTGCTGGCCACCCTCTTCGCCGGGTTCGGCAGCTCGCTGGGAGTCGAGAGGGCTCTGGGGCTGGCCCTGCATCTCGCGATCGCGCTCGGCTGCTACGGCGTTGGCCGCTCCCGGGATCGCACGACTGCCCTCTTGGCAGGTGCGGCGAGTCTGGTGCTGCTCGCCCCGCTGGGCACCGTGCCGTACGCCTGGCTCGGAGCCATGGCCTGCCTCGCGTTGGCGCTCGCAATGGTCGGAAAGCACACGCGGCACGCGGGCTTGGCGGCTGGCGTGTTGGCCGGCCTGGGTCCTGCCTTTCGTCCAGAACTGCTGGTGGTCGTGGTGCCGGTGCTGTTGCCCTACCTGTGGAGATGCTCCCGGTGGCGATGGATCGCAAGCGGGTTGGCCCTGGGACTCGCGCCACTCGGCGGCTTCTCCCTGGCGGCGGGGACACGGATGTGGTGGAACATCGGCCCGGGGCGGGCGGGTGTCAACGGTGCCATGAGCTTGCTCGACGACCCCGTCCGTTCGGTTGCCATTCTCGCCTCGGTGCTAGGAGTCACCTCGACCCTTGTCTGGTTGGCCTGGAAGCGGCGCAGCCGGGCGTCCATGAGCCATGCGCTGCTCGCCCTCGGCATACTGCCCCAGACGCTGCAGCGAGTGGACCCGGACCACGCCCTCTATACGCTCTGTGTCACCGTGCCGCTGGTGATCGTCGTAGGGGCGACCGCAGACCGCTCAGCAGACGCCCTTCGCAGGCGCAAGATGCTTGCCGCGGCCATGGCCGTCGCCTTTGTCGGCGGCCTCGCCGCCATGGTGCTGCGTCCGTCGCCCGCGACCGTCACAGTGCGCTTCCAGGACCGATCCGCAATCGTTGCCGCCTCCGAACTGCCGGACCTGACGGCTACCAGGACGGAGCTGTTGCGGCACGCACCACCAGGTGGCTCGCTCTTCGTCGGTTCGTCGGACATGAGTACCGTGTCGCTGTCGCGCATCATCGTCTACTACTTGTTGCCGGAGTTGCGCCCGCGCGCCTACTTCCTCGAGCTGGCGGTGGGCGTGTCCGAGCGTGCAGGCTCGGGTCTGGTCAACGACGTACGCAACGCCGACGTCCTGCTGCTGACTCGCATGCCGGACGGACTCATGCGGCAGCTCTACCCTTACCTCCCACCAGGCTCTGACGAAGCCAACGAGGTAGTTCGACGCGAGTTCTGCCCCGTGTCCGAGACCGGATGGGGAATGCTGTATCAGCACAGGCCGTGCACAAACTAGGTTTCCGGGGCCGACCCTGCAGCGCCACATCAATCCACGGGAGAGCATCGCGATGGTTTGTGAGGTGACTGTCCGTCCGCAGCACGCGGCGAGCGCTGAAGGGCAGCTGAGCCAGCGTCTGGCCGGGAGGGGCAACGCCCTCAATGCGGTACGTCTCATGCTTGCTTTGTTCGTTGTCGCGGACCACTCCTTCAAGGCGGCGACCGGACAGCCAGGGCCGTGGCCCTACCTCGGGGGCTTCGCGGTCGACGGCTTCTTCGCGATCTCGGGCTATCTGATTGCCGGAAGTCGAGCTCGCATGGAGATAAAGCCATTCCTATGGCGCCGGGCTCTACGCCTCATGCCGGCGTACTGGATGCTCCTGATCTTCACGGCTCTGCTGGTCGCTCCGGCGTCAGCGATGCTCACGTCCCGCCCCTACGACTGGGGAAGTGCTGCGGGCTACGTGCTGCGAAATGCTCTGCTGTTCACAACCCAGATGGGCATAGACGGCACGCCGGCCGGTGTCCCATATGAGGGCCTCTGGAACGCGTCGACCTGGAGCCTGCCCTACGAGGCAGCCGCATACGTGCTCTTCGGCCTGGTCATTGCGCTCCCGCGCTTCCGCGAGCGCTGGGCCGCTGCCCTATGTGCCGGCCTGACCGGCTGTGCCGTAGCGACCAGCGTGGGTTCGGGGGTGGGCACCGCCACCGAGCTCGGGCGTCTCTGGTCGTTCTTCACAGCCGGCGTGCTGCTGTGGTTCCTGCGCGAGCGGCTGCCGAGCAGCGCTGGGCTTGCACTGGTTGCCGGCGGCCTGGTTGCGGTGGGCTTGGCCGTCGGGCACACGTGCTACCTCGCGGTCGCTCCGCTACCCCTGGCTTATCTGCTCCTGTGGCTCGGAGCCAACCTGCGGGTCCGCATCGGTTCGCGTAACGACATCTCGTATGGGATCTACCTCTTCGCGTTTCCCCTTCAACAACTGCTGACGATCGCCAAGGTGCCTGACGTGGTCGGAGCAGCTGGCTTCGTCGCGGTCTCAGTAGCGGTCACGCTTCCGGTCGCCTGCGCGTCCTGGCTGTTGGTCGAGCGGCCATCACTACGGCTACGTCAGCTCGTCAGGTCCGATCAACCTGCCTGAACGACCGGTTTGAGGGGAATCATCTGCTTCGAGTGCAGTGGGCCAGTTGGGGACTTAAGTTAGGGGTATGGGGGTCGGCACTAGCACGAGTGACATGCGTGCCGACGTCGCGCGACAGCGATCCGAACGGTCCAAGACATCGCGCCTGTCCTGGGGGCTGGCTTGGCTGACGCTACTGCCCTTGGCCAGCCTGCGTGCAGGACTGCTAGCGGAGACCGACACGTTCTGGCAGATCCGTACGGGACTCGTGACCTTGGCGAACCACGCGATTCCGCGCGTCGACCCCTTCTCGTGGACTGCCAGAGGCGAGCCCTGGACCTTGAACTCATGGGGGTTCAACCTCATCGTGGCCATGGCCTATCGGCTGGCGGGACTTCCTGGAGTGGCGCTGACCTGTGCCGCGTTCATCATGCTCAGCGTGGCGTTGGCTTTCCTTCTGGCCAAGAGACTCGGGAGCACTCCCTGGATTGCAGCAGCGACGCTGTTTGTCGTCGCGCCGGTGCTCATCGCATGGTTCTCGGCGCGACCGCAGTTGTTGGACTACGTGGCCGTGCTCGTCCTGGCACTCGTCTTGCGCCGACTGGTGGACGGTCGAGCACCAACTGCATGCGTTCTGTCAGTTGGCGCGGTCGCGATCATGTGGGTGAACCTTCACTCGGCCTCACTACTGGGCGTGGCGATCGTCGGTGGCGCCGCCGCGTTGATGCTTGCCCGTCGCTCCACGCGACGACGTGGTTACACCTGCCTGGCAGCGGCCGCTGCAGCCCTGGCCGGATCACTGGTCAACCCGTATGGCGTTGGAGTCTTCGCTCAGACGGCCGGGGTGAAGAGCGCCTCGACCGACGTTGTCACGGAGTGGCAGCATGCAGACCTGACCAGCTTCACCCAAGTGGTGATGCTGCTCCTGGGGCTCGCTGCACTCGCCATCGCGGTACGTCGCCAGGATCCAGTCTTCACTTCGGCCCTCGGCGTGACGTTCGTCGGCTCCGTGGTTGCCATACGGATCCTGCCGATGCTGGTGCTGCTGGCCGTGCCCGTCATCGCAGCAGCGCTGTCCGTTCCCGCAGTTGTCGACTACGCCCGTCGCATGCGCCTCGTCCTCGTTCCAGGTGCCACGATCGCCGTGGTGGCCCTGGCGGCGGCGGCCGTGCCGAGCCTTGGTCACCTCGGCCAACCGGACGCTGCGCTGTACCCAACCGACGTCGTGCGGCAGATCCCGTTGGGCTGTCGGCTGTTCAACTCCTACCAGATCGGTGGCTTCGTCATGCTGGAGCGGCCAGATGTCCCGGTCGCCATGGACTCACGCAACGATCTGTACGGAGCCGACCGGGTGGTCGAGAACGATCGACTTGTGCGTGGTCAGGGTGACCTCGAGGCCGGGCTCGCCGGCGCGGGATGCGTGCTGGTTCCGCCGAGCAGCGGCATGGCAAAGAGACTCCAAGGCGACCCCCGGTGGCGGCTTCGGACATCTGAGCCCGCTGGAGCGCTCTATGTACGGGCTTAGCGGCTCGGTAAAGCACGCGCCGTGTGCTGACGTCGCGGATCAGCTGCGGCGTTGCTTCGGGCGGTCGTGGCCACCGCTCGAGCGAGGGCCGTCGTCGCGGGTCAGCTCGATGAGCTGGCCCGAGATGCGGGTCGAGCGAAGCTTCTCCCAGGCGCCGGGCGGCAGCGTCGCCGGCAGCTCGACGATGGAGTGGTCGGCGCGGATGTCGATGTGTCCGAAGTCCTGCCGGCCAAGGCCCCCCTCGTTGGCGATGGCGCCGACGATCTGGCGTGGCTCGACCTTGTGCCGTCGCCCGACCGAGATCCGGTAGCCGACCAGCGGCCCGGCCGACGAGCCGCGAGCCCCTCGTCCACCACGCTCGCCGCGCGCCCCACGGTCGTCGCGGTTCCGATCGCCACGACCGCGCGAGCCCCGGTCGTCCCGACGCTCGCGGCCGCGGTCGTCGAAAGTCCTTGCCGGGCGGACCGGCTCGGGCTCGAGCAGCATCGGCTCGTCGCCCTGGAGCACGACGGCCAGTGCGGCCGCGACGTCGACCTCGGGGACGTCGTACTCGTTGACGTAGTGCCCGATGACGTCGCGGAAGGCGTCGATCCTGCCGGTCGCCGACAGGGCCTGCGTGATCGCGTCGTCGAAGCGGGTCAGGCGGCTGGCGTTGATGTCCTCGACGCTCGGCATCGTCATCGGTACGAGGGACTGCCGGGTCGCCTTCTCGATCGCCTTGAGCAGGTGGCGCTCGCGCGGCGTGACGAACGAGATCGCGTCGCCGCTGCGGCCGGCGCGCCCGGTGCGACCGATGCGGTGGACGTAGGACTCCGTGTCGGTCGGGATGTCGTAGTTGACGACGTGGCTGATCCGCTCGACGTCGAGCCCGCGCGCGGCCACGTCGGTCGCGACGAGGATGTCGAGCTTGCCGGACTTCAGCTGGTCGACGGTGCGTTCGCGCTGGTTCTGGGCGATGTCGCCGTTGATCGCCATCGCCGAGAAGCCCCGCGCGCGAAGCTTCTCCGCCAGCGTCTCCGTCTCGTTCTTGGTCCGGACGAAGACGATCATGCCCTCGAAGTTCTCGACCTCGAGGATGCGGGTCAGGGCGTCGACCTTCTGCGGATACGACACCGTGAGGTAGCGCTGCGTGATGTTCGGCGCCGTCGACGTCTTGGACTTGACGGTGATCTCGACCGGGTCCTGGAGGTACTTCTTCGAGATGCGCCGGATCTGCGAGGGCATCGTTGCGGAGAAGAGCGCGACGTGCTTGTCGTCCGGGGTGTCGGCCAGGATCGTCTCGACGTCGTCGGCGAAGCCCATCTTGAGCATCTCGTCGGCCTCGTCGAGCACGAGGAAGCGCAGCTCGCTGAGGTCGAGCGTCCCCTTCTCGAGGTGGTCCATGATGCGGCCCGGGGTGCCGACGACAATGTGGACGCCGCGGCGCAGCGCGCTCAGCTGCACGCCGTACGCCTGCCCGCCGTAGACGGGCAGCACGTGCACGCCCTTGAGGTGCGCGGCATACCGCTCGAACGCCTCGCACACCTGCAGCGCCAGCTCACGGGTCGGAGCCAACACCAGCGCCTGCGGCGTCTTCTGCTTGAGGTCGAGCCGGCTGAGGATCGGCAGCGCGAAGGCCGCCGTCTTGCCGGTGCCGGTCTGCGCCAGACCCACGACGTGGCGGCCCTCGAGCAGCGCCGGGATCGTCGCCGCCTGGATCGGCGACGGGTGCTCGTAGCCGACGTCGCGCAGCGCCTTGAGCACCTTCTCGTCCAGCCCGAGGTCCGCGAAGCTCGTCTCCGCCTCGGCCGCGCCCTCCGCCCGAGGGGCCTCCACAGAAGGGCTCTCGGTCTCGGCAGTCATGGTCTCGGGGGTAACAGGCTCGGTGCTGGGCTCACTCACCCCCCCGACGGTAGTGCGTCAGACGGGGTGGGCGACACACGCCCGGTCAGTGCCCGATGGCCCTGGCGACCCGATCCATCTCGATGACGAGGTCATCGACGCGGTTGATCGGGTGCTCGCACGAGGAGACGGACCCGTGCGTGCCGGCGAAGGTCCACGCGTACCCCACCGACGTGCCGTCATGGTTCGCCGCGCAGTCAGGCATGCCGGTCGCGTTGGCGAGCTGGGTGACCGCTGCCGCGTTGGCGAGGGCGACCACCTGGGCGCGCGTCAGAGTGCCCTTGGTGCTCTTCCCGTCGGCGCGGTAGATCCACGTGCCCTTCGCGTCGACGAGGAGCAGGGTCTCGCACGGCCCGCCGGCGCACATGCCGCCCCACGTGCGGCGCTGCACCTCGAAGTCGGCGGGCACGGCGGCGCTCGGCGTGTGTGTGACCGGCGGCGACGGGTCGACCGCGACGACACCGAACCCCGTCGTCACGAGCGGCGACTGAGGCTCGAGCGCAGACACGCGCCCGCAGCCGGCGAGCAGCGCGACCGCCGCGCACACGGCATACGCCCTCGGTGTCTTGGGTGTCCTCGATGCCCGCGCCCCCGCGGCGCGTCGCGAGACGTTCGCCATCGTGCCCCCTGCTGCTCATCGGCGTCCTGCGCCGATGGTGGCACCCAGGGGGCACGAACCGTGCGGGTTCGCCCGAAAAGGGCGCTCAGGCGTTGGCGCTGACCGGCTCGTCCACCTTGGCCGCGAGCGCGTCGAGCAGGGCCAGCAGCTCGGCGCGGCGCTCGTCCGTGACGTCGAGCTCACCGGCGGGGGAGACGTCCTGCGTGAAGACGAGCCCGCTCGAGCCGACGACGTCGGCCTTGACGTGGCCCAAGACCTTGGTGAGGTCGGCTGTCGCGTCGGTCGCGCCGGTCCAGCCGTAGCCGACCAGGGCGATCGGCTTGGCGTCCCACTCGGCGAAGAGGTAGTCGATCGCGTTCTTGATCGGCGCCGGAAAGCTGCGGTTGTACTGCGGCGTCACCACGACGATCGCGTCGGACTCGAAGACCTTCGAGGCCCAGTCCTTGGTGTGCGGCTTCGCGTAGTTGCCGTTGCGCGGCATGTCCTCCTCGTCGAAGAACGGCAGCGACGACAGGTCGAGCAGCTCGACCTCCCACTCGTCGGCGGGAGCCTGGACGGCCACCCACTCGGCGACCTTCGGGCCGATGCGGCCGGGGCGGGTGCTGGAGACGACGATACGAAGTTGCTTCACAATTCAACTAACTATCACGGTCCCAAAGGCATTCCCAAAACGAGCGTATGCCGTCCGCTCCCTCGTCCCTGCAGCGACCTCAGCCCTCGGGCTCGGAGGAAGAGCTCTCCGGGCCCGTGCCGTTGTGGACACTGGCTCCCCGGGCGACGATGAACCTGATGACCTCGAGCGCCGCCAGGTGACGCTGGCTTCCCTTGGACAGGATCCACTCCGCCACGGCAGTCATGACGAGCTCGACCTCGTCCGGGTAGCGCACGTCCGCCTGGTCGAGCTCCAGGCTGAGCGCCTTCCGAACCGCCTCGAGGTTGGAGTCACGAACCGGCCGACCGTGCTCGATCTTCGTGACCACCCCCGTCGACACCCCTGCCGAACGAGCCAGTTCCGCGTTCGAGAGCCGGAGCTCCCGCCGTCTGTGGAGGGCGCGAGCGCCGAAGATCGTCCGCTGACGCTCATCCCAGGTCATCGCGGCACTCACCTCTTGCTGTCGGATGGCTTGATGGTACGGGGTGATACGTCTACCTGCCCTGCCATTTGGGTCGCTTGGGACACGTTCGAGTGTCGGTCCGGCGACAGGGGGCAGCGGTAGCATGAGACCTGTCGACAGGTGGGCGCGATCGGGGCCAGGTGATGCCGATGCAGACCTTCCGCTCGTGGGTGAAGCTCGCGGCGACCGGCGCCGTCGTCCTCGGCGCGATCGTCGTCTCCCTCGTCGAGATGGCACCGAAAGTGCAGTCGGCCCCCGGCGTGCTTGCCTACACGTCGGTCGCCCAGCAGCGTTGGTCGCTGGTCTTCGACGACGAGTTCGCCGGCACGACCCTGAACCAGTCCAAGTGGCGGTCCGGACGGTTCAGCGCCACGAGCGGGGCCGATGCCCCCTACGACCGCCGACGTGAGGGGGCCTACTTCACCTCGTCAGGGGTGCAGGTGGCCGATGGCAACCTCAACCTCGTGCTGCACCCCTCTGTCAGAAGGATCAACGGGGTCACCTACACCCACAGCTCCGGGGAGGTGAACACGAACGGACGGTTCTACCTCCAGCCCGGAATGTATGTGGAGGCCCGGGTCAAGGTCCCCAGGTGCGCGGGTTGCTGGCCGGCGTTCTGGATGGTCCCAAGGTCCCAGTACCCGCCCGAGCTGGATGTGTTCGAGTTCTTCGACACGTCGGTGCCCAATGTCTCCCGGCCACGGTTCAACTTCCACGCCGCCGACGGCAGCGAGACCGGGACGACCCCTTACGGCGAGTCCAACGTCGACTATCGCGACGGCTACCACGTCTACGGGCTGTACTGGACCGGCTCCGCGGCCATCCCCTACCTGGACGGACGGCCGTACGACGTCGGGGTACGGGCCACGACCTCCCTGCCGGAGTACCTCATCCTGAACCTCAGCATGTACGCGCACCGGACGCCGCCGGATGGCAGCCGGATGAGTGTCGACTGGGTCCGAGCGTGGAAGCCGAAGGTCAGCCCCTCAGGAGCAACCGGCCCCTGAGCCGGCGCGGGTCGGCGCCCGGGGCCTCGGGCCTCAGTGCGCGCACGGCCACCCGCGCGGCCTGCAGTGGCAGCGTCGAGACCCCCGGCTCGGACAGCCCGAGCAGGGCGAGCAGGTCCCGCGTCCGAGCCGGCAGGGCGGGGACGCGACAGACCGGGCACCGGCCCGGACGGTGACCGAGCACTGCCGCGCACGCGTCGGCCAGCCCCCATTGGTAGGAGCGCCTCGTCAGTGGAACACCAGCGGCACGCACGACGTCGTCGGCGTTGCGGGGTGCGCGCGCGACCGAGGCGGCTCGCAGCATCGTCACGTCGGCTGCGGTGTCGCCGATCGCGAACGCGATGCCATCGGCGTGCAGGGACTGGGTCAGGTGGGTCAGGCCGGTGCTCTTGTCGAGCCGGGCGGCGGTGACATCGGTCTGGCCCTGGCCGTGGACGAGGCGCAGCCGGGGATCGGAGAGCAGCGGGATCTCGGCCACCAGGTCCGGTGGCAGGGGGCCGCCGTGCAGGCGGGCCCGGACGGTGTAGACGTGGGTCGGCAGGACCGGCACCCCTCGCCGCATGAGCTGGCTCCGGACGTCGTCGAGCAGCGCCTGTTCCTGCCTGTCGCGCAGGTCGATCGTGGTCCCGTCCTCGTGCAGGTAGACGGCGGCGCCGTACTCGACGACTGCGCCGGACAGTCGCAGGGCCTGGCAGCGGTCCCGTGCATCGTCGAGCCCGCGGCCGGTGGCGAGCACGACTCGATAGCCATGAGCAGCCAGGGCCCGCAGAGCCATCATGCCGACGGGCGTGGTGCAGGGGTAGCCGAGCCGGTCGGTCTCCAGCACGCCGTCGAGGTCGACGGCGCACACCGGCCCGGTGGGCGCGCGGAGGTCGTCGAGGTAGCAGGCGGCAAGGAAGTCGTGGACCGCCGCAGCCGAGTGCCGATCCACCGCGTGAGGCTCGAGGTCGCCCGAGCGACCGAGCCGCCACAGCTGGGCGATCCGGTAGAGCAGCCACCGCTCCTCGTCAGGCCGCTCGCCGGTCAACGCCTCGTACCGCTCGCGCAGGAGGTCGGCGAAGCCGGGGGAGACCGGCTCGCAGGCGGCGCCGGCAAGGTCGAAGACCGCGTCGTAGCAGGGCAGCGCCCAGTGCCCCGTCGCGCCCTGGTAGAAGTCCACCTTGCGCGACCGTCCGGGCTCCGCCGGGTCGCCGAACCAGCGCGACGGTGTCGTGGCGCCGTCCACCACGCTGAGCCGGCTCGGCGTCAGCAGACGACGCGTCGTCGGCTCGAGCAGGCCGCGGATGGCTGGGGAAGCCCAGCCGAGCGGCCGGCTCAGCAGCTCGGCGGCGAGCTCCCAGACCGGTTCGCGGCCGCGCATCCGTGGGGTGCAGTCAGTGTCCGCGGGCAGCGCCTGCTGCCGGTGCGTCACGTAGGCGGTGATCGCTGCCGACAGTCCCATCTCGTCAGCAGCGGAGGGTGGCCCCGGGAGCCAGTCCCGGTACAGAAGTCCGGCCACGACACCGTAGACACGCGGTACGTAGTCCCGCAGCGGCTCTGCCACGGCGAGTGCGTGTTCTCCCAGGTAGCCCAGCCCGGCCCCCTCGACCACCAGCTCGCGCTGCTGAGCCTCTCCGGTGCTCCGCCTCGTCAGCTGCGCGGTGTAGCGGCCCCGGACATGGTCGCGGGCGCCGGTGGTCGCGGCGTCCTCCTTGCGGCGGACACACCGGTCGACGGACCAGTCGGCGCCCAACAGCTCGGACAGGGTGCCGCTGACGGCGTCCTCCGCCAGCCGGTCGTGCACGCTCCACTGGCGCCACGGCAGGAACGCCCCGGCGTAGCTCGTCAGCGGCGCGGGCAGCGCCGCTTCGTCGGTGAAGAGGGGCAGGGCCAGTGCTGTCGCGTCGTGGGGCACTCCCGTCGCGGCGATGGCCTTCAGCGTGGTGGCCAGTGCCGTTCCCGTTGCCGGTGGGTCGTCGATGACGATCACCTTCCCGCCCGCCCGGGCGGTCCTGCGCAGCGTCTGGCCTTCCCACGAGAGGAAGGGGTGCGTCGGGCGATGGGTCAGGATGCGGACGTCGCTCACTCCCAGGTGCCTCAGGGCCGCGGCCAGCAGGGGTGCCAGGTAGCTGCCGGAGGTTCGCACGCCGACGACGCACACCGGTCCGCGCGTCACCTCCGGCAGCTGGTGCAGCTTGCCGGCCAAGGCCCGGACGTCGTCGGGATGGAGGTCGAAATCGCCGAAGCAGGCCGGTATGCGGGCCACATCGGCTCCCAGCAGCGGAGCCGCGGCCACCGCCTCGGCCACGAGGACACCCAGCTCGGACGACTCCGGCGTGATCGGTGCGGGACGCAGGAGCGTGCTGGCCAACAGCGACGTCAGGTCGGCCAGGACCGAGCTGGCGGCTCGCAGCCGTTGCGCACATCTGTCCCACTGGCGGACATCGAATGCGCCGGCGAGGGCCGCTGCTCCCAACCCGGCGGCCTTGCCGCCCCACGACGCCCGCTTCCGCAGGTAGCTCGCGGCACGGCGCAGCTGGAAGGGGTCCGGATGCAGCCTGTCGTCCGCCAGTTGGAGCATTCCGGCGCTGACCAGGAAGGCGTCGCACCATTGCTCGCTCGCGACGGCGCGTTCCAGGAGCGCGGACAGCTCGGTGCCGGTCAGGAGCAGGTTCGTCACCCGGAGGGGTTCGGATGCGATGCGCACCGGAGCAGGCGTCGTGCAGTGGCTCATGATCGATCTCCAGAGGCCGTGGCGACGAGCCGGAGGCGTCGGTACGCGCGCCAGCCTCTCGTGAGGAGACGCTCGTCGCGCCCTCCGGTCGGCGCCGAGCCGTTGACCCAGGCTCGGATCGTGTCGTCGCTGACGCCGGCGGTCACGGTGAGCCGGCTGATGCTGAACCGGGTGTCGCGAGGTCCGCTGAGCGCGTTCTTGACCGAGCATGCCGAGTCGTACCCGGCCTCCATCACCTCGCGGCGCACTCGAGGGCTGGAGTACCCGTGCGGATAGGCGAAGCTGCGAACGGGCACGTCGAGCCGCTCCTGCAGCTGCTCCCGCGACGCCCGGACCTCGTGTCGGGCCTCCGGCCGGGACAGCGTGTCCAGCTGACGATGGCTGACCGAGTGACCGCCGATCTCATGGCCCTGGTCGACCAGCTCCCGTGCCTGGGCCCAGTCGAGCATGCGATCCCCACCGGGACTCACACCGCCGAGGAACCCACTTGTCAGGTAGATGGTCCCCGCGACTCCCCGCCGGCGCAGGATGGGCGCTGCGACGGTCAGGGTGTCAGCGAAGCCGTCGTCGAAGGTCACGACGACAGGCCTGGCCGGGAGCGGTCCCCTTCCGGAGAGGCCGTCGTGGAGCTCGGAGACGGTGACCGGCGTGCGCCCGGCGGCAGCGACGATGGCCAGGTGCCTGTCCAGGCACTGCGCCGTCACCGTGAAGGGTGCGATCCAGGAGGACGCGTCCGGGGACAGGCAGTGGTAGAGCAGGACAGGGATCCCGGTCACGGCGCCCACCGCCGGCACAGGATGGCGCCGATCCCGAGGCCGGCGACTCCGACGATGACCAGGTCCGCGCTCCAGACCCCCGCGATGGCCAGCGACTCGGACAGGATCGCCGTCAGCGAGAGGCTGATGGCAACGGCGATCACGACCCGTTGCACCGAGCCGCTGGCCGGCAACCAAGGCAGCAACGCGACCCCGGGGACCAACCCGATCACGGCCACCACGGCGAGTGCACGCAGCGGCGCGCTCAGTCCCGCGCCGGCGATCGCGACACCCGCCAGCACGGCGATGAGCAGGATCGCCCGGTAGCGACTCCACACGGCGCTCATCGGCTTGGCTCCGGGTGCGTGTGGGGCTGTTCGAAGATGATGGCGTCGGGGTTGTGGTAGACGACGCGGAAGGACGGATCGCGGTGAAGCGCGGTGGTGAGCGCCGTGATCGCAGCGGCCGGCAGCACCCCCGTGTAGCCGGCGTAGATGGTTTGGGAACGGTTGAAGATCACGTAGGTGGGGCCCGGGTGGTTCTGCATGGCGCGGTTGATCTCGACCATCGGCGACGTCGTCAACGCGGCCCGCTGCGGTGTCGGCAGTTCCTCGAGGAACCTGTAGTAGTAGTCCTCGTAGTGCGTGAAGCCCCACGGCTGCTGCGCGTCCGCGCCGATCAGCAGCGAACCGGCCGGGGCATGCGAGTAGAGCCACTCGGAGGCGGCGACCTCCTGAGGGCTGAAGTAGTTGGCCCGCTCCTTGCCGTAGTAGGCCAGGCAGAAGGGTGCGGCCAACACGAGAGCCAGGGTCGCCGGGACCACCGCACCGAGCCAACCTCGAGAGGCGCTCGGGTAGAGGATTCCCGCTGTCAGCAGGGCCAGGAACGGGAGCGCGAACAGGTAGACGCGAAATATCATCTCGCCGCCGTAGTTGTTGGCGGCCAACAGCGGCACGGTACTGGCCGCCAGCAGGGCCGCGCCCCGCCGGGGAGCGCTCGCCCTTCGCAGGCGCAGCCAGCCGACCCCGGCCAGGACGACGAGGCCCGCGGTCAGCCCACGGTCGGCGTACGACACGAGCCGCTGGTCGATGGAGGTGCGGCTCAGGTCCACCAGACCCGCTTGTGCATTGGCGCCCGGGCGGCCGAACGACTCGACGATCCAGTAGAGGTTCTGGGCCAGGAAGGTGCGGCCCATCGTCACCATCCACGCAGCGGCGAGCACTGCGAGCATGACGGGCAACCACGCAGGGCCGATGTGGCGTCCCAGCACGAGCAGGCAGAGCGCGGACAGCAGCATGAAGGGGGTCAGCTGGTGGCTGCTCACGACCGCCAGCATCAGCAGGCCGACCAGCGCGAGCACCGCCCGGCGCTGCACGGGTGAGGTGGCTTCTGCGGTTCCGAGATCAGGCCCCAGCCAGCGACGCCAGCGCCCCAGTCGCGCGTCCGGGTGCGAGACGGGCAGCCACCGCAGGCACGCCCAGAGGATGACGAGGTAGAGCAGGTAGGCGAACGCCTGGGGACTGAAGTAGTCCTGGCCGACCCAGTTGCCCAGGTAGAAGATCAGCACCGCGAGCCAGACCTGCCGCCGGTCGCTGGACAAGGTGGAGAACAGCAGCCGTAGCGGGAACAAGGCCGCGAGCTCGAACAGGGGTGGACCCCACGCCGCGTAGGACAGTGCGCTGGAGAGCCCAGCCGCTTTGACCAGTACCGCATTGAGCGCGAAGAAGCCCGGCCATGCCTGGTAGGCGTTGAACGGCCCACCCGTCTGAGGGTCGACGGAATGGTTGCGGACGATGTAGTCGACGACGCCCTCGTGCTTCCAGGCCCAGCCATACCGCAACGAGTCGTAGAGGGCGGCCGGGGTCCCGTGGAACATCAGGATGAGCGCGGCCAGGTAGGCGACCAGGAGGACGGTGGGCGTGCGGTCGCGGTGGATGAGCACGGGGATGGTGGCCACCAGCAGCGTCAGGGCAGCCCAGTAAGCAGGGGGTAGGACCGACACCAGCCCCAGGTCGGTCATGGCGGCGAGGTCGACCGACCGCAGCGACAGCAACCACAGCACCATCGCCAGAACCAACGGCGTGGTCGTCGCCGCTGTCCGGAGGAAGCGGCCGCGGGCGCCTGCTGCGTCCTGGTGTCGGCGGGCGAAGCTCCCGACTGCATAACCCGTGGCGGTGGCCGAGAGTCCGGTCACCAGAGCCACCCCTCGAGCGGGGTTGATGCTGGCCGCCGCCTTGGCGAGTCCCCGGGGCAGCACCCGGCTCACGTAGGCTCGTTCGCTCGACAGGGCCCGCTGGGCACCGGTCACGCGCGACACGGTCGCCTTGGACAGGCCCTCGGCATAGCAGCGCGCCCTGAAGTAGCGCCAGGTGGCGCGAGCCTCGGGCACGTGATGGTGGACGGTGGCCTGGGGCTGGTAGCAGAGGACACCGCCCGGGAACTGGGCGGCCGCGCGAATGCACAGCTCGGTCTCCTCACAACCGGCCGGATGCGACCCGACCCGTCCCAGGTCGGCGCGGAATCCGCCCACCGCCGCCAGAACGTCCCTGCGGAAGGACATGTTGGCGCCGATCAGGTTGCGAACGGGCGCCGTCCCGGACGGCATGCCGGCGTGGCTGCACCCGACCACCCAGTCGAACTCGGGGGGAAACCACGCAGGTCGTTGGGAGTCCCACAGCGGAGAGACCTGGCCGCCCACCCCGAGGACGCAGGGGTCCGCGTACTCGGACGCGAGGCGGCCCAGCCACTCCGATTCGGCGACCGCGTCGTCATCCAGGAAGGCGACCACGTCGCCGGAACTCGCCTCGACCCCGACGTTTCGCGCGCTGGACAGTCCCGGTGGCCCGTCGTTGTGGAGGACCCGCACGCCTGGCAGCTCTCGGATGGCGCGCTCGCGCAGGGGTGGGCAGTGGTCGACGACAAGCAGGATCTCGGTCGGCGGCAAGGACTGTGCGTGAAGGGACTCGGTGGCTGCGACGATGTGCCGCCACCGCTCCATGGTGTAGCAACAGAGCACGACGGACACGCGCACTGCCGCCTCCACGCGCGGGGCCTCGGTGGCAACCTCACTCATCGGGAACCTTCCGCAGAACGGGAATGACGTTGCGGCGCAACCAGATCACGTTGCTCCGGTAGCGATCCGACTTGACGAGGTTGGTGTCCACGTGGCGCAGCCAGCTGAGCAGGAGCAGGACCGGGCCGGGCAGCTCGCCGCCGCCGGGTGCGAGGGACAGGAACTGCATCTCGTCCTCGGACCAGCCGGGCCCGCTGCCCAGCCGGGCCGCCACACGGGCTCCGATCGGGCGGCGCCCGTCGCAGCCGGGGAGGGTCAGCAGCAAATGAGCCAGGTCGAGCACCGGCAGGTCGCGCTCCTGTGCCTGCCCCGGATCCAGGACCCCACAGACGGCCCCCCGCCCGTCGAGCAGGAGATTGCCGGCGTGGAAGTCACCGTGCACCCACCCCAGGGTCAGCGTGCGCTCCGACAGCTGTCGGCCCAGGAGTGACTCCAGCCGCCCCGTGTCCGCGACGAGCCGCCTGCTCGAGGAGACGGTCGCGCGCAGCCTGGCGACGGGATCGCCGACCCAGCGGCTGAGCAGCTGTTCGTCGACCGGGAACTGGGCGCTCTCGAGGGAGTGCAGCGGCTTGATGGCAGCGGCTGCGGCGAGCGCGTCCCCATGCTGTGCGAGGGCGCTCCTGCCGTCACGGCCGTCGATGCGGCTCGTCAGCAGGGCGAGAGCGCCGGGCGTCTCGAAGGAGTCGAGGACGGCGGGGAGCATCTGCCGCCAGGCCCCCAGACGGTCCTCCGAGGCGAGCCGGCTCAGCACCTCGCGTTCCCGAGCCAGGGCAGCGATGCCCTGCGGGGTGCTGGCGACCTTGAGCACCCCGGCCTGGTGCTCGGCCTGGTGCTCGGCCTGGTGCTCGGCCTGGGGCTCCTTCGAGACGAGCAGGACCGCCGTGTCCGAGGCCGTGGGCAGACGCCGGTCGAGGTGCCAGCCCGCAGCGCCTGCGGTGCTCAGGGCCTGGGCCCGGACCGCGGCCGGCACCGGGCCCCGGGGGGACCTGATGATGCGTCGGCTGGCCCGCTCGACGCCGATCAGGGCGGCCACCACCGTCTGGCTCACGAGCCAAGCCAGTGCCGCCCCGACGATGCCCATGGAGGGCACGAGCAGCAGGGTCAGCCCGAGGGCCAGGACGCACAGGCCCCCGAGGGTGGAGGTCACGGTGACCATGTGGCGACGGACCCGTGCGTGACTGACCGTGAGTGTCACGACCGTGCCTGGCAGGGCGGACAGCGCGAGCAGCCGCAGCGTGCCCGTCCCCTGGCTGGCGTACCACGGGCCGAACGGGTGCAGCAGGATCGGGGCACCGAGCACGAGCACGGCGACGGCGGGGGTGAGCAGCGCCAGGGAGGACCTGACCAGCTGCCCGTGTCGCTCGTCGAGCCGGGCCGGTTCGCGGGAGGTGTGGGCGACCAGCGCCTGACCGAAGGCCTCGGGAACGCCGTACAGCACCAGGCAGACGGACCACAGGAGAGCGAAGACGGCGGCGTGTGCCGCTCCGGTCAGGTTCAGCACCAGGATGGGCACGACGGTCGTCGCGGCGATCCAGGACAGGGAGGCGAGGTAGTCCGGCGCGGCAAAGCGGGCGAAGTCCGAGAGCGCGGGGATGTTGCTCGGCTCGTCGGAGAACGTGTGCGTCGCCTTGGCGAACAGGACCCAGGCGCCGACCACCACGACGAGCGTGCCGGCAGTCACCCAGGAGAAGTAGACCCCGGACTCGGGCAACCAGGCGGCGAAACCAAAGAGCAGGAGGACCTTCAGCACGTTGAAGGCCTGGTTGGCCAAGGTCGCGGTGCCGGCACGCCCGACGGCCACGAACGCGCTGGTCTGCAGGACGAGCACCGAGCATCCCGCTGTGGCCACGACGAAGCTGATCGCGGTGGCCGGTGTTCTCAGCAACGGGGTGAGGGCGGGGGCCCAGAGGTGCAGGCCGGTCAGGAAGCCCACCGCCGCGACGGCGCTCAGAGTTGCGGCGACGACGTACGAGCGGGCCACCATCCGCCGCGCCCCGCGGCCGGCGCCTGGGACGAAGCGCAGCAGGGAGCTCATCAGGTTGAGCTGGGCGATTCCGGCGAGGAGCATCATCGCGGACAAGGCCGCGGAGTTGCGGCCCACCACGGCGGGCGAGTAGCGCCGTGCGGCGAGAAGCCAGAACCCGACGCCGACGACCGCAGTGACCATCGAGTTGAGGACCAGGGTGTAGCCGGAGCGGTAGACCGGTTGGGCCAGCTGGGACCTGAACCGGTACCGCGCCTGCTCGAGTGTCTGGGCGGCGCTCATGACACGGACGTCCCGCCCGGCAGGGGACGAGCCAGCGGCGCCCCTCCGTAGTAGGAGGCCTGGGTGCGGGACGGTCGAGTCAACCGCCGGTAGTGCCAGCGGCTCACGGCATACGCGAAGGGGCCGGTGAGGAGGCCGGCGCGCTCGAGCCAGGTCAGCTCTGCCGGGAAGTCGGACTCCTTCCCGCGGTTCTTGACCGAGTCGGCGGCCAGCAGGTGCCGCATCGCGGGACCGGCCCGGCGGCCCATCGGGCCGAGGAGCGAAGGTTGGGCCCAGAGCGCGGCGGTCAGGTAGGCGCCGAGTCCCCGACCGTAGCCGAAGGCCTGCCGGCGCAGCCCGTCGTAGTCACGACGGTGGGCGTGCCGGATGATCGCGGCAGGTTCGTACACCAGCTCCGCCCCACCCAGGACCACCCTGAGGAAGGCGTGCAGGTCATCCCCACCCCTCGCCGGTGAACCGGCGCCGGTGGCCCGGTCGAAGCCGCCGACACTGCGCAACCACGTCGCTCGGAACGCCATGTTCGCTCCCGACCCGAATCGGCCGGCAGCGAAGGGAAAGGTCGGCTCCGGTGCTGGGTGGCGCAAGCTGAACCGACGGCGGTCGTAACCACGAGCGAACCCGCCTGACTGCTCGAGCCAGAACTGGGCCGGTGTCTCCAGCTCGGACGGGAGAATGAGGCCGGTCACGCACGCGACCTCCGGGTCGGCGAAGGCCTCGCCGATGGCGGCGAGCCAGTACCGGTCCACCTGGACGTCGTCGTCCGTGAAGGCGACGACCTCCTCGGTGCCGCACTCGAGGGCCACGTTGTGGGCGAAGGCCAGACCGGGCGTGGACGTGGCGACATACCGTAGCGGGAACGGCCACGGGGCGGCCGCGCGAAGTGCCTGCTCGGTGCCGGGTGTACTGGGGGAGCTGTCCACGACGAGCACGTCGAAGACGTCGTACTCACAGCCGGCCAGTGAGGACAGCGTCCGCAACAGGCTGTCCGTGCGGTCCCGGGTCGCCACCACGACGGTGATGCGAGGGCGCTCCTCATGGCGCCTCGACAGGCACGGCGGCAGGCTGGGGAACGTCGCGCCGGACGGCAGGCCCTCCACCGGCAGCACGTCGGGAACGGGACGCCCGTCCCGGACGAGATGTGCGGTGACGGCGTCGGACACCTGTGGCCAGGCCTCCTCGGCCACCTCGCACGCCGTGAGCCCACGGGGTGGAACGGCAATCCGCGCCTCGCCCACGGGTCGGGTGTGCACCCGCACGAGCAGCCGCGCCTCCCGGCCTCGGGGACCGGCCTCGAGGCGAGGGAGCGGCGCGTCGAGATCCAGGTCGCCGAGGAGGACGGGGTCACGCCTCGTTGGTGAGACCGGCCCCATGGGTGCCGCTCCGATCGTTGCCGAAGGTGCGCTGGAGCTGCGAGGACCCGTTCCTGGGGCGGTCGCGCAGAATGGTGCGCAGGACGCACTTGCCGTCGGAGTAGGCGTGCAGGTTGGACCGTCCACTCCGGCGAGGCAGCTCGAGGCTGGGGACCTCCGCGATCCGCAGTCCGGCCTTGAGCGCGTGGATCGTCATCTGCGCCTCGATGTCGAAGCCGTCCGCGGTGAGGTCCAGATGCTCCATGAACCGACGGTCGAACGCGCAGTAGCCGTAGCACAGGTCAGTGAGGTTGCTGTGGTACAGGAGGTTGACTGCGGTGAGCAGCCCCCAGTTGCCAGCATGCCGGAGCCGGGTGATGTCCAGGGAGCCGCCGCCGCCCATGAACCGCGACCCCTTGACGAAGTCGTAGCCGTTGTCGAGGAAGTGCACGAAGTGCGGGATCTCCGTGGGCGACATGCTTCCGTCTGCGTCCATCATCACGATCCGCTCACCGTGAGCGGCGGCGAAGCCGGCCCGGAGCGCGTTTCCCTTGCCGGGTCCCGTCTGGTCGACGACCCGGATGTCGGGAAGGCACGCGTGGGCCATCGTGCGGGTCGCGTCGATAGAGGCGTCCACCAGCACGACCTCGTCCACGCACCGTGGAACCTGCTCGAGGACCCAGGCGAGATTGCGAGCCTCGTTCTTGGTCGGTATGACAAGGCTCACGGGACGAGGCCGTCGGGCGCGGTCGGCGTGCCGGTCGAGCTCCGTGGAGGTCCGCTCGTTCCGTCTGAGCTCCGACCGCCTCCTGGTCCTGGTCGCGGTGGTCATGGCGCGCCGTGCCGGCTGGAGCGCGATACGGACGGCCCAGGGCCGTCGCAGCGCGACGAAGGAATTCTGGTCATGTGTCCCCCTTCATGCTGTTCCTGACACCGTCAGTGGGCCTTGCCGTGACGGTGCGTACGCGGAGTGTGCGGGCACATCGACACGACGTCATGCCCCGTGGCGGCTGCGTCGGCTCTCCACCGAGTGGCCTGGCGGCGTCTCGCCGCACGCGTCACTGGATGGATGGCCAAGTCCCTTGTGCGCTGCCATGTGTCCCCCGCGCATCCCCTCCCGAGCTTTCGCTCAGATAGCAAGAGCGTCGCCCGCCGGTTTGGACGGACGACGTGAACCGTCTGCGAAACGGCTGCGAATGCTCCAGAGCTGATGCGCCTGACCCGCCGAGTGGTCAAGAGCGCCACCGGAGTGGGCACCACTGGGGCGGGAGTCAGGCATGGTTCCTCCAGGCAGACGACGTCGGCTCTGCCGCAGTCCGAACGGTCCTGGACCGTCAGCCAGCGGCTCAGCACCGCAACTTCATCGTGACACCCGATGGACCCTCAGGCGGATAAGTTCTCGAAAAGAGAAGCGAAAGATCTCGCGCAACGCAACATATTGCAGAAAATCACGCACTCTGAACCCCTCGGGTCGGTGGCGCCCAAAAGTCCCCGGCGCAGCCACCGAGCAGTGCTCCCACCGCAGTCGCCGTGCTGCGACTCGCGTCGTGAGCGCATTGCTCCGACTCCCGCGTGTGCGCCGGGACGTATGGCGCCCTCGTCCGAGCTGCACCTTTGGTTCTCCGCCACCAGCGAATTGTCTTCGCCAAACGCGGTGTCGGTACCCGCCGACGTTCTACGGTGAATAGCGGGGGAGGTTCACTCGCTCGATGGCGCCGTCCAGGTGTGCCGAGTCGCAACGAGCTGGTGACTTTTCTATGCAACCGAGGGTGAAATGTACGACTGCACCGTTATTTTCGGTCGTGAACGGGCGCAGAAGCTTTGGGAGTTGATGCGTGAGGCGAGCGGGACCGCATGCCCGTGCGCACGCGGTGGTCCGTGCATCTTCGACTGGGCCCACCGGGACAGCTTCTCCGTCGTCACGCATGCGTCGGAGGCTCCGGGGTCGGAGCGGAACGGCTGACAGCTGACCTGCGGCATGAAGCAGCTGCCCGAATGGTCCAGCAGCACCGCCCGCCTCACCACGAGGGCGAGGCGGGCGGCATACGTGCTCGGACACGGCGACGGGCGCGGAGGTCAGCTGGGAGTCACTCCGAGCTCATGCCCGTCTTGATGAGGTCCATGACCGAGCTGTCGGCCAGCGTCGTCACGTCACCGACCTCGCGGCCCTCGGCGACGTCGCGCAGCAGGCGGCGCATGATCTTGCCGGAGCGCGTCTTCGGCAGCTCGCTGACGATCATGATCGAGCGCGGCTTGGCGATGGGACCGATCTCGTTGCCCACATGGTTGCGCAGCTCCTGCACGAGGTCCTTGCCCTCGCCCGGCTCGTCGGCTTCCTCGACGAACTCCTGGCGCAGGATCACGAAGGCGCAGATGGCCTGGCCGGTCGTGTCGTCGGTGGCGCCCACGACGGCGGCCTCGGCCACCTTCGGGTGCGACACCAGTGCCGACTCGATCTCGGCCGTCGAGAGGCGGTGGCCCGAGACGTTCATAACGTCGTCGACGCGGCCGAGCAGCCAGATGTTGCCCTTGTCGTCGTACTTCGCGCCGTCGCCGGCGAAGTAGTACTTCTCGCCGAACCGCGACCAGTAGGTCTGCTTGTAGCGCTCCGGGTCGCCCCAGATGCCGCGCAGCATCGCTGGCCACGGCTTCGTCAGCACGAGGTAGCCGACCTTCTCGGCTTCGGTGAACGGCTGCCCCTCGTCGTCGAGGATCTCGGCGCTGATGCCCGGGATCGGCTTCTGCGCCGACCCGGGCTCGAGCGTCGTGACGCCGGGCAGCGGGCTGATCATGATCGCGCCGGTCTCGGTCTGCCACCACGTGTCGACGATCGGCGCGCGGTCGCCGCCGATGTTCCGGTGGTACCAGAGCCACGCCTCCGGGTTGATCGGCTCGCCGACCGACCCGAGCAGGCGCAGCGAGCTCATGTCGAACTTCGCCGGGATGTCGGTGCCCCACTTCATGAAGGTGCGCACCGCGGTGGGGGCGGTGTAGAGGATCGTCACCTTGTGGTCCTGGACGATCTCCCACCAGCGGCCCTGGTGCGGGGTGTCCGGCGTGCCTTCGTACATCACCTGCGTCACGCCATTCGTCATCGGCCCGTAGACGATGTAGGAGTGGCCGGTGACCCAGCCGATGTCGGCCGTGCACCAGTAGACGTCGGTGTCGCGGTGCACGTCGTGGACGACCGCGTTCGTGTAGGCGCACTGCGTCAGGTAGCCACCGGTCGTGTGGAAGATGCCCTTCGGCTTCCCGGTGGTGCCCGAGGTGTAGAGGATGAAGAGCGGGTGCTCGGCCTCGAACGCCTGTGCCTCGTGGGTCGGGGCGGCCTTCTCGAGCGCCTCGTGCCACCAGAGGTCCCGGTCGTTCCACGCGGTGTCCTGGCCGGTGCGCCGGACCACGAGGACGTGCTCGACGGAGGTGTCGCCGTGGTCGAGGGCCGCGTCGACGGCGGGCTTCAGGGCCGACGGGGCGCCGCGGCGGTAGCCGCCGTCGGCGGTGATGACCACCTTGCACTCCGCGTCGTTGATGCGCGAGTGCAGCGCCTCCGCGGAGAAGCCGCCGAAGACCACCGAGTGCGGGGCGCCGAGGCGGGCGCACGCCAGCATCGCGACCGCGGCCTCGGGGATCATCGGCAGGTAGATCGCCACGGTGTCGCCCTTGCCGATGCCGAGGTCGGCGAGCGCGTTGGCGGCGCGCTGCACCTCGGCGTGCAGGTCGGCATACGTGATGTCGCGGGTGTCGCCCTCCGGCTCGCCGACGAAGTGGATCGCGACCTTGTCGCCGCGCCCCTCCTCGACGTGCCGGTCGACGGCGTTGACGCAGGCGTTGAGCTCGCCGTCGGCGAACCACTTCGCGAACGGCGGGTTGCTCCAGTCGAGCGACTGCGTGAAGGGCTTGCTCCACGTGAGGTAGGTGCGGGCCTGCTCGGCCCAGAAGCCTTCAGGGTCCGCATCCGCCTTGTCGTAGAGGTCCGCCGTGCCGTTCGCCTGGGCGGCGAACTCGGCCGGCGGTGGGAAGGTCTGTCCCTCGTTGACGAGGTTCTCGAGCGGCTTCTCGCTCACGGTGTCACCCTTTCGCATCGACTCTGGTGCGGTCCCGCCGCCCGCGGCGGCGTTCCTTGAGCACAGCTCAACTTCAGGCTAGTTCGCGCACCCGGCGCAGGAGCGGCGGGTACCGCCATTACCGGCGAGTAGTCGCCCAAGGGCGCGCAGACTGTCGACGAGCGGTCGGGAAGCGGCGGCCGTCCGGGGCGGGGCGGCCGCCGTCGCGACGTGGTGCCAGGTGCCGCTGGTGCCGGTCGTGCGTGACGCTCTCGTCGGCGAGCGGCTGCGGCCCCCGCTGATGCCGACCCGACCGGGCGTTCGCCGCGCGGGGCCGCCCCAGGACGCCCGCTCAGTAGCTCATCCCCATCACCGCCCGCACCGTCGCCAGCGTCCGCTCGGCCACCTCGTTCGCCCGGGCGTTGCCCTCGTGCAGCACCGAGGTGACGTATGCCGGGTCGCGGGCCAGGTCGATCCGCCGCGCCCGGTGCCCGGCCAGCGACTCGTTGACCGCCTCGGTCACGAGCTCCTTGAGCGCCCGGGCGCCCCCGTCGCCGACCCGCTCGGCCACCGACTCCGGTGACTCCTCGAGGAAGAGGCCGGCGATCGTCAGCAGGTTCGTGACGGCCGGACGACCGCTGGGGTCGTGGGTGATTCGTCGCTCGGAGTCGGTGCGCGCCGCGCGGATCCGGGCCGCCGTCTCGTCCGCCGTGTCGCGCAGGTTGATGACGTTGCCCTTGCTCTTGCTCATCTTCGTGCCGTCCGTGCCGAGCAGCAGCGGGACGTCGCTGAGCAGGGCCTCGGGCTCTGCGAAGACACCCTGCCCGGCGGCATACCTGCTGTTGAAGCGGCGGGCGATGGCCCGGGTCTGCTCGAGGTGCGGCAGCTGGTCGCGGCCGACCGGGACGATCCGGCTGTGGCAGAAGAGGATGTCGGCCGCCTGGTGCACCGGGTAGGTCAGCAGCAGCCCGGACAGCGGGCGCCCGTCCGAGAGGGCCAGCTCGTCCTTGACGGTGGGGTTGCGGCGCAGCTCCGCGTCGGTGACGAGCGACAGGAACGGCAGCATCAGCTGGTTGAGGGCCGGGACGGCGCTGTGGGTGAAGATCGTCGTGCGGGCCGGGTCGAGGCCGGTGGCGAGGTAGTCGAGGACGAGGCCTCGCACGTTGGTGCCCATCTCGCCGACGGAGTCGCGGTCGGTGATGACCTGGTAGTCGGCGATCACGACGAAGGTCTCGACTCCCTTGTCCTGCAACCGGACCCGGTTGCGCAGGCTCGCGAGGTAGTGACCGATGTGCAGTGGCCCGGTGGGCCGGTCGCCGGTCAGCATCCGGAAGCGGGCAGGGTCCTCGGTGGCGTGATCGTCGATGAGCGCGTCGAGCACGGCGCTGCGCTCGCGCGCGGCGGCATACGTCCTGCTGTCGTCCGTCTCGACGGGGCTGACCGGGCTGACGGTCGGCGTCGTGGTGGGGATGGTGGCTGTCATGGGTCTCTCCTTCTCGTGGTGCCCACGGGAGAGGCCGGTGCCGGGACGGTGCGCCCCGGACATGCGAAGAGCCGCCCGTGGGCGGCTCCGGATCTCGGGTTGGTTCGATGGGCCGCCTCAGCTGGGCAGCCACCACGCGCGGGTCGGTGCGAGGCTCGAACACATGTCAGTCAGGATACGCGAGGAGCACGCGCTGGGCGACCAGCGTGACCCAGCGGCTCGGCTCGCCGGGCCGCTCGTTGGGCACGTAGGTCCGGCCGGGGTAGGCACGGCCGGCGCTCCAGCGCCCGTCGTGACGGCGGCGGCTGCGGAGGACGTCGAGCGCGTCGTCCATGCGCGTGTCGCGTGAAACGCCTGCTGCTGCAAGGGCATCCAGCCCGCGGAGGATGTCGAAGTGCCACCGGGCCGGGTGGTGCAGGCGGGTCAGCTCGGCATCGATGACCTCGCCGGTCCGCTCGCTCCGGAAGAGCCGGTGACGCAGGAGGAACTCCACCGATGAGGCGCGGGCGTCCTCGAGCTCGTCCCGGCGGTGGTGGAAGCCCGACTGCACGTAGGTGGTGATGCCCTCGATGACGCACACCGTGGTGTGCACCGAGGAGTGCTGCACGTCAGCGCCGGGACGGTTGTGCCGGCAGTTGAAGCCGCCGTCGGCGACGCGTTCGCGCAGCAGGAAGTCGACGACGGACCGCAGCCCGTCGCCGTCCGCCCAGAACCAGCTGGCGTAGTTGAGGAACATGCCGTTGACGCAGGCGTCGCTGGGTCTGCGTCGCGAGGACGGGTTGATGCCGCCGTCGTCGCCCTTCTCGCTGGCCAGGACGAGCGCGACCGTCTCGTGGGCCGCGGGCTCGGTCGCCGGGCAACCGATCTCGCGCAGCTGCAGGAGGGTGTAGTGACTCGAGGTCCACTTCGGCGAGTAGAAACCGCGGCCCCAGTGCCCCTTGGGGCCGCGTCCAGCAAGGAGCGCCGCGCCGACTCCCTCGGTGGCGATGCGCTGCTGCAGGCGCGGGTCCTCGTGCCCGAGCAGGTCGCGCGTGGCGAGGTAGGCCACCGCCACGTCACCGTCGAGCAGCCAGTCCAGCACCTCCGGAGTGGGCACGATCTCATCGTCGCAGGGCGGCCGGGCCCGTGTGGCGGTCCTAGGCTGGAAGCCGTGCCAGAACCGACCGCCGCCCGCGCCATCCCCGCCCCGCAGCCCACCCAGCAGGCCGCGCGGCAGGCCGCACTGGTCGACCAGCTCGCCGCGCTCGTCGAGCTTCCCGACGTGCGCGAGCGCGCGGACGCCGCCCGCGAGGCGTGCACCCGGCTGCGGTTCCACGAGGCGCTGCGACGGCGGATCCCCGAGGCGTCGGCCGAGTCCCGCGTCCGCGGGGCCCAGGCCAGCGCCGCCCTCGACGGCGCCGAGTTCCCGGTCGACCTCGTGCGTGAGCTGATCAGCGGCGCCCGCGAGTGGCCCGAAGAGCTCGATCCGGGCCTGCGCACCCTCAAGGGCGCAGTGGCCGCCTCGGCCGAGAGCGAACGCGTCGTCTCCCTCGTGCGCACGGCGCCCCTGCAGGCACTGGCCCGGCTCCACGTCGCTGCCGCCGCCCCGTTCGTGCAGGGCGACGCGCTCGGCCGCCCGCGCACCGGCACGGAGGGCTGCACCGAGCTCGTCGACCTCGGCCTCGCACCGGAGCCGACGGTCGTCGCCGCCCGGCTGGCCTCGCTCTCGGACATCGTCGTGGCCGCAGCCGGCACCAACCGCGTCCCGGCCTCCGTGGTCGCCGCCCTCGTCCACGCGGAGATCGTCGCCGTCCGCCCCTTCGTCCACGGCAACGGCCTCGTCGCACGCGCGATGGAGAGAGCCCTCGTCCAGGCCCTCGGACTCGACCCCACCGGCGTCGCCGTCCCCGAAGCCGGACACGTCGCCGGCGGGGGGCCGGCCTACCTGGGCGCGCTGACGGCATACGCGGAGGGTGGCGCCCGGGGCGTGGGCCTGTGGCTCGCCCAGGCGGGGGAGGCGCTCGTGCGCGGCGCCGCCGAGGGTGAGCGGATCAGCGACGCGGTGCGCGCGGGTCGCCTCCGCTGAGGGCGCCCGTCCTTTTTGGGCGGGGTGTCCACGTGACGGGACACTTTCTGGAAGCCCGGCGCCGGCAGGGGTGTCGCCACACCGGGAGCGTGGAGTAGAACGGAGTCAGGAACCACATCGCCGAGAGGCGTAGGCCGGATCCCTTGCAGGACAGAAGTCTCGAGAAGATGCCGAGTACCCACGCGAGAGCAGTTCACTTGGAACCGTCCACCCCCGGGCGCACAACCGGGGCGACACTTCGAAAGATGCACGCCTGGTAGCACGGAACTTCTCTGGAGGCCCCTGACCCACGGTCGAGGGGCCTCCGCCCTGTTTTGTCGCCCGCCAAGATTTCACCTCCGCGAATAGTTCCGGTACGAAGTCGGGAAAAATCCGCCTCAGTGGGGACAAGTCGGTTTGCATTCGAGCGAGCCAGGGGTCACGATTGATGAGGTGCTCCCCCTAGGGGTCGAGCATCGCGCGATCTGGCTCCTCCCCCCCGGCGCCAGGCTCGTGAGGTGGCCTCCGTCTTCCCCCGGACGGAGGCCACCAATGCTTTGTCGGCCTTCCGGAGCCGCCGGCGAGTCCGGGCGGCGGGGGTTGTCCACACCCCCTCGGTGAGATGTGCCGCTGTCCACCGACCTGCGTATGCCGCTGGGCCCGGCCACATCGCTGCGTGACCGTTGGCGCATGGGAACTGTCATCGCCTTCGTGCCTGCCTCCGGTGGGGTCGGGTCCTCGACCCTCGCCGCCGCCGTCGCCGTGCGGGCCGCTGCGGCAGGCCGCTCGGTCGCGGCCGTCGACCTCGACCCCTGGTCCGGCTGCCTCGACGTCGTGTTCGGCCTCGAGCAACAGCCGGGATGGCGCTGGCCCGAGCTCGCCGAGGTGGCGGGCGTCGTCGACGGCCAGGGCCTGGCCGACGAGCTGCCGGTGTCGTGCGGGGTGCCCGTGCTCTCCGGGGCCCGGGGTGCCGGGTGGGGGACCGACCCTGATGCTGCCTCGGTCGAGGCGTGGCTCGAGACGGTGCCCGACGTGGTGGCCGGGCTCGCCGACGCACACGCAGTGACCGTGCTCGACCTGCCGCGGCACCCGTCGGTCGTCGCGGCGGTCGCCCTGCTCGTCGACGCGGTCGTCGTGGTGACGGGGTCGCAGGTGCCCCAGCTCGGCTCGGCCTACGTCGTCGTCGCCGGCGTGCGCGGACTGCTGGCCCGGGCCCGTGACGCCGACCGTGCGTGGGAGGCGGAGCCGCTGCTGCCCATCGAGCCCTGGGTCGTGCTGCGAGGCGGACGGGTCGAGCCCGACCTCGAGGACCTGGTCGTCGACCAGCTCGACGTGCCCCTGGTGGCGACGGTGGGCGAGGACCGACGGCTCGTCGCTGAGGTGACCGACGGGCTCCCGCCGGGTGCTCGGGGGCGCGGTGACGTGGTCCGGCTGGCCGACGAGCTGCTCCTGCGGCTCACCGAGCAGGCGATCGCCGCATGAGGGGCGACGACAGCGAGTCGCCTCGTGGCTCACTGACGCAGCGGCGGTTCCTGCCGGCACCCGGCACGGCCCACGCCGCTCCGTCCGGCCCTTCGGTGAGGTGTCTGCGATGAGCCTGACACCGGCGATGTGGCAGCGGGTGCGCGACGGCGTCGGCCCCGACGGCGCCGCCGTCGACGACGTGGCGGTGCAGGAACGGGGCGCCCTCGGGGCCCACCGGGTCGCCGAGACCCGATCGGCCCTTGCTGCTCGGGTGCTCGGCGCCGGCCCGCTCGACCCGTGGCTTGCCCAGGCCGGTGTCACCGACGTGGCGGTCAACGGCGACGGGCGCATCTGGGTCGACCGGGGCTGCGGCATGGAGTGCGTCGGCGAGCGGCTGGCGCCCGACGAGGCCCGGGGACTGGCCGTGCGGCTGGCGGGCCTGGCGGGGCGGCGCCTCGACGAGGCGAGCCCGTGGGTCGACGGCCAGCTGCCGTCCGGGGCCCGGTTGCACGCGATGCTCCCGCCGCTCGTCGCCGGCGGCCCACACATCACCATCCGCGTCCCGCCCAGTCGTCCCGTGTCGCTGGACGAGCTCGGCGGCAGGGGGATGTTCCCGCCGGAGTGGGAGCCGGTCCTGCGGGCCCTCGTCTCGAAACGGCTGGCCTTCGTGGTCTCGGGCGGCACGGGCGCCGGCAAGACGACCCTGCTCGCCGCGCTCCTGGGCTGCGTCGACCCACTCGACCGGGTGCTCGTCGTGGAGGACGTGCGCGAGCTGAGCGTGGACCACCCCCACCTCGTCCGGCTCGAGGCCCGTCCGGCCAACGTCGAGGGCGTCGGCGAGGTGACGCTCACGACGCTCGTGCGGCAGGCGCTGCGGATGCGGCCCGACCGGATCGTCGTCGGGGAGGTCCGCGGCGCCGAGGTGCGTGAGCTCCTCGCCGCGCTGAACACCGGCCACGAGGGCGGCTGCGGCACGGTGCACGCCAACGCGCCCGGCGACGTGCTCGCCCGGTTCGAGGCCCTGGGTGCCTTGGCAGGGATGGGTCCCGAGGCGGTCCGGGCGCAGCTCGCCGCTGCCATCGACCTGGTCGTGCACGTGACCCGCCACCGGGGTGTGCGCCGCATCGCCTCGGTGGCTGCCCTCTTCCGCCGTGACGGCGCGCCGCAGGTGGTGACGGCACTGGAGTGGGACGGGCCGGGGCAGGCTGCGCGCGTCGGCCCGGGCTGGCCCGCGGTGGCAGCCCGGCTCGGTCTGGCGGCTGACCTGCTGGTCCACCTGCGACCCGCGGAGGCATCGTGACCGCGCAGGGTGCCGTGCTCGCGGCATCGGCCCTGGCCGCAGCGGCCTCGGTCGCCGCTGCCGTGCTGCTGTGGCCGCGCCGCAGGTCCGCGGTCGGCGCGTTCGTGGACGCCTGGTCGGTTCCGGTCCCCGGGCACGGTTCGAGAGGTCCCGCCCGGGTCGGCAGTCTCTGGCACGAGGACCCGGTCGACCTCTATCGGCGCTGGAGGCTGCGGCGAAGGCCCGGGGTGCTCGTCGACGACGTCCTCGAGCTGCTGCGTGGCATCGGCCCGGCGCTCGAGGCCGGGTTGACGCCGAGCCGAGCCATCGACCTGGCCGCCACGTCCACCCTCGGCGCGGAGCGAGTCGCTGCCGCGAGGGGCGCGGTGCGGGCCGCTCGTGCGTCTCGGAGGTCTCCTTCCGGCCGGTCGGGAGCCGATGGCGACGACGCACCCGCCGCCGACATCGACCGGCTCGTGGGTGACCTGCTGGAGGCGAGCGACCGGGCCGCACCGACCTCCCCGGTGTGGGCCGGGTGGGCCGAGCGCAGCGCCTCTGCGGACCTTCGCCTCGTCGCCGCCGCCTGGCGACTCTCGGAGACGACGGGTGCGCCGCTCGCCTCGGCAGTCGACCGAGCTGCCCGCGGGCTGCTCGATGCGCGGACCAGGCGCGGCAAAGTCGCCGTCGCGGTCGCCGGTCCCAGGGCCACGGTGACGGTGCTCACCCTGCTGCCGCTGACCGGACCGCTGTTCGGGCTCGCGTGCGGTGTCGACCCGGCCGGCCTCTACCTGGGCTCGCCGCTCGCCGCCGCCTGTGCCACTGTCGGCCTCGGCCTGGTGTGGTCCGGCCGCGTCTGGTGTGCGCGCCTGGTCCGTCGGGCGGTGGGGCGATGAGCGGGTCGGATGTCCTCGCGCGCCTGCGCGACGCCGGTGTGCCGACCTTCGTGGCTGCGGCGCTGGTCGCCGTCGCCGTTCTGGTCCTGCTCGGCGGTCGAGAGGCCTCCGGGACACGTGCCGCCGGAGGTCCGGGAGAGGACCCCGTCGCTCCCGCGGGGGAACGACCTGCGTCCCGTGCTCGCCGCTCGTTGGTTGGGCACCTGCGTCCCAAGGACGTCGGTCGGCGGCATGCTGCCGAGTCCGAGGTCGCGGCGGCGCTGGCACTGCTCGCCCTGGCATACCGCTCCGGCCTGCCCACGTGGGACGTCCTCGACGCCGTGGCGGACGGGATGCCCGGCCCGGTGGCCACGGACCTGCAGCAGGTCGCCGCCGCCCTGCGGTGGGGAGCCACCGACGGCGAGGCGTGGACGTCCGTCGGGCCGACGTGGGCTCCGGCCGCAAGAGCGGTGGCGGTCGCCCACCAGGCCGGCATCCCGCCCGGTCCGATGCTGCTCGCGGCCGCCGACGACCTCCGCGCCGCGGAGCTGGAGCGGCTCGAGGTGTCGGCCGCCAAGGTCGGGGTGCAGCTCGTGGCGCCGCTCGGCCTCGTGCTCCTTCCGGCCTTCTGCCTCACGACGGTGGCGCCACTCGTCATCGCGCTCGCCGGCGACCTGCTGCAGACGTGAGGCGCCGCCCACCTCCGCTCCCGACGGCCGCGGCCGGTCCATGGCCTTGCTCGTCCCCCGCTGCCCCGTCCCGTCCCGCCGCCTAGTGCATCCGTCGCGTCCCGCCGCCCCTTGGTGGTGGCCGTCGGCAGCACCCCACACGTCCCGGGCACCCGTCCGGACCAAGAGAAGGAGAACCCATGACCCACAGACTGATCCGGCGCCTCGCCCGCCGGCGTGACACCGGCATGACGACCGCGGAGTATGCCGTCGGCATCATGGCCGCGTGCACGTTCGCGCTCGTGCTGCTCGGCGTGGTCAAGTCCGATGCCGTGAAGAGCGCCCTCGCCGGCATCGTCCAGAGCGCCCTGGGAATCGCGGGGTGAGGAGCGACCGGAGCCGGTCCCGCAGGCGACGGGACCGCGGGATGGTGACGGCCGAGCTCGCCGTCGCCATCCCGTCCGTCGTCCTCGTCCTGGCCATGTGCCTCGTCGCCGTCAAGGCCGGCATCGACCAGATCAGGTGCGTCGACGCCGCGCGCATCGCGAGCCGGTCCGCGGCGCGGGGGGACGACTCGGACACCGTCAGGACCCTCGCCGCCCGCGCTGCCCCTGACGGCGCTCGCGTGCAGGTCGACGCCGGAGTCCAAGGAGTTCGCGTGACCGTCTCGGTCCGGACCGGCGGGTGGGGCGCCCTGCCCGGCTGGGAGCTCAGCGCGACGGCGGTCACGCCCGTCGAGTCGACGTCATGAGGCGGCGCACCGCCACGGCCCAGGAGGTGACCCGCCGGGACGACCGTGGTGCGGCGACGGTGCTGCTGGTGTCGGTGGTCGCGGTGGTGCTGGCGCTGACGGCCGGAGGCCTGGTCCTCGTCTCGGCGGTGGTGGCCAGTCATCATGCCCGGCTCGCAGCCGACCTCGGCTCGCTCGCCGGTGCGTCCGCGATCCAGGACGGCCTCTCGCCGGTTCAGGCCTGCGGCGTCGCCCAGCAGGTGGCCCACACGAACGGCGCTGCCCCGCAAGGGTGCACGGTCACGGGCGAGGATCTCGACCTGCGAGTCACGGTGCGCGCGGCCCTGTGGCCCGAACCGGCCGTGGCGCGCGGACGAGCGGGCCCCCGACGCTAGCCAGGTCAGCGGTTGCGCCAGGCGTCCGGAGCGGCCAACAGCTCGCGCACCCGGTCCGGCAGGTCGCCGGTCCGCAGGTCGTCCAGCGACGTGTCGTCCAGCACCTCTCTCAGGCTCGCGCGCACCGCGACCCAGAGGCTCGGCAGATGGGCCGCCACCCCCTGGTACTCCGTCTCGTGCGGCCGCAGGCCCCGGACCTCGGCGAGCGGTCCGTCGACGGCCCGGAAGACGTCCGCCACGCTGATGTCCTTGCTCGGCCGCCCCAGCACGTAGCCGCCCTGCGACCCCCGACGGCTCACGACCAGGTCGGCGCGGCGCAGGTCGGCGAAGATCGCCTCGAGGAACTTGCGGGGAAGGTCCTGTCGGGTGGCGAGGGCGTCGATGCTGATCGGTCCCGACCCCTCCGCCGCGGCCTCGGCAAGGATGAGCATGGCCCTGACTGCGTAGTCGACCCGCGCCGAGATGTCCACCCTCGCAGTCTGCCGCACGAGCGCGCTCCGGCCGACGCGACCCCACCGCGCCGCGGGTCCCGCGCACCCGCCAGCCCGCGCACGGCTGTTCTCAAGAGCGGTACGGGTCCAGGAATCTCACCGGACGAGTAGTCCCGGGCAGTGCCGGGGGACAGCACTGCCCGGGACGATCAGATGGCGACCGGCTCGACGTCGACGACGCTCGACCGTCCGATCGCGCGGGCCTGCACGGTCTCGCCGCGCTGCAGCTGCAGCCGGGCGGCGTCGTGCCGTGAGACCTGGGCCGCGAAGCGCTCGCCCGTGTCGGTCCGCAGCTCGACGCGGACCTCGAAACCGAGCGGCACGACCCGCTCCACCACGGCGGGCACGACCCCGGGCGAGCCCGCAACCTCGGCGTCGAGGGCCAGGGCCGCCACCCGGTCGCGCTCGAGCACGATGTCGTGGGGCCGCACGAGCTGGTCCCCGAGCCGCGCCACCGAGCCCAGGAAGCCCATGACGAAGTCGTTGGAGGGTCGCTCGTAGAGCGCCACTGGATCGCCCACCTGCTCGATGCGGCCCTTGTTGAGCACCGCGATGCGGTCGGCGACGTCGAGCGCCTCCTCCTGGTCGTGGGTCACGAGAACGGTCGTCACGTGCACCTCGTCGTGGAGGCGACGCAGCCACTGCCGCAGGTCGGTGCGCACCTTCGCGTCGAGGGCACCGAACGGCTCGTCGAGCAGCAGCACCTGCGGGTCCACGGCGAGGGCGCGGGCCAGGGCCATGCGCTGACGCTGGCCACCCGAGAGCTGCGCCGGGTAGCGGTGGCGGAAGCCCTCGAGACCGACGATCTCGAGCAGCTCGCCGACCTTCTTGTCGATCTCGGCCTTGGGTCGCCTGCGGATCGAGAGGCCGAACGCCACGTTGTCGCGCACCGTCATGTGCTTGAACGCCGCGTAGTGCTGGAAGACGAACCCGATGCCGCGTCGCTGGGGCGGCTCCTCGGTGACGTCGCGGCCCTGGATCGTCACCGATCCCGAGTCGAGCGCCTCGAGCCCGGCGATGGAGCGCAGCAGGGTGGACTTGCCCGAGCCGCTGGGCCCGAGCAGTGCCGTCAGCGATCCCTTGGGGATGTCGAGGCTGACGTCGTCCAGCGCCGCGAAGGAGCCGTACCTCTTGCGAGCGTTGGTCACGGTGATCATCGGTCACTCCTCTTGCGGTCGAGCACGGTCATGAGCAGCAGCACGACGAGGGCGATGCCCATCAAGAGGGTCGCGGCGGCGTACGCGCCGTAGGTGTTGTGGTCGTCGATGTAGCGGGAGTGCACCAGCAGGGTCAGCGTCTGGGAGACCCCGGCGAAGCCGGAGGACACCATGATCACCGCGCCGAACTCCCCGAGCGCCCGGGCCACCGTGAGCACCACGCCGTAGGTTAGGCCCCAGCGGATGGCCGGGAGCGTGATGCGCCAGAAGGTCTGCCAGCCGCTGGCGCCCAGCGTCGAGGCCGCCTGCTCCTGGTCCAGGCCGATCTCGTGGAGCACCGGCTCCACCTCACGGACGACGAACGGCAGGGTCACGAAGATCGTGGCGATGACCATGCCGGGTAGTCCGAAGATGACCGTGAAGCCGGCCCGGTCGAGGGCGCCGAACCAGCCGGCCGAGCCCCACAGCATGATGAGCGCGACGCCGACGACGATGGGTGACACCGCGAAGGGGAGGTCGACGACGGCCTGGAGGAGCCCGCGCCCGCGGAACCGTCCTCGCACGAGCGCGAGCGCCGTGGCAACGCCGAAGACGACGTTGACCGGGACCGTGACCGCCACGATCAGCAGAGAGAGGTTCAGGGCCGACCGGGCCGCCGGCGTCGAGACCGAGGCGAGGAACTCCGTCAGACCGGGCGAGAACGTGCGCCACAGGATGACGGCGATCGGGATGCCGACGAGGGCGAAGAGGTAGCCGAGGGCGACCGTGCGCAGCGAGAGCTGCGTCGCGCGGGAGACCTTCATGAGTCACCCTCCTCACGTCGCCGGCTCCGGCTCGACACGGCGCGCAGCACGAGCAGTGTCACGAACGCGATCGCGAGCAGCGCCACCGAGACGGCAGCCGCGGCCTGCGGACGGTCCACCTCGATCTGCTGCTGGATGTACTGCGAGGCCACCTGCGTCTCGTGCGGGATGTTCCCGCCGATCAGCACCACTGAGCCGTACTCACCGATCGCGCGGGCGAACGCCAGCCCGGCGCCGCTGATGATGGCGGGAGCCAGCGCCGGCAGCACGATGCGACGGAACGTCGTCCACCCGGATGCGCCGAGGGACGCGGCGGCCTCCTCGACCTCCCGGTCGGTCTCGATGAGGACCGGCTGCACCGATCGGACCACGAAGGGCAGGGTGACGAAGAGCAGCGCGACCACCAGCCCCGGTCGGGTCGCGTTGAGGTGCACGCCGATGGGGCTGTTGGGGCCGTACAGCGAAAGCAGCACGATGCTCGCGACGATGGTCGGCAGGGCGAACGGCAGGTCGATGAGGGCGTTGACGACCCGCTTGCCGCGGAAGTCGTCCCGCACGAGCACCCAGGCGACCAGGGTGCCCAGCACGGCGTTGACGAGGCCGACCACGGCCGACACCAGCACGGTGACCGTCAGCGCGGCCAGGGCGGCGGGCGAGGTGATCGCCCGCCAGAAGCCGGACAGGCCGTCGTCGAAGGCGGCCACCGTGAGCGCCGCGAGCGGCAGCAGGACGATGATGCTGAGCCACAACGTGACCACCCCGACGCCGAGTGGCCGGGCGAGGCCGAGGCGCCTGCGTGAGCTGGGCGTCGGTGGGACGTCCCGCCCGGCACTCGTCGGGGAGGTCGAGGGGTCCGAAGGGGTGGCGCCCGGGTTGCCGGCAGCCTCCAGCGCCGGCGGACCGGGCGCCAAAGACGTCGACATCGCGGCGCGCCGGTGCTCGTGCGTGTGTGCGGTCATGGTCGCCTCCGTCTCCGGGTCCGTCTCGAGGTCCGCCTCGGCAGCCTGTCGGAGCTCACTGGGTGGCCTGGTCGTAGATGACCGCGATGTCACCCACGTCCTTCTTGAAGAGCGTGCCGTCGACGGCCTTCCAGCCGCCCAGGTCGGCGATGGTCCAGAGCTTCTGCGGTGCCGGGAACTTCGAGGCGTAGGCAGCCGCGACCGTGGCGTCGACGGGCCGGAAACCGGCCTCGGCGAGCAGCTTCTGGGCCGGCGCGGTGTAGAGGAACTCGTTGAACGCCTTCGCTTTCGCCACGTTCTTGCTGCCCTTGAGCACCGCGGCCGGGTTCTCGATCTTGAACGTCTGCGGCGGGGTGACGTGCTGGACGGGGTCGCCGTTCTTCTCGATGAAGAGCGCCTCGTTCTCGTAGCCGAGGAGCACGTCGCCGCTGCCCTGGAGGAAGGCCTCCGTGGCCTCGCGCCCGGACTTCGGCTGGATCTTCACGTGCTGGCTGACGAGGGACTTGATGTAGGCCAGGCCGGCGGACTTGTTCGTGCCCCCGTCGCTCTTGGCGGCATACGGCGCGAGCAGGTTCCACTTGGCGGAGCCGGACGAGAACGGGTTGGGGGTGACGACCTCGACACCGGGCTTGAGCAGGTCGTCCCAGTCGTGGATCCCCTTGGGGTTGCCCTTGCGGACGACCATGGTCACGACCGATCCGAACGGGATCCCCTTGTGCTCGTTGGCGTTCCAGCTCGCATCGACGAGGCCGGCGTCGACCAGGCGCGTCACATCGGGCTCGACGGAGAAGTTGACGAAGTCGGCCGCGGCGCCGGCCGCCACCTTGCGGCTCTGGTCGCCCGACGCGCCGTAGCTCTGCTGGAACTGGACGCCAGACCCGGCGGGAGTCTTCTGGAAGGCCGGGATGAGGACGTCGAAGGCGACCTTCGGCACCGAGTAGGCGTAGAGGTTGACCGTGCTGGTCGCGGCGGCGGCGGCGGTGGACCCGGGCTGGGCGACTGTGTCGCTGGCCCCGCCGCCACCGCAGGCGGTCAGACCGAGTGTCCCGGTCACGGCGAGGGTGACGACAAGAAGAGCTGGACGGCGCATCGACAGGCTCCTGACGTGGACGGGCGGGCGCATGGAAGTGACAGGCCCTGGGAAGCGGCTGCTTTCCTACTGGAAGGGTAGGACCGTTTCCTACTTTCCATATGGGAGTTTGAGGAAATGCGTCCGGGCGCGCCAGTGCAGCCCGGTTTCGTCTCAGACTCTGGTCCCGCCTGAGGCCACCCGAGCCGGGCGGCCCAAGCCGGGTGGCCCAAGCCGGGCGGCCCAAGCCGGTCAGGCGGTCAGCAGCCCGCGCCCGCGCACCGCAGCGTGAGGTCCAGCAGCGCCACGGCGCCGGCCTTGTCGAGCGGCTCGTTGCCGTTGCCGCACTTCGGCGACTGGATGCACGAGGGGCAACCGGTGGCGCACTCGCACGACGCGATGGCGTCCCGAGTCGCCTTGAGCCATGGACGAACTCGTCGATAGCCGCGCTCGGCGAAGCCGGCACCGCCGGGGTGCCCGTCGTAGATGAGGATCGTCGGCAGGCCGGTGTCCGGGTGCAGCGCCGTCGACACCCCGCCGATGTCCCAGCGGTCCGCCGTCGCGAAGAGCGGGAGCATCCCGATCGCCGCGTGCTCGGCCGCGTGGGCAGCCCCGGGTATGCCGTCCTCCGCCACCCCGGCCGCCGCGAGCTCCTCGACGGGCATCGTCCACCAGACGGCCTTGGTGGCCAGCGACCGCGGCGGCAGGTCGAGCGGGTGCTCGCCGAGCACCTCGCCGCCGGGCAGGCGGCGCAGGAAGGAGGTGACCTGGTTACGGACCGTCACGTGCCCGAAGGAGCACCGCAGCGGCCCCCAGTCCTCGTGCTCGACCTCGTGCACGATCTGGAAGTCGCTGACCGACTGCGCCTGCGTGGTCCACCCGGGGTCGCCGCGGACGGCGAAGGCGGCGTGGTCGTCGAGGTCGAGCTCGGTCACGACCCACGTCTGCCCCTGGTGCAGGTGCACGGCTCCGGTGTGCACCTGCGAGTGCGCCGCCGCGTCGTCGACCGTGCCGACGACGCGGCCGGTGCGCGTCTCGATGATCCGCACCGGCTCGCCGGCGCCGCGCAGCGACAGGTGGTCGGCGGGCCGGTCCTCGCGCCCCCAGAACCAGCCGCGGGGCCGCTTCTTGAGGATGCCCCGGGCCACGAGCGCGTCGAGGAGGCCGCGTGTCTGGGCCCCGAAGATCGCCACGTCGGCCTCGGTCATGGGCAGCTCGGCGGCGGCCGCGGCCAGGTGCGGCGCGAGCACGTGGGGGTTCTCGGGGTCGATGACCGTCGCCTCGATCCCGCGGCCGAAGATCGCCTCGGGGTGGTGCACGACGAAGGTGTCGAGCGGGTCGTCGGCGGCCACGAGCACCGCCAGCGAGCGCGCCCCGGACCGGCCGGCGCGGCCCGCCTGCTGCCACAGCGACGAGAGCGTGCCTGGCCACCCGGCGAGGAGCACGGCGTCGAGGCCGCTGACGTCGACACCCAGCTCGAGCGCGTTCGTCGCCGCCAGCCCAAGCAGCTCCTTGGACCGCAGGGACCGCTCGAGCTCGCGCCGCTCCTCGGGCAGGAAGCCGCCGCGGTACGCGGCCACGCGCCCCTCCTCGGTCACCGGCACCCGTTCCTTGGCGATGCGCGCGACGACCTCGACACCGGCGCGCGAGCGGGCGAAGGCCACCGTCTGCACCTGCTCGCGCACGCACCCGGCCAGCAGCTCACCCGTCTCGGTGATGGTGCTGACCCGCTGCGGCTGCCCGGTCTCGTCGACGAGCAGCGGGGGCTCCCAGAGGGCGAAGGTCATGGGCGCGCGAGGTGATCCGTCGCTGGTCACCGGCGTCACCGGCATGCCGAGGAGCCGCGAGGCGTGCTCCTCCGGGTCGGCCACGGTGGCGGACGCGAAGACGAAGGTCGGCTCGGCGCGGTAGCGCGCGGCGACCCGGCGCAGCCGACGCAGCACCGCGGCCATGTGGGCGCCGAAGACCCCCTTGTAGACGTGGCACTCGTCGACGACGACGTAGCGCAGCGCCCGCAGGAACGAGCTCCACCGCTCGTGCCCGGGCAGCAGGGAGTGGTGGAGCAGGTCGGGATTGGTGAGCACGAGGTTGGCGTGGTCGCGGATCCAGCGCCGCTCGTCGTTCGGGGTGTCCCCGTCGTAGGTGGCCGGCCGCACGGCAGGCAGCGCCAGCCGGTCGATCCGGCTCAGCTGGTCGGCGGCGAGCGCCTTGGTGGGGGAGAGGTAGAGCGCGGTGGCGCCGCGGCCGTTCGGCGCGCCGGCCCCCGCGGTCAGGTCGGTGAGGATCGGCAGGTGGTAGCCGAGGCTCTTGCCCGAGGCGGTGCCGGTGCTCACGACGACGTGCCGACCGGCGTGCGCGGCCTCCGCGACCTCGACCTGGTGCGACCATGGCGCCTCGATCCCCGATGCGAGCAGGGCGCCGAGCAGCGTGGGGTCGACCCACTCGGGCCAGTCGGCGTGGACGGCCGCGCGGGCAGGCACCTCGTGGACGTGCACGAGACGTTCGGGATGGTCGCCGACGAGCGTGCGGAGCAGGTCCTCCGGCACGGTTCGCATCGGCGTGGACTCCCCGTTCATGTGGAGCAACCGTATGCCGTCGGGGTACGGTTGCCGTCGAGCGGGGGCATGTTACTCCGTAGTCAGCAACGCAGGTGGAATCGTCGTCAGGGAGTTCGGGGGGGAGACTCCCGGACCGGTCCGAAGCCACCTCGCACCGGAAACCATCTAGCCAGTGTGGGCACAGGAAGGGGCACAGGTGGATCTCTCGATCACCCGAGCCGACCATGGCGAGCAGACCGTGGTGCACCTCGGCGGTGAGATCGACGTCTACACCGCGCCGGTCGTGCGCGAGAAGCTGGACGAGCAGATCCAGGCCGGGCGCACCAACCTCGTCGTCGACCTCACCGACGTCACCTTCCTCGACTCCACCGGCCTCGGGGTCCTGGTGGGCCGGCTCAAGCTGACCCGCACCCGCGGTGGCTCCATGCGCCTGGTCGGCAGGGACGACCGGGTGCTCAAGGTCTTCGCGATCACCGGCCTCGACAAGGTGTTCGAGATCCACCCGGACCTCGAGGCGGCGCTCGCCGCCGGCCGCGCCGGGGCCGGGTCGAACGGCGCGGGCGAGGGGTCCTGAGCGACACGCCCGTCGTCGACGAGCGACTCCTCGCGCTGCTGCGCGCGGACCTCGCGGCGGCCCGCTTCACCGTCGACGGCGTCGCCGAGCGGTTGGGGTGGGTGGCCTCGGCGGCGCTGCACCGCGAGCAGCCGCTCCCGGCGCTGCTCGCGACGGAGGCCGAGGCGTCCGCCACGCCGGCCGACGACGCGTGCGGTGTCCTCATCCGCCTCTTCACCCTCGGCCGCCGCGTGCGGGCCGCTGCGCTCGCCTCCGCGCTGCCGACGCTCGGCGTCGAGGGCGCCGTCGCCCTCGGCCTGGTCCGCCTCGAGGGTGGCCGGGCCGGTTTCGGCCCGCCCGATTTCGGCCCAGCCGGGGGATCCGACGGCGCGAGCGCGGCCGTCGCCGACCGCCAGGTCGTCGCCACGTGCGACCTGCGGCCCTACGGCGACGACGCGCACGACTGGTGGGTCGCCTCGGATCTGTCGGAGGTGGCCCTCGGCGGTCCGCTGCGGGCCGACCACGTGCTCGGCATCGGCGGGGCCTCCACCACCCTCGCGTCGTGGACGGTCCGCCGGCCCGTCGCGCGGGCGCTCGACCTCGGCACGGGCTGCGGCGTGCAGGCGCTGCACCTGACGGGACACGCCCGCTCGATCGTCACCACCGACATCTCCCGGCGAGCTCTTGCGTATGCCGCCTTCAACCTCGCGCTGGCCGCCTCGGAGGAGCCGGGTGCCGTCCCGCCGGTCGAGCTGCTCCGCGGCGACCTGCTCGAGCCCGTGACGGGGCAGCAGTTCCCGCTCGTGGTCAGCAACCCGCCGTTCGTCATCACCCCGCGTGACGAGGACCTGACGCTCTACGAGTACCGCGACGGCGGTCGCGCCGGCGACACCCTCGTCCGCTCGCTCGTGCGCCAGGTCGGCACGGTCCTCGAGCCCGGCGGCATCGCCCAGTTCCTCGGCAACTGGGAGGTCCCGACCGGACGCACGTGGCGCGACGTCTGGGGCGAGTGGCTCGACGAGCAGGCCCGCGAGGGCGTGCCGCTCGACGCCTGGGTCGTCCAGCGCGAGTCGCAGGACCCCGCCGAGTACGCCGAGCTGTGGGCCCGTGACGGCGGGGCGCAGCCGGGCAGCGAGGCCCACTCGAGGATGTATGCCGCGTGGCTGCGCGACTTCGCCGCCCGCGACGTCGAGCGGGTCGGGTTCGGCATCGTGACCCTCCAGCGCCCGGCGACCGACCGCGCCCCCTGGCGCTCGCTCGACGAGGCGTACGGCCCCGTCGCCGCGCCCATGGGCCCGGCGGTCGACGCAGGGCTGCGGGCACGGACCTGGCTCGCCGAGCACTCCGACGACGAGGTCCTCGACGTGGCGTGGTCGTGTGCGCTCGACGTCACCGAGGAACGCCACGGCCTGCCGGGCGCGGAGGACCCGAGCGTCATCCTCGTCCGCCAGGGCGGTGGGCTGGGACGGGTGGTGCGGGCCGGGACGCTGCTGGCGGCATACCTCGGCGTCGCCGACGGCGAGCTGACGGCGGCAGCGGCCCTCGACGCGATCGCGACGGTGCTCGGCCTCGACGCGGCGGGGGTGCGTGCCGAGCTCGTCCCGCAGGTCCGCGACCTCGTCGCCGACGGCCTCCTCGTCTGACGCGACCTCCCCGCGAACCCCAACGTCATCCGTTCGAGACCCGTGAGCCCGACGCCGTCCCCGTTCCACTCCCACCACGTACCTGACGCCCCGACCGCGATCCGTCTGACGTATCGGTCCGGGAGCCGCGCGATCCACGAAAACGCTTGTGAGTGAGTGCTCACTCATTCAGAATGGACCGGTGCCCACCCACCTGGACAGAGCGACGGCGCCGCAGACCACGCCGCAGACCATGCCGCGGACCACCCAGCGGCGTGCCGCCCCGATGGACCCCGACGAGCGGCGCGACGCCCTCGTCGACGTCTTCCTCCGGCTTGCCCACCGCGAGGGACGCAACCCGACCACGAGCGAGATCGCGCAGGAGGCCGGTGTCGCCGAGGGCACCATCTTCCGGGCCTTCCCCACCAAGGAGGTCCTCGAGAAGGAGGCCGTCCAGGCCGCCTTCTGCCCGGCCCCCGTGCGGCGGCGCATCGCGGCCATCGACCCCGAGGGGTCGCTGCGTGAGCGGCTCGTCGACTTCACCCGCATCATGCAGCTGCGCTTCACCGAGGTCTTCGGCCTGATGGGCGCCCTGGGACTCACCCAGCCGCCCAACCGCGGGTTGCACGAGGCCTGCTACGAGGCGGGGCGTCACCTGCGTGGGCACGCCGACCACGAGGAGCACCAGGCGGCGCACCAGCCGCTGCTCGAGGCCATCCACGACCTGCTCATCCACGACGAGGACTGCCTCGTCGTGCCCGGCACCGACGTCATCCACCGCATCCGGCTCCTGACGTTCTCCGGCAGCCACCCCGGCATCGCCGACGGCAACGTGCTGACCCCGGAGGAGATCGTCGACACCGTCCTGTTCGGGCTCGTGCGCCGCGATCCCGCCGGCGCGCAGGAGGGCGACCTGTCGATCGCCGCGCTCCACGCCCAGCTCGGCGGCGACCCGCGCCACCTGACCGACGAGTGGGAGGCGCGACCGTGACAAACCGGTTGACCCTCACCCCACGTGAGTCCCTAGCGTTGCCGAGCGACCACCGCCCGCACCCCATGCTCCGAAAGGCACCCTCATGCTGATCCGGCTCCTCCGCAGTCACCTGCACCCCTACCGGGGCCAGATCGTGCTCATCGTGCTGGCGCAGCTGGTCAGCACGATGTCCTCGCTCTACCTGCCGAGCCTCAACGGCGAGATCATCGACCAGGGCGTGGCCACGGGCGACACCGCCTTCATCATCAGCCACGGCGGCCTCATGCTCGCCGTCAGCCTCGTGCAGATCGCCGCCTCCGTGAGCGCCACCTACCTCGCGGCGAAGGTCGCCATGGGGATGGGGCGCGACGTCCGCGGCAGCGTCTTCGGCAAGGTCGTCGAGTTCTCGGCCCAGGAGGTGACGCGCTTCGGCGCCCCGACGCTCATCTCCCGCAACACCAACGACGTGACCCAGGTGCAGATGGTCGTCTTCATGGGCTTCGCCCTGCTGGTGACCACGCCGATCATGATGGTCGGCGGCATCATCATGGCGCTGCGCGAGGACGTCGGCCTCTCCTGGCTCGTCGCCGTCGCCGTGCCGCTCCTCGGCCTCTTCGTCGGCCTCGTCGTCTCCCGCATGCTGCCCTGGTTCGGGCGCATGCAGACCTCGCTCGACGGCGTCAACCGCGTCATGCGCGAACAGATCACCGGCATCCGCGTCGTGCGGGCGTTCGTGCGCGAGGCCCACGAGGAGGCCCGGTTCGCCGAGGCCAACGGCCGGCTCACCGACGCCGGCCTGCACGTCGGGCGCCTGATGGCGCTGGTCTTCCCGATCGTGATGTTCATCTTCAACGTCTCGACCGTCGCCGTCATGTGGTTCGGCGCCAAGCGGATCGAGTCCGGTGACATGCAGATCGGCGAGCTGACGGCGTTCCTGTCCTACCTGGTGCAGATCCTCATGGCGGTCATGATGGCCACGTTCATGGCCACGATGATCCCGCGCGCCTCGGTGTCGGCCACCCGCATCCAGCAGGTGCTCGACACCGACTCGTCGGTCGTCGAGTCGGTGCAGCCGCTGCGGCTGCCGTCCGGGTCGGCCGGGCTGGACCTGGTGGGGGTGGACTTCCACTACCCGGGAGCCGAGGCGGCCGTGCTGCACGACGTCAGCTTCCGCGCCGAGCCGGGGCGCACGACGGCGATCATCGGCTCCACCGGCGCCGGCAAGACCACCCTGCTCGGCCTCGTGCCGCGCCTCTTCGACGCCTCGAAGGGCAAGGTGCGGATCGGCGGCGTCGACGTGCGCGACCTCGAGCTCGACGAGCTCTGGAGCAAGATCGGCCTCGTCCCGCAGAAGCCCTACCTCTTCAGCGGCACCGTGGCGAGCAACCTGCGCTACGGCAACCCGGACGCCACCGACGAGGAGCTGTGGGACGCCCTGCGGATCGCCCAGGCCTTGGACTTCGTCTCGGCGATGGGCGGCCTGGAGGCGGCCATCGCGCAGGGCGGCACGAACGTCTCCGGCGGCCAGCGCCAGCGGCTCGCCATCGCGCGCGCCGTCGTGAAGCGGCCCGACATCTACCTGTTCGACGACTCGTTCTCCGCGCTCGACCTGTCGACCGACGCCCGGCTGCGCCGGGCCCTGCGGCCGGCCACCTCGCGGAGCACGGTCGTCATCGTCGCCCAGCGCGTCTCGACGATCGTCGACGCCGACAACATCCTCGTGCTCGAGGACGGCCGCATCGTCGGCCAGGGCACCCATGACCAGCTCGTCGACTCCTGCGAGACCTACCGGGAGATCGTCGAGTCGCAGCGCAGCGCGGAGGAGGCGGCCTGATGGCCGAGGGAGTCAAGACGGCCGAGGAGAAGGCCGCCGAGAGCCGGCGGGGACCGGCACGCCGGGGTGGCCCGCCGCACATGGCGATCGGCCAGCCGACCGAGAAGTCGCTCAACTTCGGGCCGTCGGCCAAGCGGCTGCTCGGCCGGCTGCGGCCGCACCGGGTCAAGGTCGGGGTCGTGCTGGTGCTGGCGGTCGTGAGCGTCACCCTGAGCTCGATAGGCCCGAAGGTCCTCGGCCGGGCCACCGACCTCATCTTCGCCGGCGTCGTCGGGCGCACCATCAAGGCGCCGCCCGGCACGACCAAGCAGCAGGTCATCGACGCCCTGCGCCAGCAGGGCAGGACGACGTATGCCGACCTGCTGGGCAACGTCGACTTCATCCCCGGCCAGGGCATCGACTTCGAGGCGCTGGGTCAGGTGCTCCTGCTCGTCATCTCCCTCTTCGTCGTCGCGTCGCTGCTCATGTGGGCCCAGGGCTGGATCCTGCAGGGCGTGCTCCAGCGCACGATGTTCGACCTGCGCCAGGAGGTCGAGGCCAAGCTCAACCGCCTGCCGCTGCCCTACTTCGACAAGCAGCCGCGCGGCGAGGTGCTGAGCCGCGTCACCAACGACATCGACAACGTCAACCAGTCCCTGCAGCAGACGCTGTCGCAGCTGCTCAACTCGCTGCTGACGGTCGTCGCGGTCCTCGCGATGATGTTCTGGATCTCGTGGGTGCTGGCCCTCATCGCCCTGGTCACGATCCCGATCTCGGTCGTCGTCACGGGCCTGATCGCCAAGCGCTCGCAGAAGCTGTTCGTCCAGCAGTGGCGCAACACCGGCGAGCTCAACGGCATCGTCGAGGAGACCTTCACCGGGCACGGCCTCGTCAAGGTCTACGGCCGGCAGAAGGAGACCGAGGCCGACTTCAAGCGCAAGAACGACGAGCTCTTCGGAGCCTCGTTCGGGGCGCAGTTCATCAGCGGCATCATCATGCCGGTCATGATGTTCGTCGGGAACCTCAACTACGTGGTGATCGCCGTCGTCGGTGGCCTGCGCGTCACGTCCGGCACGATGACCCTCGGTGACGTGCAGGCGTTCATCCAGTACTCCCGCCAGTTCACCCAGCCGCTGACCCAGGTCGCCTCGATGGCGAACGTGCTGCAGTCCGGGGTCGCCTCGGCCGAGCGTGTCTTCGAGGTGCTCGACGCCGACGAGCAGGAGCCCGACGCCGTCTCGCCGGCGCGCATCGAGGACCCGCACGGGGCCGTCGCGTTCGAGGAGGTGTCGTTCTCCTACACGCCGGACAAGCCCCTCATCGAGGACCTCGACCTGTCGGTGCGACCGGGCCAGACCGTGGCCATCGTCGGCCCCACCGGGGCCGGGAAGACGACGCTGGTCAACCTCATCATGCGGTTCTACGAGCTCGACGGCGGCCGGATCACGCTCGACGGCGTCGACATCCGTGACCTGACGCGCCACGACCTGCGCTCGCGCATCGGCATGGTGCTGCAGGACACGTGGCTCTTCGGCGGCACGATCCGCGACAACATCGGCTACGGCCGCCCCGGTGCCACCGACGAGGAGGTCGTCGCGGCTGCGCGGGCCACGTTCGTCGACCGCTTCGTGCACTCGCTGCCCGACGGCTACGACACGGTGCTCGACGACGAGGCTTCCAACATCTCGGCCGGCGAGAAGCAGCTCGTGACGATCGCCCGCGCGTTCCTCTCCGACCCCGCGCTGCTCATCCTCGACGAGGCGACGAGCTCGGTCGACACCCGCACCGAGCTGCTCGTGCAGAAGGCCATGGCCGCACTGCGCTCCGACCGCACGAGCTTCGTCATCGCGCACCGCCTCTCGACGATCCGCGACGCCGACCTCATCCTCGTGATGGAGGAGGGCCGCATCGTCGAGAAGGGCTCGCACGCCGAGCTGCTCGCCGCCGGCGGCGCCTACGCCACGTTGTATGCCGCCCAGTTCGCAGGTGCCGCAGCCGACCTCGACGAGGGGGCAGGGGCACCCGCCGGGGCGGACGGCATACCCGAGCTGGCAGGGGTCGGGGCGGCAGCGCCGGGACCGACCGGCGGACCGGGCGTCCCGGCGCCCGACAACGCGGTCACCTCGGACGGCACCGCAGCCGACTGAGCGAGCGACCCGTCTGGGCCTGCTGGGACAACCGGCCGGAACGAACCCGCATCTCCGCGCCTGAGGGCACGAAGGACGGTTCGTTCCGGCCGGTCCACCCCGTGCAGCGGTCAGGGCTCGAGCAGGACCGCACCCGGCCCGCGCTCGGCGAGGAGGTCGTCGGGGTTGTTGAGGGCGCAGGCGCTCAGGCTCAGGCAGCCGCATCCGATGCAGGAGTCGAGCTGGTCGCGAAGCCGCTCCAGGCGCCCGATCTGCTCGTCGAGCCGGCCACGCCAGGCGAGGGACAGCCGGGCCCAGTCTCGCGCCGTGGGCGTGCGCCCCTCGGGCAGCCCCGCCAGCGCGGTGCCGATCTCGTCGAGGGTCAGGCCGACTCGCTGGGCCGCGCGGATGAAGGCGATGCGGCGGATCGTGGCCCGCTCGTAGCGCCGCTGGTTGCCCGCCGTGCGGATCGAGCTGACGAGGCCGAGCTCCTCCCAGTAGCGCAGGGCCGAGGGCGCGACACCGGATCGCTCCGCGACCTGCCCGATGCTCAGCACCGACATCGGTGCCGTCCCGGCCCCGGCCGCTCACCGGACGTGCTCGTGGACGCGCGGCCCGCTCGTGGCCAGGACACCGGTGACGACGACGGCTCGCGCCCGGTCCACCGGGGCGTCGTCGAGGGCCACTGGCTCACGTCGCACACCCTAGGTCTCGTGCGCGCCGGCCGCCACCGCCCGAGGGCGCCAAGGCCCCGTCCGAGGGCGTATGCCGTGGGGTCGGCCCCCGCACGGCTCAGGCGTACGTCTCCACCTCGTCCGGGGTGGCGCGCCGCACGACGACGCGGGTCCAGGCGCCGACGTAGAGCCGGTCGTCGTCCCCCAGCTCGGTGCGGGGGCCGACCGCGATCGCCGCTGCCGGCAGCGGACCCGAGGCGGGGCCCACGTAGGTGCCGTTGGAGCTGCCGAGGTCCTCGACGAACCATCGCGTGCCGTCGGTCGTCAGCTGCGCATGGCGGCGGCTCACGCCCGGGTCGGACGACAGGTCGATCTCCGGGTGGGTGTTCCTGCTCGTCGACACCCGTCCGAGCAGGACGCTGCGGTGGCGCAGCGGCATGATCGTCGGCAGCCCGGGCGAGGGACACGGGTCCTCGGCCTCCTGGGTCTGGTACCAGTCCGGGTCGACCCACACCTCGGCAAGCCACTCGAACGGCTCCGTCGACGCGCCGCCGTCTGCACCCTCGACCGCCTGGCCCGCCGGCGTCGCTGCACCGTTGGCGCTGCCTGCCGTCCCCGCGCCGCCGGCTGCCGGGAGCTCGCCGGAGTCGGGGAGCTCGTGCGGCTCGGTGTCGACGAGGTCGCCCGGCGTGGCGGAGGGGTCGCGCGGCATCGCACCGGTGGTGAAGTCGTAGCCGCAGGCCTCGCAGAACAGCGCGCCGTCGGGGTTCTCCGTCTTGCAGTTGGGGCATTCGAGCGACGTCGGCGCACTGGGCTGGCTCGTTGCAGCCGCGGGCGTCGACGCGGAGACCCCGCCAGACTCCTCGACGGCAGGACCGAGGTCGAGCGAGGAACGCGACGACGACGGCGCCGCCGCGGCCGTTCCGGCCGCTGCACTCGCCCCGACGACCTCGACGGGCGCGCCGGCGCTCGCGGCCGGCTGGGCAGCGAGGTCGATGGGCGAGCCGCAGGTGTCGCAGTAGTCCTCGGCTTCGGACGTGTGCCCATTGGGACAGACGGCACTCATCGGCGCACCCTGCTCGTCTTGGTCGAGGCAGTGTCGAGCGACAGCTCGTCGATCTTCGAGGCGCCCTTCTTGAGGCGCACCGTGCCGGTGTCGACGTCGTCGATGTCGACGACCTTCTTCAGGCGGGTGGTCATCTCGTCGTTGCCGGTGAGGCCGGCGAGCTGCACGGCCCGGCCGAGCTTGGCGGTGGCGACGTCGTCCTGTCCGGCGGCCTTGGCCGCCAGCCCTTCCTGGATGGTCGTGGCGAGCTCGGCCTGGCCGGTGTAGGCGGCGACGGCGGGGTCGATGCGCGTGGTGAGCGAGTCGTCGTTGCTCCACTTGGCCTTGACGAGGCCCTGGGCCACGGGGTCGCCGCCGAGGGAGAGCTGCACCCGGGCCGCGAGCTGCTCCTGACCGAGCGTGCGGGCGGGGAGGCGTACGGCGACGTGGTAGTCGCGCGTCTCGTCGGACCAGGCCCCCGTCGGGTAGGCGCCGGTCAGCGGGTTGACGACCGTGCGCCGGGGGGTGAGGTCCTCGAGCGTGGGGGAGACCTGCTTGACGAAGAGCAGCTCGGCGCCCTGCGGCACCCAGACCCGCAGCTCGGAGCTCGCGACGCCACGTGACATCGACGCCCGCATCATCGCCTGGAACTCGGCGGCCATCTCCTCCGGGGCCGGGATGAGGTCGACGCTGCCGAGCAGGGCCGAGGCGATGCCGCGCACCTCGTCCACGCGCCACTGGTCACCGACGCCGCGGCAGTCGCACTGGAAGACGCCGACGCAGCTGCGGACCGCAGCCTGCAGCGACTGCGGCGTCTCGCCCTCGTTGACGCCGTCGGTGAGCAGGATCGCGTGGCGCTTGGTCACGTGCGGCACGGTCTCGAAGATGTTGCGGGCGAGCGTGAGCCAGGTGCCCATCGCGGTGCCGCCGTTGGCCCGCAGTCCCTCGATGGCGCGGCTGGCCTCACCACGGGTGTGGGACGACATCGGGATGAGCGCGCCCTGGTGGCTGTAGGGGTAGACGATCTGGGCGGTGCCGTTGCCCGCGACGATGGAGAAGAGGGTGCCGTCGACGATCTCGGCGAGCGCGGCCTTGGCGGCCTCGCCGGCGGCGGCGACGCCCCGGCGGCCCATCGAGCCGGACGTGTCGATGAGGATGACCTCGGCAGCCGATCCCGGGTCGGCCAGCGCGCCCGAGGCGCTCGCGGCGGAGGCCCCGGTCGAGGTGATGCGCACGATGGCGTGCACGTCGGTCCCCCCGTCGGGGAGGAACTCGTTCTGGAACACCTCTGCGGTGAAGTCAGCCATCGGCCCTGTCCCCTTCCACCGGCGCCGTCGTCGCAGCCGGCTCGCTCGTCGTTGTCGATCCTCGTCCAGCCAGTCTGGCGAGGGCAACCGTGATGTTGTCGCGGCCGCCCTGCTCGTTGGCGAAGTCGACGAGGGCCTGCGCCAGCACGGTGGGTGTCGCCCGGTCGGTCCGGTCGGTCCCGTCGGTCCGGTCGGTCCAGTCGGTCCGGTCGGTCCGGTCGGTCCGGTCGGTCCGGTCGGTCCCGGCGGTGCCGGCGGCGACGCCGCGGAGCAGCGCCCGCAGGGCCTCCGCCTCCGAGCAGTAGTTCCAGAGCCCGTCGGAGCAGACCAGCAGCCATCCCGCGGTCGCCGTCATCGTGGTCAGGTGCGGCGTCAGGTCATCGGGTGCGTCCTTGCCCAGCCAGCGGGTGATCGAGTGGGCGTGCGGCCCGGTCTCGGCCTCGAGGCGGGGCACGCCGGCGACCATCTGCTCCTGCGCGAACGAGTCGTCACGCCCGAGCTGGACCGCCGGCTCCTGGTCGGAGTCGGGCAACCAGTAGACGCGGCTGTCCCCGACGTTGCCCGCGACGACGACGCCGTCCTCGACGACGGCCGCCGCGAAGGTGCACGACGGCGGGTTGGGCACGTCCTCGACCACGGCGGCGATGACGGCCTCGTTGGCCCGCGCCACCGCGATCGTCAGGGCCCGCCCGGCGGTGGCGGCCCACGCGTCCGGGGTGCCGACGCCACGCGGGAACGGCTGGTCCAGCACCGCTCGTGCCTCCGTGGCCGCCGCGAGCGAGGCGATGTGCGAGTCGGAGGCCATGGAGACGCCGTCGCAGACGACGAGCACGGCCCGGGACCCGGGCGCGTCGGTCGCGCTGAGCGACATGGCGTCCTCGTTGCGGGTGTGGCGGCGGCCGATGTCGCAGACGCCGCCGACCCACGGAGCGGGCGACTCGACGAAGTGGTCGCGCGGGTTCGGCGGCGGGGTGCCGCAGTGGTCGCAGTAGCCGTCGACGATGCGGCCCTGGCCGCAGGCGTGGCACGTGAGCTCGTCGGCCGCCGCCTCGGGCGCCACCGGGACGGCGCCGGTCCACCCCACGTCGAGCGGCGACTCCTCGCCGGCGGGGGCCGTCTGTGGCGCGGCCGAGGGCATCACCGGACCGTCGACGGAACCTGCGGGTCCCGTCGCTTCCGTCGCCCCCGTGTCAGCACCCGCGGAGGCGCGTGCCGTGACGACGAGATCGGCCCCGCACGCCTCGCAGAAGCTCGAGTCCGCAGGGTTCGGGGTGCCGCAGGCCGGGCACTGGCGGGACGGGAGCTCGTCGCCCCCGTGGCCCTGCTGGCGCTCGTCGGTGGAGACGGGAGGGGGATGGGGCGCTCCCGCCGTCGGGAAGTCGGTCACCAGAGGCTCCAGGGTCGGATGGCGTTGGCCTCGTCGACGAGGGGAACGCGTGCGGACAGTTCGGGGGTGCGCTTGGCGAGCTCGCGCAGGGCATCCTCGAGCCCGAGCCGCAGGCCGTTGGGCGTGCCCCTGTGCTCGCCGACGCGGATGTCGGCCTTGTTGCCACTCTTCTCCACGGTCGCGAGCGCCTCACGGTAGATCAGCGTGGTGAGCTCGGCGCGCCGCCGCGCCGACAGGGACGTGTCGTCGAGGGTGCGCAGCGCCTCGGCCAGGTCGGGCAGCCCGCGGTTGGCCCGCGCCAGCAGCTCGGCGAGACCGGCGCGCGCGGTGCGGTACGCGCTCGACTGCACCGGCACGAGCCGGTATGCCGCCACCGCACCGTCGACGTCGGACCGCGCCGCCCGGATGCGGGCCAGGCCGAAGGCAGCCATCGGGACGTACGTCGCGTCGGTGCGCGCGCACGCGACGTAGAGGTTCTCGGCCACCGCGTCGTCGCCGGCCTGCTCGGAGGCCTGGGCGAGCGCGAGCTTGGGGGCCAGCTCGCCGGGCACCTGCCCGTAGACGGCGTTGAAGGCCGCCTGCGCGGCCCGCGAGTCGCCGCGCTCGAGGGCGGCCAGGCCCTGGATCCACACGGCGCGCCACTCCCACGGGTCGGAGGTGAGCAGTTCGCCGGCGGTCGCCTCGGCCACGTTGCGCCGGCCGGCGTCGAGGGCCGTGCGGGCCAGTTCGAGGAGCACCTCGGTGGTGCGCACGGCCGACCGCTCGAGGGTCGCAAGCCGCTCCTCCGGGGTGCCGGCGACCGTGGTGAGCCAGCCGGTCTGCGGGTCGTGCGGGTCGCGCCGCAGCACCGGCAGGTTGCGCCAGTCGTCGGGTGCGACGCCCGGCGTGGGCACGTCGAAGAGCAGCGAGCTGACCGTGGAGGTCGCGGCACCCGCGCCCCGGTCGAGGGCCACGACCTCGCGCAGCACCCCGACCATCTGGGAGCGCAGCTCGTCGGCGGACACGAAGCGGTCGTCGCGGTTGGGGGCGCACGCCTTGGCCACGAGCCGGTAGAAGGAGTCGTAGCGCTGGAAGACCGGCACGGTGTCCTGCGCGGGGAGGGTGTTGAGGTAGGTCGTCTGGTAGCCGCGGAACTCCATCGTGAGCACGACGAGGGTGCGCCCGATCGTGTAGATGTCGGACGCGGGCGAGACGCCGAGCTCGGCCACCTCGGGGGCCTGGTAGCCGACGGTGCCGAAGATCGCGGAGTCCTCGTCGTCGGCGCGGCGCACCCCACCGAGGTCGATGAGCTTGACCTCGTCGCCGACCTGGATGACGTTGTCGGGCTTGAAGTCGCAGAAGACGAGCCCGAGGTCGTGGAGGTACTGGAAGGCCGGAAGGATCTCGAGGAGGTAGGCGAGGGCCTGGTCGACGGGCAGCGGGTCGTACTTGCCGGCGGCCTGCATCCGCTGCTTGAGGATCGACTTCAGGGACGTGCCGCCGACGTACTCCATGACGATGTAGCCGGCGTCGTCGTGGGTGACGAAGTTGTAGATCTCGACGATGCTCGGGTGCGACACCTGTGCGAGGAACCGCTGCTCGGCGATGGCCGCGGCGAGGGCGTCGGGGTCGGCCGAGTTGAGCAGGCCCTTGAGCACCACCCACCGGTCGGAGACGTTCTTGTCGCGAGCGAGGTAGATCCAGCCGAGGCCGCCGTGCGCGAGGCACCCGGCCACCTCGTACTGGCCCGCGACGAGGTCGCCCGCCTTGAGCTTGGGGTCGAACGAGAACGGCTGGCGGCACTTGGGGCAGAAGCCGGTGGTGCGTCCCGGCCTGCCGTCGCGGCTGCGGCCGACGGGCTCGCCGCACTTCGGGCAGTAGCGCTTGCTCTCGGGGACCGTCGGGTTGGTGAGGAGCGCCTTCTCGGCGTCGATCTCGGGCGCGGGTCGCACCGTGGTGATGCCGCCGCCCAGGCGGGCGGCGCGCAGCCGCTGCGAGCCCCCCGTGCGACGCGTCGCGACCGAGCCCGACTCGCGGGCTCGCTTGGAGCCCAGAGCCGCCGAGGCCAGGTTGCTCGAGGCGGCGGAGCGCGTGGACATCTCGGGACCGACGCCGGCGGGCTGGGCGCCGGCCTCGCCGTTGGCCCCCACCGATCCCGGCGCACCGGCTGTGCCGGCCGCGCCCGCGGACCCGTTCGGGGCGGCATACGCGGTGGCGCTGAGCTGGTCGGCGGGAGTGCCGCAGACGTTGCAGTAGCCGGCCTCGATCGTCCCGGAGCAGCCGGGCTGCTGGCACGCCCCGCCCTCGGGGATGGAGGGGCCGGCGGCCGGCGGCGACGCCGCGAGGGCCCCGGAACCCGAGCCGGCCGTCGCGCTCGCGTGGGCAGGGGCGCCGGCGGTCGGCGGCACCGGGTTGGAGCCGGCGGCCATCCCGCACAGGTCGCAGTAGCCGTCGACGATGGTGCCGGTGCAGCCCGGCTGCGTGCAGTTCATGGGCGAGGCCTCTGGGGTCGGGGCGCGGACGCGCGCGGGGCTGCGCGCCCCGCGCCGGGCTGCGGGCGGGTCGCGGTGTCGACGTAGGACTGGAAGGCCGCCGCGAGGGCCCGCGCACGGGCGATCGGCAGCGGCTTGCCCGAGAGCGCCTCGTCGAGCCGGCGGCGCAGCTCGGCGACGTCGGCCGACACCTCCGGCGCGAGCGACGCGGAGGCCGCCATGGCGCCCACGGCACCGACCAGACCGACGACCTCGTCACGCTCGGCGAGGCCCCCGGCATACGTCTCGTGGGCGAGGTCGAGGGCACGCGAGACCCGCTCGAGCTTCTCCCGGTATGCCGTCAGCTCGGCCGCGCCCTGGGGCACGGGTCCCAGCGCCCGCACGTTGGGGATCGCCAGGTGCGGGGCCGGGGTGATCGCCTCGACACAGGCCCGCTCGAGCGCGCGGATCGCGGCGGCGCGGGCGTCGAGCTCCTCGACCTGCTGCTCGGTGCGCAACCGGCTGCGGGCCGCGCTGGCCCGCTCGGCGGCCGCGACGATGAGGTCGCGCTCGAGCACGGCCACGTCGATCTCGAGGGGGCCGATGATGCCCCCGACGTCGGCGCCTCGGCGGGCCCGCTCGAGGAGGTCCTCCATGCGGCGGTCGAGCCGGGTGAGCTTCTCGCTGGCCGCGTCGCGCTGCGGGCCGGCCGGCACGAGCGGGACCTGGTCGCGGGTGCGCTCGAGCCCGGCCCGCACGATGGTGATGCGCTGGGTCGCCTCGGCGGCGCCGGGGGCCAGCGAGGCGCGAGCCTGCAGGGTGCGGGTCAGCGAGTCGAGCAGGCGGCAGGCCTCCGGCAGGCTCACGGCCAGGGACCCGCTCGAGGGCAGCGACAGGTGCTCGCTCGTGTTGGAGTCGAGCCGCCCGTGGATGAGGGTCGAGAGCCGCTCGGCCTCGACCGGACCGACGCGGCCGCCGTCGAAGGTCGTCTCGAGCAGCGTCAGCCGGTCGCTGACGGCCTTCCAGAAGGTCAGCGCGACGGTGAGGTCGTTGGTGATCGCGACCTGCTCGGCGGGCGACAGCTTGAGCACCGCCCGGTCGACCTCGCCGAGGTCCGCCCGGCGCTGGGCGACCCACTCGCGCAGGGCGAAGAGGTACGTCTGGGCCTCCTCGGCCTGGACGGGCACGCCGAGGCGCCCGGGCGCGGTGGGAGCGGCGGTGCCGGCGTCGGGGAGGCCCTGCGGCACTGCGCTCATCGCCCGTAGACCGGGGTCGGGGGAGCGGGCGCCGGCCCGAGCGGTCCGGCGAGCCAGCGGTCGTAGACCTTCTTCCACCGGCCGTCGGCCTCGAGGTCGGCGATGACCCGGTTGACGTAGCGGGCGAGGTAGACGTCCGCCTTGTTGAGGCCGAGGCCGTAGGGCTCGACGGTGACCGCCTTGGCGCTCGTGACGACGGTGTTGGGGTCCTGCGCGGCGAGGCCGGCGAGCACGGTGTCGTCCCCGGTGATGGCGTCGACCTTGCCCTGCTGGAGCAGGACGAGGCAGGCGGTGTGCGTCGCGGCCGGGACCGCTTCGGGCCCCTTGACCTGCTCGAGCTTGGTCAGGGAGGTCGTGCCGGCCGGCGCACAGACCTTTCGGCCCTTGAGGTCGGTCAGCGCGAGGTCCTTCGCCCTGGGCAGGGCCTTGCTGACGAGGACCTTCTGGCCGGAGCGGTAGTACTCGGCGGAGAAGGCGATCTTCTGCCACCGGTCGCAGGTCATCGACATGTTGCGGGCCACCATGTCGACCTGGCGCGACTGCAGCAGGGGCAGTCGCTCACCGGCGGTGATGACGCGCAGCTGCACCTTGTCCGGGTCGCCGAAGATGGCCTGGGCGACCGCGCGGGCGATGTCGATGTCGAAGCCGGTGATGCCGCCGGTGAAGGGGTCGCGGGCACCGAAGAGGTAGGTGTCTGCCGAGACCCCGACGACGAGGAAGCCCCGCTTGAGGATGCGGTCGCGCATCGTCGGGTCGGTGATCTCGCCACGGCTCGGCAGGGTGGGCAGCGGGGCGTACGACTGCGTGGCGTTGTTGCACGTCTGTGCCGGTGCGGGGGGCGCGCTGCTCGACGGCGCGGACGGGGCGGCAGGCGGCAGGGGCGTCTGGGCATACGTCACCCCCGAGCACCCGGCGAGGGCACCGAGGGCGGCGACGGCCACGAGCGCGGAGAGGCGGCGACGCAGCGTCGAGGTGAGCGTGCTCATCGGTACTCCTCCAGGCGCTGGCTGATGCCGCGCACGATCAGCCACGACGCGACCAGCCCGGCCAGGGCGATGAGGACCGCGATGAGCGCGACGCTCCCGTGGAGGTCCTGCAGGGTGGTCACCGTGTCCTTGGCCGCCTGGTCGCGCGCCTGCGTCACGGCGACGTCGAAGTCGTCGAACGTCTTGGCGGCGCCCCCGTCGGCGATGCTGGTCGAGAGGCGAACCGCCTCGTCCCACCGACCGCCGTCGTCGAGCGTGCGCACCTTCGTGTGGGCGTCGGAGTAGCCGCGCCACAGCTGCTGCAGGTCCGAGCTGTCGCGGACCCCGGCGAGGGTGTCCTCGACGGTCTTGGCGTCGGCGACCCAGGCCTTCTGGTTGTCGGCGCCCGAACCGCGGCGGATCAGCGTCAGGCTCTCGTTGGCGCGGGCGTCGTTGGCCGCGGTCGTGACGTCGGCCAGTGCGACGGCCTGCTGGTAGGACCCACTGGAGACCTGGCTCGTGGCCGAGGCGATGGCGCTGATCTGGGTCGCCGCGACGAAGAGCGCCACGAGCAGCAGGGCGATCGCGCCGGTGAGCGAGGGGTTGAGGTAGCGGTGGGTGCGCCTGGCCAGCCAGACCGCCAGGGCCACCAGCCCCAGCAGCGCGACGACGCCCACGAGCAGCTGCAGCGTGGAGTTGCTGCGGTCGAACTCCTTGCTCGACCGGTCCTCGTTGACCTTGACGACCTGCTCCACGATCGGGATCGCGTCGGAGCGCAGTCCGGCGCTGGCCTGCGTCAGGTACTGCGCGCCCACCGGCAGGCCGAGCCGGTTGTTGGCGCGGGCCTGCTCGACGAGCGCTGCATAGGTCTGGACCTTCTCGCCCAGCGCGCCGAGCACCGTGCCGTCGGCCGGCTGGGCGGCTGCGGCCTCCGCGATGCCGGAGGCCACCCGGGCCATCGCGGCCTCGTACTTGGCCCGGGAATCGGGGGACTCCAGGCCGCCGACGAGGAAGGCGTTGGTCGCGAGCGCGTCGGCGCGGAGCAGGTCGACGTGGATCGACTGGGCGCGCACGACCTGGGCGGTGTTGTTGGCCGCGCGCTCGACCGCGGCCTGCGAGGCGACGAGGGCATTGGCGCTGACCGCACCGAGCAGCACGGCGGCGATGACGCCGAGCAGTCCGAAGAGGCGCATCCGCCCGGGCGTGCCGTGCAGGAGCCGGTCGGCGAGGCTGCGGGCACCGGGGATGCTCCCCGCGATGGTGCGCGTCGATCGGCCCCCGGACGCGGAGGGCGCGCCCGACGACGAGCGCGCCGGGATGGCGACCGGGATGTTCGTCGTCGGTGCGCTCATGCGGTGTCCTCGGGCTCTGTCGCGCTGGTGTGGTGCTGCTGCTCCGAGACTGCCTCACCCGGTGCGGCCTCGCCATCAGGTTCTGCCCCGAGAGCTGCCGGATCCGCGCCGGTCTGGTCGGGGTCGTCCCGGACGTCCAGCTGCTCGATGAGGTCGTCTGCGGTGAGTAGACGCAGCTCGTCGCGAGTCGGCTCCTTCGCGTCCCGCAGGCGCCAGGCGTGGCTGCCGACGGCCTGCTCGAAGAGGTTGCGCGCGAAGCGGCCGTTGCCGAAGGACGGGCCGCGCGGCGTCGCCTCGAGCAGGTGGCGCACCCGCCGGCGAGCCTCGTCGGTGAGCTCGTAGTCGCTGCCCGTCGCGATGGAGTCCAGGATGGCGAGCAGCTCGTCGTCGGAGTAGTCGTCGAACTCGATGGCCGTGGTGAACCGGCTGGCGAGGCCCGGGTTCTGGGCGATGAAGCGCACCATCGGGTCCGGGTAGCCGGCCACGATGACGACGAGGTCCTCGCGGTGGTCCTCCATCTCCTTGACGAGGGTGTTGACCGCCTCCTCGGCGTACTGGTCGCCGGTCAGGGCGTAGGCCTCGTCGATGAAGAGCACCCCGCCGGTCGCCTTGGCGCAGACCTCGGCGGTCTTCATCGCCGTCTGCCCGACGTAGCCGGCGACGAGCTCGCTGCGGTCGACCTCGACGAGCTGGCCCTTCGGCAGCAGCCCCAGGGCCTTGTAGATGCCGCCGACGAGGCGGGCGACCGTCGTCTTGCCGGTGCCGGGGTTGCCGACGAAGATCAGGTGGCGGCTCATCTTGGGGGCCTTGAGCCCGGCCTCGGTGCGCAGCTTCTCGACGGTGAGCAGGGCCACCTGCCGGTGGATCTCCTTCTTGACGCGATCGAGCCCGATCATGTCGTCGAGCTCGGCGAGCAGCTCCTCGACCGACCTCTCCGGCTCGGCCGGCAGCTCCGGCTCGGTGGCGGGCTGGGCGGCCGGCTGCGCCGTCGCCGGCGTGGCTGCGGACGGGTCCATCGGGCCGGGGACCGTGGGTCGCATGGTGTCGGGCGTCCCGAGTCCCAGACCCGGTATGCCGCCCTGGAGCCGGCGTTCGGCGCCGGGCTCGGTGCCCGGGAAGGTCGGCACCGGGAAGGCCGGCACCGGGAACGACGGCTGGGGGAAGGTCGGCTGCGACGGCATCCCCGATGAGGTGGGCATCCGTGCTGCGGCCAGGTAGGCGCCCGACGCGGCGGACGCGTTGGCGATGACCCAGATCGGCGCCGTGCCCAGCATGACGGCCGAGGAGGCCACCTCGGTCAGGGCCTCGGCGTAGTCGAGGGCTCGGTCGTGCCGCGAGTCGACGAGGGCCTGGAGCAGGTCGGTCGGGGCGCCGCGCCACCGTCGTCCGCGGGAGGCGGCGTCGAAGAAGGCCTCGTTGATGCGGCCGAGGTCGGTCAGCCCGGGGTGGGCGACCTCGGCCCAGGCCGGAGCCGCTCCTGGCACCGCCTCGGCGAGCGCGGCGGCGACGCGCAGCCCCTCGTCGCGGGCGGAGGCGCGGTCGATCCCGGCCTCGGCGGCCACGTCGGCCAGCTGCTCGAGGCTCTCGGCGAGGCGGGTCTCCTCCGTGGTCATGCGTCCCCCTCCATGCGTCATTCCGGCGGCGTCAACGGTGCAGGGGACGGGGCAGGCGGCCGAGGGGTTCCCGGGCCCCCGGCGCCGGATGCGCCCGGCTCGCCCACCCGGCCGGGCTCGGAGGTCCCGGGCGGAGGCGGTGGGGCGACGCGTACGGGATCGGGACCGAGCCCCAGCACCCCTCCGGCGGAGGCCGGTCCGAACTTCTCCTCGAGGAACGCGCCGTGCACGATGATCGCCTCGGCGTCGGCGCGGTTGACCGCGTCGTAGACCTTGTCCATCGTCGAGCCGAGCAGGTCGAGCTGGTCGACGAGGAGCATCACCGAGCTCTTGCCGGCCGCGATGGGGCGGGTGTCGGCCCAGTCCCGGGGCAGGCGCAGGTAGTTGCCGATGGCGACGGGGAGGTAGTCGGTGGCGGTGGCCATGACGCTGTAGCCCTGCGCGCTGCCGAGGCCGAGGTTGGCCAGGCGGGGGAGGGTCTCGCGCACGACACGCGTCACCCGGAGCAGGCGCGAGAGGACGACGCCGGGCACCTTGCCGTCCCTGGCCTGCTGCTCGATGGCGTCGAGGGCGCCGAGGAGCTGCTCCGTGGTGGGCGGCCCCGAGCGCACCGGCTCGGGCGCTTCGGGCCGGTCCAACCCGAACCACGACCGGATTCCCACTGCGTCTGTCCCCTCTGATGTGTGTCGAGCTGGTGTGCTGCGCTGCCGTCGGGCGCCGAGCGGCGGTCGTCCACGCACATCCTGCTTCACCGGTCCGCGGTCCGTGTCACGGATCCACCCGTCTCGTCAGGCGTGGCGGCGGCCTACCGGGTCGACCCGAGGTCGAGCAGCCCCGGCGCGACGTTGTCGGCCCGGCGCTGGTCCTGCTTGGAGACGCGGTCGAGGTAGGAGCGCGACTTGGCGACCTCCGTCTCGAGCGTGCCGATCGTCGCAGCCATGTTGTCGAGAGCCCGGACCTTGAACTGGTCGATGGTGTCCATCGTCTCGTAGATGTTGGCGAAGGCCTTCTGCAGCGACTCGATCGAGAGCGTGGAGCTCGCCGACTGCTCCTGGATGCGGGCGGAGTTCTGCTTGAGGGCCTCGGAGGTGCGCTCGATGATGCCCGAGGTGGTCGTGTTGAGCGCCGTGATCTGGTCGAGCACGAGCTGCTGGTTGTTGAGCGCCTGCGCGACGATGACCGCGGTGCGCAGCGCCGAGACGGTCGTCGTGGTGGCGCGGTCGACGCCCTTGATGAGCTCGATGTTGTTCTTGATGATGATGTCGATCGCGAGGTAGTTCTGGATCGACACCGCCAGCTGGGTCAGCAGGTCCTGGTGCTTCTGGCGGACGTAGAAGAGCACGTCCTCGCGCAGGGCCTTGGCCCGCTCGGGGTCGCTGACCTCGTAGGTGGCGACCTGGGCGGCGAGGCGCGCGTCGAGCCGTTCGGCGACGTAGACGTACTGGTTGAGCCGGCCCATCGACTGCCAGAGGTTCTTCTTCTCGAGGTTGAGCGCGACGTTGTCCTTGACGAGCTCGTCCTGGCCCGACTGCAGCGAGTGCAGGATGCCGTTGAGGTGGCTCTGCGCCGACTGGTACTTGCGGAAGTAGTCGGTGACCCGGTCGCCGAAGGGGATCATGCCGAGGAACTTCTTCGCGCCCTGGGCCTGGCCGGGGTCGAGGTCCTCGACGGTGCGGCGCAGGTCCAGCAGGGTCTTGCCGACCTTCGAGTTGCCGGACAGACCGCCCTCGTTGAGCGCCTTGACCGGCATCTGGAGCATGCGGTTGGACGACTCGGCGGCGAAGCGCACCTCGTCGTTGCCCATGCTGCGCACGTCGGCGGCCTTGGCCTCCCACTCGGGGGAGCGGGCAGCCGCCTTCGTCAGCGACTCGAGGTAGGTGTCGACCTTGGCCTCGAGCCCGGGCAGGGCCGCTTCGGGAACGGCCGGGGCCATCTTCGGGGCGGACGTGTCGGCCACCGGGGCGGTGGGTGCCGGGGCGGTGAGCACGAAGGCCTCGCCGGGCGGCGGCTCGAGGGGCGCGACCTGGGCGGCGGCGGTCGCCTGCTGGGCGGCGGGCTGGTCAGTCATGGTGGAGCGGGTCCTTCCCTCGCGTGCCGGTCGCGTCGGAGACGCGCCCGAAGTCCCTCGCCCGAAGCCGTTGCACGTCGGGTGCACGGCACGACGGGTGCGCGACGCACGCCTGCGGCGCCGTCGTCGGGCGTACGGCCACTCTACGTGCCGTCCGTCTGCGACGGGTGGGCGTTGGCGCCGGTTCCGTCACACCGTCGGCACCCCGCACCGACCTCGGGAAAGCTCGGGAAAAGGGGCGGCCGCGGCTCGGAGTCAGGGGAAATTCCGAGCCGCGGCCGCGATCGTGGGCCGCCCACACCTGACCAACGGGTTGCCCGTCGCGCGGGTTCCCGTGCAGGGCGACAGTCGGGTCAGCCGGGTCTGCCGGGTCGGCCGCGTCAGCTGAACTGCCAGGAGCGCTTGCTCAAGCCGAACCAGAAGCCCTCGATGACGCTCTTGTTGTCGAGGCCGCCGGACTCGTAGGCGGCGCCGAGGGTGACGAAGAGCGGGGCGAAGTGCTCGGTGCGGGGGTGCGCCTCGTGGGCGGCGGGGGCCTTGTCGAGGAAGTCGAGCAGGCTGTCGACGTCCTTCGCGCGCATGGCCTCCTGCGCCCAGTGGTCGAACTCGGCACTCGCCCTGGGTGGGAGGGCGTCCGACCCGGCGTGCGGGTTGAACCAGCGCAGGTTGTGCGTGGTGAAGCCGGAGCCGACGATCAGGGTGCCCTGCTCGCGCAGCGGGGCCAGGCGCCGCCCGATCTCGAAGAGCCCGCGCGGGTCGAGCGTCGGCATCGACATCTGCAGCACCGGCACGTCGGCGTCGGGGAACATCTCCTTGAGGGGCACGTAGGCGCCGTGGTCGAGGCCGCGCGGCTCGTCGCGGTGGACCGAGTGGCCGGGCCAGGTGAGCAGCTTCGTCACGTCGTCGGCGAGCGTGGGTGCAGCGGGCGCGTCGTAGGTGACGTCGTAGTACTTCTGCGGGAAGCCCCAGAAGTCGTAGGTCAGCGGGGCGCCGGTGGTCGAGCCGAGCGTCGTGGGCGCGTCCTCCCAGTGCGCCGAGACGATGAGCACGTCCCGGGGCTTGGCGATCTCGGTGGACCAGGCCGACAGCTCGGCGGTCCAGCGCTCGTCGTCCGCGAGAGGCGGCGCGCCGTGGCTGAGGTAGAGGACCGGTGCCGACATGGCGGTTCCTTCCGAAGTCGTTGAATCATAAACTATCACGGGAACGTCCTCTCCGGCTCCATCATTCCCGAGGACGTATGCCGTCCGCCCGGCTTCCCCAGGAGAGCGGCGTGCGGCCCGCGAGGTGACGGCATACGCCCTCTTCGGTGGATGCCTGGAGAGCTTGCGAGGCCCGTGCTGTTACGGTCGGTCCCGCGTCCACGTCGGGGCAGCGACGAATCCGCTGCACGTGAGATGCGGGAAGTTGAAGGTGCATCCATGGCCGCAGGCAAGGGCCGCAAGCTCGTCATCGTCGAGTCGCCCGCCAAGGCGAAGACCATCGCCGGCTACCTCGGCGGCGACTTCGAGGTCGAGGCCTCGGTCGGTCACATCCGCGACCTGCCCAACCCGTCGGAGCTGCCGGCCGACATGAAGAAGGGGCCCTACGGCAAGTTCGCCGTGGACGTCGAGAACGGCTTCGACCCCTACTACGTCGTCGACCCGGACAAGAAGAAGAAGGTCGCCGAGCTCAAGCGGCTGCTCAAGGACGCCAGCGAGCTCTACCTCGCCACTGATGAGGACCGCGAGGGCGAGGCCATCGCCTGGCACCTGCTCGAGGCGCTCAAGCCGCGGGTCCCGGTCAAGCGCATGGTGTTCCACGAGATCACCCGCGAGGCGATCCAGCGCGCCGTCAACGACACCCGCGAGATCGACACCGCGATGGTCGACGCGCAGGAGACCCGCCGCATCCTCGACCGCCTCTACGGCTACGAGGTCAGCCCGGTCCTGTGGCGCAAGGTCCGCCAGGGCCTGTCCGCCGGCCGCGTCCAGTCCGTCGCGACCCGCATGGTCGTCGAACGCGAGCGCGAGCGCATGGCGTTCGTCCGCTCCTCCTACTGGGACGTCGAGGGCGAGTTCACCCCGGAGGGTGCAGCCCAGCAGTTCACCGCCCGGCTGTCCTCCGTCGACGGCACCCGCGTCGCGACCGGCCGGGACTTCGCCGACGACGGGCGCCTTACCGGCAAGGGCGTCGTCCACCTCGACGAGGCGCTCGCGACTCGCATCGCCGAGGCCTGCCTGCCCCTGCAGGCGCGCGTCACCGACGTCCAGGAGAAGCCGTACACCCGCCGCCCTTCGGCGCCGTTCACCACCTCCACCCTCCAGCAGGAGGCGTCGCGCAAGCTGCGGATGTCGTCCAAGAACGCGATGCGCGTCGCGCAGCGGCTCTACGAGAACGGCTACATCACCTACATGCGTACCGACAGCACGACGCTGTCCGACGCCGCGACGACCGCCGCCCGCAGCCAGGCCCGTGACCTCTACGGCGCCGAGTACGTGCCCGACAGCCCGCGCCGCTACGAGAAGAAGGTCAAGAACGCGCAGGAGGCCCACGAGGCCATCCGCCCTGCCGGCGACCGCTTCCGCTCGCCGGCCCAGGTCGCCGGGTCGCTGCGCGGCGAGGAGTTCGCGCTCTACGAGCTGATCTGGAAGCGCACCGTCGCCTCGCAGATGGCCGACGCCCGGGGCTCCACCGCCACGGTCAAGCTCGCCGTCGACACGGCGGTCGAGGGCGCGCAGTCCGTGGAGTTCAGCGCCAGCGGCACCGTCATCACGTTCAAGGGCTTCCTCGCCGCGTACGAGGAGGGCCGCGACGACGAGGCGGCCGCGAAGGCCGACGCCGCCGCCGAGGAGCGCCGACTGCCGAAGCTGTCCGCCGGGGTCGCGCTCGAGGTCGTGCGCGCCGAGGCCGACGGCCACGAGACGAGCCCGCCCGCCCGCTACACCGAGGCCACGCTCGTCAAGGCGATGGAGGAGCGCGGCATCGGCCGCCCGTCGACGTATGCCGCGACGATCGGCACGATCCAGGACCGCGGCTACGTCTTCAACAAGGGCCAGGCGCTCGTGCCCACGTGGCTCGCGTTCGCGGTGACCCGGCTGCTCGAGGAGCACTTCGGCAACCTCGTCGACTACGAGTTCACCGCCTCGATGGAGGAGGACCTCGACCGCATCGCCAACGGCGACGAGCGCCGCATCGACTGGCTCAAGCGCTTCTACTTCGGCGAGGAGGCGACGACCGGGGAGGGCCTGAAGTCCCTCGTCGACGACCTCGGCGAGATCGACGCCAAGGAGATCTCGACCATCCCGATCGGCGACGGCATGGTCGTCCGGGTCGGCCGCTACGGACCGTACGTCGAGGAGGTCGTCCCCACCGGGGTCGACCTCGCGACGGGCGAGGTCGCCGACGGCGCCGAGGTCTCCGGCACGCCGCGCCGCGCGACGATCACCGACGACGTGGCGCCCGACGAGATGACGCCCGAGAAGGCCCGCGAGCTGCTCGAGGTCGCCGCCGATGACGGCAAGGTGCTCGGGCGCGACCCCGAGACCGGGCGCGAGATCGTCGCCCGCGCCGGGCGCTACGGGCCGTACGTCACCGAGGTCATCGAGGACGACGAGCCCGCCGCCGAGAAGCCCAAGGGCCGCAAGGCCGCCAAGGTCAAGCCGCGCACCGCCTCGCTCTTCAAGGACATGGAGCTCTCGACCCTGACGCTCGACGACGCGCTCAAGCTGCTCTCGCTGCCGCGCGTCGTCGGCACCGACGCCGAGGGCGTCGAGATCACGGCCCAGAACGGCCGCTACGGGCCCTACCTCAAGAAGGGCACGGACTCGCGGTCCCTGGCCTCCGAGTCGCAGCTGTTCGACATCACGCTCGAGGAGGCGCTGGCGATCTACGCGCAGCCCAAGCAGCGCGGCCGCGCGGCTGCCGCCCCGCCGCTCAAGGAGCTCGGCGCCGACCCGGTCAGCGGCAAGGCTGTCGTCGTCAAGGACGGCCGCTTCGGCCCCTACGTCACCGACGGCGAGACCAACGCGACGCTGCGCAAGGACGACGACCCGGCCTCGATCACGCCGGAGCGCGGCTACGAGCTGCTCGCCGAGAAGCGCGCCAAGGGACCGACGACGCGCAAGCGCGCCGTGAAGAAGACGGCCAAGAAGACCGCGAAGCGCACGACGAAGAAGGCGGCCGCCAAGAAGGCCTGACCGCCCGCGCCAGCGAGTGGTGGCGTATGCCGGGTGCTGATCCCCCCCGGCATGCGCCACCGTCGCGCTAGCGTCGGCTCGTGATCGAGATCCGACCGCTCGAGCCCGGAGACCGGGACCGCTGGGAAGAGCTCTTCCGGGCGTACATCCGGTTCTACGGGCGCTCCCTCGACGACACGGCATACGACCGCGCGTGGCGTGAGATCACCTCCGGCGCAAGGCTGCACGGGCGCTGCGCCTGGCTCGACGGTCGGCTCGTCGGGATCGCGCACTTCCTCGTCCACCCGAGCTCCAGCGAGCCGGACCTGTGCTACCTCGAGGACCTCTTCACCGACCCGGACGTGCGTGGTCGGGGTGTCGCGAGCGCGCTCGTCTGCGCGGTGCGCGACTGGGCCCGGGAGAAGGGCTGCGGCAGCGTCTACTGGCAGACGCACGAGTCGAACGCGGTGGCCAGACGGCTCTACGACGAGCTGGCGACCTTCGAGGGCTACGTCGTCTACACCCTGGCTGTCGACGACGTGTCCACGGACGTCAGCGGGCGGTGAGAGGCTGGGGCCATGTCAACGCTGGTCTTCGTGCACGCCCACCCCGACGACGAGGCCTCCCAGTCGGCCGGCTCCATGGCCCGGGCCGTCAGTGAGGGCCACCGGGTCGTCCTCGTCGTCGCCACCAACGGCGACCACGGCGATGCGCCCGACGACCTGGCCGAGGGCGAGACCGTCGTCGACCGGCGCCGCGCCGAGGCGGCCGCGTCCAACGCGCTCATCGGGACCCACCGGGTCGAGTTCCTCGGCTACGCCGACTCGGGCATGACGGGCTGGGCGCAGAACGACCACGAGGCGAGCTTCGCCAGGGCCGACACCGAGGAGGCGGCGCAGCGCCTGGCGGCCATCCTGCGCGAGGAGCAGGCCGACGTCGTCGTCGGCTACGACTGGCACGGCGGCTACGGCCACCCCGACCACGTCAAGGTGCATGCCGTGACCGAACGCGCGGCGCAGCTCGCCGGGACGCCCCGCTACCTCGAGGGGTCGATGAACCGCGACGCCATGATCCGCTCGCACCAGGCGGCGCTCGCGGCCGGCCTCGACGTGGGCGAGTGGGACCCGACCGTCCCGATGGACGACGGCAACCCGCTCGGCAGCCTCGAGAGCGAGCTGCACTGGGCGTGCGACGTCAGCGAGTTCCTCGAGGTCAAGCGATCGGCGCTCAAGGCCCACGCGAGCCAGTCGGACGCGCAGGGCATGCTCCAGATGCCGATGGACATGTTCGCCGTCGCGTTCTCGTGGGAGCACTACATCGAGCCTGCTCGTCCTGCCGGGATGGTGACGGGCTGGTTCCTCGACGTGGAGTGAGGCTGCGGCGCCTGAGAACGACGTCAGTACCCCCTTCACACATCGAGAGGCCACGTCCCGGGCCCTCCTCACACGTCGAGAGGCCGGTCCTCGTGACGAGAACCGGCCTCTCGAGTCCTGCACACCCGCGAAAGGTGGCCTTTCGACGGCGCGTGCGCTGCCGTCGGCTAGACGACGAGGTTGAGCAGCAGCACGAAGACGAGACCGGTGACCGAGAGCACCGTCTCCATGAGCGACCACGACTTGATCGTCTGGCCGACCTTGAGGCCGAAGAACTCCTTGACGAGCCAGAAGCCGGCGTCGTTGACGTGCGAGAAGAAGACGGAGCCGGCGCCGATGGCCAGGACCATGAGCGAGACCTCGTTCGTGGACATGCCCGCCGCGAGCGGCGCCAGGATACCCGAGGCGGTGACCGTGGCCACCGTGGCCGAGCCGGTCGCGAGCCGGATCAGCACCGCGACGAGCCAGGCGAGCAGCAGCACGGACAGGCCGCTGCCGGAGATCCAGTCGGCGACGAGCTGGCCGATGCCGGTGTCGACGAGGGTCTGCTTGAAGCCGCCGCCGGCCGCGACGATGAGGATGATGCCGGCGATCGGCCCGAGCGAGGACTCGAGCGAGGAGCTGATCCGCTTGACGCCCATGCCCGCGCCACGCCCCAGGGTGAACATCGCGAGGATGACGGCGATGAGCAGGGCGATGAGCGGCGTGCCGAGGAAGTCGAGCACGGTGCGGGCGGCGGTGCCCTTGCCGGCGAGGATGTCGGCCAGGGCCTTGCCCATCATCAGGACGACGGGCGTCAGGACGGTGAGCATGGTGATGCCGAACGACGGGCGGGGGCCGTTGTCGGACTCCCGCGCCTCGAACAGGTCGGGTGCGGGGACGTCGACCCAGCGGGCGGCGAACCGTGCGAACCACGGCCCGGCGAGGGCGATCGTGGGGATGGCGACGAGGATGCCGAAGCCGAGCGTGACGCCGAGGTTGGCCTTGAGGGCGTCGATGGCCACGAGCGGGCCGGGGTGCGGCGGCACGAGGCCGTGCATCGCCGAGAGGCCGGCGAGCGCCGGGATGCCCACGCGGATCACCGACTGCTGCGAGCGGCGGGCGACGAGGAAGATGACCGGCATGAGCAGGACGAGGCCGATCTCGAAGAACATCGGCAGCCCGATGATGGCGCCGACCGCGGCCATCGCCCAGGGCAGCGAACGCGTGCCGCTGCGGCCGATGATCGTGTCGACGATCTCGTCGGCGCCGCCCGAGTCGGCGAGCAGCTTGCCGAACATCGCGCCCAGGGCGATGAGGATGCCGACGCTCGCGGCGGTGCTCCCGAAGCCCTTGGTGTAGCTGTCGAGCACGTCGGCCATCGGCACGCCGGCGACGGCGCCGACGGTGAGCGCCCCCAGCGTGAGCGAGAGGAACGGGTGCAGCTTGAACCGCACGATGAGGACGACGAGCACGGCGATGCCGAGCAGGGCTGCGGGCACGAGGCGCCCGGCCGGGATGTCGGGGAGCTTGTCGGCAGCCAGTGCCGAGGTGGGCAGCAGGGAGAGCAGGTCGGTGGTCATGGGCGGATCGCTTCCGGGTCGCGAGAGTCGAGGAGGGTGAGGGACTGGGTGACGAGGTCGTCGACGGGCTGGTCGACGTCGAGGACGGCTCCGCGTTCGCCGGGCTCGAGGCGCTCGAGCGTGGCGAACTGCGACTCCACGAGAGCGGCCGGCATGAAGTGGCCGGGACGCCCCGCAACCCGTGCGGCGATGACCTCGGGATCACCGTGCAGGTGCACGAAGAAGAGCTGGGGTGCCGCCGTGGCGAGGATCTCGCGGTAGGAGCGCTTGAGCGCCGAGCAGCTCGCCACCCCGCCGCTCGCCGCGTGCTCACCGAGCCACGTGGCGATCGTGGCGAGCCAGGGTTCGCGGTCATCGTCGGTCAGGGGGATGCCGGCCGACATCTTGTCGACGTTGGCCCGGGGATGGAAGTCGTCGGCGTCCGCGAACGGGACGCGCAGACGCTGCGCGAGGGCCGCGCCGATGGTGGTCTTGCCCGAGCCGGACACCCCCATGACGACAACCAACGGGGGCGGGTGGTGCTGCATGTTTCCGTGACTCCTTCGTCCGGCTCGAACGACCTCTTCGTCGAGACGCTCGCCCTAGGGTGCAGCAACAAGAGCGTCTTATCAACCCCCATGGACAAATAAACCGGATTTAATGACCGTCGACTGGGTGCAGAGCAGTCGTGTGTCAGGCTGGCCTCGTGCCGACCGACCGCCGCCCTGCGCTCCATGCGAGCGTCCTCGACGACCTCGGGCGTCAGATCGTCGCGGGCGAGCTCGCCCCGGGCACGGTGCTGCGCATCGACCAGCTCGACGAGCGCTACGGGGTCTCCCGGTCGGTCGTGCGCGAGGCGATCCGGGTGCTCGACTCCATGCGCCTGGTCGAGGCCCGCAAGCGCCTGGGGGTCCGGGTCCTGCCGAGCGCCACGTGGAACGTCTTCGACCCGCGCGTCATCCGCTGGCGGCTCGATGGTCCCGGGCGCGAGCAGCAGCTGCTCTCCCTCGGCGACGTGCGCCGCGGCATCGAGCCGGTCGCGGCCGAGCTCGCCGCCGCCCATGCGTCCCCTGACCAGTGCGGGGCCCTGATGGGCGCGGTCATGCAGATGGCCGTGCACGCCAAGTCAGGTGATCTCGAGGCCTACCTCGAGGCGGACCAGCTCTTCCACGCGACCCTGCTCGCGGCGTCCGGCAACGAGATGCTGGCGGCCCTGTCCGACGTGGTCGGGGAGGTGCTCGCGGGTCGCACCCACCATGACCTCATGCCGGCCACGCCGAACCCGGTGGCCGTGCGCCTCCACGGCGACGTCGCCGAGGCGGTCCAGTCCGGCGACGCTGCCGCTGCGGCCGCGGCGATGCACGCCATCATCGCGGAGGCCACCGAAGCGCTCCGCGACGTCGACGCCTGACGCCGAGCCAGCGTCCGTATGCCGTCCCGACCCTGGGCGGTCGACGTGCCCGCCCGGCGTGGCCGCCGGCGTACGAGAACTGCGCCATGGCGCGGTTCCGGGCCCCGATCCTCTCGACGGTGGAGAAGCGGATGAAAGTGCCCACTCGACCCGGGAGGTCGAGTGGGCACTTCGAGCTGGAGCGAACCTCAGGCGAGGGCGTCGACGATCTCGTTGAAGGTCTTCGACGGGCGCATCACGGAGGCGACCTTGTCGGCGTCGGGGCGGTAGTAGCCGCCGATGTCGACCGGCTGGCCCTGGGCGTCGACGAGCTCCTGGGAGATCGTGCCGATGTTGTCACCGAGCGCCTCGGCGACCGGGGCGAACGTCTCGGCGAGCCCGGCGTCCTCGGTCTGCTTGGCCAGCTCCTGGGCCCAGTAGAGCGCGAGCCACACGTGGCTGCCGCGGTTGTCGATCTGGCCGACCCGGCGGGCGGGGCCCTTGTTCTCGTCGAGGAGTGTGCCGGTCGCGCGGTCGAGGGCCTCGCCGAGGACCTTGGCCTGCGCGTTGCCCGTGACGTCCGCCAGGTGCTCGAAGCTGACTGCGAGGGCGAGGAACTCGCCGAGGCTGTCCCAGCGCAGGTAGTTCTCCTGCACGAGCTGCTGCACGTGCTTGGGGGCCGAGCCGCCGGCGCCGGTCTCGAAGAGGCCACCGCCGTTGATGAGCGGCACGACCGAGAGCATCTTCGCCGACGTGCCGAGCTCGAGGATCGGGAAGAGGTCGGTCAGGTAGTCCCGCAGCACGTTGCCGGTGACCGAGATCGTGTCCTCGCCCTTGCGAATCCGCCCGAGGGAGTAGGCGATCGCGTCGGTCGGCTTCATGATCTCGATCGTCAGACCGTCGGTGTCGTGCTCGGTGAGGTACTCCTTGACCTTGGCGATGAGGTTCGCGTCGTGGGCGCGGTCCTCGTCGAGCCAGAAGATGGCCGGCGAGCCGGTGGCGCGGGCGCGCGTCACGGCCAGCTTGACCCAGTCGCGGATCGGGATGTCCTTGGTCTGGCAGGCGCGCCAGATGTCGCCGGCCGAGACCTCGTGCTCGAGGACCGTGTTGCCCGAGCCGTCGACGACGCGCACGGTGCCGTCGGCCGGGATCTCGAAGGTCTTGTCGTGGCTGCCGTACTCCTCCGCGGCCTGCGCCATGAGGCCCACGTTGGAGACCGAGCCCATCGTGGCGGGGTCGTAGGCGCCGTTGGCGCGGCAGTCGTCGAGGACGACCTGGTAGATGCCGGCATACGAGCTGTCGGGCAGCACGGCCAGCGTGTCTTGCTCCTCGCCGTCACGGTTCCACATGTGCCCGGACGTGCGGATCATCGCCGGCATGGAGGCGTCGACGATGACGTCGCTCGGGACGTGGAGGTTGGTGATGCCCTTGTCGGAGTTGACCATCGCGATGGCGGGGCCCTGCTCGAAGCCCTTGGCGACGGCGGCCTCGACCTCGGCGCGCTCGTCGGCCGGCAGGCCCTCGACGGCCTTGAGCACGGCGCCGAGCCCGTCGTTGGGGGAGGCGCCCACGGAGGCCAGCGCGCCGGCATACGTCTCGAAGACGTCGGGGAAGAAGGCGCGCACGACGTGCCCGAAGATGATCGGGTCGGAGACCTTCATCATCGTGGCCTTGAGGTGCACGGAGAAGAGGACGCCCTCCTCCTTGGCGCGCTTCACCTGCTCGGAGAGGAAGTCGCGCAGCTTCGCGACGTCCATGAAGGTCGCGTCCACGACCTCGCCGGCCAGGACCGGGATGGACTCCTTGAGCACCGTCGTGGACCCGTCGTGGCCGACGAGCTCGACGCGCAGGGTGTCGCCGGCCGGGATGACGACGGACTTCTCGTTGTGGCGAAAGTCGTGCTCACCCATGGTGGCGACGTTCGTCTTCGAGTCGGCGCTCCAGGCACCCATCGAGTGCGGGTGCTTGCGCGCGTAGCTCTTGACCGACGCAGGAGCGCGACGGTCGGAGTTGCCCTCGCGCAGAACGGGGTTCACCGCGGAGCCCTTGACCTTGTCGTAGGCCGCCCGCACCGCCTTCTCCTCGTCGGTGGACGGGTTGTCGGGGTAGTCGGGCAGCGCGTAGCCGGCCGCCTGCAGCTCGGCGATCGCGGCCTTGAGCTGCGGGATCGAGGCCGAGATGTTGGGCAGCTTGATGATGTTGGCCTCGGGCGTCTTGGCCAGGGCGCCGAGCTCCGCCAGGGCGTCGCCGATGCGCTGCTCCGGCTTCAGGGCGTCGGGGAAGCTGGCGATGATGCGGCCCGAGAGCGAGATGTCACGCGTCTCGACCTCGACGCCGGCCTGCTTGGCGAACGCCGAGACGATCGGCAGCAGCGAGGCCGTGGCCAGGGCGGGCGCCTCGTCCGTGTGCGTGTAGATGATTCGCGAGTCCAACGCGGGTGCTCCGTTCGGGTTGCTGGTCGTGCCGAGATCCGAGAGGCGGGTCCCGAATAAATCTTGATGTCAAGATATCTGATCCGCGGCGGCCGTGGGAGGTGCGGGGGCCGCCGTCCCATCCTGCCGGGGGTCGCTCCACCACGCCACGGGCCGCCCTCCCTAGGCTGACGCGGGTGAGCAGCGACCTCGGCACGGACACCGGCACGCATACCCCCCTCGATCCCGGCACCGCACGCCACCTGCACCACCTGCTGGCCACCGAGCAGGTGCGGGGCCGGCTGCCGTCGGTCGCGGCGGGAATCGTGCGCCGGGGGGCGCTGGCCTGGTCCGACGCCATCGGCACGCTGGACGGCCGGGCGGACGGCGTGGCAGCCGACACGAACACGCAGTACCGGATGGGCTCCATCACGAAGACGTTCGTCGCCGTCGCGGTGCTGCGGCTGCGCGACGCCGGCCGGCTCGACCTCTCCGACCGCTTCGAGGACCACGTGCCCGGTTCGAGGCTCGGCGGCGCCACGATCGCGCAGCTGCTCTCCCACGGCGGCGGAGTGCAGGCCGAGACGAACGGGCCCTGGTGGGAGCGCACACCCGGGGGTGACTGGGACGCGCTGGTGGCCTCGCCCGTCGGACAGCGCTTCCGTGCGGGCCGCCGCTTCCACTACACGAACGTCGGGTTCGCGGCGCTCGGCGAGCTGGTGGCCAGGGCCTACGGCACCGACTGGTTCGACGTCGTGCGCCGCGACCTGCTCGCTCCGCTCGGGATGACCCGCACGACCACCCGTCCCGACGGCAAGGCCGCGCAGGGCCTGGCGGTCCACCCCTTCGCCGACGTCCTGCTGGCCGAGCCGGAGCACGACGCCGGTGCGATGGCCCCCGCGGGGCAGCTGTGGACGACGGTCGGGGACCTGGCCCGATGGGCCGCCTTCGCCGGCGGCGACACGGGCGGCGTGCTCTCGGGCGACACCCTCGCCGAGATGTACGAGCCCCACACCCTCGTCGACGACCCCGGCCAGCCGTGGACGGCCGCGCACGGGCTCGGCTGGCAGCTCTGGAACGTCGACGGCACCAGGTGTGCCGGCCACGGCGGCTCGATGCCGGGCTTCCTCGCCGGGCTGCGGGTCGACGTCGAGAGCGGCGACGGCGTGGTCGTCCTCACCAACTCCACGACCGGCCTGGGCCCGGTGGCACCCGAGCTGCTGAAGGCGTTCGTCGAGCGAGAGCCGCTGCCCCCCGAGCCCTGGCACGCCTCCGGCGACCCGACCGTGCTCGACCTCGTCGGGACCTGGCACTGGGGTCCGTCCGTCTCCACGGCGAGAGTCGTCGGCGAGCACCTCGTCCTCGGCGAGCCGGGCAGGGCGCGCGGCTCACGCTTCGCCCGGGTGGGCGCCGACGAGTGGGTCGGGCTGGACGGCTACCACACGGGTGAGCCGCTGCGCGTGCTCAGGGCGGCGGACGGCATACCTACGCATCTCGACCTCGCATCCTTCCGCTTCACGCGCACCCCCTACGACCCCGCGGCGGACGTGCCCGGCGGAGTGGACGACGGAGGGTGGCGCTAGTGCCTCGCCCCGACCTGGCCCGGCTCACCTGGCCCCGCACGACGGACCGCCTGGAGCTGCGACCCCTCACCCTCGACGACGTCGACGCCATCTGGGCCTTCCGGCGCCTCCCCGAGGTCGTCGTCCACCTCAGCCACGACGTGCTGAGCCGCGACGAGGTGCGCGACCGGATCGCGGCGCACATCGAGCGAGGGCGGCCGGAGGTGGCCGAGCCGAGGCTCGAGCTGGCCGTGGTGGAGCGGCGGACCGGGCGCGTCGTCGGCGACGTCATGCTGCGCCTCGAGCCCAGCCACAGCATCACGCGCACCCCGAGCGACGAGTGGGAGGGCACGATCGGCTACGCCCTGCACCCGGACCGGCACGGGCGCGGCTATGCGGCGGAGGCCGCCACCGAGCTGCTCGCCATGGGGTTCCGCGACCTGGGGCTGCGGCGGATCACCGCCGACGCGTACGCCGACAACGTGGCCTCCAACCGCGTGCTGCGGCGGATCGGCATGCGCCACGAGTCGACCGTCCTGGCGAAGTCGCTGGGCAAGGACGGCACGTGGCTCGACGACAACACGTGGGCGCTGCTGCGCGAGGAGTGGCGCCCCTGATCTCGGCGCCATCGACCCGGCCCCTGCCCGTCTGTGGCGGGTCAGAGCTGGGTGTTGAGGTAGCGCTGCAGGCCCGCGGCGGTGTGCACGTTCCAGGTGGTGGCCCCGTCGTGGTAGAGCCACAGGTAGGTCTGCAGGGCGGCGATCGACCGCGACCCCCAGATGCCGTCGACCGATGTCCCGATGCGGGCCTGCAGGGCGCGGATCGTCGTCGTGTCGAAGGCCCCGGTCTGCGCGATCCCGAGCCAGCGCTGCAGGGCCGCCGTGGTCAGCGGGCCGAAGTAGCCCGTGACCGGCAGGCGGGGTGCGAGCAGCCCGTACGCGGCCTTGACGGTGAGCACGCGCATCACCGCGGCCTGCACCCAGCTGCGGAAGACGCTGTCCGTGGCGGCGCGTGACGTCACCGCGCTCACCATGGCGGGGATGAGGTACGGGTTGACCGTCAGGACCATGTCGCCGCCTGCACTGATGAAGTTCACGGCCCGCGTGCCCGGCGACCAGGCGGCCACCTGCCTGGCGTTGCCGATGTCGTCGCTCACGACGATGCCGGTGAACCCGAGGTCGCCGCGGATCATCCCCCGGATCACGGTGCTGGAGAAGACGGCCGGGTGGTAGGGGTCGATGCGCGAGTAGTAGGCGGAGGAGACCATGAGCAGGTGGGCGCCGGCGGCGATGGCTGCCCGGAAGGGCGTGATGTCGGCCGACGTGCGGGTTGTCACCGTGTCGGTCACCCCGGCGGTCGTGTCCGTGTTGCCGGCAACCCGTCCGAGACCGGGGAAGTGCTTGGCCGTCATCGCCAGGCCGTACGCCTGCATCCCGCGCAGGAACGTCGTGCCCTTGTCGGCGACCACCGTCTGTGTGTAGCCGTACTCCCGTTGGTAGTAGCCGATCGGCTTGTTGTAGGGGGCGAAGGCCTGCGAGACGGTGTCCATCACGGGAGCGAGGTCGACGTCCACCCCGGACCGCATCACCTGGATGCCCCACGCCCTGGCGTATGCCGTGAGCGTCGTGTCGGCCCAGGTTCCCTGGGTCAGGGCGGTCGGCATGCGAGAGAACCCCGAGCCCTGGAGCACCTGGACGTAGCCGCCCTCCTGGTCGGTGGCGATGAAGAGCGGGACGCCGGCGGTCGCCGTCGCGGTCGTCAGGTTGTCGGCCGCGCCGGCCAGGTAGCGGACGGGGGGCGCGCCGGCCGTGGTGCGCCCGGTGAGGACGAGGTTGCCGACGTGGTAGGTGCTGATCGCGCTCGTCGTGGCGGAGCCCAGCCCGGTCACCGGGCCTCCGACCATGAAGAGCTGGCCGATCCGCTGCGCCGTCGTCATGCGGTTGTAGGCGGCGAGAGCCTGTTCCGCGGGTGTCAGGGCGACGGCCGTCGGGGCGTTGACGCCCGCGGAGATGGTCAGCAGGGCGGCGACGGCGCTGACGACTGATCCGACGGCGAGCGAGAAGCGGGGGCGCACGGCGGTCCACCTGCCATTCGAGGAGGTCAGCGCGGCGACGTGGCTTCAGTGTAGGTCGCCCGGGATCGCGTCCGACGTGGTTCGCAGGGCCGGCAGGTCACGGTTCGGGTGACGGATCGCAGGGTGGGCGACTGGGGTGTGGGCCACACGCCGGAAGGGAGTCCGGCGTGTGGCCCACGGTGGCCGCGGCCGACAGGAGCGGGTCGGTCGGGCGTGGAGGGGTGGCGCCAGCTGGTCAGGAGCCCGTCACACGCGATTCAACGATCAACGGTGCGGCGTGTCAATGGTTTGTCCAACGTTGTGGGCGCCGACCGGTTCGAGGGGCGCGCGGCCCCTGGTCGCCGCGTCAGCCCCCTTGACCGGGTCCTGGGTCGGATGGGGGCGGCGCGGCCACCAGAACCGGTCGCCGAGCACGACGGCGATGGCCGGCACGAGCAGGGTCCGGACCACCAGCGTGTCGAGGAGCACCCCCACGCAGATGATGACGCCGACCTGCGCGAGCACCACGAGCGGGAGAGCGGGGCGCTGTCGTCGAGGGCCGAGAAGCCGAAGACCTTCGTGAAGATCCACCACGAGGCGCCGACGCTCGCGAGGAACGTCGCGACGACGGTGGCGACGAGGACGAGTGGTGCCACGACCGACCGCAGGAGCAGGACGAGGGCGAGCAGCACGAGCGCGAGCACGATCGGGAAGATGACGAGACGGTCGCGCGCGGACGCCTTGGCCTGGTCGAGGGCGATCGCCTCGGTGCCCGCGACGTGGCTCTGGGGGGAGGGCGGTGAGGGCGGTGCGCAGCGCGCGGACCGTGCCTGCCGCCTCCTCGGACCCGGGGGCCGCCTCGAGAACGGCGTCGACCTCTGCCACCCCGCCGGACTGCTTGACCGTGCGGGCTCCGGCGATGCCCGGAACCTGCCCCACGGCAGAGGTGACGGCGCCCGGGTCCGCGGTGGTGACGATGACGGCCGGGTCGGCGCTGCCGGCGGGGAAGGATCGTGCCAGGCGCTCGCTCGCCGCGATGGCCTCGGGCTCTCGAGGAACTGGTCGGACGACTTGAGGCCCGTGTCGATCGCGGCGATGCCGGCAGCCATGACCGCCAGCACGACCAGGGTCACGCTGATGATGCGCCTCGGGTGCGCGGCGACCCGGTCGCCGACCCGGCGCCAGAAGCTGTGCCCGTCGGCCAGTGCGGTCTCGCCCTCACGAGGGACGCGCGGCCAGAAGATCCAGCGGTCGAAGATGACGAGCGCGGCGGGCAGACGAGCAGGACGAACGCCGCGGCGACGACGACGCCGACGGCGCACGCGAGTCCCAGCCCGCGGGTGGCGGGGAAGAGGGAGAGCAGCAGCGTCAGAAGGCCGATCACGACCGTGACGGCGCTGGACAGCACGGCCTCGGCCGTGCGACCCAGTGCCACCGACATGGCCTCCCGGCGGTCGCTGTGGCTGCGCAGCTCGTCGCGGTAGCGGGAGATGAGCAGGAGGGCGTAGTCGGGCTCGCGTGGAGATCTCGCAGACGTGTCGTCGCACGTCGGACTCCGGTGCGTCGCCGTCCGGCCGGTCGAGCAGGCACGTCGCCTGGACGAGGTGGCGAGTCGGAGGGGCGTAGCTCGGCGCGGCGGCGCTCAGGACGGCGGTGTTCGACACCGGCCCCGGCGCGGTCGTGCCGTCCCGGCGGCCGTCGACCGCCACGAGCGACGAGTACGCGTGCTGCCCACCGCGCCAGGGCCGTCAACCCCCGTGGGCGCTCAGCCGCGGAGGCGGACCGAGAGGCAGGTGACGCAGCCCTCGAGCTTCTCGAACTCGGAGATGTCGACGGTCACCACGTCGTGGCCGCGCGACCGGAGCAGCTGGGCCGTGCGCGGGGCGGACGCCGACATCAGCACCGCCATGCCGCCGAGCAGCACGACGTGGGCGCCGGACTCCTCGGGCACGGCCAGGAACTGCGGCCACACCGACGGGTCGTCCACGAGCGGCGGGTGGCCCAGGACGGTGCCGTCGGGCAGCGCCGTGACCGCGGACTTCAGGTGCAGCACCTTCGACACGGGCACCGGCACGACCTCGACGCGATGACCCTCCAGGGCCGTGCGCAGCTGCTCCACGCCGGCGAGGTTGGTCCGCCCGCCGACGCCCACCCAGACGTGGTGCCCGTGCTTGAGCACGTCTCCGCCGTCGAGCGTCCCCGGCTCCAGCACCTCGACCGTGCGGTAGCCGTGTGCCTCCACGGCCTCCCGGACGCCGGTGCGTTCGCCGCGTCGCTCCGGAGCCCCCGACCGGCACAGCACCGCGACGTCGCCGTGCACGACCACCTGGTCCTCGATGAAGACGCCGTCCGGGCAGGCGTCCACCGGGGGCGCCTCGACGACGGCCCAGTCGCGGCGGCGCAGCACGTCGCAGTACTCCTGCCACTGCCGCAGCGCCAGCTCGGCGTCGACGGAACCCGACCGCTCGATGTGCGTCACCAGCCCGTCGGCGAGTCGAGGGGAGGGGCGGCGGACGAGCGCGAGGCGACGGTGCACGCGCTCACTCTAGGGGCGGCATACGGTGGGCCCACCAACGCCCGTGTCACCCTGCGCCGCAACGGGCTTGACCCTCACGCGACGTGAGGCGGGACGCTCCGTGCATGACCGGAAGGACGCAGCAGATGGCCACCTGGACGGTGGGGCAGGTCGCCGACCTCTTCGGCGTGACGGTGCGCACCCTGCACCACTACGACGAGATCGGCCTGCTCGTCCCGAGCGAGCGCTCGCGGGCGGGCTACCGGCTCTACACCGACGAGGACCTCCAGCGGCTGCAGCAGGTCGTGGTCTACCGGCGGCTCGAGCTGCCGCTGGACGAGATCGCGACGCTGCTCGACGGCGGGGAGGGCGCGGCCGAGCACCTGCGGCGCCAGCGCGCGACGGTCATGTCCCGGCTGGACGAGCTGCACGAGCTCGTCGTGGCCATCGACCGAGCACTGGAGAGAGAGATGAGCAACCAGCCCGCCACCCCCGAGGACCTCAAGGAGCTCTTCGGGGACGGCTTCCGGGACGAGTACCAGCAGGAGGCCCAGGAGCGATGGGGCGAGACCGACGCGTGGAAGCAGTCGGCCTCGCGGACGAAGGGCTACGCGTTGGCCGACTGGGAGCAGGTCAAGGCCGAGATGGATGCCGTCAACGCGGCCTTCGTCGCGGGCCTCACCTCCGGGCAGCCCGCGACGAGCGAGGTGGCCATGGACGCCGCCGAGCGGCACCGGAGGCACATCCAGGACCGCTTCTACGACCTCAGCCACGACTTCCACCGGGGCCTGGCGGACATGTACGTCTCCGACCCCCGGTTCGCGAAGACGTACGACGACCTCGCACCCGGCCTGGCGGCATACGTCCACGACGCGATCCACGCCAACGCCGACCGACACTCGGCCGGCGGCTGAGCGGAGGACGAGCCTGACCGACTGGTGAACGCGGCGGGGGAGGGGCCCCGCCCTCGCCGTACCCTTGGGCCCATGCGAGTCGGAGTCTTCGGTGCAACCGGTCAGGTCGGCGGGGTCATGCGCGCCCTTCTCGAGGAGCGTGACTTCCCGGTGACGCAGGTCCGCTTCTTCGCGTCCGCGCGCTCGGCCGGCACGACGCTGCCGTTCAAGGGCGAGGACGTCGTCGTCGAGGACTCGGCCACCGCGGACTTCTCCGGCATCGACATCGCGCTCTTCTCCAACGGCGGCGCCGCCTCGAAGGTGCTGGCTCCCAAGGTGGCCGCCGCGGGCGCGACGGTCATCGACAACTCGAGCGCGTGGCGCAAGGACCCGGAGGTCCCGCTCGTCGTCTCCGAGGTCAACGCCGACGACCTGCGCGAGATCCCCAGGGGGATCGTGGCCAACCCCAACTGCACGACGATGGCCGCGATGCCGGTGCTGAAGCCGCTGCACGAGCGGGCCGGGCTGGTGCGCCTGCACGTCAGCAGCTACCAGGCCGTGAGCGGCTCGGGCGGCAAGGGCGTCCAGGAGCTCGACGGGCAGCTGCGCGGCGCGTATGCCGCCGGTGACCCCGCCGGGCTGGCGCTCGACGGGCGCGCGGTGGCCGTCCCCGACCCGACGGTGTATGCCGTGCCGGTCGCCTTCAACGTCGTCCCCCTCGCGGGGTCGGTCGTCGACGACGGCTCGCTCGAGACGGACGAGGAGCAGAAGCTGCGCAACGAGTCGCGCAAGATCCTGCACATCCCCGACCTGCGCGTCTCGGGGACCTGCGTGCGCGTGCCCGTCTTCACCGGCCACAGCCTCGCCATCCACGCCGAGTTCGAGCGCGACATCACGCCGGAAGAGGCCCTCGACCTGCTCAAGAACGCGCCCGGCGTCGTCGTCACCGACGTGCCCAACCCGCTCGACGCCGCCGGCCGTGACGAGGTCCTCGTCGGTCGCGTCCGCGCCGACCAGGCCGCCCCCGAGGGCAAGGGCCTCGTGCTCTTCGTCGTCGGCGACAACCTGCGCAAGGGCGCGGCTCTCAACGCCGTCCAGGTCGCCGAAAAGCTGCTCGCCCGCCGCTGACGCGAGGCCAAGCCGGTGCGAACGGGCGTTGACGGTGGGGTCGCATAGGCTCGGGGCGTGACGGAGAACCTCGCGGCAGCGACCCATCGAGCCGGCACCGCCCCGGGACTCTTCGTGTGCTTCGAGGGCGGCGACGGTGCCGGCAAGACCACCCAGGTGCGCCTGCTCCGAGAGGTGCTGCAGCAGCAGGGCCGTGAGGTGGTGGTGACCCGGCAGCCCGGCGGCACACCCCTCGGCGAGCAGATCCGCGCGCTCGTGCTCCACGGCGACCACGTGTCGCCCCGGGCCGAGGCGCTGCTCTTCGCCGCCGACAAGGCCCACCACGTCGACCAGCTCATCAGGCCGGCGCTGGACGAGGGCAAGGTCGTCATCACCGACCGCTACGTCGACAGCTCGATCACCTACCAGGGCGCCGGCCGTGCGCTCGGCCGCGACGAGATCATGGCCCTGCAGCACTGGGCCGTCGGCGGCCTGCTGCCCGACCTGACCATCGTCCTCGACGTGACTCCCGAGGTGGGCCGGGAGCGGCGCGGCGACGCGCCCGACCGGCTCGAGTCCGAGGCGGAGGCCTTCCACGCGGCCGTGCGCCGCGGCTACCTCGAGCTCGCTGCCGGCGACCCGGAGCGCTACCTCGTCCTCGACGCCGCCCAGTCCGTCGAACGCGTCCACGCCGCGGTCCTCGACGGCGTCGACCGGGTCCTGTCCGTCCGCCGATGACCGTCTGGGACGACCTCGTCGGGCAGGAGCCCACGATCGAGACGCTGTCGCGGGCGGTGTCCGACGAGTCGGCGATGACGCACGCGTGGCTCTTCACGGGCCCCCCCGGCTCCGGTCGCTCCACGGCAGCCCGTGCGTTCGCGGCGGCGCTGCAGTGCCCCCAGGGCGGCTGCGGGCAGTGCCGCGAGTGCCGCACCGCCCTCGACGGCAGCCACGCCGACGTCAAGGTCGTGGCCACCGAGGGTCTCTCCATCAAGGTCGCCGAGGCCCGTGCCCTGGTCCAGGAGGCGGCCCTGCGTCCTTCGGTGGGTCGCTGGCGCATCATCATCATCGAGGACGCCGACCGCCTCACCGCCTACACCGACGCCCCGGCCGACGCGCTGCTCAAGGCCCTCGAGGAGCCGACCCCGCGCACCGTCTGGATGCTCTGCGCGCCGAGCCTCGAGGACGTCATCGTCACCATCCGCTCCCGCTCGCGGCACGTCCGCCTGCGCACGCCACCGGTCGAGGCCGTCGCCGACCTGCTCCAGCGCCGCGACGGCGTCGACCCCGCGATGGCGCTGTATTCCGCCCGCGCCGCCCAGTCGCACATCGGCCTGGCGCGCCGGCTGGCCCGCGACGAGCAGGCCCGCATCCGTCGCCGCGACGTCATCGCCATGGCGACGAGGATCCTCGGCGTCGGCGACGCCATCGGTGCGGCCGCGGACCTCGCGCAGATCGCCGACGAGGAGTCGTCGGCCTCCAGCGCGGAGCGCGACGCGGCGGAGCGGTCCCGGCTCATGGAGACCCTCGGGGCCGACCCGACGGCGCGCACCCAGCCGCCACACATCCGGTCGCAGGTCGCCGCGCTCGAGCGCGAGCAGAAGACCCGGGCCACCCGCTACGCCCGAGACGTCGTCGACCGGGCCCTCGTCGACCTCACGTCGATCTACCGCGACGCCCTCGTGCTGCGGCTCGGCTCCGACGTCGACCTCGTCAACCCCGACGCCGTCGACAAGGTGCGTGCCCTCGCCGGCGTCTACGTGCCGGAGCAGCTCCTCGCCGCGATGGATGCGATCAACGAGGCCCGCGACCGCATCAACGCCAACGTGCCGCCCCTGCTGGCGCTCGAGGCCATGGCGCTGCAGCTGCGGGTGCCCCGCGACCTCGGCCTCTGACGCCGGCGAGCGAACCTTGGGCCGACCCTGCTCCGACCCGCGAGCGGGGGGACGGCATACGGCCTCGATGCGGTCACGACCCTCGGACGCGGCAGGCCGCTCGCAGGTCGACCCGTTACGGTTTCCGGCATGACGAGACGTCCGGCCGCCACCCCCCGCGCCCGCTCCACCGCCGTATCGGTGCTCGTCGCGCTCGTCGCGCTGGTGCCGGCACTCTCCGCGTGCACGACCACGACGGAGCCCCCCGTCGGCACGACGCCCAGCTCGGGTCTGCCGAGCGCCACCGCCGCACCGAACCCGGCACTCGCGCGGTACTACACCCAGAAGCTCGACTGGAAGAAGTGCGGCGACCTCGAGTGCGCCGACCTGCGCGTGCCGCTCGACCACGCCGCGCCCGACCCGGCCAAGGACCTGACGATCAAGGTCGCCAGGGTCAAGGCGCGCGACCAGTCGAAGCGGCTGGGGTCGCTGCTCGTCAACCCGGGCGGCCCGGGCGCCTCGGGGATCGACTACGTGCGCAACGGGGCCGAGACCATCGGCGGCCCCGAGGTGCGGCGCTACTACGACCTCGTCGGCTTCGACCCCCGCGGCGTCGGGGGCTCCGACCCCATCGACTGTCTGGGCGACAAGGCCCTCGACCGCTTCCTGGGCGCCGACCCGACGCCGGACACCCCCGCCGAGGAGCAGGCGCTGCTGGTGCAGGCCAAGGCCATGGCGGCCGGGTGCCAGGCCGACAACCCGGACCTCGTCAAGCACCTCTCCACCGCGGACGCCGCGCGGGACATGGACATCCTGCGGGCCGCTGTCGGCGACCCCCAGCTGAACTACCTCGGCAAGTCCTACGGCACGTTCCTCGGTTCGACCTACGCCGACCTCTTCCCCAAGCGGGTCGGGCGCATGGTGCTCGACGGCGTCGTGCCGCCCGACCTCACCAGCGCAGAGCTCGGCGAGGGCCAGGCACGCGGCTTCCAGATCGCGACCCAGGCCTACGTCGAGGACTGCGTCAAGCAGGGCGACTGCCCGCTCGGCAGCGCTGCCGAGGCAGCCCTCAAGGGGCTCGACGACTTCTTCAAGCAGGTCGACCGACAGCCCCTGCCGTCCGGCGACCCGAGCGCGCCGCAGCTGACCGAGGGGTGGGCCCGCCTCGGCGTCGCCGTCGCGCTCTACGACCAGGGCGCGTGGAGCATCCTCACCGACGCCCTGCGCGAGGCCAAGGCCGGCAACGGCCAGAGCCTGATGCAGCTCGCCGACGCCTACGCCGAGCGGCGCCCCGGCGGTGGCTACGACGGCAACCTGATGGAGTCCATCAACGCCGTCAACTGCCTCGACCGGCCTGACAGCCCGGACCTGTCGGCCTACGAGAAGTACGCGAAGGACTTCTCCGCCAAGGCCCCGACGTGGGGCGCCAACCTCGCCTGGGGCGCCCTGCCCTGCGGCATCTGGCCGGTGAAGGCGACCAACCCGCCGCACAAGATCAGCGCGCCGGGCAGCAACCCGATCGTCGTCGTCGGCACCACCCGCGATCCCGCGACGATCTACGAGTGGTCCAAGCGGCTGCGCGACGAACTCGACAACGCCGTGCTCGTCTCCTTCGACGGCGACGGCCACACGGCCTACGGCCGCAGCAACACGTGTGTCGACAGCGCCATCGACGCCTACTACGTGCAGGGGCGCGTGCCGAAGGACGGCCTGCGATGCTGAACGACCCACCGGGGCCCGACGACCTGCCGGACGCGCCGACCGGGTATGCCGCCCTCCCGCCCGACTACCCGCCACCCCCGCCGGGTGCCGCGGCAGGCACCGGTCAGCCGCGGCCCCCCGGTGGCGGCACGGCCCGCTCGCCGCTGCGGTTGGTGCTGGCCGCCGTGGCGGTCCTCGCCGTGCTCACCGCGGTCGTCCTCACCGTCTGGCGGGTCGGCAACCCGCCCCCGGTCGCCCGGCCGAGCCTGCCCGCCACCTCTCCCAGCGCTGCCACGGCGGCGCCCACGCCCGGCAGCACGGCCAACCAGGACTACCCCGCAGCCCTCAGCGCCTTCTACACCCAGCGCCTGACGTGGTCACCATGCCCGGACAACCCGCAGCACCGCTGCACGACGATGCAGGTCCCGGTCGACTACGCCAAGCCGGGCGGCGACCGCTTCATGCTCGCGCTGCGCAAGGCCCCGGCCACCGATCCGGCCAAGCGGCTCGGCTCGCTCGTCATCAACCCGGGCGGCCCGGGCGGCTCCGGGGTGGAGTACGCTCAGTACGCGTCGTTCGTCTTCTCGCCGGCGGTGCGGGCGGCATACGACATCGTGGGCTTCGACCCGCGCGGCATCGGCGCGTCCAGCCCCGTGCGGTGCCTGGGCAACTCGGACATGGACCTGCTCTTCAGCGCCGACCCGACCCCCGACTCGCCGGCCGAGCGCTCCACCCTGCTCGCCGACGTCGACGGGGTGACGAAGCGGTGCGCCGCTCGCGGCGGCGTGCGCGCGATGCACATGAGCACCGGGGAGGTGGCGCGCGACATGGATGTCATGCGGGTGCTCCTCGGTGACGAGAAGCTCAACTTCTTCGGCGGCTCCTACGGCACCTTCCTCGGGGCGATGTACGCCGACGCCTTCCCCATGAAGGTGGGCCGGATGGTGCTCGACTCGGCGATGTCGCCCAACCAGACCGACCAGCAGGAGATGACCTACGACATCCAGGGCTTCGAGTCCTCGATCGACGCGTTCATCGGCTGGTGCGTGGCTCGCCCCGACTGCGCCCTCGGCCATGACAAGGCCGCCGCCCGACAGAAGATCGTCGACCTGCTCGACGCCGTCGAGAAGAAGGGGCTGACCACGAGCCAGCCGGGCCTGGCGCGCATCGGCGAGGGCTGGGTCGGCTTCTCGATCTTCATGTGCCTCTACTCCGACACGTCCTGGCCGACCCTGAACAAGGGCCTCGCCCAGGCGTTCGCCGGGACGGGCGACATCCTCCTGTCCAAGGGGATGTCGGTCGTCGAGCGCAGCAGCAACGGCACCTACGCGCCGAGCACCTACCTGCAGGCGATGATCCCGGTCCGGTGCGCCGACTGGCCGCGCTCGAAGACGGACGCCTCGGTCCTCGCCGAGCAGCGCAAGGCCAAGGCCGCCCACCCGCTGTGGGCCCGCATGACCGGCGAGCTCTACGACAACTGCCGCAGCTGGCCCGCGCCGGGACGCGCCGAGAAGGGGACGACGCTCGCGGTCGGCGCCGCCCCCATCCTGGTCATCGGCAACGAACGCGACCCGGCGACGCCGATCGGCGGTACGAAGCAGCTCGCGAAGGATCTCGACTCGGGCATTCTCCTCACTTCCAACCATGACGGGCACGGCACCTACTACGCTGGCAACCCGTGCGTGGACTCCGCCGTGGACGGATACCTGCTCAGGGGAAAGGTGCCCGGCGACGGCACGACCTGCTGAGCCTGCTGGTCGCGCCCCTCGTCTCCGTGGCGGTCCTCGCGACGCTCCTGCTCCTGGCGACGGCGCCCGCGCGGGTGCCCACCGGCGCTCGTCCTGACGCCGCGAGCAACCGTCCACCAGTCGCCGGAGCCGCCGCGGCTCCGACAGCAGAGGCGGCTCCCGTGGCCGCCGGCGCGGGCCGGCCGGCCACGACGCCGGTCGCCTTCACCGGTCCCGTCGACCCCGAGCCCGCCGACCTGGCCGCCTACTACGGCAAGGCCGTCGCCTGGACGACGTGCGACGACGACGCCAGGTTCGAGTGCGGGACCGTCGCGGTGCCGGTCGACTACAAGCGACCGGGCGGCGCCAGGACCTCGATCGCCCTGCGCCGGCTCGTGGCCTCGGGGCCGGGCAAGCGCATCGGCTCCCTGTTCATCAACCCCGGCGGCCCTGGTGGCTCCGGCATCGAGTTCGCCGACGCCGCACCGGACTTCTTCGACGACGCCGTCCGCGAGCGCTACGACGTCGTCGGGTTCGATCCGCGTGGCATGGGTCAGTCCGATCCGGTCGACTGCCTCACGGACGCCGACCTCGACGCCATGTATGCAGCGGACCCCACCCCCGACACCCCTGCCGAGCGGGACGCCGCCCGCCGCGCGCCCGCGGAGCGCAACCGGCGGTGTCTGGTCCGTGGCGGTGCCCTGGCCGCCCGGATGGGCACCGAGTTCGTGGCCCGGGACCTCGACATCCTGCGCTCGGCCGTCGGCGACGAACGCCTGAACTACTACGGCGTCAGCTACGGCACGATGATCGGCGCGGTCTACGCCGACTTCCTCACCAGTCGCGTCGGGCTCATGGTCCTGGACTCCGCCGTGCTGCCCGACGCAGTCGAAGAGGACGTCCCGAGCCCGCAGGAGGTCGATGCGGCGGCGCGCGGCTGGGCCGACGACTTCGACGACGTCGTCGACGACTTCGCGACCGAGTGCGGGTCGAGCGTCGAGTGCCCGCTCGGGAAGGACACCGCCACGGTGTCCCGCACGCTCGTCGCCTTCCTCGACCGCCTCGACAGGCAGCCGCTCGAGACGGACTACGACAGCCTGCCCCGCCTCACCGAGGGCTGGGCCACCACCGCCATCGGATGGGGACTGACCCGTCCGGACACCTGGCCCGACCTCGTGGACGCTCTCGACACGGCCGTCAACGACGGCGACGGGACCGACCTGGCGGCCTTCGCCATGGAGATGGTCGAGCGCAACGAGGACGGCACCTACGCCGGGGGCGCGACGGCGCGGGGCCACCTGCTCGTGACCTGCTCCGACTGGCCGCAGTCGCCGTGGGACTCGGTCGTGCCGAGCCGTGACGTCCTGGACAACCACCCGTTGTGGGCACGGCTCAACGGCCCGTCGACGCCCCAGTGCGACGGATGGACCGGCGTGCGACGCCAGACGTTGCTCGTGGGGGCCGACGTCCCCACGCCGGTGCTCGTCATCGGCAACGACGGAGACCGGACGACGCCCATCGAGAACACGCGCGCCCTCGCCGGCGAGATCGTCAGGTCACGGTTCGTCACCGTGTCGGCGGAGGGGCACGGCGCCTACGGCAACGACAACGACTGTGCCGACGCGGTGGTCGACGACTACCTGGCCCACTCGAGGGCGCCGGAGGACGACTTCGTCTGCGGAGCCTGACGGGTCCAGACGCCGGCCGTGCCCCTTGGAGGACGGCCGTGCGACGGTCCCGCCACGCCGCCGCTGGTGCTGGGGAGAGGCCGTGGCGCCGGATTTTTCTCCCGCTGGGCTCGTGCGTATACTCAACCACCGTGTCCGGTTGTGCTCGTCACAGCCTGCACGACCAGCCGCTTTAGCTCAGTCGGCCAGAGCGATTCACTCGTAATGAATAGGTCGTCGGTTCGATTCCGACAAGCGGCTCCACGCATCACCACAGGTCAGGCCCCCTTCTCGCCAGAGTCGGGGGCCTTTCCCTTGCCCGTGGCGGCCACGGATGCCCCCGACCGGCCGCGCTGCCTCCCACAGGTTGCGGTCGATGAGGTGGCCGTAGAGGTCCATCGTCATCGGCCGAGGCGTGCCCCAGGATGCGCTGGACCACCTTCGGGTCGGTGCCGCTCCGAGCCAGATGGAGGCCGCCGTATGCCGCAGGTCGTGGGCGTGCAGGGTCGGCCGGCCGATCGCGGCACAGGCCTCACGCCACCCCACGGAGCGCTTCCAGTTGGACTCCGAGAGGGGGCAGGCCCGCACACGTCGAGGACACGACCGCCACGCCAGACCTGACCGCGCAGAACGCCCTTCTGTGCCCCGTCGGGAGAGCGCCCCTGCGATGTCCGGCCAGCGTCGGTGTCCTGGCTCGGATGACCTCCGCGGCCTCCCGTGTTCCTCGCGGAGGCGGGCCGGCGCCACCACTAACGGCGGCCCGTCGCGACGACGACACGGTTGGCACGGTTGGCGCCGGCAACTTCGAGCCGATCGCAGACACCGCTTCGTATTGCCACGCCCCTGCAGCGCCGACCTCAGCTGAGGCCTGGTGCCAAACCTGGTACGCGCGTGACCGCGGCCGACTACCGTCAGTAGGAGAGGGGAGCGCCGGCCCACACGGAGGCTTCCATGAACCACCTGAAATCGTTGGTTCCTCAGGCGTTCGTGCCTCCTTCCGCCGAAAAAGCACCTGGCTCGGGTGGGGACAGACACGTAGGTGGACGCATGTCCGCTTCGGAGAAGGCACACGCCCAGGCCGCGTATGCGGCTTGCGGTGCAGGCGTGATGGAAGGCGCCATGCGCACCGCCGCGGACGGCATCGAGTGTGTTGTCCCCGGGAAGAGCGCCAATCAGCGGCGTCTACCGAGGCAAGAAGGAGGTGCCGGCCTACTTCACGTCGCTTGCCCGGGAGTCCTTCCGCATAGAGCCGCACCACTTCATCGCCGACGGCAACCGCGTCGTCGTGCCGTCCCAGATGACGGCGGACGGACAGTCAGCGGACGAGGTCGACGTGGCGACGTTCGGGTTCGAGGGCAGGGTCACGAAGTTGCAAGTCGCCGGTGACACCGCCTTGCGAGAGCGCCTCTGAGGGACGAAGTAGGGCGCTCGAAGGACGGGGCCAGGAGGTGTCTCGTGGACGACAAGAACAGCCCAAGTGGACCGGCGCTCGACATGACGACGTGTCCGGAGTGTGGCGCCGTGGCCGAGGTGACGGAGCGGGCCGTGCTCGACAGCACCGAAGGTCCGGTCGAGCACGTCAGGGTCGTGTGCCTTGCCCGGCACTGGTTCCTCCTGCCCGCCGCTTCGCTGGGCAGTGCCAGTGCGGCTGGCCGGGACGGTTCCCCCCGGAGCTCCCACCCGAGGCGCCGTGGCTGAGCGGCGACCGGCTGTACCGCTCCTCCTCCGTGCGCGTGGTCATGGGCTCACCTCGGCGGTGGCCACGCGGCCGCCGATGCCCGTCGGGGGCTCCCTCTGTGCCTGAAGCGTGGATCAGCGCCAGCAGCTCGGCCCAGGTGTTCTGCCCGGAGAGGTTGGGCACGCGTTGGGCTGGTGACTTGCCCTGGAGCGCGGTGTGCGCGGTGGTGATTGTAGTGATGCAGCCATTCGGGGAAGGCGGCTGCGCGATCGGCCTCGCAGGAGTATTCGGCGGCGTAGGCCCACTCCTTCAGGAGGGTGCGGTCGAACCGCTCGACGTTGCCGTCCTTATCCCAGCTCGAGGAGCCGCCCGGGGTCGAGGTCGAGCTCGTGCAGCACCAGCCGGCTGTGTAGCTCGCGCACGCCGTGGTCGCGCTTGAGGATGTCCACCACGGTCTCGAACTCGGCCGCATCGACGCAGGCCAAGCGCAGGAGGAAGTCGTACTCTCCGGTCAGGCGACTGGCTGAGACGACCTGCGGGACCTGCTGGAGGTCGCGCTCGAAGTCGCCTCGGTCCCGGTCCTCGCGCAGTCGCACGTCGCTGACCATCAGCAGCTTCCTGCCGAGCGCCGCCGGGTCGAGCTCGGCCCGATAGCCGCGGAGTACGCCGCTCGCTCGCAGCCGCCGGACCCGGTCGCCGACCGTGTTGGCGCTCAACCGCACGGCGGCGCCGAGATCGTGATAGGTCGTCCGGGCATCCGCGATGAGGAGGCGGAGCAGCGTCCGATCGATGGCGTCCACTGACCGACAATCTCACAGATGGCGGCGAATCGGCGCGTTCACCGATGAATCGGCGATGAAACACGCTCGTGCGCGCCAAAGTCCGCGCCATCAGAAGCAAGGCTCGTGGAAGCGTCGAAGGTATGGAAAGCCTCGTCCTCCGCCTCGTTCTCCCACCACTGACCGTCTTGGTAGCCGGATGGCTGCAGCATCGCGCCGGACCGCGTGTGGCAGGTCGCCTGGTCGGGCTTCCTTTCACCTGCGGCCCGCTGGTACTGGTGCTTCTCGTCGCAGAAGGGCCCTCGGCCGCCGCGGTCACGGCACAAGGCGCGCTGGCCGGTCAGGTCATGGTTCTGGGGTTCGCCTGCGCCTACGCCATCGCATCCGCGCGGGCGACCCCGCTCTCGAGCCTCGTCGCCGCATTGGTGGTCACTGCGGGGCTTGGTGCCGGCGCCCACGTGGCGACTGGGGCCTTCACGTGGTCCGGCCTTGCAGTCCTGCCGATGGCGCTCGTCGCGCTCCGGCTGTGGCGAACGGAGCAGGATCCGACCACCGCGCCCACGAAGCGCCCGGGGGCCCAGCTCGTCGTCCGCGCTGTCCTGGCGGGCGTTCTCGTGGCCGGACTGTCGACCGCTTCACACCTGCTCGGGGCCGGGCTGGTCGGCGTGCTCGCCGGCGTGCCGCTGGTTATGTCCGTCGTGGCGCCCAGCATCCACCGCGACGCCGGGTCGCCCGCCGCCCGGTCCATGCTGCGAGGGGGTCTCACCGTCGTGCCGGGTACCGCCACCTTCGCGGCCGTCTTGGCCGTCACCCTCGTTCCCCTCGGCGGACCGGTCGCTTTCGCCACCGCAGGCGTCGCGATGGCACTGGTCAACGTCGGCGTGACCCGGTGGGGCGACAGGATCCGCTGACCGGGCCCACGAGCCGTGCCGTGGCGGCTCCCCAGGCAGCTCCTGGTCGCGAGACGGTGGGAACGGTTGCGTGACGAGCGGCGGGGTATGTCGTACTGGTAAGGCCGAGGGTGGCCACCCGCCCGGAATCTTCAGTCGCGCTCTGTATCAGCGAACCCGTCTGGTGCTTCTTCCACCAGCAGCGACCTCGCGGAGATGATCGTGAACTTCAGACACCAGGGCCACCCGGGCGAGCACGATCTGCTGGACGTTGCCACCGGGGTGCTGATGGAGCAGCGGCGCTGCACCTACGACCAGGGGTTCGAAGGGCTGTTCTCGATCGCGCTGCGTCGCGGGGAGCTGGTCGAGGACGTCGCCGAATGGGTCCTGGTGCTGGCGTCGCTGGGATACGTGCTCGAGGAGGAGTAGGGGTCCTCACCTGCTGCGCCTAGCCTCAGCGACGCGTGCCGGCGGCCGGTGCCGGCGTGGTTTCAGCCTCGGCTGTGCGGGGTGACGTCGACCATTCCGGTGTCGATGACGTCCAGCGCCACCTCGCGGAGCTTGCGGTTGCTGTTCTGGCTCGCGATCCTCAACAGGTCGAACGCCTGCTCCGCGGTGAGCCGGTGCAGGGCCATGAGGACACCGACGGACGTGCCGATCTCCCGGTTCGTGGCAAGCGCTCGTTCGAGGTTCTCCGCCCGGTCGCGTAGGTACGCGGCCGTCAGTGCTTGGGCCGCGTAGGTGGCAAGCAGCAGCCCCTGGGCCAGGTCGTGCTCGTCGAAGGCGACGGGATCAAAGGCATAGAGGTTCATCCCGGCGATGACGCCGGGGACTTCCACGTGGATGCGGTACGACAGCATGCTGTGGAAGCCGAGCTCGTCCACCACGCGACGGCCGTACTCCGGCCAACGGTCGTCGGTGGCGAGGTCCTTCGGCTGGTAGAGCGCATCGTCGACGATCGCGTCGACGCACGGGCCGGACTGCAGCTCGTACTGGAGATGGTCCGCGTGCCGTGCGAAGTCGTCCGTCGCGCCAACGGTTGTGAAACGGCCGTGCTTGACGGTGGTGATGCTGGCCGCCGAAGCTGCGGGCACCCGTCTGACGGCCACCCGGGTCACCGCCTCGAAAGCGGTCGGCTGCGTCGAGCGCGACAGCTCGTCACCGAGCTGCTCGAAGTCGTGCGCCACCCGACGCAGGGTGAGGGCCGCCTCGGCCCGGCCCGATGTGTCGCTCACTGCATCACTTTCCTTCGCCTTTGGAGCCCGCCGGAACCCTCCCCGCGGCGGACAGCAGGATGCGGAAGCGAGTACCCTCAGGCCCAGCCCTCGTACCCACGTGCCGCCCCGGCCATGCCGCCGCGGCATCGTCGCTGTTCAACAGGGCACGCGAGGGGGCATTACGTTGTGAGACCAGGTCAGAAGAACGTGCGCCACGCCCCACTGCGGGGAGCAGAACGCCTTCCATGCCGCACAGGCGAGGTTCGTCGTGGCCACCGCACGCGGTGGGCAGCGCAGAACTTGTAGCCAGCGCGGTCGAGCTCTGGTGCCGTTTGGCACCGCCCCCGCCGGGTAACGAGCCGGTGAACGCGAGCAGCGAAAGGGGACTGAAATGGCAACCGGTGAGACTGGCTTCGACGACGTGACGTTCGACCTCATCTCCGTGCAGTACCACTCACTGAAGGCAGGTCACGACTACGGGCAGTACGTCCGTGACGCTGAGAACGCCGACCAGCAAGAAATCGCCGACTTCTTCCGCCGGGTGATGGACGAGGACTCGGCGCGGGCCCACCAGTGCCACGAGTTCCTGCATCGGCTTGGCGGAACGGACAACACCGCGCCCACCGATCAAGGCTGAACCGGGTTCCAGTGCCGCCACGGGCTTATCGGGAGCTCCCGACCAGGCCATCGACACCACAGCTGACGGCTGGCATTCCGTGACCGCCTCTAAGGTCCTTCGGCGCACCTCTACGCGGCGGGACCGTCGGGGACACGCCACACCTTCTGGCCGTCCTCGCAGCTCGGATGCAGTGCGCTCAGCGTAGGAACCACCTTCGTCGGTCGCGATTCTCAGCGGAGCCGGTGACGACGCAAGGCGGCGATGACCTCGCCCTCCCGGTGGCTCAGGCGCACGAGCTCTCGATGCCGCTCGACCGGTGTCACCCAACGGTTCTGCTCCGCGTCACGCAACTCGTTGATCCGGTCCTGCAACTCGACAAGTTCTCGGATCAGCTCCCGGATGCCTGCACCCGGCGATGTCAGGGTCATGGTTCCTCCACAGGACGCCGGTCGGCGGCGTCTCACGCCGACCCGCGCACTTGGAGCCGCAACCAGAGTCGGCCGACACCGGATCGATGTCAAGGGATCCCAGCGAACGTCCACGCCGCGGACGGCCACCCTCCCCACTGCCGCCAGGACAAATGAGCTAACCCTGCTCCGTCCTGCCGCCCCGATGTGCCGGTAATGAGGCCGTCGGTTCGATTCCGATGAGCGGCTCGTCTCTAAGTCCCCGTCCCCGCCGCACTCGCAGGAGCGGGGCCTTCTGCGTGTCCGGCCAACGCGCACGGTCTGGGCTCCGTGCGATCGGCGTGACGGCATACCTCACGGGAACGCCGCCGGAAAGGGCGAAGGAGCCCACCTGCGCGCGCAGGACGGGCTCCTTCGAGGCTGGTGCGGATGGGGGGGTGCGTTCCAGCCGTGGGGGTGTTACAGATGTGACACTAATGAACGTGTAGGGGCTTGTAAGCGTTTTCGCGGAAATATCCGGTGCTTCTTCTTATCGACCGGTTCGAGATCCGGCGCAACCACCGCAAAAGGTGCCAAAATCCCGAGGCCGATGGTTCAGGGCACCGTCGCGGGCTCTGGCAGGGGCCGCGGCTCGGCCCGCTGTAGGACCCGGCGGCAACCCCACGACACGAGGACCGCGGCCGCGCCGGCACCGACCGTGACGGCATACGCGGGGGTGTGCCCGCCCCAGTCGGCCAGTCGGCCCGCAAGGGCGGCACCGACCGCGTAGCCGAGGCCCGTCGCGGCGGCAAGGACCGTCATGGCGGCACCGGTGCGCGTCGCAGGCGTCACTCGCTCGGCAAGCGTGAACGTGGTGATCATGTACGGGGCGACGCTGCAGCCGAGGACGAGCAGCACCGGGACGAGGGCGCCCAGCGACCCGACGAGCAGCAGCGGCGACGCGAGGACGAGCAGGGCCACGGCGAACCACCGCAGCCGGGCCGAGAGGGACCACCGCGAGGGCAGGCCGGCGACCGCGAGGCCCGCGACGACGCTGCCGACCCCGAGGAGGGCGTGGAAGTAGCCGGTCAGGCCCGGTGAGCCGGCCGCGGTGGCCAACACCGACGTGCCGGTCTGGACGGAGCCGAAGACCGTCCCGACGAGCAGCTGCGCGACGCAGAGCACGACGAGCGCCGGGCCGAGCAGCCGGCCGGTGGCGCCGCTGCTCCGTGACGTGGCGGCGTGGGTGACGGTCGCGGTCTCGTGGAGGGCGAACCACGTGCCGAAGACCGCGAGAGCCGCGGCCGCGAGGCCCAGGGCGGCCGCCGGGCTCGCCACCGAGACGCCGAGACCGACGAGGGCCGGACCGAGGACGAAGGACGCCTCGTCGGCGGCGCCCTCGTAGGAGAAGGCCGCATCGACGAGGCGGTGCTGCCGCGGCCCCGTCCCGGCGGTGATCGGGCGCCAGCGCACGCGGGCAAGCGGGCCGATCTGGGGCAGGAGCAGGCCGGCCACGGCGCTCGCCACGGCAGCCACCCCCCAGGAGAGCCCGGCGCCCACGACGAGCAGGACGGCGACGAGCCCGGCAGCGCCGGCGAGCGACTGGAAGGCGACGACGCGGCGCTGCCCCAGCCGGTCTGCCCGCGCGCCCCAGAACGGGGCGCCGACGGCGTTGGCGACGGCGAGCGCTCCGGCACAGAAGCCACCGGCGCCGTAGCTCCCGGTGGCGTGGGAGACGAGCAGGAGGGTGCCGAGCTGGCTCATCGCGAGCGGCAGCCGGGCGAAGAACGCCACGACGATGTACGTGCGGCCGGTGAGGCCGAAGAGGTGGCGGTACGAGTCGGTGGGGGACACGAGGGCGGCTCCGGTTCTGGTCGCGGGTGCGCGACAGCGGGTGCGTGCCTACCCGCCCAACAGGCCACGCCGGATCCCTGTGCAAGCCCCAGTCTACGGGACTGCCGTGCTCCTCCGGCCCGCGCCGACCGCGGACGGCGGCCATCCCGGGAGAGGCCGGAAGGGCACGTCCCCTCAGTCGGGCTCGTGGTGGGCGACCCGCAGGCTCGGCGAGGTGCGGTAGATGACCTCGACGAGGACCGCGCCCACGGCACCCGCCGCGAGGGACTGCCACACCAGCGGCAGCGGCGCGTCCAGGTTGAAGAAGTGCGCCGCCGGTGGCACGAGGAAGGCGGCGACCGCCAGCCCCGCCATGGCCCCGATGAGCACCGCCTTCCAAGGACGGAAGGGGCGGGCGAGCACCACGAGGATCCAGAAGAAGACGGTGAGCAGGGTGATGGTCGCACCGCTGCCGGGGCGCCAGCACGCCACGTCGGCGGCGACGGTGGCCGGGCTCGCTCCCGTGGCGACGGCGCAACGGGTCGCGAACTCGTCGGCCGTGACACCCTCGCTGCTGCCGGCCAGCAGGTAGGAGGCGATGACCACCACGCCCGCGACGGCGCCCGACGGCACCGCGAAGCGCAGGATGCGGCGCAGGAAGCCGGGTAGGTAGCGGCGCCGGTTGGGGCCGAGGGCGAGGAAGAACGCCGGGATGCCGATCGTCACCGCCGACACGAGGGTCAGGTGCCGGGGGAGGAAGGGGAACGGCACCGCGATGACCGCTGCCGCGAGGATCGCGACCAGGCTCATCGCGTTCTTGGCGACGAACAGGTTGGCGACGCGCTCGACGTTGCCGATGACGCGGCGGCCCTCGGCCAGCACGTCGGGCAGGTGCGAGAAGCGCCCGTCGAGCAGGACCAGCTCGGCCACCGCCTTGGTGGCCTGCGCCCCGTTGCCCATGGCGACGCCGATGTCGGCGTCCTTGAGGGCGAGCGCGTCGTTGACGCCGTCACCGGTCATCGCCACGACGTGGCCGTCCGCCTGCAGCGCGTGGACGAAGGCGCGCTTCTGCTCCGGGGTGACCCGGCCGAAGACCGTGTGGGTGGCCAGTGCGGCACGCAGCACCTCCGGGTCGTCGGAGAGGGTGCGCGCGTCGACCGGCTCACCGGCGTCGAGGCCCACCGCCCGGGCCACCGCGGCCACGGTGACCGGGTTGTCACCGGAGACCACCTTGATGGCCACCTCCTGCTCGCTGAAGTAGGCGAGGGTCTGCGAGGCGTCGGGCCTCACCTGCTCGGTGAGCGTGACGAGCGCGACGGGGACCAGGTCCGGGGGCAGCTGTGGGTGCACGGCCGCGGATGGCAGCTGCTCCTCGCTGCGGGCGAGGAGAACGACGCGCCGACCCGCGTCGGCGAGCTCGGAGACTTCGGTTCGGACGGCCTCGACGAGCTGCGGTGCCGAGGGCTGCGGGCCCGCGGCGAGCAGCACCTCGGGGGCGCCGAGCACCCACGTGGACCGGCCCTCGAAGCTTGCCGCGCTCCATTTGCGTGCCGAGCTGAAGGGCACCGTGCCGGTTCGCTCCCAGCCGGGGGAGTCGAGCGCTGCGGCGATGGCGGTGAGCGTGCCGTTGGCGTTGGGGTCGTCGGCGAGAGCGCCGAGGGCGCTGCGGATCTCGTCCGCGTCGTGGTCGCCCAGTGGCCGTGCGTCGTCGAAGGTGATGTCACCGGCGGTGAGCGTGCCCGTCTTGTCGAGGCACACGACGTCGACCCGGGCCAGGCCCTCGACGGCGGGCAGCTGCTGGACGAGCACCTGCCGGCGCGTGAGCTGGACGGCAGACAGCAGAAAGGCGACCGACGTCAGGAGCACCAGCCCTTCGGGAACGAGCCCGACGACGCCCGCGGCCGAGCGGATCACGACCTGCTGCCAGCCCTGGTCCCCGACGGTGCGCCACTGCGACCAGATCGCGATGGGCAGGGCCGCGACGATCACCCACGTGATGTAGGTCAGCAGGGTGTTGGTCGACTCCTGGATCTCCGAGCGCGTCGGCGTGAACTTCCTGGCGTCGGCGGCGATCCGGTTGACGTAGGCATCCGCGCCGACCCGCCTCGCGTGGTATCGGCCCGAGCCCGCCACGACGCTCGTGCCCGACCTGATCTCGTCACCCTCGTCGTGTGCGACGGGGTCCGACTCGCCGGTGAGGTTCGCCTCGTTCAGCTCGAGGCCGGCGCTCGCGGTCAGCGTGCCGTCCGCGGGCACCTCGTCGCCGGTCCGCAGCTCGATGAGGTCGTCCTGCACCACCTCGCTCGTGGCCACGACCTGCACCGCGCCGTCACGCACCACACGGGTCGTCGGCGCGTTGAGCAGCGCGAGCCGGTCCAGCTTGCGCTTGGCGAGGTACTCCTGGGCGATCCCGATCGCCGAGTTGACGACGAGCACGATCCCGAAGAGGCCGTCGGCGAACGAGCCCGTCACCATCACGAGGACGAAGAGCGCTCCCAGGATCGCGTTGAACCGGGTGAGCACGTTGGCACGGACGATCTCGCCGACCGAGCGGGAGGTCCGCTCGGTGAGCCGGTTGACGGCGCCGCTCGAGACGCGCTCGGCGACCTCGGCGCCCGTCAGCCCGTCGGTGCGGGTGAGCGTCGACTCACCGCGTGTCGTCACGCCCCCATTGTCGTATGCCGGGTGCCCCGCCCTGCTGCCAACGGGCACAACCGCCGGGGCCGGGTGGGCGGCCCGTGACAGGGGACGAATGTTACTGATCGGTCTTCGGACCGCGTCCGGGGCGACTGTCGGATCGTGGGACGATAAGGGGCGTGACTGAGTCGATCCAACGTGCCCGCGCCACCACTGCCTCCTACTCGATCACGATGCGTATCCACGCCGGCACCGACCCCGCCGTCATCGGCGCGCTCGCCGTCAAGGTGGCCGAGAGCGGCGGCATCACGACCGCGCTCGACATCGTCGACTCGCACCCGGACCGGCTCGTCATCGACCTCACCTGCTCCGCGAGCAACGCCGAGCACTCCACCGAGGTCGTCGATGCCGTCGAGACGCTCGAGGGCGTGCGCGTGCACAAGGTCTCCGACCGGGTCTTCCTGCTCCACCTCGGCGGCAAGATCTCGGTCGAGTCCAAGGTCAACCTGCGCAACCGCCAGGACCTCGCGATGGCCTACACGCCGGGCGTCGGCCGGGTCAGCCAGGCGCTGGCCGACCACCCGGAGGACGTGCCCAAGCTGACGATCAAGGGCAACTCGGTCGCCGTCGTCACCGACGGCTCGGCCGTCCTCGGCCTCGGCAACATCGGCCCGATGGCGGCGCTGCCCGTCATGGAGGGCAAGGCCGCCCTCTTCAAGCGGTTCGCCGACATCGACGCGTGGCCGATCTGCATCGACACGACCGACGTCGACGAGATCGTGCGCACCGTCGAGCTCATCGCTCCTGGCTTCGGCGGCATCAACCTCGAGGACATCGCGGCCCCGCGGTGCTTCGAGATCGAGGCCAAGCTGCGCGAGCGGCTGTCGATCCCGGTCTTCCACGACGACCAGCACGGCACCGCGATCGTCGTGCTCGCCGCCCTGAAGAACGCCCTGCGCATCATCGACAAGAAGCTGGCCGACGCGCGGATCGTCGTCTCCGGCGGCGGCGCGGCGGGGTCGGCCATCGTCCAGCTGCTGCTGGCCGCCGGCGCGATCGACGTGACGGTCTCGGACCGGCCGGGCCTGCTCAACCGCGACGACGAGTCCCTCACTCCCGCTTGGCGCGAGCTCGCCGAGAGGACCAACCCCCGCGGCCTCACCGGCACGCTGCGTGACGGCCTGCAGGGCGCCGACGTCTTCATCGGCGTGAGCGCCCCGCGCATCCTCGACCCCGAGTGGATCAACGAGATGGCCGAGCAGCGCATCGTCTTCGCCCTGGCCAACCCCGACCCCGAGGTCGACATCTACGAGGCGACGCAGCGCGCCACCGTCGTCGCCTCGGGCCGCAGCGACTACCCGAACCAGATCAACAACGTCCTCGCCTTCCCCGGTGTCTTCCGCGGCCTGCTCGACGCCCGCGCCACGGACGTCACCACCGAGATGCTCATCAAGGCGGCGGACGCCATCGCGTCGGTCGTCACGGACGAGCAGCTCAACCCGAACTACATCATCCCGAGCGTCTTCCAGCCCGACATGAGCAAGACCGTCGCCAAGGCGATCGTCGACTGCGTGCCCAAGGCTCCTGCGAAGAGCATCCCGATGACCGACGCCAACTGAGGAGCCGACCGACCGGATGAGCAGCACCACCTCGTCGGGCCAGCGGTTCCCGCTCGACGGCCGCCGGGCCTGGGCGGTCTGGGCGGCGGCCATCGCCGTCTACGTCCTGGCGGTCTTCCACCGTACGTCGCTGGGCGTCGCCGGCCTCGACGCCGCCCACCGCTTCGGGATCAGCAGCTCGCAGCTGTCGACCTTCACGATCCTGCAGGTCCTCGTCTACGCGGCGATGCAGCTGCCCGTCGGGGCCCTGCTCGACCGCTACGGGTCCAAGAAGCTGCTCGGTGTCGGGCTCACCTTCCTGACGGTCGCCCAGTTCGGCTTCGCCTACGTCCACTCCTTCCCGGCTGCGCTGCTGTGCCGGGTGCTGCTCGGCATCGGCGACGCCATGGTGTTCATCTCGGTGCTGCGCCTCGTCGCGCTCTGGTTCTCGCCGCGCCGCACCCCGATGGTGACGCAGCTGACCGGCGTCCTCGGCCAGCTCGGCGCCCTCGCCGCGGCCGGGCCCCTCGCGGCCGCCCTCGACCGCTTCGGGTGGACCCCCTCGTATGCCGTCGCGGCGTCGGTGGGCGTCCTCAGCGGCCTCGCGCTCGTGCTCGTCGTCAAGGACAGCCCCTACACCGACCACCACCGCGACGAGCTGCGGCTGCGCGCGATCGCCCGCACCCTGCGGGCGGCCTGGCTGGTCCCCGGGACTCGGCTCGGGCTGTGGTCGCACTTCACGTCGCAGTTCGCGGCCAACATGTTCACCATGCTGTGGGGCTTCCCGTTCCTCGTCGCAGGACAGGGCCTCCCGTCGTCGACGGCCAGCATGCTGCTCATGCTCATGGTCGTCACGACGGTCATCACGAGCCCGGTCATCGGGACCCTGACGATGCGCTACCCCTTCTCCCGCAGCACGCTCGTGCTCTGGATCGTCGGGGCCGCGATCGTGGCCTGGACGGTCGTGCTGCTGTGGCCGGGTCGGGCCCCGTCCTGGCTGCTCGTGGTCCTCGTCGTGCTCATCGCGGTCGGCGGACCCGGCTCGATGATCGGCTTCGACCTCGCCCGCACCTTCAACCCGCCGACCCGCATCGGCAGCGCGTCGGGCATCGTCAACACCGGCGGGTTCATCGCGACGCTCACGGCGGTCGCGCTCGTCGGCGTCGTGCTCGACCGGGTGGCCCCGGGCGGCCCGTCCACGTGGGGCGTCGACTCCTTCCGGGCCGCGATGACGGTGCAGTACCCCGTGTGGGCGCTCGGCATCGTGCAGATCCTGCGCTACCGGCACAAGGCCCGGCGCGCGGCCCTCGCGGCCGATCCCGAGGCGTATGCCGCCATGCAGGCCGGCCAGTCCGTCACCTTCCACTGACGAGCCCCGACCCGTCGAGAGGCCACGAACCGGGGGTCGACCGCCCGGCGCGCCGGACGGCATCCGTGCTCGCCCGCACGGGCGCGGTTCCCAGCGTTCGCCAAGGTTGGGGGGTATGCCGTCGTGCGGGCACGACGGAGTCCCCGCCGGCCCCTGACCACAGGGAGGCACGGATGGCTGCACCAGCGCCGACGCGGACGAAACTGACGTCCGACCAACGCAACTCGTTCCTCGCCGCCTACCTCGGGTGGGCGATGGACGCCTTCGACTACTTCCTCGTCGTGCTCATCTACGCCGACATCGCCAAGGACTTCCACAAGTCGCTGCCCGAGATGGCGTTCATCACGACGATGACCCTGATCATGCGCCCGGTCGGGGCCTTCATCTTCGGCTTCTGGGCGGACCGGCGCGGCCGACGCATACCCCTCATGACCTGCGTCGCCTTCTACAGCGTCGTCGGATTCGTCTGTGCCTTCGCGCCCAACTTCGGCGTCCTCATGCTCCTGCGGATGCTCTACGGCATCGGGATGGGCGGCGAGTGGGGCCTCGGCGCGGCCCTGGCCATGGAGAAGCTGCCGACCGAGCGACGCGGCTTCTTCTCCGGCATCCTGCAGGGCGGCTACTCGATGGGCTACCTGCTCGCCTCGCTGGCCTTCCTCGTCGTCAACTCGTGGCTGGGCCTCTCGTGGCGCTGGATGTTCGCGCTGTCGATCATCCCGGCCGTCATCACCTTCGTCATCCGCTCGCGCGTGGCGGAGTCCGAGGTCTGGAAGGAGGCGGACCAGCGGGTGCGCCAGACGAGCACCACGGTCCGCCAGCTGCTCGCCAACCGGGCGATCTGGCGTCGCTTCATCTTCCTCGTGCTGCTCATGACGGCGTTCAACTGGATGAGCCACGGCACCCAGGACGTCTACCCGACCTTCCTCAAGGCGACCGACGACGGCGGAGCCGGCCTGGCCAAGAGCACCGCGTCGTGGATCGCGGTCATCTACAACGTCGGTGCGATCGCCGGTGGGGCCGCCGCCGGAGCGCTGTCGGAGCGCTACGGGCGCAAGGTGATGATCATCTTCTGCGCCGTGCTGGGCCTGCCGATCGTGCCGCTCTTCGCCTACTCGCATACGGCGGGGATGCTGGCCCTCGGCTCGTTCCTCATGCAGGTGATGGTCCAGGGCGCGTGGGGCGTCATCCCGGCTCACCTCACCGAGCTGAGCCCCGACGAGATCCGCGGGTTCTACCCGGGGGTCACCTACCAGCTCGGCAACTGCCTGGCGGCCTTCAACCTGCCGATCCAGGAGGCCATCGCCAGCACCCACGGCTATCCCTTCGCGCTGGCGGTGACGATCGTGCCGGTGTTCGTGGCGGTGATCGTCCTGACCGCCGTCGGCAAGGAGCGGCGCGGCATCAGGTTCGGCACGGCCGAGACCAGCCTCGTCGAGTCGGGGGTGAGCAGCCTGGCGTCCTCGCCGACGAGCCGCCGCTGAACGGTCCCTTCCGAACGAGAGGTCGTCCGGACACGCGAACGCCGCGCCCCTGTGCGGGGGCGCGGCGTTCGCGTGTGCCGGGACTGCGCGTCGGTCAGGCGTCGCCGACCGTGAGCGCCTCGGCCTCGACCTGCGAGGTGACGGACTCGGCGCCGTGGCCCGGTGCCTCGTCGAGGGCAGCGATGATGCGGCGAGCCGTGAGCAGCACGAGCACGGCCAGCACGACGGCGCCCGAGCCGACCCAGAACGGCAGGTGGATCGACCGCTCGCCGAGGTTGCCCGCGAGCCACGGCGCCACGGCGCCGCCGCCGAAGCGGACGAACGAGTATGCCGCCGACGCGACCGCGCGCTCGACCGGCGCCACCTTCATGACCGTCTCGGTGATCAGCGTGTTGTTGACGCCGAGGAAGGCCCCGGCGACGACCACGCCGACGATGAGGACGGTCTTGTTCTCGGTCCAGATCGCCATGGCGGCGAGGATCACGGCGAAGCCGAGCAGGGCGCCGGCGATGCCCGCCAGGGTGCCGAACCGGCGCTGGATCAGCGGGGCCACGAAGACCGAGGTGATCGCGAGCATGACGCCCCAGCCGAAGAAGATGAACCCGATCTGGTGGGCGCCCATGGCGAGCGGGAACGGCGTGAACGCCAGCAGGGTGAAGAACCCGAAGTTGTAGAGCAGCGCGGTGATGCCGACGGTGAGCAGGCCGCGGTGGCCGAGCGCGCGCAGCGGCGCGCTGATGGGCGTCGGCCGGGCGGCCGGGGGAGTCTTCGGCAGGGTCGTGACGGTCGCGATGAACGCGACGGCCATCAGGACGGCGACGCCGTAGAACGGCCAGCGCCAGGAGATGCCACCGAGCCAGCCGCCGAGCAGCGGACCGGTGGCGATGCCGACCCCGAGCGCGGCCTCGTAGAGGATGATCGCCTGCTTCACCGAGCCGGAGGCGGCGTTGACGATGGTGGCCAGGGCGGTGGCGATGAAGAGCGCGTTGCCGAGGCCCCAGAGGGCACGGAAGGCGACGATGCCGCCCACGGTGTCCTGGCGGCCGGCGAGCGCGGCGCCGACGATGATGAGGGCCAGGCCGACGAGCAGGGTCCGCTTGGCGCCGATGCGGCTGCTGACCCAGCCGGTGCCGAGCATGGCCACGCCCATGACGGCGAGGTAGCTGGTGAAGAGCAGCGAGACCTGCGAGGGCCCCGCGCCGAGCTCGTCGGCGATCGGCTTGAGGATGGGGTCGACCAGGCCGATGCCCATGAAGGAGATCACGCAGGCGAAGGCGATCGACCAGACGGTCTTGGGTTGGCGCCACATGGGAGTGGTCATCCGTCCTTTCGGGTGGTGTGCGGGACAGGGGCGTCCGCCGCGGCGGCGAGCAGCTCGTTCATGACCTCGATCGCGACCCGGACGCGGTCGAGCGCGGGTTCGTCGAGCTGGTCGAGCGCGGGGGACAGGACTGCCAGGCGGGCGCGGCGCACGCTCTCGAGTGCGGCGCGGCCCTCGTCGCTGAGGGAGACCACCGTGGCGCGCGCGTCGTCCGGGTCGGACGCGCGGTGCACCCACCCCGACGCGGCGAGGCGCTGGAGCTGGGTGGTGATCGTCGGCTGGCTGCTGTGGTCGGCGGCCGCGAGGACGCTGACCCGTGACGGTCCGAGCTCGTCGAGGAGGGCGAGCAGGCGGGCCTGGGCGAACGGCACCTCGAACGACGCGTGCCGGCTGGCCCAGCGGGAGAGCCGGGCGGCCGAGCGCAACAGGTCGTTGCCGACGGTGGAGGGTGCGGTCGCGGTCACTCGCCCAAATTTACATAGGTTCTCTATGCATATCAAGTCGGGAACGCGGGACGAAGTCCCCGCTCGAGGTTGCGAACTGCCCCTCGACGAGGTGTCACGTCGAGGGGGCCCTTCGCCACGCTCGCTGTCAGCGAGCCGCGTCAGCGGAGCTGGCGCAGCACGCCCTCGGCGATGTCGGCGAGGTGGTCGAGGTCCGACAGGTCGAGGACCTGCAGGTAGACGCGCTCCGTGCCCACGTCCGCGAAGGTGGCGAGCTTGTCGACGACCTCGTCGGCCGAGCCGGCCAACCCGTTCTCGCGCAGCTCGTCGACGTCGCGCCCGATGGCGGCCGCGCGGCGGCGCAGGGTCGCGTCGTCCTTGCCGACGCAGACGACCTGGGCTGCGGAGTAGGTCAGCGAGCCGGGGTCGCGGCCCGCCTCACGTGCCACGGCGCGGACCCGCTCGAACAGCCGGCCCGTCTCGGGAACGGACGTGAAGGCGGCGTTGAACTCGGCGGCATACCGCACGGCGAGCGCCGGGGTGCGTCGCCGGCCACCTCCCCCGACGATGATCGGCACCCCGCCGTCCTGGACGGGCTTGGCGAGGGCGGGGGAGTCGCTCACGGGGTAGTGCGGACCCTCGTGCGAGAAGGTCTCTCCGCGGGGCGTGCCCCAGATTCCGGTGATCACGGCGAGCTGCTCCTCGAGCCGGTCGAACCGCTCGCCGAGCGGCGGGAAGGGGATGCCGTATGCCGTGTGCTCGGCCTCGAACCAGCCGGCGCCGAGTCCCAGCTCGACCCGTCCACCGCTCATCTGGTCGACACCAGCGACCTGGATGGCGAGCGGCCCGGGGAGGCGGAAGGTCGCCGAGGTGACGAGGGTGCCGAGGCGGATCGAGGAGGTCTCGCGGGCCAGTCCGGCGAGGGTCGTCCAGGCGTCGGTCGGGCCCGCGCCACCGTCTCCGCCCATGTGGAGGTAGTGGTCGGACCGGAAGAAGCCGCTGAAGCCGAGCTCCTCGGTGGCGCGCGCGACGGCGAGCAGGTCGTCGTAGGTGGCGCCCTGCTGGGGCTCGGTGAAGATGCGCAGGTCGAGAGTCATGACCCGTGCAACGACCGCTCAGTCCCGGACAATTCCGTCCACGACGACCTCGAGCATCGGGCGCACGTCGAGCTCGGTGCGGGTGGTGTCGGCGACGCTCGCGACTCCGCTCACGAGGCGCATGACGTTCGCCGCGTCGATCCCCGGGCGCAGCTCGCCCTCGTCCTCGAGGTGGTCGATGACACGCGCGTTGGCATCGCTCATGACGCGGCACTTGCGGTACATGGGGGAGGCGGGGTCGTCCATCGCGGCGCAGATCTTGCTCGCCGCGCCGCGGTGCAGGGTGATGTGGTCGACGAACTGCTCGAACCAGCCGAGCAGCATCTCCCGTGGCGGCAGGCCGGTCGCGATGGCGGCGTCCGCATCGGCCGCGACCCTGTCGGTCCAGTCCTGCATCAGGGCGTCGATGAGCGCATCACGGGTGGGGAAGTGGCGGTAGAGCGTGCCGGGGCCCACGCCGGCCCGCTTGGCGATCTCGTCGAGGGAGCAGTCGGCTCCGCGCTCGGTGAAGACCGCTCGTGCGGTGGCGAGGATCTTGTCGTAGTTGCGCTTGGCATCGGCCCGCATGGGGCGCTTGACCGCACTGGACTGCTCGGCGGAAGTGCCGACCTCGGGAGACGAGGGGCGCGGATCGCTCTGAGCCGCAGCGGCTTTCGGCGACGTTGCGATCGTCGCCTTGCCGGCGTCGGCAGCCGTCACGACAAACTCCCTTGCTAAACGGAGACTGTCTCCGTATTGTTGGTCGGGCAGAACCGGAGTGGCTCTCCGTTAATCCTAACGCCGACCGACGTTCTTTGAGGAGTCCGGCACCGATGTCCACCACACTCCGCCCCACCCGCCAGGCCCAGCGCCTGCACCTCTCCCACCTCGCGACGACGCACCGTGCGCCCCTCGTGCCGCGCGACGCGGACCCCCGCAGTGCGCGCCCCCACACCTTCACCGCGATGGCCCGCGAGCCCCTCGGCACGGACATGCCGCGCCGCGTCGCCGCGCCATCCGAAGCCTGAGGTCCTCATGTCGACCACCACCCACACCACTCCCGGACAGCAGGCCGGCTCCGCTTCGACGACGGCCTCCCCGGTCTCCCCGGTCTCCCCGGTCTCCCCGGCCTCACCTGGCTCACCGGCTGCGCGCCGCGGCGCCATCGGCCTCGGTGTCGTCCTCGTCGCCCAGCTCATGCTCGTGCTCGACGGCACCGTCGTGAACGTCGCGCTGCCGCACATCCGCACCGACCTCGGGTTCACACCCGCCGGCCTGTCGTGGGTCCTCAACGCGTACACCCTCGCCTTCGGCGGCCTGCTGCTCCTCGGCGGGCGCCTCGGCGACGTGTTCGGGCGCCTGCGCACCTTCGAGATCGGGCTCGCGGTCTTCACCGTGGCTAGCCTCCTCGGCGGCCTGGCCACCTCACCCGCGTGGCTCGTCGCGGCTCGGACGCTCCAGGGCGTCGGGGCGGCCCTGGCCGCGCCCAGCGTGCTGGCACTCGTCACCACGAGCGCGCCGGACCAGGCGGCCCGCAACCGGGGCCTGGCGCTCTTCACCGCCGTGTCCTCGGCCGGCGCCTCCATCGGGCTGCTCCTCGGCGGGGTCCTGACCAGCTACGTCAGCTGGCACTGGACCCTGTTCGTCAACGTGCCGATCGGCGCCGTCGTCCTCGTCCTGGCCCGGCGCTTCGTCACCGAGACGCCTCGGGTGCCCGGGCGCTTCGACGTCGTCGGAGCCGTCACCGCGACGCTCGGCTCGGTCGGGATCGTCTACGGCTTCATCAGTGCGGCCGACCGCGGCTGGACCGCGCCGGCGACCCTCGTCTCCTTCGCCCTGGGGGTGCTCCTGGTCGCGCTCTTCGTCCGCGCCGAGTCCCGCGTGGCCTCGCCCCTGCTGCCGCTCGCGCTCGTTCGCAACCGCACCCGAGCCGGTGCGCTCGTGATCATGGCGCTCGTCGTCGGCGCACAGTTCTCGACGTTCTTCCTGGTGACGCAGTACCTCCAGCTCGTCCTCGGCTTCAGTCCCGTGGCCACGGGTGCGGCGTTCCTGCCCCTCAGCCTCGCCATCTTCGCGACGTCGCGGGTCAGCGCCCGCCTCGTCGCAAGCGTGGGACCCCGGGTCTTGCTGCTCGTCGGCACGCTCGGCCTGACCGCCAGCTTCGTGTGGCTCAGCGGCATCTCCACGACGACCACGTATGCCGGGCACCTGCTCGGTGCGCTCCTGCTCAACGGCGTCTCGGCGGCCCTGGTCTTCATGCCGGTCACCGTGGTCGTCCTCGGCGGCGTCGACCGCACGCAGGCCGGCACGGTCTCCGGCCTGCTCCAGACCGCGCAGCAGCTGGGCGGGGCCGTCGGCCTGGCGGCGATCGTCAGCGTCTACGCCTCGAGGTCGGTCCCGGGGCAGTTCGTGCCGGGCGTCGAACCAGCCTTTCCGCACGTCGGCGGCCTTCACGCTCGTCGGCCTGCTCGTCGCGGCCTTCGTCCTGCGGCCCCGGCCGGCGCGCGACGTGGAGCCGCAGCCGGAGCCCGCCCGCGAGCCCGTCGCCGTGACGACGCCGGATGCCGCCGAGGCCTGCTGACCGGTTCCTCGGCGCGAGGACGCACCTCGCCTGCGACACGAGCGAACCCCCGCCGCCCGATCGGGCAGCGGGGGTTCGGCATCACGGCACACGATGCGTGTGCCTGAGGCCCGCGGAAAGGCTCAGTGGCCCTGCGGCATGGCCCAACGGGCGGTCGAGGTGCCCTGCTCCTTGGCGCGGTCGAAGGCCTCGCCGATGATCTTCTCGGCGGCCTCGCGGTTGCCCCAGTCGGAGCCGTCGACGTGCTTGCCCGGCTCGAGGTCCTTGTAGCGCTCGAAGAAGTGCTGGATCTCCTTGAGCGTGAACTCGTTGACGTCGGAGATGTCCTGCACGTCGGCGGTGCGGGGGTCGACCGGCACGCACAGCACCTTGTCGTCGCCGCCGGCCTCGTCGGTCATGTGGAAGACGCCGATCGGGCGCGCCTCGACGACGACGCCCGGGAAGACCGGCTCGGGCAGCAGCACGAGCGCGTCCAGCGGGTCGCCGTCCTCGCCGAGCGAGTTCTCGATGTAGCCGTAGTCCGCGGGGTAGGCCATCGGCGTGAAGAGGTAGCGGTCGAGACGGATGCGACCGGTCTCGTGGTCGACCTCGTACTTGTTGCGCTGTCCGCGCGGGATCTCGATGGTGACGTCGAACTCCACGTCTTCCCCTTCTCGGGCTCTTCGGGCGCGCTCGGGTGCCGGGGCACTCGGCTGCGGCTGACAGAATCGTCCGCGACAGTGTGTCAGCAAGGTCGGTCCCTGCGCGAAACAGGTCCGGGGACAGCAACGGACGGGGGTCAGGATGGCGCACGAGATGCCGCGACGCCGCTGGTACGCCAGGGCCGTCGGCTGGTCGCTCGTGACCGTCGTGCTCGGGTATGCCGTCCTCGACGTGGCCGACGCCGCGCCCGGTGTGCTGACGATGCGTCCACTGCCGCCGCCCGCGCCGACCGAGACCGTCGCGACACGGACCCTGCCCGTGGTCTCCCAGCCGAGCCTGCCCACCTCGGCGGGCCCGGTGCTGCCCTCGCTGGCGGGTGCGACCGCGGCCCCGTCGGGCGCCGGTGTCGCCAAGGCGCTGGCGTCGGTGCGCTCCCTCGCGGCGCTGAAGGACTCGGCCCTCGTGGTCCGCGACGGGCAGACGGGTGAGGTGCTCCTCGACCAGCGCGGCGACCAGCTCCGCATCCCGGCCTCCACGACGAAGCTGCTCTCCGCCACGGCGATCGGCCAGACCTTCGCCCCGGACGAGACGCTGCGCACCGTCGTGCGCGAGGGCGACAGCCCCGACGAGGTGGTCCTCGTGGCGGGCGGGGACTCGCTCCTCGCCCCGGGCAAGGGCGACCCGAAGTCCGTCGCCGGCCGTGCCGGGCTGCGTGACCTCGCGCAGCAGGTGATCGCGAAGCTGTCGCCGCAGGGCATCCGCCGCGTCACGCTCTTCGTCGACGAGACGTATGCCGACGGCCCGAGGACCGCGCCCACCTGGGCGTCGACGTTCCGCAGCGACGGGATCACCGGCGCCGTGGCGATGCTCGGCCTGTCGACGCAGCGGGCGAGCGGCGGACACCCGGGGCCCGCCGACCCGGTCGCGGCGGTGCGCGGCGCCTTCGCGCACCAGCTCGAGTCGCTCGGCGTCACCGTGCGACTCGCGGCGCGCGGCCGCGCTCCCGGGGCGCCCGGCTCGCCGGGCCCGACCCCCACCGCCTCGAGCGCGTCCGACGCGACCTCGCCGACCGCCACGGACCAGGCCACCGCCACCGCTGCGCCGACCACCGTGCCGACCGCCGTGCCGACCACCGTGCCGACCAGCGGGCCCGGCTCGGTGCTCGGGAGCGTGGAATCGGCCCCGGTGCGCGAGCAGCTGGCCCTGGCGCTCACCGACAGCGACAACGGGCTGACCGAGATCCTCGCCCGCCAGGCGGCCTACCGGTCGGGCGCTGGGACGGGCTTCGCCCAGGTGGGTCGGTGGGTGGTGTCGCAGGTGGCCTCCCTGGGCCTCGACACCCGTGGCGTCACGCTGTCCGACGCCAGCGGGCTCTCCCGCGAGAACCGGGTGCGTGCCGGACTGCTGTCCGACGTGCTCGTGCTCGGCTACGACGGCCGGCACCCGGTGCTTCGACAGGCGCTCGACGGTCTGCCCATCGGCGGGCTGACGGGCACCCTCGCGGCCCGGTTCACGGGCGCCGCCCACGACGTGGCGGGGCGCGCCCGCGCCAAGACCGGCACCCTGACCGGTGCCAACGCGCTCGCCGGCAGCGTGGTCGACGACAGCGGCCGGCTGCTCGTCTTCGTGGGTATGGTCGCCGGGGTAGGAACCAACGAGGCGCGGGCGGCGTTGGACCGTTTCGTAGCGGCGATCGCCTCGTGCGGCTGCCGCTGACGGTCCGGTGAGCCGCTCGGGTCGTCCCGGCACGGAAAGGCCTGGCATGACAGACAGCATCATCCCGACGCCCCAGGGCGCCGGCCGTCCGGACCGCTCGGGAGGGGGGGCCCCGGCTGCGTCGGTCGACTACGAGTTCGCGAAGCGGACCGGCCGCGCCATCGTCAACCCCGGCCCCCAGGTCTCGAGCGAGGAGGCGGCCGCCATCGTCGCCGACCTGCGCGAGGCCGCCGCCTCCGCCGTCGCCCCGGTGGCCGAAACGAGCGAGCTTCGCGCGCCCGCGGACGCGCCGGCGCCCCTCGTCGTCGACCGGGCGGGCTGGATCAGCGCCAACGTCGACTCCTTCCGCGCCATGCTCGACCCGGTCGTCGACAAGCTGAACGCCGCGAGGAAGTCGCCGACCAACGCCATGGCCGCGCTCGTCGGCGGCAAGGTGACCGGCGCCGAGATGGGGGCGCTGCTCGCCTTCCTCTCGAGCAAGGTCCTCGGCCAGTACGACCTCGCGCCAGGCGGCACGCCCCGGCTGCTCCTCGTCGCACCCAACATCGTGGCCACCGAGCGTCGCCTGCAGGTCGACCCCACGGACTTCCGCCGCTGGGTCGCGATGCACGAGGAGACCCACCGCGTGCAGTTCACCGCGGTCCCGTGGCTGCGCGAGCACATGGTCTCGCGCACGCAGGAGCTCGCCGTCGACCTGGCGCCGACGCCGGAGGACCTCTCCCGCCGCTTCGAGCAGCTGACGCGGAACCTCCCCGAGGTGCTCAGTTCCGGGGAGGGGATCGCCCAGCTCTTCGCCACCCCGGAGCAGAAGGCGCAGATCGCCGAGCTGACTGCCGTCATGTCGCTGCTGGAGGGCCATGCCGACGTCGTCATGGACGCTGTGGGCCCCCGCGTCATCCCGAGCGTCGACGAGATCCGCCGCAAGTTCGACCAGCGCCGCAACAGCGCCGTCGGTGTCGACCGCCTGCTGCGCAAGCTCCTCGGCCTCGAGGCCAAGATGCGCCAGTACCGCGACGGTGCCGTCTTCGTGCGCGCCGTGACCGACCGGGTGGGTCGCGACGGCTTCAACGCCGTCTGGTCCTCGCCCGAGACCCTGCCCCGGGCCGCCGAGATCCTCGACCCGGACGCCTGGGTGCGTCGGGTCCACGGCTGAGCGGTGCGAGGTAACGCAGGCATGCCCGGTCCCGACCCCGCCGTGGCCGCGACCCGCCTGGCCGTGCGCGAGCACCTCGCCGACGTCCCCGGCGGCGGTCTCGTCCTCGTGGCCTGCTCGGGGGGCCCGGACTCGGTGGCGCTCGCGGCGGCGCTGGCCTTCGAGGCTCCGCGTTCCGGCGTCCGTGCGGGCGCGGTCGTCGTCGACCACGGGCTGCAGGAGCAGTCCGCCGGCGTCGCCGAGGAGGCCGCAGCGCTGTGCCGCGGTCTCGGGCTCGACCCGGTTCAGGTCGTGCGCGCCGCCGTCCGCACCAGCGGTGCCGGCCTCGAGGCCGACGCCCGCTCGGCCCGCTACGCCGCCCTCGAGGCGGCTGCCGACCGCATGGGCGCCGTCTTCGTTCTCATCGGCCACACCCGCGACGACCAGGCCGAGCAGGTGCTCCTGGGCCTCTCCCGCGGCTCGGGCGCCCGCTCCCTCAGCGGTATGCCGGTGCGCCGCGACCGCTTCGTCCGCCCGCTCCTCGCCCTCCCGCGCGCCACGACGCTCGCGGCCTGCGCCGCCTACGGCATCGAGCCGTGGGTCGACCCGCACAACAGCGACGACTCCTTCCGGCGGGTGCGTGCGCGGCGTCTGCTGGCGACGCTCGAGTCGGACCTCGGCCCGGGCTTCGGGGCGGCTCTGGCGCGCAGCGCCGACCTGCTGCGCGAGGACGCCGACTACCTCGAGGGCCTCGCCGTCAGGGCCAGGGCCGAGCTGCCGGCCGGCCCGGCCGGCGACGGCGTCGACCTCGACGCGCTCTCTGCCCTGCCCCGGGCGATCCGCACCCGGGTGTGGCGGCTGCTCGCCGCCGAGGCGGGGGCGCCGCTCGCGGACGTCAGCGCCGCCCACGTCGAGTCGCTTGACGCCCTGCTCACCTCGTGGCACGGCCAGGGGCCGCTCCACGTGCCCGGGGGCATCGCCGTCGCCCGCACGGGGGGAGCGATCGTCTTCACCCCGCTGCGCCAGACCGCCAACGCCT
>NZ_BAAANB010000001.1:455417-491042 GCF_039529575.1 Terrabacter terrae
GCGGTTGAATGGTCCCGCCCCGCACGACCCCAACCGCAACATCGAGGAGCCTTCGTGGACCACGAGCACATGGGAGAAGACCTGGCCGAGGTCCTGCTCACCGAGGAGCAGATCCAGGCCCGGCTCGCCGAGCTCGCAGAGGAGATCTGGGCGGACTACGAGGGCAGGGAGTTCCTGCTCGTGGGCGTCCTGAAGGGTGCCGTCGTCGTCATGGCCGACCTCATGCGCGCGCTGCCCGGCACCGCCCCGATGGACTGGATGGCCGTGTCGTCCTACGGCAGCGGCACCAAGAGCTCGGGCGTGGTGCGCATCCTCAAGGACCTCGACACCGACATCAGCGGCCGCCACGTGCTCATCGTCGAGGACATCATCGACTCGGGCCTGACCCTGTCGTGGATCAAGTCCAACCTCGAGTCGCGCAAGCCGGCCTCCGTCGAGATCTGCACGCTGCTGCGCAAGCCCGACGTCGTCAAGGTGGACATCCCGGTCAAGTACGTCGGTTTCGACATCCCCAACGAGTTCGTCGTCGGCTACGGCCTCGACTACGACGAGAAGTACCGCAACCTGCGATGCGTCGGCACCCTCGCACCGCACGTCTACGCCTGAGCAGGAGACCGCATGACCTTCTCCATCGTCGCGCGCCACGGTGACGCCTACGGCGTGGCCGTCGCCAGCAAGTTCCTCGCCGTCGGGGCGGTGGTCCCCGACGCCCGCCTCGGCGTCGGTGCCGTCGCGACGCAGTCGTTCGCCCGCTTCGCCTACCGCGAGGAGCTGCTCGCCCGCCTCGCAGCGGGGGAGGGGGCGCAGGAGGCCCTGGCCGCTGCCACGGCGCTCGACGAGGGCCGCGAGACCCGACAGGTCGGCGTCGTCGGCACCGGCACGGCCGCCACCTTCACCGGCTCCGAGTGCAACGCCTGGGCCGGGGGCGTCGCGCGCGAGGAGGGCGACACGGCATACGCCATCCAGGGCAACATCCTGACCGGGCCCGAGGTCGTCGAGGCCATGGAGGGCGCATGGCGCGAGTCGGCCGGCCGGCCGCTCGCCCAGCGCCTGCTCGCCGCGCTCGTGGCCGGGGACGCCGCCGGCGGCGACTCCCGCGGGCGCCAGAGCGCCGCCCTGTATGCCGTCGAGCCGGGCTCCGGCTACGACGGCTGCGGCGTGCTGGCCGACCTCCGCGTCGACGACCACTCCGACCCCGTCACCGAGCTCGGGCGGCTGCTGTCCGAGTGGGAGATGTACTTCGGCAAGCCCGAGGACGTCCAGCCGCTCGACGGCGCTCTGGCCGACGAGGTCCGCGAGCGCCTGGCTCGTGCCGGCTTCGAGGGCGGGGACCTGGCCACGGCGCTGGCCGACTGGGCCGGCAACGCCAACTACGAGGCGCGCCTGACCTCCGACGGCATCGACCGCCGGGTCCTGGAGGCCCTGCGCGCCGCCACGGCCTGACCTGCTGCGCCCACTCCACCGTGCGTCGCTCCGTGCTGTGGGTACGCAACGCTGGACGGAGTGGTTGGTCACGGGCCCGCCGCATGCGGAACACTGGTAGTCCCCCGGTCGTTGTGCCGGTGGACCAACTCACCGGACGAGCAGGAGGACCGGGGCCGACGGCCCCGCACGTACATGGACGCTAAGCGGATTCTGCGCACCCCACTGTTGTGGATCTTGGTCCTCATCAGCGCGCTCGTCTTCGGCATGATGTTCTCCGAGTCCGGCCCGCCCCGGATCGACACCTCGGCCGCGATGACGCAGATCAACGACGGCAACGTCGAGTCGGCCAAGCTGCTCAACAACGAGCGCATGGAGCTGACGCTCAAGACGCCCTACACCTCGCCCGACGGCACGGTGAAGGACGCCAAGACGGTCTACGCGTACTACGTGGACGCGCGTGGCGGCCAGGTCGTGCAGGCGCTCAACGCCAAGGCACCGCCCAAGGGCGTCGACGACCAGATCGACCAGCCGAGCTGGTTCGGCTCGTTCCTCTTCTCGGTGCTGCCGGTCATCCTGATCCTCGGCCTCTTCTGGTTCCTCATGGGGCAGATGCAGGGCGGCGGCAACCGCGTCATGCAGTTCGGCAAGTCGCGCGCCAAGCTCGCCACCAAGGACACCCCGAAGGTCACCTTCGCCGACGTCGCCGGCTGCGACGAGGCGATCGAGGAGCTCCAGGAGATCAAGGAGTTCCTCCAGGAGCCCGCGAAGTTCCTCGCCGTCGGCGCCAAGATCCCCAAGGGCGTGCTGCTCTACGGCCAGCCCGGCACCGGCAAGACCCTCCTGGCGCGAGCGGTCGCCGGTGAGGCCGGCGTGCCGTTCTACTCGATCTCCGGCTCGGACTTCGTCGAGATGTTCGTCGGTGTCGGCGCCAGCCGCGTCCGCGACCTGTTCGAGCAGGCCAAGGCCAACGCGCCCGCCATCGTCTTCGTCGACGAGATCGACGCCGTCGGTCGCCACCGCGGCGCCGGCATGGGCGGCGGCCACGACGAGCGCGAGCAGACCCTCAACCAGCTGCTCGTCGAGATGGACGGCTTCGACGTCAAGACGAACGTCATCCTCATCGCGGCGACCAACCGCCCCGACATCCTCGACCCGGCGCTGCTGCGCCCCGGCCGCTTCGACCGGCAGATCGCCGTCGACGCCCCCGACATGATCGGTCGCCACCGCATCCTCGAGGTGCACGGCCAGGGCAAGCCGATGGCCGCCGACGTCGACCTGCTCGCCGTCGCCCGCCGCACCCCCGGCTTCACCGGCGCCGACCTGGCCAACGTGCTCAACGAGGCCGCCCTGCTGACGGCCCGCAGCGACAAGAAGGTCATCGACAACCCGGCGCTCGACGAGGCCATCGACCGCGTCATCGCCGGCCCGCAGAAGCGCACGCGCATCATGTCGGCCAAGGAGCGCAAGATCACGGCGTACCACGAGGGTGGCCACGCCCTCGTCGCCGCGGCGCTCAACCACACCGACCCGGTGACCAAGGTGACGATCCTGCCGCGCGGCCGCGCCCTCGGCTACACGATGGTCATGCCGATCGACGACAAGTACTCCACGACGCGCAACGAGATCCTCGACCAGCTCGCCTACGCCCTCGGTGGCCGCGTCGCCGAGGAGATCGTCTTCCACGAGCCGACCACCGGTGCCAGCAACGACATCGAGAAGGCCACCGGCATGGCCCGCAAGATGGTCACCGAGTACGGCATGTCCTCGCGCGTCGGTGCCATCAAGCTCGGCCAGAGCAACGGCGAGGTCTTCCTCGGCCGCGACATGGGGCACCAGCGCGACTACTCCGAGGAGATCGCCCGCGTTGTCGACGAGGAGGTCCGCAGCCTCATCGACGCGGCCCACGACGAGGCGTACCACGCCCTCAACGCCAACCGCGACCTTCTCGACCAGCTCGTCCTCGAGCTGCTCGAGAAGGAGACGCTGAACGCGCACGAGCTCGCCCAGCTCTTCTCCCCGGTCGTCAAGCAGCCCGAGCGGCCGACGTGGCTCTCGTCGCAGACGCGCCAGCTCAGCGACCGCCCGCCGGTCCTGACGCCGGCCGAGATCGCCGCGATCAACGGCTCCAACGGCCAGAACGGCCACCTGCCGCCGCCGGTGCCGGCCGACAAGGCCCTCGAGGGCAAGATCGACGAGGCCGCCGCCGTCGGTGCGCACCCGCTCGCCGAGGAGCACCCCGCCGAGCAGGTCATCGAGGTCCCGGAGGACGGTCGCGTCAACCCCGACGAGAAGAGCTGACGTGCCGATCGACACGGCGCGCGCCGAGGCGGCGGTGCGCGAGCTGCTCCTCGCCATCGGCGAGGACCCCGAACGTGAGGGGCTGCTCGACACCCCGGCCCGGGTGGCCCGCTCGTTCGGCGAGATCTACGCCGGTCTCGACATGGAGGCGGCCGACGTGCTCGGGACGACCTTCGAGATCGACCACCAGGAGCTCGTCATCGTGCGGGACATCGAGCTCTACAGCACGTGCGAGCACCACCTCGTGCCCTTCCACGGGGTGGCGCACGTCGGCTACATCCCCAGCAACGACGGCCGCGTCACCGGCCTCTCCAAGCTGGCCCGGCTCGTCGAGGTCTTCGCCCGGCGCCCGCAGGTCCAGGAGCGGCTGACGTCCCAGATCGCCGACGCCCTCGTCGAGCACCTCGACGTGCAGGGCGTCATCGTCGTCGTCCAGGCGGAGCACCTGTGCATGTCCATGCGCGGCATCCGCAAGCCGGGCGCGAGCACCATCACCTCCGCCGTGCGCGGGCAGCTGCGCGACCCGGCGACTCGAGCGGAGGCGATGGCGCTGATGCTCGAGGGCAACAAGTGACGGCGAGCGACCCCTCCACAGCAGCACGCCTCCTGCCGGCGACGACACAATGTCGCCCATGAACGCGCCGGCGCCCGCACACCGCCACGTCCCCGACGAGAGGCCCGACGCCGCCACCCTCCTGGGTGTGCAGGACCGCACCCTCGTCATGGGCGTCGTCAACGTCACCCCCGACTCCTTCTCCGACGGCGGCGAGTGGTTCGAGCACGACGCCGCGATCGCCCACGGTCGCGAGGTGCTCACCGCGGGTGCCGACATCGTCGACGTCGGGGGTGAGTCGACGCGCCCCGGCGCCGGCCGCCCCTCCGTCGAGGAGGAGCTGCGCCGCGTCGTCCCCGTCGTGGCCGCGCTCGCCGCCGAGGGCGCCGTCGTGTCGATCGACACGATGCGCGCCTCCGTCGCCCGGGCTGCCGTGGACGCCGGCGCGACGATCGTCAACGACGTGTCCGGCGGCCTCGCCGACCCCGAGATGGTGCCCTGGGTGGCCGCGAACCGCCTGCCGTTCATCGCGATGCACTGGCGCGGCCACAGCACCTCCATGCAGTCCCGCGCGGTCTACGACGACGTCGTCGCCGAGGTGCTGCAGGAGCTCGGGCAGCGGCGCGAGGAGCTGCTCACCGCCGGCATCGAGCCGGAGGCGCTCGTGCTCGACCCGGGCCTCGGCTTCGCCAAGAACGCCGACCACAACTGGGCCCTGATGGCTGCGCTGCCGGTGCTCCACGACCTCGACCAGCCGATCCTGCTCGGGGCGTCGCGCAAGACCTTCCTCGGGCGGGTCGGTCGCGCGGAGGGCGCCGCCCCGCGGCCGGCCGCCGACCGGGACGTCGAGACCACGGCGACATCCGTGATGGCCGCCATGGCGGGCCTGTGGTGCGTCCGCGTCCACGACGTCGCCTCCACCGTGCGGGCGCTGTCCGTGGTGCAGGCCGCGCTCGACCACGCTCCCGAGGACCTGGGCGACGACCTGCAGGAGGACCACGCCTGATGGCCGACCGCATCGTCCTGCAGGGCGTCTCGGCCCGGGGCCACCACGGCGTGCTCGACGTCGAGAAGCGCGACGGCCAGACCTTCCTGGTCGACGTCACCATGTGGTGCGACCTGCGGCCGGCCGGGCGCTCCGACGACCTGGCTGCCACCGTCAACTACGCCGAGGTCGCCGACGCCGTCGTCGCGCGGATCACCGGTCCCTCCTTCGACCTGATCGAACGCCTGGGCGAGGTCATCGCCGACGACGTGCTGCGCCACGACCTCGTCGACTCCGTCGAGGTCGTCGTGCACAAGCCGGAGGCCCCCGTCGGCCAGCCGTTCACCGACGTGCAGGTATGCGTGCAGCGCGTGGGCGGCGCCCATGTCGCCGTGGCGCTCGGGTCCAACCTCGGCGACCGCGGGCAGACGCTGGCCGCAGCGCTCGAGGCCCTGCGCGACCTGCCGGGACTCACCGTGACGGCTGTGTCGTCGCTCGTCGAGACCGACCCCGTGGGCGGTCCGGAACAGCCGCCGTACCTCAACGCCGTCGCGGTGGGGCGGGCCACGCTGTCCCCGGCCGAGCTCCTCGCGGCCCTGCACCGCATCGAGGCCGACCACGACCGCACCCGCGCGGTCCGGTGGGGTCCGAGGACCCTCGACCTCGACCTGCTGCAGTACGGCGCGCCGGGGGCAAGCCGCGAGGTCGTCAGCGACGACCCGGCCCTCCTGCTCCCGCACCCGCGTGCTCACGAGCGCGCCTTCGTCCTCGTGCCGTGGGCCGACGCCGACCCGCGGGCGACGCTTCGCGTGGGACCCGGGGACGGCGGAATACGGCCCGTGGCGGACGTCCTGGCCGACCTCGACCGATCGGGCGTGCGGCCCGGTCCCGAATGGGAGCAGCAGTGAGACCCCACTCCGGCATCCGTGCCACGACGCTCGTGCTCGCGGCCGTCGCCATGACGGTGCTCGCGTGGCTGCTGCTGCGCTGGCTCGCCTCCGGCGGCAGCTCCGTCCCCGACCCGGGCTGGGTGGGCGGTGTCGCCATGGTCTTCCTCGGTGCGGCCCTGCTGGTCGGGGGCTGGCAGGTGCGCAAGGTCCGCGACGGGCTCCCGAACCCCGCGATCACGCCGCTGCGCGCGGCGCGCACCCTGGTCCTGGCCCAGGCCGGCGCCCTGACCGGCTCGGTGCTCGTCGGCTGGTACGTCGCCAACGTCCTGGTGCTGCTGCCCGACGCCGACGTGGAGTCGCAGCTGGCCCGCATCTGGGCGTTCGGCGTGCACGCCGTCATCGCGCTGCTGCTGGCCGTCGCCGGCATGGTGGTGCAGAGCTGGTGCCGGCTCCGCCCGCGCGACGACGAGGACGAGAACGGCTCCGACCGCACCTGACGCCCGTTCTGGCGCAACGAACCTCCGTGGCGTGGTGTCATCAACGACATGCAGCCACAGGGGACACGCACCGGGTCAGCTCGTCCCTCGGACGACGCAGAGCGACGGCGTCGGGTCCGTGCGTCCGTCAGCGGCACCGGGGCGCTCCTGCTCGCCGCGACGGGACTGCTCGCGGCCTCCGGCACGTCGGCCCCGTCGCCCGGACTGCCGGGTGGTGCGGCGACGAACGTTCTCGCAGGAGGCCTCACCGACGCGCCCGACGCCACGGACGTGCCGGGCCAGAGCGGTGTCGTCGCACCCCTCGCGCCGGCGCCACCGGACTTCGCCCGCCGGGCAGCGGTGGTGGCCGACGCGGTCCGTCGGGCCGGGGTGCCCACGGTGCCCGCGGTCCCGGTGCTCCTGTCCGGCTGGGCCCTGGACCTCGGGTTCGACACCGACGAGCAGAAGATCGCCTGGAACGCGCGCAAGGTCGATCTGGCCCCGGGAATCCAGGCCCACACGACCGGGACCGGAACCATGACCAGGACGATCAGCACGACGACCTCGGGGCAGGCCACCCGGTCCGTGGGCGTCATCGGTCCCCGCGAGGCGCTCGACCGGGCCCTGCGCGCGGACTCCGATGCCCCCGGCAGCTGCGAGGGCGTCCCAGCCTCCTGCCGGCTCGTGGTCACCCGGGCGGTGCGCGCCGATGCGCCCGTCAGGACGAGCACGGGCGACGTGCGGCTGCCCGTCTGGCGGCTGACGATCGACGGTCTCTCGCACCCGGTCTCGGTCGTCGCCGTCGTGGACGGCGCCCTGGAGTGGCACCTGCCCGGGTCGGTCCAGCCGCTTCCGGGCCTGCCCGAGCCTGCACCCCTCGTCCACCCGGCCGACCGGCTGATCGCCGTGAGCGGCTCGACGGTCGAGGTCGGGATCGGCGGCGGTGCCTGCGACGTCGACCTGGCCGCCCATGTCCTCGAGCTCGACGACATGGTCGTCGTCGGCGGTACCTCGCAGCCGAACGGGCAGTACACGGCATGCCCGTCGAGCTACGTCTCGAGCACCGCCCGGCTGCAGCTGGCGCGGCCGCTGGGCTCCCGGCCGGTCATCGACGTCGTCTCGGGACGGCCCCGGATCCTGGGCGTCCCGGCGTACTGACCCACTCAGGTCGTGCCGGAGACGGTGGCCTTCGATGTGTGGGACGTGGGCGTCGTGGACGTCGTCGTCGGCACCGAGGGTGGCTTCGGCGGCCCGTCCGGGCTCGTGGTGCGCGTCGGCCACGGCGGCGGGACGGTACTCACCGTGTCCTCGTCGGAGCAGGCCGCCGCGAGCGTGATCGCCGCCGTGATGGCGGCGACGGCGACCCCGCGAAGCGCAGTCTCGCGTGAGCCCCGGGCGGACGGCATACGGCCCCTCACTTGTCCACGTCCCCGACCACGAAGAACATCGACCCCAGGATCGCGACCATGTCGGAGATGAGCTGCCCGGGCAGCATCTCGGAGAGCACGCTGATGTTGTTGAACGAGGCGGAGCGCAGCTTGAGGCGCCACGGCGTCTTCTCCCCGCGCGAGACGAGGTAGTAGCCGTTGAAGCCGAGCGGGTTCTCGGTGGCGCAGTAGATCTCGCCCTCGGGGACCTTGAGCACCTTGGGCAGCTTGACGTTGATCGGGCCCTGAGGCAGCTGCACGAGCCGGTCGAGGCACGCCTGCGCGAGGTCGAGCGAGACGTGGACCTGTTCGAGGAGCACCTCCAGACGAGCGAGGCAGTCACCGGCCGTCCGGGTCACGACGCGCCCGGGGCCCTTGTCGCCGAAGAGCTCGGCGTAGGCGAGGTAGGGGGCGTCCCGCCGCAGGTCCACGTCGAGCCCGCTGGCGCGGGCGATGGGGCCGGACACGCCGTACGCCTGGACGGTCTCGCGGGAGAGCACCCCGACACTGCGCGTGCGCGCCTCGAGGATCTCGTTGCCGACGACGAGGCGCTCGAGGTCGGGAAGACGCCCCCGCACGTTGGCGATCGCCTTGTCGACCCGGCCCATCCAGCCGGCCGGGAGGTCCTCCTTGAGGCCGCCGACGCGGTTGAACATGTAGTGCATCCGCCCGCCGGAGACCTCTTCCATGACGGCCTGCAGCTCCTCGCGCTCGCGGAACGCGTGGAAGACCGGGGTGATCGCGCCGAGCTCCAGCGGATAGGACCCCAGGAACATCAGGTGGTTGAGCACCCGGTTGAGCTCGGCCAGCGCGGTGCGCGCCCAGACGGCCCGCTCGGGCACCTCCATGCCGAGCATGTGCTCCACGCCGAGCACGACGCCCAGCTCGTTGGAGAAGGCGCTGAGCCAGTCGTGGCGGTTCGCGAGCACGATGATCTGGCGGTAGTCGCGCACCTCGAAGAGCTTCTCGGCCCCGCGGTGCATGTAGCCGATGATCGGCTCGGCGGTGACGATCCGCTCGCCGTCGACGACGATCCGCAGCCGCAGCACGCCGTGCGTGGCCGGGTGCTGCGGGCCGATGTTGAGCACCATGTCCGCCGTGGCCAGGCCACCGGCGCCCACGCCGACCGTCAGGGCCTGGCGCGAGGGCGGCGACGAGGCGGTGGTCTCCGTCATGCGCCCGAGCCTACGGCCCGCACGGCGGGCGTATGCCGTGTGCCTCCTCGCTGCCCACCGCTCGGACCCCTGCTCCGTCGCGTCGCACCCGGTGGGGCACAGTTGGAGCGTGAGCTCGATGACGGTCCCGCACGCGCACTTCAACCTGTCCGACCCGGCATTCGTCGCCGACCCCTACCCGGTGCTGGCGCAGGCCCGCGGGACGGCGCCGATCGTGTGGCACGAGGGGCTCGGGCTCTGGGTGACGACGACGCACGCCGCGGCCAACGACGTGCTGCGCGACCGGCGGCTCGGGCGGATCTTCCGTCCCCGCACCACGTCGGACGACGACCGGTGGACGGTGTTCGACTGGTTGCACGCCGACTCGATCCTCGACTCGGAGCCGCCGAAGCACACCCGGCTGCGCCGACTCGTGGCCGGCGCCTTCAACCGCGGTCACATCGAGCGGCTGCGGCCGCGGGTCGAGGAGATCGCGGGCGACCTGCTCACGGGCCTGGAGGCGCGGCTCGACGCCGAGGGATCCGTCGACGTCATCGAGGGCTACGCCGAGCCGCTGCCGGTCCTCGTCATCTGCGAGCTGCTCGGCGCGCCCACGTCGGACTGGAAGCGGCTGCGCGACTGGTCGCAGGCGATCGTCCGGATGTACGAGGTGGCGCCGTCTCCCGAGGCGCAGCGGCAGGCACAGCAGGCGTGTGACGAGTTCGCCTCGTACGTCGAGGCGCTCGCGGCCGAGCGGGTCGAGCACCCGGGCGACGACCTGCTCACGGCGCTGGTCGAGGAGCGCGACGGCGGCGACCGGCTGTCACGTCGTGAGCTCGTCGCCACGGTCGTCCTGCTGCTCAACGCCGGGCACGAGGCCAGCGTCAACGGCTTCGGCAACGGCCTGGCCTCGCTGCTCGCAGACCCGGCCCAGCTGGAGGTCGTCCTCGACTCGCTCGACGACGACGACGCGGTGGCGCGCCTCGTCGAGGAGATGCTCCGGCACGACTCACCCCTGCACCTGTTCGAACGCACCGCCACGACCGACGTCCAGGTGCACGGCGTGACCGTCCACGAGGGGCAGAAGGTGGCGGCCCTGCTCGGGGCGGCCAACCGCGACCCCGCCGTGTTCGCCGAGCCCGACCGGTTCGACGCCGCCCGCGAGCCCAACCCGCACCTGGCCTTCGGTGCCGGCATCCACTTCTGCCTCGGCGCGCCGCTCGCGCGGATGGAGCTGCAGATCTCCGTACGTGCCCTGCTCCGGCGCAGCGGCCCGGTCCGCGTCGTCGAGGCCCGGCGACGACCGACCTTCGTGCTTCGCGGCTACGAGCGTCTCGTCGTCCAACGCCTCGGCGGGTCCTGACCGGACCGCGGCAGATCGCTGGGACGCCCGGCCACCGATCAGGGGGTCGGCGTGGTCGACTGGGAGCACCGACCGAGGAGGAGCCCATGGGTGAGCTGACGCCGTACATCTGTGTCCAGGACTCCCGCGCGGCGATCGAGTGGTACACCCGTGTGCTGGGAGCCCGCGTCAGTGTCGACCCCATCGTCATGGACGACGGCCGCGTCGGTCACTGCGAGCTCGAGGTCGACGGCGCGCGCTGGATGATGTCCGACGCCTTCGAGTCGGCGGGCGTCGCGCCGCCGGACCCGGCGCGTGGGAACTCGGTGTCCCTGCACCTGGAGGTGGCCGACTGCGACGCCGTCGCCGCGTCGGCCGTGGCCGCCGGAGCGGTGCTCGACCGTGGGCCGCAGGACAACCCGGGTGTCGGGCGGCTCGCGGTGTTCCACGACCCGTTCGGCCACCGGTGGTTCCTCAACCAGCGGCTGCCCCAGCCCGACTGACCGGACCGCCGCCTGCCCGGCCGGAGCCGGGCGGTCGGGCAGGGGTGAAGGCGTCAGCCCCGCTTGCTGGCGTCTGCCTCGCGGCCGCGCAGCAGGAGGAAGCCGCCGATCCCGAGGAGGACGACCGTGCCGACGATGGTGAGCAGGACCGGCACGAAGATCGAGTTGCCCGCGTCCTCGCTGCCCGCCGCCGGCCGCACGTGCACCGTGGCAGCGGCGGTGGCGGTGGACCCGTCGAGCCCGATCGCCGCGTGGAAGGAGAACGTGCCGGTGACGGGGTGGCCGTCGTCGGAGGTGACGCGGTAGGAGACGGTGTAGTCGCCCGCCGGCGCCGACGGCGACAGGGCCTGCGACACCACGCGGTCCGCGACCGTCGGCGCGCCGGACGACACCGGGCCGGACGGGCCGGTCACGACGACCTGCGACCCGATCGGCAGCGGCGCCTCGGAGAAGGTCAGCGTCACCGCCTCGGGGAGGTGCGTGATGCTCGTGCCGTCGGCCGGGTTGGTCTGCTCCAGGACGTCGTGGGCGAAGGCGGTGGTCGGCACGCGCACGAGGAGGCCGAGGGCGAGCAGTGCGGAGGCCAGACGACGCATACCTTCAGGCTACGGGGTGCTCGTCGACGCGTTTCAGGGCCCACCAGAAGCCGCCGAAGCCCTGGCGGTCGAGCAGCCGGGCCTCGGCACCGGTTTGCTCCAGCGCAGCCAGGTAGGCGAGGGGTTCCGCCCGCGCGAGCGCGTGCGGCGGGGTGGCGCCCGTGACCCCGAGGGCCTGCAGGGCCTCGCGCTGCGTGCTCACCTCGTCGGCGTCCAGGCTGTCCATCGCCACGTGCGCGGTCACGTCGCACGTGCCGTCGGGCACCGGCGTGGTCTGCTGCCCGTGGGCGTATGCCGTCAGCGTCCCCCCGCTCGGACGTCTCCCAGCCGTGTGGCCGTAGTCGACGGCCAGCAGCGTGCCCGAACGCACGCGCGAGACGAGGTCGGCCCAGGCGCGGTCACGCGCGAGCCCCACCTCGATGCGCTCGCCGGGGGTGGTCGCCGGCCAGTGGGCTCGCAGCCACGCCTCTTCGTCGTCGGTGAGGGGTGCGCCCAAGGTCTCCTCGCCGGTGTCGGGGTCGACGAGGACGGTGCGCGCGGTGCCGCTCGCGTCGACCTGCGCCACCGTGCAGGGCACGACGTCGAGCCACTCGTGCGCGACGACGAGGGCATCGCGCAGGTCGGTCAGCTCCGGAGGGAGAGTCTCGCCGCCGGGGGAGCGCTGCCACTCGACGCGCTCGTCGAGGCCCTCCGGCCGGTCCACGACGTCGACCGCCACGACCCGCGTCGTCGCGTGCGCGGGCCTCCCGGTCCCGCCGCTGGGTCGAGGTCCTTCGTCGTGGCCGGGCGCGACGGCATACCTCGACTCGTCGAGCGCCAGGTCGGCGAGGGCGCGGACGAGGTGGCTGGCGAGCTCGCCGCGACCGGCGCCGACGTCGACGACCACGGCCGGCAGCTCGTCGTGGTCGCGCAGCCACAGCCGCAGCAGGGCCGCCGCGAGGGCTGCCCCGGTCGGGCCGTGCGTCGCGGTGGTGAAGTGGGCCGCCGGCCCGCCGCGGGTGACGTAGAAGCCCCGCCCGGCGGCATACAACGCCCGGTGCCATGCCTCACGCCACGGAAGGGGACCCACGCCTCGGGACTGTAGGCGATAGCGTGCCGTGCGTGAGCAGCCCCTCCGAACGTCCTGCGCGCTTCGACGTCGGCATCGTGGGCGCCGGGAGGGTCGGCGCCGTCCTCGGAGCGGCCCTCCAGCGAGCGGGCCACGTCGTCACCGGTGTGTCGGCGGTCAGCGAGGCGAGCCTCGAGCGCGCCGCGACGCTCCTGCCCGGTGTCCCGGTCAAGCCGGTGCCCCAGGTCGTCGCGGGGGCGCACCTCGTCGTGCTGGCCGTCCCGGACGACGCCCTGGCCGACCTCGTCGCGGGACTCAGTGCGACCGGCACCTTCACCCCCGGCCAGCTCGTCATGCACACCTCCGGCGCGCACGGCCTCTCGGTGTTCGAGACCGCCGCCGACAGCGACATCGTCCCCCTGGCCCTGCACCCGGCCATGACGTTCACCGGCACGGCCCTCGACCTCGACCGCCTGGCCGACTGCTGCTTCGGGGTGACGACGAGCGACCTCGCGCGCCCGCTGGGGGAGGCCCTCGTCATCGAGATGGGGGGCGACCCGGTGTGGGTGGCCGAGGAGGACCGCGTCACCTACCACGCCGCCCTCGCGCACGGCGCCAACCACCTCGTGACGCTCGTGGCGCAGTCGATGCAACTGCTCGCAGAGGCGGGCGTGGGCGACCCGGCTCGGGTGCTGGAGCCGCTCCTGACAGCCGCGCTCGCCAACACCCTCCAGCGGGGTGACGCAGCCCTCACCGGGCCGGTGGCGAGAGGCGATGCCGGTACGGTGGCCGAGCACGTCGCGATGATGCGCACGGTGGCGCCGGACATCCGCCCGACCTACCTGGCACTGGCCCGCGCGACGGCGCAGCGCGCGCTGCTGAGCGGCCGCCTCCGGGCGGACGTCGCCGACCCGCTGCTCCAGCTGCTCGCGCACGAGGAGGACCAACCGTGACCGCCGCCCAGCCAGCCGCCCAGCCAGCCGCCCAGCCTGCACCTCCGACGCCGGTCCTGGCCCGCACCCGCGACGAGCTGCGCGACGCCCGAGCGCGTCTCGACGACGGCGACGTCGCCGTGGTGATGACGATGGGTGCCCTGCACCACGGCCACGCGACCCTGATCCGGCGGGCGCGGGCCGCGCACCAGCACGTCGTCGTCACGATCTTCCTCAACCCCCTGCAGTTCGGGCCCAAGGAGGACCTCTCGCGCTACCCGCGCACCTTCGACGCGGATCTCCAGATCTGCACGGAGGCCGGCGTCGACCTCGTCTTCGCCCCGACGCCCGACGTCGTCTATCCCGAGGGCGACCCGGGCGTCCGGATCTCGGCCGGTCCCCTCGGCGACGTCCTCGAGGGCCAGTCCCGGCCCGGGCACTTCGACGGCATGCTCACCGTCGTCGCCAAGCTCATGCACCTGACCCGGTGCAGCGCGGCCTACTTCGGGCAGAAGGACGCCCAGCAGCTGCTGCTCATCCGACGCATGTGTCGTGACCTCGACTTCCCCGTCCGTGTCGTGTCCGTGCCGACGGTGCGCGAGCAAGACGGCCTGGCGATGTCGAGCCGCAACACCTACCTGACGCCCTCCGACCGCGAGACGGCCCTCTGCCTGTCGGCGGCCCTGCGCGCCGGCGCTGCGGCCGCGACAGAAGGCCCCTCCGCCGTACGCCGCGCCGCCCGGACCGTTCTCGTGCGAGAGCCGCTCGCCCTCGTCGACTACCTCGTCCTCGTCCACCCGGACACGCTCGAGGACGTGCCGGAGTGGTACCGCGGCGAGGCCCTCCTGGCCGTGGCCGGCCGGGTCGGGACGACGCGCCTCATCGACAACCTGCCCGTCCTCGTCGGGCCGGGCGGCGGCGCCCTCGAGACCTTCAGCCAGCCGTGAGGGCCGCACCCGCCCGGGGCGCGGGCGGCATACGGCATCGGGCGCGAGCGGGCACCTCCCGTAGGGCACGATGTGACGTGGCCCGGCGGCGTCGGCGTGCAGACTCCCGCCGCGACCGGTCGACAGCACGAGGCACCACCACCAGACTGAGAGGCCAGGCGTATGCCGCAGAGCGGGCTCCCCGACGTGAGCATCCCCCGACGCCTGAGCGCCCCCGCGCCCGGCTGGACGACCACGGCCGATGTCATCGTCGTGGGCTCCGGCATCGCGGGACTCACGACGGCCCTGCGGCTGCGGCGCCGCGTCGACCGCGTCCTGCTCGTCACGAAGACGGTGCTCGACGAGGGCTCGACGGCCTGGGCGCAGGGTGGCATCGCCGCCGTCATGTCGCCGGAGGACAGTCCGGCCGAGCACATCCACGACACGCTCGTGGCCGGTGTAGGGCTCTGTGACGTCGACGCGGTGCACGCGCTCGTGACCGAGGGCACCGACGCGGTCTGGGACCTCATCGCGCTCGGCGCCGACTTCGACAGGGGCGACACCGGCAAGATCTCGCTGACCCGCGAGGGCGGCCACCACCGCGACCGCATCCTGCACGCCGGCGGCGACGCCACGGGGCGCGAGATCAGCCGGGCCCTCATCGCCGCGCTCGACCGGGTGCGCGACGACCCCGGCATCGAGGTCATCGAGCACGCCCTCGTCGTCGACCTGCTCACCGACGCGGACGAGCGGGTCTGCGGCGTCACCCTGCACGTCATCGGCGAGGGCCAGGTCGACGGCGTCGGCGCAGCCCACGCTCGCGCCGTGGTCCTGGCGACCGGCGGGCTCGGCCAGATCTACGCCTCGACGACCAACCCGTCCGTGGCCACGGGTGACGGCATGGCGGCTGCCCTGCGAGCCGGCGCCGTGCTGGCCGACCTCGAGTTCGTCCAGTTCCACCCGACCGTGCTGTGGCTCGGTGAGGGCTCGCGCGGCCAGCAGCCGCTCATCTCCGAGGCGGTCCGCGGTGAGGGCGCCTTCCTCGTGGACGAGGCGGGGGAGCGGTTCATGCAGGGCCAGCACCCGCTCGCCGACCTCGCGCCGCGCGACGTCGTGGCCCGCACCATCATCACGCGGATGCGCGAGACCGGCACCGACCACGTCTACCTCGACTGTCGCCACCTCGGCGCCGAGTTCCTCGAGCACCGGTTCCCCTCGATCGTCTCCCGCTGCCGCGAGCTCGGCTTCGACCCCGCGACGCAGCTGCTGCCCGTCGCGCCGGCGCAGCACTACGCCAGCGGGGGTGTGCGGACCGACCTGCGGGGGCGCTCCTCCCTCGAGGGGTTGTACGCGTGCGGCGAGACCTCGTGCACCGGCGTGCACGGCGCCAACCGCCTCGCCTCCAACTCCCTGCTCGAGGGCCTCGTCTTCGGGCGCCGGATCGCCGACGACCTCACCGCCCGCCTCGGCGTCGGCGAGCTCCCGGAGGCGACCCCCGCGGCGGCCACGGGCGAGCCGGAGCTGGTCGGCAGCAAGCGGCGCCTCGACATCCAGCGCGCCATGACCGCCGGCGCCGGCACCGTGCGGTCGGCCACCTCGCTCGCCGCCACCGAGCAGGCGCTCGGGGCCCTCGCTGAGCTCGCGGCCGCGGAGGACGCCGACCAGCAGGGCGGCCCCCAGAGCTGGGAGACCACCAACCTGCTCCACCTCGGCCGCGCGCTGGCGTATGCCGCCGCGCTGCGTGAGGAGACCCGTGGCGGTCACGTGCGGGAGGACTTCCCGAGCCGGGACGACGAGCACTTCCTGCACCACGTGCACCTGCGGCGGTCGGGCGCCGGGGTGCTCACGGCCGAGGTCGTGCCGGTGCCGCGGTCGAACCTCGAGGGCCTCGACCTCGACGGCTCGATGCCGGTCGACGTCCTGGACGAGGACCGCGCGGACTCGGAAGGAGCGGTCGGCGCGAGTCCGGCTGTGCGGCATACGAACTCGGTGGACGGACCGGAGGAGACGGCGTGAGCGACGATGGGCTGAGCGGGTTCCCGCACGCGTGGGCGCGGGAGCTGGTGGCGGTGGCGCTGCGCGAGGACCTCGGTCCGGAGGGGCTCGATGTCACCACCCTGGCGACCATCCCGGCCGAGCAGACGCGCACTGCCGAGATCGTCGCCCGGGCGCCCGGTGTCGTCGCGGGCGTGCCGGTGATCGGCCTCGTGCTCTCGGCGGTGGCGGCGCAGATCGGCGGCGAGGTGCCGACGGTCGAGGTGGTGAACGACGACGGGGCGCGGCTCGAGCGCGGCGACGTCATCGCCGGCGTCACCGGCCCGACGCAGGTGGTGCTCGTCGCCGAGCGGACGATCCTCAACCTGCTCAGCCGGCTCTCCGGCGTGGCGACGCACACGCGCCGGTGGGCCGACGCGCTCGAGGGCACCGGCGCGATGGTCCTCGACACCCGCAAGACGACGCCCGGCATGCGCTGGCTCGAGAAGTACGCCGTGCGCTGTGGCGGTGGCACCAACAAGCGCATGGGGCTCTACGACGTCGCCATGATCAAGGACAACCACAAGCTGGCAGCGGGCTCGGTCGCGGCCGCGTACGCCTTGGTCCGCGAGCGGTTCCCCGACGTCGACGTGCAGGTCGAGGTGACCACTCCCGCCGAGGCGCAGGAGGCCTACGACGCCGGGGCGCGGTTCGTGATGTGCGACAACATGGACCTCGACGTGCTGCGCGAGACCGTCGAGCTGCTCCGCGCCGCAGGCGAACCCGTCGAGATCGAGGCCACGGGCGGCATGACCCTCGAGGTGGCCCGCGACTACGCCGAGACCGGCGTCGACTTCGTCTCCGTCGGCGGCCTGACCCACTCCTCGCCGATCGTCGACATCGCCCTCGACCTCGTCGACTGACGGTTCCGCTACGCAGGTTGCGGCCTGCTCCGCGGTTTCCGGGTCGGTCGGCGCGGCGGGCCGGCCGCACCGGCCAGCAACCCGTGGAGGAGCCAGGACGCCGAGAGAGGGATCAGTAGCGGCGGTGCCAGAGGTTGACGGCGTAGTCGACGCCGGTGGCGTCCGGGTGCTCGGCGAGGATCAGGTCGGCGTGCTCGGGCGCGAACTCGATCCCGACGACGGCCTCGAAGTCCTCGCGCGAGTCGAAGTCCCAGCGGATGTCCAGGCGCTCGCGCTGCCAGCCCTGCCGTTCCCAGAAGCGTTCGACGGCTCGCGGGTCGTAGCTCGGCAGTGCCCGCCGGAACCACTGCCCGAAGGTCGACCGCGTCGCGTCGTTGTCGATGACGAAGGCCGCGCCGCCGCGGCGCATGACCCGCTCGAGCTCGGCGAGCCCCGGCTCGCACCCCGGCCCGAAGAAGTAGGCCCACCGGGCGTGCGCCACGTCGAACGAGCCGTCGGGCACCCCGATCGAGGCGGCGCCCTCCTCGCGGACGGAGACGGACGGCATATCCGAAGTCCGTTCTGCTGCAAGGGATGCCAACGGAGGGTGCGGCTCGACACCGACGACGGACCGTGCGTCCTGCGCGAAGTGGGGCAGGTGGAAGCCGGTGCCGCACCCGATGTCGAGGACGTCGCCTCCCGTCCAGTCGAGCACCGACCGCATGGCGTCCTCGATGACGTGGGTGCGGTCGACGCCGCGGTTCTCGATCTCGTAGACGTCGGGCGTCTCCCAGATGTTGGGGGAGGGGATCGTCTCGCTCATCAGGCCCGCTTCCGGGCCGACGTCGGGCCCGGAGCCGGGCGCGCGGCACCGCCCTGCGCCTCGAGCGTCGCCGGGTGCACGAGCAGCGGCAGCAGCTTGCGCACGCCACGCGCCCGGACCGCCTTGACCTGCGCGAGGTGGGCCTCGGCGCGGATGGCCAGCTCGGCATAGGCCTCCGGGCCCATCAGCTCGACCAGCTCGGGCGCGTTGGACCGGTAGACCGGCTCGCGCCCGACGTGCGCCTCGGGGTTCCCGGAGCAGTACCAGTCGAGGTCGTGGCCACCGGGCCCCCAGCCTCGCCGGTCGTACTCCGTGATCGTGATCTCGAGGTAGCTGGTGTCGTCGGGCAGCTCGACGGTGCGGAACGTCCGCCGGATCGGCAGCTGCCAGCACACGTCCGGCTTCATCGTGTGCGGCTCGACGCCGCTGAGGATCGCGTGCTGGTGCAGGGCGCAGCCGGCGCCGGCGGGGAAGCCGGGACGGTTGAGGAAGATGCAGGCGCCGTCGACGACCTTGGTCTTGCGGGCCCCGTCCTCCTTCTCGGTCCAGTCGTCCTTGGTGCCGGTGGCGGTGCCGACGGAGTGGTACTCCCACTCGTCCTCACCGAGCTCCTCGACGGCCTTCTCGACGCGCTTCCAGTCCTCCTTCTCGGTGAAATGTGCACCGAGGGTGCAGCAGCCGTCGTCGGGCCGGCCGGCGTAGATGCCCTGGCAGCCGTTGCCGAAGATGCACGTCCAGCTGCTCGTGAGCCACGTCAGGTCGCAGCGGTAGCGCTGCCCCGCATCGGCCGGGTCGGTGAACTCGACCCACACGCGGGGGAGGTCCAGGGGTGCTTCAGCCACCGGATCACCCTACGTCCCGACGTGGCTCCCCGGCCCGGGGCTGCCCGCTCCGTGAGCGCCCGGCCGGCTCGCGAGGCGTGCGTATGCCGTGTGCCCCCTCCCAGCCCCCGGTGCCACTGTGCCCGCGTCCGCTCAGGCGTCCCGGGCCCACGGAGGCACGGCGCTAGCGTGAGGACATGACGTCGAGCACCAACAGCGAGGTGGCACCCAAGGGTCGCGGCCGCCGTCCCGGTGGGGCCGACACGCGGGCGGCGATCCTCGAGGCGGCCCGGAAGTCGTTCGCGGCCAAGGGGTACGACAAGGCGAGCATGCGCGGCATCGCCCGCGAGGCGGGGGTCGACCCGGCCCTGGTGCACCACTACTTCGAGGGTGGCAAGGCGGCCCTCTTCGTCGAGACTCTCGACGTGCCGGTCAATCCCGCCCGACTCATCGACCACCTGTTGGACGGCGATACCGACCGGCTCGGCTGGCGCATCGTGGACACCTTCCTGACCGTGTGGGAGCCGCCGGAGCGTCGGGACGCCCTCGTGGCGCTGGTGCGTTCGAGCATGACGAGCGAGGAGGCGGCGCGGATGCTGCGCGAGTTCCTCGGCCGCGAGGTGTTCGGCCGGGTGGCGGCCAGCACCGGCGTGCCGGACCCGCAGCTGCGCGGTGCGCTCGCGGCCTCGCAGGTCCTCGGCCTGGTCGTGGCCCGCTACGTCGTCCGGCTACCCGCCCTGGTCGACGCGACCCGTGAGGAGCTCGTCGAGCGCCTCGGCCCCGTCCTGCAGCACCATCTCGTGGACAGGCACACCACACCGGAGTAGATTTCATCGCATGGTGAATATCAGCGAACCGGCGGTCGCCGTCCGCGGCCTGCGGGTCGTCCGCGGCCGGCGCCGGGTGATCCCCGGTCTCGACCTCGAGATCCCCGCCGGCCAGGTGGTCGGCCTGCTCGGGCCCTCCGGCTCGGGCAAGTCCACGCTGATGCGGTGCATCGTCGGGGTCCAGGTCATCGAGGCCGGGTCCGTGACCGTGCTCGGGCACCCGGCCGGCTCACCCGCGCTGCGCAACCGCGTCGGCTACGTGACCCAGACTCCCAGCGTCTACGCCGACCTCAGCGTGCGCGACAACATCACCTACTTCGGCCGTGCCCTCGGCCTCCGGGGCGCGCAGCTGCGCGAGGGGGTCGACCGCACGCTCGACGAGGTGGACCTGCAGTCCTGGGCCGGCCAGCTCGTCCAAGATCTCTCCGGGGGCCAGGAGTCGCGGGTCTCGCTGGCCGCAGCCCTCGTCGGTCGCCCCGACCTGCTCGTCCTGGACGAGCCCACGGTGGGCCTCGACCCGGTGCTGCGCCGCGACCTGTGGGACCTGTTCCGCCACCTCGCGGAGCGCGGCCACTCGCTCGTCGTGTCGAGCCACGTCATGGACGAGGCGACGAGGTGCGACCGGCTCGTCCTGCTCCGCGACGGGCACGTCCTCGCCGACGTGACGCCCGCCGAGCTGCTGCAGCGGACGGGGACCCCCGACGCCGACGCGGCCTTCCTCGCCCTCATCGACGCCGAGGCGGCCCGCTCCGGCGAGAGGAGCGCGTCATGAGTGCCGTCCTGGACCCCGGGCTCACCGTCGCCACCTCGGGACGAGTGCTGCGCCAGGTGCGCACCGACCGCCGCACCATCGCGCTCATCCTCGTCGTCCCCTGCGTGCTGCTCGGACTCCTGGCCTGGATCTACGACGGCACGCCCGTCTTCGACTCGATCGGCCCGGCGCTGCTCGGCGTCTTCCCCATGGTCGTCATGTTCATCGTCACGTCCGTGGCGACGCTGCGCGAGCGACAGTCGGGGACCCTGGAGCGGCTGCTGACGACGCCCATGGGCAAGGGCGACTTCATGCTCGGCTATGCCATCGCCTTCGGCGCGCTGTCGGCCGTGCAGGCTGTCGTCGCAACGGGATTCGCGGTCTGGGTCTGCGGCCTCGACGTCGCCGGGCCCCTGTGGATGCTCCTGGTCGTCGCGGTCTTCGACGCCGTCCTCGGCACCGCGCTCGGGCTGCTCGCCAGCGGCTTCGCCCGCACCGAGTTCCAGGCGGTGCAGTTCATGCCGGCCTTCATTCTCCCGCAGTTCCTGCTGTGCGGGCTCATCATGCCCCGCGACCAGCTGCCGACCTTCCTCGAGTGGGTCAGCAACCTGCTGCCCCTGTCGTATGCCGTCGACGCCATGAAGGAGATCGCCGCCAACGCCGACCCGGGCGGCGCCGTCCTCACGGACCTCGCCGTCGTCGCCGGCTTCATCGTCGGCTCGCTCGCCCTCGCCTCGCTCACGCTGAGCCGCCGCTCCGCCTGACGGACGGCCGGCGGCACCCGGCCCGGGCACCCGGCATACGGGCTCTGCGACGGCGTACCCCCCGTGCGGGGCACGCCACTAGGGTGAGGCGCATGCGCCTGGGCGTCATCGACATCGGGTCGAACACGGTCCACCTCCTCGTCGTCGACGCGCACCCTGGCGCGCAGCCGCTGCCGGCGTTCTCGCACAAGACCGAGCTGCGCCTGTCGGAGAGCCTCGAGCACGACGGGCAGATCGGTGCCGAGACGGCCGACCGGCTGGTCTCCTTCCTCCGCGAGTGCCTCGTCGTCGCCGAGGACCAGGGCGTCGGCGACCTCTTCGCCTTCGCCACCTCTGCACTGCGCGAGTCGCCCAACGGCGAGGCCGTCATCGCGCGGGTGCGCGACGAGACGGGCATCGACCTCGAGGCGCTGAGCGGCTCGGACGAGGCACGGATGACCTTCCTCGCCGTCCGTCGCTGGTTCGGCTGGTCGGCCGGGCGCCTGCTCGTCGTCGACATCGGCGGCGGGTCGCTCGAGCTGGCCAGCGGTCTCGACGAGGAGCCCGACGTGGCCATCAGCCTGCCCCTCGGCGCCGGCCGGATCACCCGCGAGCGGATCGTGGGCGACCCGCCGTCCGAGGCCTCCGCCCACGAGCTGCGCTCCCACGTGCGCACGACGCTCGCCGAGCACGTACGCCCGCTGCTGACGTCAGGGGCACCCGACCGCGCCGTCGGCACGTCCAAGACGATGCGCTCGCTCGCGCGCATCGCCGGCGCAGCGCCGAGCGCGGAGGGGCCGTTCGTGCGGCGCACCCTCACCCGCGACGACCTCCGCAAGATCGTCGCCACCGTCGGGCCGATGGAGACCGAGGCGCGCTCGCAGCTGCCCGGGGTCTCCGTGGGCCGGGCTCGCCAGCTGTATGCCGGGGCCCTCGTCGCCGAGGCCGCCCTGGACCTGCTCCAGGTCGAGCAGCTCGAGATCTGCCCGTGGGCGCTGCGCGAGGGCCTCATCCTCCGGCGCCTCGACCACCTCACGTCGTGAGGGGCATCTGCGCGCGGCTCGGCCCCCGGCCGGCGGGCCGCCGCGACCCGTGGCGCAAAATGGCCGCATGACGATCCGAGTCGGCCTCTCGACCGCCTCGCTCTACCCCGACAACGCCGCGACGACCTTCGCGACCGCCGACCGGCTCGGCTACGACGCCGTCGAGGTGATGGTGTGGACCGACCCGGTGACGCAGGAGGCCGGCGCCCTGCGGGCCCTGTCGGAGCTGCACGAGCTGCCGATCGCCTCCGTCCACGCGCCCACCCTGCTGCTCACCCAGCGCGTGTGGGGCACCGACCCGTGGGGCAAGGTCGACCGCTCCATCGACCTGGCCCGGGAGGTGGGCGCGGGCACGGTGGTGCTGCACCCGCCGTTCCGCTGGCAGCGGGAGTATGCCGCCGGCTTCGTCGAGGGCGTCGCCCGCCGCGAGCGTGAGTCGGGTGTCCGGCTGGCCGTCGAGAACATGTACCCGTGGCGCACCGCGCGGCGTGAGGTCATGGCCTACCTCCCGCACTGGGACCCGGTGGGCCAGCCGTACGACAACGTCACCCTCGACCTGTCGCACACGGCGACCGCCGGTGCCGACGCGCTCGCCATGGCGCAGGCGCTCGGGTCGCGGCTCGCCCACCTGCACCTGACCGACGGGCTCGGCTCGTTCCTCGACGAGCACCTGGTGCCGGGGCGCGGGACGCAGCCGTGTGCGGCCGTGCTCGAGCACCTGGCCGACTCCGGCTGGGACGGCCAGGTCGTCGTGGAGGTGTCGACGCGCAAGGTCGCGCGCGAGCAGCGCGAGGTCGACCTCGCCGAGGCGCTCGCCTTCGCCCGGCTGGGCCTCGTGCCCACGCGAGGCGCCAGCCGCATCTGAGGGCCTGAGCGGGCCGTCAGGCCTCGGCGGGGCGCCAGCCGCGAGGTCGGACCGACACCATGTCGACGCTCGCGTCGGAACCTGCGTCGATGGCCAGTCGGGCCGCCCGGACGACCGAGGCCACGTCCAGGTAGGCGGCGGCGTCGTACTCCGCGCCCTCGAAATCGACGAGCTCGCGCTGCATGTCGGTGTCGACGCGCCCGGGGTGCAGCGAGGTGACACGGACACCGCGCTCGCGCTCCTCCTGGCGCAGGGAGTCGCTGAAGGCGCGCAGCGCGAACTTCGACGCGCAGTAGGCGCCGGAGGCCGGCGTGGCCGTGAAGCCGGAGCCCGAGTTGACGGTGATGACGAGCCCGTGTGCGGCGCGAAGGGTCGGCAGCAGGGCTCGGGTGATCGCGGCCACCGCCACGACGTTGACGGTCATCGAGTCGGCCCAGTCCTGCAGCGGGGAGTCCGCGACGGTGCCGTTGCGCAGCACGCCGGCCGAGTGCACCAGCACGTCCACGCGCTCGAGGTCCGGCACGAGGGCGTCCAGGGCCGTCTCCAGCGATCCTCCGGGCGTGCAGTCGGCGAGGTCGGCGACGAGCCCCTGGGCCGACGGCATCGAGGCCACGACGTCGTCCACCGAGTCGCGGCTGCGGCCGCCGATGACGAGGTGGTGGGTCGGGGCCAGGTCCCGGGCGATGGCGAGGCCGATGCCCCGGGTGCCGCCCGTGATCACCGCGACCGGCCGGTCCGCGCGCAACGAGGGGGCAGGGGAGGAGGAGGTCATGCGGTCACCCTACGAGCCGGACGGCATACGTCCTCGGTCAGGCGAGACCGAGCGCCTGCGCCTCCTCCCACAGGTCGTCGCGGACCCGCGGGTGGGCGCACTCCTCGATGATGTCGCGGCACTGGTCCTTCTCGCTGCGACCCCACAGCGGCGCGACGCCGTGCTCGGTGACGATGGCGCTCTGCTGGAAGCTCGTGACGGGCTCGTCGAGCAGCGGCACGATCGTCGACACGTCCGCCTTCGGGTGCCACGAGCGCAGCGCGATGAACGACTGCCCGCCGGGGGAGTGCAGCGCCCCGACGATGAAATCGGTCTGGCCGCCGAAGCCGGAGTGGATCCGGGCGTTGATCCGCGAGGCGTTGGCCTGCCCGAACAGGTCGACCTCGAGCGCCGTGTTGACGGAGGTCATCTGCCGCTGCTGCGCGATCAGGCCGGGGTCGTTCGTCTTCTCGGTGCGCATCATCCGCACGCGTGGGTTGCCGTCCAGCCACCGGTAGAGCTCCTGCGAGCCGAAGCAGAACGACGTCACGAGCGGGTGGTCGGGGTCGAGGGCCCCGGCCTCGTCGAGGGCCAGGACCCCGTCGGAGAACATCTCGGTCCACATCCGGATGCCGCGCCTGGTGGTGAGCGCGGCGAGGGTCGCGTCGGGCACGGCGCCGATGCCGAGCTGCATGGTGGCGCCGTCGCGCACCATCGCGGCCACGCGCTCGCCGATGACCTGGCTCTCGGGGTCGGGACGGCTCTTCCCGTTCGAAGCCATCGACGAGTCCACCTCGACGACGAGGTCGACGTGCTCGAGCGGAACCTCCGCGTCACCGAAGGTGTAGGGCATCTGCGGGTTGACCACGGCCACGACGAGGCCGCCACGCGAGCGGCACGCCTCGAGCGCCGCAGGCAGCACGTTGACCTCGAGGCCCATGCTGACCTGCCCGTGGCGCGGCGGCGCGCAGTGCAGCAGCACGGCGTCCGGCGGCAGCGCGCGGCTGTAGAGCAGCGGGACGAGGGACAGGCGCGAGGGCACGTAGCGCAGCCGGGGATGACGGCGCATACCCGGGCCGACGAAGCACGTCTCGACGGTCACGCCCTCCCGGTCGGGCAGCCCCGCCGGCGCGTTGAGCGCGTGCAGCACGTAGGACGGCTGCGCGGCGTCGAGGGCGCGCACCGCCTCCCACGGGACGGCCATGTTGCCGCTGACGACGACTCGAGGGTTCTCGGGAAGCGTCTGCAGCCGTCGGGTGAGCTCGTCGATCGTCGCCGTTCGCACGGTCCCATCCTCGCGCAGCAGTCACCCCAAAGAGGGCGTATGCCCTCAGAGGTGACCTACGTCGCGGCGGGCGCCGGGCGTTGCCGTCGTGGGCCGCCCGGGGCTCAGCTCGCCTTCTTGGTCGACTTCTTGGCGGCCGTCTTGGTGGCGGCCTTCTTCGTCGTCGCCTTCTTCGCGGTGGTCTTCTTCGCGGTGGTCTTGGCGGCCGTCTTCTTGGCGGTCGACTTCGACGCCGACGCCGACCTCCTGGCGGTGCCGCCGGCGCCCTCGGTGCCGGTCGCAGTGCTCGCCGTCTCGGAGGCTGCGGACGCCGCGGAGCCGCCGGACCTGGCCGCCTTGGCCTTGTCGACGCTGCGCTGCAGGGCCGCGAGCAGGTCGACGACCTCGCTCTCCTCGCCCTTGGCCTCGGGCGTCTCGGTGATGTCGCCGCCCTCGATCTTCGTCTCGACGAGCTTGGCGACCGCCTCGGAGTAGTCGTCCTCGAACTCGTCGGGCTCGTAGTCGCCGGAGAGCGAGTCGACGAGCGAGGAGGCCATGGCGAGCTCCTTCTGCGTCGCGTGCGTCTCCTCCGAGAGGGACTCGAACTCCGGCTTGCGCACCTCGTCGGCCCACAGCAGGGTCTGCAGCACGATCACGCCCTCGCGCACGCGCAGCACCGCCAGCGTCATGCGGGTGCGCACCGAGACCGTGACCAGAGCCATCCGGTCGGCCTTCTCGAGTGCGTCGCGCAGGAGGACATAGGGCTTGAGTCCTGTTTTGTCGGGCTCGAGGTAGTAGCTCTTGTCGAATAGAAGCGGGTCGATCTGCTCGGAGGGGACGAATTTCTCGATCGAGATCTCTTTCGTCGTCCGCGTCGGAAGGCTCTTGAGCTCCTCGTCGCTGAGGATCACCATCTGCCCGTCGGCCGCCTCATATCCCTTGGCGATGTCGGAGTAGGGCACCTCCTCACCGTCGATGGAGCAGATCCGCTGGTACTTGATGCGGCCCCCGTCCTTCTCGTGAACCTGCCGGAACTGCACGTCGTGGTTCTCCGTCGCCGAAAAGAGTCGGACCGGCACATTGACGAGGCCGAACGACACGGCGCCTTTCCAGATGGCTCGCATGGGAACAAGAATGCACCCATGCGCCCCATGCTCGCGACGCCATCGTCGACCGTTCCGGTCGGCGACCTGTGGAGCCACGAGGTCAAATGGGACGGAATGCGTGTTCTCGCCGACGTCTCGGACGGCGAGCTGCGCCTCTTCTCCCGGACCGAGCGCGACGTCACCGTCGCCTTCCCGGAGCTGCGCGGCCTGGCGGAGGAGTATGCCGACATGCTCCTCGACGGTGAGATCGTCTCCCTGCGGGGCGGTGTGCCGTCGTTCGGAGCCATGGCGGAGCGCTTCCACGTGACCGACGTGCGCCGCGCCGCGATGCTGGCCGAGCAGGCGCCCGTCACGCTGATGACCTTCGACCTGCTGCGCCTCTACGGCGTCGAGCTGCTCTCCCGGACGTGGTCCGACCGGCGTGCGACGCTCGAGCGGCTGGAGCTGAGCAGTCCCCGTTGGCAGACGCCGCCGACCTTCACCGACGGTGTGACGCTGCACGCGGCGACGAAGGAGCAGGGGCTCGAGGGGATCGTCTCCAAGCGGGTCGACTCCGTCTACGTGCCGGGGCTGCGGTCGCCCTACTGGCTCAAGCTGCCCCACCGCGGCACCGTGTCGGTCGTCATCGGGGGCTGGCGCCCTGAGTCGACCGGCACCGTCAGGCGGCGCCTGGGCTCGGTGCTCGTCGGCGTGCCCGGGCCGGACGGCCTGCAGTTCCTCGGCAAGGTCGGCTCGGGTCTCGCCGGCAAGACGGGGCAGGCGCTCCTGCGTGACCTCGAGACGCTGACGTCGGCCGAGTCGCCCTTCGCCACAGAGCTGCCCGCCGAGGACTCCGTCGGCGCGACGTGGGTGCAGCCGGTCCTGGTGGCAGACGTGGAGTCGCTGGGACTGAGCAGCCAGGGGAGACTGCGCCAGCCGGCATACAAGGGCCTGCGCGCCGACCTGGCACCCGACGACCTCGACGTCGTCGACGGCCACGAGGACGGTGGCTGATGGCGTTCGAGGCCCCGAAGGTCACGGTCGAGGTCGACGGCCGGCGCCTGCGCCTGTCGAGCCTCGAGAAGGTGATGTACCCGCGCACCGGCACGACCAAGGCACAGGTCATCGACTACTACGCGCGCGTCGCGCCGGTGATCCTGCCGCACCTGCGCGACCGTGCGGTCACGCGGATCCGCTTCCCGCACGGGGTCGCCGACATGCAGTTCTTCGAGAAGAACCTGCCCGCCGGAACGCCCGCGTGGATCCGGCGCGCCGGCCGTGACCCGGTCTTCCCGCTCATCGACGACCTGGCCGGCCTGACCTACTTCGCCAACCTCAACTCGCTCGAGCTGCACGTGCCGCAGTGGCGGTTCGAGGGGGAGGGGCGCGACGCGGAGCCGCAGCACCCGGACCGCCTGGTCATCGACCTCGACCCGGGCCCCGGCACCGGGCTGCACGAGTGCGCGCGCGTCGCGCTCATCGTGCGCGAGCGGCTTCGTGGCATCGGGCTCGACACGCTGCCGGTGACCAGCGGCAGCAAGGGACTCCAGCTGTATGCCGTCCTGCCCGGCCTGCACACGAGCGACCAGATCCGCGACACCGTCCAGCAGCTCGCGCAGGAGCTGACCAAGGCGCACCCCGACCTCGTGGTGTGGAAGATGGCCAAGGAGCTCCGGCCAGGCAAGATCTTCCTCGACTGGAGCCAGAACGTCGCCGCGAAGACGACCGTCTGCCCCTACTCGCTGCGCGGGCGCGAGCGGCCGACCGTGGCGGCGCCGCGCTCCTGGGACGAGATCGAGTCCGGGGCGCGGGGTGGCGAGCTCGTGCAGCTGACCACGGACGAGGTGCTGGACCGGGTGGAGCGCGACGGCGACCTGGCGGAGGCCATCACCGCCTGAGCCGCCTCGCGGCGTGAGCGGCGGACGGCATACGTGATCGGTGGTGAGGCATGCGAAAGGGCCCGGCTCGTGGAGTGCCGGGCCCTTTCCGCCGGTTACGAGGTCGTTGACCGGTCAGTGCGCCTTGTCGTAGGCGTCCTGGATCTCGGCAGAGATGCGGCCGCGGTCGGAGACGTTGTGCCCGTTGGCACGAGCCCATTCCCGGACGGCGCCGAGGTCGGAACGCTTTGCACTTCCACCGGTCTGGCGACGGCGTGAAGCCGCCTTTGCGGTGCCTGCACGACGAGCGTGACCGGTCCACGTCGCGAGGTCGTCGCGAAGCTTGCGGGCGTTGTCGTCGGACAGGTCGATTTCGTATGTGACGCCGTCGACAGCGAAGGTCACCGTCTCATCGGCATTACCGCCGTCGAGGTCATCGATCAGAACCACTTCGACACGCTGGGCCATGTTTCTCCATCTGACGTCTGTTGTTTGGGAGGGGTCGGCCGTGAATGCAGGATCCACGAGCAGGGATCAATTTACCGCTCTCGGTCGCGAATTGCATTTCCATCGAAAACAATGGCGTTGCGAATTGAAAACGAAGTCCCTCGGATGCAGACCTAATGGGAACAAATGACGTCTTGCGCTCTCGAGGCGGCGACGTCGGACGGCGGCTCAGCGATCGCTCGCCGGCCTGGCCCCGGAATCCTCGGTAGCGGCGCCGGAACCCGCTGCAGGGCTCACGGCGTCGCCTCCCGCACGACGCTGCTCGGCCTCCCACCTCGCCTGGGCGAGGCGCTCGCGACGGTCTCCCTCGAGGATGCTCTTGATGACGAAGTAGAAGAGCGTGGCGACCCCGACCGTCGGGACGAGCGCGAGCACGTAGGGCATGACCGAGTCCATGCGCCCATTTTCTCACGGCGAGCCGGACTGGCCGTCCCGGCCGCTGTCGGACCCCACCCCTACGGTCGTGCCATGCCTACGAGGACCACCGCACGCCGCACGCCCGGCTTCCGCTGCGCCGAGTGCGGGTGGACCACCGCCAAGTGGGTCGGCCGGTGCGGTGAGTGCCAGGCCTGGGGGACCGTCGCCGAGGTGGGCGGTGCGACGGCCGCGCGCACGACCGCGGCCACCGTCGTCTCCCCGGCCCAGCGCATCGCCGACGTCGACGTCACCCGGGCAGCGGCCCGGCCGACCGGCGTGCCGGAGTTCGACCGGGTGCTCGGTGGCGGCCTCGTTCCGGGAGGCGTCGTGCTCGTCGCGGGCGAGCCGGGCGTCGGCAAGTCGACGCTGCTGCTGGACGTCGCGGCACGGACGGCGCGCTCCGGGGCCGACGTCCTCTACATCAGCGGTGAGGAGTCCGCGGCCCAGGTGCGCACCCGGGCCGAGCGCATCGGCGCCATGGCCGACACCCTCTACCTCGCGGCCGAGACCGACCTCGCCACCGTCCTCGGGCAGGTCGAGGCCCGCTCGCCCGGCCTGCTCGTCGTCGACTCGGTGCAGACCATCGCCAGCGCCGACGTGGAGGGCCAGGCCGGCAACGTCTCGCAGGTCCGCGAGGTGGCCGGCAGTCTCATCGCGGCCGCCAAGGCGCGCGGTGTCGCGGTGCTCCTCGTCGGCCACGTCACCAAGGACGGCTCCATCGCGGGTCCGCGCGTCCTCGAGCACCTCGTCGACGTCGTCGTGCAGTTCGAGGGCGACCGCCACTCGCGGCTGCGGCTGGTGCGTGCCGTCAAGAACCGGTTCGGTCCCACCGACGAGGTCGGCTGCTTCGACCTGTCCGACGTCGGCATCACCGGACTGGCCGACCCCAGTGGGCTGTTCCTCTCCACCCGTGACCACGCGGTCCCGGGCACGTGCGTGACCGTCACCCTCGAGGGCCGCCGTCCCCTCGTGGCCGAGGTGCAGGCCCTCGTGGCGACCTCCACGCTTCCCTCGCCACGGCGCACCTCGAGCGGTCTCGACGCCTCGCGGCTGGCGATGATCATCGCCGTTCTCGACAAGCGGGCCGGCGCTCCCGTCGGCTCTCGCGACATCTTCGCGGCCACGGTCGGTGGCGTGCGCATCACCGAGCCCGCTGCCGACCTCGCCATCGTCTGTGCCGTCGCGTCCTCGGTCGTCGACAAGCCGCTCGCGACCGACGTCGTCGCGTTCGGGGAGGTCGGGCTCGCCGGCGAGGTGCGCCGCGTCACCGGTCTCGACCGCCGTCTGGCCGAGGCCGCACGGCTCGGTTTCCGGCACGCGTTGGTGCCGCCCGGCACGCTGGCGGACTGCTCCGTGCCCGACGGCATCCGCGCCGTCGAGGTGGCCGACGTGCCGCGCGCCATCCACGCGATGGGCCGCCTCGCCGGTGGGCAGACGCAGAGCGCGCCCGCGGTCGCCACCGTCTAGACTGCGACCGACCCGGGGTGGACCCCTCAGTGCCCCCATTGCGAACAGGGAAGTGATGGAGCGTAACGACGAGCTGCTGCTGCGGGCGGCCCTCGCCGCGGTAGCCCCGGGCACCGAGCTGCGTGACAGCCTCGAACGCATCCTTCGCGGACGCACCGGCGCGCTGATCGTGCTCGGCTTCGACCGCGTCGTCGACTCGATCTGCACCGGCGGCTTCGTGCTCGACGTCGAGTTCTCCGCCACCCGGGTCCGCGAGCTCTGCAAGATGGACGGCGCCGTCGTGCTCGACCGCGACGGCACGCGCATCCTGCGGGCCGCCACCCAGCTCGTCCCGGACTCGCGCATCGAGACCACCGAGTCGGGCACCCGGCACCGCACCGCCGAGCGGGTTGCCAAGCAGACCGGCTTCCCCGTCATCTCCGTCAGCCAGTCGATGGGCGTCGTCGCCCTCTACGTCGGCGACCTGCGGCACGTCATCGAGGGCTCGCCCACGACCCTCTCTCGCGCCGACCAGGCCCTGCAGACCCTCGAGCGCTACAAGGCCCGCCTCGACGAGGTCACCGGCACGCTGTCGGCGCTCGAGATCGAGGACCTCGTCACGATCCGCGACGTCACGGCGGTCCTGCAGCGCCTCGAGATGGTCGGCCGCATCTCCGCCGAGATCAAGGACTACGTCGTCGAGCTCGGCACCGACGGGCGCCTGCTCAGCCTCCAGCTCGAGGAGCTCGTCGGCGGCCTCGGCAACGACCGCGAGCTCGTCATCCGCGACTACCTCCCGTCGACCAAGTCCGGGCTGACCGTCGAGGAGGCCCTGGCCAACCTCGAGGCCCTCAACTCCGTCGAGCTGCTCGACCTCGCGGCCGGCGCCCGGGCGGTGGGCTTCTCGGTGGTCGGCGACAGCCTCGACGCCCCCGTGTCGCCCCAGGGCTACCGCCTGCTCACCAAGGTGCCACGGCTCCCCGCCGCGATCGTCGAGCGCCTCGTGCTCCACTTCGAGTCGCTCCAGCGACTGCTGGCCGCCGGTATCGAGGACCTCATGCTCGTCGACGGCGTCGGCGAGGGCCGCGCCCGCGCCGTGCGCGAGGGCCTCTCCCGGCTGGCCGAGTCCAGCATCCTCGAGCGCTACGTCTGACCCCGGCTTCGCCGCCCCTCCCCCCGTATGCCGTCCCGCAGTGCCCCCGAGCCGACCGAACGACCGCTGTCACAGCCGTCGTCACAGCCGTTGTCGGTGCCGTCGTCGGTGCCGCTGTCGGTGCTCCACGCGAGGGTCAACCAGTGGTACGCCGACGAGGGCCGCAAGCACCTGCCGTGGCGTGAAGCGGGCTGCAGCCCCTGGGGCGTCTTCCTCTCGGAGGTGATGTCCCAGCAGACCCCGCTGGCCCGCGTCGAGCCCATCTGGCGCGAGTGGATGGCGCGCTGGCCCACGCCCGGCGACCTGGCCGCTGCGGCGCCGGGCGAGGCGGTGCGCGCCTGGGGACGCCTCGGCTACCCGCGGCGGGCCCTGCGGCTGCACGAAGCGGCGACCGTGATGGTCGAGCGCCACGACGGACACGTCCCGTCCACCCCCGAGGAGCTGCTCGCTCTGCCCGGGGTCGGCGCCTACACGGCGGCAGCGGTCTCGTGCTTCGCCTTCGGCATCCCCGAGGTGGTCGTCGACACGAACGTCCGCCGGGTGCTGGCGCGCACGATCGAGGGCAAGGCCTTCCCGAACCTGACGCTGAACCGCGCCGAGACCCGGCTGGCGGCCGACTCGATGCCCGCCGACCTCGACGACGCGAACACCTGGAACGTCGCCGTCATGGAGCTCGGAGCACTGGTCTGCGTCGCCCGCGGCCCCCGGTGCGAGGAGTGCCCGGTCGCCGACCTGTGCGCCTGGAACCTGGCAGGCCGGCCCGCCTACGACGGGCCGCCGCGTCGCGGGCAGACCTGGCACGGGACCGACCGGCAGGTCCGCGGCGAGCTGCTGCACCGGCTGCGCGAGGCCCACGCCGCGGTGCCGCTCGCCCTCCTCGAGGACGTCGCCGACGACCGGACGCAGGTCATGCGCTGCCTGGACTCGCTGGTGGCCGACGGGCTCGTCGAGCCCTTGACCCGCAGCCGCTTCCGCCTCCCCGCCTGAGCCCGCGTCTGCTGGGCCTAGGGCGGTCAGAGGTTGCCGAGGACCGAGGCCACGTCGATCGCGATGACCACGCGCTCGGGGTTGAGGCGCGGCTGGCGGTAGCGGGCCGCATACCGCTGGACGGCGTCGGCGACGGACGCCTCGTCCTCGAGGACGCGCGCGACTCCCTGCAGCGAGAGCCAGTGGCGTCCGTCCACCTGGCAGATCACGGCAGGGCAGCCGGCGGCCGCGTTCCGAGCCTTGCGGCTCGTACGGCTGGTGATCACGCGCGCGACGGACTGCTCATGGTCCCAAGCGAATCCGACGGGCACGACGTGCGGTGAGCCGTCCCGACGAAGCGTCGTCAGGGTCGCCAGGTGGCGCTCGGTCATGAAGTCGAGGGCTGCGGGGGACAGGTCGTGCGGAAGGGTCGCCACCGGCCTCAGACTACGAGGCTGAGCAGCATGACCAGCACGAAGCCCATCACCGAGATGACCGTCTCCATCACCGACCACGACTTGATCGTCTCGCCGACCGTCAGGCCGAAGTACTCCTTGACCAGCCAGAAGCCGGCGTCGTTGACGTGGCTGAAGAAGAGCGAGCCGCAGCCGATCGCGAGGACGAGCAGGGCGAGGTGGCTCGTGGAGAGCGTCGCGGCGAGGGGGCCGACGATGCCGGCGGCGGTGATCGTCGCCACCGTTGCAGAGCCGGTGCCGAGACGGATCAGGACGGCGACGAGCCAGCCGAGCAGCAGCACCGAGATGTTGATGCCGGTGGCCCAGTCCTTGATGACATTGCCGACTCCGGCGTCCACCAGGGTCTGCTTGAAGCCGCCGCCTGCGGCCACGATGAGGATGATGCCGGCGATCGCGGGCAGGCTCGCGCCGAGGCTCTCGCTGGCCTGACCGCGCGTCATGCCGGAGGCGAGGCCGAGGCGGAAGTAGCAGAAGATGACCGCGATGAGCAGGGCGACGAGGGGCGTGCCGACGACGTCGCTGACCGTGCGTATGCCGCTCGTCTTGTCGCCCACGACGAGCTTGGCCACGGCGTCGATGAGCATGAGCACGACCGGTAGCGTGATCGCGACCATGGCCGAGCCGAACCCGACGCGGCGGCGACCCGGGGGCAGTGGCGCCTCGAGCTCGTCCAGCGCACCCGTGTCCATCCGCTCGGGTGCGCCGGCTCGGCCGGCATCCCCCGGCCGGGACGAGCCCGGCGAGCCGGCCGAGCCCGGCGAGCCGGCCGAGCCGGCGGCGGTCGTCGTCCCGCCGGCGCCGGCGCCGGCCCCGGCGAAGCTCGTCGTGGATCCGACCCCCACGGGCTCATGGGTCAGCCTCCGCCGGTCGAGCGGCTCGACGTACTTGGGCACCCACCTGTCGACGAACCTGGCCAGCACCGGACCGGCCACGATGACCGTCGGGATCGCGACGATGATCCCGTAGAGCAGCGTGCGCCCGAGGTCGGCGTTCAGCAGGCCGATGGCCGTCAGCGGACCCGGGTGCGGAGGCACCAGGCCGTGCAGCACCGACAGGCCGGCGAGCGCCGGGATCCCGACCTTCATGATCGACAGGTGAGTCTGCCGGGCGACGAGGATGACGACCGGCACGAGGAGCACGACGCCCACCTCGAAGAAGAGCGGGAGGCCGAGGATGGCGGCGATGGCCGCCATCATCCACGGCAGGCCGCCCGGTCCCACCCGGCCCACGAGCGTGGACACGATCCTGTTGGCGCCGCCCGAGTCCTCGAGCATCTTGCCGATCATGGCGCCGAGGGCGATGAGGATGCCCACGGCGCCGGCGGTCGAGCCGAACCCCGCGATGAAGCTGTCCACGATGTCGCCCGGCGGCATCGTGGCGACGGCGCCGAGCACCGCGGAGCCGAGCATGAGCGACAGGAACGGGTGCAGCTTGACCACGGTGATCAGCAGCACGACGGTCAGGATGCCGAGCAGGCACGCAGCGACCAGCTGTGCGTTGCCGGCATACGGCTGCTTCGCCGCCTCCGCGGCGGACGGCGCCAGCTGGTGGAGGGTCGGCAGCGACCCGAGGGAAGCAGGAGTCAGGTGAAGTGTCATGCGATGGGGTCCTTCCGGAGTCCGAGGGCGTGCAGGGAGCGGTCGAGCACCTCGGCGGCGGTGCCCTCGTTGGTGACGGAGACGCCGGGCTCGTCGGGCTCCAGCGGTTCGAGGGTGGCGAGCTGGCTGGGGAGCAGCGACGGCGGCATGTAGTGGCCCGGGCGATGCTCCATGCGGTCCTGGATGACCTCGCTCGGGGCCTCGACGTGCAGGAACCGCACGTGCGGGCGGCCGCGGCGCAGCAGGTCGCGATAGACACGCCGCAGGGCCGAGCACGTGACGACCGCCGACTCGCCCGCCTGCTCCTTGGTGCTGATCCAGTCGCCGATGGACTCGAGCCACGGCCAGCGGTCCTCGTCGGTCAGCGCCTGGCCGCGACGCATCTTGGCGACGTTGGCCTCGGAGTGGAAGGCGTCACCCTCGGCGAACTCCCAGCCGAGCAGCGCCGAGATGCCCTTGGCGACGGTGCTCTTCCCGCTGCCGCTGACCCCCATGACGATGACGACGTCAGGGCTCGGGGGCGGGGTGGAGAGGGTCTCGTCCACACGGTCCGGCATGTGGAACACGTACCCGTTGAACAGGGCCCTGGTCCTCGGTAACGTGCCCCCTTGTGCCTGCCCCCGTCCGCTCGTCTTGAGGACCTTCTGGTTGCTCGTGCGGGCAGGCTTCCGGAGGCACTCGACGAGGAGCCCGGCATCGAGGACGTCGTCCGCCGCATCTACGCCGCGTCGGGCCGCGCCTGACCCCTCCCGCTCCAACCGTCGAAGGGCCACAAACCGGC
>NZ_BAAANB010000001.1:491071-941573 GCF_039529575.1 Terrabacter terrae
TTGCGTGTGCACGGTCGGACGGGGGCGGGTCTCCGAGACCGTATGCCGCGTGCTGACGTCGGCCGGCCGAACCACCTCAGCCTCGGGCCCTGGACCGGGCGAGCAGGCGGGTGGTCGAGACGAGGACCGCCACGAGGACGATGCCGGCGAAGGCGACGAGCACCGACGGCGCCGCGATGTAGGTCACGGCCACGCCGGCGGCCACGACCGGGATCGTGATCCCGGCGTAGGCGGCCAGGAACATCCCCGCGAGCGTCTCGCCTCGGTGCTCGGGTGACGACACGGTCGATGCCGTCGTGATCGCCACGTTGAAGACCAGCCCGACGCCCGCGCCGGCGATGACGCCGGCGACCGCGAAGACCGGCAGTGAGGTCGTCCACGCGCCGACGGCGACCAGCACCAGCCCGACCGACATGGCGGCCATTCCCGCCCGCAGGCGCGCCGGCACGTCCCGCGAGCCCAGCACCACCTGCGAGAGCGTGGAGGCGCCGATCACGCCGAAGACGATGGAGCCGGTCAGCAGGCGCGAGTGCAGCCCCAACGTGCCCCCGACGAAGCTGGCCGTCAGGGAGGTGAAGACACCCAGCACCGAGAAGGCAGCGGCGGCGGCGACCGCGGCAGCGGAGAAGTGGGGCCGGGCCGCCGGCTCCACGCTGACCCGCTGCGGACGGTACGCCGGCCGCGAGGCGGGCCGGTCGACCGTCTCGGGTGCGAGGAGCAGGGCCACGAAGACCACGGCGAGCAGGACGACCCACACGGCATACGGCACGGTGAGCGGGTGGGGGAGGAACTGCGTCAGCAGCCCGGCGACGAGAGGGCCGAGGGCCAGACCGCCGGTGTTGACGGCGCCCGCGACCACCGAGGCGAAGCGCCCGTCGGAGTCGGGGCGGCCCACGGCGTGCAGCTCGGCGAGGTGGGCGGTCGCAGTCGCGGTGACGGCGCCGATGCCCAGACCGCAGAGGAAGCGCGCCACGAGCAGGCTCGCGGTGTCCTGGAGCAGCACGAACATCACCGCGCTGACGAGCTCGACGGCCGTGGCCGCGAGCAGCACCGGCCGGCGGCCGAGGTAGTCGCTGACGTGGCCGGCGAGGTAGAGGCCGGCCATCACGCCGATGCCGTACGCCGCGAAGATCAACGTGATGACGAACGTCGGGAAGCCGTCGCGCTGCTGGTAGAGCGGGTAGAGCGGCGTGGGCAGCGTGGTGAACGCCATGAGCACGAGGAAGGCCCCGACGACGAGCCAGAAGCCCCGGCGGTGCCGGGTGCGGGAGGCGTCGTCGTGGGGTGCCCGCGTCGCGGTCTGGCCGGCTGTCGTCATGGTTCCAGCGTGCGCCTTCGGCATTCATCGTGTCCAACGAGGACTGTCAGTCACATTGATCGATATTGCTGGTGGATGATGGCGGAATGGACACCCGGCACCTCGAGTACTTCGTCGCCGTGGCGGAGGAGCTGAGCTTCACCCGCGCCGCCGAGCGCCTCCAGGCGGTGCAGTCGACGGTGTCTTCCGGTGTGGCGGTGCTGGAGCGCGAGGTGGGGACCGCGCTGTTCATCCGCTCCACCCGGCACGTGGCCCTGACCCGGGCCGGGGGAGACCTGCTGCCGCAGGCGCGCACCGCCCTCGAGGCCGTCGAGCGCATGCGCAGCGCGGGCGCACGGGCCACCGGCCGGGTGAGCGGGTCACTGCGGGTCGGCCTGCTGACCAACCTCGAGTCGCTCGGCCTGCCCGAGATCTTCGGCGCCTTCCACCGGGAGCACCGCGGCGTCGAGCTGTCGATGCGGACCTCGCCTCGGGGCTCGACCGGGCTCGTCGACGACGTGCGGCGCTCACGGGTCGACGTCGCCTTCTGCGGGCTCGCCCACGACGAGCTCGCCGGCCTGCACGCCCAGGTCCTGCGGCGCCAGCCGTTCGTGGCGCTCCTGCCCGCGGGCCACCGGCTGGCAGGCGCAGCATCGGTCGGTCTGCCCGACCTGCTCGACGACGAGTTCGTCGACATGCCGGTCGGGTTCGGCAACCGCAAGGTGGTGGACGACTGGCTGCGTGCCGCCTCGCTGCGACGCCGGGTGACCCTCGAGGTGCCGGACCTCTCTGCGGTGCCCGCCTACGTGGCGGCGGGCCTCGGCGTGGCCGTGGTGCCGCAGCAGACGGCTGCCGGCGCACCCGCCGAGGCCCAGGGGCCGGCCGGGATCGCCGTGGTGCCGCTCGTGGAGCGGCTCGTCTGGGAGCTGTCGGTCATCGCCCGTGGGGAGGGGCGCTCTCCTGCGGTGGACGCGCTGCTGACGCATCTCGAGCGCCACCTGCCCGCCGCCTGAGCGTGGCGCCCGCGCAGTGCCGACGCCCGCGGGGACCGGGTCAGAGCGTGCGCAGCATCCGGGTGTTGCCCAGGGTGTTGGGCTTGACCCGCTCGAGGTCGAGGAACTCCGCCACGCCCTCGTCGTACGACCGCAGCAGCTCGGCGTAGACATCCGTCGGCACGGCCTGGCCCTCGATGGCCTCGAACCCGTGCCGGGTGAAGAAGCCGGTCTCGAAGGTGAGGCAGAAGAGGCGCTGGACCCCGATGTCACGCGCGTCCTGGACCAGCTCCTCGAGCAGGCGCCCGCCCAGACCCGTCCCGACCTGGTCGGCCGCGACGGCGAGCGTGCGGATCTCTGCCAGGTCCTCCCACATGACGTGCAGCGCGCCGCATCCCACGATCCGCCCGTCCAGCTCCGCGACCCGGAACTCCTGCAGGCTCTCGAAGTAGGCGACCGCGTCCTTGCTGACGAGCACCCGACGCTCGGCCAGCGGGGCCACGAGAGCCCGGATGCCGCGTACGTCGCCGGTGCGGGCGCGGCGGATGGCGGGTGTCCCGTGGTCGGCGGGCTGGCGCTGGGAGGTCACCGGGACACGGTAGACGCCCCGAACCGTCCGGCGGGACACCGCCCGGCGCCTGCCCGGCGCCTGCCCGGCGCCCGTCCGGCGCGCCCCCCCGCCCGGCGGCCGACGCACGTGGACTCGCACGCTCGGCGTGACGGCATACGCGGCTCGTGCGTCACCCGCGGGAGGATGGCGAAGGGGCCGGGGACCTCGGTCCCCGGCCCCTTCGGTCGGTCACTCAGCGCTCCGTCGGGTGAGCGCTTCGTCAGGTCAGCGCTCGGAGCCGAGCCCGGACTCCGGGAACACCTGGTCGTCCGGCACGGCCGGTCCGGCGACGACGTTCACTCCCAGTGCCTCGTCGAGGGCAGCGCCCTCCGGGAGGTCGGCGAGGTCGTCGGCCGGGCGGTGCGAGTCGGGACGGGCGGCGCTGGAGAAGGTGAACTTCTCCTCCTTGCCCTCGCCCTCGGTGTCGACCTTGATGTGCTGGCCGGAGGTGAACTCGGCGAAGAGGATCTTCTCCGACAGGGCGTCCTCGATCTCGCGCTGGATGGTGCGGCGCAGCGGGCGCGCACCGAGCACGGGGTCGTAGCCGCGCTTGGCGAGCAGGTCCTTGGCCGCGGGCGTGAGCTCGATGCCCATGTCCTTGTCCTTGAGCCGCTTGTCGAGCTTGGCGATCTCGAGGTCGACGATCTGGGTGATCTCCTCACGGTTGAGGTGCGGAAACACGATCGTGTCGTCGACGCGGTTGAGGAACTCGGGCCGGAAGTGCTGCTTGAGCTCGTCGGTGACCTTCGCCTTCATCCGCTCGTAGTCCGAGCGGCTGTCGGGTCCGGCCGAGAAGCCCATGTTGGCCTTGGAGATGTCCCGGGTGCCGAGGTTGGTCGTCATGATGATGACGGTGTTCTTGAAGTCGACCATCCGACCCTGCGAGTCGGTGAGGCGGCCGTCCTCGAGCACCTGCAGCAGCGAGTTGAAGATCTCCGGGTGGGCCTTCTCGACCTCGTCGAAGAGCACGACGGAGAACGGCTTGCGGCGCACCTTCTCGGTGAGCTGGCCGCCCTCCTCGTAGCCGACGTAGCCGGGAGGCGAGCCGAAGAGGCGGCTGACCGTGTGCTTCTCGGAGTACTCGGACATGTCGAGCTGGATCAGCGCGTCCTCGCTGCCGAAGAGGAACTCGGCGAGCGTCTTGGCGAGCTCGGTCTTGCCGACACCGGTGGGGCCGGCGAAGATGAACGAGCCACCGGGGCGGCGCGGGTCCTTCAGGCCGGCACGGGTGCGGCGGATCGCCTGGGACAGCGCCTTGACGGCGTCGTCCATGCCGACGATGCGCTTGTGCAGCTCGTCCTCCATGTGGAGCAGACGGCTGGACTCCTCCTCGGTCAGCTTGAACACCGGGATGCCGGTGCTGGCAGCCAGGACCTCGGCGATGAGCTCCTCGTCGACCTCGGCCACGACGTCCATGTCGCCCGACTTCCACTGGGCCTCACGGGCGGCCTTCTCCTGGCGCAGGCGCTTCTCGTCGTCGCGGACGCGGGCCGCGCGCTCGAAGTCCTGACCGTCGATGGCCGACTCCTTCTCGCGCACGAGGGCGGCGATCTTCTCGTCGAACTCGCGCAGGTCCGGCGGAGCGGTCATGCGGCGGATGCGCAGTCGGGCGCCGGCCTCGTCGATCAGGTCGATGGCCTTGTCGGGCAGGAAGCGGTCGTTGACGTAGCGGTCGGCCATGTTGGCGGCCGCGACGAGCGCGCCGTCGGTGATCGTCACGCGGTGGTGGGCCTCGTAGCGGTCACGCAGGCCCTTGAGGATCTCGATGGCGTGGGGCAGCGTCGGCTCCTGCACCTGGATCGGCTGGAAGCGCCGCTCGAGGGCCGAGTCCTTCTCGATGTGCTTGCGGTACTCGTCGAGCGTCGTCGCGCCGATCGTCTGCAGCTCGCCCCGGGCGAGCATCGGCTTGAGGATCGAGGCCGCGTCGATGGCGCCCTCGGCGGCACCCGCACCGACGAGCGTGTGGATCTCGTCGATGAAGATGATGATGTCGCCGCGGGTGCGGATCTCCTTGAGGACCTTCTTCAGCCGCTCCTCGAAGTCACCGCGGTAGCGGCTGCCGGCCACGAGCGAGCCGAGGTCGAGGGTGTAGAGCTGCTTGTCCTTGAGCGTCTCGGGCACCTCGCCCTTGACGATGTCCTGGGCGAGGCCCTCGACGACGGCGGTCTTGCCGACGCCGGGCTCGCCGATGAGGACGGGGTTGTTCTTGGTGCGACGGGACAGCACCTGCATGACCCGCTCGATCTCTTTCGCACGCCCGATGACCGGGTCGAGCTTGCCCTCGCGGGCCGCCTGCGTGAGGTTGCGACCGAACTGGTCGAGCACGAGGGAGCCCGCAGGCGTGCCCTCGGTCTGACCCTGGCCGACGCCCGCGCCGGCCTTCTCGCCGCTCTGGCCACCCTGGTAGCCGGAGAGCAGCTGGATGACCTGCTGGCGGACCTTGTTGAGCTCCGCGCCGAGCTTGACGAGGACCTGGGCGGCGACGCCCTCACCCTCGCGGATCAGGCCGAGCAGGATGTGCTCGGTGCCGATGTAGCTGTGGCCGAGCTGGAGCGCCTCGCGGAGCGAGTACTCGAGCACCTTCTTCGCGCGGGGCGTGAAGGGGATGTGGCCGGTCGGGGCCTGCTGCCCCTGGCCGATGATCTCCTGGACCTGGGCCCGGACCGCTTCGAGCGAGATGTCGAGCGATTCGAGGGCCTTCGCGGCGACGCCTTCGCCTTCGTGGATCAGACCCAGGAGGATGTGCTCGGTCCCGATGTAGTTGTGGTTGAGCAGGCGCGCTTCCTCCTGAGCGAGGACAACCACCCTTCGGGCCCTGTCGGTGAACCGTTCGAACATGTTCTTCTCCTGACTGATCGAGAGACATCTCGATGCTATCCGTGCCCGCTGTCGACGAGCACATCCCGACCAACGTGGGCAGTGCCGGTCCTGTTCCCGATCCTGAGTCCGATCGACTCAGGTTCTGCCTGTGTTCGCCGTGGGCGGACACGTGCCCATGCGTCGCGTCGTCCTCCTGCCGTATGCCGTGTGCGTACCCGGCGCCTTCCCTGCCCACGCGGACGGGGGCAGCGAGGCTGGACAGGCACTGGCCGCCGCAGTCGGCTACGGACTGCGCCACGGCGCATTTTCAGGCGCGATGCGACCGGCTGTAGGCACGGAACTACACCAGGGCGCACTTCGGTGCGGGAACCAGTCCGAGTTCGCACCACAAATGCGCCACGGCGCACTTCGGTGCGGGAACCAGCCCGAGTTCGCACCACAAGTGCGCCACGGCGCATGCATAGGCCCTGTGGAGAGGCGTCACGCGCTTCGCGGTTGCACGGGCAGGCTGCCGACATGACACGCCCAGACCCCCGCACACCTCCGGTACGACGGGCCGACGCGATGGCGGCCGGCCACACCGATGGTCGGCTGCGGCGCTCGCACGTCGCCCTCTTCCGTGGAGTTCACGTCGAGCGCGGCGTCCCCGTCACGCTGGCGGTGCGGATCGAGGCCGCCCTTCTCGTGGTCACACCCGGCAGCCACGTGTCGCACCACACGGCGGCCAATCTGTGGGGCGGAGTCGTTCCTGACCATCCCGACATCCATCTCTCGAGTCCGCGCAACCGGACCCGACGCGACGGGATCACCGCCCATCGTCGCAAGGAGGGGCAGGAGGTCGTCCGCTTCGGTGGGTTCCGGGTGACGTCGCCGGTGCAGACCTTCCTCGACCTGGCTCACTGCCTGACCCTCGTCGACCTAGTCGTCCTCGGCGACTCGCTGGTCAGGCGTGGACGCACGACGCCCGAGCAGCTCGTGTCGGCGACCTGCCGACACCATGGGCCCTACTCGCGCCTGGCCCGCAAGGCTGCCGCGCTCGTCCGCACCGGTGTCGACTCGGCGATGGAGACGCGGCTGCGGTTGCTCATTGTCCTCGCCGGCCTGCCCGAGCCCGAAGTCGACCATCGGGTGCACGACCGCGACGGGACCTTGCTGCGGCGCTACGACCTGTCCTACCTCCCCTACCGGCTCGTCATCGAGTACGACGGCCGGCAGCACGCGGAGTCCGAGGAGCAGTGGCTCACCGACATCGCGCGGGACGAAGCACTGGACGACGAGCGGATCCGCCGGCTCGTGGTCGTGTCGCGGGACATCTACTCGACACCCGGGAACACGCTCACGAGGATCACGCGCGCCATGCGTCGGGCGGGTATGCCGGTGCCCCGTCTGCGGGACGATTGGCGCCGCCACTTCCCCGGCAGGCCGGGCGACATGGCCGTGCCGGCGTGACGCGGCAAGAGGTGCGCCATGGCGCAGTTCCGTGCCTGAAGCCGGTCGCATCGGACCTGAAGATGCGCCGTGGCGCACTTGTGCTCGGAACTCGGGCGGTTCCTTACACACAAGAGCGCCGTGGCGCACTTGTGGGCGTATGCCGGGTGGCCGCGAGGGGTCGTGGCCGAAGATGTCCCGGTCGTTCAGGGAACCCGGCCGGTGAGCAGGGCGAAGGTGACGAAGGCGCCGTCGTCGGCCTCGAGCATGCCCTGCACCGGGGAGCTGGTCTGGCCCTTGAGCTCCATCACGGCGCGCTCCCACAACAGCCAGTTGGCGCAGGCGTCCGGCTGGTTGCGGGCGGTGACCCGGGAGAAGGCGCGGCTGAACTCCCACTGGCTGCGCAGCCACTCCGCGGTGTGCCAGGCAGCGGACTCGGCGCCGACGACCCGGTCGATGTGCTCCGGGATCTCGCCGAGCTCGCGCACCTCGGTGGTGAGGGCGGGCGTCGCCACGCCCAGCTGGCCGCCGGGCCGCAGGAAGGTGGCGAGGTACGGCGGGTAGTGGTCGCCGGTGCCGAAGTACTCCCAGGCGTCGATGCTGACGATGGCGTCGAACGAGCCCCGGCCGAAGGGCAGCGCGTGGGCGTCGACGCGCACGGCCAGCACGCGGTCGTCCACCTCCTCCTTGCGGAAGACGGCGGCAGCGGCAGTGGGGTCGACCCACAGGTCGACGGCGACGACGTGCACGCCGTACTCCTTGGCGAGGAACACCGAGGTGGCCCCGAGGCCGGAGCCGAGGTCGAGCACCCGCATGCCCGGGCGCAGGTCGAGGTCGGCGGCGAGGTCCTCGAGCAGCCAGAGCGGATGCGGCCCCATGTCGAGGTCGACGAGCCACCGCGCGTCGTACTTCGACGACTTCGGGTAGCCGTCGCGGGTCAGGTGGTCGAGCGCAGGCATGTCTCGATCCTCGGTGACGAGCACGCGCGCCGTCGACCCGTTCCACCCGTCGAGCGACGCCCGCTCGTGGCCTTTCGACGGTGGAGGAGGGGCCGGTCGTGGCCTCTCGACGGTTCGGGGTCAGGGAGCGGCGGGGACGAGGCGGTCCGGGGTGAGGTCGGCGAGCGACGTGCAGCCGGTGAGCGCCAGCTGCAGGTCGAGCTCGGCGCGCAGGTTGCGCAGCACCTCGGAGACGCCCTCAGCGCCGGCGAGCGCGAGACCGTAGACGTGCGGCCGACCGATGCCGACGGCGGTCGCGCCCAGGCAGAGGGCCACGAAGGCGTCTGCGCCGCAGCGGATCCCGCCGTCGAAGAGCACCGGCACGCCCGACCCGGCGCCTCGGACCGCCTCGACCACACCGGGCAGGGCGTCGAGGGCGGCGACCGTGCGGTCGACCTGCCGGCCGCCGTGGTTGGACACGTAGACGCCGTCGACGCCGGCGTCGACGGCGCGGCGCGCGTCCTCCGGGTGGAGGATCCCCTTGAGGACGATCGGGAGCGTGGTCATGGCGCGCAGCCGCGGCAGGTCGGTCCAGGTCAGCGAGGGCCGGCTGAACACGTCGAGGAACGTCTCGACCGCCAACCGGGGCTCGGGCGCCCGCAGGTTGTGCCGCAGCTCGCCGGGGTGGCGGCGGCTCATGGACAACAGCGTCGACACCGCGGCCGGTGTCGGCCGCGGTCGAGGGGACGCGGCGTCGCCCGAGCCGGCCGCCACCCGCTGGGCGACGAGCCGCTGGAAGACGGGGTCGGACGTGTACTGCGCGATGCCCTCCCCGCGGGCGAACGGCAGGTGCCCGAGGTCGAGGTCACGCGGACGCCAGCCGAGGTATGCCGTGTCGAGCGTCACGACGATCGCCTCGCTGCCGCACGCCTCGGCCCGTGAGACCAGGCTCTCGACGAGGTCGTCGTCGCTGCTCCAGTAGAGCTGGAACCAGTGCCCCGACCCGGCGAGGACGCGCGCGACGTCCTCCATCGGCACGGAGGCCTGCGTGCTGAGGATCGGGGTGACCTGCTGCTCGCGGGCCGCCCGGGCGACCGCGCGGTCGGCCTCGTCGTCGGCCATCGACAGCACGCCGACGGGCGCGACGAGGAAGGGGCTGTCGTGCCGGCGCCCGAACAGCTCGACCGACGTGTCGCGATCGGTGGTGTCGACGAGCATGCGCGGCACCACGCGCCAGCGGGCGAAGGCCGCGGTGTTCGCCTCGGCTCCCGCCTCCGAACCGGCCGAGCCCGCGACGTAGGCGAAGCCGCGCCTCGACATGGCCCGGCGGGCGGCGGCCTCGAGCCGGGTGCCGTCGGTCGGCACGCTGGGACGTCGCCCGAAGGCCCCGGCCCGGTAGATCGCTGACTGGACGGTCCGGCCGAACCCGGCGAGCGGCATACGTGCTCCCTCGTCGCGCACGTCGGCTACCACTTCACCGACACGAAGCGGCGCCACCAGCGCTGGAGGTCGTCGGCCGGCTCGGCGGCCACCCGGTTCCACAGCCGGAGGTACAGGTCGACCGGGGGACCGGCGAGGGTGCGATCGGCACCGAGGGCCTCGGGCGACGGCGCCCCGACCCGGCGGGTGGTGACCGTGCCGTCGCCGGCGACCGCGACGAGCCAGGCGACGTCGGTGGCATCCGGCCGCACGAGCACGTGGGTCGCGCCGTCGGGCGGTGGCGTGAGCCGGCGGCGGGGGACGAAGCCGACAAGCAGCTCGTCGATGCCGTCGAGCGCGACGGCGGGACGGATCCACGTCTCGTCAGGCCGCGCCGGGCGTCCCAGCCGCGCGCCGAGGGCGTCGACCGCGTGCATCGTCGTCTCGTGGCACTGCCGCCGAGTCCAGAAGCGTCGGGGGGCCGGGGCGTCCCGCAGGAAGACCTCGGCGTCGAGGTCGTCGGGGGCGTCGACGATGGCCTGCAGGAGGTCGGTGGCGCCCTCGTCGAACCAGTCGAGCACGTCCGGCGACTCCCGTCCTTCGCGCTCGAACCGCCCCGGTTCCACGGGTGCGCCGCGCAGGTGGCTCGCCGCCCACCGGTGCACCATGCCCTGGTGTGCCACGAGGTCGAGCACCGTCCAGTCGGGACACGTCGGCACGGGGGCTCCCATCCGCGCGGCCATGGCGTTCGCGCGCAGGACGGTCGAGGCCGACCCGAGGGCGTCGCCGAGCTCGTCCAGGCTGGCCTCGTCCAGGCTGGGCTCATCCGTGGCCGGGCCGGCGGCGGCCGGTTCGACGGGCCCTCCGGGCGCCGGGGTCGGTGCAGGCATGGCAGCGAGTCTGCCGCATGTCTGCAGGTGAGGACCGGCACCTGCTCGGCACCTGCCCGGCACCGCGGTCACGCGGCGGTAGATTTGCCCGGCGGGACGGTGACCACCGTCAGCCGCCCGTCACCCAGCCACCCCACCGCGCACCCCCCGGAGGCCCCCGTGGACGCCAGCGACCTGCTGCGCAACTCACTCCTGCAGCTGTCGAAGCAGGAGCGGATCCGAGACGTCATCGAGAAGGCGCCGGTCTCCCGCTCGGTGGTGCGGCGGTTCGTCCCGGGCGCCGAGCGTGCCGACGTCGTGGCGGCCGCCACCGAGATCGCCGCCTCCGGGCGCCTGTCGACGATCGACTACCTCGGTGAGGACACGACCGACCTGGCGCAGGCGCAGCACACCCGTGACGCGTACGTCTCCCTGCTCACCGCGCTGCGCGACCAGGGGCTCACCGAGGGCGGGACCGTCGAGGTCTCGCTGAAGCTCAGCGCCCTGGGGCAGGCGCTGCCGGGCGACGGCAACACGATCGCCCTCGACCACGCCCGCGAGATCTGCGAGCTGGCGAAGCAGGCCGGCACCACGGTGACCCTCGACATGGAGGACCACACGACCACCGACCTCACGCTGGAGGCCCTGCGCGAGCTGCGCGCGGACTTCCCGACCGTCGGGGCGGTGCTGCAGGCGTACCTCTACCGCACCGAGGCGGACTGCCGTGATCTCGCCCACGCGGGGTCGCGCGTGCGCCTCTGCAAGGGCGCCTACAAGGAGCCCGAGTCGGTGGCGTTCCAGTCGGGTGCCGAGGTCGACAAGTCCTACGTCCGCTGCCTCAAGGTCCTCATGCAGGGCGAGGGCTACCCGATGGTCGCCTCGCACGACCCCCGCCTCATCGAGATCGCCGGGGCGCTCGCCGGCCAGGCCGGCCGGGACCCGAAGTCGTTCGAGTACCAGATGCTGTACGGCATCAGGCCCGAGGAGCAGAAGCGCATCTCCGACCGCGGCGACCAGATGCGGGTCTACATCCCCTACGGGCAGGAGTGGTACGGCTACCTCATGCGCCGCATGGCCGAGAAGCCGGCCAACGTCATGTTCTTCCTGCGCGGCGTCGCGACGAAGAGCTGACACCGAAGCGATTCGACCCGAGAAGCGGATAGGAGCCACCCGATGACGACGACGGCCATCTTCGGCGCAGGCGTGATGGGCGAGACGCTCGTGTCCGGGCTGATCCGGGCCGGCCGCGAGCCCGGTGACCTCATCGTCACCGGCCGCACCCCCGACAAGGTCAACGCGCTGGCCGAGCGCTACGGCGTCCGCGCCCTGTCCAACACCGAGGCGGCCGAGGTGGCCGACACGCTGGTGCTCTGCGTCAAGCCGCAGGACATGGGTGCCCTGCTCGAGGAGATCGGCCACCACGTCGCCCAGGGCAACGCCGTCGTGTCCCTCGCGGCCGGCATCACGACCGAGTTCCTCGAGTCGCGCCTGCCCGGCGGCACCTCCGTCATCCGGGTCATGCCCAACACGCCGGCGCTCGTCGACCAGGGGATGGCCGGCATCTCGCCCGGCACCCACTGCACCGACGCCCACCTCGCCGAGGCCGAGGCGCTCCTCAGCTCGTGCGGCAAGGTCGTGCGGCTCCCCGAGAAGCACCTCGACGCCGTCACCGCGATCTCCGGGAGCGGCCCGGCCTACATCTTCTACGTCGTCGAGGCGATGATCGAGGCCGGCGTCGTGCTGGGGCTGCCTCGTGCCACCGCCACCGAGCTCGTGGTCCAGACCCTCTACGGTGCGGCCACCATGCTCAAGGAGACGAAGGAGCACCCCACGGTGCTCCGCGAGCAGGTCAGCTCGCCCGGCGGCACCACCGTCGCGGCCCTGCGCCAGCTCGACGACCACAAGGTGCGCGCCGCGTTCGTCACCGCCATGGAGGCGGCGGCGGCACGGTCCAAACAGCTGGCGTCCGGCCAGGGCTGAGGGCACTGTGGGGTCATGGCCGAGCCCCAACCCCCGACGCACGTCCCGATGCACCTGCACCGCGTCTCGCCCGACGACTGGGAGTCGCACCGAGACGTCCGGCTCGCCATGCTCCAGGACGCACCTGACGCGTTCTGGTTCACCTACGCCGACGAGGCCGTCTACGACGAGGCGGACTGGCGCGACCGCATCGAGGGGGCCTGGCTGGTGCAGGCCCGCGACGCCGAGGGCGTCCTCGGCAGCGCCGGTCTCGGATCGCACTGGGAGCCCGAGCGCGCCAGCACCGCAACGCTTTTCGCGATGTACGTCGCCCCGCGGGCGCGAGGGCGAGGCGTGGGGGAGGCCCTCGTCGACGCCGTCCTCGACGAGGCTCGGCGGCTCGGAAAGTCGGAGGTCGTCCTCGAGGTGACGAGCAGCAACCAAACGGCGGAGGCGTTGTATGCGCGGTGCGGGTTCGTGCGCACGGGTGCGGTCCACGACCACCCGCGACGGCCGGACCTCCAGGAGATCGAGATGGTCCACCGCTTCTGAGCCGGCCCGAGCCGGCCCGAGCCGGCCGGCCGGCGGTTTCGGCTCCGGATGTTCACCGATCTGCGGATGCAGTACGAGTGCCTGACGTGCGATCGTGTGTCCATGACCGACATCACCGTGCGTCCCCTCGGCGAGGACGACTGGGCGGACTACCGTTCCGTCCGGCTCGCCGCACTGCGTGAGTCGCCCGAGGCGTTCGTGGCCACGGTCGAGGAGGAGGAGGCCTACGACGAGGCCTTCTGGCGCGCGCGGATGCAGCGCTCCGCCCGCCTCGTGGCCGAGCGGGAGGGCAAGGCCGTCGGCGTCGTCAGCGTCGGCACGGCGAAGACGAACGACGTCCCGGCCGGCGAGCTGTTCGGCCTCTGGGTCCATCCCGAGGCACGCGGCTCCGGCGTGGCGACCCGCCTGGTCCAGAACGGCGCGTCCCTCGCTGCCAAGCGCGGCCAGACGCACCTCGTCTACTGGGTCGGCACCGAGAACGGCCGCGCGGTCGCCTTCGCCAGCGGGATGGGCTTCCGTCCCACCGACTACCGCCGCCCGATGGGTGTCGTCAGCGAGGAGGACGGCGAGGAGGAGGTGGCCATGGTGCTGCCCCTCGGGAGCGAGGTCGACCCCGCCCTGCGCCTCTGACGCCGGTCCGCATCGATCACACCGACGACGTATGCCGTCCCGCGAGCCTCGCGGGACGGCATACGTGCGTCTGCCGCCGGGTCAGGGACGGGCGGCGAACCGCTCGATGAGCTCGACCGGCCCGCTCACGATGAGCGTGTGGTGCGCCGAGATCTTTGTCTGCGGGACCGCATACGTGAAGTCCTCGCCGGGCGCCTTGACGCCCACGACCGTGACGCCGTACTTCCGGCGGATGGAGCTCTGCTCGAGCGTGAAGCCGATCGTCTCGGCCGGCGGCTTGAGCTTCACGATGGCGAAGCCGTCGTCGAACTCGATGTAGTCGAGCAGCTTGCCGTTGACGAGGTGCGCGACGCGGCGGCCGGAGTCGGCCTCGGGGGAGATGATGTGGTGCACCCCGATGCGCTCCAGGATGCGCTTGTGCTCGGGCGAGAGGGCCTTGGCCCAGATCGAGGGGACCTCGGCGTCGACGAGGTTGGCGGCCGCCAGCACCGAGGACTCCACGGACGAGCCGATGCCCACGATGGCGATCTTGGGTGCCGCGTGGCGGATCATGTCCAGCGCCGACGACTGGGCCATGTCGGCGTGCACCACCTTGGAGACCTTGTTGACGTAGCTCTCCGCGATGGCGTTGTCGCGCTCGACCGCGACCACCCGGTGGCCGAGCTTGGTGAGCTCGAGTGCGACGGCCGAGCCGAAGCGTCCCAGCCCGATGACGATCACGTCGTCGCCGAAGAGCCGGTTGCGGCCCATGGGTGTTACCTCCGTCATCCGAGACGCGTTTCCGCGATAGCGTCTCAATCATGCCAACTCAGGCCCGGGTCGTCTGGGACGCCTCCTTCACGAGGTACGACTTCGGCCCCACCCACCCGATGGCCCCGGTGCGCCTGGACCTGACGGCACGGCTGTGCGAGGCCCTCGGCGTCTTCGACCTGCCCGGTGTCGAGGTCGACGGTGCGCAGGTGGCACCCGACGCACTGCTCGAGACGGTCCACGACGTCGACTACGTCGCTGCGGTGAAGCTCGCGTCGCAGGACCCCAGCCGGGCGGACGAGGCCTACGGCCTCGGCACGGAGGACGACCCGGCCTTCGTCGGCATGCACGACGCGAGTGCCCGGGTCGTGTCCGGCACGGTCGACAGCGTCCGCGCCGTCTGGGAGGGCCGCGCCGAGCACGGCGTCAACTTCACCGGCGGCCTGCACCACGCGATGCGCGACCGGGCGAGCGGCTTCTGCGTCTACAACGACATCGCCGTCGGCATCCAGTGGCTCCTCGACCACGGCGCCGAGCGCGTCGCCTACGTCGACGTCGACGTGCACCACGGCGACGGCGTCGAACGCATCTTCTGGGACGACCCCCGGGTCCTGACCATCTCCGTCCACGAGACCGGGCGCGCCCTCTTCCCGGGCACGGGCTGGCCCACCGACGTGGGCGGGCCGGACGCCGAGGGCAGCGCCGTCAACGTCGCGCTTCCGCCCGGGCTCAACGACGCGGGATGGCTGCGGGCCATCCACGCCGTTGCCATGCCCCTCGTCCGGGCCTTCAAGCCCGACGTGCTCGTGACGCAGCACGGCTGCGACACCCACACCGAGGACCCCCTCGCCCACTTCGCCGTCACGGTCGACGCCCAGCGGGCCGCGGCCGACGCGCTGCACCGGCTGTCACACGACGTCTGCGGCGGCCGCTGGATCGCTCTGGGCGGCGGTGGCTACGAGGTCGTGGACGTCGTCCCCCGCACCTGGACCCACCTGACGGCCATCGCCGCCCACGCGCCGATCAAGACCTCGGTCGAGGTGCCCGAGGACTGGCGCGCCCACGTCGAGCAGGTCTTCGGCCGGCCCGGCCCGCGGCGGATGGGCGACTTGACATCGGAGGACGGCCCGCTGTGGTGGCGCTCCTGGGAGATGGGCTACGACCCCGCCAGCGAGGTCGACCGCGCGATCATGGCCACGCGCACGGCCGTCTTCCCGCTGCACGGCCTAGACGTCCACTTCGACTGAGTTTTCTGCGCCTCGCTTCGCTCCGGCGCGTGCCGCGGCGCCCGCCCGGCGTCGCCTTCCTCCGCTTCGCTCGCTCGTTCCTCCGCTTCGCTCGCTCGTTCCTCGCTCGCTTCGCTGCGTCCAGGCGACGCCGGCGCCGCGGCCTGTTTCTGGCGCCTTGCTTCGCTCGCGCCGAAACCGGGTTGGTCGGTGGCGGGCTGGGCGCCTAGCCTTGGCACACGGCGACGACGGCCTGACGATCCTGAGCCGAGCACGACCAAGAGGCCGACCGCGATCCGCGGCGGCGAAGGTGTGGTGGCACAGCGACACTCCCCATCGCCCACACCTCCGGGGCACGAAACCCACCGGAGGTGAACGGAATGCACCCAACCCCGACCACGACCAGCGCAACGCGCGTCCTCGCCCGCGAGCTCGCGTCCGTGCCACCCGGCGAGCGCGCCACGCTCGCCGGCTGGATCCACCGACGCCGCGTCCTCGCGAGCGTGACGTTCCTCGTCCTGCGCGACCGATCCGGCCTGGCCCAGGTCGTCGTCAAGGACGGCGAGACGATCGAGCAGCTCGCCGGCCTGCCGGAGGAGACGGTCGTCGAGGTGACCGGCACGGTCTCGGCCAACGACGCCGCCCCGGGTGGCGCGGAGCTCGTCGGGCCCGCGATCACCGCCCTGACAGAGCCCGCCCTCGCGCCGCCCACCGAGCTGTGGCGGCCCTCGTTCGCGGCCGGGCTGCCGACGCATCTCGACCACGCGGCGGTCACCCTGCGGCACCCGCGCCACCGCGCCGCGTGGCAGCTGGCCAGCGCCTCGATGCGTGGGTTCCGTTCTGCGCTGGGCGCGCTCGAGTTCACCGAGATCGCCACCCCGAAGCTCGTCGGCACCGCCACGGAGTCCGGAGCCAACGTCTTCACCGTCGACTACTTCGGCCGCACCGCCTACCTCGCGCAGAGCCCGCAGCTCTACAAGCAGATGCTCGTCGGGGTCTTCGAGCGCGTCTTCGAGGTCGGGCCGGTCTTCCGGGCCGAGCCGCACGACACGGTCCGCCACCTCGCGCAGTACACCTCGCTCGACGCCGAGCTCGGGTTCGTCCGCGACCACCGAGACGTCCTCGCCGTCCTGCGCGAGGCGATCTCCGGCATGGTGGAGGCCATCCGGGCGTATGCCGCCGACGCCGCTGCGCTCCTGGGCGTGGAGCTGCCCGAGGTGCCCGCAGAGTTCCCGGTGATCCACTTCCGCGACGCGCTGGCTCGCGTCGGCGCAGTCCCGGAGGAGCCGGACCTCAGCCCCGCGCACGAGCGCGCGCTCAGCGAGTGGGCCAAGGCGGCATACGGCTCGGACTTCCTTGCGGTGGAGGGCTACCCGATGGCGAAGCGGCCGTTCTACACCCACCCGCAGCCGGACGACGAGCGGTGGAGCAACAGCTTCGACCTGCTCTTCCGTGGGCTCGAGCTGACGACCGGTGGGCAGCGCCTCCACCGACCGTCGGACTACGCGGCCGCGATGGAACGCACCGGCACCGACCCGTCCGTCCTCGGTGGCTACCTCGACGCCTTCGCCCATGGCATGCCGCCGCATGGCGGTTTCGCGATCGGTCTGGAAAGGTGGGTAGGGCGCCTGACCGGGGCCGAGAACATCCGCGAGGTGACGCTGTTCCCGCGCGACCTGCACCGGCTGGAGCCGTGAGAACTTCGCCTATCGGACAGATTCGCAGCGAACGTGTCGGCGTGTCGAGTTGCGCGGAGCGGATTGGTTGATCCGTTCGCTTCCCCTCCAGTCACATCTGCCCCTAGTGTTGCTTCTTGCACCTGCGTGCAGTTTCGCCGGAGGGGAAGCCGTCGACGCGCGGGTGCACCCACTGAAGATCGGGGTCATTACATGTCGAACGAGCGCCAGCTCAACGAGGTGCGGTTCCTCACCGTCGCCGAAGTTGCCTCGATCATGCGCGTGTCGAAGATGACGGTCTACCGGCTCGTCCACGGCGGGGACCTCCCCGCCGTCCGGGTCGGCCGCTCCTTCCGGGTTCCGGAGGACGCGGTGCACAAGTACCTGCAGACGTCCTACATCGACACCGCGTGACAGCAGCGTCACGAACGCACCGAGGGGGCGGCCACGACCACCAGGTCCGGCCGCCCCCTCGGCGCGTCCCGGGGACGAGGGCGGGGACCGGCCGATGCGCAGGACCGGACCCTCGTCGCGCTTTTGGGGTCGGGGACCATCACCCGCTAAGGTGTGGAGCCTGTTCGGCTCGTGAAGTTCGACCTACCCTTCTTCGAGGTGTGTCGACGCAGGTCGGCACCAGCTCAGTTCAAGGACACGTCTCACGACAAGGACAACCATGGGTTCTGTCATCAAGAAGCGGCGCAAGCGGATGGCGAAGAAGAAGCACCGCAAGCTGCTCCGCAAGACGCGCCACCAGCGTCGCAACAAGAAGTGACCTGACCAGCTCAGGCACCTGGGGCATCGCCCCGCACGCTCTCGACCCTCACCCTTCGGTGGGGGTCGTTCGCGTATCGGGCCACCTGGGTACCGAGAGTCTCGCCACATCGGGGTATCGGTCCGCGTGCGCCCCGGCGGAGCCCCGATCGCTCGGTAGGCTGCAACGTGCGGGGGTGAGCGGCCTCCTCCCTGCAGGCGCAGGCGGCGCAACCCTCCGCTTCCATCGCGAGCACGCACCGACGAGCCGCCCGACGACAGGAGGAGCCCATGGCCAAGGTCGTCCTGGTCACCGGGGTGTCCCGCTACCTCGGCGGGCTCTTCGCCCGGAGGCTCTCGAACGACCCCTCGGTGGAGCGGATCCTCGGGGTCGACGTCGTGCCGCCCCGGCACTCGATCGGCCGCGCCGACTTCGTGCGCGCCGACATCCGCAACCCGATGATCGGCCGCATCATGGCCCAGGCGGCCGTCGACACGGTCGTGCACATGAACGTCATCGCGACACCCCGAGACACCGGCGGTCGGGTGACGCAGAAGGAGATCAACGTCATCGGCACGATGCAGCTGCTCGCTGCGTGCCAGAAGTCCGAGTCGGTCAGCCGCCTCGTCGTGAAGTCCTCCGCCGCGGTCTACGGCTCCTCGCCGCGCGACCCCGCGATGTTCAGCGAGGACATGAACCCCAAGACGCTGCCGCGCACCGGGTTCGGCAAGGACTCCGTCGAGGTCGAGGGCTACGTCCGCGGCTTCTCCCGGCGGCGTCCCGACGTCGAGATCACGATGCTGCGCCTCGCCAACGTCGTCGGGCCGAACATCCGCACGGCCATCACCGACTACTTCGCCCTGCCCTTCGTGCCCGTGCCGCTCGGCTACGACGCCCGCTTCCAGCTCGTCCACGAGGACGACGCCACGGCGGCGATGATCCTCGCGACCACGGGCCCAGCTGCCGGCATCGTCAACGTCGCCGGCGACGGCTTCGTCACCGTCACCCAGTGCACGGCGATCGCCCACCGTCCCATCGTGCCGGTCCCGCTCCCGGCCGCCGGGCTGCTCGGCACCGTCATCCGGCGCAGCGGCCTGGCCGACTTCTCGTCGGACCAGCTGACCTTTCTCGCCTTCGGCCGCGGCCTCGACACCAGCCGGATGCGCACCGTCCTCGGCTTCGAGCCGCGGTTCACCACGCGGGAGGCGTTCGAGGACTTCGCCCGGCACCTGGACCCGGTGGTGCCCGGCGTCGACGGTGTGGGTGAGGCAGTCAGCGGGGCTGCCGGCGGCACCGCCACAGCCCTCTCCCGTGTCTTCGACAGGATCCAACCGTGACCGCCGACAGCAGCGGCGCAGCCGCCACGAACGAGCTGACCGCACCGGCCCGGGGCGCCGGTGACACCGCGTCCGCGAGCCGCGAGGCCGCGCCGACGAAGGCCACCGCGACGAAGGCCACCGCGAAGCAGGCGACCGCGAAGCAGGCGACCGCGAAGCAGGCGACCGCGAAGCAGGCGACCGCGAAGCAGGCCACCGCGAAGCAGGCGACCGCGAAGCAGGCCACCGCGAAGCAGGCCACCGCGAAGCAGGCCACCGCGAAGCAGGCGACTGCGAAGCAGGCGACTGCGAAGCAGGCGACCGCGAAGCAGGCGACTGCGAAGCAGGCGACCGCGAAGAAGGCCACTGCGAAGAAGGCCACTGCGAAGCAGGCGACCGCGAAGCAGGCGACCGCGAAGACTCCGGCCGCGAACCCGACGGCCGGGACGGCCGCGTCGAGGAGCGAGGGCCCCTCCGCGCGGCCGTCCCGCGGCGCGTTCGCCGCGGGAGCGGCCCGCGCCTCGGGCGAGCGTCGCCGGCGCAGCGGCACGCCTCTCCTGCCGGCCGTCCCGGTCGAGGTCAGCGCTGCTCGACGGGACCTGAGCGGCGCGACCCTCGACCCGCGTCCCGACGAGGTCATCGAGTCCGAGCAGGTGATCGAGGCCGCCGTGACGGAGGGGCCCACCGGAGCCGGGCCGACCGCGCGCACCGGGCGGCCGGGCGAACGGCCGAGCGTGCCTCCCACCGAACGGCCCACCGAAGCGGCGGCTGACGTGCCGGCCGACCTGCCCGCCGAGCCGACTCCACCGAGGACCCGGCCCACCCGCGCCTCGGTGCGGTCACCGCGACGGACCTCCGGCGCTCCGACGAGGCTGCGCGCCGTGCCGTCTGTCGAGGACGCCCCGGGGGCGGAGGCCTCGACCGCGGGGACGGGCACCCGGCATACGCTCGCGGGCGGCGAGGGGGGCTGGGAGTCCGCGTTCGCCGCCGTGCAGTCCCGTGCCGAGAAGCTGGTCGGCTCCGTGCTCGAAGGCGCTGAGGTCTCGTCCGAGGCGCGCCCGGGCCCGGCCGAGCTCGTCGAGCTCGCCGTGAACGTGCTGCGCGCGGCGGCCTCCTCCGCCGGGGTGCCGGCCGAGGACGTCGAGCGCCAGGTAGCCGAGACCCTCGCCTACCTGCGCCGCCGGCTGAGCGGCGACTACGTCGTCGACGAGTTCGGCTTCGACGAGGACTACACCGTCAACGTCCACCTCCCGCTGCTGCGGCCGCTCTACAAGAGCTGGTTCCGCGTCGAGGTGCGCGGCATGGAGAACATCCCCGACGTCGGGGGAGCCCTCGTGGTGGGCAACCACTCCGGCACCATCGCCCTCGACTCGCTCATGACGCAGGTCGCCGTCTACGACGAGCACCCCAAGCACCGGCACCTGCGGATGCTCGGGGCCGACCTCGTCTTCCAGATGCCGTTCATCGGCACCATGGCGCGTCGGTCCGGCACGACCCTCGCGGCCAACAGCGACGCCGAGCGACTGCTCAGCAGCGGCGCGCTCGTCGGCGTGTGGCCCGAGGGGTTCAAGGGGGTCGGCAAGCCCTTCAGCGAGCGCTACAAGCTGCAGCGCTTCGGCCGTGGCGGGTTCGTGTCGGCGGCGCTGCGGGCCGGGGTCCCGATCGTCCCCGTGTCGATCGTCGGTGCCGAGGAGATCTACCCGATCCTCGGCAACATGCCGGCGGTCGCACGCCTGCTCGGCCTGCCGTACGCGCCCATCACGCCGACGTTCCCGCTGCTCGGTCCGCTCGGGCTGGTGCCGCTGCCCAGCAAGTGGCTCATCGAGTTCGGCCCGCCGATCGACACGTCCTCCTTCGGGCCTGAGGCCGCGGACGACCCCATGCTCGTCTTCGACCTCACCGACCAGGTGCGCGAGACGATCCAGCAGACGCTCTACAGCCTGCTCATGCAGCGCCGGTCCGTCTTCCTCTGACGCCGGTCTGACGAAGGCCCTGACGCAGGTTCTCACGAATGCTCTGACGAAGGCCCTGGCGAACGCGGAGCGCCGCTGTCGTGTCCGGACTCAGGGCAGCAGCTTGGTCGGGGCGAGCCCTGTCGGCAGCGTGACGGACGGCAGCCCGAGGGTCACTGACGGCAGGGGGATGGTCGCGCCCGGCAACGTCACGCCGCCGCCGCCCACGCCGATGGTCGAGGAGGTCACTCCGACGCCGGGAAGGCCCACCGTGGCGCCGGGCACCGTCACGCCGCCACCGCCGACAGCGATCGTCGAGGTGATGCCGACGGTAGGCAGGTTGACCGCGCCACCGCCGGGCAGGGGCACGCCGCCCGGGACCGAGGTCGCGGGGAGCGGCAGGGCGCCGGGTGCGGTGGCTGACGGGGCCGATGGACCCGCGGGTGGCCCGGCCCGGCCGGGCGCGCCGGTGCCACCGGCCTTGGATCCCGCCCTGGTGCCGGACTTCGAGCCGGCCGTCGTACCGGGGGCGGACGTGCTGGAGCCTGGGCCGTTCGCGCGTGCGGCGCCGGCCAGTCCGGCGAGGACCGCGCGGGCCTGCGCCGCACGGTCGCCACAGGCAGCGCACGAGGCGAGGGCACGCATTGTGGCGACGTCGCCGGCGCCGAGCGTCTCACGCAGGCGCTGCCACGCCGAGAGGGAACGGGCCGGCACGCGCGGTCGCATCGCGTCGACCTGCGGGATGGCCCGCGCGTAGAAGTCGGCCAGCTCGGTCAGGGCGTCGGTGCGGCCCTCGGTGCGGTAGCCCTCGAGCAGGATCGTCTGGGCCCGACGCGTCGCGTCCGTGGCGGCGTCGTAGGCGGTGTCGAGGTCGTGCGGCGCCGGGTTGCCGCCGTCGAGCAGGTCGCGAGCGTCGCCGATGTGCTCCTGCGCCTGGGCCAGGTAGGTCAGGCCCTCGTCGTAGCGGGAGCCGGCGAGCTGCACTGCGGCCCGGTCGAGGAGCTGCTTGATGCTGTAGAGCGTGTCTCCCGGGACGGCCGAGCGCGAGGCCGCGCCCAGCGCGCCACCGAGCACGAGAACGGCGGCAGCCGCAGCGGCGACGAGCTTCAGCGGCCGAGCCGCCACACGGAGCACCGACACGGTCGCGCCCCTGTGCGGAGGGTCGGCGTCGGTCGGGTGGGTTCCCCCGGGGGCGACCTCGTCCCCTTCGGCCACCGGGGTCTTCGTGGTGCGCAGCACCGGAGGCGTGGGGGCTGCGCCGCGCGTGTCGGACGTGGCCCGGGCATCGACGCCGCCCGGCACGTCACGCCCGTCCTGACCACCCGGCGCGACGGGTCCCACCGGCACGACCGGCAGGGCGGTGGGCGGGTCGTCGGCGAGCAGCCGGGCGCGCAGGTCCGACACGAACTCCGCGCGGGGAGCCAGGGCCGCCTGGTCGACGGCCTGGACCGCGTGCAGCACGGCGACGAGCTCGAGGATGCCCGGCTCGCTCACCTCGCCGCCCTCGAGGGCGCGCTGGAGCAGCTCGCCGTCCGCGTTCGTACCGAGGTCCATGGCTCCTGCCCCCTCTCCTGTCCTGGCGGTCTGGTCGTCCGCGTTGTCGCTGGTGTCGCGTCGGTCGTGTGGGTTGCGTGAGTCGTGTCGGTCCGCTCGGTCAGCTGCCGGCCCGTGGGTGGGTCACCCCGGGGGCGAAGCCCCCGTCCCCGCCGGGCCGGGAAAGTGGCGCGCCGGGACGCGCAGGGCGACACGGCATACGGCGAGGGGTCGGTGGTGCACGTCGGTCGGGAGGGGCTGGGGGACCGTGGTCAGTCCCGCCTTCGCTGCCATCGAGCCGCCTGCGTTGTCGCGATCCACGGTCACGCCGGGCGGCGTGCCGGTCGTGGGTCCGGGCCCACACGCACCGGTCCTACGCCGTGAGAACGACGAAGGGAACGGCGAGGTTACGGGGGTCACAGCTCGACTCCCTCGAGCGACTTGCGCAGCGCCCGGGTCGCCCGCAGCTGCAGCTGCTTGACGGCGCCCTCGGACTTGCCGAGCACCCGCGCCGTGTCGGCCAGGCTGAGGCCCTGCAGGAAACGCAGCGTGATGCACTCCGCCTGGTCCGGTCCCAGCTGCCTGATGGCAGCCACGAGGCGCTCGTCGCGCAGCCGGGTCAGCACCTCGGTGTCGGGTGCGTCGACGCGCTCGTCGGCGTCGCGCATGTCGGCGGTGGCGACCTCGAAGCGGAAGCGCGCCGACTTCACGTGGTCGGCGATGAGGTTGCGTGCGATCGTGACGAACCACGCCGCGATGTCCTTGCCCTGCCAGGTGAAGGAGTCGATGCGGCGCATCGCGCGCATGAACGTCTCGGAGGTCAGGTCCTCCGCCAGGGCGCGGTTGGCCACCCTGACGAGGACGTAGCGGAAAACCGTGTCGACGTAGAGGTCGTAGAGCTGCGCGAACGCCTCCCTGTCGCCGCCCTGCGCCAGCTGCACCAGGGCCGCGATGCGGACGTGCTCCTCGGGCGCGCGCTCGAACCGGCGGGGACCGGCGCCCTGCGGCGCGGGGTCCGTCAGCCCGAGCCCGGTGCCGTCGCCGGCGAGCGCGGCCCAGATCGCGTCGAGCGCCGAGCGCCAGGTGGGTGGGGCGCCCACGCCGGGGACGTATGCCGGCACGCCGCCGAGGACGACCGCACCCGCCACCCCACCCGCCGTACCCGCGGCCCCCGTGACACGGAGAGGCGCCCGGACGCGCGTCAGGGGGCCCCGCACCGGGTCCCTTCCCGGGGCGGGAACCGGTCGGGGCCCGCGGGCCGGCGTCCTGTTCGCGCGCATTGTGGACAGTCTGACGGACATGAGGCGCGGATGGGACCCCTGAACTCATATGTGGCGGAGCCGACGTCGTGGCCGCGCGCCGCCACGGGGGCCCTTTCGGGTGCCTACAGTGGTCGGTATGACCGGTGAGCAGCCCGCGCAGACCCCGTCACCGCGAGTCGTGCTGCTCGGCCGGCCGGGCTGTCACCTCTGTGACGAGGCCCGTGTCGTCGTGGAGCGGGTCACGAGCGAGCTCGGCGTGGGCTGGGCGGAGCAGTCGGTCGACGACGACCCGGAGCTGCTGCGGCGCTACGCCGAGCAGATCCCCGTCACCTTCGTCGACGGCCGCCGCCACGACTTCTGGCGGGTCGACGAGGCACGTCTCCGGGCGGCGCTGAGGTGACCTGCCTGACCGCCGCCCGCTATGCCGTGGTAGGCGCCCGAAGTCAACTTTGTGCATGGCTTCACAAACGTCTAGCCTGAACGGGTCCCCACGTGCTCCGCGTTCGCCAGAACGCCTCTTCGAGAGGAGCCGGTGAGCAAGAGTGTCCGCCGACCCTGCACTGCGTCGAGAGATCCCCGACGCAACCGTCGCGCGGCTTCCCGAATACCTCCGAACCCTGTCCCGGCTCGCTGAGGACGGCGTCCTGTCGGTCTCCTCCGAAGAGCTCGCGGCAGAGGTCGGAGTGCGATCCGCCCAGCTGCGCAAGGACCTCAGCCACCTCGGCTCCTACGGCGTGCGAGGGGTCGGCTACGACGTCGAGACGCTGGCCCTCGAGATCTCCCGGGCACTCGGCCTCACCCAGGACTGGCCCGTGGCCATCGTCGGGATGGGCAACCTCGGACACGCGCTCGCCTCCTACTCCGGCTTCGTCACCAAGGGCTTCCGCATCGTCGGCCTCTACGACGACGACCCGGCCCTCACCGACGAGCGCATCGTCGGGGTGCCGATCCGGCCGCTGGCCGACCTGCGCGCCCACCACGCCGTCGACCCGATCGCCATCGGGGTCATCGCCACGCCCGCGCCGGCGGCCCAGGCCGTCTGCGACGCGCTGGTCGGCGCCGGCATCAGCTCGATCCTCAACTTCGCACCGGCCGTCCTGACGGTGCCCCACGGCGTCGACGTACGCCGCGTCGACCTCTCAACGGAGCTGCAGATCCTCGCCTTCCACGCCCAGCGCAAGTCCCTGGCCGCGGGTCACCTTCGTTCGGCGGTGCCTGCCCAGTGAGCCTGCTCGTCATCGGACTGTCCCACCACACGGCGCCGCTGGGCGTCCTCGAGGCGCTCTCCGAGCACCCCGACCGGGCCGAGGCCATCGCCTCCTCCGTGCTCGGGTCGGCCACGGCCACCGAGACCGTCGTGCTGTCCACGTGCAACCGCCTCGAGGTCTACGCCTCCGTGCCGGCCTTCCACCCCGCCGTGGCCGCCATCGGCGAGGCGCTCGCCGTCGCGGCGGGCATCGAGGCGCCGGAGTCCGGGCGTCCGGCGGCCGAGCTGGCGCCGAGCGACCCGCGGTCGGCACTCGCCGCGCGGGCCGAGGCCCTCGCCGACCACCTCTACGTCCGCTACGACGACGCCGCGGTGGCCCACGCGTTCACGGTCGCCTGCGGCCTCGACTCCATGGCCGTCGGTGAGGCGCAGATCCTCGGCCAGATGCGGGACGCGCTGTCCGGGGCCCAGAGCCGCGGCCAGGTGGGCGAGTCGCTCAACTCCCTCTTCCAGGGGGCGCTGCGGGTCGGCAAGCGGGCCCACACCGACACCGACATCGACCAGCACAGCGTCTCGCTCGTTCAGATCGCGCTCGAGGAGGCCTCCTCGGTGCTCGGGCCGCTCGACGGGGCGTCGGCGGCCGTCGTCGGGGCCGGCGGCATGAGCGGCCTCGCGGCGGCCACGGCCCGTCGCCAGGGGATCAGCTCGCTCACCATCGTCAACCGCACCCCCGACCGGGCCGAGCGCCTCGCCGCCGCCACGTCGGGCGTGGCCCGCCCCTGGGCTGAGCTGGCCGACGTCGTCGCGCAGAGCGACCTCGTCATCTCGTGCACCGGCGCGGTCGGCCACGTCATCACGGCCGACCTGCTCGCCGAGAGCACAGCCCGCCGCGGCGGCCGTCCCCAGATGGTCATCGACCTGGCCCTGCCCCGCGACGTCCAGCCCGTCGACTCCTGGGACCGCGAGATCCCTGGCGTCACCCTCGTGGACCTGCAGGCCCTCGGGCTGCTCCTCGAGGGCCGCGCCGACACCACCGAGGTCGTCCGCGTGCGCGACCTCGTCACGGGCGAGGTCGCCGACTACCTCACCCGTCGCATGGAGAAGTCCGTGGCGCCCACGGTCGCCGCGCTGCGTGCGCGGGCCGCGGCGCTCGTGGCGTCCGAGATGGACCGGCTCGACCAGCGGGTGCCCGGGCTCGACGCGTCGACCCGCGCCGAGGTGGCCCTGGCGGTGCACCGCATCGTCGAGAAGCTGCTGCACACGCCGACCAGGCGCGTGAAGGAGTTCGCCATGGAGGGCAGCGGCGACGACTACGCAGCAGCCCTGCGCGAGCTCTTCGACCTCGAGCCCAAGGACATCGCCAACGTGTCCGCCCCGCCGAAGCGGGCGCAGCCGTGACCGCCCTGCGCCTCGGCACCCGCCGTTCCGCCCTCGCCACCACCCAGTCCGGGTGGGTGGCCGACCGGCTGCGCGAGGCCGGGCACGAGGTCGAGCTGGTCGAGATCACGACCGAGGGCGACGTGTCGGGTGAGCTGCTCACCGCCATCGGCGGCACCGGGGTGTTCGCGGCCGCCATCCGCCGGGCCCTGCTCGACGGGCGCATCGACGTCGCCGTCCACTCGCTCAAGGACCTGCCGACCACCCCCGAGCCCGGGCTGGTCGTCGGCGCCGTCCCGGTCCGCGAGGACAGCCGCGACGTGCTCGTGGCCCGCGACGGCCTCACGCTCGGCGAGCTGCCGGCCGGCTCGGTGGTCGGCACCGGTTCACCGCGCCGCACGGCACAGCTGGCAGCGCTCGGTCTCGGTGTCCGGATTCGTCCGATCCGCGGAAACGTCGACACGAGAATCGGTCTGGTCGCCTCCGGCGCCGTCGATGCGGTGGTGCTGGCCCGCGCGGGACTGGCCCGCCTCGGCCGTCTCGACGAGGCCACGGAGGTCCTCGACCCGATCCAGATCTTGCCGGCGGCAGGCCAGGGTGCCCTCGCCGTGGAGTGCCGCTCCGACCGCCACGACGTCGTGTCGGCGGTCTCGGTCCTCGACGACCCCGACACCCGCGCGTGCGTCGTCGCCGAACGGTCGCTGCTGGCTGCGCTCGAGGCCGGTTGCACGGCCCCGATAGGCGCCCTCGCCGAGGTGGTCGAGGGTGACGACGGCCTCGAGCTGTCGCTGCGTGGCTTCGTCGGCAGTGAGGACGCGTCCGTCGAGCTGCGGCGCTCCCTGGTCGGCCCCTACGACGAGCCCGAGTCGCTCGGCCGGCGCCTCGCACAGATCCTGCTGGAGGACGGCGCCGCCGGCCTCGACATGACCGACCATCCGACGAGCGGCACCGGCGAGCCTGTCGCCGCCGACCCAGAACACGCCCCACGCCAAGCCCCACACCAACCGGAGCAAGTTTCGTGACTCCTTCATCGCAGCCGTCCGACCAGACGGCCTCGACCACCACCACCGCCACGACACCGGCCCAGGTCGCCTTCGTCGGCTCGGGGCCGGGCGACCCCGGCCTCATGACGCTGCGCGGCCGTGACCTGCTGGCCGCGGCCGACGTCGTGGTCCTCGACCGCATCGCTCGCGACGACGTCGTCCTCCAGCACGCCCGGCCCGACGTCGAGATCGTCGACGCCGGCCACGGCGAGCAGGGCCAGGAGCTGACCCAGGCGATGCGCGCCAAGATCGTCGTCAAGGCGGCGAAGTCCGTGGCCCCCGGGGGGCTCGTGGTGCGCCTCATGGACGGCGATCCCGCCACCTTCAACGGTCTCGTCGAGGAGGTGCGCGCCTGCCGCAAGGCCGGCATCACGTACGACGTCGTCCCGGGCGTCTCCGCGCTCACCGCCGGCCCCACGTATGCCGGTGTGCCCCTGACGTCGAAGTCCACCGGTGCCGTGCACGTGGTGGGCGTCGACTCCCCGGGGGTCGACTTCACCGGGTACGCCACCGACACCGACACCCTCGTGCTGCTGGGCACCACGGACGGCATCCGCTCGGCGCTGGAGGCGCTGCGCTCCGCGGGCCGTCCCGCCGAGTCCCTGGTCGCGCTGAGCGCGCGCGGCACCACGGTGCAGCAGACCTCGCTGGCCACGACCTTGGGGGAGGCCGCGTCGGTCTTCAGCGCCAAGGAGCCCCTCGAGGTCACGCTCGCCATCGTGTCGCCCAACGTCGAGCTGCGCGAGGAGTTCTCCTGGTTCGAGTCCAAGCCGCTGTTCGGCTGGCGGGTGCTCGTGCCACGCACGCAGGCGCAGGCCGGCTCCATGGTCGACCGTCTCGCCGCCTACGGCGCGACCGCCGACGTGGTGCCGACCATCTCGGTGGAGCCGCCGCGCACGCCGCAGCAGATGGAGAAGGCCGTCAAGGGCCTGGTCACCGGTCGCTACGAGTGGATCGGCTTCACGTCGGTCAACGCCGTGCGCGCCGTGCGTGAGCGCTTCGAGCAGTTCGGCCTCGACGCCCGCGCCTTCGCCGGTCTGAAGGTCGCCGCCGTCGGCGGCACCACCGCGGCCGCCCTGCGCGAGTGGGGCATCAACCCCGACCTGGTGCCCGCGGGCGAGCAGTCGGCTGCCGGCCTGCTCGAGGTGTGGCCCGAGTTCGACGAGGTGCTCGACCCGATCAACCGCGTGCTGCTCCCGCGCGCCGACATCGCCACCGAGACTCTCGTCGCCGGCCTGCGCGACATGGGCTGGGAGGTCGACGACGTCACCGCCTACCGCACCGTGCGTGCGGCGCCGCCGGCAGCGCACATCCGGGACGCGATCAAGGGCGGCGACTACGACGCCGTGCTCTTCACGTCCAGCTCGACGGTGCGCAACCTCGTCGGCATCGCCGGGAAGCCCCACGTCGCAACGGTGGTCGCCTGCATCGGCCCTGCCACGGCAAAGACCGCCCAGGAGCACGGCCTGCGCGTCGACGTCCTCGCGCCGGAGGCTTCGGCCCTCAGCCTCGTCGACGCCCTCGCGGGTCACGGCGTCGGCCTGGCCGTCGCGGCGGCAGAGGCCGGCCAGCCGGTGCAGCGGCCCAGTGACAAGCGGCCGGCCTCGCGCCGGCGCGCCCGCTGAGGGGCCGCGCGATGATCGAGCGTCCCCGCCGCCTGCGCCAGAACCCCGTCCTGCGGTCCCTCGTCGCGGAGACGCGGCTGCACCCGCGTGACCTCGTGCTGCCCGTCTTCGTCGCGGAGGGTCTCACCGAGCCGCGGCCGATCGACAGCATGCCCGGCGTCTCGCAGCACACCCTCGAGAGCGTCGTCGAGATCGCCCACCGCTGCGTGGCGGCCGGGCTCGGCGGGATCATGCTCTTCGGCGTCCCCCAGCACAAGGACGCCACGGGCTCGGGCGCGGTCGACCCTGACGGCATACTCAACGTCGCGCTGCGTGCCGTGCGCGAGGCCGTCGGCGACGACCTCGTCGTCATGGCCGACACGTGCCTCGACGAGTTCACCGACCACGGCCACTGCGGCGTCATCGACGAGCGCGGCCGCGTCGACAACGACGCGACCAACCTGCTCTACGCGGAGATGGCGGTGGCCCAGGCCCGCGCCGGCGCCCACGTCGTGGCGCCCTCCGGGATGATGGACGGCCAGGTCGCCGTCATCCGCGAGGCGCTCGACGCCGAGGGCTTCACCGACACGGTGATCCTCGCGTACTCCGCGAAGTACGCCTCGGCCTTCTTCGGCCCGTTCCGTGACGCCGTGCAGTCGAGTCTGCAGGGCGACCGCCGCACCTACCAGCAGGACGCCGCCAACATCGTGGAGTCGCTGCGCGAGATCGACCTCGACATCGCCGAGGGCGCCGACATGGTCATGGTCAAGCCGGCGATGTCCTACCTCGACGTGGTCGCCGCGGCGGCGGAGCGCTCGTCGGTGCCGGTCGCGGCCTACCAGGTCTCGGGGGAGTACTCCATGATCCAGGCGGCGGCCGCGAACGGGTGGATCGACCTGCGCACCGCGGCGCTGGAGTCGCTCGTCTCCATCCGCCGGGCGGGCGCCCACGTCGTGCTGACGTACTTCGCCCTCGACGTGCCCGGATGGATCGCCTGACAGCAACTACCATCTGTGACGTCACAGGAGGTTGACATGTCAGGTTCAGGGGAGCACTGCCACGACGGCGTGCGCTGGCTCAGCGACGCCGAACAGGCGTCGTGGCGTGCCATCCTGCGCGGCACGAGACTGCTCGAGCAGGCGCTCGACGATGCGCTGAACGACGCCGGCCTGCAGCTGAGCGAGTACGAGATCATCTCGATGCTCTCGGAGAGCCCGCACCACCGGCTGCGCATGTCCGAGCTCGCCGCCATGGTCGTGCAGTCACGCAGCCGCCTCACCCATACCGCCAAGCGCCTCGAGGACCGCGGCTGGGTGACCCGCGAGCAGTGCGCAGACGACAAGCGTGGCGTGGAGCTGGTGCTGACCGACGGTGGCCTCGACGCCGTTCGGACCATCTCGCAGGTGCACGTGCAGAGCGTGCGCGACAACCTCGTCGACATCATGGCGCCGGAGCAGTTCACGGCCATCGGGGACGCGATGGCGATCGTGCGCGACCACCTCGACCCGAACGCCGTCAGCGACCGCTGACCACCCGGCGCGGCATCGCCGGCGCCACGGTTGACACACTGGGGGCATGAGCTCGCAGCCCGTCCCCGTCCAGACCGACTCCGACGCCCCTGCGTCCGCCGCGCTCCTCGCGCGTGCCAGCGAGGTCATCCCGGGCGGGGTGAACTCTCCCGTGCGAGCCTTCCGCGCCGTCGGTGGGACCCCGCGCTTCATGGCCAGCGGGTCGGGGCCCTGGCTCACCGACGCGGACGGCAAGCGCTACGTCGACCTCATCTGCTCGTGGGGGCCGATGATCCTCGGCCACGCGCACCCCGACGTCGTCGCGGCGGTCACCGAGGCCGCAGCGAAGGGCTTCTCGTTCGGCACGCCCAGCGAGAACGAGGTGCGGCTCGCCGAGGAGATCGTGCGCCGTGTCGAGCCCGTCGACCAGGTGCGCCTCGTGAACTCCGGCACCGAGGCGACGATGTCGGCCATCCGCCTGGCCCGCGGCTTCACCGGCCGTGACGTCGTCGTGAAGTTCGCCGGCTGCTACCACGGCCACGTCGACGCGCTGCTGGCCTCGGCCGGCTCCGGGGTCGCGACGTTCGCGCTGCCCGACTCCGCCGGCGTCCCGCGCTCGAGCGCCGGCGAGACGATCGTGCTGCCCTACAACGACCTGTCCGCCGTCGAGGCGGCCTTCGCCGAGCGCGGCCACGAGATCGCCGCCGTCATCACCGAGGCGGCAGCCGGCAACATGGGCGTGGTCCCGCCGGCGCCCGGCTTCACCGAAGGCCTGCTGCGGATCACCAAGGAGCACGGCGCCCTGCTCGTCTCCGACGAGGTCATGACCGGGTTCCGCTGCAGCGCGTCGGGCTTCTACGGGCTGGAAGGTCCGTACGCCGCCGGCGCGCCAGACCTCTTCACGTTCGGGAAGGTCATGGGTGGCGGTTTCCCGACGGCCGCCTTCGGTGGCCGTGCCGACGTGATGGCCCTCCTCGCGCCGCAGGGGCCCGTCTACCAGGCCGGCACGCTCTCGGGTAACCCCGTGGCCTCCGCGGCGGGCCTCGCGACCCTGCAGGGGTGCACGCCCGAGGTCTACGCCCGGCTCGACGTCGTCGCCCACGCCATCGCCGACGCGGTCTCGAGCGAGCTGTCGGCGGCGTCCGTGCCGCACACCATCCAGTGGGCCGGATCGATGTTCTCGGTGTTCTTCCGCGACGGGGCCGTCACCGACTACGCCGACGCCAAGGACCAGGACGCGGACGCGTTCCGCCGGTTCTTCCACGCGATGCTGAGCCAGGGCGTGCACCTGCCGCCGAGCGCCTTCGAGTCGTGGTTCGTCTCCGCCTCGCACGACGACGAGGCCGTCGACCACGTCATCGCCGCCCTGCCCGCCGCGGCCCGCGCCGCCGCCACTCCGGACTGACGTCTCGGGCCGTCCGGGCTCAGTGGACGCTGGCGAGCAGCACCCCGACGCCCACGAACAGCCCGCCGAAGATGCGGTTGAGCGTGCGCTGCCCCGACTCCCGCTGGGTCAGACGACCCAGCCCCCGGGCGGCTGCCGCGAAGAAGAACCACATGATGACGACGTCGATCGCCACGATGGTCGCGGCCAGCACGACGTACTGCGGCAGCAGGGGCTGCTCGGGCCGGATGAACTGCGGCGTGAAGGCGAGGAAGAAGACCACGGCCTTCGGGTTGGTGAGGTTGACGAACAGGCCTCGTCGGAACATCGACCACGCCGGCTCACGGTGCACCTCGCCGACCTTCGCGGCGGCCGCGCGCGAGCGGAACTGCCGCACCCCGAGGAAGACGAGGTAGGCGGCGCCGACGTAGCGGATGACGTTGAAGAGCAGGGGCGAGTTCGCCACGAGCACGCCGACGCCGGCGGCGACCACCGCGATGTGGGCGAGCAGCGCGACCTGCTGCCCGAGGATGCCCCAGATCGAGCGGGTCCAGCCGGAGCCCAGCGAGTTGGCCATCGTGTTGACGGCGCCCGCACCCGGGGTCAGGGAGATGAGCGTCCCCGTTGCGACGAGGGTGAGCCAGAGCGACCATGACACGCGACGGAGTGTAGGTGCTCTGCGAGCGTGGGGAAGACGGCATCCACCCCCGGCGCCCGTGACCACCTCGGGCGGCGAGCGGCATACGGCCTCGAAGACGTCGTCGCACGTCACAGGGGGTGCACAGCCTCGGAGGCCGATTCGGTCCTGAGCAGCTCGTTTGAGAGACTGTCGACCATGGCTGAGAGCACCGGAGGGGCGGCGTCGGCCGCCGGCGACCTCACGGTCGTGCACCTCATGCGGCACGGCGAGGTCCACAACCCCCAGGGCGTGCTCTACGGCCGGCTCGACGGTTTCCATCTCTCGGAGCGGGGCCAGGAGATGGCCCGCCTCGTCGCCGCCCACCTCGAGAGCAACGACATCACGCACGTCGTCGCCTCGCCCCTCGAGCGGGCGCAGGAGACGGCCGCACCCGTCGCCGCCGACCACGGCCTCGAGATCACCACCGAGGCGAGGGTGATCGAGTCTGAGAACCGCTTCGAGGGCCGCAACGTCGACGTCTCGAGCCTGCTCCACCCCCGCAACTGGCACCTGTTCAGCAACGTCACCAAGCCGTCGTGGGGCGAGCCCTACGAGCAGATCGCCGCCCGGATGCTGGCGGCCATCGCCGACGCTCGCGAGGCCGCCCGCGGCCACGAGGCCGTCGTCGTGAGCCACCAGCTGCCCGTGTGGACGGTCCGCAACAAGCTCGAGGGCCGGCGCCTGTGGCACGACCCGCGCAAGCGCGAGTGCACCCTCGCGTCGCTGACCTCCCTGACCTATCGCGACGACGAGCTCCTCTCCATCACCTACTCCGAGCCGGCGGCCCGCCTGCTGGCACGGGCGAGCAGGAGCGTGGGCGCCTGATGCATCACCTCGACCGGCGCACCGCGTTGCGGTGGGGCGCCGCCGCGCTGGCCGCGGGTCTCGCGACCCTGACGGCCGCGTGCTCCTCCGACCCCAACTCCGTGGCCGACCAGGCCCGCGCGGGCGACCGCAAGGGCTACGTCGCCGGCGACGGGTCGATCGAGCAGCTCCCCGTCGCCGACCGCGGCCAGCCGGTGAAGCTCGAGGGGACGACCCTCGACGGCAAGCCGTGGAGCAGTGCCGACCGGTCCGGCACGGTGCTGGTGGTCAACGTGTGGGGCTCCTGGTGCCCGCCGTGCATCGAGGAGACCCCCGCCCTCCAGAAGGCGTGGGAGACCGTGCAGGCGAAGGGCAAGAAGGTCGAGTTCATCGGGCTCGACAAGCTCGAGGGGCCCGAGACCGGCCTCGCCTTCCTCAAGACCAACAAGGTGACCTACCCCTCGCTCGCCTACGACGGCGGCGTGCCCATCCTCGCGCTGCAGGGCAAGGCGTCCGCCACCCCGACGACGCTCGTGCTCGACGGCCAGGCCCGCATCGCGGCTCGCGTCTCGGGTCCCGTCGACACCACCACGCTGCTGGGCCTGATCGACGACGTCCTCACCGAGAAGGCCTGAGGCCGTCATGGGTTCGGAGCTCGCCACCGGATCGCTGCTCGTCGCCGGGCTCGTCGCCCTGGTGGCCGGCTTCGTCTCCTTCGCCTCGCCTTGCGTGCTCCCCCTCGTCCCGGGCTTCCTGGGCTACGTCACCGGCCTGTCGGAGGTCTCCCTCGAGAAGCGCTCGCGCGGCCGGCTCGTCCTCGGGGCCCTGCTCTTCGTGCTCGGCTTCACCGTCGTCTTCCTGGTCGCTGCGGCCGCCGTCTCGGCCGTCGGGCTGGCCTTCCGCGAGCACCAGAGCCTGCTGCTGCGCATCGGTGGCGCCGTCGTGCTCGTGATGGGCGTGCTCTTCCTGGGGGTCGGGCGCTCGTATGCCGTCCCGGTCAGCTGGCGACCACGGGCAGGTCTCGCCGGGGCGCCACTGCTCGGCGCCGCCTTCGCGATCGGATGGTCGCCGTGCATGGGCCCGACGCTCGGCGCGATCCAGGCCATGGCGGCGCCGATCTCGGCCGCCTCCGGCTCCATCGGGCGCGGGCTGGCGCTGGCCGCCGTCTACTCCATCGGCCTCGGGTTGCCCTTCGTGCTCATGGCGGCGCTCTGGGAGCGCGCCGGCTCCGCCAGCCAGTGGCTGCGGGAGCACCGCCGCGCGCTCCAGACCGTCGGAGGCGTCCTGCTCGTCGGCGTGGGACTGCTGATGCTCACCGGCGTCTGGGAGGACGTCATCGTGTGGGTGCAGGTGCGTCTCGTGAACGGCTTCCAGGTGGCGATCTGACGTGAGTACCGATACCGACCCCACCACCGGAGACACCACCGGCAGCACTGCCGACCGGGGCACGCCCGCGACGAAGGACACCGAACGCATACGCAAGGGGATGCGTCCCGACCGGCAGGAGCCGACGCTGCCCACGCTCGGCGCCGTCGGGATGCTCCGCTGGGGATGGCGCCAGCTCACCAGCATGCGCACCGCCCTGTTCCTGCTCCTGATGCTCTCGATCGCCGCCGTGCCGGGGTCGATCTTCCCGCAGCGCAACATCGACTCCGGCCGGGTCGCCGACTACATCGCCCAGCACCAGACCAGCGCACCGTGGCTCGACCGGTTCGGCTTCTTCGACGTCTACTCCTCGCCGTGGTTCTCGGCGATCTACCTGCTGCTCTTCGTCTCGCTCGTCGGGTGCATCGTGCCGCGCACGAAGGTGCACCTGTCGGCGCTCCGGTCCACGCCTCCGCGAGCCCCCGCGCGGCTGCGCCGGCTCGACGAGCACGCCGAGGTCACGACCAGCCTCTCACCGGACGAGGCCCTCGCAGCCGCCCGTGAGGTGCTGAAGCGCAAGCGGTTCCGCCTTCACTCGCACGACGCCACGTCCGTCTCGGGGGAGTCCGGCTACCTGCGCGAGACCGGCAACCTGCTCTTCCACCTGGCCCTGACCGGCATCATCGTCGGCATGGCGGTCGGCCACCTCCTCGGCTGGCGCGGCGACGTCATCCTCGCCGAGGGCGACAAGTTCGCCTCCTCGGCCGGGACGTACAACACGATCGCGCCCGGCCCGTGGGTCGACAGCGAGACGCTCCCGCCCTTCGTCCTCTCCCTCGACAAGCTGCACGTGGAGTTCAACGAGGAACCGGGACGCAACTTCGGCAAGCCGCGGTTCTTCGACGCGCAGACGACGTTGCGCAGCGCGCCCGGTGCGCCGGCGTCGAGCCAGACGGTCTCGGTCAACCACCCGATCAGCGTCGACGGCGCCGACATCTTCCTGCTCGGCAACGGCTACACGCCGGTCATCACCGTGCGCGACGCCAAGGGCACCGTGCTCTACCACGAGGCGACACCCTTCCTGCCGCAGGACCCCAACTACCGGTCCGTCGGTGTCATCAAGGTCCCGTCGGCCTCGCCGAACCAGCTGGGCTTCACCGGGTTCTTCCTGCCGACCGCCGAGCCGACCTTCAGCAACGGGCCGATGTCGCTCTTCCCCGACGCCAACAATCCCGAGGTCGCGCTCTCGGTCTGGGAGGGCAACCTCTTCCCCGGTGGCGCCCCGCAGTCGGTCTACACCCTCAACACCGAGCAGATGAAGCAGGTGATGAAGACCGACGGCACCCCGATGCTCGTACGCCTGAAGCCGGGGGAGACCAAGCAGCTGCCCGGCGGGCGCGGCTCGATCACCTTCGACGCCGTCAAGCGGTTCGCAGGCCTGTCGGTGCGCACCGACCCGGGAGCGCCGATCAGCCTCGTGAGCGCGATCCTCGCCACCCTGGGCCTGATCCTCGGCCTCACCATCAAGCGCCGGCGCGTGTTCGTGCGCGTGCGCACCGTGGACGACAGCCTCGACAACGGGCTCGACAGCAGCCTCGACAGCCCTGCCGGTGCTCACCGGCGACCGGCTACCGTGGTCACCATCGGTGGCCTCTCCAAGGACTCCGACCCCGGGCTCGCCGCGATCGTCTCCGCGATCTCCACCGGCGTGCACGACCGCCATGCAGAACGGACCGACCGATCGTGAACCTCGCAGCCAACGCCAACGCGGCCCTCTACGCGTCGATGATCGTCTACACCCTGGCCATGCTGGCCTTCACGTGGCACCTGGCTGCGCGAGCGCCCAAGGTAGTCGACTCGAAGGTCGTGGCCGAGGCACCGGCACAGGAGCGCGAGCTCGTCGGCGCCGGCGGACCGCCCTCCACCGAGCGTCGCCCCGCGACCCCGTATGCGGCGGGGCCGGGCTTCGAGGAGAGCCTCAAGAGCCGCCAGCGCGGCAACATCGCGCTGATGCTCACCTACCTGGCGTCGGCGCTGCTCGTCGCGTCGGTGCTGATGCGCGGGCTGGCCGTCGGGCGACCGCCGTGGGGCAACATGTTCGAGTTCGCGACGGCCGCGGCTGCCGCGGTCGGCGCCGCCTACAGCGTGCTCGCCAAGCGCAACAGCTGGCAGTGGCTCGGCGTCTTCATCGTCACGCCGATCCTGCTCGTGCTCGGCCTGGCGCTCACGGTGCTCTACACCGAGGCCGGCGAGCTCATGCCGGCGCTCAAGTCGTACTGGCTCGCCATCCACGTCACCGTGGCCTTCCTCGCCGTCGCCTTCTTCACCCTCGCCTGCGCCGTCGGGCTGCTCTACCTCGTGCGCCTGCGCCGCGAGGAGAAGCCGCCGGCGAAGCCCAACTTCATCGAGTCCCTGCCGAGCTCGGCCTCGCTCGAGCGCACCGCCTACAGCCTCAACATGGTGGCGTTCATCCTCTGGACCTTCACCCTGATCGCCGGTGCCATCTGGGCCAAGCAGGCCTGGGGCTCGTACTGGCAGTGGGACCCCAAGGAGGTCTGGACCTTCGTCATCTGGACCGTCTACGCCGCCTACATGCACGGCCGCGCCACGGCGGGGGTCGACCACCGCAAGTCCATGCTCATCGCGCTCGCCGGCTACGTCGCGGTCATCATCAACTTCACGCTGGTCAACCTCGTGTCGACCTTCGTGGGCATGCACAACTACTCGGGCATGTGAGAAGGCAGTGATCTGACGTGGTCCGCTACTCCCTGCTCCGGATCCTGATCTTCTTCGGGTTCCTCCTGCTCTTCTGGCTCATCGGCCTGCGCGACAACCCCGTGCTCCTGCTGGGGGCCTCGGCGATCGCCTCCGCCGCCGCGTCGTACATCCTCCTGCGCGGTATGCGCGACCAGGTCACGGCGCGGCTCATGGAGCGCCACGAGGCCAGGCTGGAGGCCAAGCACCAGGTCGACCCGACGAGCGACGAGTACGCCGAGGACGCCGAGGACGAAGGCGCCGGCCGCCCTGCCGACGCCTCGCAGGAGCCTCGCAGCACCGACCGCTGAGCCTTGGCTCGCGCGTCCCATGGCTCGTGGCGTACGCGTGTGGCCGGCAGGGCACTCGACGCACCTCTAGGCCGGCGGCCCCTCAGGCCGGGATGCCGAGGCGGGCGGCGACGCGGGTCGCCGTGGCCGTGGCGTCGTCCCCGACGCCGAAGAGCAGCGACGACCGGCGCCGGCGCAGGAAGTGGACGCCGACGAAGTGCAGGTCGGGCGCCACGACGCTCTCGCCGTCGGCGTGCACCGGGAAGCCGTGCTCGTCGACGAGCCCCGGGATCTCGGCCCACTCGCTGTAACGCGAACGGAAACCCGTCGCCACGACGACCGCTCCGAAGCCGCGCAGGTCGAGCGCGATGGGCGCCGACGTGTCGAGCGGACTGGGCTCCGGGATCTCGGGCACGGCCACGCCCCGGTCGCGACAATGGGACTGGATGATGTCGCGCAGGAGCGCGAACCCGGCGTCACCGGCCGCGATGACGTCGGCGAGGTCCGGCGCGAAGCGCGCCGTGTACCCGTCGATCTGGGCGAGGTGCCCGACGAGACGCACCCCGAGCGCCGCGAGGGTCCGGTAGTGCAGGTCGTGGCCGCCGCCGGCGCCGGTGGCCTGGACGTTGGCGCCGTGCCGCGCTGCGGGGCTCGACAGCTGGTCAGGCGTCTGCTCGTAGAAGCCCGAGTCCATCAGCCACTCGAAGAGGTCGCGACCGCCGACCCGTCGCGGGAACCACGGAGCCCTCCCGCACGCCATGACGACGTCGCGCCCGGACAGCGCGAGCTCCTCGGCGATCTGGCACGCGCTCTGCCCGCTCCCCACCACGAGCACGGCGCCGTCGGGGAGCGAGTCCGTGTTGCGGTAGCCGAGGACGTCGATGCACGGGACGTCCGGCGAGAGCCCGGCCACGGCCGCCGGTCGGAGGGGCCGTTGGTAGGCGCCCGTGGCTACGACGACGACACGGCTGCGGACCGTCTCGTCGTCGGTGCGCAGCTCGAACGCCCCGTCGGCTCTGCGCAGTCGGTGCACGGGGACGCCCTCGCGCACCCGACCGAGCCGGCCGGCGTACGCCTTCAGGTGCCCGGCCACCTCCGTGCGGGTCATGAAGCCGCCGGGGTCGTCCCCGTCATAGGCCGCTCCCGGTAGGCGGACGGTGTGGTTCGGCCCGACGAGCGTGAAGCTGTCCCACCGGTCGAGCCACGACGACCCGGGCTCTCTCGCCTCGAGGACGACGTGGTCGACGCCACGCTGGTCCAGCTCGTGGCTCGTCGCGAGCCCCGCCTGACCGCCCCCGATGACGACGACGTCGATCTCCTCGACCACGCGTCCACCGTGGCACCTGCGACCGTCCCGGGCAGCGAAACGGTCTGAACGGCCGGTCGGTCAGGCGCGTCCGAGGGCGAGGCCGATCGCCAGCAGCAGCGACCAGGCGAGCAGGAACTGACCGGTGCCGGCCAGCGCCGGGATCAGCCCGCGCCCGGTGGCCCTGCCCACCACGGCCTGGACCGGCCGCACGACGAGCGGCGCAGCCAGCAGGGCGAGCAGCGCCCACGGCGAGGTGAAGGACGCCAGGCCGGTCATGACGAAGGCGACGGCGATGAGGGCCAGGTAGAAGACGCGGGTCGCCGGCTCGCCCATCCGGACGGCGAGGGTGAGCTTGCCGTGCTGCCGGTCGGTGGGGACGTCGCGCAGGTTGTTGGCCACGAGGATCGCCGAGGAGAGCGAGCCGACTCCGATGGCGCCCCACCAGCCGGCGGCCGTGGGAGGCGTCATGGTGGCCATCGTGCCGAGCGTCGCCACGAGTCCGAAGAAGACGAAGACGAAGAGCTCGCCGAGGCCGAGGTAGCCGTAGGGGCGGGAGCCGCCGGTGTAGTACCACGCGGCGATGATGGCGGCCGCGCCGATCGGGATCATGATCCACAGCCCCGAGAGCCCGACGAGGGCCAGGCCCATCAGGCCGGCGAAGAAGAAGCAGGCGAAGGCTGCGAACTTGACGGAGCGGGGGGCCGCGAGGCGCTGGCCCACGAGCCGCACCGGCCCCACGCGGACCTCGTCGGTGCCGCGAATGCCGTCGGAGTAGTCGTTGGCGTAGTTCACCCCGACCTGCAGGGCGAGGGCGACGACAAGGGCGAGCACGGCATACGCCCAGACGACGTGACCGGTCTGGTAGGCGGCGCCGGTGCCGACGAGGATGGGGGAGACGGCGGCGGGCAGGGTGCGGGGGCGAGCGCCCTCGATCCACTGGGACAGGGTGGCCATGGGGTTCTCGGGGCGTCCTTCTACAGCTTGCGGAGGAAGTCGGGGTCGTCGTCGGGTCCGCGGGGTCCCGGCGGCTGCCGGCCCGGGCCGCGCGGCCCACGCGGCCCACGCGGTGCGCGCCGGGGACCGCCCCGGGCGTCGGTGCGCCCGGCCACGAGCCAGAAGACGGGCCCGACCACCGGGACGAGGGCCGCCAGGATCCACACCGCCTTGGGCATGATCCGCACCAGCCGCCGGTCGGTCTGCAGGCAGTCGACCACGGCGTAGATCGATGCGAAGACCACGAGGGCGACGAACGCGACGCGCAGCACGGTGATCTCCTTCGGCAGGTGGGGCACCCCCATCTTGCCACCGCTCAGGCGCGCTCTCCGACCCTCCGTCGGATGGCGGCGCGGTCGGGCTTGCCGGGGCCGCGCTGCGGGATCGCGTCGAGCACCGCCACCAGCCGCGGCAACGCGGTGTCTGGGAGTATGCCGCGAAGCCGCTCCCGGACCTCCCGCGTGGTGAGCGTGCGGCTCGGGTCCACCAGCGTCACTGCCGCGCACACGGACTCGCCCCACTCCGGGTCGGGCACGCCCAGCACGACGACGTCGAGGACGTCGTGCAGGTGGCGGCTGATCGCGTCCTCGACGACCCCGGGGTTGACCTTCAGGCCGCCGGTGTTGATGACGTCGTCGGCGCGGCCGTCGATGACGAGGTGGCCGTCGTCGTCGAGGTGCCCCAGGTCGTCGGTGCGGAACCAGCGCACGCCGTCGGGGTCGGTCGTGAAGGCGTCGCGGGTGAGTCCCGGCTCCCCGAGGTAGCCGTGGGCCAGGGTGTCGCCGCCGAGGACCACGTGGCGGTCGTTGTCGACGTGGACGCGACTGACCGGCAGCGGGACCCCGTCGTAGACACAGCCGCCGGCCGTCTCGCTCATCCCGTAGGTGAGGCTGAGGACGATCCCCAGCGCCCGGGCCCGCTCGACGAGGGCGCGGGGCGTGGCTGCACCGCCGACGAGCACGCCGTCGAAGGTGCGCAGGGCCTCGGCGCCGGCCCGGTCGTCGACGAGGCGTGAGAGCTGCGTGGGCACGAGGGCGGTGTAGCGGCGGGGCGCCGCCCGGGTCGGCCGCACCCGGCCGGCCGCCGCGGCGAAGCCCTCCACCGAGAAGCCGGCACCCAGGTCGAGCACGGTCGGGGTGACACCGGCGGCCAGCGAGCGCAGCAGGACCTGCAGGCCGGCGATGTGGTGCGCCGGCATGGCGAGCAGCCAGGCGCCACTGCCCCCGAGCACCTGGTGGGTGGCCCACGCCGACCGGTCGAGGGCCTCGGCCGTCAGCAGCGCGCGCTTGGGCCGACCGGTGGAACCGGAGGTCCCGATGGCGACCGCCAGCCCGTCGGGCAGGTCGGCCGGGTCGTGGGACGGCACGGTGGGCGGCGGGTCGCCGGCGGCATACGGCAGCACAGGGGCGTGGCCGCCCAGCGCGGCCTCGAGGGCGGGGAGCACGTCGAGGACGTCCGGTCCGGCGGGGATCGCGAGCGGGCGGGGGGAGGGGGCGGCCATCAGGCGGGTCTCGCTCTCGGTGGTGCGGTGGGCTCGGGTCGCCGGCGCTGCCGGGCCGCCATGACGACGGTCCAGAGGAGGACGGCGGCGCAGACCGGGAAGCCGATGTAGGGGTTGAGGGGCAGCACGATGCCGAGGGCGCCGCCGAGGACCCAGAGGACCTGCAGCATCGTCTCGGACCAGGCGAAGACCGACGTGCGGACGTTCTCGGGGACGTCGCGCTGCACGAGGGCGTCGAAGCACAGCTTGGACAGCTGCGCCGACAGGCCCTGGACGAAGCCGAGCAGGACGAGGGTCCAGACGCCGTACCAGATCCCGGTCGCGATGCAGCAGAGCGTGGCGGCGAGCACGGACACCATGGCGATGCGTTCGGGCCGCTGGTCGCGCACGACGTTGCCGAGGACGCTGCCCAGGCCGTTGCCGACGCCGATGGCCACCGCGACGAGGGCGAGGACGACCTCGCCGCGGATGCCGTCGATCGGGTGCTCCTTGGCGAGGAAGGCCAGGAACAGGATGAGGAAGCCGGTGAGCACCCGGGTGCCGCCGGTCGACCACAGGGCGTGCATCACCGGCCACGGGATCGCCTGCTTGCGCCGGCGGAAACGCCCGATCGGCCCGAGGGAGTCGACCGTCAGCGCGTCGCGGCCCGCGCCGACGCGGATCGGCACGGTGTCGTCGATCGAGAGCTCGCCGGCCGAGGAGTCGACGCGCGCCGGGAGGCGGATGGCCTGCACGGTGGCGAAGACGAAGACGGCGAATGCCACGCGCAGCGCCCAGGCCGGGCCGGCCAGCATCGCGAGACCACCGAGGGCGCCGCCGACCACCGCCCCGACGACGCCGGCCATGGAGACACGCGAGTTGGCCTTGACGAGGGTCGTGCCGGGCGGCAGCAGGCGTGGGACGGCGGCGGCCCGCGTGATCGTGTAGGCGCGTGAGGCCACCAGGCAGCCGAGCGCCGCCGGGAAGAGCCACGTGCTGTCGGTGCTGATGGCGTCGGCGAGCACCCAGCAGAGGAAGGCCCGGACGGCGAGGGTCGTGCCGATGGCCCAGCGCCGCCCGTGCGAGAAACGGTCGAGCAGGGGCCCGATCAGGGGCGCGACGAGGACGAAGGGCACCATCGTCAGCAGCAGGAAGGTGGCGACGCCGCTGCGGGCCTGCGCGGTCTGCGGGTTGAAGAACAGCGTGCCGGCCAAGGCGAGCGTCATGACGGTGTCGCCGGCCGTGTGGCTGCCGTGCAGCTCCGTCAACCGGGCCAGCCCGCTCTCCCCGGCACCGCCGGAGTGCGTGTACGCGTGCACCTTCGCCGCGGCGAAGCGCCCGGTGCGGGCGCTGGCCCGAGCCGTGCTGGAGGCGGCGCGACCGACACCCCGACCGAGACCGCGCCCCAGACCCCGAGCACGCCAGCCCGCCCTGGCGTGGCGGTCGTCGCTGGAGTGCACGGCAACATCCTGCCTCGTCACGGTGTCACCGGTGGCGGTGACGCGTCGGGCACCCGGCGAGGGCGGTCAGCGACGCCGGCGGGACGGCAGACGCAAGCGGTGCTCAGAAGTACCAGGGGAAGGGCGACCAGTCGGGCTCGCGCTTCTCGAGGAACTGGTCGCGACCCTCGACCGCCTCGTCGGTCATGTACGCGAGGCGGGTGGCCTCGCCGGCGAAGACCTGCTGGCCCATGAGGCCGTCGTCGGTGAGGTTGAAGGCGAACTTGAGCATGCGCTGGGCCTGGGGGCTCTTGCCCATGATCTCGGCCGCGACCTGCAGCGCCTCCTTCTCGAGGTCGGCGTGGTCGGCGACGAGGTTGACGGCGCCCATGCGCTGCATGTCCTCGGCGGAGTAGGTGCGCCCGAGGAAGAAGATCTCGCGGGCGAACTTCTGGCCGACCATCTTGGCGAGGTAGGCGCTGCCGTAGCCGGCGTCGAAGCTGCCCACGTCGGCGTCGGTCTGCTTGAACCGGGCGTGCTCGCGGCTGGCGATGGTGAGGTCGCAGACGACGTGGAGGGAGTGGCCGCCACCGGCCGCCCACCCGTTCACGACGGCGATGACGACCTTGGGCATGGTGCGGATGAGTCGCTGCACCTCGAGGATGTGCAGGCGGCCGCCCTGCGCCTTGACGCGCGCCTCGTCGACGGTGTCGGCGGTCTCCCCCTCGGCGTACTGGTAGCCGGAGCGGCCGCGGATGCGCTGGTCGCCGCCCGAGCAGAAGGCCCACTTGCCGTCTTTGGGGCTGGGCCCGTTGCCGGTGAGGAGCACGACGCCGACGTCGGGCGTCATCCGGGCGTGGTCGAGCGCGCGATAGAGCTCGTCGACGGTGTGGGGACGGAACGCGTTGAGCACCTCGGGCCGGTTGAACGCGATCCGCACGACCCCGGACTCGGCGTGCGGGCGGCCCGCCACGGGCTGGCGCCGGTGGTAGGTGATGTCGGTGAGGTCGAAGCCCTCGACCGGCGCCCACTCGCTCGGCTCGAAGATCTCGGACACGGCGTTCTGGCTCGGCTCGCTGCTCACGAGCCGACCCTATCCGCGCCCTTCCACCGGGTTAGGGTCGGCCGTATGCCGATCCCTCCCTACGTCGCCCACCTGCGCACGATGGTGGGTCGCGAGCTGCTCTGGATGCCGGGCGTGACGGCGGTCGTCCTGCGCCAGGGGCGGGGCGGCCTGGGCAGCCCGGACGAGGTGCTGCTGGTGCGGCGCTCCGACAACGGCGCCTGGACCCCCGTCACCGGCATCGTCGACCCGGGGGAGGAGCCGCACGTCACCGCGGTTCGCGAGGTGCAGGAGGAGGCGTGCGTCGTCGCCGAGGTGGAGCGGCTCGTGTGGGTCTCGACCACGCGGGTCGTGACCTACCCCAACGGTGACCGCGCGCAGTACGTCGACCACACCTTCCGCTGCCGCTGGCAGTCGGGAGAGCCCCGCCCCGGCGACGACGAGTCGACGGAGGCCGGCTGGTTCCCGCTCGACAGGCTGCCGCCCATGACGCAGTGGCACCGCGACCGCATCACGGTCGCCGTCGAGAACCCCACCGACGTCCGCCTCGGGGCCGCACCGTTCGAGTGAGCACTCACCGGGTCGGGGATGATGGGCGCATGACGACCCTGCCCCCGGTCGACGAGCTGCTCGCGCGGACGCACGTCGTCGCGCTGCCGATGCGCGTGCGCTTCCGCGGCGTCGACGTGCGCGAGGCCCTGCTGCTCGAGGGCCCCTCGGGCTGGGGCGAGTTCAGCCCCTTCGTCGAGTACGCCGACCCCGAGTCCGCGCGCTGGCTCTCCGCCGCGATCGAGGGAGCGTATGCCGTGTGGCCGGCTCCGGTGCGCGACGCCGTGCCGGTCAACGCGACCGTCCCTGCCGTCGGCCCCGACCGCGTGCCGGAGGTCCTCGCGCGCTTCGACGGGTGCACCACCGCGAAGGTCAAGGTCGCCGAACGCGGCCAGACCCTCGACGACGACGTCGACCGGGTCGCTGCGGTCAGGTCGGCGATGGGGCCGTCGGCGCGCGTCAGGGTCGACGCCAACGGCGGGTGGGACGTCGAGACGGCCACGGAGGCGCTGAGGCGGCTGACGGCATTCGACCTGGAGTACGCCGAGCAGCCGTGCGCCACCGTCGAGGAGCTCGTCGAGCTGCGGACTGCGCTGGCGCGCAACGGGATCGACGTCCCCATCGCTGCGGACGAGTCGATCCGCAAGGCCGAGGACCCGATCCGGGTGGCGCGGCTCGGCGCGGCCGACGTCGTCGTGGTCAAGGTCGCTCCGCTCGGCGGTGTGGCGGCCGCGCTCGAGGTCGTCGCTGCGTGCGGCCTGCCGGCAGTGGTGTCGTCGGCCCTCGACACGAGTGTCGGCATCGCCGCGGGCGTGGCCCTCGCGGCCGCGCTGCCAGAGCTGGACCATGCCTGTGGGCTGGGCACGGTGGGCCTCTTCGAACGCGACGTGTCGGCGGCCCCGTTGCGGCCGGCCGGCGGTCTCCTCACGGCGGGTCGCGCGGTGCCGGACCCCGAGGCACTCTTCGCGCTCGCGGCCCCACCTGACCGGCAGCAGTGGTGGCGCGACCGGCTCGTGCGCTGCCACGCCCTGCTCGCGCGAGGCAGCGGCCGATGATCAGTCACGACCAGGCGGAAGCCCGATCACCACTTGGTCCGCGGATGTGAGAGCAGCGCAGGCCCGGCGGGGAGCATCAACGGCTGACCGCCTGCGGGCTGCATCGAGTAGCGGCGCGAGAGGTGCGAGAGCGGGTCCCACGCGACCGCCTCGATGGAGACGGTCGCGCGGGGCTGGCAGTCGAGATGGGCGTCTCCGTTCCTTCGTGGAACCGGAGAGACAGCTCCTAGAGGTAGGCGCCGGTACCGACCGGAAGTACGCGGTTGATTCCATTCCATACGCCGCCGGTCGACTGCTGGTAGTTCTGAAGGCCTGCGGGGTCGGAGTAGATCCTGTTCCCCGTATAGCACATCTGCTTGTCGAAGCACTTGACGTGGTTGGCGTCGATCTGGACTCCGTTGCGCTGCGTGAAGCCCTCGACATAGATGTCCTTCACAGGACCTCCGCACTCGATGCCGTACTGAATCGCGACTGTCGTCGCCGTCGGCTTGTAGATCGAGTTCACCGGACGGCACGTAGTGGCTGCATCTGCCGTAGGCGCGCCGAGCGCGAACCCCGAGATCATCAGCGCACCTGCGGCCGCGATTGCTCGCATTCTCATAACGAATTCCCCTCTGTACATGAGTTGGTGAGCGCAGCCTGACCGCGCGCGATCCGCGACGCAACAAGACTCCTTGGCTCTTGCGTCAACGTGCAGGGCCACGGCGTCCAAGTTGCGGCGGGCACCTACAAGCACTAAACGCACCCCCGGCCGCCGGGCGTCGAGAGGCCCACCCGAGTGTGCGAAGTTGGTGCGCGTCACGGCGGCGTCGCGCTACCCCTGACGGCTTCCGTGCGGTTCTTCAACGAGCAGGGCCAGCCCGCTGGAGTCGAGGCAAGGCCGCCGCCGACAAGAGTCCCCGACAGGCACGCTCCGTGCGTCCGAACGCCACCTATCTGTGCCGTTCTATAGGCATGCAGACGATCGACACGGGCACCCCGCAGGAGGAGCTGCCCGAGGCGCTGGCGGCCCTCGTGGGCGCCGAGATTCGCGAGGTGCTCGTGCCCAGGGAGGGTCACCTGGCCGTCAACTTCGCAGATGCCGAGCTGAGCGTGCGGGCTGCGGACGACTACGAGGCGTGGCAGATCACGGGTCCGCACGGCGAGCGCATCGTCTGCATGCCGGGCGGCGAGCTGGCGAGCTGGCCCGCCTCGACCGGCTGACGACCCAGCGCCGCGGGATCAGCGACTCGGGTCGTCACCCGGCACGGCCTGTTCGGCCAGCTGCCGGAGCCACGCCGCCTCGGCGCGACGGTCCGCCCTCGAGACGCGGACCTCGAGCACCCTTGCGCCCGAGGGCGACTCGGCAAGCGCCTCCGCCAGGCGGCCGAGGTCGTCGACGCGTTCGTATGCCGTGTGGTGCGCCGCGCACAACGCCGCGAGGTCGGTGCCGTGCGGCGTCGCGAAGACCCGCTCGAAGGCGTCGGCATAGCGCCGGCCGCCCTGCTCGAGGGTGCTGAAGATCGCGCCGCCGTCGTCGTTGAGCACCACGAGGGTGAGGTCGGGACGCGGCTCGCTCGGCCCGACCATCAGGCCGTTCGTGTCGTGCAGGAAGGTCAGGTCGCCGAGGTAGGCGATGGTGCGGGCCGCCCGAGGGCGACCGAGCGCGATGCCGACCGCGGTGGAGACCATCCCGTCGATGCCCGCGAGGCCGCGGTTGCCGACGACGAAGCGGTGCTCGAGCGCCGGCCAGGGGGTGGCCATGACGTCGAGGTCGCGCACGGGGTTCGACGACCCGACCACGAGCGTGGTGTGGGCCCCGACGGCAGCTCCGACGACGGCCGCAACGGCCAGTGGAGAGAGGTCCGGCGCGCCGGAGGCTCGAGGGGAGTCTCCTTGCGCCGCAGCGAGACCCGAGTCGATGAGCTGCGACAGCCGCTCGTCAGCGGCCTGCCACCGGCGGAACCACGTCGGGTCCTCGGGCGCCTCGACGCGCGGCACGACGTCCAGCACCCGGGCGACCCGGCCCGGGTCGGTGGCCACGCCGCTGCGGCCCCGGACCGACAGGACCTCGAGGGCGGAGTCGCTGATGAGGCCGGTGACCGGACGCGACAGGGTGGGGTGCCCGATGACGACGACGCGCTCGACCTCGTCACGCAGGGCGGTGGTGAGCAGGAGCCGGCCGGTGCGCAGCGCCTGGCGGCCGATGCGCGCTCCTGAGGTCGGCTCCGCGACGAGGGGCCAGCCGGCGGCCTCGGCGAGCATCCGCGCGGCCGGCCCGGCGTCGTCACCGGCCACCACCACGGTGCGCGGCCCCAGGGGCAGCGGCTCCCCGTCGGTCGGCACCGACACGGACGGCTGGACCCCGACATCTCCCGCCTGCCGCAACTGCGCCGTGGCGCGGTTGTCGGGACGGTGCCACCAGGTGAGGGGGTCAGGGTCGGGGGGCGTGAGGTCGCCGTCGAGCTGGACGTTCAGCTGTGTCGGTCCCGCGCCCGAGCAGGCTTGCGCCACAAGGCTGCTCAACCCATCGACCGCGACTCCGGCCGTCACGTCGTGGCACCGCGCGAAGGTCCCGAAGATTCCGGCCTGCACGGTCGTCTGGTTGGCGCCGGTGCCGCGCAGCCGTTCGGGGCGGTCGGCGCTGACGACGACGATCCGCCGTCCGGTGTGGTGCGCCTCCATGACCGCCGGCAACAGGTTGCCGACGGCGGTGCCGGAGGTCGTGACAACTGCGACGGGACGCCGGGAGCCCGTCGAGAGCCCGAGCGCGAGGAAGCCGGCAGAGCGCTCGTCCACCCGCACGTGCAGGCGCAGGTCGCCGGAGCGGTCGGCGGAGTCGAGGGCCAGGGCGAACGGGGCCGAGCGTGAGCCGGGGCAGAGCACGACGTCGCGCACGCCGCCCAGCCACAGCTGCTGCAGGACCTCCAGGGCCAGCCCGCTCGCGGTCCGCTCGCCGGTCACGGTCGCGCCCTCACCGGCTGGTCAGCGCGTCGCGCATCGGCACGAGCTTGGCGTCGGACTCCGCCACCTCTGACTCGGGGTCCGACCCCGCGACGATGCCGCACCCGGCATACAGCGTGATCTGGGACGAGTCCTGCGGGTCGAGCGCCCCGCTGCGCAGGGCGATGCCCCACGCGCCGTCACCGTGGGCGTCCATCCAGCCGACCGGCCCGGCGTAGCGGCCACGGTCCATGTGCTCGAGCTCGGCGATCAGCTCGACGGCGCGGGCCGTCGGGGTGCCGCCGACCGCGGCCGAGGGGTGCAGCGCGGCGGCCAGGGTGAGCGAGGAGGCGTCGTCGGCGCTCACGGCCGCGACGTCGGTGGCAAGGTGCATGACGTTGGGCAGGTGGAGCACGAAGGGCGCCTCGGGCACGTTCATCGACGAGCAGTGGGGGGCCAGTGCCTCCGCGACCGAGCGCACGGCGTACTCGTGCTCCTCGAGGTCCTTGGACGAGCGGGCCAACGACGCCGCCAGGGCGAGGTCCTTCGCGTCGTCCCCCGTGCGGCGGATCGTGCCGGCGAGCACGCGCGAGGTGATCAGGCCCTTGTCGCGGCGCACGAGCAGCTCCGGCGTGGCACCGACGAGGCCCGCGACCGAGAAGACCCACGTGTTCTCGTAGCGCTCGGCGAGGCGGCGCAGCAGCCACCGGGGGTCGATGGGCGCGGAGGCGGTGGCCACGAGGTCGCGGGCGAGGACGACCTTGTCCACCTCGCCGGCGGCGATGCGCTGCACCGCCTCGGCGACGGCATGGGCGTAGTCGGCGGGGGAGACGGCGCCGTCGGCGAAGGCGACGTCGACAGGCGGCTCCGGATCGCCTGCGACAGAGGGATCCTCGAGGATCGAGAGCTGCGGCTCCAGCGACACGGTCGTCAGCCAGGTGTGGCCGTCACGGCGACCGACGATCGTCGACGGCACGACGAGACGCGCCTGCTCGGCCGAGTCCGAGGCGAAGGGGAAGGAGCCGAAGCAGACCAGTCCGCTGCCCGCGCGGTGCACGTCGTCGCGGACGACCGCGCGACGGGTCAGCTCGCCCCACCAGGCCTCCGCCTCCCGGAAGCGTCCCTCGCCGGCCGCCTCGAACGTCAGGGCGGCGCCCCACCCGACCAGCCCCTCGCCGCGGCGCACCCACGAGAGCAGCTCGTCGTGCGGCAGTCCCGCGGGCAGGTAGGCCAGCAGCGGGTGGTCGGCGTCGATCGGCACCGTACGGACGACGACCGATGGTCCCGCGGCGGGCGACGGCGCATCGGGGGCTGGGAGCGTGGACATCGTCTGCAACTCTACGGCGGGGCCGCGCCCGCACCGGCCGTGGTCACCCGTGGTGCGAGGATGGGCGCATGAGCCGTGCGCAGCTGGACAAGAAGCCGGTCGACGTCGCGTCGATGTTCGACACCGTCGCCGAGAAGTACGACGTGACCAACGACGTGCTCTCGCTCGGGCAGGACCGCTTGTGGCGCCGGGCCGTCGTCAAGGCCGTGGACGCCACGCCTGGGGAGCGCGTCCTCGACATCGCGGCCGGCACCGGCACGTCCAGCGAGCCGTGGGCCGACCAGGAGATCGAGGTCGTCCCGGCCGACTTCTCGCTCGGGATGCTCCGGGTCGGCCGCCGCCGCCGTCCCGACATGGCCTTCACCGCGGCCGACGCGATGAGGCTGCCCTTCGCCGACGAGAGCTTCGACGTCGTGACGATGAGCTTCGGCCTGCGCAACGTCGCCGACCCGGCGACGGCGCTGCGCGAGTTCCTCCGCGTCACGAAGTCCGGCGGCCGGCTGCTGGTGTGCGAGTTCAGCCAGCCGGTCAACAAGGCCTTCCGCACCGTCTACACGAACTACCTCATGCGGGCGCTGCCGCCGGTGGCGCGTCGGACGTCGAGCAACCCCGACTCCTACGTCTACCTGGCCGAGTCGATCCGCGCCTGGCCGCCGCAGGGCGAGCTCGCCCGCATCATCGAGGCGGCCGGCTGGCAGCAGGTCGGCTGGACCAACCTCACCGGCGGGATCGTCGCGCTGCACCACGGCACCAAGCGCTGACCCTGCACCCCGAGGCGGCGTATGCCGTGTGCAGGGTGTCGGTGGTCCACGGGGCGGCGGCCGCTCGCGGCCGTGAGCTCCCGTGTGCAGAGTTAGGTATGCCTTATCTGACAGTGAGGAAAATGCGGGCATACACTTCCCGGAGAGTTCGTGAAGATCTTCACAAGCGGTTCGGAAGCGTGCAGGGAGACATGTCCAGTTCGAGCGTCGCGCCCAGCCCCTCACGGGGTGGCGATGCGCCCGTCGAGCGGGCCGACGTCGTCGTCGTCGGTGCCGGTCCGGGTGGCAGCGCAACGGCCGCGTACCTCGCGGACCACGGCCTCGACGTGGTGCTCCTGGAGAAGTCGGCCTTCCCGCGCGACAAGATCTGCGGCGATGGCCTGACCCCCCGCGCCACCAAGGAGCTCATCTCCCTCGGCATCGACACGACCGGCTGGCAGCGCACCAAGGGCCTGCGCATCAAGGGCGGCGGCCACACGCTGCAGCTCGACTGGCCCGAGTCCGGGGCGTTCCCCGGCTACGGCATGGTCCGCACCCGCGCCCAGCTCGACGAGGCTCTCGCCCGCCACGCCGAGCGCAGGGGCGCGCTGCTCCAGGAGCGCACCAGCGTCACCGCCCCGCTGCACGACTCGTCCGGCCGGGTCACCGGTGTCAGCGCCAAGCGCCTCGACGACGCCGGCCGCCCCACGGGCGAGACCGTCACCTACCGCTCGCCCGTCGTCGTCGCGAGCGACGGCGTCTCCTCGCGCCTCGCGACGGCCGTGGGCCGGCCCAAGCGCGAGGACCGCGTCATGGGCGTGGCCGTCCGCGCGTACTACACGACGCCCAAGCGCGACGACTACCTCGAGAGCCACCTCGAGCTGTGGAGCCGTGACGACGACGGCAACCGCATCCTCATGCCGGGCTACGGCTGGCTCTTCCCGCTCGAGGACGGCCGCACCAACGTCGGCCTCGGCACCCTCGACACCACCTCGGCCTTCCAGAAGACCGACTACAAGGACGTCATGCGGCGCTGGGTCGAGGACATCAACCCGGAGTGGCAGCTCGAGCACGACGAGTCGTCCGGCCCCATCCGCGGCGCCGCCCTCCCGATGGGCTTCAACCGCACCCCGCTGTATGCCGACGGCCTGCTCCTCGTCGGTGACTCCGGGGGCATGGTCAACCCCTTCAACGGCGAGGGCATCGACTACGCCCTCGAGGCCGCCCGGGTCGGTGCCGAGCTCGTCGCCCAGGCGATGGCGCGCCCGAGCGACGCCGAGCGCGAGAGGGTGCTCGCGGCATACCCGAAGGTGATGAAGGACGAGCTCGGCGGCTACTTCACGCTCGGTCGCTGGTTCGCCCACGCCATCGGCAACCCCGAGGTGATGCGCCTCGCGACGAAGTACGGCCTGCCCCGCACGAAGCTCATGCCGCTCCTGCTCAAGATCATGGCCAACCTCGCCGACCCGATGAGCAGGAACGCGACGGACCGCCTCATCACGACGCTCTCGCGACTGGCCCCGAGCGCATGAGCCACCCCCCTGCCGACCGCCTTGTGACGCCGAGCACAATCGTCACGCACGCCCCTAGGATGGGTGCGCCACGAACCTGCGCCCCCGCTTCGCACTTCACGCACGACCGAAAGGCACGTGACCTCGGATGAACTCCTACGTCCCGATCCTGTTCATGCTGGGGCTCGGCTTCGCGTTCGCCGCGCTGTCGGTCTTCACCTCCCTCGTCGTCGGGCCCAAGCGCTACAACCGCGCCAAGCTCGAGGCCTACGAGTGCGGCATCCAGCCGACGCCGCAAGCCGCGGGTGGTGGACGTGTGCCGATCAAGTACTACCTGACGGCGATGCTCTTCATCATCTTCGACATCGAGTCGGTCTTCCTCTATCCGTTCGCAGTGGCCTTCAACAAGCTCGGCCTCTTCGCGCTGGTCGAGATGGTCCTGTTCATCCTCACGGTCTTCGTCGCGTACGCCTACGTGTGGCGTCGCGGCGGCCTGGAGTGGGACTGACCCCACGGGCCAGCCGCCCCGAGCGGCACGCGTCCACCGGGTCCGTCAGGAAAGTTAAGGAGTAAGCAATGGGTCTCGAAGAGAAGCTCCCAGCCGGGTTCCTGCTCTCGACCGTCGAGGGCCTCGCCGGCTACATGCGCAAGGCCTCCATCTGGCCCGCCACCTTCGGCCTCGCCTGCTGCGCCATCGAGATGATGGCGGTCGGCACCCCCGACTACGACATCGCCCGTTTCGGCATGGAGCGCTTCTCGGCGACCCCGCGCCAGGCGGACCTGATGATCGTGGCCGGCCGCGTGAGCCAGAAGATGGCCCCCGTCGTGCGCCAGGTCTACGACCAGATGCCCAACCCCAAGTGGGTCATCGCGATGGGCGTCTGCGCCAGCTCGGGCGGTATGTTCAACAACTACGCGATCGTCCAGGGCGTCGACCACATCGTCCCCGTCGACATCTACCTGCCGGGCTGCCCACCGCGCCCGCAGATGCTGCTCAACGCGATCATCGAGCTGCACCACCAGATCGAGACGTCGCCTCTCGGCGTCAACCGCGTCGAGGCCGCCAAGGCTGCCGAGGTCGCCGCGCTCTCCGCGACGCCGACGCACCAGATGAAGGGGCTGCTCGCATGAGCGACGCCGACAAGCCCGGCAAGGGCAACGAGAAGAAGGACGGCGCCCCGGCCGTCAACGCAGACACGACCAAGACGCAGACCTCCGGCCTGACGCCCCACGAGGTCGAGATCCGCCAGGACGCCGCTGCCGGCCTCGAGCCCGAGGTCGTCGGCGTGCGCCGCGGCATGTTCGGCGTCACCCAGGGCGGCGACACCAGCGGCTACTCCCGCCTGCAGCGCCCGATCCTGATCGCCGGAGCGGCCGCACGGCCCTACGGCGGCTACTTCGACGAGATCGCCGACAACCTCGAGCGTGGCCTCGTCGGGGGCACGGCCTCGTATGCCGAGGCGGTCGACCGCGTCGTCATCGACCGCGGCGAGATGACCCTCCGCGTGCGCCGTCAGCACCTGCCGGCCGTGGCCCGCGTGCTGCGCGACGACCCGTCGCTGCGCTTCGAGATCTGCACCGGCGTGTCCGGTGTGCACTACCCCGACCGCGCCGGCGAGGAGCTGCACGCCGTCTACCACCTCGTGTCGATCACCCACGGCGGCAGGCGTGTTCGCGTCGAGGTGTCGTGCCCCGACGACGACCGGCACATCCCGTCCATCGTCTCGATCTACCCGGCCAACGACTGGCACGAGCGCGAGACGTGGGACATGTTCGGGATCGAGTTCGACGGCCACCCGGCCCTGACCCGAATCCTCATGCCCGACGACTGGCCGGGCCACCCGCAGCGGAAGGACTACCCCCTCGGCGGCATCCCCGTCGAGTACAAGGGGGCCACCGTCCCGCCGCCGGACCAGCGGAGGTCGTACAACTGATGAGCACCCACACCGAGTTCACCCAGACCGAGGTGCCCGAGCACGGCACCAACGACATCTACGCGACGTCGTCGGCCGACGAGCAGGCCAGCGCGGGCGCCCACGTCTTCAACGCCGCCGGCGGTGACTGGAACGACCTCGTCGACGAGGCCACCTCGCTCGGCGAGGAGCGCATCGTCGTCAACATGGGGCCGCAGCACCCGTCCACCCACGGCGTGCTCCGACTCATCCTCGAGATCGACGGCGAGACGGTGACCGAGGCCCGCGCGGGCATCGGCTACCTCCACACCGGCATCGAGAAGAACATGGAGTACCGCAACTGGGTGCAGGGCGTCACGTTCTGCACGCGCATGGACTACCTCACGCCGATGTTCCAGGAGGCGGCCTACTGCCTCGCCATCGAGAAGCTGCTCGGCATCACCGAGCAGATCCCCGAGCGCGCCAGCGTCATCCGCGTGCTGATGATGGAGATGACCCGCATCAGCAGCCACATGGTCTGCCTCGGCACCGGTGGCATGGAGATGGGCGCGACGACCGTCATGACCGTCGCCTTCCGTGAGCGCGAGCGCCTCCTGCGCGTCATCGAGATGATCACGGGCCTGCGCATGAACAACGCCTACATCCGCCCCGGCGGTGTGGCCCAGGACCTGCCGCCCGGCTCGATCGACGCCCTGCGCGAGATGGTTCCCGAGATCCGGCGCGGCCTGGGCGAGCTCGAGGCGCTGCTCAACGAGAACCCCGTCCTCAAGGGGCGCACCGTCGACGTCGGCGTGCTCGACCTGGCGGGCTGCATGGCCCTGGGCATCACCGGCCCGGTGCTGCGCTCGACCGGCCTGCCGCACGACCTGCGCAAGCTCGACCCCTACTGCGGCTACGAGACGTACGACTTCGACGTCATCACCCGCACGAGCCAGGACGCCTACGGCCGCCTGCGCATCCGCATCGACGAGATGTACGAGTCGCTGAAGATCATCGAGCAGGCCACCGACCGCCTCCAGGGCAGCGAGGGCCCGGTCATGGTCGAGGACAAGAAGATCGCCTGGCCGGCGCAGCTGGCGCTCGGCAGCGACGGCCTGGGCAACAGCCTCGACCACATCCGCGAGATCATGGGCAGCTCGATGGAGTCGCTCATCCACCACTTCAAGCTCGTCACCGAGGGCTTCCGGGTCCCGCCGGGCCAGGTCTACCAGGCCGTGGAGTCCGCCAAGGGCGAGCTCGGCTGCCACCTGGTCTCCGACGGCGGCACGCGCCCCTACCGCGCGCACTTCCGCGACCCGAGCTTCAACAACCTGCAAGCCGTGGCCGCCATGTGCGAAGGCAGCCAGATCGCCGACGTCATCGTCGCCGTGGCCTCGATCGACCCCGTCATGGGAGGTGTGGACCGATGAGCGCTGGGCACGACGCCTCGGGCTTCCTGCACGTCAGCCCCGAGTCGAAGGCGCCGTATGCCGCCGACGTCCTCGAGCGCCTGCACGCGGATGCCGCCGAGGTCATCGCCCGCTACCCCCAGAAGCGCTCGGCGCTGCTGCCGCTGCTGCACCTCGTGCAGTCGGTCGACGGCTACGTGGCCGGTCGGGGAGTGGCCTTCTGCGCCGAGGTCCTCGACCTCACCGAGGCCGAGGTCAGTGGTGTCGCGACCTTCTACACCCAGTACAAGCGCCACCCCAACGGCGACTACACCGTCGGGGTCTGCACCAACACGCTCTGCGCGATCATGGGCGGCGACCTGATCTTCGACCGCGTGTCGGAGCACCTGGGAGTCGGCCACGACGAGACGACCGAGGACGGCAGGATCACCCTCGAGCGCCTCGAGTGCAACGCCGCGTGCGACTACGCGCCCGTCGTGATGGCCAACTGGGAGTTCTTCGACAACCAGACGCCCGAGAGCACGATCGGCCTGGTCGACGACCTGCGCGCCGGCAAGGACGTCACGCCGACGCGTGGCGCCGCGAAGGTCTGCACGTTCAAGGAGGTCTCGCGGGTGCTCGCGGGCTTCGAGGACGGCCGCGCCGACGAGGGCGTGGGCGCCGGCCCGGCGTCGCTGCTCGGCCTCACCATCGCCAACGAGCGCGGCTGGACCGCGCCCGGCACCGACCGGGCCCAGGGCACCGGCAGCAACGGCTCGCGCGCGCCCCAGGCCGCGCCGGCCGACGGGAAGGACGGATCGAAGTGACCGACACCCTGACCCCGATCCTCACGAAGTTCTGGGACGACCCGCAGTCCTGGACCCTCGCGACCTACGAGCGCCACGACGGCTACCAGGCCCTCACCAAGGCGCTCGAGATGGAACCCCAGGCGATCATCGACGCCGTCAAGGACTCCAGCATCCGCGGCCGCGGCGGCGCCGGCTTCCCGACCGGCATGAAGTGGTCGTTCATGAGCCCGCCCGACGGCGGCCCGCGCTACCTCGTCGTCAACGCCGACGAGTCCGAGCCGGGCACGTGCAAGGACGTGCCGCTCATGATGGCCAACCCGCACGCGCTCATCGAGGGCGTCATCATCTCCTCGTACGCCATCGGCTGCGAGCACGCCTTCATCTACCTCCGCGGTGAGGTCGTCCACGTCTACCGCCGCCTGCTGCGCGCGGTCGAGGAGGCCCGCGCCGCGGGTTACCTCGGCACGAACGTCGGTGGCAAGGGCGTCAAGGTCGACATCACGGTGCACGCCGGTGCCGGCGCGTACATCTGCGGCGAGGAGACGGCGCTGCTCGACTCGCTCGAGGGCCGCCGTGGCCAGCCGCGCCTCAAGCCGCCGTTCCCCGGCGCCGCCGGTCTCTACGCCCGCCCGACCTCCGTCAACAACGTCGAGTCCATCGCCTCGGTGCCCGGGATCATCCTCGAGGGCGCCGACTGGTTCAAGGGCATGGGCACCGAGAAGTCCACCGGTTTCGGCATCTTCAGCCTCTCGGGCCACGTGACCAACCCCGGCCAGTTCGAGGCGCCGCTCGGCATCACGATGCGCGAGCTGATCGACCTCGCCGGCGGCATGCGCGGTGGCCGCAAGCTGAAGTTCTGGACGCCGGGCGGCAGCTCGACGCCGATCTTCACCGAGGAGCACCTCGACGTGCCCCTCGACTTCGACTCGGTCGCCGCGGCCGGCTCGATGCTCGGCACCCGCGCCCTGCAGGTGTTCGACGAGACGGTCTCCGTCGTGCGCGCCGTCGCCCGCTGGACCGACTTCTACGCGCACGAGTCGTGTGGCAAGTGCACCCCGTGCCGTGAGGGCACCTGGTGGCTGCGCCAGATCATGAACCGCATCGAGAACGGCCAGGGCACGCAGGACGACATCGACAAGCTCGTCGACATCTGCGACAACATCCTCGGCCGCAGCTTCTGCGCGCTCGGTGACGCGGCGACCAGCCCGATCACCTCGGCCGTCCAGTACTTCCGCGAGGAGTTCGAGGCCGGCATGCACACGCCGGCGCACGAGCTGTTCCCGCCGGAGAAGTCGGTCCTCTTCCCTGTCCAGGCACAGGTCCAGACCAAGGAGTCCAGCGGGATGGTGTCCGCATGACCGTCACGAGCTCCCCGTCCGCGGGTGGCAACGCCGTCGACAAGGGCGGCAACGCCCAGGTCCCGGCGAACCCCGACCACGTCAGCCTGACGATCGACGGCGTGCCCGTCAGCGTGCCCAAGGGCACGCTCGTCATCCGGGCCGCCGAGGAGGTCGGGATCGAGATCCCGCGCTTCTGCGACCACCCGCTCCTCGACCCGGTCGGCGCCTGCCGCCAGTGCCTCGTCGACGTCGCGATGCCCGACCGCGAGGGCAACGTCCGCCCGATGCCCAAGCCGCAGGCCTCCTGCACGATGACCGTGTCCGAGGGCATGGTCGTGGGCACGCAGAACACGTCCAAGGTGGCCGACAAGGCGCAGCAGGGCGTCATGGAGCTGCTGCTCATCAACCACCCGCTCGACTGCCCGGTCTGCGACAAGGGCGGCGAGTGCCCGCTGCAGAACCAGGCGATGAGCGCCGGCCGCCCGGTCTCGCGCTTCGAGGACGTCAAGCGCACCTACCCCAAGCCGGTCAACATCTCCTCCCAGGTGCTGCTCGACCGTGAGCGCTGCGTGCTCTGCGCCCGGTGCACCCGCTTCTCCGACCAGGTCGCCGGTGACCCGTTCATCGCGCTCGTGGAGCGGGGTGCGCTGCAGCAGATCGGCATCTACGAGGACAAGCCCTTCGAGAGCTACTTCTCGGGCAACACCGTCCAGATCTGCCCGGTCGGCGCGCTGACCGGTGCGGCCTACCGCTTCCGCAGCCGCCCGTTCGACCTCGTGTCGACGCCGTCCGTGTGCGAGCACTGCGCGAGCGGCTGCGCCATGCGCACCGACCACCGCCGTGGTGTCGTGCTGCGTCGTCTCGCCGACGAGGACGCGGCGGTCAACGAGGAGTGGAACTGCGACAAGGGCCGCTGGGCGTTCACCTACGCCACGCAGCCCGACCGCATCGACTTCCCGATGGTGCGTGACGCCGACGGTGAGCTCCGGGTCGTCGGCTGGCCCGAGGCCCTGGCCGCTGCCGCTGCCGGGCTCTCCCGGGCCAGGGCGGCCGGCGTGCTCGTCGGCGGCCGCGTGTCCGCCGAGGACGCCTACGCGTACGGCAAGTTCGCCCGCGTCGTGCTGGGCACCAACGACGTCGACTTCCGCGCCCGGCCGCACTCGGCCGAGGAGGTCGCCTTCCTCGCCGAGCACGTCGCCGCGACCGGTCCCGAGGGCGGCGCCGTCACCTACGCCGACCTCGAGAAGGCGCCCGCCGTCCTCCTCGTCGGCTTCGAGCCGGAGGACGAGAGCCCCATCGTCTTCCTGCGCCTGCGCAAGGCGTTCCGGAGGAACAAGACGCGGGTGTATGCCGTCGCCTCCCACGAGACGCGCGGCCTCACCAAGCTGGGCGGCACGCTGCTGCCGACCGTCCCGGGTCACGAGGCGTCCGCCCTCGCCGGCCTGGCCGGCACGCCCCTGGGCTCGGCAGCGCGCGAGGCCCTCGGCGCCGGCGGCGTCATCCTCGTCGGTGAGCGCCTCGCCACCTCGCCGGGTGCCCTGTCCGCCGCGGCCGACCTCGCTGCCGCCACCGGCGCCCGCCTCGCGTGGGTGCCGCGTCGGGCGGGGGAGCGGGGCGCGCTCGAGACCGGCGCGCTCGGTGCGCTCCTGCCCGGCGGCCGTCCCGTCTCCGACGCGGCCGCCCGTGCCGAGGTCGCCCGCCTCTGGGACGTCGACCAGGTGCCGGCCACGCCGGCCCGCGACACCGCCGGCATCGTCGCGGCTGCCGCCTCGGGTGACATCGACGCCCTGCTCGTCGGTGGCGTCGACCCGTCCGACCTCGGGGACCCGGCAGCCGCCGCGGCCCTGGAGAAGGCCTTCGTCGTCTCGCTCGAGCTGCGCGAGTCGCCGGTCACGGCACTCGCCGACGTCGTGCTCCCCGTCGCGTCCCAGTCGGAGAAGTCCGGCACCTACGTCAACTGGGAGGGCCGCGTCCGCGCCTTCGACGAGGCGCTCGAGAGCAACAAGGTCAGCGACCACCGTGCCCTCGACATGCTCGCGAGCGAGCTGGGTTTCTTCCTCGAGACGCGCACCCAGCGGGAGATCCACGCCCAGTTCGAGGCCCTCGGCCCGTGGGGCGGCGCCCGCGCCACCGGCGCCCCCGCCGGCCAGCGCGTCGCCTTGGCCCCGGCCGGCGAGGGTCACTTCGTCCTCGCCACCTGGCCCACGCTGCTCGACGCCGGCCGGATGCAGGACGGCGAGCCGTTCCTCGCCGGCACCGCGCCGCTTCCGGTGGCACGCCTGTCCGTCTCGTCGGCCGCCGAGCTCGGCGTCGCCGAGGGTGACGAGGTGACGGTCACCGGCCCCGCCGGCCACGTCACCCTGCCCGCGGTCGTCACCGAGGGCATGGTCGACGGCGTCGTCTGGCTGCCGACCAACTCGCGACTCTGCTCCGTCCGCACCGGCCTCGGCAGCGATGCCGGCGGTCGCGTCCACGTCACGAAGGGTGGTGCGGCATGAGTCTCGCCGCGACCGCGTACGGGGTGGCGGCAGCGCTGCCCTCCTCGCTCCCCACGACAGAGAACCCCGCGGCCGACTTCAGCGACACCCCGTGGTGGATCGCGCTGATCAAGGCCGTCGGCATCTTCGTCTACCTGCTCGTCTCGACGCTGCTCGTCATCTGGTTCGAGCGCCGCGTCATCGGCCGCATGCAGCAGCGCCCCGGCCCCAACCGCAACGGCCCGTTCGGTCTGCTCCAGACGCTGGCCGACGGCATGAAGTCGATGCTCAAGGAAGACATCACGCCGGCCAACGCCGAGAAGCTCATCTACACCGCGGCGCCGCTCATCGCCGCGACGATGGCGTTCGTCTCGTTCGCGATCATCCCGCTCGGCGGCACGGTCTGGATGTTCGGCCACCACACTCCGCTGCAGGTCACCGACGTCCCCGTGGCCGTGCTGCTCGTCCTCGCGGTCGCCTCGGTCGGCGTCTACGGCATCATCCTCGCCGGCTGGAGCTCCGGCTCGACCTACCCGCTTCTCGGTGGCCTGCGCTCGACCGCCCAGGTCATCAGCTACGAGATCGCCATGGGCCTCTCGCTCGTCGCGATCTTCCTCTACAGCGGGTCGATGTCGACGTCGGCGATCGTCTCGGCACAGAGCTCGCTCTGGTACATCCTCCCGGCCTTCTTCAGCTTCGCCGTCTACGTCATCACGATGGTCGGGGAGACCAACCGACTGCCGTTCGACCTCGCCGAGGGCGAGGGCGAGCTGACCGGTGGCTTCCACACCGAGTACTCCTCGATGCGGTTCGCGATGTTCTTCCTCGGCGAGTACGTCAACATGTTCACCGTCTCGGCCCTGGCCACCACGCTGTTCCTCGGTGGCTGGCAGGCCCCGCCGATCATCTCGGCGATCAACGACAACATGTTCGGCGGCGCCTGGTGGGGCCTGCTGTGGTTCACCGCCAAGTTGTGGTTCTTCATGTTCATCTTCGTCTGGCTGCGCGGTTCACTGCCGCGCGTGCGCTACGACCAGTTCATGCGCTTCGGCTGGAAGTTCCTCATCCCGATCACCCTCGCCTGGGTCGTGGCCGTCGCCTTCATCCGCGGCGCCCAGCTCGGCTTTCTCGGTGACAGCAAGCTGACCTTCGCCGGTCGCGAGCTCTCGGTGGCCACCGTCGTCATCGTCAGCATCGTGGCCGTCATCGCGCTCGCCGCGGCGTGGATCTGGGACGACCGGCGCGCAGCCCGCGCCGCCGCCGACGACGAGACCCCGCCCGAGGAGATCGACCCGTTCGCCGGGGGCTACCCGGTGCCGCCGCTGCCCGGCCAGCGCCTCGCCGAGCCCACCCAGTCGAGCCACCGACTGGCCGCGTCCCGCCAGCCGGTGCTGACCGGCAGCACGACCAGCTCGACCAGCTCGACCAGCTCGAGCACCGCCAAGGAGGAGGACCATGGCTGACGACACCGTCGGCAAGGACGTGTCGCCCCAGAGCCCTGCCGACCGGCCGGCCTCCGAGGTCGGCACGCCGCGCGAGCAGCGATCCGGCAGCGACGAGCGCGGCAAGGGCTTCCTGTCCGAGCTGTTCGCTCCCGTCGCCGGCTTCGGGGTGTCGTTCGGGACGATGTTCCGCAAGGTCGCGACCGAGGAGTACCCCGAGAAGCCGCGCCCCACGGCGCCGCGCTTCCACGGACGCCACCAGCTCAACCGTCACCCCGACGGCCTCGAGAAGTGCGTCGGCTGCGAGCTGTGCGCCTGGGCCTGCCCCGCAGACGCGATCCTCGTCGAGGGCGCCGACAACGACGACACCCCCCTCGACCAGGGCGGCAAGGGCCGCTTCAGCCCGGGGGAGCGCTACGGCCGCGTCTACCAGATCAACTACCTGCGCTGCATCTTCTGCGGCCTGTGCATCGAGGCGTGCCCGACGCGCGCACTGACGATGACCAACTTCTACGAGCTGGCCGACAACGACCGCGGCAAGCTCATCTTCACCAAGGACCAGCTCCTCGCGCCGCTCCAGGGCGGCATGCTGCCCCCGCCGTTCCCCATGGCCGACGGCATGGAGGAGCGCGACTACTACCAGGGCAAGGTCACCGCAGCCACCGACGCGCAGAAGGCGTACGTCGACGCCCGTGACGCGGGCACCGACGACGAGGACCTCGACGCCCTCGACGACGACGGCAGCGGCGCCCCCTCGGTGACCGGCGCCGTCGGTCGCCCCGGCAATGCCGCCGCGGCCGTGCCCTACGAGCACGACGTGGCGCACTCGGAGCACCCGACCGCAGCCCAGACCAGGGAAGGGGCCAACCCGTGACCTCCACCGCCGAAGCCGTCGGCTTCTGGCTGCTCGCCCCGCTGGCGGTCCTCGCCGCGCTGGGCCTGCTCTTCGCCAGGAAGGCCGTCCACGCGGCCCTGGGCATGGCCGTCGTCATGTGCATCCTCGGGGTCTTCTACATCATGCAGAAGGCCGACTTCCTCGGCATCGTGCAGGTGTTCGTCTACACCGGCGCCGTGATGATGCTCTTCCTCTTCGTCCTCATGCTCGTCGGCGTCGACTCCGCCGACTCGATCGTCGAGACCATCCGCGGCCAACGCTGGGCCGCGTTCCTGCTCGTCATCGGTCTCGCCGGGCTGCTCGTCTTCTCGATCGGCCAGGTCGTCGTCGACCAGCAGAGCGTGCAGGCCGGCATGGACAAGCTCGTCGCGTCCAACAACGACACGGGCAACGTCACCGGCCTCGCCGAGCTGATCTTCGGCCAGTACGTCTGGATCTTCGAGGTCACCTCCGCGCTGCTGATCACGGCCGCCCTCGGGGCCATGGTGCTCGCGCACCGCGAGCGCCTCTCGCCGCGGATCACCCAGGCCCAGTGGGCCGCCCGCCGCGTCCGCGAGAACAAGAACGTCGCCGGCCTGCCCGCCCCCGGTGTCTACGCCCGCCACAACGCGGTCGACACCCCGGCGCTGCTGCCCGACGGCACGCCCAGCGACCTGTCCGTCTCGCGCGTCCTCGTCGCGCGCGACCAGGTCGCCACCGCCGACGGCTTCAAGGACGTCGAGCGCCACATCGAGCGAGAGATCGAGGAGGGTCGGTCCAAGTGAGCCCGATGCACTACGTCTACCTCGCGGTGCTGCTCTTCGCGATCGGCGCGGCCGCCGTGCTGACGCGACGCAACGCGATCATCGTCTTCATGGGCGTGGAGCTCATGCTCAACGCGACGAACCTCGCCCTCGTCACCTTCTCCCGGATGCACGGCGCCCTCGACGGGCAGGTCATGGCCCTGTTCGTCATGGTCGTCGCCGCCGCGGAGGTCGTCGTGGGCCTCGCCATCATCATGGCGATCTTCCGCGCCCGCCGCTCGGCCTCGGTCGACGACGCCAACCTGCTGAAGCTGTAAGGAGCGCCGCCCAGAATGGGAACTCTCGTCCAGACGCTCGCGAGCTCACCGAGCACGCTGAGCACGTATGCCGCGGGCCTCGCCGCGCACGAAGGTGAGGCGCACGCCGCGACCGGGGTGACGGCATACGCGTGGCTGCTCGTCGCGCTGCCGCTGCTCGGCTCCGCGGTCCTGCTCCTCGGCGGCCGCCGCACCGACAAGTTCGGGCCCGTGCTCGCGACCGTCCTCTCGTGGGGCGCCTTCGTCGTCGGCGCGCTGGTGTTCGTGGCCATGCTCGGCCGCGACTCGGGGTCGCGCGCGATGAACGTCAACCTCTACGACTGGATCAACGACGGCGCGTTCAAGCTGAGCGCGGGGCTCCTCGTCGACCAGCTGTCGATGGTGTTCGTCCTGCTCATCACCTTCGTCGGGTCGCTCATCCACGTCTACTCCCTCGGCTACATGGAGCACGACCCCGACAAGCGGCGCTTCTTCGCCTACCTCAACCTGTTCGTCGCGGCGATGCTCCTGCTCGTCCTGGCCAACTCCTACCTGCTGCTCTACGTCGGCTGGGAGGGCGTCGGCCTCGCGAGCTACCTGCTCATCGGCTTCTGGAACTACAACCCGGCCTACGCGACCGCGGCCAACAAGGCCTTCATCGCCAACCGCGTCGGTGACTTCGGCCTGTCGATCGCCATCATCGTGATGTTCTTCCACTTCGGTGCGGTCGACTTCCAGACGGTGCTCGGCGCGGCCGGCAACAACGCCAACCAGGGCTTCATGACCGCCATCGGGCTGATGCTGCTGCTCGGCGCCTGCGGCAAGTCGGCGCAGTTCCCGCTGCAGAGCTGGCTCGGCGACGCCATGGCCGGCCCGACGCCCGTCTCCGCGCTCATCCACGCGGCGACCATGGTGACCGCGGGCGTCTACCTCGTCGTGCGCTCCGCGCCGATCTTCGAGGCGGCCCCGACCGCTCAGCTCGTCGTCGTCATCGTCGGCGCCATCACACTGCTCTTCGGTGCGATCGTCGGCTGCGCCAAGGACGACATCAAGAAGGCCCTCGCGGCCTCGACGATGAGCCAGATCGGCTACATGATGCTCGCCGCGGGCCTCGGCCCGGTCGGCTACGCGTTCGCGGTCTTCCACCTGCTGACGCACGGCTTCTTCAAGGCCGGGATGTTCCTCGGGGCCGGCTCGGTCATGCACGGCATGAACGACCAGGTCGACATGCGCCGCTTCGGGCGGCTGTCCGGTGCCATGAAGATCACCTGGGTCACGTTCGGGCTGGGCTGGCTCGCGATCCTCGGCGTGCCGCCCTTCTCCGGCTACTGGTCCAAGGACAAGATCATCGAGGCCGCGTTCATCGGCGAGGGCTGGCGGCCCTGGGTCTTCGGCCTGGCCGCGCTCATCGGCGCCGGCATCACCGCGTTCTACATGTCGCGCCTGTTCTTCATGACCTTCCACGGCAAGAAGCGCTGGACCGACGACGTCCACCCGCACGAGTCGGGCCTGCTCATGACGGTCCCGATGATGATCCTCGCGGTCGGCTCCGCCTTCCTGGGCCTGATCCTCGGCGTCAGCGGTGGCATCACCAACTGGCTCGAGCCCGTCACGGGTGCCGAGCCGGAGAACGCCCACCCGGTGCTGCCCGCGTGGCTGCTCGTCGTGCTGACCCTGGTGCTCGTCGCCGCCGGCATCGCGCTCGCCTGGATGCGCTACTGGCGCGACGACGTGCCCGTGCGCGCACCGGCCGGTCGCCTCGCCACGCGGGCCGCCCGCCAGGACCTCTACCAGGACCAGGTCAACGAGGCCCTCCTCATGCGTCCCGGCCTCCACCTCACGCGCTCCCTCGTCTTCGCCGACAGCAAGGGCGTCGACGGTGCGGCCGGTGGCCTCGCCGCCCTCGTCGGCGGGACCAGCTCGCGCCTGCGCAGGCTTCAGAACGGCTTCGCGCGCTCCTATGCCCTGACGATGCTCGCGGGCGTCGTCGCCATCCTCGGTGCACTCTGGGTGATCTCCTGATGACGACTGTGTCGACCACCATGTCCGCCACCCCGTGGCTGACGATCCTCATGCTCGTGCCGCTCGTCGGCGCGCTGGTCGTGGCGTTCGTCCCGGGCAGTGTCGAGAACGCGAAGCGGATGGCGCTCGGGTTCTCGGTCGTGACGCTGCTCGTCGGCATCGTCGCCGCCACGACGTTCGACCGCTCCTCCGGTGCGCAGTTCCAGCTCGGTGAGCAGCACGCGTGGATCCCGCAGTTCGGGGTCAGCTACGCGCTCGGCGTCGACGGCATCGCCCTCGTGCTCATCCTCATGGCGCTCGTGCTGACGCCCATCTGCCTGCTGGCGGCGTGGCACGACGTGCCGGAGGAGGTCGGCCCGCGTGGCACCCAGCGCGTCAAGACGTACTTCGCGCTGATCCTCGTGCTCGAGACGTTCATGGTCGGGGTGTTCGCCGCCACCGACGTGTTCCTCTTCTACGTCTTCTTCGAGGCCATGCTCATCCCGGTCTACTTCCTCATCGGGCGCTTCGGCGGCTCGCGCAGGCAGTACGCCGCGATGAAGTTCCTGCTCTTCTCGCTGGCTGGCGGCCTCATCATGCTCGTCGCCGTCATCGCCCTCTACTTCCAGGGCCCCGGCGGCAGCGAGGGCTTCCTCATCTCGCGCCTCACCGGCCTGTCCATGGACCCGACCACCGAGCGGCTGCTCTTCGTCGGCTTCTTCTTCGCGTTCGCGGTGAAGGCGCCGATGGTGCCGTTCCACACCTGGCTGCCCGACGCCGCCACCGAGTCCTCGCCGGCGACGGCCACGCTGCTCGTCGGCGTGCTCGACAAGGTCGGCACCTTCGGGATGATCCGCTTCTGCCTCCAGCTCTTCCCGGAGGCGAGCCACTGGGCCACGCCGGTCGTGGTCGCCCTCGCGGTGCTCTCGGTCATCTACGGCGCGCTGCTCGCGATCGGCCAGACCGACATGATGCGCCTGGTCTCCTACACGTCCGTGAGCCACTTCGGCTTCATCGTGCTGGGGATCTTCGCCTTCACCAACGTGGGCCAGGGCGGCTCGACGCTGTACATGGTCAACCACGGCTTCTCCACGGCGGCGTTGTTCCTCTTCGCGGCCATGCTCATCCGGCGCCGCGGGAGCAAGCGCATCCCCGACTTCGGCGGGTGGCAGCGCATCACGCCGGCCCTCGCGGGCATCTTCCTCGTGGCGGGTCTCTCCGCCCTGGCGCTGCCCGGCCTGTCGAGCTTCGTCTCGGAGTTCCTCGTGCTCGTCGGGAGCTTCTCGACCCAGCCGGTGGGCACCGTGATCGCGACCGCCGGCATCATCCTGGCCGCGCTCTACATCCTGCTGATGTACAAGCGGGTTGCCACCGGGCCGCGGCCGGAAGGGCTCGTCAGCGCCCGTGAGCACGACCGTCTCGACGAGCCGGGCCGCCGCGGCCTCACCGCCGTGCGCGACCTGACGACGCGCGAGAAGCTCGTCGCCGCCCCGCTCATCGCCGCGTTCGTGATCCTCGGCTTCGTCCCGAACATCGCGCTCAACGTGATCAACCCGGCCGTCGACAAGACCCTGTCGTACGTCCAGCACGCCATTCCGAACCTCAACCCGGCCGGCACCGTGGCCGAAGGGAGCTCGAAGTGACCGCCGTCGCTCCGCTGGCGCTGCCCGCACTTCCCGCAGCGTTCCAGCAGTCGAACGTCGAATACCTCGCGGTCCTGCCGCTGCTCATCGTCTTCGTCGTCGCCCTGGTCGGTGTCCTCGTCGAGGCCTTCGCGCCGCGCGAGCGACGCCACTCGATCCAGGTGACCCTCGCGGTCGTGGGCCTGCTCGCCGCGGCGGCGTCGATCTTCGTCGCGGCCAAGCACCAGGGCCTGACGATGGGCCTGACCGACGGGGCGACGAGCCACCAGCTCTTCGCCCTGGCCATCGACGGGCCTGCCCTCTTCATGCAGGGCACCATCCTGCTGCTCGGCGTGCTCGGCGTCCTGACGATGTCCGAGCGCTTCGGCGGCGTGGGTCCCGACGCGTTCACCCCCAGTGGCGCCTCGACCCCCGGCTCGCCCACCGAGACGGCTGCCGCCCGCGCGGGGGCGCTGACCTCCGAGGTGTTCCCGCTGACGATGTTCGCGATCTTCGGCATGATGCTCTTCCCGACGACGAACGACCTCATCGGCATGTTCGTCGCGCTGGAGGTGCTCTCGCTGCCGCTCTACATCCTCTCCGGCCTCGCCCGTCGGCGCCGCCTGCTGTCGCAGGAGGCCTCGCTCAAGTACTTCCTGCTCGGTGCCTTCAGCTCGGCCTTCTTCCTCTTCGGCACGGCGCTGCTCTACGGCTACGCCGGCTCGGTCTACTTCGGTGACCTGTCCCGAGCGATCTCGAGCGGTCCGCTCGCCATGAACGGCCTGCTGCTGCCGGGCGCGTTCCTCGTCTTCGTCGGCCTGCTCTTCAAGGTCGGTGCGGTGCCCTTCCACGCGTGGACACCCGACGTCTACCAGGGCGCCCCGACGCCGGTCACCGGCTTCATGGCCGCGTGCACGAAGGCCGCCGCGTTCGGTGCGATCCTGCGTCTGGCCTACGTCGGCCTCGACACGGCCCGCTGGGAGTGGACCAACGCGCTCGTGCTGGTCGCCCTGCTGACGATGGTCGTCGGGTCGGTGCTGTCGGTGACCCAGACCGACATGAAGCGCCTGCTCGCCTACTCCTCGATCGCCCACGCGGGCTTCATCCTCGTCGGCGTGCTGGCCTTCGATCGCAAGGCCGTCGGCGCGGTGCTCTTCTACATCGTCGCCTACGGCTTCGCCACGATCGCGGCCTTCGCCATCGTGTCGCTGGTGCGGCAGAACGGCGCGGAGGCCACGCACCTGTCGCAGTGGGCGGGCCTCGGCCGGCGCTACCCGGTGGTGGCTTCTGCGTTCGCCTTCCTCATGCTCGCCTTCGCCGGCATCCCGCTGACCTCCGGGTTCGTCTCGAAGTTCGCGGTCTTCGCCGCAGCGGTCGGCACCGGTGGCGCGACGGGCACGGTTCTTGCCGTGGTCGGTGTGATCTGCAGCGCGATCACCGTCTTCGTCTACGCGCGGGTCATCGTGCTGATGTTCTTCAGCGAGGCGCCCGACGACGCCGTCGAGGTCGTGACGCCGTCGGTCTCGACGACGTTCTCGATCGCCATCGGCACGCTCGTCACGCTGGCCCTCGGCGTCCTGCCGTCGGCGCTGCTCGACCTGGCCGACCGCGCGTCGCAGTTCGTCCGATGACGATGCTGTCGCTCGAGGGTCAGGGTCGACGACTTCGATGACCACGCACGCCACCCCGCCGGTGCTCGGTGTCCCGGGCGCCTCGCCGGCGCTGTCCGAGCGCCTGCGCGACGGCCTGGAGCGCGTCGACGCCCTGCTGCGGCAGGTCGTCGACCACGACGACCCCTTCATCGCGCGGGCCTCGGAACACCTCGTGGCGGCAGGCGGCAAGCGGTTCCGGCCGCTGCTGACCCTCCTGGCTGCCGAGCTGGGCGACGGCATCAACGACGACGTCGTCAGCGCGGCCGCCGGGGTCGAGCTGACCCACCTCGCCTCGCTCTACCACGACGACGTCATGGACGAGGCGACCGTGCGGCGCGGCGTCGCCTCGGTCAACGCCGCCTACGACAACTCGACGGCGATCCTGGTCGGCGACCTGCTCTTCGGCAAGGCGTCCGAGCTCGTCGCGGGCCTCGGCGCGGAGGCGGTGCTGATCCAGGCCCAGACGTTCGTGCGGCTGTGCTCGGGCCAGATCCGTGACGACCGTGGGTGCCCCCAGGGCGTCGACCCGGTCGACTACTACCTCGGCGTCCTCGCCGACAAGACGGGCGTGCTGATCGCCACCGCTGCCCGCTACGGCGTGATGTTCAGCGGCGGCTCGCCCGAGACCGTCGAGACCCTGCGCTCCTACGGCGAGAAGCTCGGCGTGGCCTTCCAGCTCGCCGACGACCTGATCGACATCGCCTCCGACGCCGACGACAGCGGCAAGCTGCCCGGCACGGACCTGCGCGAGGGAGTCGACACGCTGGCCGTGCTCCGCTTCCGCGCCGTGGCCGACCCGGGCAACACCGACGACGCACGTCTGCTCGAGCTGCTGGACGGCGACCTGGGCGACGACGCCGCCCTCACGGAGGCGCTGCGCCTGCTGCGTGCCCACCCGGCACTCGAGCAGGCCCGCGAGGAGACGCATGCCGTCGCCCGCGACGCGCAGGCCCTGCTCGACCCGCTGCCCGACAGCGACGCCAAGGCGGCCCTGCAGGCGCTGGCCCTCAGCGTGGTCGAACGCGTCGGCTGATCCCACTCAGACCGCCAGCAGGTCGAGAGGGCACTTCGTATCACCAGGCCTTGGTGCACAGTGCCCACTCGACTCCTCTCGAGGAGCGGGGCGACGCTCGGTAGGGTGCCAGACATGCTTCGCCGTCTGTCGGAACCGGTCGCGGCGCGCCTCTCGGCCGCGACAGCCGGACTGCCTGCGCCGCTGGCCGTGGTCGACCTCGATGCGTTCGACGCCAATGCCGACACCCTCGTCTCCCTTGCCGGTGGCAAGCCCATCCGCGTCGCCACGAAGTCCCTGCGAAGCCGGTCGCTCATCGAGCGCGCCCTCGCCCACGACGGCTTCGAGGGCCTGATGTGCTACGCCGTGCGGGAGGCCCTGTGGTGGGCCCGCGCCGGCCACACGAACGTGCTCGTCGCCTACCCGAGCGTCGACGTGCCGGCCCTGACCCGCCTCGCCACCGAGCCGGCCCTCACCCCGGCCGTCACCGTCATGGTCGACAGCGTGGAGCACGTGGACTTCATCGCCCGCGAGGTGCCGGGCCACAGCGGCCTGCGGGTGGCCGTCGACGTCGATGCCTCCCTGCGCGTCGGGCCGGCACACCTCGGGGTCCGGCGGTCGCCGACTCGCAGCCCCGCCGACGTCGAGGCGGTCATCCGCCGGGCGCAGGAGCGCGGCCTCGTCGTCACCGGCCTGATGTTCTACGAGGCCCAGATCGCCGGCCAGCCCGACTCGTCCCCAGTGGTCCGCCGGATGAAGCGGCTCTCCGACACCGAGCTGCGGGCCCGGCGAGCCGAGGTCGTTGCCGCCGCCAGGGCCCTCGTGGACCTCGAGCTCGTCAACGGCGGCGGCACCGGAAGCCTGCACGTGAGCCACCTCGACCCCTCGCTGACCGAGCTCGCCGCCGGTTCCGGGCTCTTCGCGCCCACCCTGTTCGACCGCTACGACGCCCTGTCGCTGCGTCCTGCCGCCTACTTCGCCGTCCCGGTGGTGCGCCGTCCCGGCGAAGGCTTCGTGACGGCATACGGCGGTGGCTACGTCGCCTCGGGCCCGCCCGGCTGGTCCCGGGTGCCGAGCCCGCTGCCGGAGCAGGAGCTCGAGCTGCTGCGGCAGGAGGGTGCGGGCGAGGTGCAGACGCCCCTGAAGGGGTCGGGGGCCGACCGGCTCTCACTGGGGGATCGGATATGGTTCCGGCACGCCAAGGCGGGGGAGCTGGCCGAGCGCTTCACGGAGTTCGTGCTGGTCAGCAGCGACGGAGGCGACCGGGTCGTGGGACGGGCCGCGACGTATCGCGGGGAAGGGCAGTGTTTTGGCTGACAGCGTCAGCGGCACCACCAGCAAGGTCGTGCGCAGCGTCGACTGGACCAACTGGGCCGGCACGGAGACCTCCAGGCTCGCCCGGGTGGCGAACCCCCGCAGCGAGGCCGACGTCGCCGACGAGATCCGCCGGGCGGCCCGGAAGGGCCTGCGCCTCAAGGCGATCGGCGCCGGCCACTCGTTCACCGGTGTGGCGGTCACCGACGGGGTGCAGCTGCGCCTCGGCGCGTTGACGGGCATCACCTCGATCGACTCGACGCGCGGCGAGGCGACCGTCCGTGCGGGCACGCCGCTGCACGTCCTCGTCGAGGAGCTGGCGGCCTTCGGCCACGCCCTGCCCAACCTCGGCGACATCGACCGGCAGAGCCTGGCCGGCGCGACGGCGACGGGCACGCACGGCACGGGCCTGCGCCTCACCGGGCTCTCCGCGGGTGTCCGGGCGCTGCGCATCGTGCTCGCCGACGGCTCGGTCGTCGACTGCTCGCCCACCCGCGAGCCCGACCTCTTCCAGGCGGCACGCCTCGGGCTCGGCGCGCTCGGCGTCGTCACCGAGATCACCGTCGCGGTGGTCCCGGCGTTCCTGCTCCACGCCGTCGAGCGACCCGAGCGCCTCCCGGAGGTCCTCGCCCACGTCGACACCCTGGCCGAGACCAACGACCACTTCGAGTTCTACTGGTTCCCCCACACCGACCGGGCCCTGACCAAGCGCAACAACCGCGTCCCCGAGGGGACGGCCAGGCGCCCCTTGCGGGCGTGGCGGGAGAGGCTCGACGACGACCTGCTCAGCAACCGGGTCTTCGAGCTGACCAACCGCGTCGCCACCAGGGTGCCGCGCTCCACGAGGGGGATCAACGCCGTCGCGGCGCGCGCCCTCAGCAGCCGCCAGTACACCGACCGCTCCCACAAGGTGTTCGTGACCGCGCGCGAGGTGCGCTTCGCGGAGTCCGAGTGGGCGTTCCCCCGGGCTGCCCTGCGGGACGTGCTCCGGGAGCTGCGCGAGTGGGTCGACACCCACGACGAGCGCATCTCGTTCCCCGTGGAGTGCCGCGTTGCGGCGGCCGACGACGTCTGGCTGTCGACGGCGTACGAGCAGGAGAGCTGCTACGTCGCCGTCCACCGCTACCACCGGCAGCAGCACGGTGCGTATTTCGACGCCTTCGAGGCGATCGCGGCCAACCACCGCGGCCGGCCGCACTGGGGCAAGCTGCACACCCGCCGCGCGGACTACCTGCGCAGCGTCTACCCGCGCTTCGACGACTTCCTGGCCGTCCGGGACCGGGTCGACCCGCAGCGCCGCTTCGCCAACCCCTACCTCGACCGGGTCCTCGGCGCCTGACCGGAGAACTGCCGAAGCACGGTATGCCGTCTGCCTCGGTCAGCCGCGCGCGGCGCGCTGCCGCTCCCACGCGAGGCGCAGGGCGCGCCGCAGGGCCTCGGCGTCGCCGTCGAGATCGGCCTGCACCTTGGTGTGCGCCTCCCAACGGGGCGGCACCCCGAACGTCTCGGGTGCGTCGTCACGAGGCGCTCGCGGTCGGCCCCGCCGAGGCGCACCAGCACGGTGCCGGGGGCGTCGGCGCGGGCGACGAGCAGGCCGTCGACGTACCACCCACGCCGGCCGCCGGTCCGGCGGGCGCGGACGCCGTCGAGCGTGCAGAGGTAGGCGTCCACCTCGTCGAGGTCCATGGTCCCGACCGTAGAGGGATCGTGCCCCCGGTGGGGCGGCTCCGGGGCGTATGCCGTCGGCGTGCCGGGTCTCCTCAGGCCCCCGAGGTGGGCCGGGTCATCGAGAGCACGTCGAGGGCCTCGTCGAGCTGCTGCTCGGTCAGCGTGCCGCTGTCGACGTGGCCCTGCTCGAGGACGACCTCGCGGATGGTCCGGCGCTCCTTGACGGCTTGCTTGACGACCGCCGCCGCTGCCTCGTAGCCGATGTAGCGGTTGAGCGGGGTGACGATCGAGGGCGAGCCCTCGGCCAGGGCGCGCGCGTGCTCGACCTCGGCGGTGATGCCGTCGACGCACCGGTCGGCGAGCAGCCGGCTCGTGGCGGCCAGCAGGCCGATCGACTCGAGAACGTTCTTGGCGAGGACGGGCAGCATGACGTTGAGCTCGAAGTTGCCGGCCGCACCGGCCGTGGTGATGACGACGTCGTTGCCGATGACCTGGGCGCACGCCATGAGCGTCGCCTCGGGCACGACCGGGTTGACCTTGCCGGGCATGATGCTCGAGCCGGGCTGCAGGTCGGGCAGGTGGATCTCGCCGAGGCCCGTGCGGGGCCCGGAGCTCATCCAGCGCAGGTCGTTGCAGATCTTGGTGAGGCTGACGGCGACGACCTTCAGGGCACCCGACAGCTCGACGACCGCGTCCTGCGTGGACTGCGCCTCGAAGTGGTTGTCGGCCTCGCGGAAGTCGATCCCGGTCTGCCGGGAGACGCGCTCGATGACGGCCGCGGCGAACCCCGGAGCGGCGTTGAGGCCGGTCCCCGCGGCGGTGCCGCCCAGCGGCAGCTCGCTCGTGGCCTCCGCCGCGGTGCGCACGCGGCCGGCGCCGAGCTCGAGCTGGCGGCGGTAGCCGCCGAACTCCTGCCCGAGGGTGACCGGCACGGCGTCCATCAGGTGCGTGCGCCCGGCCTTGACGACGTCGGCGAACTCGGCCTCCTTGCGTCCCAGCGCCGCGGCCAGGTGCTCGAGCGCGGGCACGAGCTCGTCGACCGCTGCGGTCGTCGCCGCGATGCGCAGGGCGCTGGGGAACGTGTCGTTGCTCGACTGGCCGGCGTTGACGTGGTCGTTCGGGTGCACGTCGAGGTCGCCCGAGAGGCGCGCGAGTCGGGCCACCACCTCGTTGACGTTCATGTTCGTCGAGGTGCCCGACCCGGTCTGGAACACGTCGATGGGGAACTGGTCGTCGTGCTCGCCGTCCGCCACCTCGCGAGCGGCGGCCGCGATGGACGCTGCACGGTCCTCGTCGAGGACCCCGAGCTCCGCGTTGACCTCCGCCGCCGCGGCCTTGATCTGCGCGAGGGCGTGCACCACCCCGGCCGGCACCGGTCGGCCGCTGATCGGGAAGTTCTCGACGGCACGCGCCGTCTGCGCTCCCCACAGCGCGTCGGCGGGCACCTGGACCTCGCCCATGGAGTCGTGCTCGGTGCGGAAACCCTGCTTCGCCACGTCGCTCATGCCCTCATCTTGCCCGCTGGGGTGACTCTTGCACCCGGCGGTCCGCCGGGCCCGTGGACCGGCGCGCACCCGTCGAACGGTCCCGCACGCGTCCCGTCAGCGGTCCTGGGCGGTGGTCTCGCTGCGGACGACGGTTCCGGGGCACCCCTCGGACCCCGCGCACGACCACCCCGCCGGCGCCGTACGCCGAGTGGCGGCGCCGAGGGCCGACGGGACGTCGTGCTCGGGGGAGGGCTGACGGCCGACCGTCGTGCCGGCCCCTGAGACCCGCTCGGATTCCTCGCCCTCCAGGGCCTCCTCCCGGACGGGGTTGCGGATGAGCAGCCAGGAGACGATCCCGCCGGCGACCAGGAGGACGGCACAGAGGAGCATCGCCGTGCGGTAGCCGGCCGAGAAGGCCTCGGGCACGGCGTAGTCCGAGCCGCTGAGCCCAACGACCGCCGGCAGGGCGGCCACGGCCAGCAGGCTTCCGGCGCGCGCCACGGCGTTGTTGACCCCGCTCGCCACGCCGGCGTAGCGGTCGGGGGCTGCCGCGAGCACCGTCGCCGTGAGCGGAGCCACGAGCAGCGTCAGCCCGAGGCCGAAGACGGTGACCCCGGGCAGCACGCCGCTCCAGTAGCTCGAGCCCGCGCCGACGCCGGCGAGCAGGAGGGTGCCGGCACCGCACACGACCGGTCCGACGGTCATCGGCAGCCGCGGCCCGATGCGCGAGGCCAGCTCCCCGCCGCGGGCGGCGAGGAAGAGCATCAGCACGGTGACGGGTAGCGAGGCGAGGCCGGCCTGCAGGGGGCCGTAGCCGAGGACCGTCTGCAGCTGCAGGGTGAGGAAGAAGAACACGGCGCCGAGGGCGGCGTAGACGAGCAGCGTCATGGCGTTGGCCGCGCTGAACTGGCGCGAGGCGAAGAGCGACGGCGGCACCATGGGGTATGCGCTGCGGCGCTCGACGACGACGAAGGCGCCCCCGAGGAGCAGGCCCAGGACGCCGACCAGCACCGACCGGGCCGGCCCGAGGGCCTCGTGCTGGATGAGGGCGAGGGTCACGGCCCCGAGGGACAGGGTGGCGAGCAGGGCGCCGGGGACGTCGAAGCGATGGTCGGCCTGCGCGTCCCGGGTCTCGGGAACGTGCCGCTGGGCGATCCAGACGGTGACGACGCCGAGCGGCACGTTGACGAGGAAGGCCCACCGCCAGCTCGCGAACTGCACGAGCCACCCGCCGACGAACGGCCCGATGGCCGAGGCGACCCCGCCGAGGCCCGACCACGCGCCGATCGCCTTGCCGCGGTCGTCCGGCCGGAACGACCCCTGGATCATCGCCAGGCTGCCCGGCGTCAGCAGGGCGCCGCCGACCCCCTGCAGCACGCGCGCGGCGACGAGCTGGCCTGGTGACTGGGCGAGGCCGCACGCCGCGGAGGCGAGCGTGAACCACGTGACGCCGATGACGAAGACCCGGCGCCGGCCGTAGAGGTCACCGAGGGAGCCGCCGAGCAGGATGAGCGAGGCCAGGGCCAGCAGGTAGCCGTTGGTGATCCACTGCAGGTCGGCCATGCTGGCGCCGAGGTCGTCGCCCAGGCGCACGAGGGCGACGTTGACGACTGTCCCGTCGAGCAGCGCCATGCCGGACCCCAGGACAGCGGCCGCGACGACGAACCGGCCGGTGCGGGACGCGAGGGCGACGTCACTCATCCCGGCAGTCTGTCACCACGACGGGCACCGCCGTCGTCGCTCAGCGCGGGCAGTCGTCGACCGGCAGGTCACGCCGCGCGGCGCGGGCCCCACGCAGGCTGACGAGCGAGTCGACGGTGAGCACGAGAAGGGCGACCCAGACGATGCCGAAGCCGATCCAGCGCTCGGTGGGCATGTGCTCCCCGAGCAGCAGGACCGCGCACAGCAGCTGCATGACGGGCGTGACGAACTGGATGAGCCCGATCGAGACGAGCGGGATGCGCCGGGCCGCCGCGGCGAAGCACAGCAGCGGCAGCGCCGTCACGATGCCGGAGAGCACGAGCAGCGAGGTGTGCCACGCGCCGTGGTGGCCGAACTCCAGGCCGCCCTGCGCCCCGACGACGAGGAGCAGCACGACGGCGACCGGCGCGAGCACGACGGTCTCGACGGTCAGCCCGTGGATCGCGTCGAGGCTGACCCCGATCTTCTTCTTCGTCAGGCCGTAGAGCGCGAACGACACGGCGAGCGTGAGGGCCACCCACGGCACCCGCCCGCCGCTGACGCCGAGGTAGACACCCGCGGCGACGCCGATGGCGACGGCCACCCACTGCAGCACCCGCAGGCGTTCGCGCAGCACGACGACGCCGAGCGCCACCGTGACGAGCGGGTTGAGGAAGTAGCCGAGCGCGGCCTCGGACGTGTTGCCCGAGGTCACGGCTGCGACGTAGACCACCCAGTTGACCGCGATGAGCACCGCGGCGACGGCAGTCCCCGCGAGCAGCCGCGGCCGGCGCAGCAGCGGCCGGACCCAGCCGAAGTCGCGCACGACGAGGAGCACGACGACACAGAAGAGCAGTGTCCACAGGATGCGGTGGGCGAGGATCTCCCACGGCCCGGCAGGCCTGAGCGCGTCGAAGTAGAGCGGGAAGAGCCCCCAGATGCCGTATGCCGCGAAGCCGAGGAGGGTGCCCCGGCCGACCTCTCCCGAGGGCGCGGTCGAGGGTGGCGTGACCGGTGCGACGGACTGCCGGGCGCTCACGCCCCCACGGTCCAGGTGTCCCGGCCGGCCAGCAGCGCGTCGATGTCGGCGTCGGTGACCTCGCCGGTGCGAGCCGAGGCGATCTGCTCGCGCAGCGAGTCGTCGTAGGTCGGTCGCTGCACGTTGCGGAACACGCCCATCGGCACGTGGCCCAGGTCCGGGCTGTCGAGGCGAGAGAGCGCGAACGCCGCAGACGGGTTCTCGGCCGTGACGTCGTGGCGCACGATCCGGGCCGGGTCGGCCTCGGCGCGCGCCACGACGGCGAGCGAGCCTCGGTCGTCGCGGACCACGACGTCGTCGCCGGCCGCCACCTCCGCGCCGTCGGCGAGGTGCAGGATGCGCGCGGCCGCCTCGGTGCGGTCCTTGAGCACGTCGAACACGCCGTCGTTGAAGATCGGGCAGTTCTGGTAGATCTCGACGAGCGCCGACCCGCGGTGCTCGGCCGCCGCCCGCAGCACCGACGTCAGGTGCTGCCGGTCGGAGTCCATGGTCCGCGCGACGAAGCTCGCCTCGGCCCCGAGTGCCAGCGACACCGGGTTGAACGGCCGGTCCAGCGAGCCGAGCGGGCTCGACTTGGTCACCTGGCCCACGTGCGAGGTGGGGGAGTACTGGCCCTTGGTCAGGCCGTAGATCTCGTTGTTGAAGAGCAGGATCTTGAGGTTGACGTTGCGGCGCAGGGCGTGGATGAGGTGGTTGCCGCCGATCGACAGCGCGTCGCCGTCACCGGTGACGACCCACACGGACAGGTCCTCGCGTGTGGCTGCGAGCCCCGTCGCGATGGCCGGGGCGCGGCCGTGGATCGAGTGCATGCCGTAGGTGTCGAGGTAGTACGGGAAGCGCGAGCTGCAGCCGATGCCCGAGACGAAGACGATGTTCTCGCGCTTGAGGCCGAGCTCGGGCAGGAAGCCCTGGACGGCGGCGAGGATCGCGTAGTCGCCGCAGCCCGGGCACCAGCGCACCTCCTGGTCGGACGTGAAGTCCTTCTTGGCCAGCGCAGAGCCGTCGGGAAGGCGCGGGACTCCCGCGGTGCCGGTGGCACCAGGCCCGGCGGACGGCATACCGAGGTCGACGGGAAGGTCGATGCTCACTTGGCGGCCTCCTTCAGGGGCGCGTCGGACACGGACGTCGCGGCGGACACGATGACGTCGGCGAGCTCGCCCGCCTGGAACGGCAGGCCGCGCACCGAGGTGTGCGACTCGACGTCGACGAGGTACTTCGCCCGTAGCAGCAACGCGAGCTGGCCGAGGTTCATTTCCGGGACGATGACGCGGGAGTACGAACGCAGCACCTCGCCGGTGTTGGGGGGGAACGGGTTGAGGTGGCGCAGGTGCGCCTGGGCCACGCGGGCGCCGGTGGCTCGCGCCAGGCGTACGGCCGCGGCGATCGGCCCGAAGGTCGAGCCCCAGCCGAGCACGAGCACGTCGGCGTCGCCCGTCGGGTCGTCGACCGTCAGCGGCGCGATGGTGTCGGCGATCCCGTCGATCTTCGCCTGGCGCAGCCGGGTCATGTGGTCGTGGTTGTCGGGGTCGTAGGAGATGTTGCCGGTGACGTCGGCCTTCTCGATGCCGCCGACGCGGTGCTCGAGCCCGGGCGTGCCGGGGATCGCCCACGGCCGGGCGAGCGTCTCGGGGTCGCGCAGGTACGGGTGGAAGGTCGGGGCGCCCTTGTCGTCCACGGCGTTGGGCTCGGTCGCGAACTCGACCGTGAGGTCGGGCAGCTCGGCCGTGCGCGGCAGCCGCCACGGCTCCGAGCCGTTGGCGAGATAGCCGTCGGACAGGACGATGACCGGCGTGCGGTACGTCGTGGCGATGCGTACCGCCTCGACGGCCGTGTCGAAGCAGTCGGCCGGCGTCGCGGGCGCGACGACCGCCACCGGCGACTCGCCGTTGCGGCCGAAGAGCGCCTGGAGCAGGTCGGCCTGCTCGGTCTTGGTGGGCAGGCCGGTCGACGGCCCGCCCCGCTGGATGTCGCAGACCACGAGCGGCAGCTCCAGCGACACGGCCAGGCCGATGGTCTCGGCCTTGAGCGCGAGCCCCGGCCCGCTCGTGGTCGTGACGCCGAGCGCGCCGCCGAAGGACGCCCCGAGCGCGGCGCCGACACCGGCGATCTCGTCCTCGGCCTGCATCGTCGCGACGCCGTAGCGCTTGAGCCCGGCGAGGGTGTGCAGGATGTCGGACGCCGGGGTGATCGGGTAGCTGCCGAGGAAGAGCGGCAGGTGCGCGCGGTGCGCGGCGGCGACGAGGCCGAGCGACAGTGCGACGTTGCCGGTGACGTTGCGGTAGGTGCCGGCGGGCATCGTCGCCGGCGCGACCTCGTAGGCGACCGCGAAGTCCTCGGTCGTCTCGCCGTAGTTGTAGCCGGCGCGCAGCGCGGTCAGGTTGGCCTCGAGGATCTGCGGCTTGTCGGCGAACTTGGCCTTGAGGAACGCCTCGGTGCCCTCCATCGGCCGGGTGTAGAGCCAGGAGAGCAGGCCGAGCGCGAACATGTTCTTCGCGCGCTCCTTCTCCTTGCGGGTCAGGTCGGTGAACGCGGCCAAGGCCTCGACGGCGATGGAGGTCAGGGCGACCGGGTGCACGTCGTAGCTCTCGAGGGTGCCGTCCTCGAGCGGGTTGGTCGCGTAGCCGACCTTGGCGAGGCTGCGCTTGGTGAACTCGTCGGTGTTGACGATGACGGTCGCGCCGCGCGGCAGGTCGCGCAGGTTGGCCTTGAGGGCTGCCGGGTTCATCGCGACGAGGACGTCGGGGGCATCGCCCGGCGTCAGCACGTTGTGGTCGGCGAAGTGCAGCTGGAAGCTCGAGACGCCGGGCAGCGTGCCCTGCGGCGCCCGGATCTCGGCGGGGAAGTTCGGCAGCGTCGACAGGTCGTTGCCCAGCAGGGCGGTCTGCGACGTGAAGCGGTCCCCGGTGAGCTGCATGCCGTCCCCGGAGTCACCCGCGAACCGGATGACCACGCGATCGAGCTTCTGGACCAGTTTGGTGCTCATGCTCTGCGACGTCCTCGAACTTCCCTACCCAGATGCCCGTTGCCCTGTGCGGCGAGCACCTTTACATCGTAGTTCGCGCCCTATTGACATCTGTGCCGGTTGCCAGGTCGTGGACAGGAACATGCGTCCCGAGCCGTCGGCATACCGGCATGACTAGGCTGGCCGACATGTCCGGGTACGTTGCCGTCGCAGCGGTGCTGGGGGCGGGCGTGCTGCTCGTCACGGCAGCGATGCTGGCCCGACGCCTGCTGGCACCGCGCGCCCCGCACCCGGCCAAGCTGACGACGTACGAGTCGGGCGTCGACCCGGTGGGGGAGGGCTGGGCGCAGACGAAGGTGCGCTACTTCGTCTTCTCCTTCCTCTATGTCATCTTCGCCGTCGACGCGGTCTACCTCTTCCCGTGGGCCAGCGTCATCCGCGACGTGGACCTCGGCCGCGCCAGCCTCGTCGAGATGGGCCTCTTCCTCGGCGTGCTGGTCCTCGGCCTCGGTCACGCGGCGCGCCGCGGACTGCTGAGGTGGGTGTGATGGCGAGCGAGCCGACCAACGACCAGGCCAACCAGCAGGCCAACCACCCCGTCAGCCTTCCGATGCCGACCGTCGGGCCGGCCTCCATGGGCGCCCTCGGCGGCCACGCGCCCAGGCCGATCAAGGTGGTGCTCAACTGGGGCCGGCGCTACTCCCTCTGGGTCTTCAACTTCGGGCTCGCCTGCTGCGCCATCGAGTTCATCGCCGCGTCGATGGGCCGCCACGACTTCATCCGCCTCGGCGTCATCCCCTTCGCCCCGGGCCCGCGCCAGGCCGACCTCATGGTCGTCTCGGGCACCGTCACCGACAAGATGGCCCCGGCGATCCGCCGTCTCTACGACCAGATGCCGGAGCCGAAGTACGTCATCTCCTTCGGCGCCTGCTCCAACTCGGGCGGCCCCTACTGGGACTCCTACTCGGTGACGAAGGGCGTCGACCAGATCGTGCCCGTCGACGTCTACGTCCCGGGCTGCCCGCCGCGCCCGGAGGCGCTGCTGCACGGGATCATCCGCCTGCAGGAGCAGATCGCGAGCGAGCGCCTCTCCACGGCCAAGCTCAAGGGGAGGTATGCCGGCAGCCGCGTCGCCAGCGCCGGCGACGTCCGTCGCCCCCTCCTTCACCGGCCGGCCGCCCCCACTGCGCCCGCCGGGTCAGCCGTGCCCGCGGAGGCTGACCGGTGAAGGTCACTGACGTGCGCGACGTGCCCTTCGCCGACTGGGTCGCGACGATGCAGGAGCTCCGCGAGGAGGGCTACGCGTACTTCGACTGGCTGACGGCCGTCGACCAGACCGACGCCGCCGAGGAGGCGGGTTTCGACCTCGTGTGTCACCTGGTCGACACCCGGGTGCCGCGGGCGCTGCGCTCGGTCCTGCTGCGGACGAGGGCGCCCGAGGGGCGGCCCGTGCCGTCCCTGACGGGGGTCTTCCGTGGGGCCGCGTGGCACGAGCGCGAGACGCACGAGATGTTCGGCATCGGCTTCGACGGGTTCGACGACGGCAGCGGCCTCGGCCTGCGACCCCTCCTGCTGCCCGACGGGTTCGAGGGCTCGCCGCTGCGCAAGTCGTTCGTCCTCGCCGCCCGGGCGTCCAAGGCGTGGCCCGGCGCCAAGGAGCCGGGGGAGGGCCACGACTCGGCACGCGCTCCCGGCCGGCGCCGCGTGCAGGCTCCGGGCGTGCCCGGACCGGAGTGGGGGCCCCGGTGAACCTGCACCTGACCCTCCACCTCGCGCCCTGGCTCGAGGTCGTGCTCCGGGCGGTCGCGGTGCTGGTCGCGTTCCTCGTGCTGCCCCTCCTGGTCGGGCAGACCGAGCACAAGGTCATGGCGCACATGCAGGGACGCCTCGGGCCGATGTATGCCGGCGGTTTCCACGGGTGGGCCCAGCTCGTCGCCGACGGGGTGAAGTTCGTCCAGAAGGAGGACGTCACGCCGGCGCGCGCCGACCGGTGGGCGTTCCGGCTGGCGCCGTTCGTCGCGCTCATCCCGTACCTCGTGGCGCTCGCCGTCATCCCGCTGTCGCCGCGGGTCGTCGGGGCCGACGTCGAGGCGAGCGTCGTGCTGGTGCTCGCGATCATCGGCGTCGGGATCATCGGAACGCTCATGGCCGGGTGGGCCTCGGCCAACAAGTACTCCCTGCTCGGGGCCATGCGCGCCGCAGCCCAGCTCGTCTCCTACGAGCTGCCGATGGTGCTCGCCGTCGCGTCGGTCGCGCTCGCCGCCGGCACCCTGTCGCTCGTCGGCATCGCGAACGCGTGGAACCCCTGGTGGCTGCTGTGGCAGGCCCCCGGTGCGGTCGTCTTCCTCGTCGCGGCGCTCGCGGAGCTGCAGCGGCCGCCGTTCGACATGCCGCTCGCCGACTCGGAGATCGTCTTCGGCGCCTTCACCGAGTACACCGGGCTGCGCTTCGCGTTCTTCCTTCTGGCCGAGTACGCCGGCATCGTCGTCATGTCGCTGCTCTTCGCCGTGCTCTACCTCGGCGGCTGGGCGGGGCCGCTCGAGTCCTGGCTCGGCTGGCTGTGGACGCTGCTCAAGGGCTTCCTCGTCGCGGTCGTCGTGATCTGGCTGCGCGTGTCCTGGCCGCGCATGCGTGAGGACCAGCTCCAGCGCCTCGCCTGGGTGTGGCTCGTGCCGATGGCGCTCCTGCAGCTGGCCGTCACCGCCGTCGGGGTGGTGCTGACCTCATGAGGACTCGGCAGCAGCACAGTGTGGATGACGGGGAACGAGCGGAGGAAGGGGTGAGCGGGCGTGGGTGACGGCATACTCCCGGGGCTGGTCAAGGGGCTCGCGACGACCGCGAAGTCCCTGACCCGGCACACGCACACGGCCGAGTACCCCGACGTCGCGCCGGCGCTGCCGCCGCGCTCGCGGGGCGTCATCGCGCTCACCGAGGAGAACTGCACGTCGTGCATGCTCTGCGCGCGCGAGTGCCCCGACTGGTGCATCTACATCGACTCGCACAAGGAGGAGCTGCCGCCGACGACGCCGGGCGGCCGCGCCCGGCAGCGCAACGTCCTCGACAGGTTCGCCATCGACTTCTCGCTCTGCATGTACTGCGGCATCTGCATCGAGGTCTGCCCCTTCGACGCCCTGCACTGGAGCCCCGAGTTCGAGTACGCCGAGCTCGACATCCGCGACCTGCTGCACGAGAAGGACCGCCTCGGTGCGTGGATGGCGACGGTGCCCGCGCCGCCGGCGCTCGACCCGGGCAGCGTCGACCCGGCCGAGGTCGCCGCGGCAGCCAGGCCACCACGTGGCGCCCCCGGCGCTGGGGGCACGCGTGGAGCCGGCGCCGCTGCCCGCCCGGCCCGGACGCGCCGGCAGTCCGAGGACGCCCCGCCACCTGCTGAGCGGACGAAGGTCCTGCCCGCCGTCGAGGCACCGGAGCCGGGTGCCCCCGGCACGGTGGCGCCTCCCTCGGACCCCGAGCAGACCGCGACGCTCCCTGTCGCCGAGGCGGCGGATGCCGCAGCGGCACAAGGGGACACGACGCAGGTGCTGCCGAGCGTGTCCACGACCGAGGAGGGCACGACGGACGGAACCGATGGAGGCGACGGCGGCGTCAGCGGAGCCGGCGAGCGCGGCTCCCGGGACGACTCCCAGGACGACGCCCAGGGCGGCATCGGGGGCGGCACCGAGTGACCACCCGCGACATCGTCTTCACCGCCGTCGGTGCCGTCACCGCGCTGTCGGCGCTGCTGTCGGTCACGACGAAGCACGTCGTGCACGCGGCGCTGTGGCTGTTGGTGTCGCTCGGCTCGCTCGCCGGCGCCTACCTGGTCCTCGGCCAGGAGCTCGTCGGCCTGGTCCAGCTGCTCGTCTACGTCGGCGCCATCGTCGTGCTCGTCCTCTTCGCCCTGATGCTGACCCGGGCGCCGATCGGCCCGCACGCCGAGATCGACACCCCGTGGTGGCAGCGCGTCGCGGGCGCGCTGCTCGGGGCGGCGACGGCCGTGCTCCTGGCGTCGCTGCTGCTGCCGTTCTTCTCCGGCGCGACCGCCGACCTCGACACCAGGCCCAGCGCCACCCCGCAGATCGCGCAGGCGGTCTTCGGCACGTGGGTGTGGCCCTTCGAGCTGCTCTCGGTGCTGCTGCTCGTCGCGCTCATCGGCGCCTTCGCCGTGTCGCGGCTCGTGATCGGTGACCGCGGCGTCGGTCGAGGCGCGAGCGACGGTGACCGAGCGGTGGCCGACGGCCCACCGTCGGTGGGCGACGGCAGGGCAGGGGCGCACCACGGCGCCACCGCGGTCGCCCCTGCGCCGACCGGCGGTGACCGCGCGTGATCCACCTGTCGCTGCCCGCCGCCCTCGCCGCCCTGCTCGCCGCCTTCGGGGTCTACGGCGTCCTCGCCCGCCGCAACGCGGTGCTCGTGCTGATCGGGGTCGAGCTGATCCTCAACGCCGCCAACCTGCTGCTCGTCACGGCCGGCACCCGGACCGCGGGCGCGGCGTTCTCCGCCGGCCCGGTCCTCACCCTCTTCGTCATCACGATCGCCGCAGCCGAGATCACCGTGGCCCTGGCGATCATCCTGGTGATGTTCCGCCGGGCCGGCCACATCGACCTCACGGCCGTGCCCGACCTCAGCGAGGACGCCGTCGAGGACACGGCCGAGCACACGGCTGAGGGCCCCGGGCACTCCGCCCCCGCCGGAAGGGTCGTCCGTTGAGCTGGGTCGTGCGGGCGATCGTGGCGCTGCCGGCGATCGCAGCCCTCGCCGGGCTGCTGACACGGCGCCAGCGGGCCCTCTCCGCGGCCGTCGCCGTCGCAGCCTCGGCCGTCGTCACGCTGCTGGCGCTCGTCGAGTGGATCATCCCGGCACGCACCGCCGACATCGGCACGTTGGGGCGCCTGCCCCTCGGTGACCTCTCCGTCCCGCTGCGCCTGCTCTCCGACCGGCTCTCCGGCCTGTCGGCGTTCGTCGTCGCCGTGGTCGTGCTCGCCATTCACGTGTTCACGACGTGGTACCTGCGCGACGACCCCCGCTACGCGCGGTTCGCGGCCACGGTCTCGCTCTTCGCATCCGGGATGCTCCTCGTCGTCCAGTCCGGCGACCTCGTGCTCACCCTGGTCGGCTGGGAGGTCATGGGCTGGTGCTCGTGGCTGCTCATCGGGCACGACAGCGAGCGCCACGCGGCGCGCCGGGCGGCCTACAAGGCGTTCCTCGTGACGAGGGTCGCCGACATCGGCATGGTCGTCGGCATCGTCTCCCTGTCGGTGCGGGCCCGCTCCACCGACCTCATGACCGTGCTCTCGGCCCCCGGCAACCACACGCTGCTGACGATCGGGCTCGTCGGCGTCGTGATCGGCGTGGCCGGCAAGTCGGGCCTCGTGCCGTTCCACGACTGGCTGCCCGACGCCATGGAGGGCCCCACCCCGGCGTCCGCCCTCATCCACGCCGCCACCATGGTCGCGGCCGGCACCTACGTCATCGCGCGACTCTTCCCGCTCTACGCCGAGCACGACGGCGCCCGCACGCTGCTCGCCGTCCTCACCGCGGTCACCATGGTCTACGCGGCCCTGCTGGCGCTGGCGCAGACCGACCTCAAGCGGATGCTCGCCTACTCCACCCTCAGCCAGGTCGCGATCATGCTCTCGGCTCTTGCAGCCGCACCGGCCGAGCTCGGGCCCGGCGCCGGCGTCGGTCACCTCATCGCCCACGCCTTCTTCAAGGCACTGCTCTTCCTCGGCGCCGGCTGGCTGTCGGTCCTGGCCGGGGCCACCGCGATCGTGGCGCTGCGTGGACGCCTGCGCCCGACCGGGGCGCTGCGCTGGTCGATGGGCATCGGCCTCGCCGCCCTCGCGGGGGTGCCGCCGCTGGTCGGCTTCTTCAGCAAGGACACCGTCATCGACGCAGCCCTCGAGGGCGCCACGAGCGGCGGTGGCCCGCGGACGTGGCTCGTCGTCGTCGCGCTGTTCGTGACGGTCGTCCTCACCGCCGCCTACTGCACCCGGGCGTGGCTGCTCCTCGACACGCCCGTGGCCGCCGCCGGCGCCTCAGGACAGCCGCAGTCCCAGCCGGCCGTCGTCGCCGAGGAGGAGGTCGCCGTCGTGACCAGCACCGACAGCGCCGACGACGCCGAGGTCGAGCGCGTCCACGCCCACGGCCACCCCACGATCACGCTGTCCGCGGCGCTGGTCGTGTCGGTCCTCGCGGCCCTGACCGTCGTCGGCGTCCTCTTCCTGCTCAGCCTGCGCGGCGCCGTCCACGTCGGGATCCTGAGCACGCTGCTGTCCGTCCTGCTCATCGCCGGGGCCGCGTATGCCGTGTGGTCCCTCAGCGACCGCGGCCGCGTCGACGCGGCCGAGCGCATCCCGGCCCCCGTGCGGGACTCGGCGGTCCGGGGCTTCGGCGCCGACACGGCATACGTGGCCTTCGGGCGCGCCGTCACGGCAACGGCACGCCTCGTGGTGGCGCTCGACCGCGACGTCGTCGACGCCTACCCGCGGGCAGCGGCCGTCGTGGCCCGTGCGGCCGGACGCGCGGGGGAGCGTGGCCACCGGGCCGTGCCCTCGCTGTCGGTGCTGAGCCTGCTCGTCGGTGCGGTGCTCGTCGCCATCCTGGGGGTGACGGCGTGGCGCTGACCCTCATGCTCCTGCTGCCCCTGCTCGGCGCCATCGCCTGCATCGCGATCCCGGGGGAGTCCCAGGTCGAACGCGGCATCGCCCACGGCGTCGCCCTCGTGACCGCCGTCCTCGCGGTCGTCGTCGTGGCGGACCGGCAGCAGCTGGACGCGCCGTGGATCCGATCGCTCGGCGTCCGGTGGCACTTCGGCGTCGACGGCATCTCCGCCGCGCTCGTGCTGCTCACCGCGGTGCTGACCGTCGCGGTCGTGGCCCACGCCCTGTCGGGGCCGATCCCCAAGGGGGGCACCGGCTCGACCTTCCTCGGCTGCATCCTGCTCGTCGAGGCGGGAGCGCTCGCGACGTTCACGGCCCGCGACGCCGTCCTCTTCTTCATCGCCTTCGAGGTCGTCCTCGTGCCGATGTGGGTGCTCGTGCGCCGCTTCGGTGACGAGCACGTGCCCGACGAGACGCGCGCCGACGCCGCGGGCCGCTTCGTGCTCTTCACCGCCCTGGGCTCGACCCTGATGCTCGTCGGCATCCTGCTCCTCGTGCACCACCAGGGCACGAGCGACCTCACGGTCCTCGCCGCACGGCACGGCGCCGGGCTGTCCCGGTCGCTGCAGGTCACCATCGCGGCACTGCTGCTGCTCGGGCTCGGGATCAAGGTGCCGCTGTGGCCGCTGCACACCTGGCTGCCCTCCGCCCACACCATCGCGCCGACGGCGGGCTCGGTGCTCCTGGCTGCCGTGCTGCTCAAGATGGGCACCTACGGCATCGTGCGGCTGGCCGTCGCGACCGTCCCGCGGGGCGTCGCCGAGCTGAGCCCGGTGCTGGCGCTCCTCGGTGTCGTCGGCATCCTCTGGGGAGGCCTGGCCTGCCTCGTCGAACGCGACCTCAAGCGCCTCATCGCCTACAGCTCGGTGGCGCACATGGGCTTCGTCGCCCTCGCCATCGCCTCCGGCAGCGAGACGGGCCTGCAGGCGGCGCTCTTCGGCAACATCGCGCACGGCGTCGTCTCGGCCCTGCTCTTCTTCGTCGTCGGTGACCTCAAGGAGCAGTGGGGTTCGGCCGACCTCCGCGTGGCCCGGGCGGCCCTGCGCGACAGGGCGCCCCGCTTCGGCTTCGCGCTCGTCGTCGGGCTCGCCGCCGCGCTCGGGCTCCCGGGCCTCGTGAGCTTCTGGGGCGAGTTCCTGGCCCTGTATGCCGCCTGGTCACCCGCGCCCGACCGACCCGTCGCGCTCCTGCGCGCCTGCGTCGTGCTCGGCGCCGTGGGCCTGGCCCTGGCGGCCGGCTACTCCCTGCGGGTGGCCCGCATCGTGTGGGCGGGGGAGGGGAGCGAGGCGGCCACCGGCCCGGCAGCCGAGCCGGTCCTCGACACCCGCGGGGTGCGCTACGCCGTCGTCCTGACCCTCGTCGTGGTGGTCGTGGCGCTCGGCATCGTGCCGCACCTGCTGCTCGGCCTGTCCGACGCCGCGACGACCGGACTGCTGTCCGGACTGGGGGCGGGCCGGTGAAGGGCCTCACCGTCGACTACGCCACCGTGCTGCCCGCCCTCCTGCCGGTCGTCGGTCTCGTTGTCGTGCTCGTGGCCGACCTCGTCGACCCCCGCCTGCGACGCTTCCCGTATGCCGTCGCCGGGCTGGCTGCCCTCGGCTCGGCGCTCGCGACCGTCCCCGGCCTGGCGCTCGGCGGCGGCTCCACGCGGCAGACCTTCTGCCTGACCGGACGGGCTGCGGCGCGAGGCTCGCTCCCTGCCATCGAAGGGCTGCCGCAGGTGTGCCTGTGGCAGGCCGACGCTCTCGGCAGCACGCTGCAGCTCGCTGCGGCCCTCGCGGCCCTGGTGTGCATCGCCCTCGCCTGGCCGGGCACCCGGCGGGTCCGCCCCGTCGGCAGCACCCGCGAGCCGGTGGAGGCCGTGCTGCTGCTCGCCGCCCTCGCCGGCACCGTCGTCGTCGCGGCCAGCCGTGACGTGGGCACCTGGCTCGTCGCGCTCGAGCTCGCCACGCTGCCGGTCATCGCGCTCGTCGCCCTCTCGGGACGGCGGTCGGCGGTGGCGGGGGCCACCCAGTTGCTCGTCACCTCCCTGGTGTCGTTCGCGCTCCTCGTCCTCGGGGTCGCCCTCTGGTTCACGGCGACCGGCAGCCCGTTCCTGACCCCCGACGCGGCGCTGTCGACGGGCGGTGCCTTCGCGGCGGGCACGGGGGCCGGCGCCACGGCGGTCGTGTTCCCGTCCGTGTCCGCCGGCCTGGTGGCCCTCGCCACCGTCCTGGTGGTGGCGGGCGTCGGGTTCAAGCTCTCGCTCGTGCCGTTCCACGCGTGGACGCCGACGGCATACGCCGGCTCGTCGGTGGCGGTGGCGACGTTCCTCGCCACGGTGTCCAAGGTGGCCGCGCTCGCGGCCCTGCTCGTGGTGCTGCGGGCGGTCTCGGTGCTCGGGACGCCGGCCCTGCTCTCGATCGCGATCCTCGCTGCGCTCAGCATGACGCTCGGCAACGTCATGGCCCTGCGCCAGGACGACGTCGTGCGGCTGCTCGCGTGGTCCACGGTCGCCCAGGCCGGCTGGGTCGTGCTGCCCCTCGTCAGCATCTCCGCCCTCGGCGTCACGGCCAGCGCGACCTACCTGCTGACCTACCTCGTCGCGACGCTGGTGGCCTTTGCCGTCGTCGCGGTCACTCTGCGCGACGAGCCGGGTCGCGGTCGGCATCTCTCGGCATACGACGGGCTGTGGCAGCGCAACCCCTGGCGCGCCGGCGCGCTCGCCCTCGCGCTGACCTCGCTCGCAGGACTGCCCCCGGGCGTCATCGGCCTCGTCGGCAAGATCACGGCGCTGCGCCCCGTCGTGGCCGAGGGGTGGGTGTGGCTCGCCGTCATCGCCGCGGTCAACGCCGTGATGGGCGTGGCCGTCTACCTGCGCTGGCTCCGGGGTGTCATCACCGTCCCCGAGGGGAGGGCGGCGCCGCGCCAGCCGGCTGCCGAGGCGCTCGCCGCGGCGCGGCGACGTCCGGCGCTCGTCGCCGGTCTCGTGCTCGCGTCCGCCGTGCTCGTCATGGTCAGCGTGCAGCCGGACCTGCTGCTGCGACTGCTCGGCTGAGGGTCGGCCCGGCACCCACCGCCGGACGGCTGGACCGGGGAGCACCCGCACCGAGCGGGGACGGATGACCCGGCTTCGCCACGGACGGGCCTGCGCCACGCTCACGGACGAGCCCGGCCGCCGGGAAGGTGGGTCATCCCTCCCGGTGCCGTGCACCGAACCACGGACAGCGAAGAGCCCCGAGGGTGGTGCCTCGGGGCTCTCGGTGCGGCCGGGCGTCTGGCTGCTGAAACGGGCGGCCTGGTCTGGTGGGGTCAGGCGGTCTGGGGGACTCGCCGGGGCTCGGCGCTCACAGACCTGAGGTCCTCGGCGGTCTTCGCGTGGCGCAGGCCCAAGAGGCCGAGGACCAGGAAGACACCCGCTGCGACGAAGGCACCGATGGCGGCGTAGAGGGCGATCGTGCCCATGGTGCCGAAGGCGTACGCGTTGAGGAGCAGGCCGCGCAGGGTGTTGCCCATGAACAGCGTCTGGCGCAGCTGGCCGAGCTCGGCGACCTTGGCCTGGTCGGCGTTGGGGTCCTTCGACATCTTCATGAAGTCACCCGAGACCTCCTCGTAGGTGCGGTTGTTCGAGGCGGCGTTCATGTGCACGAGGATGTAGTGGTCGGCGAAGGCCTTGGCCTGGTCGCCGGTGGTCATCTTCTGCCCGGCGTACTGCAGGAGGGCGTCCTTCTGGTCCTGCGTCTCCAGGGCCGCTGCGCCGGGCATCGTGATGTCCTGCTGGCTCAGCTGCTGCTCGACCTGGTTGGCGACGAAGCTGTGGGCGTAGGTGAGCAGGCCACCTGCCACGAGGAGGACCACGGCGAGAAGGAGGCCGGTCCAGGAGATCAGCTTGTCGAGTGTCTTGCGCATCGTTCGCTTCTTTCGGAGAAGGGATGTCGGTGTTTCCCAACACCGCCAAACTACTACGGCACGTAGTAGGAGATTTCTTGTTTTCGACAAGTCGGACATGAGACGTGTGTCACGCAGTGTCACGCACGTGTCACGCACGCCGACCGCCCGCTCCCGGCGCGAGCTCCCAGCGGACTCCCAGCGGGAACACGCGTTGCCGGCCACTCGTTGAGCGGGCATGCACAACCACTTCAACGGGCTGAAGACTGCTGCCCTCTTCGGCGGCATCTGGGCCCTGCTGCTCGGCCTCGGTGCGCTGGTCGGGGGTGGCCGCTTCATCTGGGTCTTCGCGCTGATCGGCGTCGCGACGACGTTCTACGGCTACTGGAACAGCGACAAGCTGGCCATCCGGGCCATGCACGCCTACCCCGTGTCCGAGGCGCAGGCGCCGGCGATGTACCGCATCGTCCGCGAGCTCTCCACGGCCGCAGGCAAGCCCATGCCGCGGCTCTACATCAGCCCCACCCAGGCGCCCAACGCGTTCGCGACGGGCCGCAACCCGCAGAACGCCGCCGTCTGCTGCACCGAGGGCATCCTCGGCCTGCTCGACGAGCGCGAGCTGCGGGGCGTGCTCGGCCACGAGCTCATGCACGTCTACAACCGCGACATCCTCACCAGCTCGGTGGCGGCCGCCGTCGCCGGCGTCATCACCTCGATCGGCCAGATGCTGATGTTCACCAGCATGTTCGGCGGGGGCTCCGACGAGGACCGCCCCAACCCGTTCGCCCTGCTCGCGATGAGCCTGCTCGCGCCACTGGCCGCGATGATGATCCAGATGGCGATCAGCCGCACCCGCGAGTACGACGCCGACGAGGACGGCGCGAAGCTGACCGGCGACCCGCTCGCGCTGGCCTCCGCGCTGCGCAAGCTCGAGCTCGGGGTCGCGCGGGCCCCCCTGGCCCCGTCCCAGGATGTCGTGAACGCGAGCCACATGATGATCGCGAGCCCCTTCCGGGCCCAGGACGTCACGCGGTTCCTCTCGACCCACCCGCCGATGGACCAGCGCATCGCGCGGCTCGAGGGCATGGCCGGCGGCCCGGTCCAGCGCTGACTGCGCTCGCCCGGGTCCGGCTGGGCAACCCCGGAGACGGAGGGCCGGTGCATCTGGCAGGCTCGCTCCCATGCGCAGTCTCACCCTGGCCGAAGCCCGCGAGCGATCCTCGCTGATCACCGTCACCTCGTACGCCGTCGAGCTCGACCTCGACCAGGGCCCGGACGTCTTCGGCTCGCGCACGGTCCTGAGGTTCGGCTGCGCGACTCCGGGCGCCGTCTCCTGGGTCGACGTCAAGGCCCGCTCCGTGGAGAGCGTCGTGCTCAACGGCGAGAGCCTCGACCCGGCGCAGGTCGCCGAGGGCCGGCTCGTCCTGCCCGGTCTCGCCCGCGACAACGAGCTGACCGTCGTCGCGACGATGGCCTACAGCCACGACGGCCAGGGCCTGCACCGCGCCACCGACCCGGCTGACGGACAGGACTACGTCTACGGGCACCTGTTCCTCGACGCGGCCCCGAGCGTCTACGCCTGCTTCGACCAGCCCGACCTCAAGGCGCCCTACGACGTCACGGTGCACGCACCCGACGACTGGACCGTCGTCGGCAACGGGGCTGCCACCCGTGGGGCCGACGGCACGTGGACCCTCGCCGCGACCCGGCCCCTCGCCACCTACTTCATGACGGTGTGCGCCGGGCCGTACGTGTCCGTGCGCGACGAGCACGACGGCATACCGCTGGGCATCCACGCGCGCGCCTCGCTCCGCGAGCCGCTCGAGCGCCACGCGGCCGAGCTGTTCGACGTGACCAAGCGCTCCTTCGACTACTTCCACGGCCTCTTCGGCATCCGCTACCCGTTCGGGGAGTATCACCAGGTCTTCGTGCCGGAGTTCAACGCCGGCGCCATGGAGAACCCCGGCTGCGTCACCTTCCGCGACCAGTACCTCTACCGCGGCGCCGCGACCCGTGACGAGCTGCTGACGCGCGCCAACACGGTCAGCCACGAGATGTCGCACATGTGGTTCGGCGACCTGGTGACGATGCAGTGGTGGGACGACCTCTGGCTCAACGAGAGCTTCGCCGAGTACATGTCGCACCGCTGCCTCGTGGACGCCACCGACTACGCCGACGCCTGGGTCGACTCCTCGATCGTGCGCAAGGTGTGGGGCTACGGCGCCGAGCGCTCGCCCTCGACCCATGCGGTTGCCGGGGTCGAGGCCCTCGACGCCCAGAGCGCGCTGCAGAACTTCGACGGGATCTCGTATGCCAAGGGCGCGGCCGCGCTGCGCCAGCTCATCGCGTACGTCGGGGACGACCGCTTCATCGCGGGTGTCCGCGCCTACCTGACCGACAAGTCCTTCGGGAACGGCACGCTCGCCGACTTCCTCGGCGCCATCGAGGCATCGAGCGGCAAGGACCTCGAGGCGTGGTCGCGCGCGTGGCTGCTGACCGCCGACCGCGACACGATCTCGGTCGAGGTCGACGAGCAGAACGGCGTCGTCGAGCGGGCGCAGGTGCTGCGCGAGTCGCCGGCCGACCGCCCCGCCGACCGTCCCCACACCTTCGACGTGGCGGGCTGGACCGACGGGCGCGAGCTGGGCCGTGTCTCCACGACCGTCACCGGCCCCGTGACGACACTCGCCGAGCTCGAGGGCACGCCCGAGCCGGCAGTGCTCGTGCCCAACGCGTCCGACCTGACGTGGGCACGCGTACGCCTCTCCGACTCGACCATCGCAGCCCTGCCCGCCCAGCTGGCCCAGGTCCCCGACGAGCAGGCCCGCGCCGTCGTCTGGTCGGCGCTCATCGACGGCGTCCACGGGGCCACCGTCTCCCCGGAGGCCTTCCTCGACGTCTTCGACGCGGCGTGGCCGCAGGAGACGAACTCCTCGATCCTCACCCGGGTGGCGGCGTACGCGGAGCACCGGATCGTGCCGTACTTCGTGCCGCGCCCCGAGCAGGACGCCGCCACGACCAGGCTCAACCGCGCCGCGGCCGGGCTGCTCGAGGGCGCAGAGCCCGGCACGACCGAGTCCCTCGCGGCCGCCCGGCTCGTCGCCGGAACCAGCGACGACGAGGCGCTGCTGCGTGCGTGGGCGGACGGCGAAGGGCTCCCGGCGGGCCTCGAGGACGACGGCGACTTCCGCTGGATCGTCGTGCGCAACCTCGCGGCCCGCGGGCTCATCGGCGTCGAGGAGGTGGACGCCTTCCGGGCCAAGGACGACACGCTCCAGGGCGGCCTCAACGCGTTGATGTGCCGCGCCAGCCTGCCGGAGCCCCAGGCCAAGGCGTGGGCCTGGCGGCAGCTGACGGGTCGTGAGGGGCGCTCCAACTACGAGATGGTGCACCTGGCCCGCGGCCTGTGGGTGGCACCTGACGACGCCCTCGTCGCCGACTACGTCCCGCGCTACTTCACCGACGTGCCTGCCATGTCGGACTGGGTGGGCGAGGACGCCCTGTCCCGCGTCGTGCTCGTCGCCTTCCCGCGGGTCTTCACCGAGGAGACGGCGAGGCTCAGTGCGAAGACCATCGCCCGCGACGACCTGACGCCGGCCGTCCACCGCTCCCTCGTCGACGCCGACGCCGAGCTGCGCGAGGCGCTCGCCTCGCGCCAGACCTTCGGCGCGGCGGTCTGACGGGCGGGGTCGTGGTCGGGCGTGCGTCCCTGCCGCAGGTGGTCCGTGAGGTGACGGACGCCCATGTCGAGCTGCTCGAGGCGGGGTGTCCGGGGCTGCTCGAGGGCCTCTACCTCCACGGTTCCCTGGGATTCGGCGGGGAGTTCCACGGCGGCAGCGACATCGACTTCGTCGCCCTCACGGCCCACCGGGCGACCGGCGACGAGGTCGAGGCGCTCCGCAGCCTGCACGCGCAGATCGACCGCCGCTGGCCCGAACCGGCCTACGACGGCTTCTACCTCGTGGCCCAGGACCTTGCGGGCTCACCGGAGCTGGTGCCTGACGTGCCCGGGACTCTGCACCAGTGGTTCGACGTCGGCACCCACGCTGACGTCACGCACATCACGTGGCGCGAGCTGCGGGACCACGGGATCACCGTGCGCGGCACGCCCCTCGGCGACCTGGACGTCTGGAGCGACGACGCCGCGCTCCGGGAGGCGACCCGCCGCAACCTCGAGACGTACTGGCGCTCGCAGCTGGCCGCGATGGAGCACCATCCGCGCGAGGCCTCGCTGCCACAGGCGGCCGAGTGGGGTGCCCTCGGTGCCGCGCGGCTCGTCCACCTGCTGCGTACCGGCCGCCCGACCTCGAAGTCGGGCGCCGGACGCTGGGCGCTCGGGGACTATCCCACCCACCGGGAGATCGTCGAGGAGGCACTGCGCGTGCGGGAGCGTCCCGACGCCCCGACGGCGTATGCCGCCGACCCGGGTCGCCGTCGACGCGACCTGCTCGCGTTCATGGCCGAGATCATCGCCGACGGGCTCGCCGTCGCCGAGCCACTGCCGGCCGAGGAGCGGGAGGCTGCCAGATGAGCGGTCCCGCCAGCCCCGACTCCTTAGGCGGCCCGGACGTCTCCGGCGGTCCTTCGCGACCTGACGCCGGTGACTGGGTCATCGAGCTGGGCGACGTGCGCGACCCGGCGTGCGAGGAGCTGCTGAGGGACTACTACGTCGAGGTCAGCGACCGCTGGTACCGGCTGCACGAGGGACGGGACTCGACCCCCGAGGAGATCGAGACAGGCTTCCCCCGCATGCGCAGCGACGACCTCATCCCGCCCACGGGGGAGTTCCTCGTGGCGCGCAGCACCGAGGACCCGACCCTGCTGGCCGGGTGCGTGGGCCTGCGCCGCCTCCGGGACGACACCGGCACGAGGGTGGCCGAGGTGCGACGGCTCTACGTGCGTCCCGAGCTGCGCGGGGCGGGCCTGGGCACGAGCCTGCTGCTCTGTGCCGAGGAGGTGGCCCGCGTCTGGGGTGTGGCGGCGATCCGGCTGGACACCCGGCTCGACCTGGTCGAGGCCCGCTCGATCTACCTGCGCAACGGCTGGGTCGAGGTGCCGGCCTTCTCGCACAACGTCTATGCCGAGGCTTGGTACGCGAAGCGGCTCGACTGAGCCGCAAGGGACTCCACGGGCCGGCGAGTTCCGCCGGCACCACGGGCCGAGGCCCTTGGGTCGACGCCCACGGCTCGGTCCCGGCCGACCCCGACGACGCCCGGCCGACCCAGCCGGCCCCCTGTGCGTTGGGTCCTCAGGTGATCCACGGACACGGCAGCAGTGGCTGCGTCACCACACGACCCAACGCACAGCAACCGCCGGCCCTCGCGCCGGCCCGAGGTGGTCGCGGAACCCGGTTCGTCCTGTCGGAGCCGCCAGTCGTGTTCGACCGGGACCACCGCGCACCGACAGGGCGGGTCACCAGGGGCTGGGCTCGTAGTCCTTGACGAAGCAGCCGTACAGGTCCTCGCCGGCCTCGCCGCGCACGATCGGGTCGTAGACCCGGGCCGCGCCGTCGACCAGGTCGAGCGGTGCGTGCCAGCCCTCGGCGGCGATGCGCAGCTTCTCGTCGTGCGGCCGCTCGTCGGTGATCCAGCCGGTGTCCACGGCCGTCATGAGGATGCGGTCGCTCTCGAACATCTCCCCGGCGCTGGTGCGGGTGAGCATGTTGAGGGCGGCCTTGGCCATGTTGGTGTGCGGGTGGCCGGGTCCCTTGTAGCGGCGCGAGAACTGACCCTCCATCGCCGACACGTTGACGACGTAAGCGCGTCGGGCCCCGGCCGCCACGGCAGCCCGCATGGCCGGGCGCAGCCGCGAGACGAGCAGGAACGGCGCCGTCGAGTTGCACAGCTGCACCTCGAGCAGCTCGAGGGGGTCGACCTCCTCGACCCGCTGCGTCCACGAGTTCGTGCGCTGCAGGTCGGGCAGCAGGCCGCCGGCGTCCACGGCCGTGCCGGCCAGGTGCGCGTCGAGACTCGCGTTGCCGGCGGTCAGCGCCAGCGCCGTCATCGACGCCGCCGTCTGCGCCGCCAGGGCGTGCTCGACCGACTCGCCGTCGTGGTGCGCGACGGCGTGGCTCCCCAGGGCGCCGGCGATCGAGGCCGGGTGCGCCTCGCTGATCCGGTCGAAGGTCACCATCTCGGGCAGGGCCACACCCTCGGGCAGCGGCGCGGACTCGAGCTCGACCAGCCGGCCGTAGGCGCCGGGGGAGCGGCGCACCGTCTGGGCCGCGTTGTTGACCAGGATGTCGAGCGGGCCGGCAGCGGCGACCTCGTCGGCGAGGGCGATGACCTGGGTGGGATCACGCAGGTCGATGCCCACGACCTTGAGCCGGTGGATCCAGTCGGCGCTGTCCTCCATCGCAGCGAACCGGCGCATGGCGTCCTTGGGGAAACGCGTCGTGATCGTCGTGTGCGCGCCGTCGCGCAGCAGGCGCAGGGCGATGTACATCCCGATCTTGGCGCGGCCGCCGGTGAGCAGCGCCCGCCTGCCCGTCAGGTCGGTGCGCTGGTCGCGCCTGGCGTGGCTCTTCCTCGCGCAGTCGGGGCACAGCCAGTGGTAGAACGCGTCCACGAGCGTGTAGTCCCCCTTGCAGATGTAGCAGCCGCGCGGGTTGACGAGCTCGCCGGCGAAGGCTCCGGTCGCGTTGGAGACCAAGGGGATCCCCCTCGTCTCGTCGTCGATGCGCATCGGTGAGCCCGTCGCCGTCGACTCGATCACCTGGCGGTCCGCCTTGCGCTCGGCCCACGTCTTGGCGTTGCGCCGGTCCTTCTTGAGTCGCTTGTACATCAGCGAGGCCGCCCGCTTGAGGGTCTCGAAGTCGGGGTCGTCCAGGTCGAGCGACGGGGCCAGGGCGAGCACGCGCACCGCCGTCGCGACGTCCTCGGGGTCGAGGCTCACGACGGCGGAGGGGTCGAGCTCGGTTTCGGTCAGACTCACCGCGCAAGGGTACGGGGCAGGGCGGTCGGCTCCCCAATCCGCGGCCACGGTGCCCGGCGCTAGCGGCGATGACGTATGCCGCCGGGCGGGCGGGCGTCCGCGCCACAGGGAGTGGATGGCGAGGACGGCCGCGAGCCCGACGGCATACGCGGGGAGGGGAGGTCTGTCAGCCGGCCGGCTTGACGGCGAGCGTCACGGAGACGTCCTTCCGAGAGCCGTCGCGGATGATGGTCAGGGTGGTCTTGTCGCCGGCCTTCATCTCGCGGATCTGGGCCACGAGCGCGGTGGCCGAGTCGACTCGCTGGCCGTCGACGGCGATCACGACGTCGCCGCTCTTCATGCCCGCGTTGGCGGCGGGGGTGCCGCCACTGACGGACACGACCTGGGCGCCCGCGCGCTTGGCGTTGCCGTCGGTGACCACGGTGTCGCGCGTGCTGACCCCGAGGAAGGCGTGCTGCGCCTTGCCGCTGCTGATCAGCTGGTCGGCGATGGACTTGGCCTCCTTGACGGGGATGGCGAAGCCGATGCCGATGTTGCCGCTCTGGCTGCCCTGGCTCTGCCCGAGCGAGGCGATCGAGCTGTTGATGCCGACGAGCTCACCCTTGGCGTTGACGAGCGCGCCACCCGAGTTGCCCGGGTTGATCGCGGCCGACGTCTGGATCGCGTTGGTCACCACCTCGTTGCCGGAGGACTGCTGCTGGCCGAACGGGGACTCGCTCGGGCTGCCCGTGCTGACCGGACGGTTGAGCGCCGAGACGATGCCGGTGGTCACGGTGCCCGACAGGCCCAGCGGGTTGCCGACGGCCATGACCGGGGCGCCGACCTTGAGCGAGTCGGAGTTGCCGAGGCTGATCGGGACGAGGTCCTTCGGGGCGCCGGACAGCTTGATGACCGCGAGGTCGGTCGAGGGGTCGGTGCCGACGACGGAGGCGGCGTAGGTGCGTCCGTCGCTCAGGGTCACCGTGATGGAGCCGTTGCCGCCGGCGCCCTCCACGACGTGGTTGTTGGTCAGAACGTGTCCCTGGTCGTCGAAGACGACGCCGGAGCCGGCCCCTGCGCCCTGTGCCGTCGTGACGTCGATGCTGACGACGCTCGGTGACACGGCGCCCGCGACGGTGGTCCAGTCAGGGGCCGTGGAGCTGCCCTGCGTCACCGTGGGGGAGGTGTTCTGGTTGGTGTTCGTCGTGGCCGTGGCCGTGGGGGTGGTCGAGGAGGAGGATCCCTGCTCGCCCGCGTGGGTGAGTGCGTACGTGCCCCCGCTGGCGAGGACGGCCGCGATCAGGGCAGCGCCGAGGGTCTGGCCGAGGCGGCCGTCGCGCCGAGGCTGCGGCCGGCTGCCGGGACCGAGCGGCGGGGTCGGCCCGGCGGGAGGCATGGACGTCGCCGTGCTCGTCGTGGACGGCACGGGGGCGGCCGGACGGCTGTAGTAGTCGGCCTCGGGGATCTGCTGGGTCTCGTTGTCAGGTGCCATGGCTATGGCTCCTCCTCGCTCTGGGGTGATGCCTCCATGACACCTACCCAGCTTTGGTCGCCGTTGTGGCCTTCCTAGGAATCGGCTGTGCCTTGGGACGAGCGGTGGATCCGGCCGTCGAGCGGCTCCTGTGGATCGACGGGCAGCTCCACGACGAAGGTCGCACCGCCGCCGGGCGTCTCGCGGACCGTCACCGTGCCGCCGTGGGCGTCGACGATCGCGTGCACGATGGCGAGGCCGAGGCCGTTGCCGCCCCCGCTGCCGCGGCTGCGGGACCGGTCGGCGCGGTAGAAGCGCTCGAACACGTCGGCGCGCTCCTCCGGGGGTATGCCGTGCCCGTGGTCGCGGACGTGGACGGCCACGTGCCCCTGGTCGACCCGGCCCACCAGGATCTCGATCGGCGTGCCGACGGGCGTGTGAATCCGCGCGTTGGTGGCGAGGTTGGTCACCACCTGTCGCAGCTGCTGCTCGTCCGCCTGCAGCTCCGTCGGTTCGATGGGACCGGAGATGCCGGTCGCGACGATGTGGCGGTCGGGAGCGATGGTCCGCGCGTCCTGGGCGGCGTCGGCGGCGAGGACCGCCAGGTCGACCGTCTGCAGCTGGAGCGGGCGCTCGCCGTCGAGGCGCGCCAGCGTCAGCAGGTCCTCGACGAGCCCGCTCATCCGGTGCGCTTCCGACTCGATGCGCCCCATGGCGCCCGTCACGGCGTCACCGGTCGGCAGTGCGCCCTGCCGGTAGAGCTCGGCGTAGCCACCCACGGCGGCGAGCGGCGTCCGCAGCTCGTGCGAGGCGTCGGCGATGAAGCGCCGCATCTTCGCCTCGTTGGCCTCGCGTACGGCGAAGCTCTGCTCGATGCGCGCCAGCATCGCGTTGAGGGAGCGGGACAGGGAGGCGACCTCGTCCTGCGTGTCGGGCACGTCGACGCGCTGCGTGAGGTCGCCGACCGCGATCTGGGCCGCCGTGTCCTCGATCCGGGTCAGGGGACGGAAGGTGCGCCGCACGAGGAACCACCCGAGCACCGCGGTGACGATGAGCGTGATGGCCCCGATGCCGGCGGTGTAAAGCAGGAACTGGTCGACGGTTCGGTCGAGCGGGCCGAGCGGGATGGCCAGCACGTAGATCTCGGTGCCCGGCTCGTTGAGCTGGGCGAGGGCCAGCCACTCCCCGGCGCCGTCGCTCGAGCCGATCCGGAAGGAGGTGCGGTTGACCACCCTCGGGTCGCTCGGCGTCAACCGGGGGAACTCCGCCTGGTTGGACTCCGTCACCGCCTCGCCGATGGTCCGTGAGCGACCGGTGCGCGCGTCGATCATTCCGGTGGTGACGCCGGTCGGCAGCTGTGGGCCGTCCGCCTTCAGCTCCGACGGGTCGATCGTCGCGAGGCTGGCCGCGTAGACCGACAGCTCCTGCTCGGTCTGGTTGAGCAGGTAGACGCGCAGCAGGGCGCTGACGACCAGCGAGGTCACGGCCAGCGCGATGGCGATCAGCGCGAGCGTGACGCCGAGCAGGCGCCAGCGCAGCGGCATGGTGCGCAGGCGCGATGCCGTGCTCTCCCGACCGGCTCGTCGGGCGGCCGGCTGGGGGCTCACGTCGACCATCCGGTCAGGTCGTGGTCAGCTCGGGGGGCACTCGGAGAACGTAGCCCACGCCGCGCTTGGTGTGGATGAGCGAGGGGCCGTCGGCGTCGATCTTGCGCCGCAGGTAGGAGATGTAGGACTCGACGATGCCGGACTCACCCCGGAAGTCGTAGTCCCACACGTGGTCGAGGATCTGCAGCTTGGACAGCACCCGGTTGGGGTTGAGCAGCAGGTAGCGCAGCAGCTTGAACTCGGTGGGGGACAGGTCGATGACCCGGCCGCCACGGCGCACCTCGTGGGAGTCCTCGTTGAGCTCGAGGTCGTGGAAGCGCAGGGTCGCGCCGTCGTCGGCCTGGCCCCGGGTGCGGCGCAGCACCGCGCGGATGCGGGCGATGACCTCCTCCAGGCTGAAGGGCTTGGTGACGTAGTCGTCGCCGCCGACCGTGAGCCCCTGGATCTTGTCGCCGGTCGCGTCGCGTGCGGTGACGAAGACGATCGGCTGCTGGCGGCCGCGGTCGCGCAACCGGCGGGTCACCTCGAAGCCGTCGACGTCGGGGAGCATGACGTCGAGCACGACGAGGTCGGGGTCGGACTCCTCGGCGAGGGCGAGGGCCGTCGTGCCGTCGGCAGCCGTCTCGACCTCGAAGCCGGCGAAGCGCAGTGACGTCGCGAGCAGCTCGCGGATGTTCGGCTCGTCCTCGACGACGAGGAGCCGAGCCTCCGAGGTCGGTGCTGTCTGGGTGTCCACGAGACCAGTGTCGGCGTGTTTGCTGGGAGTTGGCTGGGAGACGGTCGGACTCTTCCTCCGCGCCCGGTGGATGCCGACACCCGGGGGTCACCGAGGGCGTATGCCGTCGGCTCCGCCCCGCCTCACGCGAGGTGCGCGTGCGGCTCAGAGGTCGTCGGCGTCGACGATCCGGTACGCGTAGCCCTGCTCGGCGAGGAAGCGCTGGCGGTGCGCGGCGAAGTCGGCGTCGACGGTGTCGCGGCTGACGACGGTGTAGAAGTGCGCGGTGCGCCCGTCGCCCTTGGGCCGCAGGACCCGGCCGAGGCGCTGGGCCTCCTCCTGGCGCGACCCGAACGTGCCGCTGACCTGGATGGCGACGCTGGCCTCGGGCAGGTCGATGGAGAAGTTCGCGACCTTGCTGACGACGAGCGTCGTGACCGCGCCGGTGCGGAAGGCGTCGTAGAGGCGCTGGCGCTCCTTGACGGTCGTCTCGCCGGTGATGACCTCGGCGCCGAGCCGCTCGGCCACCTCGTGGAGCTGGTCGAGGTACTGGCCGATGACGAGGGTCGGCTCGCCGGCGTGCTGCTGGGCGAGCTTCTCGACGACGGGGAGTTTGGAGTCGGAGCACGACGCGAGGCGGTAGCGGTCCTCCGGCTCGCTGACGGCATACGCCATCCGCTGGCCGTCGGGGAGGCTGACCCGCACCTCCACGCAGTCGGCGGGGGCGATGTAGCCCTGGGCCTCGATGTCCTTCCACGGCGCGTCGAAGCGCTTGGGGCCGATGAGGCTGAAGACGTCGGCCTCGCGGCCGTCCTCGCGCACGAGGGTGGCGGTGAGGCCGAGGCGGCGGCGCGCCTGCAGGTCCGCGGTCATGCGGAAGATCGGCGCGGGCAGCAGGTGCACCTCGTCGTAGACGACCAGGCCCCAGTCGCGGGCGTCGAGCAGGTCGAGGTGCGCGTAGGCGCCCTTCCGCTTCGTCGTCAGCACCTGGTAGGTCGCGATCGTGACGGGCCGGATCTCCTTGCGGGCACCGGAGTACTCACCGATCTCGTCCTCGGTCAGGGTCGTGCGCCTGAGCAGCTCGTCCTTCCACTGCCGGGCGCTGACGGTGTTGGTGACGAGGATGAGCGTCGTCGCCTTGGCGGCGGCCATCGCGCCGGCGCCGACGAGCGTCTTGCCCGCGCCGCAGGGCAGCACGACGACGCCGGAGCCGCCGTGCCAGAAGCCGTCCACCGCCTGCTGCTGGTAGGGGCGCAGGTGCCAGCCGGCCTGGTCGAGGTCGATCGCGTGGGCCTCTCCGTCGACGTAGCCGGCGAGGTCCTCGGCCGGCCAGCCGACCTTGAGCAGCTCCTGCTTGAGGGTGCCACGCTCGCTGGGGTGCACCACGACGGCGAGGTCGTCGAGGCGCTCGCCGGTCAGCGGCTTGATCTTCTTGTGCCGCAGGACCTCCTCCAGCACCGGGCGGTCGGTCGTGCGCAGCACGAGCCGGGTGCCCTCGGGGGAGTCGGGGAGGCCCTCCTTCTCGAGGGTCAGGCGGCCGTAGCGGTCCATCGTGTCGGCCACGTCGACGAGCAGGGCGTTCGGGACGGCATACCTGCTGTGCGTCATGAGGGCGTCCACGACCTGCTCGGCGTCGTGCCCGGCGGCGCGGGCGTTCCACAGGCCGAGGGGGGTGATGCGGTAGGTGTGCACGTGCTCGGGGGCTCGCTCGAGCTCGGCGAAGGGTGCGATGGCTCGCCTCGCAGCCTCGGCGTTCGCGTGGTCGACCTCGAGGAGGAGGGTCTTGTCGCTCTGGACGATCAGGGGTCCGTCATTCATCGACTCGTCCAACCCTCCCTCCCGTTCGATGTATTCCGGAGCCACCCGCGACGCGGCGTTACATCGAACCGGGGGTCTCCTCGCCTGGTGACAGTATGGGCGCATGCGATCCCCACAGGTCGAGGCGGCGACGGGGCTGCCCGCGAAGGTGACGATCTACGAGGTCGGTCCGCGCGACGGGCTGCAGAACGAGAAGACCGTCGTGCCGGCCGCGACCAAGGTGGAGTTCATCCGGCGTCTCGAGGCCGCAGGGCTCGGCACCATCGAGACGACGTCGTTCGTCCCGGCGAAGTGGGTGCCGCAGATGGGCGACGCCGAGCAGGTGCTCGGGGCACTCGGTGCCGACGGCCTCGGGCCTCGTCGCCCCGCCCTCGTGCCCAACGAGCGGGGCCTGGACCGCGCCGAGGAGCTGGGGCTGACGGCCATCGCGATCTTCGGGTCGGCCACCGAGACCTTCGCGCAGAAGAACCTCAACCGCTCGGTGTCCGAGCAGTACGCGATGTTCGAGCCGGTCGTGAAGCGCGCCCTCGAGGGCGGCATGTGGGTGCGGGCGTACGTCTCGATGTGCTTCGGCGACCCCTGGGAGGGCCCGGTGCCGGTCGAGCAGGTCGTCGACACGGCCGAGCGGCTCATGGACCTCGGCTGCCACGAGCTGAGCCTGGGCGACACGATCGGCGTCGGCACCACCGGTCACGTCCGCCGCCTGCTCGAGGCGCTCGCGGCCCGCGGCATCGGCGCCGACCGCATCGCCGTGCACTTCCACGACACCTACGGGCAGGCGCTCGCCAACACGATGGCGGCCCTGCGCGACGGCGTCTCGGTCGTCGACGCGTCGGCCGGCGGCCTCGGCGGCTGTCCCTATGCGAGGTCGGCCACCGGCAACCTCGCCACCGAGGACCTCGTGTGGGCCCTGCACGGCGCCGGTGTGGAGACCGGCGTCGACCTGGAGAGGCTCGTCGAGACGTCGGTCTGGATGGCCCAGCAGCTGGGCCGCCCCTCGCCGAGCAACGTCGTCCGCGCCCTCGACGGCGGCTGATCGGGACCGATGACGCACCTTGGGGTGCTGCTCACGCTCAGCCGCGACGGGATCGGACGCGAAGCGGGTCATCTGTCCCCGGCTGGATGTGCCGGGGCGGGTCAGGTGAGGTCAGGACTCCAGGGTGGCGCCGGTGATCCGGTGCACCGAGAAGGACTTCTCGTGACCGGCCTCGTCGGTGGCGCGGACCCGGCCGCCCTCGACCCGCTGCGGGTGGATGAGATGCCGGCTCGTGGAGCCGTGCCCGTCGGAGTAGCCGATCCAGACCCCGTGCCGCTCGGCGACCGCGTCGCGCAGCAGCGAGAGCGTCACGACGGGGTCCATGGCCTGGATGCGGGGCCCGGGACGTGCCTCGTCCTCGGCGCGCCGCTGGTCCGCGGTGGCCTCTGCGGCACGCAGGCCGTCGACGAGCGACTGGGTGTGGTCGCGGTCGACGGGGGAGACCCTGGGCGCCGGCCCGCGACGCCGTGACCCCGCCCGCCGGCGCGGTGTCTCCGCGTGGACCACGGTGCCGTCCTGGCTCTCGTGGACGGGCGCGAAGCCGTTGTCGCGCAGCAGGTCGACGAGCACCCGCGGGTCGGCCGACGAGACGAGCACCGTCGGCGCGAGGCGGCGCAGCCGCAGGGGAGCGAGGTCGCGGGAGGCGAGCATCGTGTCGAGCACCGACTCGTCGTCGGAGCGGATGTATGCCGCCGCGCCGCCGATGCGGGTCTGCCCGTGCCTGCGGGCGACGTCGGCCACGAGGTACTCGAGGGGCTGCGGGAGCGGGGTCCGGCTGGAGCGGCGCACCGTGTCGACGAAGTCGGCCGCGGTCCAGCCGGCGTCGAGGGCGCGCCGCACCGACTCGGGGGTGAAGCGGTAGACGGTGGCCCCGCCGCGGGACTCCACCTCGGCGGCCAGGCGCATGAACGACCCGAGGCCGCCCACGAGCGGCCCCGGCGCGACCGCCGTCAGGTCGGCCTGGACGAGGATGTGGTCCACCGGCGAGGGCAGGTGCGGCGACATCGCGGCGGCGACCTCGTCGACCGAGGCCGGCGACGAGAGCAGGGCTCGTCCCGCCTCGGACAGCGCGCCGCGCCCGGTCAGGCCCAGCCACTCGGCCTCGCGCAGCACGGCCTCGACCGCCTCGTCGAGCACGGCGGACGACCGGTTCGGCCGGCGCCAGGCGAGGCGCTCGCGCAGGGAGGCGTGGTCGGCGGCCGTGCCGGGCTCGAGCAGGGCCAGCTCGCCCAGCACCTCGCGCCGGATCGCGCGGATCGCCGGCCACTGCACGTCCGGGCCGAGCGCGTTCGCCGGCCCGGCGCCGGTGGTGCGCCGGCCGACGAGGTGCGAGGCACGGGTCGAGCCGAGCCACGCGACCGCGAGCGAGGCCCAGCGGTGGCCGGCCTCGCTCGAGCTCCACTCGTCCAGCTCCGACGTGGGAGCCCACACCGGCTCGACCTCGCCGTCGTCGGCGACGAGGCCGGCGGCATACGCGAGCTCGACGACGAAGGCGGTGTGCTCGGGATCGAGGTCGAGCGACTGCTGGGTGACGCGCAGGTCGCGCACCGACAGCCCCCCGGCGCGCAGGACCCGCGGTGGGGCGGCGCCCCAGTCGGCGGCGAGCTCGTCGAGGTGGGTCAGGCACTCGCTCGCCGCGCCCCCGGCCGCGGCGTCGACGAGGGAGACCCTGCCGGTGGCGACGTCGGGCGGGGTCAGCTCGACCGAACGGTGCAGCCGGCCGTCCCGCAGCACGAGCCCCACCTCCCGAGGCAGCGCCACCCGGTCGACCGACACGGGCACGAGCAGGTGGTGCTCGAGGAGCCAGCGGGCCGTCGTTCGGCCCGGGCCGCCGGTCGGCAGCACGCCGAAGGCCGGCCCCCACGTCATCCGCTCGAGCATGGCGCGTGCCTCGTCGGGCGCCTCGGCGAGAGCGGCCCGGATCTGCTCGGCGTCGGCCTGCTCGGGAGGCGAGGACGGGCGCAGCTCGCGCATCGGCGCCCCGAGGCCGGCGACCGCGCTGCCGAGGACCTCCGGGACGGTGCGCACGACGTGGTCGCCGTCGGTGCCGCGCCACAGCAGGGCCGAGCGCCAGAGGTCCTGCACGAGGGCATCGACCGTCGGCCTGTCGTCGGTGCCGAGCAGCCGCATCAGGGCACTCCGGTCGGCTGCGTCGCCCGCGACGACCACCGCCTCGAGCACCTGCAGGTGGCCGCGGTCGAGCGCCTCGACCGCCCGCTGCACGCTCGCCCTCGTGCCGGCGCGGGCAGCCAGGCTCGTCAGGTCGGCCGGCGCGGGGCGCGCGAGGTCTGGGCGCGCGAGCACGAGGTCGATGAGCTCTGCATCGCTCCTGCCGCGGATGTCGTCGGCGAGGCTGCGGCTGGACGTGGCCATCCTCCCAACCTACTTGCCGCCCGATGGACGGCTGCGCCCGAATGCGGTGGCCTCCGCCGTGCGGCCCCGGCCGTCCCGCTAGCGTTGCCCCCATGAGCGCGCTCTCGCCCGCGGCACCCGCCGAGCCGGCCCCGGCACGACCCACCGGGGAGCAGTGGACCATCGGCCACGGCCCCTACGAGGCCACCGTCGTCGAGGTGGGAGGAGGCCTGCGCACCTTCACCCGGGACGGGGTCGACCTCGTCGCGGGGTATGCCGCCGACGAGCCGTGCGCCTCGGGCCGCGGCCAGCAGCTGATGCCCTGGCCCAACCGGCTGCGCGACGGCCGCTACACGTCCGGCGGCACTGAGCACCAGCTCCCGATCACCGAGGTCGCGCGCGGCAACGCGAGCCACGGGCTCGTGCGGTGGGCGCTGTGGGAGCTCGTCGAGCTGGAGGACGACCGCGTGACCGTCGGCTACCGCCTGCACCCGCAGCCCGGCTGGGACCACTTCCTCGACCTGCGCACCACCTACCTGCTCGAGGACTCCGGCCTCGTCGTCACCGCGGCCGCCCGCAACGTGGGGCCGTCCGCAGCCCCCTTCGGCTACGGCGCCCACCCCTATCTCGCGATCGGTGACACCCTGCTGCCCGACGTCGAGCTGCACATCCCCGCCGCCACGTGGGTGGAGGTCGACGAGCGCCTGCTGCCCGCCGCCACGCACTCGGTGGACGGGCAGCCGTGCGACTTCCGCGCGGCCCGGCGCGTCGGGGACGCCACCCTCGACACCGCCTACACCGACGTCCTGCGGGACACCGACGGCATGTGGCGCTGCACCGTCGCGGCGGCGGACCGCGCGACGACGCTGTGGGCCGACGCAGCCTTCCCGTGGCTGCAGGTGTTCACCGCCATCGCCGAGGACCGCAAGGGCGAGGTCGGCGTCGCGGTCGAGCCGATGAGCTGTCCCGCCGACGCCTTCAACTCGGGCCGTGACCTCGTCGTGCTCGAGCCCGGTGACGAGTGGACGGGCACCTGGGGGATCACGCCCGCGTGACCGGGCCACGCGGCATACGCCCTCGGGGCCGGCTTGCCGCGAGCGGGAATTCGCGTTGCGGCGAACGGTTAGGCTGGACGAGAGCGCAAGGAGCGCCATCGAGTCGTCGTCGGACGGCCGGCCGAGATCTGAACGAGGTGGACTGTGCCGACTGGCAAGGTCAGGTTCTACGACGCGGAGAAGGGCTTCGGATTCATCTCCGAGGACTCGGGCGCGGACGTCTTCCTGCACGCGAACGCCCTCCCCGCGGGGGTCACCACCCTGAAGAAGGGTGTGCGGGTCGAGTTCGGCATCGTCGAGGGCCGCAAGGGCGCGCAGGCGCTGTCGGTCAAGGTGCTCGACCCCGTCCAGTCCGTGGCCGCCAACAAGTCGGCGCGCGAGCGCAAGAGCCCCGAGGAGCTCGTCGTCATCATCGAGGACGTCGTGCAGCTGCTCGACGGCGTCGGCAACGGCTATCGCGTCGGCCGCCGCCCCGAGCGCAAGCTGGCCTCCAACGTCGCGCGCGCCCTGCGCGGACTCGCCGACGAGCTGGAGAAGTGAGCCGATGACCGTCACCGTCCCCAAGACCGACACCAGGTCCGACGCCGTGCTGCTCGCGGCGGCCGGCCTGGCCCGAGACGTCCTCGACGAGGTCGCCGAGCCGGACACCATCGGCGCCCACCTCGGCATGGACCTGCTCGACGAGCGCCTCGGCATGCACTGGTTCGAGTGCACCTCGCCGGGCTATCGCGGGTGGCGGTGGGGCGTCAGCGTCGCACGCGTCCCGCGCGCCAAGGTCGCCACCGTCTGCGAGACCAACCTGCTGCCCGGCCCCGACGCCGTGCTCGCCCCCGAGTGGCTGCCGTATGCCGACCGGCTGGCTCCCGGGGACCTCGGACCGGGCGACGTGCTGCCCTACCGACCCGACGACCCCAACCTCGAACACGGCTTCGAGGCGACGGGGGAGGAGGACGTCGACCGGACGGCCTTCTTCGAGCTCGGTCTCGGCCGGCCGCGCGTGCTCTCGGCCGAGGGCCGCGAGGCAGCGGCGACCCGGTGGTACGACGGCGAGGGCGGCCCGAACTCCGACGTGGCCCTCAAGGCGACGGCGCAGTGCACCACGTGCGGCTACTTCCTGCCCATGGCGGGCGCCCTGCGCGTCACCTTCGGCATCTGCGCCAACGAGTGGAGTCCCTCGGACGGTCGTGTCGTCTCGCTCGACCACGGCTGCGGGGCGCACTCCGAGACCGACATGGAGCACCCCGAGCCGACGCCGGTGGGCGAGCCCATCGTCGACGAGTTCGCCGTCGACGTCGAGCCTGCCGAGGGGTCCGTGCATGAGCCGGCCGAGAAGCCCGGCGACGACGAGACGCCCGGGCACGACGAGACGCCGGCGGCGGGCGAGGAGCCCGACGAGGAGCAGCACGGCTCGGACGACCCCGTCACCGACTGAGGGCCGGAGACCCGGGGCGCTCAGGCGGCGTCGCTAGCGTTGCCGCGCCCCCGGCGTACGTAGGCCCAGCCGAGCCCGCCCAGCAGGAAACCGGCCACGCAGGTCCAGGGCCACCAGGAGCGGTCGCCCGTGTGCAGGGCGGGCACGAGCAGCGTGACGAGGAGCGCGACGACCCAGACGGCGAGCCCGACCTCGATGATGCGCAGCATCGGCACGTGCAGCGGCTGCAGGTCCTCGGGGAGCGGGGCCGGTGAGCGGTCGGCCGCCGGGCCGGACGGCGCGGCGCCCGGAGCGCCTGCGGCGGGAGTGGTCTCGTCGGTCACGCAGACAGCCTAGGGTCTGGTTTTCTGCCCGTAACATGCCACCACTAAGGTGTGCCGCATGTCGACGGATACGCGCACCACCCCCACGCCAACCAGGTCTGGGCTCGACGGCTTCTTCAAGATCACCGAGCGCGGGTCCACCGTCGCCCGTGAGGTCCGTGGTGGCGTCGTGACGTTCTTCACGATGGCCTACATCGTCGTGCTCAACCCGATCATCCTCTCGGGCGTCATCGACGGCTCCGGCGAGATGATCGGCGGCACGACCGACCTGAAGCAGAGCAAGCTGCTCGTCGCCGTGGGCACGGCCGTCGTCGCGGGCGTCATGTCGATTCTCATGGGGCTCGTCGCGAACTTCCCGATCGCCCTCGCCGCAGGCCTCGGCATCAACGGCCTCATCACCGGCATGGTCCTCACCCACTCGAGCGAGAAGATCACCTTCGCCGACCTCATGGGCCTGGTGGTGATCGAGGGCATCATCATCCTCGTCCTCGTGCTGACCGGCTTCCGCAAGGCCGTGTTCAAGGCGATCCCCGGCACGCTCAAGGTCGCGATCTCGGTCGGCATCGGACTGTTCATCGCCTACATCGGCGTCATCGACGCGGGCTTCGCGCGCCGGCCCACGACCCCCGGCACGGTCCCGAGCGAGCTCGGCATCGGCGGCAGCCTCGACGGCTGGCCCACCCTCGTCTTCGTCGTCGGCGTCTTCCTCATCGCGATGCTGCTGATCCGCAAGGTCAAGGGCGCAATCCTCATCGGCATCGTCGGCGCCACGGTGCTCGCGATGGTGCTCGAGGCGGTGTTCCACATCGGCCCGCGCATCTTCGACAAGTCGGGCGCCCTGACCAACCCGTCGGCCTGGGCGCTGACCGTGCCCCGGCTGCCCGACAGCATCACCAACACGCCGGACCTCGGGATCCTCGGCCAGTTCAGCCTGCTCGGCTCGTTCGGCAAGCTCGGCATCGTCACGTCGATCATGTTCGTCTTCTCGCTGCTGCTCGCCGACTTCTTCGACACGATGGGCACGGTCGTCGCGATCGGCACCGAGGCCAAGCTCCTCGACGAGGACGGCAACCCGCCCCACACCGACCGCATCCTCGTCGTCGACTCCGTCGCGGCCATCGCCGGTGGTGCCGGCGGCGTCAGCAGCAACACCTCCTACATCGAGTCCGCCTCCGGCGTCGAGGAGGGTGCCCGCACCGGGCTCGCCTCGATCGTGACCGGAGTGCTGTTCCTGCTCGCGACCTTCCTGGCGCCGCTCTTCGCGGTGGTCCCGTCGGAGGCCGCAGCGCCTGCGCTGGTCATCGTCGGGTTCCTGATGATGACGCAGGTCAAGAACATCGAGTGGGACGACATGGACATCGCCCTGCCGGCGTTCCTGACGATCGTCCTGATGCCGTTCACCTACAACATCACGGTCGGCATCGGTGCCGGCTTCATCGCCTGGGTGCTCGTCAAGATCGTCCGCGGCAAGACCCGCGAGGTCCACCCGCTCCTGTGGATCGTGGCTGCCTTCTTCGTCCTCTACTTCGTCAAGGCGCCGCTCCAGTCGCTGTTCACCTGAACCACCGAGCGCGTATGCGTTGACGCCCTCTCGCTCGCACGTGCGGCGCGGGGACGGTGAAGCGGGTGATGACAGAGCGCCGGCCCTGCGTCCGACTGACGGTAGGTCCGCAGGGCCGGCGCTCTGTCATGCGTGCGCCGTCGGGGCGCCGTGCAGGTGCACGAGCCCCGCGTGGTGGGCGATCTCCAGCAGCCACACGACGAGGATCGAGGCCATGAACACGGCCAGCAGCACCTCGGCGAAGGCGGTCTCGGCGAAGACCAGTGCCGCCAGCCCGAGGGCCAGTGACACGACGGCCAGCCCGATCTCACCCCTGCCGAACCGGTCGAGCTCGTCGCCGCTCCTCACGACGAGGAAGGCGGCGGTGCCCAGCAGCAGGCCGACGGCCGACATCCCGCGGGGGTCCTGCACGAGCGGCATCTCGCCGCGCACCAGGTAGCCGACGTACGGGATCGCGATGGCGAGGACCAGGAGGGTCCCGATCAGGTCTCTCAGCTTCAGTCTCATGATCACACCTCCCTTCTACTTCCAGCGTGGGTGGGGAGAGACGCGCGCGCCAGAGGCCAAGGTCCCGCGGGCGGTTTCGGCGGGTTCGGGAATGGTTAGCCGAGGTAATGAGTTAAGGTAAGTACCACCAGACAGTACTTCCGAGGACCCTGAACTTGCGCCCCAAGACTTCGACGGCCCAGCTCTCGCGCGCTGAGCTCGTCTCCCTCTCCAACGACATCCGGCTCGCGTGCATGCGCATCTCGCGGCGCGTCCGCTTCGAGTCCGACCGCGAGCTCCCGCCTCACCAGTTCTCGGTGCTGGCCCGCCTCGAGGGGACACCGCGCACCAACAGCGAGCTCGCCGACATCGAGCGGGTCTCGGCCCCCAGCATGAAGCGCTCCACGAGCGCGCTCGTCGAGCTCGGCTACGTCGCCCGGGCCGACGACCCCACCGACGGGCGGCAGGTGATCCTCTCCCTGACCTCCGAGGGCCAGAAGGCGCTGAAGCGCATCCGGCGGCACCGCGACGAGTGGATGCTCTCCCGGTTCGAGCACCTCACCGACGAGGAGCGCGAGCTGCTCCAGCGTGCGGCCGTGGTGCTCTCGAAGGTGGCGAGCAAGTGAGCCCCACCTTCCACTCGCTCTCGATCCCCAACTACCGCATCTACGCCTCCGGCGCGATCGTCTCCAACGTCGGCACCTGGATGGGCCGCGTCGCCCAGGATTGGCTCGTCCTCACGGTCCTGACCGACCACTCCTCCTCGGCCCTCGGCATCGTCACCGGGCTGCAGTTCCTGCCGTTCCTGCTCCTCGCGCCCTTCGCCGGCATGCTCGTCGACCGGTTCCCCAAGCGACGCCTGCTCTTCCTCACCCAGAGCGCGCTGCTGCTGACGGCGCTGGCGCTCGCCCTGCTCACGGCGGCCGGCGTGGTGCAGCTCTGGCACGTCTACCTGCTCGCCTTCCTGCAGGGTGTCGCGACCGCCGTCGACAACCCGGCCCGCCAGACCTTCGTGTCCGAGATGGTCGACACCGAGCACCTGCCCAACGCGGTGGCGCTCAACAGCGCCTCCTTCAACCTCGGCCGCCTCATCGGCCCTGCCGTGGCCGGCCTGGTCATCGCCTGGTTCGGTCTCGCTCCGGCGCTCTTCGCCAACGCCGCAACCTTCGTCTTCGTGCTCGTGGCGCTGCTGCGGATGAATGCCAGCCTGCTGACGCCCTCGCCCCGGGCTCGGGGCAAGGGCAAGATCCGCCAGGGGCTGCGCTACGTCAAGGGCCGCCCCGACATCATCCTCGTCATGGTGCTCGTCTTCGTGCTCGGCACCTTCGGCATGAACTTCCAGCTCACCATGGCGCTGATGGCCACCAAGGTGTTCGACAAGGGCCCGGGGGAGTACGGCCTGCTCGGCTCGATCATGGCCGTCGGCTCCCTCACCGCCGCCCTGCTCTCGGCTCGGCGAGCCCGGCCGCGCCTGCGGGTGCTCCTCGTGGCCCTGGCCGGCTTCACGGTGTCCACCGCCTTGCTCGCCATGGCTCCGAACTACGTGCTCTTCGCACTCTTCCTCGTGCCGACCGGCCTGTCCGCGCTGACCGCCCTGACCACTGCCAACGCGATGGTCCAGGTCAGCGTCGACCCCGTCATGCGGGGGCGCGTGATGGCGCTGTACATGGCGATCTTCATGGGTGGCACCCCCGTCGGGGCGCCGGTGATCGGCTGGATCGGTGACGTGTGGGGGCCCCGCTGGACGATCGCCATCGGCACGGTCGCAGTGGGCCTCAGCCTGCTCGGGGTAGCCCTCTGGTTCACGCGTCGGCAGAATGTGGCGGTGACGATCCAGACCCAGCGGCGGCCGCGGTTGCGCATCCAGCTCGCCTCCCCCGTGCCCACGGCTCCTGAGGTGACGAAGTGAGCTTCAAGTTCCGGCACCGCATCACCGTCGCTGCACTCGTGCTGTTCCTGCTCATCGCCGTCGTCGCGGCAGTCGTGAACCGCTGAGCGGTCGCCGGCGACACAGCCACCGAGCCACCGAGCCATTGAGCAACGAGCCACCGCGGCGCCGGGTCCCAATCACCGAGGCCCTCCAGCAGCGGTCACGAGCCGTCACGACGAAGCGGCCACCCGCCCGGCGGGTGGCCCCTTCGTCGTATCGGCGCCGGCGTCTCGTCAGGGGAGCAGACCGCCTGACGGGCAGGTCACGACCTTGTCGACGAGGACGCACACGACCTTTGCCTTGAGCGGGTCGAGCACGCGGACCAGGTCCTTGGGGTCACCGGACACCAGCGGCAGGTGTGGCAGGGCCAGCAGTCGCACGATCTCCGCGGGAAGGGTGGGCGAGGGCACGCCGGGGACGCTGGGCACGGGGACGGTCACCGTCGGCAGGGGGACACCGGGGACCGAGGGCAGCGGGACGGGCAGTCCGGAGCCGCGCTTGCTCGGCGTGGGCTTCGGCACCGGGTCGGGCTTCGGCTTCGGTGCCGGCTTGGGTGCCGGCTTCGGTGCCGACGACGGCTTGCCGCTGCCGGAGGGGGCGGGAGACGGCTTCGCCGAGGAGCGTGGTGTGGGGTCAGCGCTCGGCGAAGCCGTCGATCGGGGAGCCGGCGGACCGGCATACGCGAAGCCCGAGCCGTCGGGAGTGGCCGAACCCGTGCCGGGTGCGGGCCGTGCGGCGGGCAGCGCGCTCATGGGGACCACCGCGACGCCGCGTCGGTACGCGTCGGCGATGGACAGGACCGTGCGGACGTAGGCGTCGGAGTGGTTGTAGCGGAGCACGGCCTGGTAGGCCGCGCCCGGCCGGCGCAGGTCGGTGCCGCCCGAGCACAGCAGCACGCCGGCGCCGGTGACGGCGTCGGTCAGGCTCTGCGGGTTGGCGACCCCGTCGCCGTCGCCGTCGCGCCCGGCCATGCGCCACGAGGACGGGATGAACTGCATGGGGCCGACGGCGCGGTCGAAGACGGGGTCGCGGTCGAGCGAGCCGCCGTCGGTGTCGGAGATGCGAGCGGTGCCGTTCGAGCCGTTCAGTGGGATGCCGATGATGCCCGGCCGGGCGATGCCGCCGGCGTCCAGCACGTTCCCGCCGAAGCGGGCGTGGTTGCTCTCGACGCGGCCGATGGCGCCGAGGAGCGCCCAGTCGATGCCGCAGCCGGGCTTGATGCCGTCGAGCACGCCGGCGGCCCGCTGGTAGGCGGCGAGGGCGATCGAGGGTATGCCGTTCGCGTCCAGCCGGACCGGGGCGAGCGACTCGATGGCGGTGACCGCGCCCCGCGCCTCGGCCGGCACGTCGACGCGGGCGTAGTCCTGCGTGAAGGTCTGGTAGACCGGCGGCAGCTGCATCGGGGCAGGCGCCGGTCCGGCCTGCGGGTAGAGCGGGCTGCCTTGCGTGATCGGTTGGTCGGGCACGGTGATCACCGACGTGCGTGCCGCGCCGTCTGCGGCGTCGGTGCCTCGCGTGGCGGCGAACGTGATGCCGGCCGTGGCCAGGGCGATGACCGGCACGGCAGCAGCGACCCGGCGCGCGGTGGTGCCTGCGCGGACGATACGGACCATCGGAACTCCTCGGTGCGTCGGCCGCCTCCGTTGGCGGTCTCGGCGGGTCAACGAGGGATGTACCCCGAAGGTCACGCCCGTGGATCGGGCGATCTGCGTGAGGGCGGTGTGCGAGAGGGCCGGGCACCCGCATACGGGGTCCCCGCCCTCTCGGGGCTGCGGCGCTCAGCCCAGCTGCGAGACCACGTGGTCGATGGCCTGCGTCAGGATGCCGACGTCCTCGGGCTCGACGGCAGGGAACATCGCGATGCGCAGCTGGTTGCGCCCGAGCTTGCGGTAGGGCTCGACGTCGACCACCCCGTTGGCGCGCAGGGTGGCGGTGACCGCTGCCGCGTCGATCGCGTCGTCGAGGTCGACGGTGCCGACCACCTGCGACCGCGCGGCCGGGTCGGCGACGAACGGGCTGGCCCAGCTCGTCCGCTCGGCCCAGTCGTAGAGGCGGCTCGAGGAGTCCTTCGTCCGGGCGACGGCCCAGTCGAGGCCGCCGTTGCCGAGCATCCACTGCAGCTGGCTGTCGAGCAGGGCCAGCGTGCTGATCGACGGGGTGTTGTAGGTCTGGTCCTTGCGGGAGTTCTCGATCGCGGTCGGCAGGCTGAAGAAGTCGGGGACCCAGCGGCCCGACGCCGCGATCTCGTCGACGCGGTCCAGGGCGGCGGGGGAGAAGGCCGCGAGCCAGAGCCCGCCGTCGGAGGCGAAGCACTTCTGCGGGGCGAAGTAGTAGACGTCGGCCTGCGTGATGTCGACGGGCAGGCCGCCGGCGCCGGACGTGGCGTCGATGAGCACGAGGGCGTCGGGGTCGGCGCCCTCGACGCGCCGGACCGGCGCCATGACACCGGTGGAGGTCTCGTTGTGCGGCCAGGCGTAGGCGTCGACACCGGCCTCGGCGTGGGGGGAGGCCAGTGTGCCGGGGTCGGCCGTGACGACGGTGGGGTCGCCGAGGAACGGGGCGGCCTTGGTGACGCCTGCGAACTTGCTCGAGAACTCACCGAAGGCCAGGTGCTGGGAGCGCTCGCGCACGAGGCCGAAGGCGGCGATGTCCCAGAACGCGGTCGAGCCGCCGTTGCCGAGGACGATCTCGTGGTCCTCGGGCAGGGAGAAGAGGTCACGCAGCCCGGCGCGGACCTCCCCGACGAGGCTCCGGACCGGAGCCTGGCGGTGGGACGTGCCGAGGACCGTGCGCCCGAGCGAGACGAGGTGCTCGAGCTGCTCGGGGCGCACCTTGGAGGGGCCGGAGCCGAACCGTCCGTCGGCCGGGAGGAGCTCGGCCGGGATGGAGATGGGCGTGGTCACGGCTGGGGCGTCGGTCACGGCGCCCATTCTCGCCCAGCGGCCCACCTGGTGGACAACTGTGCTCGGCCTCTGGACTCCCGGGCCCGGCCTGGCCCCCGGCGGGTGCGGCCTCGTGCGTGCGGTGCGCGATGTGCCCAAAGATGCGCGGTGCAGCGCGCACCTCTGGTCCCCATCATCACCTTTCGGCAGCGGAGCACCGTTGTCCACAGGCCCGGAGCGGCCGGGCGCCGGAACCCGTCACGCTGGGCCAGTGGACCTGGAGCAGCTCGCACACCGTGACGTCGTCAGCGCCGCCCGTCTGGGACAGGCCGGTCACGGCGCCAGTGTCGTGGCCGCGGCCGTGCGATCCGGCGCCGAGAAGTACGCCACGAAGGGCGCCGCCTTCGCGGAGAAGAACCGCGAGTCCGCGATCCGCCGCAGGCGATGGTTCTTCGCCCGCTATGGCTGGAGCGACCTCGACGACGTGCGCCTCATCCGCGCCCGAGCGGAGCGAGCCGTCCTCGACTCACGTCACTGGGCGGCGTGAGACCGGGTGCGCCCTCGTGGCCGAGATGCGCGCTCCTTGCAGGGGTGCGCAATGCAGCGCGCACCAATGGGACGAGCTCGCACCGATGAGGCCCGGCCGCATCTGCACGGACCGCCGGCGCGGTGGCCGGTCAGTGGGAGATGTCGGGGGTCCAGCCGGCGACGTCCTCGGGCTTGCGCGGGCCCTCACCGATGTAGCGCGACGACGGGCGGATCAGGCGGCCGGTCTTCTTCTGCTCGAGGATGTGGGCCGACCAGCCGGCCGTGCGGGCGCACGTGAACATCGGAGTGAACATCGACGCGGGCACCTCGGCGAAGTCGAGGATCACCGCGGCCCAGAACTCCACGTTGGTAGCGAGCACCCGGTCGGGACGGCGGGCGTGCAGCTCGTCCAGGGCGGCCTTCTCGAGGGCGGCGGCCGCCTCGTAGCGAGGGGCGCCCAGGCGCTCGCACGCCGAGCGCAGCACGCGGGCCCGCGGGTCCTCGGCGCGGTAGACGCGGTGGCCGAAGCCCATCAGCCGCTCGCCGCGGTCGAGGACACCCTTGACGTATGCCGTCGCGTCGCCCTGCTTCTCCACGCCGTCGAGCATGTGGAGCACGCGCGACGGGGCCCCGCCGTGCAGCGGGCCCGACATGGCGCCGACCGCTCCCGACAGTGCGGCAGCGACGTCGGCGCCCGTCGAGGTGATGACGCGCGCCGTGAAGGTGGAGGCGTTCATGCCGTGCTCGGCGGCCGAGACCCAGTACGCGTCGACGGCCTCGACGTGCCTCGGGTCCGGCTCGCCGCGCCAGCGGATCATGAACCGCTCGGTGATGGTCCGGGCCTTGTCGACCTCCTTCTGCGGCACCATCGGCTTGTCGAGACCGCGGGCCGACTGCCCCACGAACGACAGCGCCATGACGGCGGCACGCGCGAGGTTGTCGCGCACCTCGTCGGCGTCGATGTCGAGCGTCGGCTTGAAACCCCAGACGGGCGCGAGCATGGCGAGGGCGGACTGAACGTCGACGCGTACGTCACCGGTGTGCACGGGCAGCGGGTAGGGCTCGGCGGGCGGCAGGCCCGGGTCGAACTCGTTGTCCACGAGCAGGCCCCACACGTGGGCGAAGTCGACGTGGCCGACGAGGTCGTTGATGTCGACGCCGCGATAGCGCAGCGCCCCGCCCTCCTTGTCCGGCTCCGCGATCGTGGACTCGAAGGCGATGACGCCCTCGAGGCCGGGCTTGAAGTCAGGGTCGGGCGTGCTGTCGGCCATGTCGATCCTCGCTGTGCAGGCGGTACCACCGCGGTGTGGAGACCAGCTGCAGCCGAGCGGTCGAGCGTCGGTCCCGGCTGCCAGACTCACCGTATGCCGTCAGCCGCCGACCAGACGCCCTTTGGTGACGCCCGTTTCGCCACCCGAGACCAACATCACGACGCGGTGCGCTTCGAGGGCACCGACTTCACCGGGGCGCACGCCGAGGGCCACACGTTCCTCGAGTGCGCGCTCGTCGGTGCCACGCTGGACGACGCGCACCTCGAGGGCTCGCGCTGGTCGGAGTGCGAGTGGGAGCGCGTGGGCGGCGTGGGGCTGACGCTCGCCGAGGCGAGCCTCGCCGACCTGACCGTCGAGGGCTGCCGGCTCGCGGCGGTCTCGGCGTGGGGCTCGACCTGGCGCGACGTGACCGTGCGCGGCGGCAAGGTCGACTTCCTCAACCTGCGTGGAGCCCGGCTCAAGGACGTCGTGTTCGTCGACTGCGTCGTCGTCGAGCTCGACCTGCAGGAGGCGACCGTCGACGGGCTGAGCTTCGAGGGATGCACCCTCCAGCAGGCGACCTTCGGCCGCGGGAGGTATGCCGGCCTCGACCTCTCCGGCGCCACGTTGCGCTCGCCCGTGGGGTTGGCCGGGCTCAAGGGCGCGACCCTGAGCCGCGGGCAGGTCATCGACCTCGCCGACGCGTTCGCCGCCGAGCTCGGCATCACCGTTGCAGACTGAGCGCGCGCACGAACCGGAAGCGCCCTCGCGCGGCGCCGCAGCGACGTCAGTGTTGCGCTGGGTGAAACAGTGTCGCAGCGCCGCCCGCCTCAGTTGATCTGGTTGGGCTTGCCGCGGCGCAGGGCGGTGGCGGCCGCGTCGCGGGCGCGGTCGGTGGCGCTGATCCTGTCGTCGGGGCGGATGCGCTTGGTGAGGTCCGCCCGCGCGGCCAGGGTGTCGAGCGGCAGGTCGGTGGTGGGATGCACCGCGACCGGCTCGTCGCCGCTGAAGACGAGCCAGTGGGCTGCGTCCCCCTTGTAGACCTTCAGAATGCTGCCGTCGGCGAGCGTCGCCGCATGACCCATGGCCAGTCGGCGGGCACGTTCGCTCGAGACCGCCTTGTTGACCGCTTCCTTCGCCGGCTCGCGCAGGGCCTGCGTGGCCACCCAGATCTGGGGGCCGTACTTGATGCCGAGCCGGACGGTCTGGGTGACGAGCTTGCCCTTGCCTGCCATGCCCCCAACCCTAGTCTGACCACATGGACACCCCACCCCCACAGCCCTCCGCCGACCGCCCGGGAGGCCTCACGGGCGTGAGCCGGGTCGACTACTCCGGTGACGGGCTCGTCGAGTCCGACGTCGCGCCCTCGCCGTACCTGCAGGCCCGGGAGTGGGTGGACGCAGCCGTGGCCGCTGCCGGCGAGCGGGACGACGTGCCGGAGCCCACGGCGATCTCCGTTGCCACCGTCGACCCGACCGGCACTCCAGACGTGCGCACCGTCCTCATGCGCTTCTTCGACGAGCGGGGACCCGGCTTCGTGACCAACCTGCGCTCGGCGAAGAGCCGGCACCTGGGGGCCAACCCGCGCATCGCGGCGGCCCTGACCTGGCCCTCCCTCTACCGCGCCATCCGGTTCCGCGGCACGGCGCAGCTGGTGGAGCGCGACGAGGTCGAGGCCTACTTCAACTCACGGCCCTACGGCTCGCGCCTGTCGGCGTGGGCCTCGGACCAGTCGAGCCCCGCCGTCGACCGCGCCGAGCTCGAGCGCCGGTGGCAGGAGGTGCTCGAGCGTTTCCCGGAGACCGGGGGAGCGCACGACGTGCCGGTGCCGGACTTCTGGGGTGGCTGGCGCGTCGTCTGCGACGAGGTCGAGTTCTGGGCGGGCCGTCGCAACCGCCTGCACGACCGCATCGTCTTCCGCCGCACCGGCGAGGGGGACCTGGCCGACGCCGGCTCCTGGGAGAGGCTGCGGCTCCAGCCCTGAACTGAGGGCGAGCACGGAACAGGGCAGTCCGACCAGGTCGGACTGCCCTGCTTCATCCATGGGTGTGGATGGGGCGCGACTATCGCGTGGCCACCTCACACGCTCCGGAAGAAATCACTTCTCGGATCACCTCCCTTCGGTTTCGACTCTTCGACCGTACGTCCGGCCCCGGCAGGGCGGCAAGCCCATTTACGCGGAATGTCGTCCGGCGCTGCCCGGCCCTTCGAGCGGAAGGGCAGTCGGCACCTGCGGCGCGGCCCCGCGCGTCTCGGGGAGAGGGATGACCGTGCCGCCCTCGTGGCCCGGATCGTCTCCGTCCGCCCGGCCGTCCCGGCCGTCCGGGCCGTGCTCGGCCGCCAGTCCTCCGGCCAGTCCTCCGGCGAGACCGCCGGCCAGCCCTCCGGTGAGCAGGAGCAGCAGGACCGGCAGCTCGAGGTACGTCGCGACGCTCGCCAGGGCGGCATACAGCGTCGTGGCCCGGCCGAAGTCGACGCCGAACAGCACGGCGAACAGGGCGGCTGCCACGAAGCCCGCGGCCCAGAGCCGTGGCCCCGTGGCCCACGGCGCCCGCGTCTCGAACGCCGCCGCGGCGTCGGGCGCCACCCGCGGCAGGAACGCGATCCACACCACGTAGCCCATGGTCTGCATGAACGCGAACACCGTCAGCAGGCGCAGGGCGACCACGGTGACCGCTGCTCCCGGCGGGGCACTTGCCGCGAGCAGCGACTGGCCGTCGCCGACGACGCTGCGCACCACTCCCGGGCCGGCGCCGAGCCACCCGTCGACGCCGCCGAGCAGGACGACGGCCGGCACGACCACGACCCACAGCAGCTGGACGGCTCGGAAGACCCGTCGACCTCGTCGCGAGCCGATGCGCCGGGACCAGTCCCAGAGGAAGAAGAGCGGCACGACGTTGGGCAGGTGGGCGAGCACGAGGAAGTGGTAGGCCGGGAAGGCCAGCGACGCGACCGTGGCCAGGCCGAGCGTGAGAAAGGCGATGAGCCGCCGCCGGCCCTGCAGGCCGTGGTGCGCGGCCGCTGCGAGGATCGCGTAGCCGAGCACGATCTCGGCGAGCCGCGCCGAGCCGGGCGCGACCATGGCGAGCAGCCGGCAGGCGACCACCCCGGCCACGAGTGCGGCGAGCAGGTCGAGGAAGGGCCGGGTCAGCAGCGCGGAGAACCGGCCGACGACGTAGCGCACCTCGAGCACGTTGTGGAGGACGCCGAAGAGGATGAGCCCGATGACCGCCGTCGCCATCGGCGCGCGCGTCGCCAGGGCGAGAGAGGCCGCCACGGCGCCGAGCAGCAGCAGGCTGACGGTGCGGGACCTCTGCCCCGCACCCGTCTCGTTCGTCGACGCGCCTGCTGCCACGCGCCCATGGTTCCGTCGGCGGGCCGGGGCGGCCAGCCGAGTAACCCGATCGTTAGGGTCCTGTGGCGTGACCGAGACGCGGGGGGACGGCCAGGGGGAGCGCAGCGGCAGCCTGCGCGCGATCGCGCTGTCGGCATACGGCCCGACGCTGCTGGGCTCGATGGGCGCGGGCGCCGTGACGCCCATCGTGGCGGTGTCGGCCCGCGAGCTCGGAGCCTCCGTCGGGCTCGCGGCCCTGCTCGTCGCCATGATGGGCGTGGGCCAGCTCCTCGGCGACCTGCCCTCGGGGGCGCTCGCCGCCCGCATCGGCGAGCGTCGTGCCCTGCTCATCGCCGCGGTCGTCGAGGCCGCCGGCATGCTGCTCGCGGCGCTCGCCGGCGGGCTGGTCATGCTCTTCGCCGGCGTGCTGGTCGTGGGGCTGGCCGGCTCCCTCTTCGGACTGGCCCGGCAGGCCTACCTCACCGAGGCCGTCCCGGTCGCGATGCGGGCGCGCGCGCTGTCCACGCTCGGCGGAGTGAACCGGATCGGGTCCTTCGTCGGCCCGTTCATCGGCTCGCTCGTGATCGTGCGCTGGGGCACCGAGTCCGCGTATGCCGTCGGCGGCATCGCGAGCATCGCCGCGTTCGTCCTCGTCCTCCTCGCACCCGACATCACGGCCGAGGCGCACCGGGTCGTGGGTGGCGGTGCGCCCCGCAGCGTCGCCTCGGTGCTGGTGCAGCACCGGCACGTCCTGCTCACGCTCGGCACGGGGGCGATGTGCGTGGCCGGGGCCCGAGCGATCCGCGAGGCCCTCATCCCGCTCTGGGCGGAGTCGGTCGGCTTCTCGCCGGCGCAGACCTCCCTCGTCTTCGGCGTGGCCGGCGCGATCGACATGGCGCTCTTCTACCCCTCCGGGTGGCTCATGGACCGCTACGGCCGGGTCGCGGCGGCAGTTCCCAGCATGCTCGTGCTGGGTCTCGGCATGGTGGTGCTGCCGCTGGCCACGAGCCTGGTCGCGGTGACGGCCGCGGCGACCGTGCTCGGGGTGGGCAACGGCCTCGGCGCGGGACTGATCATGACCCTCGGCGCCGATGCGTCCCCGGCCGACGGCCGGGCCCAGTTCCTGGGCGGCTGGCGCCTCTGTGCCGATCTGGGAAGGGCAGCGGGCCCGCTGGCGTTGTCCGGGCTGAGCGCTGTGCTGTCCCTCGGCGCCTCCGCGGTCGTCCTCGGCGCCGGAGCCCTCGTAGGAGCGGGCTGGCTGCGCATCTGGGTGCCGCGCCACGACCCCACCCGGGCAGCGGCATCGGGCCGGACCTGACCGCTGCCCGACTCTGAGAAGGTATGACCGTGACCGACCTGATCGACACCACCGAGATGTACCTCCGCACGATCTTCGAGCTGGAGGAGGAGGGCATCGTCCCCCTGCGCGCCCGGATCGCCGAGCGTCTCGGCCACTCGGGCCCCACGGTGTCGCAGACGGTGGCCCGCATGGAGCGCGACGGCCTCGTGGCCGTCTCCGGGGACCGTCACCTGGAGCTGTCGGACCACGGCCGGCTGCTGGCCACGCGGGTCATGCGCAAGCACCGCCTTGCGGAGCGGCTGCTCGTCGACGTCATCGGCCTGGAGTGGGAGTACGCCCACGACGAGGCGTGCCGCTGGGAGCACGTCATGTCGGAGAAGGTGGAGCGCAAGATCCTCGGCCTCATCGGCGAGGGCCTCGAGTCGCCCTACGGCAACCCCATCCCCGGCCTCGAGGAGCTCGGCGTCCAGCAGCAGGAGGACTTCCTCTCCGGCCTGCGCACGCTCGCCGCCGTCGTCGGCGATGCACCGTCCGTGGTGACGATCCGCCGCATCGGCGAGCCGGTGCAGGTCGACCCCGAGGCGCTCGCCCTCCTGACGAGCGCCGGCGTGGTGCCCGGGGCGCGGGTCGAGGTCGTGCGTGAGGCGGGGCGGGTCCTCGCCGTCCGGGAGGGTGACCAGCCCTCCAACGGCGTCTCGCTCCCCGACGACGTGGCCGTCCACGTCTTCTGCCAGGCCGCCTGACTCTCCGGCCGCATCTTCCTGCGGTCCTTCGACGCGGTCCTCCACGCGTTGCGGTGGCGGTTGGTCACGCACGTCCTTTACGCGGTGGTGGCGGGCACTTTGACCTCCCGAGACCGGAACGTGACAAGAACGGGGGCATTGGGTACGGTTGGCCCCACTTGCTCTCCCCGTCGAGCAGGTGCCCTGGGTCGGACCGCCTAGTCCTGCCATCGACCCGGGCTCGGCACGAACCGCATGGCAGGAGCGGGGGAACCACTTTCTCCGGACGTCGTGAGACGTCCTCGGGGTGAAGCCCTCCGTGGACCGAACTCGGTCCGAGCGAAGGCCGGGCAGTACCTCCAGCCCGAACCCGACAGCTCACCTCGCAGGCGTCGAGAGGTCAAAAAGTGGCTCAGAACGTTCCCGGGCGCCATCGCGCCCCCGGTCGATTCAGCGCGGTTGCAGAGCTCAAGACGATCGCCAAGGAGTCGGCCCAGCCCGCTGTGAAGGGTGTCGCCATCGTCGCGGCCTCCGGTGGGCTCGTCGCCTCGTTCGCGGGCACGGCACATGCCGCCGACGGTTCGAGCAGCGTCGTCGCCGCTCCGGCCGCCGTCGGTCCCGCGGCCGGCACCCTCACCGCGGGCAACGCGCTCTCGGCCATCGGCTACGCCAGGCCCGCGCTGAAGCAGGCCAAGCCCAGCCCGGTCGTCATCGAGGACATCAAGGTCAAGACCGAGCGCGCCGAGCAGAAGGCCGCGGCCGAGGCCGCCGCGCAGAAGGCTGCCGCCGACGCCGCTGCCAAGGCTGCCGCGGACCAGGCTGCCGCGGACCAGGCTGCCGCCGACCAGGCTGTCGCCCGCCAGGCGACCACGCAGCGCGCCTCGCGCTCGAGCGCACGAGTCGCCATCAACACCGCTCCGGTGCCGGCTCCCAGCGCGTCGGGCATCGTGGGCATCGCCCAGTCGCTCTTCGGCGTCCCCTACGTCTACGGCGGCACGACCCCGTCCGGCTTCGACTGCTCGGGCTTCACCTCCTACGTCTACCGCCACGCCGGGATCTCGATCCCGCGCACCGCGTCCGCGCAGCAGTCGGCCGCGACCCCGGTCAGCAGCCCGAGCCCCGGCGACCTCGTCTTCTTCGGCTCGCCGGCCTACCACGTGGGCATCTACGTCAGCCCGGGCCGCATGATCGACGCCCAGCGCCCCGGCACCACCGTCGGCAACCACTCCATCTGGACGACGCCGTCCGGCTACGGCCGCTTCTGAGCGCAGCCTCTCGCGCCGACCGTCCACGATGCCCCCACCGTCCGCGGTGGGGGCACCGTGCGTTCCCCGGCAGGCAGCAGCGTCCGTGATTGACTGAGGCGATGACCGATCAGCCTGCCGCGGAGTCCACGACCCTCATCGAGCTCGACCTCTGGAGCGACCTGGTCTGCCCCTACTCCTGGGTGGCCAAGCGCCGCATCGAGGCGGCGATCGCCGCCTTCGAGCGCCCCCACGACGTCACGGTGCGCCTGCGCGCCTTCGAGCTCGACCCCGACGTCCCGGTGGGCGGGGGAGTGCCGGTCAGCGAGCACCTGTCCACGCGCTACGGCGGCGGTGACGCGGGCACCGGCCGGCTGATGAACGCCAAGGCCAGCGAGGAGGCCCAGGCCGACGACCTCGTCTTCGACTGGGACCGTGCCGTGCGCGCCAACACCTTCGACGCCCACCGCCTGTGTGCGCTCGCGGGCGAGATGGGCGGCCCTGCACTCCGCTCGGCCGCCTTCGAGCGCTTCCATGCCGCCCACTTCGGCGAGGGGATGGCCCTGGACGACCACGAGGTGCTGCAGCGGCTGTCGGCCGAGTGCGGCCTCGACGAGCGTCGCGTCGCGGCGGTCCTCGCCTCCGACGAGTACGGCGAGCAGGTCCGTGCGGACGAGCGCGAGGCGCGCTCCATGGGCGTCACGTCCACACCCTTCGTCCTCGCCAACGGGTATGCCGCCCTGTCCGGTGCCAAGCCCGTCGACGACTACCTCGCCCTCCTTCGGGGCGTCGCCACGCAGTCCGTCTGACCCGTCCTCGCCAGCGCTCGCCCGGCTCTCTGACCCGTCCTCGCCAGCGCTCGCCCGGCTCTCTGACCCGTCCTCGCCAGCGCTCGCCGGGCTCTCGACGGGCTTTCCGGCGGAGCGACCTAGCTGCTGTCGCGGACAGGGCCCCCGTCTCGCGGTGGGCCCTCGCCTGCGCCCCCACCCCAGCGCTCGCTCACGACGGCCTCGAGGGGCGGCAGGGCGGCATACGCCCGCGAAGCCTGCGGCAGATCAGCAGCGCTCTCGTCCACGGTGACCACCTGGCTCAGGCGGGTCAGCTCGACGACCGCCCGGGTCGGCGCCTCCCGGGGTACCACCAGTCGCAGCTCCTGACGGTGGTCGCGCAGGCGTTGCGCGAGCCGGAAGAGCGACGCGATGGCGGCGCTGTCGAGGTAGGTCGTGCCGGCGAGGTCGAGGACGAGGAGCGTCACGTGCTCCGGGACGCCATGGCCGACGGCGTCCACGACGGCGTGCGCGTTGGACAGGTCGAGCTCGCCGGTGACGCGGACCACCTGGGTGGCGTCCACGCGGCTCGTCTCGACGCGGGCGAGGTCACTCACGAGGCTCGCTCGCGGGCGCCGTGGACCGGTGCGGTGACGGCGGCGGCTCCGGTCGGGACACGAGGTCGACTCGCCGGCGCAGGCTCACCGTGGTGCCCGCCGTCGTGTGCTCGACCTCGACCTCGTCCATGAGCGCTCGCATCAGCTGCAGGCCCCAGCCGCCCCCGCGGTCGGTGGCGGGGCGCCACTGCCCCTCGTCGCGCACCCGCAGGTGGACCGTGTCCTCGAGCAGTCGCGCCTCCACGAGCAGGTCGCCGGTTGCCGTCGTGGCGCTGTAGGCGTGCTGGACGACGTTGGCACACGCCTCGCCGCAGGCCACCAGGACCTCGTCGGCCTGCTGCTCCGAGGCGCCGACCTCGTGGAGCCAGCGGCGCAGGGCATTCCGCACCTGCACGAGGTTGCGGGCCTCGGCGGGCAGCCGCACGTCCAGCTCACCTTCTACCGACGGGGCCAGCCGCATCGCGAGGAGCGCGACGTCGTCCTCGACGTGGTTCTCCTCGAGGAAGGCGTGGAGCAGGTGGTCGCACAGCGCCTCGAGACCGTCATCGGGCTGCGCCTTCGACGCCTCCGACGCCGCCAACGCCTCCGATGCCTCCGATGCCTCGCGGCCGAGTCGCTCGATGCCGTCCAGGACGGAGACCCCGCGGCGCTCGACGAGCCCGTCGGTGTAGAGCAGCAGGGTGGCCTCCGGCGGCAGGACCAGCTCGGCCTCGGTGAAGGAGCCGTCGGGTGTGACGCCGATCGGCGGGGCGACCGCTCCGGTGAGGCGGATGCTGGCGCCGGACCCGACGACGACGGCTGGTGGGTGGCCGGCGTTGCTCCACCTCAGCCTCCGGCTGACCGGGTCGAGCAGGAGGTAGACGAGCGTCACCATCTCGGGTGCGGCGAGCCGGGCGACGAGCTGGTGCACGCCGCGCAGGACCGCCGGCGGCGAGGGGTCCTGGAGGGCGTAGGCCCGCAGCGCCGTCCGCACCTGCACCATGGTCGCTGCCGCCGGCAGGCCGTGGCCGGCGACGTCGCCCACGGCGAGCCCGACCAGGCCGCCCGGCAGCTGGACGACGTCGTACCAGTCACCGCCGATCCGCAGGTCGGTCGTGGCCGGCACGTAGCGGGCGGCGAGCGCGATCCCCGGGAGGTCGGGGAGACGGTCGGGCAGCAGGCTGCGCTGGAGGGTCTCGGCCACATCGTGCTCGTGCCGGGCCAGGGCCTGCTCGTGGCCGAGCCGCTCCTGGGCGTGGGACCGCTCCTGGATCTCCTGGACGAGTCGGGCGTTGACGGCCGACAGCTGCCTGGTGCGCTCGGCCACCCGGCCCTCCAGCTCCGAGGCGGCCTGGGCCAGGGCGGCGGCCGCTCGCAGGCGTTCGCTGACGAGGGCGGCGAGGAAGAACGAGGTCAGGGCGATGCAGGCGTTGAAGGCCTGGAGGATGAGCATCTGCTCGTGCACCGGGCGCCCGGCGAACGGCCCGATGCCCTTGACGGCCGTCCACGTCGTCACGGCGGAGGCCAGCAGAGCCGCCGGCGCTGCGCCGCGCAGCTGCAGGCGCCACGCCGCCCAGCCGAGGACCGGCAGTGACAGGAAGAGCACGGGCAGCCGCATCAGGGCGGCGGCCGTGCAGACGCCGGTGGTGAGCAAGAGCACGGCGCCGGCCTCGGCCCACTGGCGCAGCGGCCAGCCGCGCTGCTCCCGGAAGAGTGGGATGCACAGCAGGAAGGGGGCGACCGTCAGCACCCCCATGGCGTCACCGGTCCACCACACGATCCACGCGGTCGCAGCTGGACTGCCGGCACAGAGCCGGACGCGAAGAGGGCTGCCGACCCGATGGTGGCGCTGACGAGCATGCTTGCCAGCGCGCCGAGGAAGACGATGGCCACCGCGTCTCTCTGTCGGTCGAGCTGGCGCCGGAATCCCACCCGTCCCAGGAGCGTGACGGCGGTGACCGGTGCCAGGGTGTTCCCGACGGCGATGACGGTGGCCGCCAGCGGGCTCGGGCCGATCGGCAGGTTGACGACGAGCGCCGATGCCGCGACGGCCGGCCAGAAGGACCGGCCGAAGACGAGCAGCGCGGCGACGGCGACTCCGGTGGGTGGCCAGAGGGGCGTCACGTCGTTGCCGACGAGCGAGAGTTGGAGCCCCAGGCGGGCGCCCAGGTAGTACGCGAGGCCGATGGCCGCCGCCACCCCGAGGCGTCTTGCCCCGGTGAGCGCCGGCGCTTCGTGGAGACCTGCCGCCCCGACTGCTCCGGCGTCGGGCACGCTCGCAGAGGGTGAGGTCCCGGCTGCCGCCGGACCCGCCGTCATCGCTGGGAGCCGCTCGGCCGCCCGCCCGCCATGACGTCGACTCTAGAAGAGGACGGCCGCCCTGACGAGGGGCGCTTCGTCCCGTCTGCGCGGGGCCGTGCACGCTGCGGACGCGCATCCACGTCGTCAGCAGGTGCAGGTCTGACCTGCAGATCGCCGCCCGCGTGACCCGCACGATGGCGTCGTTCGGGCGCTCGATCGGGGGCGTCCTTCTTCTCGACCCGCCTTGTAGGGGCCCTCGGTAGACCATCGCTCGCATCGCACGCTCCCGTCCCGAACCGTGTGGTGCCGCGCCCGCACCCAGAACGACGCACGAGTGCGGGTATGCCGCGTGGCTGGCCCACGCGGCATACCGGCCGTCGATCGTCGGTGCGGTCCCCTAGGCCTCGTGCGGGTAGTCGTCGTCGTCGCCCGCGACGACCTCGTGCTGCTCGAGCCGGTCGGCCTCGTTCGCCTCGTCAGCGGGCGCCACGAGCACGGAGTCGGTGGAGTCGGACACCGCCTCGGTGTCAGGCAGGTCCGGTGAGTCGGCCGGCGCCTGCTGCTCGAGCAGGTCCGCCTCGGGAACGTCATCGGGGATGGGCTGCTGTGGGGTCACTGGGGCCTCCTTCTCCGTCGGTTCTCTTGCCTCAGCATCCCACGAGTGGTATATGAAATCTATGGCGCACGCCATAGATCGCACGACGCGATCGTGGCCCTCCTTGGAGCATCGTGACAACGATGGAGGTGAACCTGATGCTGATGCGCACTGATCCCTTCCGAGACCTCGACCGGCTCACGCAGCAGGTCCTGGGCACCGGTGGTTCCTTCGCCCGCTCGTCCCTGATGCCGATGGACGCGTGGCGCGAGGGCGACACCTTCCACGTCGAGTTCGACCTGCCCGGTGTGGCGCCGGACGACATCGACCTGGACGTCGAGCGAAATGTCGTGACGGTCAAGGCCGATCGGCGGGCCCACTACGACGAGACGCAGCTCATCGCCGCCGAGCGCCCGTTCGGCGTCTTCAGCCGCCAGCTGGTCCTCGGCGACAACCTCGACACCGACCACATCGAGGCGAGCTACGACGGGGGCGTCCTCACCCTGACGATTCCCGTCGCCGAGCAGGCGAAGCCGCGCAGGATCGAGATCGGCGGCACGACCCAGGACCGGCAGTCGATCGGCGCCTGACCGATCGGGTGAGTGGTCGTCTCGAGTGACCTGGACCGAAAGGCAGGTGGTCGTCCCGGAGTGGTGGAGTCGTCACGAGTTCATGGAGCAGCCCCGGTCGGTGCGTTCGCCCATCGCGCCAGACGCTCGAAGCGCGACGCCCACGCCTTGACGGCGTATCGGTTCGCACCGGCCGGGGCCCGGTCACCCCACCAGCGGACGGCCCGGCCCGTCGCCCCGCGACGGGCCGGGACCGTCGTCCCCCGGAAGGAGCCGGCACCCCATGGTGCGAAGCAGCGACCTGTATGCCGTCCTGGGCGTCCCGCCGTCCGCCACCCAGGAGCAGGTCAGGCGTGCGTACCGGGTGCTGGTGCGGCGCCACCACCCGGACACCCGTGACGCGGCAGAGTCCGCCGCGTCCGACGCGCGGGATGAGGGCCCAGGGACTGCGGACGGCATCCAGCGAGCCATGGCGGCGTATGCCGTCCTCGGCGACCCGCGGCTGCGCGCCGACTACGACCGGTCCCGCGAGGGCCCGGCGCGGGAGAGCCGGCAGGGGCGGCCGGTGGTAGTTCGCCGAAGGGGACCGCGGGCGCCCGTCGAGGAGGCGGTGCAGCCGCCGATCCGGGTCGGTCCGGTCCGCTGGCATCGCTCGTCCTGATAGCCGTTCCTGGCCTGCCGGGCTCCCCGGGAGGCGTCACGATCCATCTGCCGGTGCGCCCTCCCCACCTCGCCACGGTGAGGACCTCTCACGCTGCGCCAGATGGGTCCGGGTGCCGGGCGCCGCACGTGAGGAAGCGTCGCAGCGGCGGGAAGACCTGGGTTGCAACCGCGGTCGGACAGCAGCCGCGGAGCGTTCTCACGGGCCCAGCGGCTAGCAAACGTGTGGTGCCCCCGGCAGGATTCGAACCTGCGACACCCGCTTTAGGAGAGCGGTGCTCTATCCCCTGAGCTACGAGGGCGGGGCATGGCTGAAACCCACTCTGCAACCCGTGCTGCAACGAGCGCTGTAACCCTCGCTGTAAGCACGGCGTAGGCCAGCCAACGGACACAGGCTACTGGACCTGCGCGGCGGTCTCGCGCATGGCCGCCGCCAGCGCCGCGACACTGTCCGCGGCGAATCCCGACGTTGTTTCGTCACAGCGCACGGCGGGCTCGCAGATGGTGACGGCAGACAGGGACAGGATGATCAGCAAACACCGCCATCCGACCACGGGTGGCGGCCGCTTCCCTGTGGTTCAGTGGGCCTCGTGAAACTGCTACTCACGTCCGGGGGAGTCACGAACCCGAGCATTCATGAGGCGCTCGTCGACCTGCTGGGCAAGCCGGTGGAGGAGGCAACGGCGCTCTGCATCCCCACCGCCCAGTGGGGTCATCCGATGTGCGGGCCGGTCTCGGCGCGCGGGTTTGTCGCTGGTCTCCCGCCGTGGGGCGGGATGACCTCGATGCCGTGGAACTCCCTCGGCCTGCTCGAGCTGACCGCGCTGGGCACGATCGACGAAGAACGCTGGATGCCGTGGATCCGTGCGGCCGACGTCCTCCTCGTGGACGGTGGCGAGGCCACCTACCTGTCCCACTGGATGCAGGAGTCCGGGCTGGCGGCCCTCCTGCCGTCCCTGTCCGACACGGTCTGGGTGGGCGTGAGCGCCGGCAGCATGGTGATGACGCCGCGGATCGGTGCCGACTTCGTACAGTGGCCGGGAGCCCCCGACGACCGCACGCTCGGCCTCGTCGACTTCTCGATCTTTCCCCATCTCGATGTGTTCCCGGAGAACACCATGGCCGATGCCGAGAAGTGGGCTGCCGAGATCGGCGGGCCGGCGTACGTCCTCGACGACCAGTCTGCGATCCGGGTGGTCGACGGGGTGGCCCAGGTGGTCTCCGAGGGGCATTGGAGGCGCCTTCCTGAGGAGAGTCCGCGGTAGATGCAGTCGTTGCGCGGTGAGCTCGGGGACACGAAGCCCCCTCAAACGCCGTGACAATGTGCCACTGGTTTCCCAACCAGCAAGCAGCGTCCGGCGACGACCCCGCTCGTCAGGCACGATCGACCGCGCGATCGATCCGGGCAGGCTGGGCCGGCCGCCCGCGATGGGCATGGGCAGGCGCTCGTAGTCGCCCTCGAAGCGGCCAAGTCGGACGAGCGTAGTCGCCGTCAGCGCGGCCACCGGACGTTGCCGAGCGTCGTGGCCACGTGCGAAGCACCCCAGTCCTCCCCGGGCCACCCGTTGACCCGAGGCGAATCGTTACGTGCCTTGGGCCGGCGGCCCCCGGTGACGTGGTCTCGGCATCGGAGGCAGACAGCTTCATCGCCGAGTGGAAGGAATCCGCCGCCGCGGCAGCGCACACGCCGGGCCAGAAGGTCGCGCCGGCGGCGACGGGTAGCAGGGCCAGCAGACGTGTTCGTTCAGTCTTCGGAGCCAGTGCCAGGCGGTCAAGTGCCCACGTGCGCTCCTCGGTGCCAGACCGGTCGATGCGGCCGGCTCACGGCTCATGGTCGCAGAGAAAACGGGCTCTCGGGCCGCTCGGAAACGTGTCGTGGTTCCGCGTCACCTTGGCCTTGGCGACACGCCAGTAAAGGTTCTGTTTCAGAGGCTGTATACGGACATTTCGTGCCATAGGCTCCCCGCACCGCCCACGGGCGGTCGACGTGCCGGACGCCGCCGGCCCGTTCGCAGAGCCAGGTCCTGCTATCGAAGCAGGGCAGAGGAGCGACATGCGCAACATCAGATCTCGACTGGTGGTGGTCTCGGCACTCGCCGCCGCCACGGCACTGTGCCCAGCCATCACGGCCAGTGCCAACCCTGACCCCGCTGCGAACGCGTCCGTAGACGCGGACGGGGCCGCGGTCCAGCGCGTCGACGACCGACCCGACCCGCAGGATGCCGAACGCCGTGCTGGCATCGAAGAGGCAGTCGCCAAGGTCGTCCGAGGCGAGGCCACGCCGGTCACGCAGGGCGGCGGCAAGGCCGTCCAGGTCTCACCGGGCCAATGGGCGCAGTACGGGCTGCAGTCGACCGACAGCATCCTGACCTTCCTGGTCGACTTCGGTGACCAGAAGGATGCCCGCTACCCGACCGCACCGACGGGACCGGTGCACAACAACATCCCGGCGCCCGACCGCACCACGGACAACTCGACCTACTGGGTCGACAACTTCGACCGCAACCACTTCCAGGACATGTTCTTCGGCGACGGGGAGTCGATGTCCAGCGTGTACCGCGAGATGTCGAGCGGCCGCTACACGGTCAAGGGCGACACCTCCGACTGGGTGAAGGTGCCCTACAACGAGGCGAGCTACGGCCAGACCGAGAACGCCACCGACATGCGCCGGTTCATCCAGGACAGCGCCAACGCCTGGTACGCCCAGCAGAAGGCGCAGGGCAAGTCCGACGCCGACATCAAGGCGTACCTCCAGTCGTTCGACCAGTGGGACCGGTACGACTACGACAAGGACGGCAACTTCAACGAGCCGGATGGCTACATCGACCACTTCCAGGCGGTGCACGCCGGCGAGGGCGAGGAGGCCGGCGCACCGGCGTGGGCGATCTGGTCGCACCGGTGGTCCGTCAACCAGACGCGCAACGGCGGCCCGGACTGGAACCGCAACGGCGGCATCCAGGTCGGCGACACCGGCTTCTGGATCCGCGACTACACGACCGAGCCGGAGAACGGTGGCCTCGGTGTCTTCGCGCACGAGTTCGGCCACGACCTGGGCCTGCCCGACCTCTACGACACCGGTGGCGGCGAGAACGGCACCGGGTTCTGGACGCTGATGAGCTCGGGGTCGTGGCTCGGCCACGGCACCGGTGACATCGGCACGACGCCCAACCACATGGGCGCCTGGGAGAAGCTGCAGCTCGGCTGGCTCGACTACACGACGGTCGCCCATGACCAGAAGGCCACGCTGATGCTCGGCCCGTCGATGCACGCGACGAAGAAGGAGCAGGCCCTCATCGTCACCCTGCCCAAGGACGCGGCCGGCAAGGACCGCTTCTACATCGCCGAGAACCGGCAGTACGCCGGGTACGACGCGACGCTGAAGACGGGGCCGTACAACTTCGGGTGGACGCTCTCGAAGGACAACCTGGTCGAGCACTTCCCGTACCAGGACGGCCTGCTCGTCAGCTACTGGAACACCGCGGTGTCCAACAACAACACCAAGGCCCACCCGGGCACCGGCCGGATCCTGCCGGTCGACGCTCGACCGAACTCGCTGCGGTGGAGTGACGACACCGTGGCTCGCAACCGGATTCAGTCGTTCGACTCGACCTTCGGCGTCGACGCGACGGACCCGATCTCCCTGCACCGCGAGACGGCGAGTGGCTTGACGACGCTCGAGGTCCCGGCACAGGCGCCGGTTTCGGTCTTCGACGACAGTGACCCCAACCGCTATTACGACACGGCGAACCCCGGCGGCAGCGTCAAGGTGGCCGGCGCTGGCCTCACGATCAAGGTCGTACAGAGCAACAGCACCGGCAAGATGATGGTCAGGGTGAACGGCTGACCCGTCCTGCTCAACGGGCGTTGGCCCGGGCCCCTTTCAGGGTCCGGGCCGACGCGCATGCGGCCAGAGCGTCCTCGACCACCAACGTCCACCCGCGGCTACCCGGTCGACCTGGTCACTGCCCAGTGAACGTCCTACGAATCGGTCCGATGCCAAGAAGCCCGGCGCTCGGTGCGCCCGTGAACGCGCGCGCGAGTTCCGCTGGCACACTCTCGGCCATGGCCATCGAGTCGCGAGGCGCCCGACGCTCACCACGCCGCAGGCCCCCGCTCAGGAGCGGTGTCGCCGTCGCTCTCCTGCTGGCTGGCTGCACAAGCGGAGGCGGCTCCGCGCCGCATCCCTCCCGGGTGCAGGCCAGCACCCCGGCGCCGACGATGACAGCCGTGCCTGAGGCGGCGCAGTGCGTCACGCACCAGGACCTCGGCCAGGGTGCCGGCGTTGATCTGCCATTCAAGAATCTGTTCGGGGAAAGGGTGGCCCACGGTGTCGACGTGAACGACGAGTTCGCGCCGGGGGCCGACGCGACTGACGTGGGCAGGTGCGGGGCGGTGCTTCCGGGCGGCGATGAGGTCTGGTGCGGGCAGCCGGCGCCGTGGGCGTCCCTGGGCTATGACAAGTTCACGATCGCGTCCGGCGCCACCCGTGTGCGCCGCGTCGGAGTCAGCACGGACGAGGGCCGGTCGAGCTCGGGCGGGCAGGTGTCTCGCTCGCTCTCCTACGTTGAGCTCGAGCTTGGCGGGGCCGACCCCAAGGGTGTCGCCGACTTCCTGCAGCGGGCGTTCCGACGGTGCGCGGAGGGCACCCCCGCTCACGTGCACGGCCTGCCTGCCATCACCGGCAACGTCCCCTCCATGAGCGGCGGCGTGCACGAGGCGGAGGCGGTCGCGTTCCTGACGCCCAAGCGCGTCGCCTGGGTCATCCTCGACGGGCGGCGGTGGACGGCAGCGGAGCGCAATCAGGCCCTCGGCGCGATCGCGGCCCATCTCCATCAGGTGTGACTCGGCACAGGGCAGGGCCAGGGGCCGGCCTGGATCATCGAGACCGGCGCGGCCAGACCGCACGATCGTGCGAACGCCCTCCCGGCGCGGCCGCACGGGTCATCCTGGCCGCCCACGAACGCGCCTGACGCAAGGGTATTGCGGCGGCCCTGTGCGAGCGGCTCTTCCAATCAGGGCTCTCAAGGCAGATCAGTGGCTTCGTGGCGGCGCGACACAACCTCTAGAGACAGACCTGCAAGGCCTAGGGCCACGAGCAGCACCGTCGGCAGCAGCAGGGGGGAGCGCCAAGGCTCGAAGGCGCCGTAGCCTTGCACGGCAACGCCCATGGCTGCGGCCATGGCCGCACCCGCGACGAGCTCGACAACGCTGAGGGTCAGTGACAGCAACCCACCTCGACCTTCGGGTGCACGCCGGAGAACGAGGACTGCCACGTACGTGAACAGCACGGCAGCCAACGCGAGCAACAGCCCCAAACCGAGAAACACTCCGCCCAACCCGGCGTTCGGCGCTCGACCCATGATCATCATCGCGCCGGAGAGAACGAGTGCCGCCCCACCCACCATCACGTGACCAAGGCTGATCACGCGACGTGCGGAGACCCGCGACTGCTGGTCCGTGCCCATGAGCCAGTGAAACACCCGATGTGGCGACCGGCATGAGTTTCAGTACCCGACAGCACGAGTGCAGGTATGCCGTCCGACGAAAAGGAATCGTCCCAAGACGGAGCGGTCCGCGGGTCGGTGCGCAGGGTCGGCACGTCGGCGGCGAGCGGCCCGCCGCGTGATCGCAGGAATGCACTCCGAGCGCATGCTCAATGCGCAAGCACTCTCCACTCGACGCCCCGGATCACTGCGATGGAGAGCACTGCCAGCATCCCCACGATGCCATGAGGACTCGTGGTACGAAGGGCGCCTCAGGCACACCCCGCACCGTCGGCACAACGCCCCAGGATCCGGTGGCGCGGCGGCACAAACGGCATCGCGCTCGACTGGGACAACGCCTGGCGACTCGACACCGGCGCACAACGGCACGATCATGACGGCGTAGACGTGGCAGCCCGTCAGGGAGTCGGGGCGACCACTGGAAACAGGGCTGATCCCGCTCGGCGGTGGAAGAGCGGGTGGCGGGACGGTCGGTCACCCGCTCCGCTCACGAGCGGTTGGTGAACGCCCAGTCCATGCCGTCCTCGCCCTGGTCGTCGAAGGCGGGATCTCGTCGCAGGCCGATCGTGGTGGCGACCCTCTGGCTGGCGAGATTGGTGGGGCGGATACGAGCGACGACGAGCTCGGCAGGAAGTGACTCCTGGGCCCAGTGCAACACGGCGGCTGCGGCTTCCGTGGCGTAGCCACGTCCCCAGGTCGAGGGATGGAAGCGGTACAGGAGATTGAGTACGCGGTCACCGCGGATCGTCATCCACCGCAGACCGCAGTTGCCAACGAGGCGACGTGTCTTCTCCTCGAAGACGCAACAGTTGCCGAACCCGTGCCGCTCCCAGTGCCCCAGCCAGCGCCCCACCAGTTCCTCGACGTCCTCGAGCTCCGTCACCAGATCTGACGGGTTGTGCTGCGCGACCGACGGATTCGAGAGGATCCCGAGGATCGCTGCGGCATCGACCTGCGCCGGCTGCCGTAGTGACAGCCGTGCGGTCACCATACGAACGGGTTGCCGGGGCACCTCGGCAATGTATCCGCGTGCGTCTCCCCGAAGTGCCCGAGCGAGGCTCCCGGTGCCGCCCGGATACCCGGCCGACCTCATCGAGCCCTTCAGCGAGGCGCACCTTCGCGCAGCGCCCGAGCTCGGCGACGGTGACCACCTGGTCGACTCGTTGCGGAGGTGTGCCCCGGCCGGGTGTCGCGGTTGCCAGCGGCCCCGGCACCTGGTGGGCTGCCGGGCATGAGCGTGCAGGCTGCACCCACCCGCCGTGCCTTCTGGGTCGACCCCGAGAGCGACCCGCGCAACGACCTGGAGCTGCCCGTGGGGGAGACCGCGTTGCTGCGCGACTACCTCGAGCGCTACCGGATGACGTTCGAGATGAAGTGCGAGGGGCTCACGCCCGCGCAACTGGCCAAGCAGTCGGTGCCGCCGAGCACGATGAGCCTGTTGGGGCTGGTCCGCCACCTGGCCAAGATCGAGCACCACTGGTTCCGCCGGAACCTCGAGGGCCAGGAGAACCTGCCGGTCCTCTACTGGACGCAGGACGAGCGCGACCTCGACTTCGACGGCGCGGCCGGGACCGAGGAGTGTGTGGCGGACGCCTGGGAGTCGTGGCACGCGGACCTCTGCGCGAGTGCGTCGACGGCTGCACCGGCCAGTAGGTCTGCACCAGCCCTGTCCCCGGCGCAACGTCGATGGCCTGGATGGCGTATGCCGTGTGGCGGGGTCCGTCCTGCGCCTCCTGCCGGGGCGGCCGGGTTAAGGTGCCTGATGCCCCATGGTCCGGTGCAGGGACGAGACCGACGCGCAGTGCAGACGCTCGACCTCGAGACGCTTCCGCGCGAGGTCCGGTCCGCCGTGGAGGCGATGGTGGCAGGGCACGAGGTGAGGCTTCGTTCCGAGGGTCGCGAGCTCGGGGTCCTCGCTTTTCGACCGGCCGTGCTCGAGGGAGCCGTCGTGTTCGGGCCGCCGGCTCCGGGGGTGGAGTCCGTCCCGGTCGAGACCGTCCCGGACGGTGTCACGGTCGTGGCCACGGCGACGAAGCTCTCCGAGGCCGCGCGCCGTCGGCTCTCCGACGAGCTGGGACCCGACTACATCGTCCTAGACCTGCTGAAGGCGCCGACGACGGCCGACGTCGTCCTGACCCACCCCGTGAGCCCGCAGCTGCTCGGCTCGCTGCGGGCCGGCTTTCCGAACGCTCGCGTGATCGTGACGGAGATCGACGACGAGGAGCTCGGCGTGAGCCAGCCGGGGCCTGTGAGCCGACTGCTCGATGCAGGCGCTGCGGCCTACCTGCCGCCACGACCCCTACGCGAGGTCGCGTCGAGCGTGCACGCCTACCTCACCGGGTCCGGAGCGCCGCAGCTCACCGCAGGCAGCTCCGCGACGGTGCCGACCGCTGCCCTCCCGGCGTCGGCCGACGAGCGGGCGGAGTGAGCCGCGACAGCCAGGACCGTTCCACACCTCGGCGAACCACGGGCCGGGCCAGGGGCCGGCGCGCTCGTGCGTCGCGCCGGCCCATGAGGCTCACCTGCTGATCACTTCAGTCGGAAGAGCCCGTCGTCGCGGATCGACGTCTTTCCGGCGTCACCGGCGTGGCCCAGCAGCTGGGTCTGCCCGACCATCTGCTCCATGCCCTTCAGGACCGAGTAGTGGTCGTAGGCGACCGAGGAGACGCCGCCGGGGGTGGTGTACGGCGTGATGACGATCAGGGGCACCGTGAAGGTGGTGTTGTTTCCCTCGTCCCAGGTGATGATGATCGCGGAGTGGCCGGCTTGGTATGTCGTCGAGTTGAGCAGCGTCGGAAGATAGCTCTTCAGCCAGTTGTCGCCGTTCTGGATCCGCTGCGAGATGGTGGTGTTCGGCACCAGGTGCATGATGTGCTGCTTGTTCGGGATCACCAGGTTGAACTTTGCGGACAGCACGTCCGCGTTGTTCGCCGGGAACGGCTTGGCGTATTGCGGGCACGACGTCTTCTGCGTCCGTGTGTAGTAGGGGAAAGGCGTGTGGGTGACCGTGAACAGGCCGGCGCCACCGGTGTAGCAGTTTCCCTGCGAGTCCTCGGCCCACTCCACGGCGCTGCCCGGCGCCGTCGTGTTCATCAGCTCGAAGATGCTCTCCGAGGCCTGCGGCCACGAGCTCGGAGGTTTGTTCGCCGTGATCGGCAGCTGGTGGGTGCAGATGCCATTGGTGTCGGCCTTGTCGCAGCCGGTGTACCCGGACGTCAGCGCGACGTAGTTGGCCAGGCTGGTGGTCGACAGGGAGAGGTCGTTCTTCGAATAGCTGCACGCGCCCGCGATCGAGTTGATGTACGGCGCGTCCGCAGTGTTGCCGATGATCTTCTTGAGCGGCTTGTTCTCGAACATGATCAGCGTGACGTGATCCCACGTCGGTGGTGCAGTTCCTCGGGCTGAACCACCGCAGGGAGCCGTCGACGTCGTGGTGACCGCGGTTGCGGCAGGCGCGGGGAGAATTGAGGCGGCTAACAACACCGCCGCGGAGACCGGGATCAAAGATCGCATTGGCGTCACTTCCAAAGGTGTTGGCACGACTGTGAATTCATTGCAAGCCCCGCGCGCCAGGGCGATACACCGTTCGTCAAAGATAAGGCGCGGCTCTGCGCGCCACAGTGGCTTTCGAAAAGAGCCGGAACTCGTCGGCGTCTTTCCCCGCTCTATAGCGTGCCGTCGACGTCGACCAGCCCCCGGCCGAACGCGTCGATGCGGCCCCAGCGGCCCGGTATGTCGAGCAGCTCGATGCGCCCGAACGAGACCGGCACGGCCGGGTCGACGATGAGGTGCTCGCCGACCGCGTCGAGACCGAGCATGGTCCGCAGGAACAGCAGGGGTGCGCCGGTGGACCACGCCTGCGGGCTGCAGGCAGTCGGATACTGCACCGGGTAGCGCGTCAGGGAGCGCTCGTAGCCACCGAACGCCTCGGGAAGGCGGCCCTCGAAGAACTCGGCCGCGTCGAGCACGCCCGCCGCGACACGTGCTGCCTCCTCCCGGAAGCCGTAGCGACGCAGACCCCACGCGATGAAGGAGTTGTCGAAGGGCCAGACCGTGCCGACGTGGTAGCCGATCGGGTTGTAGCGGGCCTGGTCGTCGGCCAGCGTCCGCACGCCCCAGCCCGAGAACAGCCGGGGCCCGAGCAGGTGCGCGGCGATGGTCGACGCCTTTGCGTCGTCGACGATCCCGCTCCAGAGCAGGTGGCCGATGTTCGAGGAGAGCGCGTCGACGCGCGTGCCGTCGGCCTCGAGCGCGAGGGCGTAGTAGCCACCGTCCTCGACCCAGAAGTCGCGGTCGAAGCGGCCCTTGAGGTCGGCCGCCTGCCGCTCGAGAGCATCCGCGTATGCCGGGTCGTCCCAGAACTGCCGGGCGAGACGCGCCACCCGGACCTTCGCGTCGTAGGCGTAACCCTGCAGCTCGCACGTCGCGCGGGGGAACCCGGGCAGCCGACCGTCCTTGAAGGAGATCGAGTCCCACGAGTCCTTCCAGCACTGGTTCTCCAGGCCCGTCTGCTCGTTGCGCCGCTGGTAGGAGATGTAGCCGTTGCCCTGCAGGTCGGCGTACGTGTCCATCCAGTTGATCGCCGCGCGTGCCTCGGGCTCGAACTCCCGCACCAGAGCGCTGTCGCCGCTCCACCGTTCGTACTCGTCGAGCAGGACGAGCCACAGCGGCGTCGAGTCGGCCGAGCCGTAGTACGGCGAGTGCGGGCGCTCCTGGAACGCGGTGAGCTCGCCGTAGCGCATCTCGTGGAGGATGCGACCGGGATCCTCGTCGCGGAAGTCGTCGACACGGCTGCCCTGCCAGTCACCGAGCACCCGCAGCGTCGTCTCCGCCAGCTCGGGGGTGAACGGGAGAGCCTGGAGGCTCGTGAAGATGCTGTCGCGCCCGAACATCGTCATGAACCACGGCAGCCCCGCCGCGGGGAGGCTGCGGCTGCCCGCGATCGCCGGCGAGAAGCGCAACGCCGCGAGGTCCACGAGGCTGCGGCGATAGGTCGCGGCGAGCTGGTCCCAGTCGGTGACGAGGCGCGGTGCGGCGGCCAGCCACTCCTCGAGCCCCTCCGGGCCGCCGCCGTCCGCACCCGGTCCCACGCCGTCCACGGGCATCAGACTCGGAACGTCGGGTCGTCCGATCCGCGGAGCCACGTAGAGCTCGGTCGACCAGGACCCGTGTGCGTCCAGGTGCACGTCGAACTCCAGGCCGCTCTCGTCCACGCGTGAAGCCGGCTCCGAGGCGGAGACGGTGGTGTCGCGGTGGAAGCTGTCGCGGTCGTAGGAGATGACGAGGGCGCCGTCCTCGACGCGGGTGGTGCACCTGCCCTGCTTGGCGAGGGCGTCCTTCACCTCGAACAGGTCGACGAAGTCGCATGCCACATCCATCCGGAGCGTGAGGTCGACCGAGCCGGTGTGGTGGTTGAGCAGGGTGATGCTCTCGCGGAAGCCATGCCCGACCGCGCGCTGGCGGATGACGGTGAGGTTGGCGTTGACGTAGACGGTGCTGGTGCCGAGCACGAGGAAGAAGCGGGCCTCGTAGTAGTTGAGGTCGTCGGTGGACAGGGCAGTCAGCCGCTGGCCGTCGACGGTGAGCACCCACCGTGACAGGAACCGGGTGTCCCAGGCGAACAGCCCGCCGGGCTCGGTGGGCGAGGCCTCGATGTCGCCGCGGCGGTCGCTCACGACGAACGTGTTGCCCTCCAGGATGCGGACCGGCCCCTCGCTCATGACGGCCGCCCTTCGCCTGTGTGGACGGCGGCATCGGGGGTCGGTGCCGGGTGCCGGGAGAAGAGTCTCTGGGCGAGCACCACCAGCTCGGGGTCGCCCTGGACCGTCAGGGCTCCTCGCAGCAGCGAGGCCATCGCGCTCGTGCGCCCGTTCACCAGGTCCTGGAGCTCCGATGCGCTGCACGCGATGGTGGCTTCGGCCGTTGTGCCGCCGCCGTCGGCGGAGACCGTCAGGCGGCCGTGGTCGACGGCCACCAGTCGGCTCACCGAGGCCGCACGATCCCTGCCGGTGTTGGCATCCCGGTCAGCAGGGTCGGTCTGGACGTCGGAGATCTCGAACCGGATGGTCGCCTGGACCCGCTGCAGCAAGGGCTCGTGGCCGCGCCGCGTCAGCTCCTCGAAGAACTCGTGGGTGTGTGACATGGTCGGCGCCCTTCCCGTAGCCAGCGTAGCCACGGGTCGGCACGCCCGCCCGCGGATCAGCGAGACTCAGCCCCCGGGCGCCGCGCCAGCTCGTCGCGCCGACGGGTGAGGTAGGTGACCTCTGCGCGGTTGCCGGCCAGCTCGATCGCCCTGCCGTACGCCGCCCGCGCCTCGTCTCTGCGACCGAGCCGTCGCAGCAGGTCGGCGCGCGTGGCATGGAGGGCGTGGTAGCCGGCCAGCGCGTCCTGCAGGCGGCCCACGAGCGCGAGCCCGACCTCCGGACCGTCGAGCTCGGCGACCGCCACCGCCCGGTTGAGGGCGACGACGGGGGAGGGGTCGAGGCGCACGAGCTGGTCGTAGAGCGCCACGACCTGCGACCAGTCGGTCTGGCCCGCCTCCCGGGCGGAGGTGTGCACCGCGTTGATGGCCGCGAGGATCTGGAACCGCCCGGGGGCGACGCCCGAAGCCAGCCTCTCGCGGACGATGCCGTGCCCCTCGGCGATGAGCGCGGCGTCCCAGGCGCCACGGTCCTGCTCCTCCAGCGTCACCAGCTCGCCGCCGGGTGAGACCCTGGCGCCGTGGCGCGCCTCGGTGAGCAGCATCAGGGCCAGGAGCCCGGCCACCTCGCCGTCGTCGGGCAACAGTGCCCGCGTCAGGCGAGCCAGGCGGATCGCCTCGGCGGTCAGGTCGGCTCGCAGCGGGTCGCTGTCGGGACCGGACGCGAGGTAGCCCTCGTTGAAGACGAGGAAGAGGACGGTGAGCACGCCCGACACGCGTACCGGGAGGTCCGCCGCAGGCGGCACCCGGTAGGGGATGCGCGCCGCGCGGATCTTGGCCTTGGCTCGCGTGATCCGCTGGCCCATCGTCGACTCCTGCACCAGGAACGCCCGGGCGATCTCGGGGACCGTCAGGCCGCCCACGAGGCGGAGCGTCAGCGCCACACGGGTCTCCATCGCGAGCGCCGGGTGGCAGCAGGTGAAGATCAGCCGAAGCCGGTCGTCGTCGACCGCACCGGCCGGCTGGGGTGCCTCGACGGCATACATCGCGTGCGCCTCCTTCTGCTTGTCGTCGCGCCTGCTCTCACGCCGTAGGCGGTCGATGGCCTTGCGGTTCGCGGTGGTCGTCAGCCAGGCGCCGGGGTTGGGGGGTATGCCGTCCGCCGGCCACCGCTCGACGGCCGTCGCGAACGCCTCGGCAGCGGACTCCTCCGCGATGTCGAGGTCGCCGAACCGCCGGGCCAGGGACGCGACGACCCGCGCCCACTCCTCGCGGTGGGCGCGGCTGATCGCCTCGTCGGTCCCGGGTCGGCTCATCGCGCTCCCTTGCTCCTTCTGCGCTCTCGTCGGTCCCGTGGTCAGAGGAAAGGTCGCACCTCGACCTTGCGGTGGCACGCCTTCGACCCCTCTGCGGCTAGCCGGAGCGCCACGTCGAGGTCGGGCGCCTCGATGATCCAGAAGCCGGCGAGCCACTCCTTGGCCTCGAGGAAGGGTCCGTCGGTGATCACGGCCTCGGTGCCACGGTTGTCGACGACCGTTGCAGGATCGGGCGATCCCAGGCCGCCGGCGAAGACCCACTGGCCACGGGCCCTCAGCCTGTCGTTGAAGGCGTCGGTGTCGGCCTGCTCGGTGTCGGTCGCCGAGCCGGCGCCGTCGTCGATCACGGACAGCAGGTACTGCATGTGCATCATCTCCCTCGCTCCGTGCGGCGCCACTCGACTGCCGCTCACCCCTGCAACGAACGGGCCTGTCCTGATCCGACACCCTCGTAAGGGTTTGTTCAAGGGAGTACAGCTCCGGTTGCCGGGTGATTTGTCCGGATCTAGCGTCGAAGTCCAGTGACGCCGAACTGATAGGCACCCCATGTCCCGTTCCCGAAGTCTGTCGATCCTCACCGCTGTCGCCCTCACCTCCGGGGCGGCGCTCGCAGCCCCTGTCGTGGCGCGGGCCGACCCCATCCCGTCGCCCGACCATCCCGTCTCCCACGAGGAGAACGCGCGGGTGCCCGAGGGGGCGCTCTGGTCGGAGGAGTACTTCCCCTCCTCCGACGGCAGTGGCGTCGAGCTGCACGCCGACGTCCTGCGACCCGCGGGGCTGCCGTCCGGCGCCCGGACGCCGGTCATCCTGTCCGTCGGTCCGTACTTCGCGCACCGCGGCCAGACTGGCGACGACGGGTTCACCGGCACCGGACCGTCCGAGCGGTTCGACGACCTCATCCAGGGCGCCGACCTGATGAAGCGCGGCTACACGGTGGTCATGGTCGACCTGCGCGGCTTCGGGGGCTCGACCGGCTGCCTCGACTGGGTCGGTCCCGGCGAGCAGGCCGACGTCAAGGCCGCCGTGGAGTGGTCCGCGAGCCGGTCGTGGTCCACCGGCAAGGTCGGTCTCTACGGCAAGTCCTACGACGCCTCCACCGGCCTCGTCGGCGCCGACCTCGCTCCCACGGGGCTGAAGGCCGTGGTGGCCCAGGAGCCGGTGTGGGACATGTACAACTACCTCTTCAGCAACGGCGTCCGCCGGCCCAACTACGTCGGCACGCCCCAGGCATACAACTCCATCGCGAGCATCCAGGGGATGTCAGACGACTCCGCGAAGTACAAGACCAACGCTGCCTACGAGGTCGCCCACCCCGAGTGCCTGGCGAACAACCTCACCGACACGCAGAACCCTGATCCCAACTCGGCCTACTGGCGCGCCCGCGACCTCGCGGCCCAGGCCAAGGGATCGAAGGTGCCGCTGTTCGTGACCCAGGGCTTCATCGAACCCAACACCAAGCCCGAGGACATCGAGACCTACCTCGACAACCACGTCGGCGAGGAGCGCGGCTGGCTCGGCCAGTGGGAGCACGTGCGCGGCAACGAGACCGGCTCCGACGGCGTGCTGCGCATGGGCCGGGCCGGCTGGTTCGACGAGGTCGTGCGCTTCTACGACAAGCACCTCAAGGGCGTGCGCCCGGCGGTCGAGGACCCGGCATTCGTCATCGAGGACAGCACGGGGAAGTGGCGTGCGCAGTCCACGTGGCCTGCCGTCCGTCGCGACGTCGAGGTGCGCCTGCAGTCGGGCAGCTACGTCGACGACAAGGGCCGCACGCCGGCCCAGGCCCGCAGCCTCGCGCCGGACACCGGCAGGTGGGACATGGAGCACGCTCCGGAGCTGCCGCCTGGCGTCGGCACCGAGCGAGGCTACGGACCCAAGCCGCGCACGACGGACGACGGCAACGCGTACTACACGTGGTCCAAGCCGACCCCATCGGACGTGCGCGTCACGGGCACGCCTCGGGTCTCCCTGCGCACGAGCGGGCAGGGCAACGTCCTCGTCCGCCTCTGGGACGTCGCACCGGACGGCACCGCAGTCATGTTCGACGAGCAGATGTCGCTCGTGCGCAGCGGACAGGTGTCCTTCGACCTCAAGTCCACGGACTGGGTCCTGAAGCGCGGTCACCAGCTGGTCGTGGGCATCGGGACCGACACGACGCGATCCTGGGCCGACACCGCCTCGGGGCAGACGGTCACGGTGCGCGCCGCCTCCCTCGGGCTCGACCTGCAGAGCCCGCGCCGCGACGTGCCCACGCAGGGCGACCGGTCGCCCTACCTCGACCGGTACCTTCCGGCCTACACGAGCACGTGGACCACGCACGCACCCGGCAGCTTCCCGCTGACCGTGCCGCAGGGGCGGCACTGAGCGAGGCTCGAGCACGGTGCCCCGTCGCCCCGCAAGGGTGGCGGGGCGCCTGCGTCCCGAGTGGGCGGAGGCGGTATGCCGCACTCGCGCAGCATGTCGCCCGCGGCGTACGGGGTGGGTAAGCGTCTGGACATGGAGCCGATCCCGGAGACCCACGCAGCGCTCGAGGAGCTGGAGCGTTACGGCGACCTGCAGCTGCGCGAGGACCTCGAGCAGCTGGTGGGTCGCGCCAAGGAGCGCATCCCCGGCCTGCTCGGGGTGAGCCTGGGCATGCTGTCCCAGGGACTGATGTTGACATACGTGGCGAGCGACGTGGACGTGGCTGCGCTCGACGCCGTGCAGTACGTCGACGACGGTCCCTGCGAGGAGGCGGTCCGCACGGCGGAGGTCGTGCAGACCGACGCCAACGCCTTGCTGGACGAGGACCGGTGGCGGCTCTTCGCCCAGGCCACCGCCGCGGCCGGCATCGAGAGCACCCTGTCGCTGCCCATCCGTCACGGCGGGGTCGTCACCGGTGGCGTGAACCTCTACGGCACCACGGCGGACACGTTCGACGGCCACGTGGAGGAGCTCGCGAAGCTCTTCGGTGCGTGGGCGCCCGGGGCCGTGGCCAACGCGGACCTGTCGTTCGAGACGCGGCTCGAGGCGGTCCAGAGCCCCGGGCGGCTCAAGGCCCAGGCCCACGTCGACCAGGCGATCGGCCTGCTGGTCAGCGCGCGTGGCCTCGACCCGGACGCGGCGGAGGAGCGGCTGCGGTCTGCTGCCGCGCGCGCCGGCGTATCGATCTTCGTGCTCGCTCGAGCGCTCGTGGACGCCTTCGGTTGGGACAGCTGAGAGGCCCAGGACCCGCGCGGTCAAGCGGGTCCTGGGCCGAAAGGCCCCGCGAATCGTGGCTGCTGGTCTGTCGCTGACAGGGCGGCAGCCCTTCGTTGGTTAGCCTGCTGGAATGACCGACGCCGCCAGGACCGACCCTGCCACCGTGGCGGAGTCGCCCTCGGGCGACCCGCGTGCCGACCGCGTCGCGGCGGCCGTCCGCACCTGGCAGCGCACCCTCGTCGACCTCGGTGGCCGCAACACCCTGCTGTGGTACCGCGACCTGCCCTCCGGGACGCTCGACCTGACCACCGCCCACCCCGGTGGTGTCTCCATGCTGCTCGCCGGCCGCCGCACCCGCCTGTCCGACCTGGTCCGTGAGCCGGCTGCCTTCACGGAGGCCCGTCGTCGCGCCCGCGCCATCCGGTCCAAGGCGCTCGAGCTGCGCGAGGAGCGCGGCATCGCGGCCGGCTTCATCGCCATCGGCATGGCGACGTGGTCGGTGCCCCGCGCCGCGCGGCCGCCGGCCGCGCCGGTCCTGCTGCGCTCGTGCGTGCTGCGCCCGACCGGCGCCGCCCAGGAGGACTTCGAGATCGACCTCGGCCCGGACGTCGAGCTCAACCCGGTGCTGCGCGAGTACCTCCGCTCCGAGCAGGGCATCGAGGTCGACGCCGACGCGCTCGCCGACCTCGCCACCGCGGGCAACGGCTTCGACCCCTACCCCGTGTATGCCGCCCTGGGCCACGCGTGCGAGCGCGTGCCCGAGTTCGAGATCACCCCTCGTCTGGTCCTCGGCACCTTCTCCTACGCCAAGCTGCCGATGGTCGCCGACCTCGCCCTGCAGGGCGACACCCTCGCTGACCACGACGTCGTCGCCGCGCTCGCCGGCGACGGGTCGGCGCTCGCGGCGGTGCGGCTGCGGCTGCCCGAGAGCGAGCCGGACCCGGACCCTGAGCACGAGTACCTCGTCCTCGACGCCGACTCCTCCCAGCACGCGGCCATCGACGCCGTACGCGCGGGCGCCCACCTCGTGATCAAGGGACCTCCCGGCACGGGCAAGTCGCAGACGATCGTCAACCTCATCGCGGCCCTCGCCGCCGAGGGCAAGTCGGCCCTCTTCGTCGCCGAGAAGCGTGCCGCCATCGACGCCGTCCTCAGCCGGCTCGACCGGCTCGGCCTCGGAGACCTCGTGCTCGACGCGTACGACGGGCCGACGAACCGGCGGGCCACCGCGCAGCAGTTCGCCAGAAGCCTCGAAGCGGCCGTCGAGAACGACGCTGCCGACCTCGACCGCACCACGTCGACGCTGCGCGAGCGGCGCAGCCGACTGCAGAACCACGTGCGCGCGCTCCACGAGACGCGCGAGCCGTGGGGCGTCTCCGCGCACGAGGCGCAGGAGGCGCTCGTCGAGCTGGGCACGCGTACGCCGCCACCCACCTCGCACGTACGCCTCGGCAGCCGCGACCTCGCGGGCCTCAGCCGCGTGCGGGCCGTCGAGCTCGGCAGGCGGCTGCGCGACGCCGCGGGCCTCGGCGCCTGGACCCGGGAGGGCGACGACCCGTGGTTCGGCGCGCGCATCCTCACTGCCGACGACGCGTCCAAGGCCCTCGACATCACGACCCGTCACAGCACCAACGGCCTCGACGACGCTGCACGCCAGCTCAACCGCTTCCTCTCGGAGTCCCATGTGCCCGAAGCGAACACGCTCGAGGACTGGAAGTCCGCCTTCGAGACGATGCTCAGCGTCCGCGAGACGCTCGAGGTGTTCCGGCCCGAGGTGTTCGACATCCCGCTCAAGGAGCACATCGCCGCGACGGCCACCCGCGACTGGCGAGACGCGCGCGACGTCGACATGGGCTGGCTGGCTCGCTGGAAGATCCGTCAGCAGACGAAGCGCCTGCTGCGGCCCGGGCGCCCGCCGGCGAACCTCCACGAGGAGCTCGTGTCGGCGAGCGAGCAGCGGGAGCACTGGTTCCAGCTCGTCGGTGGCGGTGGCCGTCCGGAGATCTCCCCGCGCCTCGACGAGGGCCTGGCCCTGCTCGCCGGGCTGACGGCGGACCTCGAGTGGCTCGACGAGCGGCTGGCGGTCGGCCCCGACGGGCACACGCTCACGTCGCTGCCGCTGCGAGACCTCCGCGAACGGCTCGCCGACCTCGCACGCCGCCCCGACCGGATCGCGGTGCTGCCGCAGGTCACGACGGCGCTGGACGATGTCCGTGCGGCCGGGCTCGGCGCCGTCGTCGACGACCTCGCCAAGCGCGGCGTCCCGACCGAGCAGGTCACGGCCGAGGTGGAGCACGTGTGGTGGGCCTCGCTGGCCCAGGAGATCACGGTGCGCGACCCGGCATACGGAGCGCATGACGGCGCGGGGCTGCGCCGTGACGTCGCGGAGTTCGCCGAGGCCGACCGCGCCCACCAGGCCGCCACGGTGGAGCGCGTGCGCGGCGCGGTTGCGCGCCACGTGCGCGAGGTGCTCGCCGACAACCCGGCCCACGAGGCGCTGGTGCGGGCCGAGGCCGGCAAGGCACGGCGCCACCGGTCGCTGCGCGACCTCATGCCCCAGGCGGGATCGACGCTCACGGCGATCAAGCCGTGCTGGGCGATGAGCCCGCTCGTCGTCGCCTCCACGCTGCCCCCGGGCCGCTGGTTCGACGTCGTCATCTTCGACGAGGCCTCACAGGTGCAGCCCGCGCAGGCCATCTCGGCCATCGCCCGCGCGCGCCAGGTCGTCGTGGCCGGCGACGAGCGGCAGCTGCCGCCGACCAACTTCTTCACCGTCGTGTCCGACGACGAGGCCGACGCCCCCGGCTCCGAGGACGAGATCCTGACCGAGGGGTTCGAGTCCGTCCTCGACGTGCTCGCGGCCGCGCTGCCCACGCGCAACCTCAGCTGGCACTACCGCAGCCGCGACGAGCGCCTCATCGCCTTCGCCAACGAGGCGATGTACGACGGCAGGCTGACGACCTTCCCCGGCACGTCCATCGAGTCGGCCGTGCGGTTCGAGCCCGTCGAGGGCGTGGCCGAGGTGCAGCAGGGGGTCGACGCCATCGAGACGACCGACGGAGAGGTGGCCCGAGTCGTCGAGCTGGTCCTCGAGCACGCCCGTACCCGGCCGGCGGAGTCGCTCGGTGTCATCGCGCTCGGCATCCGGCACGCCGACCGGCTCGACGACGCGATCACCGAGGCGCTGCGCACCAACCCCGACGTCGCCGCCTTCTTCGACGACACGCGCGACGAGCGCTTCTTCGTCAAGAACCTCGAGCGGGTCCAGGGCGACGAGCGCGACGCGATCATCCTGTCCATCGGCTACGGCAAGACCCCGCACGGGCGCGTCCTGCACCGCTTCGGGCCGCTCAACATGGAGGGCGGCGAGCGCCGCCTCAACGTCGCCATCACCCGGGCCCGCGGGCGGATGACGATCGTGTCGGCCCTGCGTGCGGTGGACCTCGACCCGAACCGGCTCAAGGCCCGCGGAGCCCTCATGCTGCGCGACTTCCTCGCCTACGCCGAGAGCCGCGGCAACGCCGGGGAGGAGGACACGCTGTTCGCCGCCGCCACGCTGACGCACGACCCGCTGCGCCACGACCTCGCCGAACGGCTGCGCCGCCAGGGGCTCACGGTGCACGAGGACTACGGCACTGCCGACCACCGCGTCGACATCGCGGTCGAGGACCCCTACCACCGGGGCCGCGCCCTGATCGCCGTCGAGACCGACGGCGAAAGGTATGCCGCCCTGCGCAGCACCCGCGACCGTGACCGCCTGCGACCCGAGCAGCTGGCACGGCTAGGCTGGGTCCACGAGCGGGTCTGGAGCACCGACGTGTTCCGTGACCCGGCTCGCGAGATCGCCCGCATCGTGACGCTGGCGCGCACGGCATCCCCTCCGGCGTCTGCACAGCAACCGTCGGCCACCCAGTCGGCCAACGGGTCCAGCACCGGCTCGGGCACCGGCTCAGGCGACCAGCTCGGCGACCCAGCCGACGGCGGCGGCGGTGCACTGGTGGAGGGCCCGGACGGCGAGGGGCTCGCCGAGCCGACGGCCGTGGAGAGCCCGAACGGCGACTCCGAGTCCGGCGGCCCTGCGGCCAAGCCGGCTCGGGCGCCCAAGCGCAAGCGCCGCCGGGTGTTCCGGAAGGGCACGGGAGCCGCCGAGAACGCCGACGACACGGACTCGCGTGAGCCCGCCACCTCGCTCGCGCACAGCAGCGACGAGCTCGACCTCGGCTGGGGCGAGCGACCCGCGGGCTCAGGAGTCGGCGACCGGTGGCTCGAGGAGCAGCGCCCGCCGCACTACGAGTGAGGGTGGCCGCATCCCGCCGCGGAATGCGGTGGTCCGGGGCGGCGTTGTGGGGCGCATGAACACGATGACACCGTTCCCGCTGCGCCTGTCCTGGGCCCAGGGTCTCGTCGAGCGCGGTGACCACGGGGCTGCCGCAGTGGCCCTGGCCGAGCTCGTCGAGGAGGCGGAGTCGGCCCGCGCTCGCCCGGCCGACCTGGCCACGAGCGGTGACGCTCCCGGTGACGAGGCCGTGCTGCACTCCGTGACCGAGCTGCGCCTGCTCCTGGCCCGTGCCTACTTCCAGTCGGCCCAGCTCGGTCGAGCGGAGGCCACGCTGCTGCGCGTCATCGACGACGCGCCGACCGACGCGTACGCCCACCTGCTGCTGGGTCGCACCCTGCAGCGTGCCGGCCGGCACGCCGAGGCGGCGCGTCCGCTCGCGCTGGCCGAGGTCCTCGGCGGCTACGAGAGGCCCAAGGCGTACGGCGCCACGAGGTTGAGCGAGCCCACGTCGGCCTAGCACCTTCGATTGTGGAAGTGCCCACTCGACTCAAGGAGTCGAGTGGGCACTTCGCTGCGCCGTGCGGCTTCCAGCAGGTCAGCGCACCCGGAGGGCGTCGCGGATCTCGGTCAGGAGGATGACCTCCTCCGAGGGCGCCTCGGGCTCCGGCTCGACGCCCCGCTTGCGTCGTGCGGCGACGGCGTTCATGGGCACGACGACCATGAAGTAGACGGCGGCCGCCACGATCAGGAAGCTGATCAGCGCCGTGATGAAGGCGCCGATCGCCACGCCGCCCGGGGTGTACTTCGAGAAGTCGGGCTGGCCGCCGAGCTTGCCGATGAGGTCCATGATCACCGTGACGAACGCGTTGATGACGCTCGTGAACGCGGTGCCGATGACGACGGCGACGGCGAGGTCGACGACGTTGCCCCGCATGAGGAAGTCCTTGAAACCCTTGAGCATGAGCGTCCTTTCGCTCCCCTGAAGGGGCTGTCGATGCTTCGGTGGAGGGCGGAGGGTGGTCGACCGCCTGGAGGTCGTGCAAGGTGGCTACCGGAAGGGCTGCCCGGGCGGTTTCGCGTGGCCCGGGTCGGCTGCCGTGACGAGTCTGCAGTGAGGAGCAGCACCGGCGCGTCCGAGACTACTGCTGGGGCCCGGCTCCCGCTCGGTGCCGGACCGCCACGACGAGGCTCTGGCCCGCTTGGAGGGCGCTGAGCGCCTTGGCGACCTCGGTGGCCTGTCCGGGATCGAGGGCCAGGGTGATGCGGGCCGGGGCGCCGGAGCCCAGGCCCTGCGAGTCCTGCGCGTCGCGCACCGTGAGCACGACGACGTCGGCCGCCGCGCGGGCCCCGGTGCCCGTGGCGTAGAGGTCGACGTGGTTGCCCGGCCGCACGCCGACGGAGGCGGCGTCGAGGACGGGCACGCTGACGGCCACCCGGTCGTCGGGCTGGCCGGTCAGCAGGTCGTCACCGACGAGCCGGCCGGGGGTGAGCACCTCGTTCGCCGCGAGCGGGGCGACGGCGACGCGGCCCACCACGGCCTCCGGCGAGGACAGCGCCGCGAGCGGCCGCTGGCCACGCGGCCGAGCTGACACCGTGACGTCATCCGCGGCGACCGGCTCACCGGCTGCGACGTCGCGGGCCATCACGACCGTGGGAACACCGGCGCCGCCGGCCGGCGTGGGCCGCATTGCTCCGACCGTGACGAGGACCGCCAGGGCTGCGAGCCCGGCGGAGGCCCATCGGCGCCACCGGCTGCGCCGCGCGTGGCGACGACGCGGACCGTCCGGCCACCGTGCCGAACGGCGTCGGGCCGGCCGCCAAGGACCCCGCGCCCCCGAGGCGGACATCAGGGGAGGGGGAAGGGCAGCTCGATGCCGTCGAGGCTGCGTCGGCACGGACAGGTGGCCGTCTCGTCGGGCTCGTGCGCGGGCATCTGCCCGATGGCATCACGCAGGATCGCGCTCAAATGCTCGACGTTGGTGGCGAAGACCCGCAGCACCTCCTCGTGGCTGACGGCCTCGCCACCCTCGATGCCGGCGTCGTGGTCGGTCACCATCGCGATCGTCGTGAAGCACATCGCCAGCTCGCGGGCGAGCGCGGCCTCGGGCATGGTCGTCATGCCGACGATGCCGAAGCCGGCCTGCTGGTGCGTGACGGACTCGGCGCGTGAGGAGAAACGGGGCCCGTTGACGACCACGAGCGTGCCGTCCGCGACGACCGGCAACGGGGAGAGGCGCGCGGCGTCGATCGCGACCGACCGGCCGTTGGGGCAGTACGGCTCGGCGAACCCGACGTGGACGACCGGACCCTCCGTCTCGTAGATCGTGTGCGCCCGCCCCCACGTCCGGTCCACGATCTGGTCGGGCACGACGATCGTGCCCGGTCCGTGCTCGGGCCGGAGCGACCCCACGGCACAGGGCGACAGGATCTGGCGCACGCCGACGGCCCGGAGCGCCCACAGGTTGGCGCGGTAGTTGACGCGGTGCGGGGCGAAGCGGTGCCCCTTGCCGTGCCGGGCGACGAAGGCGACGCTGCGTCCCTCCACCTCACCGACGACGAGCGGGTCGCTCGGGCGACCGAAGGGGGTGTCGACCTCGACCGTCTCGTAGTCGTCGAGGAACTCGTAGAGGCCGGACCCGCCGATGACGCCGATCTCCGCGCGGGAGCCGGTGGCCCGCTCGTCGGCACCGGCGGAGGCGGGCGTGGTCGTCTGCGCACTGGTCATGGGGCGAGCCTAGGGCGGGCGCCTGCCCGGGCTGACGGCATACGCCCTCGGGTGGGGACAAGGTCCCCGAGGCTCAGGGGGCTGTGGACGAGCCGCCGGACGAACCTGACGAACCGGACGAGCTCGACGAACCGGACGCCGACGAGCTCGAGGACGTCGACGAGCTCGAGGACGTCGACGAGCCGGAGGAGTCCGAGGACGACCCGCCGTCCTTCTTCGCGCCGCCGTCGCCGGAGGGCGACGACGAGTCAGCGGCCGGCTTGGAGCCGTTCTTGCCGGAGGGTCGCGAGTCGGTCTTGTAGAAGCCTGAGCCCTTGAACGCGATGCCCACGGGGTGGATCACCTTGCGCAGCCGCGTCTCGCCGCACTCCGGGCACACCGTCAGGGCGTCGTCGGTGAACGACTGGCGGATGTCGAAGGCGTGACCGCAGTTCTGGCACGCGTAGGAGTAGGTGGGCACAGGCAGGACCTCGAGGCGTCGAAGGGAAAAGGGCCGAGGGCCAGTCTACGACCAGCCCGCGAGGCGCCCGCCGCGGCTGATCTCACGGATGCGCCGCTCGGTGCGCTGCCTGACCTTCGAGGTGGTGACGACGAGCAGACGGTCGCCGTGCCTGATCGTCGTGTGCGGCTCGGGGACGAAGCCTTCGCCCCCGCGCACGACCAGGGTCACGTTGGCGCCCTTGGGCAGGCGCAGCTCGAAGACCGCGACGCCGTGCAGGCGCGACTCGGCGCCGACGGTCACCTGGATGACGTCGGCACTGATCTCCAGGAGCGAGGTGGACTCGAGGTCGACGTCGACGGAGTGGACCTGCTCGGTGAGCCCGAGCCGCTTGGCCACCCAGGGCAGCGTGGGGCCCTGGACGACCGTGAAGACGACCACCAGCATGAAGACGAGGTCGAAGATCCACTCCGTGTTCGGCGTCCCGGTCACGAGGGGCACGGTCGCCAGCACGACCGGAACGGCTCCCCGCAGGCCCGCCCACGACAGGAACGCCTGCTCGCGCCAGGGCACGCGGAACCACGACACCGACGCCACGACCGACAGGGGTCGGGCCACGAGGAGCAGGACCAGCCCGATGACGAGGGCCTTGCCGAACATCTCGTCGAGTCGCCGTGGGTCGGCGAGCAGGCCGAGCAGCACGAAGAGGCCGATCTGGGCGATCCAGCCGAGCGCGTTTCCGAAGCTCTGGAAGGCGACCCGGTTGGGCAGGCCCATGTTGCCGAGCACGAGCGCGGCCAGGTAGGTGGCGAGGAAGCCGGAGACGTGCACGGCCGCGCCCACGGCATACGCGAGCACGGTGAGCGCGACGACACCGATGGAGAACAGCGCAGACGACGTCCCGGCCACGCGGCGCAGCAGTTGGCCGCCGAGCCAGCCCACGGCCACTCCGACGAGCGCCCCGCCGGCGAGCTCGACGGCGGCCTCGAGGAGCAGGACCCACCACGGCTGAGCGGTGCCGCCCGGCAGGCCCTGGGCGGCGAACGCCACGACGAGGATGACGACGGGCGCGTCGTTGAACCCCGACTCGGCCTCGAGCATGCCGGAGATGCGGCGGGGGAGCGCGACGTTGCGCAGCACGGCGAACACGGCCGCGGCGTCGGTCGACGAGACGATCGCCCCGATGAGCAGCGAGATCGTCCACGACAGCGGCAGGAACGCGTGTGCCGCGACGGCGACGACGAGCACGGAGACGACCACACCCAACGTCGACAGCACTGCCGCAGGGGCGACGGAGCTCTTGATGTTGGTCCACGAGGTCGTCAGGCCGCCCTCGGCCAGGATGAGCACGAGCGCGGCGTAGCCGAGCACCCGGGTGACCGAGGCGTCGTCGAACTGGATGCCGGCGCCGGCGTTGCCGAGGGCCAGGCCGATGCCGAGGTAGATGAGCAGTGACGGCAGGCCCGACCGGACGGAGAGGCGGACGGCGGCCACTGCCACGAGCAGGACGAGCGAGCCGACCAGGAGCACACGCGTCAGGTCGTCGAGGTCCATGGTCGACGACGTGATGGCCGGGTGTGCGATCAGAAGGCGGCTCCTCGGGTGTGCGCCAATCCAACCATCCCGGCACACATCGGCGGCCGCCGGTTCGCCCGCGCGAGGCCTGCGCGAGGCCTGCGCGAGGCCTGCACGCCCCCGGAGACCGGCCGCGCCGGCGCTTCCCCACGGTTCGACAACGATTGGTGCACCGCCCCGCGGGGCGCGGTCGGCGCCCTCGGCGCGGGGCCTAGGCTCGTCGCGTGTCACGGTTGAAGCGCGCCCGTCGGATCGTCCTGCTCGTCGCCGTCCTCCTCGTCATGGCGGTGGTCGGTGTCGGGATCCTGGCGATCGGCGTGGTCCGGCAGTCCTTCCCCGAGACCACGGGGAAGCTCTCGATGGAGGGCCTCACGAGCTCGGTCGGCGTGAGCCGCGACGCGCGTGGCATCCCGACCATCTACGCCGACAACGCCAAGGACCTCTTCCAGGCGCAGGGCTTCGTCAGCGCCCAGGACCGCTTCTTCGAGATGGACCTGCGCCGCCACGTCACGGCCGGCCGGCTCTCGGAGCTCGTGGGCAGCGCGGGCATCGAGAGCGACAAGGTCATCCGCACCATGGGCTGGCGCCGGGTCGCGGAGGAGGAGCTGCCCAAGCTGGCTCCCGAGACGCGGCAGTACCTCCAGGCGTACGCCGACGGTGTCAACGCGTACATCAAGCGGGCGGAGTCGCCCGAGAAGATGTCGCTCGAGTACTCCGTGCTCCTGCGGCGCAACCCCGGCTACCGGGTCGAGCCCTGGACGCCGGTCGACTCGCTCGCGTGGCTCAAGGCCATGGCCTGGGACCTGCGCGGCGACTACGACGACGAGCTCGCCCGCGCCCGCCTCTCCCGCACGACGCGGTCGCTCAAGCAGGTCAACCTGCTCTACCCGCCCTACCCGGTCGACCGCAACCAGCCGATCCTCTCCGAGCAGGACTGGCAGCCTGCGGCGAGCGCCGGCGACCAGGCGGCCAGCGCCCAGCCCGCCGCCCTGACCGCCCTGCGGTCGACCAGCGGCACCGCCGCCGTCGACTCGGCGATCCGGTCGGTGGACGCGGTGCCCTCCACGCTCGGCCGCGGGGACGGCATCGGCTCGAACTCCTGGGTGGTCTCGGGGTCGCACACGACGACCGGCAAGCCGCTGCTGGCCAACGACCCGCACCTGGGACTGTCGATCCCCGGCATCTGGCAGCAGGTCAACCTCCAGTGCCGCACGGTCAGCGCGGCCTGCCCGTTCCGGGTCTCCGGCTTCACCTTCTCGGGCCTGCCCGGCGTGGTCATCGGCCACAACGGCACGATCGCCTGGGGCATGACCAACCTCGGCCCGGACGTCACCGACTTCTACCTCGAGCAGGTCTCCGGGGAGAAGTACCTCCGCGACGGCCGCAACCTCCCGCTCGAGACACGCCACGAGGTCATCAAGGTGGCCGGTGCCGCCGACGTGCCGCTCACGGTCCGGTCCACCGCGCACGGGCCGATCCTCTCGGACGTCCTGCCGGCCGTCGACGCGGCAGGCGACCGCAGCGTCGTGCGCGGCGCACCGCAGTCCAACCGGTATGCCGTGTCGCTGGCCTGGACCGCCCTCGCCCCCGGCTCCACGGCCGACGCCGTCTTCGCGCTCAACCGGGCCTCGAACTGGACCGAGTTCCGCAAGGCGGCCTCGCTCTTCTCGGTTCCCTCGCAGAACCTCGTCTACGCCGACACGGCCGGCCACATCGGCTACCAGGCGCCCGGCCGCATCCCGGTCCGGCGCTCGGCGACGCCCGGCTCGCCCCCCGGCTTCTGGCCGTCGCCCGGCTGGGACTCGCAGTGGGACTGGAAGGGCTACGTCCCGTTCGACCAGCTGCCCAGCACCTTCGACCCGCCGGAGGGCTTCCTCGTCACCGCCAACCAGGCGGTCACCGCGAGCCCCACGCCGTTCCTCACGTCCGAGTGGGACTACGGCTTCCGTGCCCAGCGCATCCGCACGCTGCTCGCCGCCACCCCCAAGGTGTCGCCCGAGCTGATGTCGCAGATCCAGGGCGACACGCGCAACACCTACGCGCCCGCCCTGGTCGAGCGGCTCCTCGCCGTGCAGGTCGACGACTTCACGGCCCAGGCGCAGCGCCTGCTGCGCGACTGGGACGGCAACCAGCCCAGCGACAAGTCCCGCGACTCGGCGGCGGCGGCGTACTACAACGCCGTGTGGAAGCACCTGCTCGAGTACACCTTCGACGAGCTGCCGCCCGACATCGCCCCCGACGGCGGGAGCCGGTGGATGGTCGTCATGGAGCAGCTGCTCAAGGACCCGAAGAACGACTGGTGGGACGACAAGACGACGCCCGGCGTCACCGAGGGCTCCGGCGAGATCCTCAAGCGTGCCCTCGTGGAGGCGCGCCTCGACCTGGCCCGTGAGCTCGGCAAGGTGCCGGCCACGTGGCGCTGGGGCCGGCTGCACCAGCTCGACCTGAAGCATCAGGTGCTCGGTGGCGACGGCGTGCCCGGCGCCGTCCGGGACCTGTTCAACCGGGGCGGCATCGAGCTCGGCGGCGGCAACGCCATCGTCAACGCCAACTCCTGGAACGCCTCCGAGCCGGGCTACGGCGTCACCACGGGGCCCTCGATGCGGATGATCGTCGACCTGGGCAACCTCGACGCCTCCCGGTGGGTCAACTCCACCGGGCAGTCGGGGCACGCCTACGACGACCACTACGCCGACCAGGTGGACGCCTGGGTCGCCAACGAGACGTTCCCGTGGGCCTTCAGCGAGAAGGCGGTGCGCGAGGCGGGCAACGACGAGCTGACGCTGTCGCCGCCCTCCCCGGCCGCCGGCCCCTGACCCGGGGCCCCTCGGCCGGCCGGCGCTCGCCCGGGGGCGTATGCCGTCCGGTGCGCCCTCAGCGCAGCCTGACCACGCGCCCGGTCGTCGTCACGTAGCCGTCGACCGGCACGTCGTGCGGGTCGGCCGGCAGGTCGGTGGTGCTCTGCTCGCCCTCGTGGAGAAGGGTGACCACCGGGGCGCCGGGGTCGCGGTGCTGCAGGGCCCGGTCGTAGCAGCCGCCGCCCTGCCCCAGCCGGGTGCCGTGGGAGTCCACGGACAGGCCGGGCGTCACGACGAGGTCGCAGGTCGCGATGGCGTCGGTGCCCAGCCAGTCCCGCCGCTCGTCCACACCGACGCTGCGGCCGCCCCGCCCGGGGCGGCGCACGGTGGCCTCGTCGGCGGCGGCGCCGCGGACGGCATACCTCCACTCGAGCGAGAAGTCGTCGAGCACGACGGGCACGATGACCTCGTGGCCCGCCTCGAGCAGGGCCTCGACGAGGCGGCCGGTCGGCGGCTCGTCCGGCAGCGACTCGTAGACGGCCACCCGGCCGGGGTCGGGCACGAAGCCGAGCACGGCCTCGGCGATGGCCTGCGCGGCGGCCTCCCGCCCGTCCGCGTCCGTCTGCGCGGCCAGCGCGCGCCGGCGGGCCCGTGCGGCGTGACGGAGGTCATGCTTGGGGGCGGCACTCATCGCGGACGGAACCGACGGACCGGCAGGATGCGCACGCCGCCCATCGTAAGGTGAGGCCCATGAGTGACCAGGGGCTACGCGCGTCCGTCGAGCTGATGCGTGAACGGGGACTGGGCCCCGAGGCGATCCGTGTCTTCGAGCACTACTTCCACCAGCTGCAGGCGGGAGCCCTCGGCACGATCCCCGAGGACTCCATCGAGCCCCTCGGCGACATCCAGGCGCTGGGCGAGGTCCACGTCTCCGACGAGGAGGCGCGCGCCGCCCTCTCCAAGACGGCCGTCATCAAGCTCAACGGCGGGCTCGGCACCGGCATGGGCATGACGGGCGCCAAGTCCGCGCTCGAGGTCAAGGACGGCCTGACCTTCCTCGACATCATCGCGCTGCAGGTGCTCGCCCTCCGCGAGCGCTGGGGCGTCGAGCTGCCGCTCGTGCTGATGAACTCCTTCCGCACCTCGGAGGAGTCGCTCGCCATCCTCGAGAAGTACCCCGACCTCCCGGTCGAGGGGCTGCCGCTCGACTTCATCCAGAACGCCGAGCCGAAGCTGTGCCCCGACAGCCTGATGCCGGTGCGGTGGCCCCGGGACCCCGGGCTCGAGTGGTGCCCGCCCGGACACGGTGACATCTACGTCTCGCTCGTCACCTCCGGTGTGCTGGATGCGCTGCTGGAGAAGGGGATCCGCTACGCGTTCCTCTCCAACTCCGACAACCTCGGTGCCACGTGCGACCCTGACGTCGCCGCCTGGATGGTCGAGCACGGGCTGCCCTACGTCGCCGAGGTGTGCACCCGGACCAAGAGCGACCGCAAGGGCGGCCACCTCGCGGTGCGCAAGGCGGACGGCCGCATCGTGCTGCGCGACACGGCCATGGTGGCCGAGGGGGAGGAGCGCTTCTTCCGCGACATCAAGCGCCACAACACCTTCAACGCCAACAACGTGTGGGTCGACCTCGAGGTCCTGCGCGAGCGCATGACGCAGAAGGAGGGCGTGCTCGGGCTCCCGATCATCGTCAACCGCAAGAACGTCGACCCGGCCGACCCGAGCTCGCCCGAGGTCATCCAGATCGAGTCGGCGATGGGCACCGCCATCGAGGTCTTCGAGGGCTCCGAGGCGATCCTCGTGCCGCGCACCCGCTTCCGGCCGGTCAAGACGACGAACGACCTGCTCGTGATCCGGTCCGACTTCTTCTCCCTCGACGAGAGCTACCACGTCGTCGCCGCGGTCGAGGGCCCCGAGCCCTTCGTCGACCTCGACTCGGCCTACCGCTTCGTGTCCGGGTTCGAGAAGCGCTTTCCCAAGGGCGTGCCGTCGATGCGTGACTGCACGAGCCTGCGCGTCATCGGCGACCCCGTCTTCGGCCGCAACATCCGCTGCGTCGGTGACGTGCTCATCGACGGCTACCGGCGTGTCCTCGACGACGCGGTGCTCGGTGAGCTGCCCCCGGGCGCCGTGCCGCCCGTGTCGGCGCCCGGCGAGGTGCGCACCGTCGACGAGCACCTGAGGGCCATCCTGTCGACCCTCGAGCCGGCACCCACCCAGCGGACGCCGCTCACCGAGGCCCTCGGCCTCGTGGTGGCTCGTGACGTGCGCGCCGAGATCAACCTGCCGCACTTCGACAACGCGTCGATGGACGGGTATGCCGTCCGCGCCGAGTCGCTCGCCGGCGCCGCCGAGGCCCCGCTGCGGCTGCGGATCGTCGGCGAGGTCGCCGCGGGGCAGCAGCCGCCGTTCTCGGTCGGCCCGGGGGAGGCGGCCCGCATCATGACGGGAGCACCCATCCCCGAGGGCGCCGACGCCGTCATCGCCGTCGAGGACACGGACGGCGCCGCGTCCGGGGAGGTGGAGTGCCGCACCGCCGTCCGGGCGGGCCGCTACGTCCGGCCACGCGGCGAGGACGTCACGTCCGGCTCCGTCGTGGTCGGTGCGGGCAGTGTCGTCGGCGCGCGGACCCTGGCCCTCCTCGCCGCCTGCGGGCACGCGGAGGTCGAGGTGCACCGCCGGCCGCACGTCGTCGTCATCTCGACCGGTGCCGAGCTCGTGGCCCCGGGAGAACCGTTGGGCCCCGGCCAGATCCACGACTCCAACTCCTCCATGCTCTGGGCGGCCGCAGTCGGCGCCGGGGCATCCGCCGAGGTGCGGGGAGTCGTCGGCGACTCCGAGGAGGAGCTCATCGCGGTGCTCGACGAGGTCGCAGCCGCTGCCGACGTCGTGATCACGAGCGGCGGCGTGTCGATGGGCGCGTACGACGTCGTGAAGGGAGCGCTGAGCGGCGAGGGGATCGACTTCGTCAAGGTCGCCATGCAGCCGGGCAAGCCGCAGGGCTACGGCCTGCTCACCGGCCCCGGCGGCCGGCAGGTGCCGCTCTTCGCCCTGCCCGGCAACCCGGTCTCGTCGTTCGTGTCGTTCGAGGTCTTCGTGCGCCCGGCCCTGCGCCGCCTGATGCGGCTGACCCCGGAGAAGCGCCGGCTGCGCCCCGCCACCCTCATCTCGGGCGTGGACTCGTTCGGCGGCCGGCGCCAGTTCGGCCGCGCGGTGGTCTCGCGGTCGGCCGAGGGCACGCTCGTGGCGGCGCCGGTCGCCGGCCAGGGCTCGCACTTCGTCGCCGACCTGTCGCGGGCCAATGCCCTGTTCGTCGTCCCCGAGGACGTGACCGAGCTGGTCGCCGGCGAGGTCGTGGACGTCCTGCTGCTCGACCCGGAGGCCTGATGGGCGACCCGACGGAGCCCGCCGACGTCAGGGAGCCGGCCCAGTCCGCGGAGCCGGCTCCCTCGCTGACCCACGTCCGCGCGGACGGCAGTGCGCACATGGTCGACGTATCGGCCAAGGCCGTCACCGCGCGAGAGGCGAGTGCCGCGGGGCGGGTGCTCCTCAGCCCACAGGCCGTGGCAGCCCTCAGGTCGGGTCAGGTGCCCAAGGGCGACGCGCTGGCCGTCGCGCGCATCGCCGGCATCCAGGCGGTCAAGCGCACGCCCGAGCTGATCCCGCTCGCACACCCCATCGCCGTGCACGGCGTGGAGGTGGAGGTCACGGTCGCCGACGACGGCGCCGACATCGCCGCCACCGTGCGCACCGCCGACCGCACCGGCATCGAGATGGAGGCGCTCACCGCCGTCTCCGTCGCCGCGCTCGCCCTCATCGACATGGTCAAGGCCGTCGACAAGCACGGCCGCATCACCGATGTCCGGGTCACCGCCAAGTCCGGCGGGCGGTCGGGGGACTGGCATGAGTGAGAGCATCGGCGCGGGGCGCCGCGCCGTCGTGGTGACCGTCTCGACCAGGGCCGCGGCAGGCGTGTACGCCGACCGGTCCGGCCCCGTCATCGTCGAGCGGCTCCGCGGGTGGGGCTTCCACGTCGGCTCGCCCGTCGTCGTCCCCGACGGCGACGAGTTCGGCATGGCGCTGCGCGAGGTGCTGGCCAGCGAGCCGGACCTCGTACTGACCACCGGGGGCACCGGCCTCACCCCGACCGACGTGACGCCGGAGCAGACCGCACCGCTGGTCGACCGACTCGTCCCCGGTGTGGCCGAGGCGATCCGCGCGGCCGGTGTGGCCAAGGGAGTGCCGACCGCGATGCTCTCCCGCGGGCTCGTCGGCCTGGCCGGCCGCACGCTGGTGGCCAACCTGCCCGGCTCGCGTGGTGGCGTCACGGACGCCCTCGACGTGCTCGAACCGGTCCTCGGCCACGCCCTCGACCAGGTCCCCGGGAGCGACCATCCGAGTGATGACACGGGTGACGACTCGAGCAGCAACTCGAGCGACGACTCGAGCGGCCGCTGACGTGACGGCATGAGGATGCCCTGGCGCCCCCACCGCGACGGGTCCGCCACGTGGCCACTCGTCCTGCGCGACGCCACGTCGGAGCCGGCGATCGTGCTGCGGCCGCTGCGCGTCCAGGACGAGTCGGAGTGGCAGCGCGTCCGCCGCGACAACGCCCACCACGTCCAGCCGTGGGAACCGACCCTGCCGCCGGGAGCGCCGGCCAGGGCGCCCGTGAGCTTCCGTCAGTTCGTCCGCGACCTGGACGCCGAGGCCAGGGCCGACCGGGCGCTGCCGTGGTGCATCGAGGTGGGCGGACGCATCGTCGGGCAGGTGCACCTCTTCGGCATCGTCCGTGCCGCCCAGCAGTCCGCGGCTGCGGGCTACTGGCTGGACGAGTCCATGACCGGGCAGGGCATCGCCACCCGGGCGGTGGCGCTCGCCGTGGACCACGCGCTCGGGCACGGAGGGCTCCACCGGGTCGAGGTCAACATCCGCCTGGACAACCTTCCCTCCCTCCGGGTCGCCGAGCGGCTCGGCCTGCGCGACGAGGGAGTCCGACGCCGCTTCCTGCACATCGACGGGCAGTGGCGCGACCACCGGTCCTTCGCCGTGACGGTCGAGGACCTCGCCGGTTCGAGCCTCACGGCACGTCTGTCACAGCTGTAACAGCAGCCTCTTGCGCGACACACCGTGAATGTGCGAGGCCGCCGCGCGGCGGCGTCCTACCGTGGGTCTCGTGCCCGTCAGCAGCCTTGTCTTCGTCGTCATCGTGGCGATCTGGGCCGCGTATCTCATCCAGCACTGGGCGCGCCGCCGAGAGGATGCGGCCGCCACGCGCTCCATGGAGGGCTTCTCCGAGGCGATGCGTGTGCTCGAGAAGCGGCCGGCCCTGCCGACCACGCAGCTCAGCACGCCGCGTCCCCACTCGTATGCCGTCAAGCCCGCGAGCGGCGCGCGTCCCACGGTGGACGTGAAGCGAGCGGTGCCGGCCGGCGCGTCGCGCCGCAGCTCGCCCCTGGTCGCGCGGCGGGCGCTCGTGCACGTGGAGCACGACCTGGCCCGACACGACATCGCCCCCTACGCCGAGGTGGACCGCATGCCCCAGACCGCACGCTCGACCAACGGCCGTGCGGGCACAGGACGCGCCGGCAGCGCGTCGGCCGCGTCAGCTCCGGCGCCGGTGCCCGTGGCCCAGCGTCGGCTGCGGGCGGCCCTGCTCGTCCTCGCGCTCCTGTGGCTCCCGGTGTCGGTCGTGCTGACGCTCACCCACGTGCTCATGTGGGTGTCGGTGCCCTTCGCCGTCCTGACGGTCGCCGCCGTCCTCGTCTGGCTGCGGGCCGAGGCGAAGGCCGACCGGCTGCGCTCGACGTCCGGGGCCGACACGCAGTCCTACTCCGAGTCGTACTCCGAGTCCTACGCGCAGGACGAGGCACCCCGCCGGCGTCGCCGTCAGGGCCGTGGCCGTCGCGACGACAGCGTCCTCGTGCCCGTCCTGTCCAGCGAGGACACCCAGGTGATCCGCAGCACCGTCGTCGCCGTCGAGGCTGAGACGGTGTCGGTCTCCCACGGCTCACGCCACGCCGCTGCGGCGCAGCACGCCGCGCACCAGGCCGCCGCACGCGCCGAGAAGGGGGTCTTCGACGTCCAGGCTCACGTCACCCGGGGCGTCCCGGTGGCAGCTCCCACGCCTGCCGCTGCGCCTGCTCCGGAGCCTGCTCCTGGCTCGGTGCCTGCCCCGGCCGCCCAGCAGCTGCCCGAGGGCAGCTGGAGCCCGGTGCCCGTGCCGCGCCCGACCTACGCGCTCAAGGCCAAGGCCGAGCCGCGCTGGACCGACAGCGGCATCCCGGCTGACGTCTTCGACACCCCGGAGTTCGCGGAGGAGGCCGACGAGCTCGACGACCGCGCGCTCTTCGCCCGCCGCGCCGTCTCCCAGTAGGAGCGGGAGCGGCGCCCGGGCGAGCCTGCCGTGCGGCAGCTCGCCCATCGGAAGCTGCTCCCGGAAACGGAGCAGTGTCCGAGCCGCCGCCCGGTCTGTACGGCAGCCCCGCCCATCGGATAGTGCTCCCCGAAGCGGAGCAGTGTCCAAGGCGGAGACCACCCTCCCCGCCGTAGCAGCCAGCCCAGAGGCTCCCGGCCACCGCGGCGACGCGCGCACGCAGGATGACCGCAGCTGCGGTCAGGCGTTCGCGGGGGCGCCTCCGTCGTCGGCCGACTCGTGCATCTCGCGGTCGAGCTCCTGCTGCGTCTCGTCGCCGAAGAGGTGCTTGCCGACGGCGTTGATGACGGCCGCGAACGGGACGGCGACGAGCGCGCCGACGATGCCCGCGATGATCGACCCGGCGGCGATGGCGAGGATGACGGCGAGCGGGTGCACGCTGACGGCCTTGCCGAGCAGGAACGGCTGCAGGACGTGCGCCTCGAGCTGCTGCACGCCGATGACGACCGCGAGCATGATCAGGGCGATGCCGGGGCCGTGCGATACCAGCGCCAGGAGCACGGCCACCGCGCCGGAGAGCAGTGCACCGACGATCGGGATGAACGCGAAGATGAACACGAGGATGCCGATGGCGAAGGCGAAGGGCACCTTGAGGATCGCGGCGCCCACGCCGATGCCCACGGCGTCGACCAGCGCCACGATCATCGTCGCCCGCACGAACGCCGACATCTGGTGCCACGCGATGACCCCCGAGGAGTCGACCCGCGACCGCGTGGCGCGCGGAAAGAGGCCGACGACCCACGACCAGATGCGCGGGCCCTCGTAGAGGAAGAAGAAGAGCGAGAAGAGCGCGATGAAGAGGCCGGCGAGGAAGTGGGTCGCCGTCAGGCCGACGGACGTGGCGGTGTCGCCGAGGTTGCCCGAGCTGCTCACCTGCTGGCGGATGGTGTCGAAGTAGTTGTTGAACTGCGCGTCGGTGATGCGGAAGGTCGTGCGCACCCAGTCGCGCACCGTCTCGAGACCCGTCGCGACCTGCCCCGTGAGGTCGGAGAAGCCGCTGCTGAACTGCGACCCCACCATCGTGAAGAGGGCGCCGACGAGGATGATCGTGCCGACCAGCGTGAGGCCGGCCGCGGCCCCCGGCTTCATCCGGTGCTGCAGCCAGGTGGCGACCGGCCGCAACAGCGCCGTGAGCAGCAGCGCGATGGCGACGGGGACGATGATCTCGGACACCGTGCGCAGGGCCATGGAGGCGAGGTAGACGAAGGCGCCGATGAGCAGCAGGCGCCAGGCCCAGTCGGCGGCGACGCGGATGCCGGGTGGCACGGCGGCGGCCTGCACACCGGGGAGCTCGTCGTCAGCGGATCGCAGACCGGTGCCGGTGGTTGCACCGTCGTCGGCAGGACGAGGGAGGGGCGCGGTCGCCTCGGACAGCGCGCCGGAGCGGTCGCCAGGGTTGTGAGTCACCGTCCCACCGTATGCTGCGGGGCTCGCTCGTGCGGGGAGCACCGCCGCCGGTCCGGGCCGAGCCCAGCCCCTCAGCGCACGATCTCGGCCGTCTGGCGGGCGATCGCGAGCTCCTCGTTGGTCGGCACGACGGCGACGGCGACCGTGGCTCCAGCGGGTGAGATGACCCGTGCCTGAGTGGAGCGGGCGGCGTTCCGCGCGCGGTCGACCTCGATGCCGAGCCCTTCGAGCCCGTCGGTGACAGCAGCCCGCACCGAGATGCTGTTCTCGCCGACGCCTGCGGTGAAGACGAGCGCGTCGATGCCACCGAGGATCGCGAGGTAGGCGCCGACGTAGTGCTTGAGCCGGTGGACGACGACGTCGAAGGCGAGCCGGGCGTCGGGGTCGCCGGTCGCCAGTCGGTGCTCGAGCTCCCGGAAGTCGTTGACACCGCTGAGCCCGAGCACACCGGACTGCTTGTTGAGCAGCGTGTCGATCTCCTCGAGCGAGAGGCCCGCCTCACGGCCCAGGTACGCGTGCAGCCCGGGGTCGACGTCGCCGGAGCGGGTGCCCATGACGAGTCCCTCGAGGGGTGTGAGCCCCATGGACGTGTCGACGGCGCGTCCTCCTCGGACCGCCGAGGCCGAGCAGCCGTTGCCGAGGTGGAGCACGACCTGGCGCAGGTCCTCGACCGGCCGCCCGAGCAGGTCGGCGGTCGCCTGGGCGACGTACTGGTGGGAGGTGCCGTGGAAGCCGTAGCGGCGGATCGCGTGCTTCGCGGCGAGGTCGCGCGGCACGGCATACGTCGACGCCTCGGGCGGGAGGGACGAGAAGAAGGCGGTGTCGAAGACCGCGACGTGCGGCACGGCGAAGCGCTTGCGGGCTGCCTCGATGCCGATCGCGGCGGCTGGGTTGTGCAGGGGCGCAAGGGCGCTCAGCTCGCGGATGCGGTCCAGCACCTCGTCGTCGATGACCACCGGCTCGGAGAAGTCCGGGCCGCCGTGGACCACCCGGTGGCCGACGGCGCGCAGCGAGAACGCGTCGAGGTCGATCCCCTCGGTCCGCAGGCGTTCGGCCACCTGCTGGAGCGCGACGGAGTGGTCGGCCACCTCGCTCCCGGTCTCGCCGATGCGTTCGACGAGCCCGCGGGAGCGGACCTCGCCCGTCTCGGGGACGACGAGCTGGTACTTCAGCGACGACGACCCCGCGTTGAGGACCAGGACGGGACGCTCCCATGCGGCCTCGCTCACGGCTGCTCTCCCTGCTGTCTCGGCGTGGTCTGGGCCTGCACGGCGGTGATGGCGACGGTGTTGACGATGTCGTCGACGAGGGCCCCGCGCGAGAGGTCGTTGACCGGCTTGCGCAGGCCCTGGAGCACCGGGCCGATGGCCACGGCGTGCGCGCTGCGCTGGACCGCCTTGTACGTGTTGTTGCCCGTGTTGAGGTCGGGGAAGACGAAGACCGTGGCGTGGCCGGCGACGTCGGAGTCGGGCATCTTGGCCCGGCCGACGACCGGGTCGATGGCGGCGTCGTACTGGATGGGTCCGGCCAGCGCCAGCTCCGGAACGCGCTCGGCGACGAGCTGCGTAGCGGCACGGACCTTCTCGACCTCGGCCCCGGAACCGCTCGACCCGGTCGAGTAGGACAGCATGGCCACGCGGGGCGCGACCCCGAACTGCTGGGCCGTCTGCGCCGAGGAGATCGCGATGTCGGCCAGCTGCTCCGCCGTGGGGTCGGGGATGACGGCGCAGTCGCCGTAGACGAGCACCCGATCGGCCAGGCACATGAGGAAGACGCTCGACACCGTCTCGACCCCCTCGGCCGTCTTCACGAACTCGAGGGCCGGGCGGATGGTGTGGGCCGTCGTGTGGACCGCACCGGAGACCATGCCGTCGGCCAGGCCGAGGTGGACCATCATCGTGCCGAAGTACGACATGTCGGTGACGACCTCGCGGGCGCGCTCGACGGTCATCCCCTTGTGGGCCCGCGCGGTGGCGTACTCCTGCGCGAAGCGCTCGACGAGCTCGGGGTCGGTGGGGGACACGACGCTGGCAGCGTCGAGGTCGAGCCCGAGGGCCGAGCCGCGGGCGCGGACCTTGGTCTCCTCGCCGAGGAGGGTCAGGTCGGCGACGCCACGGCGCAGCAGCACGTCGGCCGCTTCGAGGATCCGGTCGTCCTGGCTCTCGGGAAGCACGATGTGCCGGCGGTCGGAGCGGGCACGCTCCATCAACTGGAACTCGAACATCAGCGGGGTGCGCACCTCGGAGGCCGACACGTCGATCGCCGTGAGCAGCTCGGTCTGGTCGACGCTCTCGGAGAAGAGGCGCCGTGCCGTCTCGATCTTGTTGCGAGAGCCCTTCGTCATCGGGCCGCGCACCTGCATGAGCCGCTCCGCGGTGCGGAAGGTGCCGTCGTCGGTCAGGGCGATCGGCAGGTCCTGCTGCACGCCGGCCGACAGGCGCGCGATCGTCTCGGGGATGGGGTAGCCGCCCGTCAGGATGATCCCCGCCAGGGTCGGGAAGGTGCCCGACTGGTGGGCCAGCATGAGGCCGGGGATCAGGTCGGTCCGGTCGCTCGGCGCGATGACGGTGACGTCCGGCGTGAGGCGCGCGAGGACGTTGGGCAGGCTCATCGCCGCGACGATGAGCCCCAGGCTGTCGCGGTCCATCCACGACTCGGTGCCGAGGACGAGCTGCGCCCCGATGTGGTCGGCCAGGGCCCGGAAGCTCGGCGCCGAGAGCAGCGGGTTCTCCGGGATGGCAGCGGTGACGGGGAAGGGGAGGTCCTGAAGCGCCTTGCGCGCCGCGTCGAGGGCGGCCGGATGCACGCGGTTGGCGATGACGGCGACGGTCTGGGCGTGGTGCGCGCGCAGCTCGGCGACGGCGCCGTCGGCGGCGACCCGGATCTGCTCGGGCGTGCGGTCGCGGCCGTGGACGACCAGGACGACCGCCGAGCCGAGGTTGGCCGCGATCCGCGCGTTGAACGACAGCTCCGTGCCCGTCGACACGTCGGTGTAATCCGAGCCGAGGACCAGCACGACCTCGAAGCGGGCGCTCAGGGCGCCGAAGCGCTCGACGATCCGGTGCAGGGCCTCGTCGAGGTCGTCGTGGGCCTCGGCGTAGGTGACGCCGAGAGCCTCGTCGTAGGTCTGGTCGACTCCCGGTTGGCTGACGAGCATCTCGACGATGTGGTCGACCTCGTCGTCCGGGCCGCTGCCGCCCAAGGTGGTCAGGGGGCGGAAGACCCCGACCGACCCGACCTCGCGGATCAGGGCGTCGAGCAGGCCCAGGGCGACCGCGGACTTGCCGGTGAGGCCCTCCGGGGAGGCGACGTAGACGCTTCGGCTCACAACCCGAACCTATCGGGCGCCCCGGTGCGGGGCCGGGTGACACGGTCGGTCGCCCTCGCGACGTGCGTCACTGCTGCGAGGCGGTCGCGGGCACCCCGAGGCGCTGGAGGAGGCGCACCGCGTCGTGCGGCGCGTGCCCCTTGGCGTCGTTGTCGAAGTAGACGTGGACGTCGTGCCCCTGCTCCATCCAGTGGTGGCAGGTTCGCGCCCACCGGTCGAGGGACTCGTCCGTGTAGCCGCTGGCGTAGAGCTCGGTCTCGCCGTGCAGCCGCACGTAGCGGAAGTCGCTCGTCGCGTCGTCCATGACCGGCCACGTGCCTGCGCTGTCGGCGATGACCATGGCGACGCCGTACTCAGCGCAGAGCGCCCGGGCCTCCTCGGTGTCGAAGCTGTCGTGACGCGGCTCGAGGGCGTGCCGCATCGGGACGTCGACCTCGCACGTCGTCAGGATGCGGTCCTCCTTGAGCTTGTCGTCGTGCTTCTCGGCCAGCCGCGCGGCCTCGCCCGTCGAGCGTGGCAGCAGCTGGAGGAAGCTCCGGACGCGGTTCGGGTCGAACTCGATGCGGGCCGGCAGCTGCCACAGCACCGGGCCGAGCTGGGGGCCGAGCGCGAGGACCCCGCTCGCGAAGAAGTTGGCCAGCGGGGTCTCGACGTCGCGCAGCGCCTTCATGTGGGTGATGAAGCGTCCACCCTTGACCGCGAAGTTGACGTCGGCGGGCACGGCAGCCCGCCACGCGGCATACGAGCTCGGACGTTGGAGGGAGTAGAACGAGCCGTTGATCTCGATGGACGTCATGCGCTCAGCGGCATACGTCAGCTCGAGCCGCTGCGGCAGGCCCTTGGGGTAGAAGTCGCCGCGCCACGACGCGTAGCGCCACCCGGAGACGCCGATCCGTGCGTGAGGCATGCCCAACCCTTACCCGACAGAGTGCCTGCGCGCTGGCCGTACCGCGGTGGTTTGCCAGCACAGGGCGCCGACGATCCCCCGCGTTCTCGGGGCCGTCGGCCGATTGGGTATGCCGGTCGGCGTGGTGTTATCGTTCCTTCGCACCTTGGGGCTGTGGCGCAGTTGGTAGCGCGTCTCGTTCGCAATGAGAAGGTCAGGGGTTCGAATCCCCTCAGCTCCACCGATGAGTAACCCCGTCCCACCTGCGGTAACACGCGGGAGGGGCGGGGTTCTCGCTTTGTCATCCGCCGCTCTCCTGCCGACGTGTCCCCCCGGTCTTCCCCGGACTCACATCGAGCCTGCGAGGCCGACCAGATCGGCGCCGGTCCGCGCACCGGCACGTCGGGCCCGGATCGGAGTCGCGAAGGCGCCGGACATCCAAGCCAGCGCTCGGGATCAGACGCCTTTCGCCTCATCGCCGCTCGCGGCATCGTCGACCGCGAGCTGGTGTCCCAGCTCGGCGCTTCTGACGACGAGATACGCGGTGACTTCGAGCCTCTCCCCACGCCCGATGGCAAGGTTGAGAAGCTCGTCGAATGCCTCATCTGGTTCGGAGCTGCCGTGCTGCATCAGGACTCCGGTGGCCAGACAGACGAGGTCGTACCCTTCTTGTCGAGCATCTTGCAGGTCCATCAATACCTTCCCGCGAGACGGCCGCTGATGACGAGGCGCCAGGCGTTCGATGGTGGGACCGAGCACCTCTCACCGTTGCGGAGTGCGGGCGATTGCCCTCGGACGCTACTCGCGCACCGTTCGCCGAACTCTTGTGTGGGGGGAGTGCCCGCAGGGTTGCCTTTCAGAGTTGACTCATGCCTCCTCCAGGTCGAGGCGCTTCGGCCTCGTTCAGGTTCCGGCCAACTCCAGCATGCTGAGGGCGATGTCCCCGTCGGTGTCCGGCGGTAACACCACGAGAACCAGCTGCTGGTAGCTGCTCAGGGAGAGGACGACGTGGTCGGGGTAACGACTGTGCTCGAACCAGCCGAGATGGGTCATGCCCAGAGGCGTGCGGAGCCTGTTCGGCGCGTCGCTCCACCGATTTCGTTCGTAGGCGATCCGGGCGATTCTGGCACGCGTCAGCTTGTGAATCGCCACGTCGAGCGGCGGCACTTCCGATCTGAGCTCGCGCGTGCGCGGCCACCACAACCCATCAGAGGCCTCGAGGCCCTGACGTGGGGACAACATGATGCGGCTCGCGGGCCCGGTCGTCGCGGTCGTGTCGGCGCTTTGAGCGGCACCGGCGAGGGGCGCGCGCTCCGACAGGGGGATGCGGGTCGGCGGGTTGCTTGAAATGGCGCTCACAGGGGCTCCTCAGGAGGCACGTTGTGACTGATGGACCACGGCTCCTTCGTCACTTCCTACCTGGGGGGCCGACACCGCGCCAGGATCGGGGCCCTCTGCCATCTACCGACGCCATAGCCCCTAGCGGGTGATCACGTCTCCCCGTCAGGGTACGCCTGCGACTGCTGATCTGGCTGCCGACGGCTTGGCCCCGCTGCATCAACTCAAGGCCGGAGCGAGCTACACCCTGGACGGCTCCTCGGCGGCTGCCGCCCGGGGCCACCATTGAACCGGCCGGCGCCGCGGTACGTCACCCTTCTCCACCTTCATCGGGGTCGTCATCCTCATCGTGCCGCTCGTCCTCGAAATCGCGGACGAGGCTCCACGCGCGCGCGTCCCGCTCAGCGATGTCGTCGTCTTCTCGATCATTCATCGCCTGCGCCAGAGCCCACTCCGGAGGAGGATCCGCTTCCGGGTCGGAGCCCGAGTTCCTGGTCATGACCTGAAGTCTCCGATCAGCTGAGGGGGGCCGCTCGCCTCGTCCCTTCAGTATGGTCCCGCCGCATGCGCCGTCCCATGAGCGAGCCTCCACGCGACGGTCATCGGGGAAGCCCACAAAACTCCAACGCTCCCTCGGAGCCCAGGACGGCTCTTACAGGCGGCGCCGAGAGGCCTCTGCCACGACCAGTGCGGCGGTCGCCGTGAGGCTCCGCCCCTCGTTGCTGGCCCGAGCACGCAACTGGGCGTAGGCCATGTCAGGGGGGACGCTGTTGAGGTAGGCGAGGACGCCCTTGGCATGCTCGATGACCGTGCGGCCGTTCAGGGCATCGCGGGTCCTGCGGGTGATGTCCTCGGTGCTCAGGTGCTCGGGATGCAGGACCACGATCGTGGCGATGTCGGCGAGGCTCTGGCCGAGGGCGTCGGCCTCGGCCTGCACCTCGGGGACGCGGGCCCAGAAGACGTTGAGGGCCCCGAGGCACGTCGAGCGCCAGCGCAGCGGATAGGCCGACACGGCGGAATAGCCCGCCCGCGTGATGGCTACACCAACCTCGCCCCACCGGTGCTCGATCTCGGCGTGGCTCCAAGCGCTGACCCGCGCCATGGTCCGGACCGCGTCGACGCAGGGACCTTCCCCGGACTGCAGCTGGTAGAGCTCCAGCTCGTGGACCGAGTGGGTGGTGGCAGACAGGATCTCCGGCTCCGGCGTCTGGCTGTTCATCAGCAGGCCGGCGGCGCTCGCGTCGAGGGTCTCGCAGGAGTCGGCCATCAAATCTGCGAGGACGGTCACGACGTCGACCTCGTTGCTGACCAGGGCGGAGGCGACCTTGGCGAAGGCGCGAGCGGAGGTTGTACTCATGAGCCGGCGCTCCCGTTGTCGATGGCGCTGAAGTCGAGCACTCGGCCGATCACGGCGGTGGCGATGTCGTCGAGAGTAGCGCCCTGCGCGAAGGCGTGCGCGCGCAGCAGGACCAGGGCGTCGGCGGTGTCGATGCCCAGCTGGGCGACGACCATGCCGGTGGCTTGGTGGATGCGGGACCTGCTCGACCACGGGCTTCGGGCCTCGCCGGTCTCGATCGCCTCAGCCTCCGGGTCGCGCAGCAGCGCCACTCCCACGGCGTCAGCCAGGAACTGAACTGTGCGTGGGTTGAGGAGAAGCTCGTTCGCGGGGGGCAGGTGGCAGGTGAGAACCCCGAGTGTCCGGTGGTCCGGGCGGATCGGGATGGCGTGTACGCCGATCTTGCCGAATGCCTTGGACGCCGAGGCGTCGAACTGGGGCCAGCGCGCGTCCCCCGCACCGACGATGGCACGCACTTGCGTGCCGGTGCGGTAGGCGGTGTGGCCGGGGCCCTCGCCCAGGACGTCCTGCAGGTCCTCGAGCCGCGCCGCACGGCCGTCCGTCACGCAGAGCGTCACCCGGTCTTCACTGGTGTAGGCGATGGTGATGGCTCCACCGTCGGCCCCGAGCACGAGGGTCGCCGACCGGCACAGGCGGTGGGACAGCGGATCTTTCCGGGACTGGCGCGCCATGGCCTGAGCCAGACCCGAGAGAACACTGGTCCTGTCGTCCATGAGGCCTCCTCGCTCACCGGGCGCCTCCGTGACGTCTACCACTCAGACTACGCGTTGCGGGACTCCACCCGCGGAAGGTCGCGACTCGGGCGCTCCCGCGAACCGAGTGGTTCTGGCGTCAGGGCCCGCGCTGCTCCAGCTCGTCGATGATGAGCCGTGCCAGCGCCTTGACCGAGACGCCGGCTCGTGCCGCGGAGCTGACGAGCCTCTCTCGAGCTTGGTCGGAGGGAACGGCGTAGCGCGCGACGAACACCCCGACCGCCATCTCGACCAGGTTGAGGTCTGCGATCCGGCCGGGAGCCTTGGCGGCCTCGAGTCGGGTGCTGAAGGACAGGTCCGCGTTCGCTACGGCCCCGGGAGTCCAGGCGCCGAAGACGTTGGCCACGGCTTCGTGGCGTCCGCGGAAGGTGTCCTGCTCACTTCCGTACACGTTGACGCCGGCGATGACGGTCCCAGCCCGCAGGATCGGCAGCGACAACGTGCTGCGGACCCCCCGGGCGGCGCCGGCCTGCGCGAAGAGCTCCCACGACTGTTCGTCGAGCGGGTCGTCCTGACCGAACTCCAGCGGCTCGCCCTTGTTCGCGGCGTCCTCGCAGGGTCCACCGCTGAGGTACTGGACGGCGTCGAGCAGCCGGACCGCCGGCTGCGAGGACAGGTAGGTCAGGGTGACGCCATCGGCCACGACGCCAAGACTGAACCCCATGGCCGTCGGTGCAGCGAGCGTCAAGTCGCCGGCCGCCCGTCGCATCTCCTGCGCCAGACCGCCATCGTCAGGCCCGAGCATCTGCAGGGCGAGCTGGGTCTCGGGAACAGGTTCCACGCCTTCGTCCTACCCACAAGCGCCCCATCAGCCTCAGCCGACCGGGCTCGCGGACGAGGACTCGGTACTTCAGCCGGAGCGTAGGGTGGGCGGTACCGCTCGGCTCGGCTTGCCCATGCCTGACCGTCATCAGCCCCGCAGCGGCGTCTCCGTCACGCGTCGTCCGGCGTCGCGGCGTTCCAGCCAAGAGGGAGCAACGATGGAAGACATGACCAGGGATCGGCGGGTGGCCGAGGACCTGCGAGGGGTGGCGCAGGACTTCCAGCGTCTGGGGAACGAGCTCTCGAAGTCGACCGAGGCGAACCCTTTCCAGGCGGTCACCATGCTTGCCGTCGAGCGCGTGCCCACGGCGTACGCCGCCAGCATCACCACGCGAACGCACGACGGGTTCATGACCGCTGCGTCCACCGACGAGGTCGCCCGCCGGGCGGACGCCATCCAGTACGAGCTGGGCTCGGGGCCGTGCATCGACGCGATCGTCGACGATGCCGTCTACCAGCCGAAGGACCTTGCTGTCGACGAGCGCTGGCCCGAGTACGGCCGTCGCGTCGTGGCGGAGCTGGGCCTGCGCAGCATGCTCTCGTACCGGATGCACCTCGAGGCCGCCGGCATCATCGGCGGGCTGAACATCTACGCCGAGAAGGCCAGCGCATTCGACGACCGCGACCTGGCCGAAGGGCTGCTACTCGTGACCCATGCAGCGCAGGCCGTCGCCGCCGCCCAGCTGCGCAACCGAGCCCACAACCTGGAGCGCGCCCTTGCCTCCAACCGTGACATCGGAACCGCCGTCGGTGTGCTGATGGCTCAGCACAAGCTGACACGGGAGCAGGCCTTCGACCTGCTCCGGATCGCGAGCCAGAACACCAACCGCAAGCTCAACGAAGTCGCCCTGGACGTCATCGACACCGGCACCATCGACATCACTCCCCGCCGCCGCAGCTGAATGGTCGGGTCTCTGGCCACCAGGCATGTCCCGAGGACTGGAACCCCTCCGCCGCGGTCAGCCCCGCAGGTGCTCGCAAGTCCGCCTTCGCGTGTGGCGAGCGGCCGGGGGGGGGGTAGGAGGCATGGGTGGAACCACTCCCTGAGACCCGCCGGGTCCTGGCGTCCCTGGCCGAGTACGGCGAGGAAGGCCTGTCCGAGGAGCTCGACCGGACCGCCGAACAGGTCCAGCAGGTAGCGCCTGAGGTCGTGGGGTTCAGCGTCGCCGTCGTCAGCCACGGAGTGACCCTGACCTACGTCGTCACCCACGTCGAGCTGGCCGTGCTGGACGCCGTGCAGTACCTGGACGGTGGGCCCTGCGTTCAGGCGGCCCACGACGCCCAGACCGTGCAGGTGGAGAACGTGGGTCTGCTCGACGAAGGGCGGTGGCAGTTCTTCGCCCAGGCCGCGGCGGCACACGGCATCATGAGTACGCTCTCCATGCCGGTCCTGAACGGGGACGCGGTCATCGGCGGGGTCAACCTCTACGGCAGCACAGCCCACGCGTTCGAGGGCCGCGAAGAGAAGCTGGCGGAGCTGTTCGGGGCGTGGGCACCGGGGGCGATCGCCAATGCCGACCTGGGATTCACCACCCGCCTCGAGGCCGCGAAGGCGCCGGGCCGTCTGCACGACTTGCACACGGTCGACCTGGCAGTCGGTGTCCTCGTCGCAGCAAAGGCCATCCCCCCGGACGAGGCTCGAGCCGACTTGGAGCACGCAGCCGCTCAGGCCGGAATCCAGCCCGTCACACTGGCCCGAGCCGTGATCCAGGAGCACCTCGATGAGCCCCTCGCCGCAACTGACGACCCCTCCACGGCGAACGAGCAACAGAGCAACCAGTCGTTCGACTGAGCCGGGTGCTCGAAGAAGCAGAGGGGAACGTGGCGGGCCCGCACCGTGGGCGACGGCCTGACCGCTGTGAGCTTCCCCGGCCGGGCGGCGGCCCTCTCCGACGGCCGGATCATCGAGGGTCAGCACACGGTGTGGGCCTCCACCTCGGCTCCTCCGACCAAGGAGCACCGCCGCGCTCGCCCTCGTGCTGGACGCCCACGAGCCCGTAGCGTGCTCGAACAGTCCCGCTGAACCCTTCGACGGCCCCTAGACCCAGCTGGGGAACCACATGCGAGCCTGCCATTCCGAGAGCGGGATGACGTCGGCGACGTAGATGGGGTGGAAGAATGCAAACAGCGCCATCGAGATCAGGACGAAGGCGCCCATGACGCCGTAGCCGATGCGCCGACGGGTCCGCGATGCCTCGCGACCTCCCACCAGGAGGCCCAGGACGTAGACGCAGGCCAGCACGACGTACGGCACGAAGGCGACCTCGTAGAAGGTGTAGATCGTCCGGTTGCCGAGGAAGAACCACGGCAGGTAGCCGGCGAAGAGCGCGCACAGGATGCCTCCGGCCCGCCAGTCGCGGCGCAGCGCCCACATGAAGAGCAGCACGAAGATCGCGAGCGTGCCGCCCCACCAGATCGAGACCGTGCCGATCGAGGTGATGGCCTTGCTGCACTGGTCGACGAGGCAGCCGTCGGCGCCCTTCTTCGGGCCCTCGTAGAAGAACGACGTCGGGCGTCCCTGGATCAGCCAAGACCAGGGGTTGGTCTGGTACGGGTGCGAGGAGGTGATCGACTGCGTCGAGGAGTACATCTGCTGGTGGTAGGCCCACAGCGAGCGCCACCAGTCGGGCAGCCACGTGTACTTCGTGTCGGGGTTGTCCTGCGCCCACGTGCGGAACGAGCCACCCTTGGTGAGGATCCACCCGGTCCAGCTCGCGACGTACGTGACGACCGCGGTGCCGGCGACCTGCACGAACGCATACGGCGTGTCCTTGACGAAGCCTCCAGGGACCCAGCCGCGCACCCCGGCGGCGCGGCGGGCGCCGAGGTCCCAGAGGACGGTGAGCAGCCCGAAGGCGACGAGGAAGTAGAGGCCGGACCACTTCACCCCGGCGCACAGGCCGAGCATGACGCCCGCGACCCACCGCCACGGCCGCCAGCCGAGCCACGGCCCGAGCCACGAGGTGGCCGCACGGGCGCGGTCGCCCACCTTGCGGGCCAGCACCTCCCGGGCCCGGTCGCGGTCGACGAGCAGCGCACCGAAGGCGGCCAGTCCGAAGAACATGACGAAGATGTCGAGCAGGCCGGTGCGCGAGTGCACGAAGTGGTGGCCCTCGAACGCCAGCAGCGCGGCCGCGACCGTGCCGAGGAGGTCGGAGCGGAAGAGGCGGCGCGCGATGCGGCCGAGCATGAAGATCGAGATCGTGCCGGCCAGGGCCACGGCGAAGCGCCAGCCGAAGGAGTTGAGGATGCCGAACGGCACCTCGCCCCAGCCGATCAGCCACTTGCCGACCGGCGGGTGCACGACGAAGTCACCCTCCGTGCCGTAGACCATCGGGTCGTTGGCCGTGAAGTGCTGGTCGACCTGGTTGGCCCCCTGCAAGGTCGGGTCGTTCTTCATCTCGAACCAGTACAGGACCATCGACCAGCCCTGCTTGACGTAGTACGTCTCGTCGAAGATGAGCTGGTGCGGCGCGCCCACGTGCCAGAGGCGCATGAACCCGCCGACCAGGGTGAAGAAGAGCGGCCCCGCCCAGCCGAGCCAGGCGATGCGGCCCGCGGTGCGCCGCGAGAGGCGGAAGTCGTCGGCCGGGTCCCCGAGCAGGCGCGCGCGCACCTCCCGGGCCGAGTTCATGGGCGTCATCGTATGCAGTGTCGCTGGGTGCGGCGGGCGCCGTGCCGTTCGCGCGTCGTCGGCGTTCCGGACGGCCGCTCAGATGGCGACGCCGCGCGCCTTGAGGACCGAGTAGCCGACGAAGGCGACGGTGTCGAGCAGCGCGTGGCACACCACGAGCGGCATGACCCGGCGGGTGCGGACGAAGACCAGCCCGAGCACGAGCCCCATGACGATGTTGCCGGCGAACCCGCCGAAGCCCTGGTAGAGGTGGTAGCTGCCGCGGATCAGGGCCGAGACGCCGATGACGAGCGGCCACCCCCACCCGGTCTGGCGCCAGCGGGTGAAGAGGTAGCCGACCATGACGACCTCCTCGAGAAGGGCGTTCTCGACGGCCGCCATCACAAGCACCGGTGCCGACCACCAGACGGCCTGCAGGTTGGCGGCGGCGACCTGGGTGTTGATGCCGATCGCCTTGGCGAGGAAGTAGAAGCCGAGACCCGGGATGCCGATCAGGGCGGCGAGGCCGGCGCCGCGGAGCAGGTCGCGTCCGGGCTCGCGCCGGTCGAGGCCGATGAAACGGCCGGCCCGGACGTCGGCCGCGGGGCGGCGGACGTGGTTGAGCAGGTAGAGGGCCAGCGCCACGGCGGCGAGGGGCAGCACGATGCCGGCGAGCTGGTAGGCCAGGTCGAGCCACGGCCGCCCGGGTGTCGCGGACTGGTTCATCGCGGTCGTCTGCTGTGACAGCGGCACCGGCCGGGTGAGCTTCTCGATGATGCTGAGCACCGCGTAGACCGCGGAGGAGCCCAGGCTGACCGCCAGGACGAGCACGGTCTCGCGTCGGAGCCCGCGCCGGACGGCCGGTTCGGCGACCGCGGCCGGGTCGCGGTCTGAGGCAGCGAGGAGTCCGGCGAACCGGCCGCGCTCCGCGGTCGCTGGGGTCGACATGGCGCCAGCGTAGCCTCGCGGTCCGGGAGGAGAACGTCGGTGAACGCGCTCTCGGGCGGCATGGCGGCGTAGCGTCTCGGGCATGTCGCTGCTCTCCGGCTGGCACCGCGGCGAGCACGCCGCGGAGGGCTTCGCATACCCCACGTACACCCGGGGGAGCGGCCCAGGCGTCATCGTCGTCCACGAGAGCCCGGGACTGACGCCGGAGGTCATCGAGATCGGGCAGCACCTCGTCGGCAGCGGCTTCACCGTCGTCATGCCGCACCTCTTCGGCTCGTCCCACGGGCCGCCCCGCGCCTGGGAGGCGGCCCGGGTGGTCCCGCGCCTCTGCGTCACGCGCGAGTTCACGCTGTTCGCCACGGGTCGGACGGCGCCCCTGGCGGGCTGGCTCCGCAGCCTGGCCCGGTCCTTGCACGCGACGGCGGGCGGGCCCGGCGTCGGCGTGCTGGGGATGTGCGTGACGGGCGGTTTCGCGCTCGCGGCCATGGTCGACCCCGTCGTGGTCGCGCCCGTCGTCGCGCAGCCCGCGACACCGCTGCCGCTCACCCCCGCCCGCGCCGCCGACGTCAACCTCACCCCTGGGGACCTCGCGACCGTCCGTAGGCGCGTCGCCGACGGGTGTCCGGTGCTCGGCGTCCGCTACCACGCCGACTGGGTGACCGGCACCCGCTTCGAGACGCTCCGGCGTGAGCTCGGCGACGGCTTCATCGCGGTCGAGCTGGACGGACGCGGCCACGCGACCCTGACCGACCACCGGCACCCCGAGGCGGTCGAGCGCGTCACCGGCTTCCTGCGGCGACGTCTGCTCGAGGTCGACTGAAATCCTCTGGCCCGCCCGCAGCCGGCGGGCCTACCGTCGGGGCATGTCCTCGACCCTGCGACTCCTCCTGCGCGCCCGGTTGACTGCCGCGATGCGCGAGCGCGATCGCTGTGCCGTCGGCGTCCTGCGCAGCGCAGTCGCCGCGATCGAGAACGCCGAGGCGGTGCCGGTGCCGGGAACCTCGGCTGCCGGGTCCGTCCCGTCCGGCTCCGTCTGGTCCGGATCCTCGTCGTCCGGGGACGTGGCGCTGGCGGCGGTGGGGCTCGGTGCCACGGAGGCGGAGCGCCGCCGGCTGGACCATGCGGCGGAACGTGCGGTCGTGGTCGCCGAGGTGCGCTCGCTGCTCGAGGCCAGGACGGTGTATGCCGCTGCGGGCCAGGGCGACCGGGCCGGTGCCGCGGCTGTCGGCGCCGAGCTGTTGACCGACGTCCTCGAGGAGGCGGACCGGGTCCACGGCACCGACGGGGCCCTCGACACCGGTCCCACTCCTGCCTGACGGGGTTCGGGTTGCCGAGCCGTCGTCCACAGGTGTGGTGGACAAGCTGTGGAGACCGCGGGTCGCGATGTGGACGAAGGGCCCTGCGGCTGTGGAGACACGCGCGCGACCTGTGGACCGGAAGGATCTTTCCCGAAACTGCTTGTGGGGCCTGGCGGCTCGCAGTAGAAATGAGTCACGCCCTCCCTCCGGGGAGAGCGTGACGACTCGGAGACGAGGGCCCATCCGGTGGGGCGACCCACCGCGACAGCCGGTGACGAGGCTGCTGGGGCCGGAGCCGCCGAGACGTCGATCGGGAGAGTCACCTACGACCGATCAACCAGAAGGGCCCTTGGGACTCATACTCCCAAGGGCCCTTCGCCTGTTCCGGGCGCGCACGCCGAGCGCCCGGCTCCGTGCGTCGGAACCGGGCACTCGACGGGTCGGTCAGCCCTGGGCGATCGAGGAGTCGGCCGGGACCTTCGGTCGCCACGGCTTCAGCCACGGCGTCTCCGGCCAGCCCTCGCGAGCAGCCACGAGCTCGTACATCGTGGCGCCGTCGATGGACTCGCGCACGATGTCGGCGTGCCCGGCGTGCCGGGCCAGCTCCTCGACGAGGTGCATGGCCACCCACCGGACCGACCACGCCTCGACGTCCTGGGGGAACCAAGGCGCGTCGCGCGGCACCGGCACCGGAGCGCCGAGGTCCACGTCGCGCAGCACCTGACGGGTGATGTCGCCCTGTGCGGCCAGCGCGGCGAGCAGCGAGTCGAGCGTGTCGTCGTCGGTGACCTTGAAGTCGTCGCCCCAGGCCCTGGCCTGCTCCCCGACGGAGGTGTCGGGCGGCGTCGGCGCGTGAGGCGCCGCGGCCATCCGCTGCGTCCAGCCGCGCTCGCAGGTCGTGACGTGCTTGATGAGGCCGCCGATGCTGAGGGTGCCCGCAGTCGGTGCCAGGCGGATCTGCTCCTCGGTGAGGCCGAAGGAGACGGAGAAGAAGGCATCGCGCTGCTGGTCGACGTAGGCGATGACGCTCTCGCGCTCGTCGCGGACGGGTGGGACGTGGGCTGCCATGGCTCCTCCTCAGTCGTCGCGGTGGGCGTAGAGGTCACGGAGCAGCGCGATCTCGGCGCCGTGGTGGATGACCTCGCGGTTGATGTGCAGCACGAGCTCGACCCGCGGGTGGTCGGCCCACGGCCCCTCGCTCGGGCCGCACGGCTGGGCCAGCGCGTCGACGTCCCAGCCGCGCACGCCGTCGGTCCACGCCGCGAAGGCCACGTCGGCCTGCGCCAGCGCAGCCTGCGCGGTCGCGGCATACGGGAACGTCAGGTAGTCGACGGGCGGTCCGCCGAAGTGGCTGTGCACGCGCGCGCCGAGGACGCCGACGATGACGTGCGCGAGCCGCCAGGCGATCGTCGTGACCGGGGCGGGCACGGGCTCGGGGTAGGCCCAGTCGATGGTCAGCTCGCCGGTGCCGCCCTGGATCTCGGTGCCACCCTGGCCCCGGGGGTGCAGGTTCCAGGCGCCGGGCGTCGGCTCCCAGAGGTACTCGGCGTCGGTGAGCCCCTCGAGACGCGGGCGCAGCTGGTTGGTCCAGTGCCAGGCGGCCTGGTCGATGAGGACGGAGGTCCAGTCGATGGAGGTCTGTGTCGTGGTCATGGCTCCAGCGTCCTCGGGATATAGGACAGCTCCTGTCCGCAGAGACTGCAAGACTCGAGTCATGTCCTCGTCTTCCGACGGCACCGGCACCACCGCCCGGGTGCTGCGCCTGCTCGACCTCCTGCAGAGCCGGCCGGTCTGGAGCGGCACCGAGCTCGCCGAGCGGCTCGGCGTCACGACCCGCAGCGTGCGCCGCGACGTCGAGCGGCTGCGCCACCTCGGCTACCCCGTCAACGCCGCCCACGGTGCCGCGGGTGGCTACCAGCTCGGCGCGGGGCGCCGGCTGCCGCCCCTGCTCCTCGACGACACGGAGGCCGTCGCCGTCGCGGTGTGCCTTCGCCTCGCAGCCGGTGGCAGCGTCGAGGGGCTCGGCGAGGCGGCGGTGCGCACGCTCGCCAAGCTCGACCAGGTGCTCCCCGGCCGGTTGCGCGGCCAGGTCGAGGCCATCCACGAGGCGACCGTGACCCTCGACAGCGGCGCGGTGCCCGTCGACGCGACGACGCTGCTCCTGCTCGCCCGCGCCTGCCGGCAGGCCGAGCGGGTGACGTTCGCGTATGCCGGCCCGCGCGGTTCCGGGGAGAGGCGGGTCGAGCCCTACCGCCTGGTCGCGACGGGCCGGCGGTGGTACCTCTTCGCCTTCGACCTCGACCGTGAGGACTGGCGCATCTTCCGGCTCGACCGCATGACAAAGGCCCGCTCGAACGGCTGGCGGTTCACGCCGCGAGCGGCTCCGGATGCCGCCGAGCACGTGCGGCGCTCGATCTCCGGCGGGGCGTACGACCACGTGGCCCGGGTCCGCATCGAGGCGCCGAAAGCACTGGTGGACAGGCACATTCCCGCGACCGTCGGCACAGTGACCGCCGACGGACCCGACCACTGCATCTTCGAGGCAGGCGGCAACCACCTCGGATCCATGGCGATGCACCTCGGCGGGCTGCCGTGGGAGCTGACCGTCCTCGAACCGCCGGAGCTGCGACAGGTCATGCGCGAGCAGGCGGCCCGGATGCTGCGTGCCGCAGGCGACCCGGCCGCCGGCCCCGTCACGGTGTGAAAGAACGCGGAACCGCGCCGTGGCGCACTTCGGTTCGTCATCGGGCACGAACCGCGGCCGAAACTGCGCCATGGCGCACTTCGGTGCGTCGTCGAGTCCGGATTGCGGCCGGAACCGCGCCGTGGCGCAGTTCGGTTCGTCACCGGGTCCGGATTGCGGCCGAAACTGCGCCATGGCGCACTTCGGTGCGTCGTCGAGTCCGGATTGCGGCCGAAACTGCGCCATGGCGCACTTCGGTGCGTCGTCGGGCGCAAACCGCGGCCGGAACCGCGCCGTGGCGCGGTTCCAAGCCACACGGCATACGTTCTCAGCCGGTGTTGCGCAGCCCCGCGGCGATGCCGTTGATCGTCAGCAGCAGCGCCCGCTGCACGTCTGCGTCGGGCTCGGCCTCATCGGGCACCGACCGTGACCGTGCCAGCAGCGACGTCTGGAGGGCGTGCAGGGGCGCGAGGTAGCTGTCGCGCAGGTCGAGCGTGCGGCGCAGCACCGGATAGGCCTCGAGCAGCTCCTTCTGGCCCGTGAGGCGCAGCACCTCCTCGACGGTGCGGGCGTGCTCCTCGCGGATCGTCTCGAAGACGCCGGCCACGTCGTCCGGCACGAGCGTGCTGACGTAGCCGGCCGCGATCTCGAGGTCGGTCTTGGCCAGCGTCATCTGCACGTTGGACAGGAAGGTGCGGAAGAAGGCCCACGAGCCGTACATCTCGCGCAGCGTCCTGTCCCGACCGTCCTCGCGGGCGGCCGCCAGGCCCGAGCCGACGCCGAACCAGCCGGGCAGGATGATCCGCGACTGCGTCCAGCCGAAGACCCACGGGATGGCGCGAAGGTCCTCGAGGCCGCCGGTGCCGCCGGGGCGCTTGGACGGACGGGAGCCGATGTTCATCTTGCCGAGCTCGTCGACGGGAGTGGCCGACACGAAGAACGGCACGAGGCGGGGGTCGCACACCAGCTCGCGGTAGGCGTCCTGGCCGCGCCCGGCGACGAGGTCCATCGTGCCGTTCCAGCCGTCGAGGACGTCGCGCGGCAGCAGCGAGCGACGGTGCAGCACCGAGGCCTCGAGCACGGCGGCCAGCGCGGTCTCGAGGTTGAAGCGGGCCAGGCCCGGCAGGGTGTACTTGTCGCTGATCACCTCGCCCTGCTCGGTGATCTTGATCGGGCCGTCGAGGCTGCCGTAGGGCTGGGAGAGGATCGCCTCGCCGGTGGGGCCGCCGCCGCGTCCGACGGAGCCACCGCGGCCGTGGAAGAGGCGCAGGACCACTCCGTGCTGGCGGGCGATGTCGCGCAGCGCCCGCTGGGCTCGGTGGATCTGCCACTGCGACGCGGCGATTCCCGCGTCCTTGGACGAGTCGGAGTAGCCGAGCATGATCTCCTGCACGTCCCCGCGGGCCGCCACGACGCGGCGGTAGGACGGGTCCGACAGGAGCGCGTCGAGCAGGGGGCCGGCCGCCTCGAGCTCGGCGACGGTCTCGAAGAGCGGGGCGAAGCCGATGCGGGCCGTGGCCGGCGTCGTGTCGGTGCCGGTGTCGAGCAGACCTGCCTCACGGGCGAGGACGACGACGGCGAAGAGGTCGTCGACGTCGTGGGTCATCGACACGATGTAGGTCTCGACGGCCTCGGGACCGTAGGTGTCGAGCGCGCGCCCGATGGCGGTCATGAGAGACAGGGACGCCTGCGCTGCGTCGCCGAGGTCGTGGACGCCGAGGCCCGTGAGTGGGCGGCGCGCGGCCATCTCCTGCGAGAGGAGCGCGATGCGCGCGGGGCGGTCGAGGTCGGCATAGGGCGAGTCCAGCTCGCCGATGCGCTCGTAGAGCTCGGCGAGGGCCGCGTGGTGCTTGGCGCTGTGCTCACGGATGTCGAGCGTGGCCAGGCCGGTGCCGGTCGCCACCACCGCGCGGATGAGCCGCAGGATCGCGCCGTCGGCGGTGAGCTCGTCCCCGCCGGCGAGCATCGAGTCGCGGATGAGGACGAGATCGGCCAGCAGCTCGTCGAACGTGGCGTAGTCGCGGCCCGGCTCGTGCGGCGTGCCGTGGTCGAGGCGGTCCCGCGTGCGCAGCAGGCGCACGCGGACGAAGCTGAGCTTGAGGCGGTATGGCTCCTCGGCGTTGAGCCGGCGCACGGCGTCGAAGGTCACCGGCAGGGCCGCGGCATCGCGCTCGAGGCTCTCACGCAGGGCGTCGGTCACCTCGACGAAACGGGTCGAGCTCGACAGCTCGTGCAGCATGTGGTCGAGCTTCGAGACGAGCTCGGCGAGGCCGGCGTCGTGCTGCATGCCGATGACCTCGAGGGTGACGTCGGGGGTGACGTTGGGGTTGCCGTCGCGGTCGCCACCGGCCCAGGCGCCGAAGCGCAGTGGGCGTGCCGAGGGGGGCAGCTCGACCCCGATGCCGGCGAGCGAGCGGTCGAGCTCGGCCAGCAGGTCGGGCACGACCTGGTCGGCGAGGAAGCGCAGCGTGTGCATGGCGGTGCGGGCCTCGTCGGTGGGCTCGGGACGCACGATGCGCAGCTCGTCGGTCTGCCACAGCATGTCGACGAGCTCGGCGAGGCGGCGCTCGGTGCGTGGGCCCTCGGAGGCGGGCCGCCGGGGGTCCTCGAGCTCGCTGACCGTCACGGCGATGCGGCGCAGGAGGTTGAGCACGGTGCGGCGTGTGGCCTCGGTCGGGTGGGCGGTGAAGACGGGGCGGTACTCGAGCCGGCCCAGGACGTCGTCGAGCTCCTCCCGCTCGAGGCTGCCCTCCTCGAGGGCGGCGCCGATGCGCCGGACCGTCGCCGCGAGCGGCGCCTCGTCGACGGCGCTCAGCTCCTGCCACCGGTGCAGCTGCTCGGTGACGTTGACGAGCTGGAAGTATGCGGTGAAGGCGCGTGCCAGCACCACCGCGGTGGGCGCGTCGACACCTTCGAGCACTGCGCGCAGCTCGCCGCCCTCGGGCTCGCGGGCCAGCCCGCGCACCTTCTCCACGAGTCCGAGCAGGTCCGCGCCTTCGTGGCGGGTCAGTGCCTCGCCGAGGAGCGTGCCGAGCTGGCGCACGGACGCCCTGAGCGCGGTGTGCTGCGAGGCGGACGAGACGCCCGAGGCGAACGTCGCGACGTCGGGCTCCCGGCGGTCGGCCTCGAGGAGCTGCTCGGTGGTGGTGCGGCCCTGGGTGCTCATGCGTCAGTGGTACCGCGAAGAGGTTTCGGATTGGTTACCCGTCCACGATGGGGGACGCGATCTGGACACCGAATGCGCCCGGCAGCCCCGGGCGGGCGGTGACTGCCCGCGAGCCGAGCCGGCGGATCGAGGCACGGCGGCGAGGCAGGCGCGGCCTGCGAGGATGGCGGCATGAGCACCGGCACCCTCGTCCTCGCGGCCACCCCGATCGGCGACCCGCGTGACGCGGCGCCCCGCCTGGCCCACGAGCTCGCCACCGCCGACGTCATCGCGGCCGAGGACACCCGGCGTCTGCGACGGCTCCTGACCGAGCTCGCCGTCATACCAAGCGGATCCGTCATCAGCTACCACGAGCACAACGAGGCCTCACGGACGCCCGACCTCGTCACGCGCCTCGTCGCAGGCGATCGTGTCGTCGTCGTCACCGACGCCGGCATGCCGTCCGTCTCCGACCCCGGCTACCGCCTCGTCGCCGCGGCCATCGACGCGGACGTCACCGTGACGTGTGTCCCCGGCCCGAGTGCGGTCCTCATGGCGCTTGCCGTCTCGGGGCTGCCGGTCGACCGGTTCTGCTTCGACGGCTTCCTCCCGCGCAAGGCGGGGGAGCGGGCCAGGGTCCTGGCGGAGGTGGCGGACGAGCGTCGCACCCTCGTGTTCTTCGAGGCGCCGCACAGGCTCGCCGAGACGCTGGCCGCCATGCGCGACGCCTTCGGCCCCGACCGCCGCGCCGCCGTCTGCCGGGAGCTGACGAAGACCTACGAGGAGGTGCGCCGCGGCACCCTGGACGACCTCGGCGCCTGGGCGCAGGAGGGCGTCAAGGGCGAGATCACGATCGTCGTGGCGGGGGCCGAGCGGACCGTGCCGTCACTCGAGGACGCCGTTGCCGGCATACGGGCTCGGGTGGACGCAGGGGAGCGGCTCAAGGACGTCGCGGCCGACGTGGCGTCGGCCACCGGACTGTCGAAGAAGGCGCTCTACGACGCGTCCCTCGCCGCCCGCTGACCCGATCTCGACAAGCGGACTGCTTGCCCCACCGGGAATCGCGGGTAAGGCTGCTGTGGTTCCCCGTCCGGAGGCGGGCACCCGCCCGGCCTCGACGCCAGCACAGCGACGACAGCACAGCGAAGGAGCACGGCATGGCTACCACCCGCACCGCCAGCACGCACTGGGAAGGCTCGCTCTTCGAGGGCTCCGGCCAGGTCAGCCTGGAGAGCTCGGGCATCGGCACCTACGACGTCAACTGGGCCTCACGGGCGGAGTCGGCGGACGGCAGGACGAGTCCCGAGGAGCTGATCGCGGCCGCCCACTCGTCGTGCTTCTCGATGGCCCTGTCCAACGGCCTCGCCAAGGCCGGCACGCCGCCGACCACGCTCGACACCACGGCCAACGTGACGTTCGTCCCCGGCACCGGCATCACCGGGATCGCCCTCAGCGTCGTCGGCGAGGTGCCCGGCATGTCGGCCGAGGACTTCCAGGCCGCCGCCGAGGACGCCAAGGCCAACTGTCCGGTCAGCCAGGCGCTCAAGGCCGTCCCGATCACCCTCGAGGCACGGCTCGGCTGAGACCGACCGCACCACGCCGATCGGCGCCGGACCACACTGGAGGGCGCCGACCGGCCTGTCCAGCACGTTTTCTCGCGTCCCTGCTGTCAGCGACCCTCGACCGTCGACCGGAACGACTCGAGCATCGACTGCCAGTTCTGCGGGAACTGCTCCGCCTGCTCCCGCGAGACGTTGCCGTCCTGCTCGAGCGTCACCGTGGTCGCACCCGAGGCGCCGTCGCCCGTGAGCGTGTAGGTCACGGTGTGGTAGTTCTCCGGCCGGTCCTCCTGCCCCATGAGCGGGCTGTAGTGCGTCACCGAGAGCCGGTGGGGCGGCTCCACCTCGAGCACCTCGCCCTTGTCGTGGTACGGCTTGCCGTCGATCTCGCCCCGCCAGCTGATGGGGCTGCCCACCTGCCAGTCGGTGCTGACGTCGGTGCCCAGCATCCACGTGCGGACCAGCTCCGGGTCGGTGAGGGCGCGCCACGCCTCCTGCGGCGTCGCGTCGACCGTCACCCTCGCGTGCGCAACATGACCTGTCATCGCTCCGTCATACCTCGTGGAGCCGTATGCCGTCACGACCTTCGTGACACCGGTGGCCGGGCCCGGCGGGGACGGGCGAGAACGCCTTCGCGGCGGCATCCGGCGCCCGCCTAGGATCCATCCCATGAGCAAAGTCCTGTCTGCCGTCGCCTGGCCGTACACCAACGGCCCGCGCCACATCGGCCACGTGGCCGGTTTCGGCGTGCCCTCCGACGTCTTCAGCAGGTACATGCGGATGGCCGGCCACGACGTCCTGATGGTGAGCGGCACCGATGAGCACGGCACCCCCATCCTCGTCCTCGCCGAGGAGGAGGGCCTGAGCCCACAGGAGCTCGTCGACAAGTACAACGCCGTCATCGCCCAGGACCTGACCGACCTCGGCCTCTCCTACGACCTCTTCACCCGGACGACGACGCGCAACCACTACGCGGTCGTGCAGGAGATGTTCCGCCAGGTCCACGCCAACGGCTACATGATCGAGCAGACGACGCGCGGCGCCATCAGCCCGTCGACGGGGCGCACCCTGCCCGACCGCTACATCGAGGGCACCTGCCCCATCTGCTCCTTCCCGGAGGCCCGCGGCGACCAGTGCGACAACTGCGGCAACCAGCTCGACGCCGACGAGCTGATCAACCCTCGCAGCAAGATCAACGGCGAGACGCCCGAGTTCATCGAGACACAGCACTTCTTCCTCGACCTGCCGGCCCTCGCCGGCGCGCTCGGTGAGTGGCTCGACGGCCGCGAGGCATCGGGCACGTGGCGCCCCAACGTCATCAAGTTCTCCAAGAACCTCCTCAAGGACGTCCGTCCTCGCGCGATGACGCGCGACATCGACTGGGGCATCCCGATCCCGCTCGAGGGCTGGGAGGACAACCCGAGCAAGCGCCTCTACGTCTGGTTCGACGCCGTCATCGGCTACCTCTCCGCCAGCATCGAGTGGGCGCGCCGCGTCGGTGACCCCGAGCGCTGGCGCGAGTGGTGGAACGACCCGTCGGCGGTGTCGTACTACTTCCAGGGCAAGGACAACATCACCTTCCACAGCCAGATCTGGCCGGCCGAGCTGCTCGGCTACGCCGGCAAGGGTGACAAGGGCGGCGAGCCGGGGGAGTACGGCGCACTGAACCTGCCGACCGAGGTCGTCGCGTCGGAGTTCATGACCCTCGAGGGCAAGCAGTTCTCGACGAGCCGCAAGCACGTCATCTACGTCCAGGACATCGTGGCCCGCTACGGCCCCGACCCGATTCGCTACTTCATCTGCGCGGCCGGTCCCGAGAACCAGGACGCCGACTTCTCCTGGGCCGAGTTTGTCCAGCGCAACAACAGCGAGCTGGTCGCCGGCTGGGGCAACCTCGTCAACCGCACCGCCGCGATGATCGCGAAGAACTTCGGCGAGATCCCGAGGGCGTATGCCGTCGAGCCCGTCGACGAGGAGCTGCTCGCGACCGTGCGTGGTGCGTTCGCGAGCGTCGGCGCCTCCCTCGAGCGCCACCGCCAGAAGGCGGCGCTCGCGGAGGTCATGCGCGTCGTCGGTGAGGCCAACGCGTACGTCTCGAAGACCGAGCCGTTCAAGCTCAAGGGCGAGGACGAGCGGGAGCGGCTCTCCACCGTTCTGCACACGCTCGTGCAGGCCGTCTCGGACCTCAACACGCTCATCTCGCCGTTCCTGCCGCACGCCGCGAACCGCGTGCATGCCGTGCTCGGCGGCGAGGGCGAGTTCATGCCGATGCCACGCCTGGAGGTCGTGCGCGACCTCGACGACGAGGCCCGCAGCTACCCGGTCATCACCGGGGAGTACTCCGCGACGCCACGCTGGGCGTCGCGCCCGGTCGTCGTGGGAACCCCGATCGCCAAGCCCACCGGCGTCTTCGCCAAGCTGGACCCCGACCAGGTGATCGAGGACGAGCGTGCACGCCTCGGCGACGCCGGGCCCGGCGGGACCCGCCACCACACGGACCCGCTGGCCGCCCCGAAGATGGGCACGCCGAAGCAGGCCGCCGGCGGGGGCGGGACCGAGTCCGCATGAGCCCCAGCTCCTCCGGTCAGCGGGGGCTGCCGGAAACCCCGCCCGACCCCCTGCCCATCGACGTCGTCGACAACCACGTCCACCTCGACATCACGCGCGAGGGCGACGAGCCCTTCGACGTCGCCGACGCGATCGCGCGGGCTCGCGCGGTCGGTGTGACTCGGCTCGTCCAGGTGGGCTGCGACCTCGACGGCATCCGTTTCACCATGAAGGCCGTCGAGGCGCACGACGAACTGGTGGGCGGAATCGCGCTGCACCCCAACGAAGTTCCGCGGCTCACCGCTGCCGGCCAGCTCGAGGACGCCTACGCCGAGGTCGAGCGCTCCGCTGCGCACGAGCGGATCCGCGTCATCGGCGAGACGGGCCTCGACTACTTCCGCACGGGCCCCGAGGGCGTCGCGGTGCAGCAGGACGGGTTCCGCTGGCACATCGATTTGGCCAAGCGCCTCGGCAAGGCGCTGCAGATCCACGACCGCGACGCGCACGACGACGTGCTGCGCATCCTCGAGGAGGAGGGGGCGCCCGATCGCACGGTGCTGCACTGCTTCTCGGGTGGCCTCGAGATGGCCCGCGAGTGCGTCGAGCGCGGCTACTACCTCAGCTTCGCCGGCACGGTGACCTTCAAGAACGCCCGCAACCTGCGTGACGCGCTGACGGCGGTACCCCTGGATCGCCTTCTCGTCGAGACGGATGCGCCCTACCTGGCACCCGCGCCGCACCGTGGCGCGACGAATGCCTCCTACCTCGTCCCGGTCACGATCCGGGCGATGGCCGGCGTGCTCAACATCGACGTCCCGGCCCTGTGCCGTGCCGTGTCCGAGAACAGCGAACGGGTCTACGGCCCATGGGGATCCAGGCAGCCGACGCACCTCGCCTGAGCGCATAGCGCAGGTGCTCTCGATCGATTCGGTTGACTCGCAGTCCGTTACCGAAATTTGACCTTTCCATGGCGTGTCAGTCAGGGTGGATGGCTGTTGGCCGGTTGCCGCCCCGCATCGACCCATCTTCCGACGACGTGAGGTGGACCGTTCGAGAGCGCGTTGCACCCGGATGGTTCGATGTTCGGAGTGACTTGATTTCTCGCAACGCCAAGATTCTGGCCGCCACCGGCGCGGCCGTCGTCCTCACCTCCGGTGCGGTCGGCGCAACCCAGCTCGACAAGTCCGTCAACCTCTCGGTCGACGGCACCACGAGCTCGGCGCACGTCTTCGCCAGCACCGTGGGCGACGTCCTCGACAAGCAGGGGATCGCCGTGAAGCCCGGCGACGTCGTCGTCCCCGCCGTGGGTTCGCCTGTCAGCGACGGCGAGACCATCACCGTCAAGTACGCCCGGATGCTCAAGCTGACGGTCGACGGCAAGACCCGCGAGCTCCGCACCACCGAGACCACGGTCGACGGGGCGCTGCTCGCGCTCGGAGTCCGTGGCGAGGGAGCACGGCTGTCGGTGTCGCGGTCCCAGACGATCGGCCGCCAGGGCCTGTCCGTGACGGTCGTGACGCCCAAGGCCGTCACGGTCACCGTCGACGGCAAGACCGTCACCAAGACCATCGCCGCCACCACGGTCGGCGAGGCACTGACGCAGCTCGACATCCGACTGGGCAAGGCCGACAAGGTCAACCCGCCCGTCACGACGCCGCTGACGGCGGGAGCGAAGATCGCCGTCCAGCGCCTGCAGACCAGGGACCAGAAGGTGACCCGGCCCATCGCCTTCGGCACGACGAGCTCGAAGACCGGCAGCCTCTACGCCGGCCAGACCAAGGTCGCGCGGGCCGGCGCCGCCGGCGTGCGCACCGTGACGGTCCGCAGCACGGTCCTCGACGGCAAGGTGGTCTCCACCAAGGAAGTCTCCTCCACGGTCACCAAGGCGCCCGTGGCCCGCATCGTGCTGGTCGGAACCAAGAAGCGCCCGGCCCCCGCCCCGGCCCCGAAGCCCGCGGCCGCCCCGGCGCCGAGCACCGGTGGCTCCAGCTCCGGCGCCGGCCTCAACCTCGCGCGAGCAGCGATGTGGGACAGCATCGCCCAGTGCGAGTCGACCGGTAACTGGCACATCAACACCGGCAACGGCTACTACGGCGGCCTGCAGTTCCTCACCTCGACCTGGCTGGCCTACGGCGGCGGCGACTTCGCGGGCCGCGCCGACCTCGCCAGCCGCGAGCAGCAGATCACCGTGGCCAACCGCGTGTACGCCGACAACGGCACCTCGCAGTGGCAGTGCAAGCCCTGACCTGACGGCCGCCGCCTCAGGCGCCTGCAGGACCGAGGCCCCCGACCCAGCCGGTCGGGGGCCTCACCCGTCCGCTCACGAGACGCGTCACCGCATACGTCCTCTCTCGCGGGCGCCATAGGGTGAGCGCATGACGAAGAAGGACGCCGCGGCGCAGGTCGACGACGCCGCACTCCTCGGGGCGGCGCAGGTGCGCGAGCTCGCCGAGCGCCTCGAGGTGCGCCCCACCAAGCAGTGGGGCCAGAACTTCGTCGTCGACGCCAACACCGTGCGCAAGATCGTCCGGGTGGCCGGCGTCGGCCCCAAGGACGTCGTCGTCGAGGTGGGCCCCGGGCTCGGCTCCCTGACCCTGGCGCTGCTGCCCGTCGTCAAGCACGTGACGGCCGTCGAGGTCGATCCCCGGCTCGCGGGCGCGCTCGAGGAGACGGTGCGCTCGCTCCAGCCCGACAACGCCGACAAGCTGCGGCTCGTCGCGGCGGACGCCCTCACCGTGACCAAGCTGCCGGGTCCTGACCCGACGGCCCTCGTCGCCAACCTGCCCTACAACATCTCGGTGCCGGTGGTGCTCTCGTTCCTGCAGCACTTCCCCAGCATCGACCGGGTCCTCGTCATGGTGCAGCTGGAAGTGGCCGAACGCCTCGCCGCCGAGCCGGGCAGCAAGGTCTACGGCGTGCCCAGCCTCAAGGCCGCGTGGTACGCCGACGTCGAGCTCGCCGGCCGCGTCGGTCGCAACGTGTTCTGGCCGGCTCCCAACGTCGACTCCGGGCTGGTGTCGCTGCGCCGTCGCAAGCCGCCGAAGACGACCGCGAGCCGCGAGGACGTCTTCCGCTGCATCGACGCCGCCTTCCTCCAGCGGCGCAAGTCGTTGCGCGGCGCGCTCGCGTCGTGGGCCGGTTCGCCCGACGCCGCGGAGCAGGCCCTCGTGGCCGCCGGCATCGACCCGCGCACGCGCGGCGAGCAGCTCGACATCACTGCCTTCTCCCGCATCGCCGAGGCCCGTCCGGTGGGTGTGGAACCCGCCCAGCCGCGCGCCCGGCGACGCGGCCATTCGTCCTGAGGCGGCGGTCGGCCCATAGGGTGGGCGCATGACTGTCGCCCCGACGCTGCCGGGCGCGGTGACCGTACGCGTCCCCGCCAAGGTCAACCTCGAGCTGCGCGTCGGACCCCGCCGCCCGGACGGCTTCCACGCGCTGGCGACGGTCTACCAGGCCGTGTCGCTCCACGACGACGTCTCCATCGCCCGCTGGGACGACTGGCAGGTCGTCGCCGCGGGCACGTATGCCGACCGCATCCCGACCGACGGCGACAACCTCGCCGTCCGGGCCGCGCGCCTCGTCGCCGAGCGCTGGGACGTGGACGAGCGCCTCTCCATCCGCATCGACAAGGACATCCCCGTGGCCGGGGGCATGGCCGGCGGTTCGGCCGACGCCGCAGCGGCCCTCGTGGCCTGTGACCAGCTGTGGGGGCTCGGCCTCGACCGCGACGAGCTCGCCGAGCTGGCCGCCTCCCTCGGCAGCGACGTCCCGTTCCTGCTCACCGGGGGCAACGCGATGGGCTCGGGCCGCGGCGAGCAGCTGGCGCCCGTGCTGGCGCGCGGCACCTTCCACTGGGTCTTCGCGGTCAGCGACACGGGGCTGTCCACCCCCGAGGTGTATGCCGAGTGCGACCGCCTGCGTGAGCGTGACGGCGTTCGCGTGGGGGAGCCGCAGATCAGCGCCGAGCTGATGGCGGCACTGCGCTCCGGCGATCCCGCGGCCCTCGGCGCGGCCCTGCACAACGACCTCGAACCCGCCGCCTTCTCGCTGCGGCCGCAGCTGCGCGAGCTGCGCGACGCCGGCGTCGAGTTCGGGGCGCTCGGCGGCGTCGTGTCGGGGTCTGGGCCCACCGTCGCCTTCCTGACCGAGAGCCACGAGGCCGCGCTCGACCTGTCGGTGTCGCTCGCCGCCTCGGCCCTGTGCCGGGACCTGCGCCGCGCCAGGGGTCCCGTCCACGGCGCCCAGGTCGTCCCCGTCGCTCGCACGGCCGACTGACGCACGCACCCAGCAGCACGCATACCGCCAGTCGGCGCTGCTCGCCCGGCGCGATTCGGTGAGCGCCCGCCCACGCCGTAGGGTCAGTGGTCGATGGCCAACCTCATCTCCCTCGAACGGGTCTCCCTCGTCTTCGGCACCAGCCACGTCCTCGACGACGTCAGCCTCGGTGTCCTCACCGGTGACCGCATCGGCGTCGTCGGTGTCAACGGCGGCGGCAAGTCCACGCTGCTGCGCGTCATGGCGGGCCTGCAGGAGCCCGACTCCGGCCGCATCACCAAGCAGGGCGGCGCCGACGGCATCCGCATCGGCATGCTCGCGCAGGACGACGCCCTCGACCCCGAGTGGACCATCCGGGAGGCCGTGCTCGGTGACCTGCCCGAGCACGTCTGGGCCGGGGACCCCCGCGTCCGCGACGTCCTGACCGGCCTGCTCGGCGGCGTCGAGGCGCAGAACGTCGGCGGCCTCGACAGTCGCGTCGGCCCCAAGTCCGGTGGCGAGCGTCGCCGCCTCGCGCTGGCGCGCCTGCTCGTCGCCGATCCTGAGCTGCTGCTGCTCGACGAGCCGACCAACCACCTCGACGTCGAGGGCGTCGCGTGGCTCGCCGACCACCTCGCCACCAAGCGCCCCCGGCCCGGCAACGCGACCGTCGCGATCACCCACGACCGGTGGTTCCTCGACGCGTACGCCACCCTCACGTGGGAGGTCGAGGGCGGCAGGGTCAGTGCCTTCGAGGGCGGGTATGCCGCGTACGTCCTGGCCAAGGCCGAGCGCGACCGCCTCGCCGGCGTCCTCGCCGACCGTCGCTCCAACCTCATGCGCAAGGAGCTCGCCTGGCTGCGCCGGGGCGCCCCCGCCCGCACGAGCAAGCCGAAGTTCCGCATCGAGGCGGCCAACGCCCTCATCGCCGACGAGCCGGCGCCGCGCAACAGCGTGGAGCTGGCCTCCTTCGCCAGCCGGCGCCTCGGCAAGGACGTCCTCGACCTCGAGGACGCCACCGTCTCGGTCGGCGAGCCGCCGAACGAGCGCCGGCTGCTCGACCACGTGACCTGGCGCCTGGCGCCGGGGGAGCGCGTGGGCATCGTCGGCGTCAACGGCGCCGGCAAGTCGACGCTGCTGCGCGCGCTGACCGGCGAGATCCCGCTCGACGCCGGACGGCGCAAGATCGGCAAGACCGTCGCCATCGCCCACCTGACGCAGGAGGTGCGCGAGCTCGAGCGGTTCGAGCAGTGGCGCGTCATCGAGGCCATCGAGGACGTGAAGCAGTGGACCACGCTGGGCGGCAAGGAGATCAGTGCCGGCCAGCTCGCGACCCGGCTCGGCTTCCCGGGCGGGCGCCAGCAGTCCCGCGTCGGTGACCTCAGCGGTGGTGAGCGGCGCCGGCTCCAGCTGACGCGCCTGCTGCTCACCGAGCCCAACGTGCTGATCCTCGACGAGCCGACCAACGACCTCGACATCGAGACGCTCACCTCGCTCGAGGACGTCCTCGACGGCTGGGCCGGCACGCTCGTCGTCGTCTCGCACGACCGCTATCTGCTCGAGCGCGTCGCCGACAAGCAGCTGGCCCTGCTCGGCGACGGCAGGGTCCGGGACCTGCCCGGAGGTGTCGAGGAGTACCTGCGACTGAGGCACGCGGCGATCACGGCGCAGGCCGCCGGAGGGTCGGGACGGACGAGCCCCGCCGGCTCGGAGGGCGCCGGCGGCGACTCGTCCGGCTCGACGACCGGGGCGGACGGCATACCGCGGGGGGGGCCGACCGCCACTCCCGCGGAGGTCCGCGACGCGCGCAAGTCGATGGCCCGCATCGAGAGGCAGCTGTCCCGGCTGCAGGAGCGTGAGGAGCGGCTGCACGGCGAGATGGCCGAGAAGGCCACCGACCCGGCGGCGCTCGCCGAGCTCAACACGAAGCTGCAGGCGGTCGTGTCGGAGCGCGAGGAGCTCGAGGTCGAGTGGCTGGAGGCCGCCGAGGTCGTCGGCTGACCGCCGGAAACCCTTGAAAGTATCTTGATATCAAGATACTTTCCCGTCATGGAGATGTTTCTGCACCACGTCCAGGTGTCCGGTCCCTCGGGCTGCGAGGACGACATGCGCGCCTTCTACGTCGGCGTCCTCGGCATGACCGAGGTGACCAAGCCCGAGCGCCTGCAGGCCCGCGGCGGAGCGTGGTTCAGGAGCGGTTCGGCCGAGGTCCACGTCGGCATCGAGGAGGGCTTCGTCCCGGCCCGCAAGGCCCACCCGGGGATCGCGGTCGCGCACCTCGAGGCCCTCGCCGCGTCGGTCGAGGCAGCCGGTGCCCCGGTCACCTGGGACGACAACATCCCGGGGCTGCGGCGTTTCCACACCGCGGACCCCGTGGGCAACCGGCTCGAGTTCCAGCAGGCGGCGCCGACGGCGTGAGGCCGTCAGCCGTTCGTGCCCGTCGGTGCGCCCCGTCGGACCTCGGGCGCCTCGCGCTTCTCGAGCGGGGCCAGCATGCGCCGCAACAGTCCGGCGAGCTGGGCCCGGTCGGGCTCCGACAGCTCCGAGAGCAGCGACTTCTCCTGCTCGATGAGGTCGGCCATCGCGGAGTCCACGACGTCCCGGCCGGCCGGCGTGAGGCGCACGAGCACGCCGCGCCGGTCACCCGGGTCGGGGCGACGCTCGACGAAGCCGCTGCGCTCGAGCCGGTCGACGCGGTTGGTCATCGTCCCCGAGGTGACCAGCGTCTGCTGCACGAGCTGGCCGGGGGAGAGCTCGTAGGGCTCGCCGGCGCGGCGCAGCGCCGACAGCACGTCGAACGCCCAGCCGTCGAGCAGGTGCTCCGAGAAGGCGGACCCGCGGGCGAGGTCGAGGCGGCGCGCCAGCCGCGAGACGCGGGACAGCACCTCGAGCGGCGACACGTCGAGGTCCGGTCGCTCGCGGCGCCAGGCCGAGACGATCTCGTCGACGTCGTCGGCGGGCCTGTGGTCGGCGCTCATGGTCCAACTGTAGTCGCCGTCAAGAGTCTTGACATCGAAGGAAAGAGAGCGTGACATGACCGACTCCGCCTGGGACCCGCGGCAGTATGCCGTCTTCGCCGGTCACCGTGGCCGTCCCTTCGCGGACCTGCTGGCGCGCGTCGACGCGCCGGCCCCGCGACTCGTCGTCGACCTGGGCTGTGGTCCCGGCGAGCTGACCCTCGGCCTCGCCCGGCGCTGGCCCGACGCGCGCATCGTCGGCGTCGACAGCTCCCCGCAGATGCTCGAGCGCGCGCGCGAGCTCGACGCGGGCGGTCGGGTCGAGTGGGTGCAGGCGCGCGCCGAGGAGTGGGACCCGAGCGGCGCCGGTGCCCGGGTGGACGTGCTCGTCACCAACGCGACGCTCCAGTGGGTCCCCACCCACCTGCGCCTCATCCCGTCCTGGCTGGCGAGCCTGGCACCCGGCGGCACCTTCGCGATGCAGGTGCCCTCGAACTTCGACGCCCCCTCGCACCGGCTCATGCGCGAGGTCGCCGCCCGCCAGCCGCGCGCCGACGACCTGCGCCCCGGCCTCGACCGGGCCAGAGCGGTGGCGCAGCCGGAGACGTATGCCGCCCTTCTGCTGGAGCACACGGCCGGCGTCGACGTGTGGCAGACGACCTACCAGCACGTGCTGTCCGCCACAGCGGGCGGCCCCCACCCCGTGCTCGAGTGGGTGCGCGGCACGGGACTGCGGCCCGTGCTCGGTGTGCTGGATGCCGGCGAGCAGGAGGCGTTCGTGGCCGACTACGAGCGCGAGCTCGAGGCGGCATACCCCCGCCGGCCCTTCGGCGTCCTCTTCCCCTTCACGCGCACCTTCGCCGTGGCACGCCTGCCGCGCTGACCGAGCGCGCCGCCCGGTGCAGGCTGTGGGCCGGGCGTCGTTGACGGGCACTCGGGCGGGCCCGGAAGAAAGTTTCGCGAGTTTGCCGCATTTCGCCACATTCTCGGGGTCCGTGTCGTGAAATGGGTCTCGGCGGGTCTCACGGAGCCCGGACGGCAGGGATCTCCCGCTTGGTCAGGGGAGGGAGCGTTCCCTGCCCGCCGTTCTCGGTGGTGCCGCCAGGTCTCGTCCTTCCGCGTGGTTTCGTGGAGGGGACCGTTCGGGAGGACGAGACCTGCATGTCGCGCTGCCACGCGACCCTCCTGCCCTCAGCGCTTCCGGACCGTGGCCAGGCGCGGACTGCGGTCCAGGCCCGAGAGCCCGTTCCAGGCGAGGTTGACCAGGTGCGCCGCGACCTGGTCCTTCTTGAACTTGCGCCGGTCCAGCCACCACTGCCCCGTCAGCGCCACCATGCCGACGAGCATGTGGGCATGGATGGGGGCCGACTTCGGGTCCAGGCCGCGCTGCTTGAACTCGGCCGCCAGCAGGTGCTCGACGTGCACCGCCACGTCGCCGAGCACGCTCGCGAACGACCCGGTCGACTGGCCCGGCGGCGAGTCTCGCACGAGGATCCGGAAGCCCGCCGGGTCGCGCTCGATGTAGTCGAGCAGGGCGAGCGTCGCGCGCTCGAGCAGCACCCGGGCGCCCTCCGGCTCCTCGAGGGCCGCGCTGATCCCGCCGAGGAGGGCCTGGATCTCACGGTCGACGACGACGGCGTAGAGGCCCTCCTTGCCGCCGAAGTGCTGGTAGACGACCGGCTTGGAGACGTTGGCCTTCGAGGCCACCTCCTCGACCGTCGTCGCCTCGAACCCCTTCTCGGCGAAGAGCCTGCGCCCGACCTTGATGAGCTGCTCGCGGCGCTCAGGCCCGGTCATGCGTGCGCGCGGCGGGGAGGAGTCGGCGCGGTCGGCAGTCACGAGGACATTGTGCCGTTCCGCACCCTGGTCGACGCACGCACCCATCGGGGACGTCCGAGCCCGCGGGGCTCCTCCGGACCGGCTCCATGGGCGCCGTCTGAAGAACTTTCCAGAATCCCGTCATGAAACGGTGGCTCGCTCGTCTGTGTCGGTGAGGGGGGAGGAACGGTTCGCCCCACCACAGTCCGGGGGCCACGGGTCTTGGGGGGACACCAGTGGTGCGAATCGGCTGCGGGGCCGGTCGTGGCAAGTCTTGGGGGAGCTTGCCGCGACCGGCCCTCCCGCTCTTCCCGCGAGGCCCGGTGTCGCCGGGGCCCCGGAAAACCGTCCCGGCCCTTGACCCGGTGTCGCACACTGGAACCCCAAGCCAGACGGGAGTCGCCGGTGTCAGCTCATACGGTCCTGGTACGTCCCACGTCGCCCGAGCTTGCCTCGACGGCCTCGACCGACCTGTCCGCCATACCGGACGCGGAGCTGCTCGAGCAGGCTCGTGACGGCGACGACGCGGCGTTCGCGGCCCTGTGGCACCGACACCTGCCGGCTGCGTATGCCGCGGCCACCCGGTTCCGCGGCCGTGTGGCCGCGGAGGACCTCGTCGCCGAGGCCTCGGCCCGCGTGCTGAGGCTCGTGCGCCAGGGTCAGGGGCCGGCCCTGAACTTCCGGGCCTACTTCGTCTCGACGGTCCGCTCGGTCGGCGTCGACGCCGTGCGGGGCTCGATCACGGTGGTGTCGACGCCGTCGGAGGACCTCGACCGGCTGCCCGGGCAGCTGCCGGACCCCGAGAAGGCAGCGGTGGGCGACCTGGAGGTCGACACGGAGCTGGTCAGGGCGGCCTTCCACGGGCTTCCCGACAGCGACCAGGAGCTGCTGTGGCGGACCATGGTGGAGGGCGAGGCCCCGCGGGCCGTGGCACCTCTGCTCGGGGTGTCCGCGAACGTCGTCAGCGCCCGGGCGATGCGCGCCCGCGACGCCCTGCGCACCGGCTACCTCGACGTCTGGCTGCAGCGACACGCTCCGCAGTGCTCCGGCTCCGAGTGCCGGTGGGTGCACGACCACCTGAGCAGCTACGTCCGCGGGAAGCTAACCCAGCGGCAGCGCGCTCGAGCGGTCACCCATCTCGACACGTGCCCCGTCGACGCGCGGCTCGCCGCCGACCTCGGGCGGCTGCACGCCGGGTTCCGCGGTTTCGTGGCGCCGCTGGTGCTCGCAGCAGGTGCTGCCTCCCGGGCCCTGGGCCACGGCCCGATGGCCCAGCTCGTCGGCACGCACGCCGCCTCCGCCGGGATCGGCGTGTCGACGGCTGCCGGTGCCACGGCGACAGCGGCGTCGTCGGCGACCACCGCCACGGCCGTGGGTGCGACGTCGACCGTGGCCGGCACAGCCTCCACGGCCACCTCTGCCGCCATGACGACCGCCGTGACGACGGCGACCGCGACGACGGCGACCGCGACGACGGCGACCGCGACGACGGCCGCGACGACGGCCGTGACGGCCGCGACGGCCGCCACCGGCAGCGCAGTCGGGGCGGCATCGGCCGCTGCGGCCGCCATCGTGCCGGCCGCGGTGCCCGTCGCCGCCGCTGCGGGAGGGACGGCGGTGCTGGCCGGGACGACCCTCGGGCCACCGATCGCGACGGCGGTCGCCGGCCTGGTCGTGGGTCTGGGAGTCTCTGCCACCCCGGCGATCGCGCACCAGCTCGGCCCGAGCCCGGCGGTCACCCGCAGCGTGACCGTGCCGGCGACGCCCACGTCCCCGTCAGGACGAGGCTCGGCCAGCGCCGTGGCCTCGCTCGCGCAGGGCCTTCGCCTTCCGGCGCCCGGTGCCCCGCCGACGTCGATGGTCCTGAAGACGATCGAGGGTGCACCGACCATCGTGCCCGTGCAGGTCACCGGGACCAGTGGCTCGAGCCCGTCGACGGTGGAGGGGATGACCACCAGCGCCGTGCCTCCCGGACCCTCGAGCCCACCCGCGGCGTCCGCCACGGCAGGAATGCCGCCGGTCGCCGGCGAGACCGGCACGCCGACGGCCTCCACCGACCCCTCCACCGACGCCTCCGCGACGTCCTCGACAGCCGCGCCGTCCTCCGGACCCGCTGCGCCGACCGCCTCGGCAACGGCACCCGTGGTCCCCGGCCCGGTGACGTCCGTGCCGGTGCCTCCAGAGGCCTCCGAGCCGGTCCCGTCCGGGACGGTCACCCCCCAGCCGTCGCCCACGGCCACGGACTCGGCCACGGGGTCGGCCACGGCCCCGGTGAGCTCGGAGCCCGTGGAGAGCGAGCCGACGAGTCCAGCCCCTGCCGTGACCTCGTCGGTGGCTCCCGGGACGGCATCTCAGGCCGCCCCGTCCGGCGCTGCCGCAGAGGAGAGCGCCGCCCCGGCCGCCGCCCCCGCGTCCTGACCGGCCGGCACCACCTGCACCAGCCACCGACGGGTTGTGCAGGTGGGCTGTCACGCTGCACTACCCTGTGACCCGTTCGACGACGATCCCCGGTTGGTCTGCCGGCAGGGCCCGCCTGACTTTGAATCAGGATCAGCGACGCAGGTTCGACTCCTGCCCGGGGAGCTCGGTCGCCGTGAGCCCGGCCGCAGCAGCCGTCCGCCTGCGCTGCCGTGCGGAGGACACGGCATACGTCCCTGTGCGCGCTCGCGCTGTGAGCGGCGTCACGGCGCACTCACGGCCGGGCAAGGGTGCCATCTCTCCGCGAGTAGCATGGCTGCGGCGCACCCCGGCGCCCGCTCGGGCCGGGGTCGTTCGCACCCGAGTGCACCCCGATCCAAAAAGGAGCTGCGCCCTGTGAGCGATCTACGGCCCACCGCCGTGATCGTCCTCGCCGCCGGTGAGGGCACACGCATGAAGTCCACGACCCCCAAGGTCCTCCACACGATCGGCGGCCGAAGCCTCGTGGCCCACGCCATCCGGGCCGCTCGGGGCACCAACCCGCAGCATCTCGCCGTCGTGGTGCGCCACGAGCGCGACCGGGTGGCCGAACACGTGTCGCAGCTGGACCCCGACGCGCTCGTCGCGGACCAGGACGACGTCAAGGGCACCGGCCGCGCCGTCGAGTGCGCGCTCGAGGTGCTGCCCCCCGGCCTGTCCGGCACCGTGGTCGTCACCTACGGCGACGTGCCGCTGCTGACGAGCGAGACGCTGCAGGGCCTCGTCGCGGAGCACCACGCCTCGGGCAACGCCGTCACGCTCATCACGGCCACCATCGAGAACCCCACGGGCTACGGCAGGGTCGTCCGTGACGCCGACGGCGCCGTCGCGGCGATCGTCGAGCAGAAGGACGCCGACGAGCAGCAGCGCGCGATCTGCGAGGTCAACAGCGGGCTGTACGCGTTCGACGCGGCCGTCCTGCGCGAGGCGCTCGCCGACGTGGGCACCGACAACGCGCAGGGCGAGAAGTACCTCACCGACGTCATTGCGATCGCGCGCGGCCGGGGCCTGTCGGTGCGCGCGCACCTCGTGGCCGACCTCTGGCAGACCGAGGGCGTCAACGACAAGGTCCAGCTCGCCCGCCTCGGCGCAGAGCTGAACCGGCGCATCGTCGAGCAGGCCATGCGCGAGGGCGCCATCGTCATCGACCCCGCGACCACCTGGCTCGACGCGGACGTGACGATCGGACCCGACACCGTCGTGCACCCCGGCACGCAGATCCACGGCGCCAGCACGATCGGGCGCGACTGCACCATCGGGCCGGACACCACCCTGACCGACGTCGAGGTCGGCGACGGGGCGAGCGTCGTGCGCACCCAGGCCGAGCTCGCCGAGATCGGGCCGCGCGCCGACGTCGGGCCGTTCTCCTACCTGCGCCCCGGCACCCGCCTCGGCGCCGACGGCAAGATCGGCGGCTTCGTCGAGACGAAGAACGCCGACATCGGCGAGGGCGCCAAGGTGCCGCACCTGACGTACTGCGGGGACGCGACCATCGGCGCGGGCGCCAACATCGGCGCCGGCACGATCTTCGCCAACTACGACGGCGTCACCAAGGGCCGTACGAACGTGGGGGCCCACAGCTTCGTGGGCAGCAACTCGGTGATCGTCGCGCCACGCACCATCGCCGACGGCGCCTACGTCGCGGCCGGGTCGGCCGTCGTCAGCGACGTCGGCCCCGGGCAGCTCGCCGTCACGCGCGCGCAGCAGCGCAACGTCGACGGCTGGGTCGCGCGCCGTCGCGCCGGCACCAGGACGGACGAGGCAGCGCAGGCGGCCCTGGCCCCCACCCCCGACGCTTCGCCCACCACCACGCCGAAGACCGAGACGAAGGACGCCCGACGATGAGCGGCATCAACAAGACGACCGAGAAGCACCTCATGGTCTTCTCCGGCCGGGCCCACCCGCAGCTGGCCCAGGAGGTCGCCAAGGAGCTCGGCACGGACCTCGTCCCGACCTCGGCCTACGACTTCGCCAACGGCGAGATCTACGTGCGCTACGAGGAGTCGGTGCGCGGCTCGGACGCCTTCGTCATCCAGAGCCACACCGCTCCGATCAACGAGTGGATCATGGAGCAGCTCATCATGATCGACGCGCTCAAGCGCGCCTCGGCAAAGCGCATCACGGTGGTCCTGCCCTTCTACGGCTACGCCCGCCAGGACAAGAAGCACCGCGGCCGCGAGCCGATCTCGGCCCGCCTGATGGCCGACCTGTTCAAGACGGCCGGCGCCAACCGGCTGATGGCCATCGACCTGCACACCGCGCAGATCCAGGGCTTCTTCGACGGCCCGGTCGACCACCTCATGGCCATGCCGATCCTCGCCGACTACGTGGGCCGCAAATACGGCCACCTCGACCTCGCGGTCGTCTCGCCCGACGCCGGCCGCATCAAGGTCGCCGAGGACTGGAGCTCGAGGCTCGGCGGTGCCCCGCTCGCCTTCATCCACAAGACTCGAGACATCAACCGGCCCAACGAGGTCGTGGCCAACCGGGTCGTCGGTGAGATCAAGGGCCGCACCTGCGTGCTCGTCGACGACATGATCGACACCGCGGGCACGATCACCAAGGCCGCGGACGCGCTGATGGAGCAGGGCGCGGCGGGCGTCATCATCGCCGCCACGCACGCGATCCTCTCGGGCCCGGCCGTCGACCGCCTCAAGGCCTGCCGGGTCGAGGAGGTCATCGTCACCAACACCCTGCCGATCCCCGACGACCGCCGCTTCGACAAGCTCGAGGTGCTCTCCATCGCCCCGCTCGTGTCGATGGCGATCCGCGAGGTCTTCGAGGACGGCTCGGTCACGAGCCTCTTCGACGGCAAGGCCTGACGCCGGACACTTTTCACGACGACAGAGGGCGTATGCCGCGGGCCCCCTCCCGCCGCATACGCCCTCTCCTCGTGCTGCGACCTCCCGGCTCAGCCGGAGGCGAACACGACGTCGACCCAGTAGTTGCTCGACAGGTAGCTGTTGTTGGGGAAGGCGCTGACGTTGTTGTAGGCGAACATGCCGTTGCCGCCGCTGGTGCCGTCCTGCAGGGCGTGCAGGGGCGGGTTGTCGACCCCCGCGGCGGCGAAGGTGTTGTTGTCGCCGGCATAGTGCCCCGCGGGGGCGTAGTAGGACGCGACGTAGACCGTGCCCGCGGTGATCGAGACGGGGGTGGCGAAGTTGACCTGCTGCCAGCCGGAGGCCGTCTCGTTGGTGAAGGTGGCCGACGCGAGCTTCGTGCCGGTGCTGGTCCACAGGGTGCCGATGTGCGTGCCGGTGTTGCCGGTGCCCTTGTAGAACCGGATCCCGGTCACTTGGCCACTGACGTCTGACGTGAACTTGACGCCCAGCTCGACCCCGGAGCTGTCGTTGGTGCTCGGGTTGGCCGGAGCCGCCGTGCTCGACCAGATCGTGCAGCCGGTGCAGGTGACGGCCGCGGTCGGAGTGACGGTGTTGGAGCTCGTCGAGTCCGATCCGGTCCCGACGGCGTTGGTGGCGGACACCTTGAAGGAGTAGCCCGTCCCGTTGGTCAGGCCCGTGACGGTCACGGTCGTGGCCGGCGGGCTGCCCGTCACGGTCGTGGGCGTCTGGGCCGTCGTGCCGATGTAGGGCGTGACCGTGTAGCGGGTGATCGGGCTGCCGCCGTTGGACGGAGCCGGCCAGGTCACGGTGGCCTGCTTGTCGCCGGGGGTGGCGCTGACACCGGTCGGCGCGCCGGGTGCAGTGATGGTGCCGGAGAAGACGACGTCGACCCAGTAGTTGGTGGCCTGGTAGGTGTTGGTCGGGAAGGTGCTCGCGCCGGAGTACGCGTAGGTGCCGTTGCCGCCGCTGACGCCGTCCTGCAGGGCGTGCAGGGGCGCGTTGTCGACGCCGGCGCTGGCGAAGGCGCTGTTGTCGGCGGCGTAGTGCCCGGCCGGTGCGTAGTAGGACGCGACGTAGACGGTGCCGGCGGTGATGGAGACGGGGGTGGTGAAGCTCGCCTGCTGCCACCCGGTGGTGCTCTCGTTCGTGAAGGTGACCGAGGCCAGCTTCGTGCCGGTGCTGGTCCACAAGGTTCCGGTGTGGGTTCCGGTGTTGCCGGTGCCCTTGTAGAACCGGATCGCGGTGATCTGGCCGCTGACGTCGGACGTGAACTTCACCCCCAGCTCGACGCCGGAGCCGTCGTTGGCACTGGGGTTGGCCGGGTTGGCGTTGACAGGCCAGATGGTGCAGCTGGTGCACGCGTTGCTCGCGGTCGGGGTCACCGCGTTGGAGGCGGTGGAGTCCAGTGAGGTGCCGATGGCGTTGGTGGCTGAGACCTTGAAGGTGTAGGCGGTGCCGTTGGTGAGCCCGGTGACGGTGGTCGTCGTGGCGGGCGGGGTGCCGGTGACGGTGGTGGCCGGCTGGGCGGTGCTGCCGATGTAGGGCGTCACGGCGTAGCTGGTGATCGGGCTGCCGCCGTTGGCGGGGGCGGTCCAGGTGACGGTGGCCTGTTTGTCGCCGGCGGCCGCGCTGACGTTGGTCGGCGCCGCAGGTGCCGTGGGTCCTGCGGACGTGGCGAACACGACGTCCACGTAATAGTTCTCGGAGTCGTAGGTGAGGTTCGGGAAGCCGCTGCTCGTGCCGTAGCGGTAGACCCCGTTGCCTCCGCTCACGCCATCCTTCAGCGCGTGCAGCGGCGGGTTGTCGACCCCCGACGTCGCGAAGTAGGCGGAGTCACCCGAGTAGTGCCCGTTTGGCGCGTAGTAGGACACGACGTAGACGGTGCCGGGCGAGATCGTCACCGGCGAGGCGAAGCTCACCTGCTGCCAACCGGAGGCGGTCTCGCTGGTGAACGTCGCCGACGCGAGCTTGGTGCCGCTCGCGCTCCAGACGCTGCCGATGTGCGTGCCGGTGTTGGCCGACGCCTTGTAGAAGCGCACCCCGGTGACCTGGCCGCCCACGTCGGAGGTGAACTTCGTCCCCACCTCGGTGGCTTGGGTGTCCGCCTCGTCGGGACTCTGCGGCACGGTGGAGGCGGGCCAGATCGTGCACGGCCCGCAGGTGTATCCCTTCGGCGTGACCGCCACCGAGGCCGCCGAGTCCGGGCCCGTTCCCACCGCGTTCGTGGCCGAGGCCTTGAACGTGTATGCCGTGCCGTTCGTCAGGCCGGTGACGGTGACGTTCGTGGCCGGCGGGGTGCCGGTGACGGTGATCGGCGTCTGCGCGGTCGCGCCCACGTAGGGCGTGACGGTGTAGCTCGTGATGGCGCTGCCGCCGTCCGGGGGCATCGACCAGCTCACGCGCGCCGACGCGTCACCCGGTGCGGCTGTGACGCCGGTCGGCGCCCCGGGCGCGGTCGCGGCAGCCGTGCTCCTGGTGAACATGACGTCGACCCAGTAGTTCGTCGCGCTGTCGCTCGAGCTCGGGAACTTGCTCGTGGTGCTGTTGACGAACACGCCGTTGGTAAGGCCCCCCACGTTCCGCAGCGCGTGCAGCGGCGGGCTGTCGACCCAGCCGCTGACGTACGGCGTGGGCGAGGGAAGCGGGTAGAAGTACGAGTCGTCCGCGGCGGTGTGGCCCCTGGGTGCGAAGTAGGAGGCCACGTAGGTCGCGCCCGCATTGATCGCCACCGGGGTCGCGAAGGTGACCTGCTGCCAGCCGCTCGTGGTCTCGTTCGTGAAGGTGGCGGTCGCGAGCCGCGTCCCGCTCGCCGTCCACAGGCTGCCGGTGTGGGTGCCGGTGTTGGCCGTCGCCTTGTAGAAGCGGATGCCCGTGACCAGACCGGACGACTCCGAGCGGAACTGCACGCCAACCTCGGTCGCGGTGGCGCTGCCCGAGTCGGGGGTGCCGGGGGTCGCTGCCACGCCCCAGATGGAGCACGTGCAGCCGACACCCACCGGCACTCCGGCGGACGATGTCCCGAGGTTCCCGCTGTCGTCGACGGCCCGTGTCCTGATGGTCGTGCTGGGGCTGCCGTGCGCGACCCAGCTGTAGCTCCAACTCGTGGTCCCGGTGGCCGGGTGCCAGGTGGCGCCGTCGTCGGTGGACACCTCCACCCCTGCCACGACGCCGCCGCCGGTGTCGGCGGCGGTGCCGGAGATGGTGACCTTGCCGCCGTCACCCACGCTGGACCCGCTGGTGGGCGAGGTGATCGTGGAGGTCGGCGCAGCCGTGTCCGTCGACGCCGTGGCGACCGTGAGGCCGCTGGTCAACGCATAGGGCTGCGCTCCCATGTCGGCGAACAGGTTCACGGTCGCCTGCTGCATCACCGGATCAGGGGTTCCGCCGGCGCTGTCGAGGCCGAAGGACCACTGCACCGTCCCGGCGCCGAAGACCAGGGCGCCGCTCGGCGCCCGGTAGAGGGTGAGGTTGTGCGTCGCCGTCTGGTTGGCCTTGGTCGTCCCGCCGTAGTCGGTGAAGATCTCGGCGGTACTCGACGTCGTGGACGAGAGGCGGAACAGTCCCGCCGGCCGGAAGCCGTTGTCGGCATCCACGTCCCACTCGTATCCGAGCGTGCCGTTACCGGCCCCGAGCGTCTGGGTCTGGCCGGAGCCGAGCCGGGACACCGCGGTGTTGCGCCAGAGCCGGAGCTTGGAGTACTGCGCCGGCACCTTGATGTCGGTCGTCCCGGAGTTCACGATGAACTGCTGCCCCGTCAGGGAGTTCTGGGGGTTGCCGCCGTCTGCCGGCGGGCTGAACCGGGGGTCCTGCCACGTGCCCGTCCACGTCGGCGGGTCCTGCGGGTCCACGCTCGTGTTGTAGTGGGTCTCCTTGTAGCAGACCAGGGTGCGGTTCGCCGTGTTCGTGGAGTCGATGCTGTTCTGGAAGCGGGTCTTCCAGAACACCTCGTTGCCGCTGAAGAACGCGAGGTGCACCCCCGCGTCGCGCGCGGCCTCGACGTTCGCGCGCTGCGTGCCGGACCAGTACTCGTCGTGCCCCACCGACATGAAGACCTTGTGGTTGCGCAGCAGCGCGCCACCCGCAGACGTGCCGGTGTCCACCCCGCTGGAGTAGGCGACGTCGTAGCCGTTCGCCTCGAGGTAGCGGATCATCGGGTACTCGGCCCACATCAGCCAGCTGTGGCCGTTGTCGTCGGCGGCGGAGTGCCAGGGCCGGTTGTACGACACCATCGCGGCGCCCTTGTAGGCGTCGGGGTTGCCGGTCGGGCAGCTGACGGTGCAGGAGTAGAGACTGTTGCCGCCGTACGAGTTGTACGCCTGCCACGTCTGGTCCGAGGTCTGGAACAGCAGATCCGAGTGGCCGGTGTCGTTGCGCACGACGAAGGGCACCAGGCTCGCGCCGTTCGTGTCGTTGCGCACCAGACGCGCAAGGTAGACGCCCGAGACGGCGGTGCTCGGCACCGTCCAGGAGGCCGAGGCGGCCCAGTTCCCACAGTCGACCAGGCCGGTGCCGGCCTGCTTGAGACACGCGGGCTGGGTCTGCGGGAGGGTGGCGAAGGGCAGTACGTTGGCCGCCACCGTGCGGGCACCATTGCCCTGGTAGTAGCCCATGCGCAGGATGTCGATGTGGTACGCCGCGGCGGGCGTGCTGACCTTGAACGTGACCGTCTCGCCGGCGTTGGCGCTCATGGACGTGGCGAAGCCCTGGATCGTTGAGTCACCAGCACCGTTCACCTGCCACTTGCCGGGCGCCGTTCCCGGCAGGGTGTTCTCGCACGCGATGGTGTTGACCACCGGAGGACCGCAGGGCCCGGCTGCAGCGGCGCGCTCTGCCGTGACGGCAGTGATCGGCGCAAGGGCGCCGACGACCGCCCCGACGGCGACGACCGCGACCGCCGTACGCCACGGCCGGCCGCTCGGCGAACGGCCCCCTCCTGAGCGGTGCTTCCCCCTCGAACCCCGACGACCACGGTCGAACAGACCTGACACGCGCATGGCTACCGCCTTCGTGACCCGGCGCATCGGGTGCGCCGCCCCCCACGGATGTTCGGCGCCTCCAAGCGCTCGGCCGGGGCCCCCACCCCGGCACCGAGCAGCGCCTGAGCGGAGCCTAGATCGACGCGGGTCGGCCGCGCGGGCGAACACCTGAAGCTCTCTCTGTGAACCATGTGCCGGACACGGGGCGGTGCAGTCGCCCACAATGGCGTCGAATCGTCAGCCAATCGTGGGGGTAGGCAGTCATGAGTTCGGTGAGCGTCGTCATTCCGTGCTACAACTACGGCCACTTCCTGGAGCAGGCGGTCGGCAGCGTGCTGGACGACCAGGGAGACGTGGACGTGCGCGTCCTCATCATCGACGACGCCTCACCCGACGGCAGTGGCGAGGTCGCGCTGGAGATGGCGGCCCGTGACCCGAGGGTCGAGGCCGTCGTGCACACCACCAACATCGGGCACATCGCCACCTACAACGAGGGCCTGCTCGGCTGGGCTGACGGTGACTACTGCATGCTGCTCTCCGCCGACGACCAGGTCACGCCCGGCGCCTTGCAGCGGGCTGCGGAACTGCTGGACGCCCACCCGGACGTCGGCTTCGCCTACGGCAACGTGTTGTGGTTCCGGGACGGTTCGCGGTTGCCGCGACCCCGCACCCGTCGGAGGAGCTGGTCCATCTGGCCCGGGCAGGTGTGGCTGGAGCGTCGCTTCCGGCACGGGCGCAGCGGCATCAACTCGCCCGAGGTGCTCGTACGAACTTCCTTGCAGCACAAGGTCGGCGGCTACGACCCGCGTCTGCCGCACCTGGGGGACACCCAGATGTGGCTGCGCCTCGCGGCGCGGGCCGACGTCGGCTACCTGCGGGGCGTGGACCAGGCGTACTACCGGCGGCACCCGACGAACATGTCTGCCGCATACACCACGTTGATGACCCTGGAGCAGGACCTGCTGGCCTTCGAGTCCGTCCTCGACGAGTGCGGCGAGCTGCTCGACGACCCGGCGCGGCTCTCGGCCATCCTGCGGCGCAAGGTCGCTTGCGAGGCGCTGCTGACGGCAGTCCGCGCGTATGACCGAGGGCTCACGTCGCAGGTCGACGTCGACGAGCTCATGGCCTTCGCCGTCGACTGCTGGCCCCAGGCTCGGTCCCTCCCGATCTACCGAACCCTCCAGCTGCGCCGGACGATCGGCGCCCGGGCCATGCCCTACCTACGGCCTCTCGTCCTGCCCGCCGTGGCCGCGCGCAAGGCGGAGTCCTTCTGGCTGGGCCTGCCGGCGGTCCGGCCGCTCTTCTCCTCGGGGACCTGGGCCCGCTACCGATGATGCGCCGCTGACGCCTGCCTCGCGCGGTCGTAGACGTCCAGGACCGAGTCCACCCAGACCTTCTCGGTGAAGTGGGCCTCGAAGACCTCGCGACAGTGGGCGCGCAGGTGCGGGAACCGTGCCTCCGCCTCCTCGAGGGAGGCTGCCACGTCGGCGCTTCCGGCCAGGCCCACGCCGAGCGCCTGCACCAGGGCTGCGGCCGGGGCAGGGGCCCACGCAAGCACCGGAGTCCCGGCAGCGATGGCCTCCAGGGCCACGAGCCCCAGCCCTTCCATGCACCGCGAGGGGAAGACGAGCCCGAGCGCCCCCGCCATGAGGGCTCGCACCTGCTCGCGCGTCTGGTGCCCGAGCAGCTCCACGTCGTCGTGGGCGACAGCCCGCACCGCGTCCGCGAGGATGCCGCTGCCCGCGACGACGAGCCGGCGTCCACGCGGCCAGTCCCGGACGAGCTCGAGGATCCCCTTCTCGGGGGAGAGCCTCCCGACGTAGAGCCAGTAGTCGCCGCCCGGCCCGACCTCGGGCACCTCCGTGGCGGGGATGAAGTTCGGTACGACGTCGATACGGGACGCCGGGACGCCGGCCCTGGCGTACAGACCTCGCATGTCCTCGGTGAGCGCGATGACCCGGTCGGCCCGCGTGAGCACGACATCGGCACCGAACCGCGTCGACAACGCCAGGGGAAGGGTCTGCAGCCGACTGCCTCGGTAGCAGCCGTGCCGCATCGCCGGCCGGGTGCTGCCACTGTCGAGGCACTCGGTGCAGATGCGACCGTCGCGGGACAGGCTCCCGCCGGGGCACAGCGCCCGGAAGTTGTGGGCGTGGGCCACGAGCGGCCCGTCCCAGCGACGCACCCAGCCCCGGCCGAAGTTCGGGAAGAGGTTGTGGATGTGCACGACGTCGGGTGCGAACTCCCCCAGGGCGGCGAGGGGAGTGGGGCCGGTGCCCGTCGCGACCGTGAGCGCCGCCCCGACCGGGTAGAGGCGGCTGCGCTCACGGTCGTCGGTGCGCTGGTCGACGAGCAGCGTCTCGACCCCGGCTCGTCCCAGCGCCGCCAGCTGTTGCTCGACCACCTGGTTCTCGCCGCTGGGCTGGCGCGAGGAGTAGAAGCTGTGCACGAGAGCGACTCGCATCGACCCCGTGCTCGGTGTGTCGGCAGCCATGCACACGATGGTTCCACTGGACCGCAGGCCACGAGGGCGTATGCGGGAACGTCGGATTCGCGTGCGGGCGCGTCGGGCGTCCCGGGCGTCTACCGCATGCCCGAGGCGAGGGCGTACGGGGTGTCAGGAGCCGGCCGCTACCCGGCGGGCGAGGCGGGCGCGGTAGGCGGCGGTGTGCGCGCGTGCGGCGCAGCCGCCCTCGCAGAAGCGACGCGAGCGGTTGCGGGAGAGGTCGACCACGACGTCGTCGCAGTCCTCGGCCTCGCACACGCGCAGCCGGGCGAGCTCGCCGGCGCGCACGACGTCGATGAGCGCGACGGCCGCCTCGACCGCCATCCGCTGGGCGAGCGGGGCGTCGGCGGGTGTCGCGTGCACGTGCCAGCCGAGCCCGTCGTGGTCGACGAGCTGCGGCACGGCCCGGGCCTGCGCGAGGAGCTCGTTGACGAGGGCGACGACCCCGGCCTCGTCGAGCTCCCAGAGCTCGCGCAGCCGGGGTCGCAGCGCGCGCACCTGCTCGAGCTCGGCGACGTCCCGGTCGAGGCGCCCGGTCCAGCCCTGGTCGCGGTAGAGCGACTCGAGGTCCTTCACGGACGTGAGGCGGTCGGGGTCGGTGTCGCCGGGAACGGACCCCGGCATGGTGTTGACCAGCGCGGCCGCGGCCGCGAGGGCCACTTCTGTGTCATGAGTGAAAAGCATGTTGACTCCTGACGGGCGTGGTCGGTAACGTCATGATCGTAATCGCTTTCGGTGCTGACACGAATCGGCGCGAACGGATGGTGAGCCTCATGGCGGAGCAGGCATCAGGTGCGGTGGGCCACCCCCTCGCCGGCGTCGCGACGGCGCTCGCATCGGCGGCGGCCTTCGCCACCTCGGGCGCCTTCGGCAAGTCGCTGCTGGTCGGCGGCTGGTCACCCGGTGCCGTGGTCACGATGCGCATCGCGCTGGCCGCGGCTGTCCTGCTCGCTCCGGCGCTCTGGTCGCTCCGCGGTCGGTGGGGCGCCCTGCGGCGCAACGGCTGGGTGGTCGTCGGCTACGGGCTGACCGGCGTGGCAGGGTGCCAGCTCGCCTACTTCAACGCCGTGACGCACCTGTCCGTCGGGGTGGCGCTGCTGCTCGAGTACCTCGCCCCCGTCCTCATCGTCGGCTGGCTCTGGGCCAGGCACGGCCAGCGGCCTCGGCGGCTGACCACGATCGGGGTGGGCCTCGCGGTCGCCGGCCTGCTCCTCGTCCTCGACGTGCTCGACGGGGGCAGTGTGAGCGCCGTCGGGGTCGTCTGGGGACTGGCTGCCGCCGTCTGTCTGGTCCTCTACTTCCTGCTGGCCGACCACGTGGACGCCGACGTGCCACCGTTGGCTCTGGCGGGTGGCGGTCTGCTGGTCGGCGCGCTGTCACTCGGGCTCGCCGGCTGGGTGGGCGTGCTGGGCATGGCTCGCGGCGCCGAGCACGTGCCGCTCGGGGGAGTGGTCGTGCCGTGGTGGGTGCCGGTCCTCGTCATCGCGCTGGTGGCGGCCGCCTTCGCCTACGTGTCGGGCATCGCCGCAGTGCGCCTGCTCGGGGCCAAGGTCGCCTCGTTCGTGGCGCTGACCGAGGTCCTCTTCGCCGTGGTCTTCGCCTGGCTCGTGCTGGCCGAGCTGCCGACCCTCGTCCAGCTCCTCGGCGGGGTGCTCATCGTCGCCGGCCTCGTCGCCGTTCGGGCGGATGAGCGGCCTGCGTCGGAGCCGGACCGTGACGAGCCGGTCCTGACGCGACCCGTTCCCACGATCTGAGTGCGGGCACCGCCGGTGGGATTTCGCCTCGGGCGGCTCGTCGCCTAAGATCGAGCAGTTGCCTCGGCGAGGGACGGCGCACGGCTGCTTCGGCAGGGCGTGACGAGGTCCGTGATCGACGCGGTGGCCTGACGTGGAGCTCTCCACGGTCGGGTTCGCCTCTGCGTGCGGACCACACGACCTTCCTGCTCCGTCAGTGCCGAACCACCGCGCGTCGTCCCGCGTCGAGGCCGACCACCAGAGACCGCCTCATCCGAGATACCCAGGAGTCCCCCGTGTCTGACAACAGCAAGCTCGTCGCCGAGAAGCGCACCGACTTCGGCAAGGGCGCCGCGCGCAAGATCCGTCGCGCCGGCAACATCCCCGCCGTCATGTACGGCCACGGCACCGACCCCGTGCACATCTCGCTGCCCGGCCACGACACGATGATGGCCCTCAAGCAGGCCAACGCCCTGCTCACGATCGTCATCGACGGCAACGAGCAGCTCGCCCTCGCCAAGGACGTGCAGCGCGACCCGATCAAGCCGGTCATCGACCACGTCGACCTCGTCGTCGTCCGCAAGGGCGAGAAGGTCACCGTGGACGTGCCCGTCCACGTCGAGGGCGAGGCCGCCGCCGAGACCGTCGTGACGCTGGACCACAACACCCTGCAGGTCGAGGTCCCGGCCACGGACATCCCCGAGAACGTCGTCGTCTCCGTCGAGGGCTTCGAGGCCGGCACGCAGGTCCTCGCCAGTGCCGTCGAGCTGCCCGAGGGCGCCACTCTCGTCACGGACGCCGAGGCGCTCGTGGTCAACGTCACCGCCGCCATCACCGCCGAGGCCCTCGAGGCAGAGCTCGCCGAGGCCGAGGCCGAGGCCGGCATCGAGCGCGAGGAGTCCGAGGAGGGCGCTGCCACCGAGGCCGGCGAGGGCGAGGCCGCCGAGGCCGAGACCGCTTCTGCCGAGGGCGACGAGGCCTGAGCCGCACGAACCGCCGTGGCGCCTCGCGCCACACCACGCGTCCGCGGGTCCCGTCCGAGCTCCGGCTCGACGGGACCCGCGTCCGCACCCGCACCTGCACCTCCTGACCCCCGATCGAGGACCCCATGGACACCTGGCTCGTCGTCGGGCTCGGCAACCCCGGCCCGGGATATGCCGGCAACCGGCACAACGTCGGCGCCATGGCGGTCGACGAGCTGGCCGGTCGCGCTCTCGGTGGTCGCGCCGGCTTCAAGGCGCACAAGGCCGCCCGGGCCCGCGTGGCCGAGGCGCGCCTCGAGGTCGCAGGCCCTAAGGTCGTGCTCGCGATCCCCTCGCTGTTCATGAACGAGTCCGGCTCTGCGGTCGCCGGCCTCGCGAAGTACTACGACGTGCCGGCCGACCGGATCATCGTGCTGCACGACGAGCTCGACATCGAGGCGGGACTCGTGCGGCTCAAGCAGGGAGGCGGCGAGGGCGGTCACAACGGCCTGCGCTCGGTCTCCCGCTCCCTCGGCACCCGCGACTACCTGCGCGTGCGGCTCGGTGTCGGCCGGCCGCCCGGCCGCCAGGACCCGGCCGACTTCGTGCTGAAGGACTTCTCCAAGGCGGAGCGCACCGAGGTCCTGCCCTTCCTGCTCGACGAGGGAGCCGATGCCGTGCAGGCCCTCATCGAGGTCGGGCTCCTCGACGCCCAACAGCGTTTCCACGCTCCGCGCTGAGACTCTCGCCCGGGTGCAGTCCGCCGACCTTCGCCGGCGCACGCCTCCACCGTCTCCACGAGTCCCGTTGCCAGCGCCGGGAATCCGCTCCACGCAAGGACGGTGGCACCTGAGCGCGCTTCCAAACCGTGCGTTTGCCCAAAGCTCGGACACACCTGCCAGCCCGTCCTAGCATGAATCCATTACGCAGCTGGGCACCGACACTGGGCCCAGGCGGAAGGGGGCCGGGGGGCCGCGGAACGCGCAGACACCGTCACAGGTGCCACGGCGCGTGACGGTGATGCGACGCGTCCAGAGGCGGACGTGGCGGGGGGGACAACATGGGTTTTCCGCAGGTACGCAACGAGATTTCCGAGCAGGACTCGTCGTCGGGGGGCGACGCAGATCCGTTGGACGACGCGCGACTCGCGCGCCGGCTGGCCGACTCGGCGGGCCGGGTGCTGCTCCAGCTGCGCCGGGACGGGCCTGACCTCGAGCCGGACGCGCTCAAGGCCACTGGGGACCTGAGGTCCCAGCAGCACCTCGCGGCGGAGCTGGGGCGCCACCGACCAGCCGACTCGGTGCTCAGCGAGGAGGCGACCGACGACGCCACCCGGCTGGCGGCGGACCGGGTCTGGATCATCGACCCGTTGGACGGGACCCGCGAGTTCTCCGAGATCCCTCGTGAGGACTGGGCCGTCCACGTCGCGCTGTGGGAGGCGGGCGAGCTCGTCGCCGGCGCCGTGGCGCGACCGGCCATGGGTGACACCCTGGCGACCGACGAACCGCCGGCCCTGAGGCCGCGGGCCGAGGGCCCGATCCGCCTGGCTGTCAGCCGGACTCGACCACCGGCCTTCGTCACCGCTCTCGCCGAGCGGCTCGACGCCGAGCTGGTGCCGATGGGCTCCGCCGGCGTCAAGGCCACGGCGGTCCTGGACGGCACGGTGGACGCATACGTCCACGCCGGTGGGCAGTTCGAGTGGGACTCGGCCGCGCCCGTCGCGGTGGCCCGCAGCGCAGGTCTGCACACGAGCCGGATCGACGGGTCGCCGCTTCGCTACAACCAGTCCGACCCCCGCCTGCCCGACCTGCTCATCTGCCGTCCCGAGTACGCGGACCACCTGCTGTCAGTCATCGAAGAGCTCACCGAGGGGGAAGTGCAGTGAACCGGGAAACGCCCGAGTACCAGCTGAGCCAGCTCAAGGTCCTGGAGTCGGAGGCCATCCACATCATGCGCGAGGTCGTCGCCGAGTTCGAACGGCCCGTGCTGCTCTTCTCCGGGGGAAAGGACTCGATCGTCATGCTGCGCCTCGCGCAGAAGGCGTTCTACCCCGCCCGGATCCCCTTCCCGGTCATGCACGTCGACACGGGGCACAACTTCGAGGAGGTCCTCGCCTTCCGGGACCGCCGTGTCGCCGAGCTCGGCGTACAGCTCATCGTCGCCAGCGTGGAGGAGGCGATCGCCAACGGCCGCGTGACCCAGCCACGGGACGGCACCCGCAACCGCATCCAGACCCCGGTGCTGCTCGAGGCACTCGAGAAGCACGCCTTCACCGCCATCTTCGGCGGCGCGCGGCGCGACGAGGACAAGGCGCGTGCCAAGGAGCGCATCTTCTCCTTCCGCGACGAGTTCGGCCAGTGGGACCCGAAGAACCAGCGGCCCGAGCTGTGGAACCTGTTCAACGGCCGGATCAACACGGGCGAGAGCATCCGCGTCTTCCCGCTGTCGAACTGGACCGAGCTCGACATCTGGCACTACATCCGCGAGGAAGGCATCGAGCTGCCCTCGATCTACTACGCGCACGACCGCGAGTGCTTCGAGAGCGACGGGATGCTGTATGCCGTCCACGAGCACAAGCAGCCCCGGCCGGGTCAGCAGGTCTCGACCGTCCGCGTGCGCTATCGGACCGTCGGCGACGCCAGCCTCACCGCTGCGGTGCCCTCGGACGCCGACACCGTCGACAAGGTCATCGAGGAGGTCGCGACGACCAGGGTGACCGAGCGCGGCGCGACACGCGGCGACGACAAGTTCAGCGAGGCTGCAATGGAAGACCGCAAGCGTGAGGGGTACTTCTGATGGACATCCTGCGTTTCGCCACGGCCGGTTCCGTCGACGACGGCAAGTCGACGCTCATCGGGCGCCTGCTCTACGACACCAAGACCGCCTTCTCCGACCAGATCGACGCCGTCGAGCGGGCGAGCCGGGAGCGAGGCGACGAGCACGTCAACCTCGCGCTGCTCACCGACGGGCTGCGCGCCGAACGCGAGCAGGGCATCACGATCGACGTGGCCTACCGCTACTTCGCAACGCCCAACCGCAAGTTCATCATCGCCGACACGCCTGGGCACATCCAGTACACCCGCAACATGGTGACCGGCGCCTCGACCGCCGACCTGGCGCTCGTGCTGGTCGACGCCCGCAAGGGCTTGGTCGAGCAGAGCAGGCGGCACGCGTTCCTGGCCACGCTGCTGCAGGTGCCCCACCTCGTCCTCGTGGTGAACAAGATGGACCTCGTCGACTTCTCGCAGGAGGTCTACGAGAGGATCCGCGACGAGTTCACGCAGTTCGCCGCCAAGCTGCGGGTGCCCGACCTCACCGTCATGCCGGTGTCCGCCCTCAACGGCGACAACGTGGTCACGCGGTCGGAGAACATGCCGTGGTACGACGGCCCGAGCCTGCTGCACCACCTCGAGAACGTGCACGTCGCCAGCGACCGCAACCTGATCGACGTCCGCTTCCCCGTGCAGTACGTGATCCGTCCCCAGTCCGACGCCTGGCACGACTACCGGGGGTACGCGGGCCAGGTCCTCGGGGGCACCCTCAAGAAGGGCGACGAGGTGATGGTCCTGCCCTCCGGGTTCACCAGCAGGATCCTCGCCGTCGAGACCGCTGACGGGGAGGTCGACGAGGCCTACCCGCCCATGTCGGTGACCGTCCGGCTGGAGGACGAGATCGACGTCTCGCGCGGTGACATGATCTGCCGGCCGCACAACCAGCCGACCGTCACGCAGGACATCGACGCCATGGTCTGCTGGATGGACGAGTCGTCCCCGATGCGTCTCGGTGGCAAGTACTCCATCAAGCACACGACCCGGAGTGCGCGCACGATCGTCAAGGCGTTGCAGTACCGCCTGGACATCAACACCCTGCACCGTGACGAGCAGGCGAACCAGCTGGTCCTCAACGAGATCGGTCGGGTGCGCCTGCGCACCACGGTTCCGCTGATGGCCGACGACTACTCCCGCAACCGCAACACCGGCGGCTTCGTCCTCATCGACGAGGCCACCAACCGGACCGTGGCTGCGGGCATGATCGCCGACAACGTCCGGTGAACCTCGAGCCGGGAGACCTCCGGGTCTCGTCGCAGGCGGGCACGGCGGTCGGTGACGCGGCGTCCGGCGCTGTCGGACGTGGGTGGCGGCCGCTGACCATCGCGATGGTGGGCCAGAAGGGGCTGCCGGCGAAGATGGGCGGCGTCGAGAAGCACGTCGAGGAGGTGGGCAGCCGGCTCGCGTCGCGCGGCCACGAGGTGCTCGTCTTCTGCCGGTCGTCCTACGGCACCGGCACGCCCCGCACCTACGGCGGCATGACCCTGGTCGAGGCTCCGACCGTCGCCACCAAGCACCTCGACGCGATCGTGCACAGCGCGGCCTCGACCCTGATGGCGCTGGGCCGGCGACCGGACGTCGTGCACTACCACGCGCTCGGCCCCGCCCTGCTGTCACCACTGCCGAGATACCTCTCGGGTGCTGCCGTGGTGTTGACCGTGCACGGGCTCGACCACCAGCGGGACAAGTGGGGAGGGCCCGCACGAGCCGTCCTCGGTGTGGCGCACTGGCTGAGCGGCCGGGTGCCCAACGACACCGTGGTCGTCTCGCAGAGCCTGGCCGACCACTACGGCGAGCACTTCACGAAGGCGGTGACGTGCATCCCGAACGGGGCCCCGACCCCCGTCCTCACCGGCGACAGCGAGTTCGCGCGGTCGCTCGGTCTCGTTCCGGGGCAGTACGCCCTGTTCGTCGGCCGGCTCGTGCCCGAGAAGCGACCCGACCTGCTCATCGAAGCCGTGCTGGGGAGCGAACGGATCCGGCAGGTCGTCATCGTCGGGGACACCTCCTTCACCCCCGAGTACAGCGCCCACCTGCGCGAGCTCGCCGGCGACGACCCGCGGGTCGTGTTCCCGGGCTTCGTGGGCGGCCGCCACCTCGACGAGCTGTTCCAGCGCGCCGGCGTCTTCGTGCAGCCCTCCGACCTCGAGGGCCTGCCGCTGACGCTGCTCGAGGCGATCGCGAACCGCACTCCGGTCGTGGCGAGCGACATCGCGCCGCACCTGGAGATCCTCGGCGCCGGGTCACCGGCGCACCGGTTGTTCGCCCGCGGGGACGTCGGCTCGCTGAGGGCGGCCCTGGAGCAGGTGCTCGCCGGCGTCCCTGCGGCGTCAGGAGACGAGCTGCGGAGCCGGGTCCTCGACCACTACTCGTGGGACGCGGCGACCGACCGGCTCGAGGAGCTCTACCTCCGCACGGTCGCCGCGCGGCAGGGGAAGCCGCGGTGACGATCACGACGGCCCTTCCGGTGCTCACCATGACGGCGACGGAGATCCGCGACGTCGAGCTCCTCCTCGGCGGCGTCCTGCCGAGCGGACACCTCCTGGGCGGTCCCGTCGCGGCAGGGACACACCGGCCGGCGCGCACCGGCGGACCGGTCTGCGCGGGCCTGCGGGTCGACCCGGACCTGGCACGGCTGGCGAGTGCGGCGGGCGGTCTCACCCTCGTCGACGAGGAACACACGCCTCTCGCCTCCCTGACCGCGCTGCGCACCGGGCCGGCCGCCGCGACCGCCGGCGAGCGGGTGGTGCTGACCGGGGCGGTCGCCCGGGAACGGCTGCGCGAGAGCGGACCCGACCGTGCTCTGGCCCTCGACCTCGCGCTCGCCGGCGGTGCCTACGGCGGCCTCGTCGTCTTCGGCCGACCGGCCCTGACGTGGGACGACCGACGGCTCGAGATGTTCCTGCACGAGGTGCGCCGGGGCGACCACGGCGCCCGGGTGCTCGTGGTGGTGCCCGACCAGGCCGTCGACACCGCAGGGGTGCCCACGCTCCTCATGGCCCAGCTGGCTGCTCGCTCGGTCAACCGGGTCTGCAGCGCCCCCGACGGCGTCCGGGTCGACGTCGCGACCGCGCCGCTGCCCAGGCGCGACCCGGTCAGCGACCAGGCGCTCGTGGGAGCCCTGGCGGCGCACGTCGGCGCTCGCGACGTGCTCGTCCTCAGCGACGACCCCCGCCTCGACGACGTCGCACCAGCGTGGCGGGAGGTGGTGGGCCTGCTCGACAGACAGCTCGACGGGCAGCTCGACAAGCAGCTCGACGGGAGGCGCGACGGGCAGCTCGACGGCCGGCCCGTCAACCGGCTGGACCGCCACGTCGTGTCGGCGTCCCTGCACCCCGACGACCGCACCGCGTTGAGCCGCTGGCGGCCTCCGCGTTCCCGGCGCGGCCTCGTCGTGATGTTCACGGGCCTGTCCGGCTCGGGCAAGTCGACCCTGGCTCGCTCCCTGGCGGCGAGGGTCAGCCGCGAGACGAGCAGGACCGTGTCGCTCCTGGACGGGGACGTCGTGCGTCAGCTCCTCTCGCAAGGCCTCGGGTTCGACCGCGAGTCCCGACTGCTCAACGTCCGACGGATCGGTTTCGTCGCGGCCGAGGTCGCCCGGCACGGGGGCGTCGCGATCTGCGCGCCCGTCGCTCCCTACGCCCGGGCGCGCGACGACGTCCGCGCGATGGTGGGCGAGGTCGGCGACTTCGTGCTGGTCCACGTCAGCACGCCCCTGGAGGAGTGCGAGCGGCGCGACCTCAAGGGGTTGTACGCCAAGGCCAGGGCGGGGCTCGTCCCCAGCTTCACCGGGATCTCCGACCCCTACGAGGCGCCCACCGACGCAGACCTGACGATCGACACGACGGCGCTGTCCAGTGCCGCGGCGGTCGACCGACTCTTCGACTACCTGGCCGGCGGGGGCTGGCTGGAAACGGGGACCCCATGACCATCGACTGGCTCCTGGTCGCAGCCTCCCTGGGGATCGGCGTCGTCGTCGGTCTCACCGGCATGGGAGGGGGAGCGCTGATGACGCCCGTGCTGGTGCTCCTGTTCGGCGTGCCACCGTTGACGGCCGTGTCGTCCGACCTCGTCGCCGCTGCCGTCATGAAGCCGGTCGGCTCGATGGTCCACCTCAGGCGCGGCACGGTGAACCTCGCCCTCGTGAAGTGGCTCTGCGTGGGCTCCGTGCCCATGGCCTGTCTCGGGGTCGTCGCGGTGAAGTGGCTGGGTGACGACGCCGCCATCCAGCAGACCATCCAGGTGGCCCTCGGGGTCGCCCTCCTGATCGCCGCCTTCGGGCTGGCCTTCCGTGCCTACACCAGGCTCCTCGAGCGGGCTCGTCGCCGCGATGGCCGAGCCGACCCGCTTCCACAGGAACGACCGGAGGTCGCGATCCGCCGGCTGCCGACGATCCTGGTGGGTGCGGTGGGCGGACTCGTCGTCGGGATGACGTCCGTGGGTTCCGGCTCGCTCATCATCATCGCCCTCATGGCCCTCTATCCCGCCCTTCGGGCCAGCCAGCTCGTCGGAACCGACCTGGTGCAGGCCGTGCCGCTCGTCGCCGCCGCGGCGGTGGCCCACGTCTTCTTCGGCGACTTCCACCTGGCCCTGACCGCCTCGCTGCTGATCGGCTGCGTGCCCGGGGCCTGGCTCGGAGCGCGGCTCTCGTCGCGCGCGCCGGGTGGTCTCATCAGACGGGTGCTGGCTTTCGTCCTCCTCGCCTCGGCGCTCAAGCTCCTCGGGCTCGGGACCGCCGCGACCGGGATCGTCCTGCTCGCCTCGATGCTCGTGGCACCGACGGCGTGGATGGTCGTCCGCCGGGCCAACGGCTTCCCCGCCCTGGCCCGGAGCCAGCGCCGGGCCAAGGCGCGCGCGGCCCTCGAGCTCGGGAACGAGCGCCAGACCGCACCCCGATGAGCACCGGTTCGCCCGTGGACACCTCGACGTCGAAGTCGGCTCGTCGCGCCGACAGCGACCGGATGGCTCGTGGTGGCGGCCTGAACATCCTCGGCGCCATCCTCCAGCAGTCGGCCCTCTTCGCCATCGTGACGATGCTCGCGCACGTGCTCGGCAAGGACGACGTCGGCCGGTACGCGGAGTGCTTCGCCCTGCTCTCGCTGCTCGGCCTGATGGCCATGGCCGGTTTCCGCGGCGGGCTCACCCGCTTCGTGGCGATCCACCTCGCGGACGCCGACGTGGCGCGACTGCGCGGGACCATCCGGCTCGGGATGGGGATCACCGCCGCCGGCTCGGTCGCGCTGGCGGCCGCGCTGGCTCTCCTCGCCCCCGTGGTCGCCGGGGCGATGGGCGACGGGGACGGGCAGCTCGAGGCGGGGATCCGACTGGTGGCCCTGACGTTGCCGGCCCACGCACTGTCGGAGGCCGCGCTCGCCGCCACGCAGGGCTGGCGCACGCAGAAGGCATACACGGTGATCGGTCGCATCTTCGACCCGGCGCTGCGCCTGGCGATGACGGCCGCGGCCCTGTGGTGGGGCTACGGCTACCTCGGGGCCATGTGGTCGCTGGCGATCGCGTCGTGGGTGACGGCCCTGCTGGCGCTGGCGGCCCTGGGGGCCCGGCTCAGACACGTGCCGCAGGCGGGAGCCGTCTACCGGATCGGCGACATCATGTCGTTCTCGATGATCAGCTGGGCCTCCGCGCTCGCTGCCACGGGGCTCATCTGGGCCGACACGCTGATCCTCGGGGCGATGACGGACGAGGGCCAGGTGGGCGTCTACAACGTCGCCACGAGGCTGGTCACGCTCGCCGTGTTCGTGCTGCCGCCGATCACGGCGACGTTCGGACCCCACATGGCGCACCTGCACCACTCCCAGGACTACGCCGGGGCGGCCCGCGCCTACGGCAGCGCGACCCGCTGGGCCCTGCTGCTGTCGATGCCGGCCTTCGTCGTGCTGCTCGTCTTCCCCCGGCAGCTGCTCGCCGTCTTCGGCGGCGGGTTCACCGAGGGCGCGGCCGTGACCATCATCCTCGCGTGCGGCCAGCTCGTGGGCGCGGCCGCCGGGCCGTGCGGGGTCGTGCTCAACATGTCGGGCAGGGTGGCTCTGAGTCTCCTCGACAACGCCCTCGTCCTCGTCGCCAACATCGGGCTGAACCTGCTGCTGATCCCGCACTGGGGAATCGTGGGCGCCGCAGTCGCGTGGAGCGCCTCGATCGTCGTCGTCAACGGGGTCAAGGTGCTCCAGGCCCGGATGCTCCTCGGCATCCGGGCGGAGGGAGCCTCCACCGGCAAGATCGTGCTGGCCGCTCTTCCTGCCGCCGCAGCCGGCCTGGTGGTCGAGCACCTGGTCGACGGCTGGGCGCTGTCGCTCGTCGTCGGAGCAGCCACCTGCGGCCTGGTCTACACCGCCGCCATCGTGCTGCTCGGCCCCCATCCCGAGGACGTACGCGTGTGGCGTCGCCTGCGTCGTCGCCTGGCCTGAGTGCCGAAGGCCTTGCCGCGTCTGCGGCTCAGTAGCCGAGCTCGCGCAGCGTCCGCCGGGAGGTGAACCAGAAGAGCGCGCGCACGAGGGGATCGAGCTCGGCGCGGTACGTCCCGACCCGTGAGGCGTACACGCTTCCGTCCGTGCCCGCCGTCTGGTTCCGGGCAGCCAGCTGCCGGTGGTAGCGCTCGGGCACGTCGTGCTTCTGGCTCGCGAAGTCCAGGATCTGCGGCTCCCACGGCTCACCGAGCCACTCGAGCAACCCGCGGAGCGTCTGCTCCGTGTCGGCCACGAGGCCGTCGTACCGGAGCTCGAAGTAGGAGTCTGGTGGCAGCGCCGATCCGGCGTCCCGTGCTGCGCGGATGTAACGGGGCCACTTGACCGACGACTTCACACTCGACCAGTAGCCGAAGCGCTTGCGGTGCGAGACCGCCACGTCGCGACCGTCCCTGATGACGTGGACGATCTGCGCGTCGGGGAACACCTGCATGAGGAAGGGGATGTGCAACGCGTAACGCGGGCTCTTGTCCGCCCACCGCGTCTTCCCCCTCGACCGCGCGTAGTCGCTCTGGATCCCCTCGAAGAACAGGCGGATCCGCCTCAGCCACTCCTCCTGTGGGTAGCCGAACTGCGACAGGCGTCTCCAGTCCGCGTCGACGATCCGCTCGAGGTCCTCGAGGAAGCGCGTCTCCGGGCCGCAGCTGATCTGCGAGTGCGAGTCGAGCATCAGCCGCAGCATGGTGGTGCCGGAACGCTGGCACCCGACGATGAAGATCGGGCGGTGGTTGCTCTCAGACACGGCTCCTCGCCGCCCGAGGCTCGGCCTCCGCGCCCGCGTGCTCGAGCAGGCCCGAGTCGCCGGCGCCCTGCGACCCCGTCGCGACCGGGTCCGGGGAGGCGTCCCCGTGGGACGGCGCGTGACCGTTGAGCGTGCCGGATCCGCCTGCAGGAGACACCAACGTGTCGTCGTGCCGCAGGTCCTCCGCCGCCTCGTCGGCCTCGGCCGGGTCGGCCGAGGAGCGGGCCACCCGGCCCCGCCGCAGTCGCGAGGAGACCTCGATGAGGAGGATGAGCAGGACGGCCAGGAAGAGACCCACGCCCACGATCACGGGGAGGGTCGCGACGAGCGTCGCCTGCTTGTCGGCGGGAGTCGTCGGGCCGAGGTACACGGTGGTGTCGGACGTGGCGGCGGCCTTGAGCGCCAGTGCGTGGCGCCACTCCGCCTGCGCCTGCGTGAGGTCGCTGCTCGCCGCCACCTGGCGCGAGTACAGGTCGTTGTACTCGGCGAGGATGGGCAGGAAGGCGCTCAAGCCCTTCTTGGCGGAGGCGATGGGGGCGTCCATGGCGGCAGCGGCGATCGCGTTCCCGCTCGCGCGCATGGTGGCCTGCTGCTGCTGGAGGGAGGCGACCTGCGCCAGCTGGTTCTGGTAGACCTTCGGTGCGTCGGCCATCTGGTACTTCTTCGCAAGGGCGTCGATGGCGGCGTTGGCCTCCGACGCGGCCTCCTGGGCGCGGTCGCGCGTGGCGACCGCCTGGTCCGCGCGCACGGTGAACATCTGCTTCAAGGCTTCCCGGGCAGTCGCCTGTGCCACCGCGGCCGACAGCCTGCGGTCGCGGCTGGTGAAGATCACCTGGAGGTCGCTGCTGGCCCCGATCGGGTCCACCTCGATGCCGTCGGCCTGGTCGGTGGGAGTGACGCCGGTCTGGGCCTGGACCGCCTGCCGGGTCTGCGGGTTCTGCGAGGCGGCGGTGAAGGCGGCGACGAACTGGCCGGTGGCCTGGGTCCCGGTGAACGGGCTGCCGTCGCTGTTGACGAGCGAGCCGGACGAGACCGTGGCGGTGGAGCTGTACGACGCTGGCGCCGACAGGATGAGGGCGGCGGCCGCGAGCCCGGCCAGCACCGGCACGGCGACGAGGATCCACCACCGCCGACGGGCGATGCGGAGGTAGTCGATGATCTCCATGTTGTTCCTACTTCCTTCCGGTGTGGCGTCGGACGACTGTCCGGTCGGGCGGAACGGCTGCTGCGCCTCGTGGCTCAGCGGTCGTAGGGCCAGGCGAAGTCGATCCCGGGCATGGCGTATAGCTGGTGGTTCAGGGGCGTGAAGTGGTCGACGAGGCGAGTGAACGTCTCGCGCGTCATCTCGCCGTACGGCTTGTTGGCATTGCGCGCCAGGAGCTGCTCGCACCGGTGCGGCGCAAGCCCGAGGAACGAGAAGACGCGGTCCATCTGGCCCTGCGGGTCGGCGAACAGCGCCTCGCTCTGGACGACGAGGACCTGGTCCGGGCCGAAGAGCTGGTGAAAGGTGTGGACCTGCTCGGCGTAGTGGCCGCGACGCAGGTACGCGTGGTACCTCCAGTGGTCCGCCTGGTACTGCGGGTCGGCCACGATGCGCGCCTCTTCCCCGACGAGGCGTGACTCCTCGAGGTCGAGGGCGCGCTCGAAGGACTCGTCCTCGTGCCCTCGCGCCACCTCGTAGGCGTGGTGCGACCAGGCCCGCGCGATCGGATCACGCAGGCACATCACGATCTTGACGTCGGGCAGGGCAGCACGAATTCGTTGCGGGGACAGCGGATGGAACATGTAGTACGGACTCGACTCCCCGACGAGGGAGAAGCCCTCATCGACTTTTGGGAACTGCGCTGTGTACCAGCGAAATCCGCGCCCGAAGTTGACGTCGAAGTAGTGGGTGCCCTTGCCGGACCTCACCTTGCCCACCTGCGGGTGCAGGGTGATCCACTCGGCCAGCGAGGTCGAGCCTCCGCGCTTCGTCCCCACCACGAGGTAGCCGGGCAGCAACCGCTCACCGCGTGCCAGCCGCGACTGCAGCGCACCGAGAGTCGTCCCCATCGAACGGCGTGACATCAAAGATCTCCCCGCAGCTCGAGCGCGTTCCCCCCACGGCCCTTGTGACCCCGGCGTCGCCCGAACGCTTCCGAGATTAACTGGCGGCGTGTCGTTGCACTGACGATTCGGCAATCCCCACGGAAACCTCCAGAAAGGGCACGCCCCTCGTGGCCCCGGAGTTACAGTCCTCGCCAGGGAGCCGGCACGGCACGCACCCCGGCGGACAACGACGACCGACCAGTGAGTTGCACCATGACGAGAACGAGAGAACTCACCGTGACCGAGACGAGAGCGCGCGCTGACCGGCACGGGACCGGGGGCCTGGGGCGGCTGGTGCTGTCGGGTGTGGCCGTCTGCGCCCTGGCCGCCTGCACGCAGGGAGCGGGCGCCGTCACGCCGGCCTCGACGCCACCGGTCACGAGCCCGACCAGCGCGTCGGCTGCTCCTGCCAGCTCGACCACGACGACGCCGAGCAAGACCCCGACCTCCCGGGTCGCCACGGGTGCTCCGGCTCCGGAGGTGGGCAAGGCCCTGGCCGCAGCCATCGACGACCTCTCGACCAAGAAGCGGAACCTGGTTCGGCTCGACGCCGCGCGTAAGCAGCTGCAGGTCGGCAACGACGCACTGCGACAGGCGCGCACGTCCGTCACGTCCATCCGCAGCGCCGTCTACGGCACCACGCGCAACTGCACCGCGGGCTGGGCGCAGAACAGCATCGTGCGGAGCAGGAGCTCGGCGGCGGTCGGCAACGCCAACGCCGTCATGAAGGCGGTGAGCTCCCGGCGTGGGCAACTCGCCGTGCTGGCGGCCGCTGCCACGAACGTCGAACGGCAGGTCGCCGCGCAGCGGTCGACGCTCACATCGATGCCGAACGTCAGGGCAGCGGTGTTCGCGGCGCGGTCGACGGTGGCGGCGGAGAGCAGTGCCACCAACAAGGTCAACGAGTCGGCAGTCGCCTTGCGGAACAACGCCATCCAGGTGAGTGCCGGGGCGGCGCAGATCATGGCCAAGACCTGCTGACCACCGGCCGATTCGGGTTGTGAGCACTCTTGTGCCACAGTGGGATCCGTAACGCCTGACGAGGGTCTGGCCTCGGCATGACCCGTTTCTGCCGTTGCGCCACGAGACTTCCCACCTGCGGGGCATAGTGGACTGGCCAGGAGGTCTCGACCGATCTCGCCATGCAGTCACAGGGAAAGCACCGGGCCGGCATGTCATCAGCAAACGTCACAGGGCAGTGGGGATCTCGCGTTCGGGCGCGGGCGACGCGAGGACGTCACGCATCAACGGGGAAACCTGGGAAGTCGGTGCTCGGCGTCGCGCTCCAGGTGGCCCTCGTGGTCCTCGTGGCGGCAGGAGCGGTCGTCAGCGGCTTCAGCTTCGTCGACGGTGACAAGACGCTCGCAGTGCTTCCGGTGATCGCCATGGTGGCGGTCGGACTGGGTCTGCTGGCCCTGACCCCGTTCTCGGCCTTCGTCATCCTGCTCCTGGCGGTGCGGCCGGCCCTCGACCTGTTCAAGCTCAGCTCGAACGCGACAGGGACGACGGTCGGCAACACGGCTGCCCAGCGCGGCCTCGACCCCTCCAGCATCCTGGGAGTGCTCTTCCTGCTCGCGGCAGCGCTCTGGCTGGCAGGTCGGGCCCGGAGCGGACAGCTGGTCCCGGGCTCGCGGCTGCGCACGGCGATGTTCGCCTTCCTGGCGACCTGCGTCCTCAGCGTCTTCGGATCCGTCCAGCCCCAGGCGAGTGCGCTGGAGGTCCTGCGCATCGCCACCGTGGTGATGATGTTCGTCGTCCTGGAGCAGCTCATCACCTCCCGCACCATGATGGTCCGGGTCCTCGTCACCTGCTACGTCGCGCTGCTCGTCCCGTTGGGCTACACCGTGTTCGGCATGCTGACGGGATCGCCCAGCTCGGAGGTGAAGGGCAGCTTCACGCGGCTGACAGGGCCCTTCAACCAGTCGAACACCTTCGCCCGGTACCTCGCGTTCCTGCTGATCTTCGGCATCGCGGTGTATCCGTACGTCAAGCCCAGGCTTCGGCTGCTGTTCGCCGCCATGCTGGCACTCTCGTCGGTGTTCATGCTGCTCACGTTGACGCGTACGGCCATCCTCGGATCCGTCGCGGGGCTGGTGGTCGTCGCCGTGGTGCAGAAGCGCAAGGTCCTCATCGGAGGTCTCGTCGCGATGGCGCTGGCGGCTCTCATCGCCCTGCCCGGTGTCGCGGCCCGTTTCGGCACCCTGGACGCCGGGAGCACGCCGCAGGGGACCCCGACCGGCAACACCCTGGTGTGGCGTCTGCACTACTGGACCGAGGTGATCCCGCTGGCCAACTCCAACCCCGTCACCGGCATCGGCCTCGCCTCGACGCAGTACCAGACCGACGCGGCCAAGCAGCCGCACAACGACTTCATCCGCGCGTACGTCGAGACGGGCCTTCTCGGCCTGGCCTGCTACGTGAGCATGCTGGCCGCGCTCGTCGGCAGCGCCCGTCGTGCCGTCCAACGGGCGCCGAAGGGCAGCCTCGAGAGCGGGGTGGCCGCCGGCGCCCTGGGCTGTGCGGTGTGCTTCGTCCTCGGAAGCATGGCCGCCAACGTCATGTCCAACGTCGTGAGCCTGTGGTACCTCGTCGCCTTCGCCGCTGCGGCGGCCTACGTCTCGCGCACGTACGCCCCGGGACCTACGAACTCCCATGAGATGCAGCGCACGCCCGAGGCGGGCGTCGTGCCCGTGAAGAAGGCCTGACGCGCCTCTTCGTACCTGCGTCATGCGTATATCGGGGCGAAGAGGACGACTTCTGGCCAGATTCCCGGAATCGCGCGCCGCGGTCCTTTCGGCGGTCTTACGGTCGACCAATTCGAAGCGGTGCCCAGCGACGTCGGTCGAGGGGGATCGACGCACTGCTGCCGGGGGGTGGCACGTCGTGGGCGCCCGAACATGGGGGGAACGACATGGGGAGACGTATCCATCGCCGGGCGGTCGCCGCAGCGGGGGCAGGGCTCGTGGCCCTGGCACCGGCGGCCCACGCCGCGACGTCGGCGACCACGGCGACCGTCACCGCGACGGCCGAGACCATCGACCGGAAGCCGGCCGGCACGAACGACGCAGACGACCCGGCCTTCTGGGTGCATCCGAGCGACCCGTCGAAGAGCCTGGTCATCGGCACGGTCAAGGAGGCCGGTGTGGACGTGTACCGCACCGACGGCTCGCTGGTGCAGGCTGTGCCGATCCCGTCGGGCAGTCGCTACAACAACATCGAGGTCCTCTACGGGATCAGCCTCGGTGGGACGACTCGGGACCTCGCGGTGCTGAGTGACCGGGGGACCGACAAGCTGCACATCTTCGCCATCAACGGCGCCAGCGCGACGGCACCCCTGAGCGAGGTGACGGCGAGCTCGGCACCGCTCGTGTTCGGGGGTAGCAAGAAGATCAACTCCAAGACCACCTACGGCCTTGCCGGGTGGCGCAACCGCTCGACCGGCAAGGGCGAGGTCTTCGTCACCCAGGAGAACACGACCAACCTGGCCAAGCTCGTCCTGACCGATGCCGGTGGCGGGAAGGTGAGCTACCAGAAGGTGGCGTCCATGAGCCTTCCCGACCGCTTCACGCTGCCGAACGGTTCCACGTGGAAGCCCTGCTTCAACCCGAAGCACCCGGACTGGGTGGCGCACGCCGAGGGCATGGTCGTCGACCCGGACACGGGGACCCTCTGGGCCGACCAGGAGATCGTCGGCCTGTGGAAGATGACCACCGACCTGACCAACCCGGTGCTCGTGCACAAGCTCACCCGCTTCGGCCAGAAGTACTCCGTGGTCAGCGGCAAGTGCAAGATCGACACGAGCTCGCCCAGCTACGGGGAGTCCTACCTCCCGGGTGACCTCGAGGGCATCGGCCTCTACCGGGCCGGGACGACCTCGAACGGCTACCTGGTCATCTCGAACCAGCAGAAGTCGATCTTCACCGTCTTCAGCCGCAACGGCTCGAGCTACCTCGGAACCCTCACCATCGGCGGCGGCGCCTTCGACGCGGTGAACGCCACCGACGGCCTGGATGTCATCAACGTGGACATGGGCCCGAAGTACCCGCAGGGCATGCTCGTCACCCAGGACGGGAAGGACGCTCCGGAGGGCGGGACCAACTTCAAGTTCACGCCGTGGCCGAGCGTCGCCAAGGGCATGGGCCTGGTCGTCGACACGGCGGGCACACCGCGCAGCTGAGGACGCGGGCCCCGTGGCGAGCCGGGAGGTTCAGCCCCACGGGGCCCGGTGCAGTTCGGACCAGCCGCTCGGTCCTCGGGGGTCGGGAGCGGCACGCACGACAGTCATTCAATGGTGGCGCCGGGGCGGCTCCGCCCGATTCCTAGGAGACGGACATGCGCAGGGGAATGGCAAGAATGAGCATCGCGGCGGCAGCGGCGTCGGTCGCGTCACTCGCATCGGTCGTGGCAGTGGGGCCGGCGCTGCCGGCACAGGCGGCGACCGGCTACCGGGTCACGGTCACCTGTACCGTGCCGAAGTCGCAGCCGGAACGGCAGCTCGCACCGAACTCGTGCCTCAACTACGTCCCGGACGGGACGCAGACGTACACCGCGAAGGTGCGCAACAGCAGCGGCTCGCCGGTCGCGGGGGTGACGGTGTCCTGGAGCGACTCGGACGCCCAGGACGCCCTCTTCCGCATCAACCAGAACCCCTGCGTCACCGGCTCCTCCGGCTCGTGCTCTGCCGAGCTGGTCGACCGGCACCCCAAGGCGGGGGAGAAGATCACCGTCACCGCATCGGTGAAGGGCGCCTCCGGCACCGGTTACCTGACGTTCAAACGCTGACTGCGCGCGCGCGAGCGACACGGCTGCCGTATGCCGGGAGCCCGGCCTCGCGAACACGCCGGCCCGGACCGCCGGTCCCGCATCGCGGGGCCGGCGCTCCGGTGCGACGGGGTGGCGACAGCCGGTCCTGGTCATGTCACGGCAGGAGGACGGACGGACGTCCATCGCGAGCTCGGTTGGCGCAGAACAACGTTCGCCCCGGACGACTCGACGCTGGTCGAGAGGGTCCGGGGCGAACGGTTGTGTGGCTGACGTACGTGCCGGGTCGGGTCCTCCAGCCCCCTGCGGGACCGCAGGGCACCTCAGCGGGCGTTGAACCTCGCGAGGTGCGCCACCGCCTGTCCCGAGACGTGGGTGAAGTCGCCACCGACCCACAGGGCGTGGGTGCTCGGGTCGACGGTGGCCGCCAGGACGCCGAACGGGCTGTCCAGGACGGGCGCCCACGAGGTGACCGCCCCGCTCGACATCGAGACCTCGACCAGCTTGCGCCTCTGGAGGTTCTTGTCGCACTTGAACGGCGCGCCGGCGCCGGTGTTGCCGACGCAGTAGTTGGTGAAGTGGCCGCCCCCGAAGACCGAGTCGCCGTCGACGGCGACGGCCTGGACGTCACCGTCCAGCTGGTAGACCGACCGTTTCAGCGTGCCGTCCGTGTTGAAAAGGATCAGGTGGCCCCCTGAGCCGGCCTGGCCGACATACACACCGCGGGAGTCGGCGACCACGTCGAGGACCGGGAACAACGAGTGCGGGTTGAACCCGGCGTCGTTCTTTCCGGTGGCCGGGTCGACCGCGCCGAGGTAGGGGTAGGCGCTCTGGCCGTTGAGAGTGGTGAAGAGCCCACCGGCGTAGACCCTCCCACCGTCGGCGCTGAGCGCCAGCGTGTTCACCTTGCCGTTCGCCTTCGGCTGCCATCCGGAGCTCAGCGCACCGCCGGAGAGGGAGAAGGCCGCGAGCTTGGCGCGGCTCGCGCCACCGACCTTGGTGAAGTCGCCCCCGGCATACAAGGTGCTCGAGGACGCCGCGAGCGCACGCACCGGCTTGTTGATTCCCGGGTTGAAGGACTGCACCTGCGCCGAGGAGGCGCTCAGTGCGGCGATCGAGCTCCGGGCCGACCCGCCGACGGTCGTGAACGAGCCGCCCACGTAGACGGTGCCGCCGGAGACGGCCAGCGCCAGGACCTCGCCGTCGGCGGCCGCCGTCCACGACGTCAGGTCGCACGTGGCCACGTCGATCGCGGCCAGGCGAGTGCGTGCCCGGGCCTGCCCGGACCGGTCCTGCACCGAGGTGAAGGACCCCCCGATGAACAGGGTCCCTCCGCTGATCGCCATGGCGCTGACGCGCCCGTTCGGTTGGGCGCACGGCCGCGTCGCCGTCTGGTCGACGGCGGCCACGGCGGCCGATGCCCCCATGGCCACCAAGGCGGTTGTACAGAGCGCGGCAAGCGGAAGTCGAGTTCGCATTGTTTCCCCCATTGAGACTGTGGTCGGCGATGACCGCGAACGCGTGCGCAGCACGGCGCCGCGATCTCAGCAAACTAACAGGCTGGCTTATCGCATGTTCCCCTATCGCAAATCCGCAATTGTGCGCCGCTCCATTCTCGGGCAAGAATGTCGCGCGAAAAGCGCATAAGAGGCACTTGTCGGATTGGCGCCTTGTGCGCTTTCGCCCTTCTGTGACTTCGGCCAAAGCGCTTTTCGCCTTCTTCTGTGTTGCTAAGGTCCGTTTTATTGGTCCTGGGGGGGACCGGTGGGCACCAGTCGGTGCATCACCTGGGGGGAGGCGAGCCGGCGCTCGCTCGTTGCGTATGGAGCATTCATGAATGCATCTCGTGTGCGTGAATCCAGCCGACCGGCCCGAGGCCGTTGGGGAGCGCCCGGTCGGTCACGCAGGGGGTCGCACTGGGGCTCACACAGGGGCTCACACTGGGGCTCACAAAGAGGCTCACACAGAGGCCGGCTCGCCCTGGCGGGTGCAGCTGCGGCCACCCTGGTCGTGGCGGCGGCACTGGCCACCACGCCACCGACGGCGTCGGCCGCGGTGGTCCTGCCGCCCGGACCGGCGCTCTCGCCCAGTGCCGACAGCTCCTTCTGGGGCACCAACGGTCGGGTCGTCGACATCGTCTCGAACGGGACCAAGGCCTGGATCGCAGGCGGGTTCGACTACGTGGGTCCGAACACCGGTCGCGCGGTGACGGTCGACTCGAGCACGGGCACACGGATCCCGTCCTCCAACATCGTCGACGGAACCGTCAACGCCTCCGCGCCGGACGGCAAGGGCGGCTACTACCTGGCGGGCGACTTCTCCCGGGTCTCGGACCTGCGGCGGCAGGGACTGGCGCACATCAAGTCGGACGGGACCGTCGACCGGGGCTGGCCGGCCTCCGCGGTGACGACGACCGTGATCGTCGGGGGCGTCGCCAAGGCGCAGACGGGGTCGGTCAGGTCGATCGCCGTCGCAGGTGACCGCCTCATCATCGGAGGCGAGTTCGACGCGGTCAACGGCGTGCCGTCCGCACGCCTCGCCGCCATCGGGTTGGACGGCAACGTCATCTCGACGTGGCACGCATCGGCCAACGCCACGGTCAACGCCCTGGCCGTCGCCGGCGACAAGGTCTACGTGGGTGGCTCGTTCACGACCGTCAACGGCGCCGCCCGGACCTACCTGTCGCGTGTGCAGCTGCTCGACGGCGCGACCGACCCGACCTTCCCCGTGTCGACCAACGGTCCGGTCTACGCCCTGGACGTCCAGGGCGGCGCCACCAGCGCGCAGGACACGGTGAAGGTCGGTGGCGACTTCACGAGCGTGACGAGCTCCGGAGCCGTCACCACCCGAACCCGGCTCGCCGCAGTCGCGGGGAGCGGCGCGGTGCTGTCCTGGGCGCCCCCGGCGAACGGCACGGTGAGGGCGATCGCGAGCGACTCGGCCACGGGGACGACCTTCGTGGGCGGGACCTTCAGCCAGCTGGGCGGCCAGAACCGAACGCAGCTCGGTGCCCTGACTTCCAGCGGTGTCCCCACCGGCTTCGACGCCTCGCTGTCCGGGTGCCAGGCACCGCACACGCTCAAGTCGACGAACACGCTCCCGAGCTGCACCGTCGAGGTCCAGGCACTGCAGATCACGGCGGGCACCCTCTACGTCGGCGGTGTCTTCACCACCAGCCAGGGGAGCCTGCGTCACGACGCGGCCGCCTACTCCGTCGCCACCGGACGGCTGACGTCGTGGCTGCCGATGCCGGGTGCGCGGGTGCGCACCTTCACCAGCCTGGGTGCCACCACCGTGATGGGCGGTGACTTCGTCAGCACCGGGGGTCAGTACCGCCGCGGCGTTGCCAAGATCGACCTCGCCACCGGAACGCTGGACCCGACCTTCAGGGCCGACGCCGACAACATGGTGCTCGACCTCGAGCTGACTGCGGACCGGACCAGGCTCTACCTCGCCGGCACGTTCATGGCTGTCAACGGGGTGGTCCGCCAGCGCGTTGCTGCGGTCGATGCCACAACCGGGGCCCTGGTCACGAGCTTTGCACCGCAGGTGAACCAGGGCGTCTACACGATCGCGGTCCGGCAGAGCTACGTCTACCTCGGAGGTCAGTTCACTGCGATCGGCACCGTGGCTCGACAGCACGCCGCCCGCATCTCCGCCGTGAACGGCTCTGTCGACACCACGTGGACGGCCAACACGAACGGACCCAGCGGATCCCCCTACCAAGGGGGCATGGTGCTGTCCTTGGCCGTCGCTCCGGACAACTCGCGCGTCTTCCTCGCCGGGCCCTTCAAGACGGTCAACGGAGTCGCGCTGCCGGACGGCATCGCGGCCCTCAGCGGGACCAGCGGGGCGCTGCTGCCCAAGCAGCTCGGAGGGGTCCACAGCTGTTCGACGCAGCACTGGGTCGTCGCGCTCAAGATCAGTGACGACGGCAAGCGGCTCTACGGGGGCGACGTCTGCCCCGACTGGATCTACCAGTGGGACGCCGTGAACCTCTCGCAGACCAAGGCGTACGGGCTCAACTGGAGCACCGCCTGCAACGCCGGCATGCAGGGGACGCTCGAGGTGAACGGGACCTTCTACTACGGCAGCCACGGCGGCGACAAGGGCAGCGGTGGCTACTGCTGGCAGTCGCCCACCGTGCACACCAGGATCTCGCAGCAGCGGTTCTTCGCCTTCCGTGCCAGCGACGGGGCGCTCACCGCCTATGCGCCCCAGTTCGACTCGCCGATGGGCGTGTGGTCCTTCGCAGCGGTACCGCAGGGCCTGCTGGTCGGCGGAGACTTCACCATCGCCGGGAACCGGAACACCGTGGCCCAGGGCCTGACCCTGTTCCGCGGCACGCCCTGACCACCCGGGGGCGAAAAGGCCGGGACCGGCGGTGGCACCTGTGCCACCCGCCGGTCCCGGCCGGCACCCTGCTTCGTGCCTCAGCCGCGCAGGGAGTAGCCGAAGTGACGCAGGCCCGGCAGCGTGAACAGCGACACGACGACGCGGTGCAGCCTGGGCATGGCGCGACGCCACTCCTCGTCCGGTCGCAGCGTGACCAGGCCCCGATCGTGGCGGTTGGGGTTGCCGGCGACGGTGTGCGTCGGCTGCATGCTGACACTGCGCTCCCCGACGAACGGCGTGCGGCTCGCGTCGAGGTCGAGCAGCCGCGCGATGCGCTCGACCGCCTCGCGCGGACGGTCGACGAAGTCCTCGTAGCGGACCCGTACGGTGCGTCCTCGCTCGACGGGCCACCAGAACTCCACGAGGTAGTTCCACACGACCCACATCGCCGACGAACGCCACAGCTCCAGCCGTTCCATGGTGGCGTCGTCGTCGCGGTCGCCCGTCACCTTGACCCGACGCCACGAGAACGCGTTGGCCCGCGGGTCGCGGACGACGTGGACGACGTAGAGCTCGATGCCGGGCAGGCGCTCGAGGATCTTGCCGTACGGCGGCAGCTTGGAGGAGTCGACGATCACCGCGGGGTGCTCGAGCTCGGCCAGTGCCGTGTAGAGGGCAGCGATCCTCTCGTCGTGGGGGTGAGGCGGCACCACCGGCCGGCCCCTCAGCTGACGCAGCACCATCGAGGGGATCCGCAGGATCCGCAGCCGGGAGAGCAGGTCGCGGGAGACGGCGACCGGATCGGGCGGCCCTTCGCCTCGGTAGGCCCGGTCGACGACAGCCGTCCAGACGGGACACCGGCTGAACGGCATTCCGCACCCGCACCGGTGGTCCTCCAGGAAGCCGCGCTCCCAGACGTAGCGCAGCTCGCCGACGGCCATCGCGCCGGGGAGCTGCCCGAGGATCGTGCTGAGGATGGTCGTGCCGCTCCGACCGGTGCCGGCCACGAAGAGCACCTTGGCGGGCGCTGGTCCGGCAGTCACAACGAGCCCCGGGAGCCTTGCAGCACAGGGCGCTTCGCCGAGCGGGCGGCGGTGGTCCTCGCCTGCTCGTAGACGGCGCCCAATCGCGAGAGGTGGGTCGTCGCGGAGAAGTCCTGTTCCAGGCGGCGGCGGCCCGCCATTCCCATGGCCACCGCCTCGCCGGGGTCCGCCTCGAGGCGCGCAAGGGCTCGTGCGAGCAGCCTTTCGTCGTTCGCCCGCACGACGAGACCCTCCACTCCGGGGTCGACCAGCTCCGGCATGCCGCCCAGGTCGGTCACCACGACGGGCGTCGACGCCGCGAACGCCTCGAGGACGGTCATGGGCTGGTTCTCGTACCAGCGCGACGGCACGAGCAGTGCGCGGCTGTGGCGCACCAGGGCCGCGAGCTCGTCCGCGCCGATGCGGCCGTGGAACACCACTCGGCCCGGAGCCACCTGGTTCGCGAGATCCTCCAGGCCCGGTCGTTCCGGCCCGTCTCCCGCGACGTGGAGCACGCTGGCCCCGGAGAGCCGGCCGATCGCGCGGATGGCCGTGTCGACGCCCTTCTCGTGCGACAGCCGCCCGGCCACGACGAAACCCTCCCCGGCCTGCGCCCCGTCCGTGGCCTCGGGGATCCGGGTGAAGTTGTTGACCACGTGGATCCGGTCCCGCGCCATGCCTTGTCGGACCATCACCGAGGCCAGGAACCGGCTCGGGCTGATGAACGCGTCGACCGGGCCGTAGGCGTCCAGCGCGCGATGCACCCCCGACTCGACGGCGAGCAGGACGCTCCCCGGAAGGGACCCGTTCTTGCAGCGCTTCGCCGCCGCGTGCCAGGTGCCCCGGCCGACACAGGCGTCACACGGGCGCCCGTGGTCGAGCATCTGGTAGCTGGGGCACGCCAGCTTGTAGTCGTGCAGCGTCATGACGCACGGGATGCCGGCGCGGGCGACCGGCCGCAGCACCGACGGCGAGAGCTGGTGGTAGATGTTGTGGCAGTGCACCAGGTCGGGCCGGAACTCCCGGATCGCGCGCTCGATGCCCTTGGCGCTGGAGCCGGACCACACCATGCGCGCCGAGGCCCTGATCCCGGCGAGCCCGCTGGGGGCGGGCTCGAGCTCCACGAACGGCGGGAAGGTGTCGCGCAACGGCTGCGGCGCGTCGTTCTCCGGGTGGTCCATGCCGAACAGCCCGACCTCGTGGCCGGCGGCTCGCTGCAGGGCGGCGACGTCGAGCATGTATCCCTCTGCGCCCCCGCGCCGGTAGAGGAACTTGTTCACGTGGAGAATTCGCATCCTCGCCCCTTCCGAACCCGCACAGTTGACCACACGCCGACCCGAGATGTCCGCGAATCGTCCAGAACGCCGGGTCGTTTCGGCGCGCTTCGCACATTTCGCGGTTCGCCGGTGCGAGGTCCGGAGCCGATCAATAATGAGCCGGGACAGCATCGGCTCCCAAGGACTTCCAGAGAGTCCGTGGGAGCCCGGGGGACCGCGGGGGGCGCCCGGCTGTCGACGTCGGCGAGGGGGAGTGGCAGCGTGGCGCGATCCGTGGTGGCGACCGCACGACGAACCGTGCGTCGTGCAGCGACGTGGCGGCCGAAGCTCGACGGGACCGAGAGCCTCGACGTGGGTCGGCTCATCAGCCCGTTCCGCTACGACGTGGTGGTGCGCGCGCAGCTGTTCGACGCCGTGGCGGCGCGTCCGCCGGGGCAGCCGGTCGACGACTTCGTGGCGTCGGTGGCGCACCACCCTTACGCAGTCTGGTTCCGCGAGGTGGAGCTGCGCCGCTTCTTCCCATGGGTGCTCGAGAACCCGCGCGAGGTGGCGGAGGCGTACGCGGCCCGGGTGCGGCGCGCGATCGGCACCTTCGAGTCCTTCCGCGACCGTGGCTTCGACGCCGGTCAGCCCGTCATGCTGCGGCGCCTGACCCGGCCCGTGGCAAGTGACTCGGGCGTCCTCCTCCCGCGAGTGCTGCACCTCGGCGACGGCGGGCACCGTCTCGCCCTCCTCCATCGCACCGGGGGGCGCCTGGAACCGTGGATGCACCGGGTGGACCCTCGACCGAACAGGGTCATCGACAACACCGCCATCCTGGTGCCTGCGCTCGGACTGAGCGAGCAGGAGTACGCGTCGTTCCTCGCGTTGTCCTTCCTCGACGAGCCGGTCGACTCACTGGACGCGCTCGGGGCCCGCGTCGCACGCACCTGCCCGCAGCGACTGGCAGAGCTGGAGGCGCTGGTCAGCGCCCAGTGGCGGGACGCGGCGCAGCCATGAGCGCGTGGTGGGACAGGTACGTGAACCCGCCGGACGGTCCTCAGACCTCCAGGCAGCACCTGACCCGCAAGGTGGTCCGCCGCATCCACTGGGCCAGGACCGAGGGCCTGGGCCGGGTCATCGAGGAGGACCGGCTCGACCCGCGACCTCGGTTGCGTGCAGCCGTCCGGAAGCGTCGGTGGCGTCGCAGCCACCCGCTGGCGCCCGGAACGGCCGTGCCCGTCTACGTCGTCGGCCTCCAGCGTTCCGGGACCAACATGCTCATGCGCGGTCTCGACGAGGCCCCGGAGACCGAGGTGCGCAACGAGAACGACCGCGTGCTGTTCCACCGCTTCCGGGTCAGGTCCACCGACGTGCTGCGCCGCACCGTGCTGGCCAGCAAGCAGCAGTTCGTCTTCGTCAAGCCCATCTGTGACTCCCAGCACCTGGACACCTTCCTCGACCTCGACGGGCTGGCCCCCGGGCGCGGGGTGTGGGTGTACCGCGACCCGGACTCCCGAGCGCGTTCGGAGGTCTCCAAGTTCGGGCCGGCCAACCTGCTGGCCCTTCGTGACATCGCCGCGGGCAGGGGTGCGGCGCGATGGCAGGGGGAGCGGCTGCCGCAGGCGAGCGTCGACCTCATCGCCTCGTTCGACCTCGAGACGATGACCCCCTTGACGGCGGCCGTGCTGTTCTGGGCCGTGCGCAACCAGCTCCTCTTCGATCTGGGCCTCGACCAGCGCGACGACGTGCTTCTGGTGTCCTACGACGCGTTCGCCGCGCACCCGTCAACCGAGATGCAGCGGCTCTGCCGATTCGTCGGCGTGAGCTACCGACCCGAGCTGGACGAGCACGTCGACCGCCGGGTCTCGCACGGGACGCAGCCACTGGAGATCGACCCCCGCGTGCGCCTGCTCGCCACCGAGGTGCACCGGCGCCTCGAGGCCGCACGCGCGGCCCAGGACCGCCGGCTGGCGCAGGCCGGCTCGTCCGCCCCGGAGAGGAGCGCCTCATGAGGACAGGGAGCACGCGCGTACGCGCCGCCGTCACGGTCGCCGTCGTCGTCGTGGCTCTGCTGCTCGGGGCCTGCAACGGAGCCGCGAAGGGCAACCGCACCCGGCCCGGGCCCGGGTCGGCGTCGCAGCCGGTGGGCAGCACCGACGGGCCGAGCACACCCGGCAGCAGCACCCCCTCGGGGGCGGGCTCCGGCGTCCTCGACCCGTTGGGGGCGAAGTACGACTGGTCGCGGTTCGATCTCGTCTCGCCGTACCTGAAGAACCTGTCCGGGAGCGCCACGTTCTACGAGCTCGTCTGGTGCGACGTCGAACCCACCCAGGGCAACCAGAGCTGGAAGACCATGGACGCCGTCGCGCGGAAGGCGCAGGAGGTCGGTGCTCGGCTGATGATCAAGATCCGGGTCGGCTCCTGCTGGGCCACCACCCGGAGCGACCCGCAGCACGTGCGCGGCACGAAGAACAAGAGCGAGTCGTTCATGCCCAAGGACCTGGACGCGTACAAGGCGTTCGTCACCTCGGTGGTGAAGCGGTACTCCCCCCAGGGGGTGCACACCTACGCGGTCGAGAACGAGATCAACTCCGAGTCGTTCTGGGGCGGGACCACGGCGGAGCTCGCGACGCTGGTCAAGGCTGCCGCCGACTCGATCCGCGCTGCGGATCCCTCTGCGAAGGTGGCCGACCCCGGCATCAGCAGCACGGCATACGGGGCGGGGATCGCCAGGCGACTGCTCGACGAGGGCAGGGGCGACGACGCCGTCACGGCGTGGAACACCTACTACGCGCGCCGCATCGGGACGAGGGGCGACCAGATCGCCGCGGTCCACGACGTCGCCGGCCTTCGGGCTGCACTCGCCTCGCCCCAGGCCGCCCGGAACCTGCAGTACCTCGCGCTGGCCGAAAGCCTCCAGAAGGACAAGGTCGTCGACGTGAGGCAGGTGCACTTCTACGAGGGCTGGGATGCCGCGCCCGCCCTCGTCGACTACCTCCGGGCCACCACTCCTGCCGGGATGCCGATCGAGGCGTGGGAGGTGGGCCAGTTCCTCAAGGACTCGACGGTGAGCGACGAGGTCCGCGCGCAGGAGCTGGTCAAGACGGTCTCGATCCTGCTCGCCGGCGGCATCCGTCGGGTGCTGTGGCTCCCGCTCGTCATGAACCCCAAGGGGCGCAACAGTGACGAGCCCCGCTACGGCCTGCTCAACCCGGACGGTTCCGCACGACTGACGGGGACGGCATACGAGACGATGGCTCGGGCATCGGCCGGCGCGACCGCGAGCCCGATCTCGGGCAAGGGCCTGACCGGGGTGGCTCTCGAGAAGAACGGCCGGACCACGGCCTTCGTCTGGAGCACGGGGGGCGACGTGAGCATCAGCCTGCAGCAGGGAGAGTCCGTGAAACACGTTGCGGGGCAAGGGGCTGCAGCCCCCACCGGGTCGGCCGTCATCGGCTCTGCTCCGACGCAGATCGACTCGAACCGTCCCGCCTCCGAGCTGGTGGGTGCACTGTGAGCACGCTGAGCAGGGTGGGCCTCGACCCGGACCCGAAGCGACTCGTCTTCGTCGGTGGCCTGCACCGCAGCGGCACGACGCCCTTCGCGAAGGTCCTCGACGGCCACCCGCAGGTCAGTGGACTGGTGGGCACCGGCGTGCGCGAGGACGAGGGCCAGCACCTGCAGACCGTCTACCCCAAGGCCAAGGTCCACGGTGGCTCGGGCCGGTTCGCACACCGGCCGGAAGCGCACCTGACGGAGGCGTCGCCGCTGACGTCGCCGGCCAACGCCCAGTCGATGCTCGACGCCTGGGTTCCCTTCTGGGACACCAGCAGGAGGCTCCTCGTCGAGAAGTCGCCTCCGAACATCATCATGGGCCGCTTCCTGCAGGCGCAGTTCCCGGGGTCGGGACTCATCGTCGTGGTCCGGCACCCCGTCGCGGTGGCGCTGTCCAACAAGAAGTGGCGACGGCTCACCTCCACCAACCCGCGCAAGTTCCAGTCCCTGGCGCAGATGGTGGAGCACTGGCTGGCGGCCCACCGGGTCCTGGCGGCCGATGCGCGGCACCTCGACCGGTTGCTGGTCGTGCACTACGAACGGCTCATCGGCAGCCCCGAGGAAGAGCTGCGACGCGTCCAGGAGTTCCTGGGTCTGGAGCAGCCCATCGAGGCCTCGAGGCTGAGCGCCAGCCACGGTGACCCGTATGCCGATCGGTGGGCCTCCTACGAGAGCTGGTGGCGCCCGGGCGGTTGGCAGCGTCGGCTCATCGGCTCCCGCCACGCCGACGAGATCGCCGGCTTCGGTTACGACTGGGCCGACCTGGCTGGGTTCAGCCGACCGGCGGGTCCGCTCGGCCTGACGGCGACCGTCTGAGTGCTCCCTTCCCGCTCGATGCCCTGAACCTCCATGGCTGCACGGGATTTCCCGATCGCGCCCTCTGTGCCGTGACGCCGTGTCAGTCTGTTCCGGACAGCGACGACCGCTCGGCCAGGGGGAGGGCCGCCGGCCGTACCGGTGGATCGAAGGAGGCGTGCATGACCACGACGAGCCAGGTCCGACGTCCGACGCGTGGCGGCCACGAGATCGCCATGACCCAGCCGTGGTTCGACGAACGTGAGGTCGTCGCCGCCGCAGCCGCAGTCCAGTCCGGCTGGGTCAGCCAGGGCGCCCGGGTCATCGAGTTCGAGGCCGCCGTCGCGGCGCTCGTGCAGGTGCCGTATGCCGTCGCCGTCTCGAGCTGCACGGCCGCCCTCCACCTCGGGATGGTCGCCTACGGCATCGGCCCGGGTGACGACGTCGTCGTGCCGTCCCTGTCCTTCGTCGCGACGGCCAACGCCGTGCGCTACGCCGGGGCGCGGCCCGTCTTCGCAGACGTGGACCCCCGTCACCACAACATCACCGCCGCCACGATCGAACAGGCGCTCACGCCGGCCACGAAGGCCGTCATCGCGGTCGACCAGTACGGCACACCGGCGGACATGGAGCCGATTCGCGCACTGGCCCGTGAGCGCGGGCTGTCCGTGGTCGAGGACGCGGCGTGCGCCATCGGCAGCACCTACCGCGGCCGACCGGTGGGCACGGGCAGCGACTTCGCCGCCTTCTCCTTCCACCCGCGCAAGATCCTCGTCACCGGCGAGGGTGGCATGGTGACCACGAGCGACCCGGGCCTGGCCGAACGGGTGCGTCGGCTCCGGCAGCACGGCATGAGCGTGAGTACGTTCGACCGCCACCACGAGCAACGCCCCGTCCACGAGCAGTATCTCGAGACGGGCTACAACTACCGGCTCACCGACATCCAGGCGGCGATCGGCGTCGTCCAGGCCGGGAAGCTGCACAGCATGGTCAGCCGGCGTCGCGAGCTCGCCGCGGTCTACCAGGAGCTGCTCTCCGGTGTCCCCGGCCTGCGGACGGTGACCGACCCGGAGCACGGAGAGAGCAACTACCAGACGTTCTGGGTGATGCTGCCGGACGACTACCCGGTCTCGAGCGACGAGCTGCTGGCCATCCTCAAGCGCCACCGGATCAACGCGCGGCACGGCATCCCGTGCGCCCACCAGGAGCCGGCCTTCAGCGACCTCGACCCCGTGACGCTGCCGGTCTCCGAGCACATCGCCCGACAGTCCGTCCTCCTGCCGATGTTCCACACGATGACCCGCGAGGACCAGCAACGGGTGGCCGACGTCGTGTGCGGCACGTGGGCGGACCCGGACCACTTCCGCGAGTGAATCCCACTGGGCCTGAGTGAGTTCGAGTGAGCACGGTGCAGTCGTCCACGTCCACGAGGGTGTCGGGCTCGGCCTTCGTCGGGCCTGGTGTCGAGCTGGGTGTCGGCGTCTCGGTGGCGCCGTTCGCCGTGCTCGTCGGCCCCACACGCATCGGCGACCACGTCCGCATCGGGGCGGGGACGCACGTCGGTGGCGCCCCGGAGATCGCGACGGAGCGCCAGAACGACGCCTGGGACGGCGACCTCGACCACCATGAAGTGGTGATCGGTGACCACACCGTGCTTCGCGACCACGTCGTCATCCACCACGGCAGCGTCCGGCCGACCGTCGTCGGCGAGGGCTGCCACCTCTTCAGCCACGTCTACGTCGCCCACGACGTCCAGGTCGGGAACGGCGTCACGCTCTCCGCGGGGGTCAGCCTGGGCGGGCACGTCACCGTCCGCAGGGGCGCCAACCTCGGTCTCAACGTGTGCGTCCACCAGCGGCGGTACGTCGGTGCCCTGGCGATGGTCGGCATGGGCACCCCCGTCACGCGCGACGTGCCACCGTTCGCCACGGCATACGGCGTGCCCCCGAGGGTCCACGGCGCCAACCGCTTCGGCATGTCGCGCGCCGGCCTCGGTCCCGACGTGATCGAAGCCGTGACGGTGCTGCTCGCGTCTGGAAGGCTCCCGGCATCGCAGGCGGGGCTTCCTGCTGCGGTTCGCGACGAGCTCGACTGGTGGTCGGCCCTTCCCGACCGCGTCGCCATGGCGGCCACGCCATGAGCGCCGCAGACGGGCACGACCCCGCCACCGTCCTCCTCGTCGCGGCTGGTGGCCTGGCACGTGAGGCTGCGACCGCGGCGCAGGCAGCGGGCGTGCGGGTCCTCGGGTGCCTCGACGACGCGCCGGGCACCTGGGGACGTGAGGTGGCGACCGGACTGCCGGTGCTCGGGGGACTGGAGCTCGCCGCGGAGTACACCGCCGCCAGCCTCCTCGTGTGCGCCGGCAAGGGCTCGACACGCGAGCGCATCGTCGCGCGGTTGGGGGCGCTCGGCGTCAGCTCCGACCGCTACGCCACGCTGGTCCATCCGCGAGCATCGTTGGCCCCCGACACGGTGGTGCGACCTGGGACATTGGTCCTCGCCGGCGTCGTCGCCACCGCGAACGTGGTCATCGAGTCACACGTCGTCCTGATGCCGAACGTCGTCCTGACCCACGACGACCACCTCGAGTCGTACGTGACCCTCTGCGCCGGAGTAGTGCTCGGTGGCGGCGTGCGGGTGGGGCGGGCGGCATACGTCGGCATGGCTGCCTCTGTCCGGGAGGGACGAACCCTGGGCGCTCGGTCGCTCCTCGGCATGGGGGCCGTGTTGCTCCGCGACATCGGGGAGGGCGAGACGTGGGTCGGCGTACCCGCGGCCTCGCTGCAGCGTCCGGCACGCGTCCTCGGTTGAGATGTTCTCGAGCCGCGGAGGCAACGGTCGCGCGATATTGCCCGATTGAGCCGAAAAGAACGTTTCGCCTTCACGGAAAACACGGGAATACCTTGGCAAGGCCTGGCTGCAGTTTGATCGAAACGCACTGCCAAGCGCTTTCCCCGCGCTTAGCCTTCTTGCCATGACCGCACCCATAGGAATGGCGGTCGTGGGGGCTGGGTATTGGGGGCCGAACCTTGTTCGGAATTCGATGGCGACGCCATCGATACATCTTCGCTGGCTCTGCGACCTTGACGAAGAGCGCGCGCGGCGCGTCTTGGGACCCTATTCGACCGTCGCCACCACGGACTCCTACGACAGGATCCTGAGCGACCCAGAGGTGAAGGCCGTCGCCATCGCGACGCCGGCGGCCTCGCACTTCACGCTCGCGATGGCGGCTCTCGACGCCGGCAAGCACGTGCTGGTCGAGAAGCCGCTGACCTCGGCCCTGTCCGACGGTGAGAAGCTCGTCCACGCCGCGGAGGAACGCGGCCTGGTCCTCATGTGCGACCACACCTACTGCTACACACCGGCGGTGCAGGAGCTCAAGCGCATGGTCTGCGGCGGTGAGCTGGGGGAGGTCCAGTTCATCGACTCCGTGCGGATCAACCTCGGTCTGGTGCAGCCTGACGTCGACGTGCTGTGGGACCTCGCGCCGCACGACATCTCGATCCTCGACTACCTGCTGCCACCCGGTGTGTCGGTGACCGCGGTGGCCTGTCACGGGGCCGACCCCATCGGGCACGGGATGGCGTGCGTCGCCTACCTCACCCTGAAGCTCTCCTCGGGGGGGATGGCCCACGTCCACGTCAACTGGCTGAGCCCCGTGAAGATCCGCACCATGGTCGTCGGCGGAGCCCACCGGACCGTCGTCTGGGACGACCTGAACCCCAGCCAGCGGCTGTCGGTCTACGACCGGGGCGTCGAGCGCCAGGCGTCCGAGCGGCTCGCGGCCGGCGACCGCAAGCAGATCACCATCTCCTACCGCACCGGCGACATGGTCGCCCCCGCTCTTCGCGAGCAGGAGGCCTTGCGCTCCATGGTGGAAGAGTTCGCCTCCAGCATCAGCGAAGGCCGCTCCCCGGTCACCGACGGCTGGTCCGGGCTGCGCGTCATGCACGTGCTGGAGGCGGCAGCCCAGAGTCTCCGGCTCGACGGTGCCTTCGTGCCCGTGGGACAGACGGTGGCAGCGACGGTAGGAGACGACAGGTGATCGAAGGCAGCGTCTGTCTGGTGACCGGCGGCGCCGGCACCATCGGGTCGACGATCGTCGACCAGCTCGTGGCGGCGGAGGCTGCCGAGGTGCGGGTCCTGGACAACTTCGTCCGGGGTCGCAAGGAGAACCTCTCCGAGGCGATGGCTTCCGGGGTGGTGGGGATCATCGAAGGTGACATTCGCGACGTCGGGCTGGTGCACGATGCCACCGAGGGCGTCGACGTCGTCTTCCACCAGGCGGCCATCCGGATCACCCAGTGTGCCCAGGAGCCGCGCCTGGCCCTGGAGGTCCTCGCGGACGGCACCTTCAACGTGCTGGAGGCCGCGGCCGCCGCGGGGGTGCGCAAGGTGGTCGCGGCGTCGTCGGCGTCGGTCTACGGGCTGGCGACCGAGTTCCCGACCACCGAGGCGGCGGCGCCGTGGGCCAACGACACCTTCTACGGCTCGGCCAAGGTCTTCAACGAGGGGATGCTCCGCAGCTTTCACGCCATGTACGGGCTCGACTACGTGGCCCTGCGCTACTTCAACGTCTACGGGCCGAGGATGGACGTCCACGGGCTCTACACCGAGGTGCTGATCCGGTGGATGGAGCGCATCGAGGCGGGCGAGCCGCCGCTGATCCTCGGGGACGGCCGGCAGACCATGGACTTCGTCTTCACGACCGACATCGCACGGGCCAACCTGCTGGCCGCCGAGGCAGACGTCACCGACGCCGCGTTCAACATCGGCTGCAACGTCGAGACGAGCCTGCTCGGGCTGGCCGAGGCGCTGCTCGAGACCATGGGCTCCGACCTCTCGGTGGAGTTCGGTCCCGAGCGGGCGGTCAACGGGGTCACGCGCCGGCTCGCCTCCATCGAGGCGGCCCGGCGACAGCTCGGCTGGAGCCCCGAGGTCGCCCTGCCTGAGGGCCTGGCCCGACTCGTCGACTGGTGGCGCGCCGAGCGAGGGCGCTCATGATCCCGCTGGTCGACCTGGCCGTGCAGCACGCACGGATCGCCGAGGAGGTCGAGGAGGGCTTCGCCGACGTCCTCTCCACCGGTGACTTCGTCGGCGGCAAGGCGGTCGCGGTCTTCGAGCAGGAGTATGCCCAGTTCGTCGGCACGCGCTCGTGCATCGGCGTCGGCAACGGCACCGATGCCCTCGAGCTCGCCCTACGCGCGGTCGGCGTCACCGCGGGCGACGAGGTCGTCCTGCCTGCAAACACCTTCATCGCCACGGCGGAGGCGGTCGTCCGGGCCGGCGCGCGGCCGGTCTTCGTCGACGTCGACGACGAGGCGCTGCTCATCGACCCGACCGGCGTCGAGAGTGCCCTGACCGAGCGGACCCGGGCGGTCATCCCGGTCGACCTCTACGGCCAGGTGGCCCCGTTCGAGCAGCTCTCCTCCCCGCTGGCAGGTCGGGGGGTCGCCGTGATCGAGGACGCCGCCCAGTCCCAGGGGGCGACCCGGCACGGGCGGTGTGCCGGGTCGTTCGGTGCCGCAGCCGGCACGAGCTTCTACCCCGGCAAGAATCTCGGCGCCTACGGCGACGCGGGCGCCGTGACCACGGACGACGACGAGGTGGCCCGACGCGTACGCCTGCTCGGCGCACACGGCAGCTCCGTGAAGTACGAGCACACGCACGTCGGGTTCAACTCGCGGCTCGACACGCTGCAGGCGGTGGTGCTGCGCGCCAAGCTGCGCCATCTGCGCCGGTGGAACGACGAGCGCCGCGAGGCGGCAGCGTTGTACGGCGCGATGCTGGACGGCATACCCGGTCTGCGGCTGCCGGTGCTGCTCCCGGGCAACGAGCACGCCTGGCACCTCTACGTCGTGCGGGTCGAGGGGCGGGACGCCGTGCTCGACCGCCTGCGCGCGCACGGCGTCGGGGCCGGCGTGCACTACCCCGTTCCCGTCCACCTCACGCCCGCGATGGCGGAGTACGGGCACGGGCCCGGCAGCCTGCCCGTCTGCGAGCGGGCCGCAGGCCGGCTGCTCTCGCTGCCGATCTTCCCCGGCATCACCCAGGCGCAGCAGAGCCAGGTCGCCGATAGCCTGCGTGCCGCGCTCGGCGCCGGTGCCGGCTGAGCGCCGCAGTGGAACCAGCCGGACACCCTGACGCCGGGAGCGGGGTCGAGGCCCCCGAGCCCGAGCCCGAGGACGGCCTCGGCAGACGAGCCGTCTCCGGCGTCCTCTGGCTGGCGGCGAACAAGTGGGTGGTGCGGGCCAGCGGCTTCGCCACCCTGATGGTCCTCACCCGCCAGCTCTCACCGCGGGAGTTCGGGGTGGTCGCGGCGGCGATGACGGTGATCCCCTTCGTCTACCTCCTCTCGGACCTCGGTTTCTCGACGTACCTGCTCCAGGCGGACGACGTCGACCAGGAGAGCCTCAGCACCGCCTTCTGGACGTCGGTGGGGGCGGCGGTGCTCCTCTCCGCGGGTCTGGTCATGCTTGCACCGGTGCTGGCAGCCGGCTTCCAGAGTCCCGAGCTGGCGCAGATCCTGCGCGTGCTGGTCCTGGCGGCGGTGCCCACCGTGCTGGCCGGGGTGCCCCTGTCGCTGCTCCGGCGGAAGCTCGCCTTCCGCGCCGTGGCCCTCCAGAGCCTCGCGGCGGCGCTGCTCGGCCAGGTGGTCGCAGTCGTGGTGGCGCTGCGCGGCGGCGGTGTCTGGGCCCTGGTGGACCAGGTCATCGTCACGCAGGCCGTGATCGCGGTGCTGGCCTGGCGCTGCGCCGCGTGGCGTCCGTCCCTGCAGGTGTCGACGGTGCGGCTGCGGCGCATGGTGGTGTTCGGGGCATGGGTCTCCGGTGTCGACATCGTGGCGACGGTCCGGCAGGTGGCCGAGAGCTGGATCATCAGCGCGGCCCTGGGACCCTCGGCCCTCGGGCTGCTGAACGTCGCGCAGCGGCTGGTCCTCGTGGCCCAGGAGCTGGTCGCGGCCTCGATGGTGCCGGTGTCGACGATCGTGTTCTCCCGGGTGCGCGAGTCCGCCGACCGGCTGCGCGGCGCCTACCTCAAGGCACTGGGCCTCGTGTACGGCGTCGTGTCCCCGGTCATGATCGTCATCGTCGTCACCGCCCCCGGGCTCGTGCCGCTGCTCTTCGGGCCGGAGTGGGGTGCGAGCGTCGGGCCGACGCAGGCGCTCGCCGTGGCCGGCATCATCACCCTGGGCGCCATGCTCGACCACGGCCTCCTCTACGGCCTGGGCCGCCCGGGTACGTGGCTCGCCTACGCCGTCGTCGTCGACGCCGCGACGGTCGGCACCACGGCGATCTGCGTTCGGTGGGGCCTGGCCGGCGTCACGGTGGGCTTCGTCGTCGTCGCGCTCCTTGCGACCCTGGCACGCTGGGTGCTCATCTCGAGGCTGCACGGTTGGGGCCTGCGGGTGTCCGCGCGCCCCTTCCTCGGCATCGCGCCCATCACGGCCGTGTCCACCCTCGTGGGGCTCGCCGCCTCCAAGCTCCCACCGGACGGGTCGCTGCTCGGCGTGGTGCTCGCTGCGACCGTCGCGCTGGTCGTCTATGCGGCGCTTCTGCGCCTGCTGGCGAGCCACGTCATCACCGCTGCCCTCGGCGTGCTCCCGGTCCCGGAGAGGTACGCGTCTCGGCTGGGGCGGCTGTTCGGGCTCGGCCGAGCCCCTGCGGTACGGACCTGGTGAGCCTCGTGCTGCTCGCCGTCGCCGTGGACCGGAATGGATTCGGGCCGCCGGCGCCCACTGGTGCCCGATGTGCTCCTTTCGGCGGAAATGCCCGTTCAGTCATTCTGTCGGAGAAAAGGCGTATTCGTTTGTTTGTTTGTCTGAACGCTTCATCATGCCGGCTGCGACATTGACGATTCCACCACCTCGAAGGCTGGTCTCGTAAACACTGGGCAATGTCGCTTGGGGGAGGGGCAGGTTCCGCAAGGAGAGAGGGTTGGGGGCCAATGCGAATTGTTGTGCTCGGGCTTGGATACGTCGGTACTATCACTGCCGCCGGACTCGCTTCAAAGGGCCACGACGTCGTGGGAATTGACGTGGACGAGACGAAGGTGGAAGGCCTGCGGCGGGGTTTGAGCCCCGTCGTCGAGCCCGGGATCGCTGATCTTGTCGCGGCTGGTGTGTCGAGCGGCCGGCTCACGGCGACCACCGACATCGGCGCGGCGTTGGAAGGCGCGGACCTGTCGCTGATCTGTGTCGGGACGCCCTCGACCCCACGCGGCAGCACCGACCTGACCTTCCTGGCCCGGGCGCTGACCGACCTGCGTGAGGCGATGGCGTGGGCTCGACCGCCGGCCTCGGGACACCACGGCGTCGTGGTCCGCTCGACGGTCCCTCCCGGCACCGGGGAGACGGCTGTGGCCCCCTTGTTCGCGCCGGACCGGCTGCCGCCCGGGTGGTCGGTCGGCACGGCGATGTGCCCCGAGTTCCTGAGGGAGGGCTCGGCCGTCGCTGACTTCTACGACCCGCCGTTCGTCGTCGTCGGCACCGAGGACGAGCACACCCGCAGTGCGGTCACCCAGCTGTTCGCGGGCCTCGGCGCTGACATCCGCCACGTGGACGTGCACACCGCCGAGGCACTCAAGTACGCCTGCAACGCCTTCCACGCCGTCAAGATCACCTTCGCGAACGAGATGGGCAGGCTGCTTGCGCAGTTCGGTGTCGACGCCCGTCGGGTGATGGACATCTTCTGCGAGGACGAGAAGCTCAACATCTCGCGGGCGTACCTGCGCCCGGGTTTCGCCTTCGGCGGCTCCTGCCTGCCCAAGGACCTCCGGGCGTTGCAGGACCTGGCCCGCATGGCTGCAGTGGACGTTCCGCTGCTCAGCGCGACCACGGCGAGCAACGAGCTCGTGGTGCGACACGTCGTCGACCGGGTCCTTGCGACGGGCCTCACGCGGGTGTGCCTCCTCGGGCTCAGCTTCAAGATGAACACCGACGACGTGCGCGAGAGCCCCAGCGTCGAGCTCGCGGAGCGCCTCCTCGGCAAGGGCCTCGATGTCCGCATCTTCGACCCGATCGTCAACCCCGAGAAGCTCGTCGGCGCCAACCGCCGACACCTCGAGAGCCGCCTGACCCACGTCAACCGGCTGCTGGCCGCCTCTGCCGAGGAGGCCCTCGCCGACGCGGACATCGCCCTCGTGACCTGCGCGGAGCCAGGGGTGCTCGCCACCCTGCTCGCCCACCCGCCACAGGTCGTGCTCGACATGGACGGGCGCCTTGGCGAGCGGCTGGAGCAGCTTCCCGGCTACGAAGGGGTCGCCTGGTGACGACTCCACGACGCCCGCACGGCGGCCGCCCGCGCGTGCTGGTCATCGTCCAGAACCTCTCTGTTCCCTTCGACCGCCGAGTCTGGCTCGAGTGCCAGACCCTGTGCGCCAGCGGCTACGACGTCACGGTGGTGTGCCCCACCGGGGAAGGCACCGAGGCGGAGCAGACCGTCGACGGCGTGCGGATCGTGGCCTATCGGGCCTTCGCCCCGGGCGGGTCTGCCCTGAGCTACGCCGCGGAGTACGGCTGGTCCTTCCTCGCCACCTCGTGGCTCGCCCTGAGGGAGCGGCGGGCCGGGCGGTTCGACGTGGTCCAGGCGTGCAACCCACCCGACATCTTCTGGGCACTCGCCCGGTGGCTCCGATTCCGGGACGGCACACGCTTCGTCTTCGACCACCACGACCTCTGCCCGGAGCTGTTCAGGTCCAGGTTCGGCGCGGGCAAGCGGCCGCTGCTCCGCGGGCTGCTCTTCCTCGAGCGACAGACGTTCTCGGCAGCCGACCGGGTCATCTCCACGAACGAGTCGTATGCCGAGGTAGCGCTCACCCGCGGCGGCAAGGCGGCCGAGCACGTGACCGTCGTGCGCACGGGTCCCGACGTCGATCGACTGAAGCGGCGTGCGCCCAGTCCGGAGCTGCGCCATGGTCGCCCCCACCTCGTGGCCTACCTGGGCGTCATGGGCCCGCAGGACGGCGTCGAGCTGATCGTCGAGGCGGCCGATGTCATCGTCAACCGGATGGGTCGGCGTGACGTCTCCTTCTGCCTGATGGGCTCCGGCGACGCGCGCCCGCAGCTGCTCGCCGAACGGGACCGGCGGGGCCTGCGAGACTACGTGGACCTGCCCGGACGGGTGTCCGACGAGGTCGTCACGGAAGTCCTGTCCACCGCGGACCTGGGGCTCTGCCCGGACCCCCTCAACCCGCTCAACGACGTCTCCACCATGAACAAGACCATGGAATACATGGCCTTCGAGCTCCCGGTCGTCGCCTTCGACCTCCGGGAGACGAGGATCTCGGCGCAGGACGCCGCCCGCTACGTCACCCCGAACGTCGTCGAGGAGTACGCCCGCGCCATCATCGAGCTGCTCGACGACCCCGACGCGCGCGCGGAGATGGGGCGGTTGGGCCGGCAGCGTGTCGAGGAGCAGCTCGGGTGGTCACACCAGCAGGGCGCGTACCAGGCCGTGTTCGACGAGCTCACGGGCGTGCACTCGGCCCCTGTCCGGCCCGTGCCGGCGCCAGCAGCCGAGGCGGCTCGGGCGAGCCAGCCGGCGACGTCGGAGGCCTGAACCGTGTGCGGCATCGCGGGTGCCTTCCAGCAGCCGGACGGCAAGCTCGTCGTCACCACGATGACGAACCGGCTGGGACACCGAGGGCCGGATGCCGGCGCCGTCATGGAGCTCGTGACACCCGACGCTGCAGTCGTGCTCGGGCACCGGCGGCTCTCGATCATCGACCTGTCGTCGGCGGCGGACCAGCCCTTTCGCAAGGACGGGCTCGCCCTGAGCTACAACGGCGAGATCTACAACCACGATGAGCTGCGGCGCGACCTCGAGAGGCGGGGAGTGCGCTTTCGCACCCGGTCCGACACCGAGGTCGTCCTCGAGGCCTGGCGGGCGTGGGGCAGGTCGTCGTTGCGGCGCCTGCGCGGGATGTTCGCCTTCGCCATCCACGACGAGCGCACCGGTTCCCTGACGCTGGCGCGGGATCCGTTGGGGATCAAGCCGCTCTACGTCATGGCCAGGGGAGAGGGCATCGTCTTCGCGTCCGAGCTGAAGGCCCTCCTGAGGGCCGTGGGTTCCGAGCTCACGATCGACCCCGCAGCCATGGTGGCGTCGGCGCTCTACTACTGGGTGCCCCCGGAGTACGACGTGCTGGAACAGGTGCGCAAGCTCCCGTCCGGCAGCTGGGCCGAGTACCGGCAGGACGGCACGGTCACCTCGGGCGCCTACTGGCGGGCGGCCGACGAGGCGGCGCTCGCGGCAGCGGGACCCCGCGCAGACCTCGGGCAGACGCTCATCGACTCCGTGGAGGCACACCTGGTCTCCGACGTACCGGTCGCCTGCTTCCTCAGCGGGGGTCTGGACTCGAGTCTCATCGCGGCCCTCGCCCAGCGGCGGGACCCGTCGCTCGAGGCGTACACGATCGCCTTCCGGCCCGAGGACCAACGCCTCGAGGCCATGCCCGACGACGCGCCCTACGCGAGGCTGCTGGCCCGGCGCCTCGGCATGCGGCTGCACGAGATCGAGCTGCGCCCCGACGTGGTGCAGCTGCTGCCTCAGATGGTGGACGTGCTGGACGAGCCGATCGGTGACCCGGCAGCCATCAACACCCTCCTGATGTGCGAAGCGGCGCGCGAGGCCGGGACCAAGGTGCTGCTCTCCGGCATGGGTGCCGACGAGCTGTTCGGGGGCTACCGCAAGCACTACGCGATGCTCCTCGGCGCCCGCTACCGCAGGCTTCCTTCCGTGATCCGCTCGCGTCTCGTCGAGCCTCTCGTGCGGGCGTTGCCGGTCACCGTCGGTGGCAAGGGCCTGCGCACGGTGCGATGGGCGCAGCGCTTCGTCTCCTTCGCCGGGATGCCGGAGGAGGAGGCCTTCCGGCGCAGCTACACCCTCTACGACAGGGACGAGCTCGTCGAGCTGCTCGACCCCGATCTCGCCAGTGCGGTCGACGGCGTCATCGACCGCCACCGAGTGACGTACGAGGACAACGACCTTCGCGACGAGGTCGCGCGGATGTGCCTGGCCGACTCCCGGTTGTTCATGGCCGGCCTCAACCTCACCTACACGGACCGGGCGAGCATGGCGGCCTCCACCGAGGTGCGTGTCCCGTTCGTCGATCCGGCGGTCTTCTCGGCAGCCTTCTCGCTCCCCGCCTCGGACCGGATCCGTGGGCGGGTGCAGAAGGCCGCTCTCCGGGACGTCGCCCGCGAGTGGCTCCCGGCCGAGATCGTCGACCGTCCGAAGGCCAGCTTCGGGGCGCCGCTGCGCGCCTGGGTGTCGAACGACCTGCGCGGCCTCGTGGACGACGTCCTCCTGGGCGGGGAGCTGGTGCAGTCGGGCTTCCTGCGAGCCACGCCGCTGCAGCGGCTGGTGGACGACCAGCGCGCCGGGCGCCGCGACGAGTCCAAGCAGGTGTGGCAGCTGCTCACCCTCGAGCTGTGGTACCGCAACGCACGGGCGGCAGGGGTGGGCGTGGCGTGACCCAACCACATGACGACTCCATCGAGGACGGGGACATGACATGAAGCAGGTGGCCCAGAACTACCGCTCCGGTGAGCTCGTGGTGCTCGAGGTGCCCACGCCCGCGTGCAAGCCCGGGGGAGTGCTCGTCCGCTCCCTGTACTCCCTGATCTCGACGGGGACCGAGCTGATGAAGGTGACCGAGGCGCGGCTGTCGATGGTCGGCAAGGCGCGTGCACGACCCGACCAGGTGCGCAAGGTGCTCGACTCGGTGGCGCAGCAGGGCCCGGTGGCGACCTACAAGAAGGTCACCGCCACCCTCGACAGCTACACGCCGCTCGGGTACTCGCTGTGCGGCGTCGTGGTGGAGGTCGGCGCCGGCGCAGAGGAGTTCGCCGTCGGTGACCTGGTGGCGGCCGCCGGCAACGAGTTCGCCCTGCATGCGGAGCTCAACTGGGTGCCGACGAACCTGTGTGTGCCTGTCCCAGAGGGCGTTTCGCCGAAGCACGCCGCCTTCGCGACGGTCGGTGCCATCGCCATGCACGGTGTCCGCCGTGCGGAGCCGCAGCTCGGGGAGACCGCCTGCGTCATCGGGCTGGGCCTCGTCGGTCAGCTGGTCGTGCGCCTCCTCGTCGCCGCCGGGGTCCAGGTGGTCGGCGTCGACACGGTGCCCGAGCGCTGCCGACTGGCGGAGCTGGCGGGCGCCTTGGCGTGCGCCGGCCCCGATCCCGAGGGGACGGCATACGTCGAGCAGGTGCTGCACGCTACGACGAACGGGCTGGGTGCCGACCACGTCTACCTCGCCGCGGGTGGCGACACGAACGGCCCCGTGGAGCTCGCGGTCCGGCTCGGCAGGGACCGGGCACGCGTGGTCGACATCGGCAAGACGCGGCTCGACCTGCCTTGGAACGCCTTCTACGAGAAGGAGATCGACTTCAGGTTCTCGCGGTCCTACGGTCCGGGACGCTATGACGACAGCTACGAGCTGGAGGGGCGTGACTACCCGGCGGCCTACGTGCGGTGGACCGAACGGCGCAACCTCGGGTGCTTCCTCGACCTGCTGGCGAGTCGCTCCGTCGACGTCGAGCCGCTCGTGTCGGGAGTCCACGCGATCGAGGACGCGGCGGACGTCTACTCGGCGCTGCGCGACGGGGGCCTGCGGGGCGTCGGCTTCCTCTTCGAGTACCCGCAGCAGGAGCCACCGGCGCACGGGGCGTCCGACGGCAGCCGACCGAGGACGTATGCCGCAGCGCCGACGAACGTCGTGACGCTTCCCTCCCAACCGCGTGCGTCCACGGGCTCCACGGTGCACTCCGCGGTGAGGGTCGGCTTCATCGGTGCCGGCAGCTACGCCACCTCGATGCTGCTGCCGCACCTGGCCAAGGAGCCCACCGCGACGCTGGTGGCCGTCGCGACGACGCGCTCGCTCTCGGCCGTCAACGCGCAGCGCAAGTTCGGCTTCGAGCGCGCCACCACGGATGTGGAGGCGCTCCTGCACGACGACGACGTCGACGCGGTGTTCGTCGTCACGCGTCACCACTCCCACGCCTCCTTCGTCTGCCGGGCCCTGGAGGCCGGCAAGGCCGTGTTCGTCGAGAAGCCGCTGGCCCTGACGGACGCCGACGTGGACCGCGTGCTCGAGGTCGTCGCGAGGACGGGCAATGACCGGCTGATGGTCGGCTTCAACCGCCGCTTCGCGCCGCTCTTCGTCGAGCTGCGCCGACGCTTCGGACCTCCCGCCGGCCCGGTGAGCGCCCGCTACCTCGTCAACGCCGGCCGACTCGACCCCTCGAGCTGGTACCTCGACCAGCAGCTGGAGGGTTCGCGCTTCCTGGGCGAAGGTGGCCACTTCCTCGACACGCTGAGCGCGTTCGTCGGGCACCCTCCGAGCGAAGTCATGGCCCACCAGACGTCGAACGAGCTCAACCTCCAGGTGACCCTGCGCTACGGCGACGGGTCGCTGGCGACCATCGACTACGTCACCGACGGCGACAACCGTTTCCCCAAGGAGACTCTGGACGTGGCCGGCAGCGGCCGCAACGCACGCCTCGACAACTTTCGGCGGGCGACGGTGTGGACGCCGTCCGGGAGGGCGGCCAAGCGCTCGTTCGCCGGCCAGGACAAGGGCCAGCGGGCCGAGCTCACCGCGTTCCTCGGCGCCGTGCGATCGGGCGGGCAGATGCCCATCCCCCTCGAGTCCCTCGTCTCGACGACGCGGTCGACGATCGCCGTGCACCGCAGCCTCACGACCGGTGGGCCGGTGGCCCTGTGAGCCGGTCCGCAAGCTGGTACGTCCGACGTCTGCGTCGCATGCCGCCGCACGAGATCGTCGCGCGCGTCCGTGACCGAGGGCGCCAGCTCGCCTGGCGGCGTCGCCGGGCCACACCGGGGTGGGCGGTGTCAGCACCCGGACCGGTCGAGGGACTGCTCCCGAGGAGGAGCTTCACCTCCACCGTCCCGGAGGTCGCGAGGGCAGGCGTTCCGGCGGCCGCACGCGAGGCGCTGCTGGCCGCCGCGAACCGTCTCCTCGCGGGCGACTGGCTCGTGCTCGGCTGGCCCCGCCCGGACATCGCCGACCCCGACTGGTTCCTCGACCCGGTGACCGGGCGACGGGCGCCGCAGTGGGACTACGCCTTCGACATCGACCATCGCGACGAACCGACCACGGGCAACGTCAAGGCCGTCTGGGAGCTCTCGCGTCACCACCACCTCACCGTCCTGGCCGCCGCCTGGTGGCTGACGGGCGAGGAGCGGTATGCCGCGGCCTCCGCCGCGCAGCTGCGCTCCTGGTGGACGGCCAACCCCTTCCTGTCGGGGGTGCACTGGACGAGCGGCATCGAGCTCGGCATCCGGCTGCTCAGCTGGGTGTGGGTCCGGCGCCTGCTCGACGGCTGGTCGGGTGCCCCCGCCCTGTTCGAGGAGAACGAGGCCGCCCTCCGCCAGATCCGTTGGCACCAGGAGTATCTGGCGGCCTTCCGCAGCTCGGGCTCCTCGGCCAACAACCACCTCGTGGCCGAGGCGTGCGGGCGGCTGGCAGCCGCGTGTGCCTTCCCCTGGTATGCGGAGAGCACCCGCTGGCGCACCGAGGCCGCGGGGCAGCTGGAGGAGTCGCTGTCGGCGAACACGTTCCCCAGCGGGGTCAACCGCGAGCTCGCGACCGACTACCACCGGTTCGTGACGGAGCTGGGCCTGCTCGCCCTCGCCGAGGCCGAGCGAGCCGGTCACCCGTTGGGCCGATCGACGCAGCGGCTCGTCGCGGCGTCGGTCGACGCCGCGGCGGCGCTGCTCGACCCGACCGGTCGTCCGGCCCGGCAGGGCGACGGTGACGAGGGGCGAGGACTCGTCCTCGACAGCCCGCAGGCCGATCCGTGGCGAACGCTGCTCGCCACGGGCGCGGCCGTCTTCGGGAGCAGGCCGTGGTGGCCACCGGTGCATGCCGGGGTGACCAGCGTGGTGGTCGGCGCGCTGGCACGGCGACACGACCTCCCGGGGCGCCCCGACGAAGCGCCGCGCGGCTTCACCGATGCCGGCATCCAGCTCATGGGTGGGAGTTCGCCGGACGGTCGGCCGGCGCTCTGGTGCCGGTGCGACGGTGGGCCTCAGGGGTTCCTCTCCATCGCGGCGCACAGCCATGCCGACGCCCTCTCTGTGGAGGTGCGGCACGGAGGCGTCGACGTCCTCGCCGATCCGGGAACGTACTGCTACCACGGGGAGCCCGAGTGGCGCAGCTACTTCCGCTCCACCCGCGCCCACAACACGGTGGAGGTGGACGGCGCCGACCAGTCGGTGGAGGGTGGCCCCTTCCTCTGGAGCACGCACACCGACGCCGTGGTCGAGCTGGCGGGCGGGACGCCTGACGGACCAGGCGGTGGTCGGCAGGTCTGGGTCGCCCACCACACGGGCTATGCCCGGCTGGATTCGGCACTGCGGCACACGCGGCGAGTGACGTTGGACCCGCCCACGGGCGAGCTCGTCGTCGACGACACGCTCACCGGCTCGAGGCCGCACACGGCTCGTCTCCACTGGCACCTGGGTCCTGAGGTACGAGCCACCCTGCGGCAGAACGAGGCTCACCTGTCGTGGCCTTCGTCGGACGGGGAGCAGGAGGCCTGGCTGCACCTGCCGGCACAGCTGCGCTGGACGGCGCGCCGCGGCGAGACGGGGCCGGTGGCCGGCTGGTACTCCCCGCGGTTCGGCGTGCGGGTGCCCACGACGACGCTCGTCGGAACCGGCTCGTGGAGCGGCACGCTCACTTTGCGCACGCAACTGCTCCTGGCCACCTCGGAGCCTGTCGCCTCATCCGGGGAAACCGCCGTGGCGGCCCCGACCGCGGACCTGGCGTCGGGCGGCTACGTCCCCCCGGGCAGTGGGGAGACGCAGTGAGCGAACAGATCGTCGACCTCCGGTCGATATGGGCCATCCTCCGCAGGCACACGCGCACCCTCGCCGTCGCGGCCGTCGCCGGTGGGCTGGCAGGGGCAGCCCTCCTCGAGACGATGCCGCCGGAGTACACCAGCAGCACCATGGTGCTGTTCGCCCCCGTGCCGGCAGGAACAACGGCTCCTGTCACCGCGCACGCCATCGACACGCAGGTGCAGCTCGCTCGCAGCGACACGGTCCTCGGGCGAGCCGGCCGGACCCTCGACCCACCGCTCGACGCGGACGAGGTGGCCGACCGCATCGCGGTGCTGAGTCCCACCGAGCAGGTGTTGACGATCACCGCACGAGGTGCCACCGCAGGGGAGGCGGAGCGGCTCGCGACCGCAGTCGCACGAGCCGACATCGACTACCTGCAGGAGGCCGCCAGCGGTCTGAGCAGCGACGAGCGCGCCGCGATGGCCAAGCGCAAGGCGACACTCACCGACACCCTCGACGCGGTCAAGAGCGAGCTGGCGACCACCAGCGACCGGTTGCGCAGCGAGGTGCCGTCGTCTCCGGCCGCCAAGGCGGACGCGGCGACGCTGTCCCAGCTCACCGCGCGCCAGGCGGACATCGTCCTGGAGGTCGACGCCCTCAACAAGCAGCTGGTCAGCCAGTCCGCCAGCAGCCAGCCCGGGGTCGGCCCGAGCCTCGTGGGACCGGCCTCCCGGGCGCACACCCTGCCCGCCGTCGTGCGCGGTGGGATGTTCGTCGGCCTCGGGGCGGCATCCGGCTTGGGGATCGCTGCCGGCTTCGTGGTCCTGCGCGGGCGCCGCGAGAAGGCACTGCGCTCGCGCGACCAGATTGCCGACAGCATCGGCATCCCGGTCGTGAGCTCGGTGCAGAGCCGGGTCCCGCGGTCGGTGGCCGGGTGGGTGACCCTGCTGCGCAGCTACGCGCCGAGCAGCACGGATGCCTGGGCCCTGCACCAGCTGCTGCAACGGTTCACGCCCGACGGCGGAACCGGCGTGCAGTCCACCACCGGCCGCAGGGGGCGGACCCAGCAGGAGAGCAGCCGTCGGTCGTCACAGCTGCTGGTGCTCACCCTCGACGGTGACCAGGCCGGGTTGTGCATCGGTCCCCAGCTCGCCTCCTTCGCCGCGGCCAGCGGGAGGCGGACGCGACTCGTCACGACCTCGCAGCGTCAGGAGTCCACGAACTTCCTGCTGGCGGCCTGCTCCCGCATCGGTAGCCATCAGCAGCCACGACCGGGGCTCGTGGTCGACGCCAGAGCGGAGGCGGCCGGTGAGGGCGACCTCGTGGTGCACTGCGTGACGGTGAGCCGCCAGCAGCCGGGTAGCCACCTGGTTCGACCCGACGACGCCGTCACGCTCCTCGCCGTCTCTGCCGGAGGCGCCACGGCCGAGGAGCTGGCCAGGGTGGCGCTGGCTGCGGACGAGGCCGGCGTGCCGCTCCAGGGCATCGTCGTGGCCAACCCTGACGCGCTGGACCGCACCACCGGGCGCCTGCCGGCGGAGCGAGCGGTCCTGGCGCCCCTGCCATCGCTGATGACGGGCGCCGAGCCCGGCGAGCCGGGTGTCGGCAACGCGTTCGGGAGGAAGCGCTGATGGACCTGTCCTGGACCGTCGAGCGCGAGCGCGAGGACGACCTCCTCGAGCCACCTCGTCCGTTGCTGAGCACGTGGCACTACCTACGCAGCTCCCTGCGCCGGCGATGGAGGACCATCGTCGGGCTCTGTGCGCTGGGCCTGCTGCTGGGCCTGGGCCTGGTGCTGGTGGCGCCGCCGGCGACCACCGCCACAGTGACGTTGCTGATGGCTCACCCCGCGACCGAGGACGCACCGGCCGCCAGCGCGACAGACGTCGGCTTGCTCAACACGCGCGTTGTGTCGGACCGCACGGTGTCGGCACTCGGGCTCCAGATGACACCGGAGGCCTTCCGCTCGACGGTCACTGTCGAGCAGATCACCTCCGAGATCATGGCCTTGAAGATCTCGGCTCCTGATCCCGGCTCCGCCGTCGCCAGGGGTGAGGAGCTGGTAAGCCAGTACCTCTCCTTCCGAGCGCAGCAGATGACAGCGACGTCGAGCGGTCTACGCTCTCAGTACGCGACGCGCATCGCCGACGCGCAGCAGCAGGTCGCCGAGCTGACCAGTCAGTTCGACGAGCTGAGCGGGCAGGGCGCCCAGGGGGCCAGCCAGGCGTTCGACGTGCTCGCACGACGCACCGAGCTCAACAGGAAGATCGCCGCCTGGCAGGAGGCGTCGGACGACGCCACCCTCCGGATCAGCGCAGCCATCCAGTCGACCCACGTCATCGACCCCGTGCACGCCGACCCCGTCTCGGCCAAGCGCGCGGCCGTCCTGGCGGGCGCGTCCGGCCTGCTGGTCGGCGGTGCCCTCGGCGTCGGCCTGGTGGTCTTCCGTGCGCTGGTCACCGAGCGGCTGCGCCGTCGCAGGGACATCGGCCTCGCCCTGGGCGCTTCGGTGCGCTTCAGCGTCCGCTCGCCGCGGTCGAGTCGCCGGCCGGCAGGCTTGCGTCGGCTCCTGCGCGGCCGGGCGGGGTGGAAGGGCGACGATCTCGCCACGCTGGCTCTCGGCCTCGAGTCGGCGCTGCGCGACGGCCTCGGGTCTGCCGAGCCCGAGACGCCGCTGGCTCCAGCCGGCATGAACGGTCGGGTGCGCGAGCGCATGGAGGTGACAGCGTCGGCCAGGCCGGCGGTGGCCCTGAACGGCAGCGGCGCAGAGCCCCTCGAGGGTCCGGGCCGATCCCACGGCGTCCTGACGGCGGAGCCGAGACCGGCAGCGAGCCGAGAGCCTGTCAGCACCGTCGCACTCGCCGCCGTCGGCAACGAAGAGGCGGCCGCTGACGTGCTGGCGGCGACGGCCGAGCGGCTGCGTGAGCAGGGTAGGCAGGTGTTCCTCGTGGACCTCACCCAGCAGGGGAGCCTTGCCTGCAGGTCGGAGGTGCGCGGCCTGCCGGTGCACCGGCCGGACGGCATACCGCAGCTCGCTCGCGGGCCTCTCGACGCGGTCCCGGGCAGCCCCGTGGACCTGCCCGGCGACTCGTGGCGGGCCGACTGGGAGTCCGCCGACGTCGCACTGGCGCTGGTGGAGGTCGACCCGGGCATCGAGGTGCAGCACCTGGCCACGTGGGTCGAGCAGGTGGTTCCCCTCGTCGCGGCCGGGGCGGCCGGCGCCGAGCAGCTGAGCACCACGGGCGAGCTCGTGCGCGAGGCAGGGCTCGAGCTGCCGTTCGCCATGATGGTCGGCTGCGACGCCGGCGACCGGAGCCTCGGCGTCCTCGAGCCCCGGAACGACAAGGCGGGGCCGGACGAGGTGAGGGGATGACCCTCACCGCCGCGGTCACCCGGCGCGGCCGTGAGGCGCCGGGCGGTCCTCGCCCCCTGCGGTTCCGGCCCGGGCGCGTTCCCCGAGTGGTCCTGATCGCCTGGGCGGCGTTGATGTTCAACGTCCTCACCCGCGCCGGCGACGGGACCATCATCCCCATCCCGCCTCTCGTGTCCTCGGCAATCGCGCAGTCCTCACTGGTGGTCGCCTTCCTCTTCGCGCTGCTGGCGAACCCCCGGGTGGTGGTCCGGCCCACGCTGTTCCTCGTCCTGCTGACCGTGATGGCGGTCGCGGCACTCGCCGTGAGCCTCCACAGCGAGTTCCTGGTGGGCTCCACCTACCGCGGCGTGCGCCTTGTCGTGTTCGTCGCCTGCCTCTGGCTGCTGACGCCGTGGTGGGGGCGCGACGACCTGGTGCTCCTGCGGTGCCACTGGATCTGCCTCTGGGCCATCCTCGCCTCGGTGGTCGTGGGCGCGGCGCTGGGCCCGGGCAAGGCCTTCGCCAACGACGGACGACTGGGCGGCACGCTGTGGCCGATCTGGCCGACCCAGGTCGCGCACTACAGCGCGCTCCTGCTCGGCGCCACGGCCATCCTCTGGATGTGCCGCATCATCACGGGCCGCCACGCCCTCCTGGCCGCGGTGGTGACGTCGGTGATCCTCCTCGCCACCCACACGCGCACCGCCCTGCTGGGACTCGTGATCGGGCTCGCGCTGGCAAGCGCAAGCCTCTTCATCGGGCACGCCAGGGTGCGCCGGGCCTCGGTCACCGCGCTGCTCGTGGGCGTCGGCACGGGTGTGCTGGTGGCCCCTCAGGTGGCCGCCTGGCTGATGAGGGGCCAGTCCTCCCAGGACGCCGCCATGCTCACCGGTCGCGCGAGCGTGTGGACCTCGGTCTCCCAGCTGGCGAGGCCGATGTCCGCCGAGATCTTCGGGGACGGCCTCTCGAACAAGTCCTTCGCGGGGCAGTCGATCGACAGCAGCTGGGTGTCCACCTTCGTCGACCTCGGCTGGTTGGGCATCGCCCTCGAGATCAGCTTCCTGCTCGTGCTGGTCGTCATGGTGGTCACGCATGTGCGCGGGCCACGTCGTGCCGTGGCCCTCTTCCTCATCGCGTACTGCATCGTCTCCTCGTTCACCGAGACCGGCCTCGGCGACGCGTCCGCCTACCTCCTCGACCTCGTCGTGGCCGCGTCGTTGCTGGTCACGCCCCCACGGCCGGCACCATGAGGCCGGGGCACGGGCCGGGCCTCCGAGAAGGGGGCCCCCTCGGGGAGAGCGGTCGTGCGCCCGTTGTCATCGCGACCATCGCCCGTGAGCAGGGAACCACCGGGGTGCACACCCACGTCCGGGAGCTGCGGCGATTCCTCGAGCGCTCCGGCCATCCGGCCGAGCTGGTGACGCCCCACGGCTGGGCGCATGGTCGGGGAGCCGCGCTGCGCCGACTTGTGCTCCTGGCGCTCTTCGGCACCGGCGCCGTGCTCGAACGGGTGTCGGGGCCGGCCCACGTCTGGTGGTACCGGACGTCCCACGAGGTCTTCCTGCGAAGGACGCTGGCGCGTCGGCTGGGCGATGCGGGCCCGTGCACCGTCTACGCCCAGTGCCCGCTGGCGGCCCGGGCCGCCCTGTCTGCCCGCTCTGGACCGCACCAGCGAGTCGTCCTGGCCGTGCACTTCCGCATCTCCCAGGCCGACGAGTGGGCCGACAAAGGCATGGTCGGGCGCGGGGGAGCCGTGTACCGGTGGATCCGCTCCACGGAGCGCGCGGTCGTGCCGCGCGTCGACGGCCTCGTGTTCGTCTCCGAGTGGGCCCGGGCGGCGCTCCGGGCGTGGTTGCCGCAGGCCGGCCGCGTCCCGAGCACCGTCGTCCACAACTTCGTGGCCAACCCGCAGGCAGGTGCGGGCACGCAACCCGGGTATGCCGTCCCCGACGTCCCTGCGCCCCGTCCGCCGACCGCCGGAGACCTTGTCTCCGTGGGCAGCCTGGAGGCGGTGAAGAACCACCGCTACCTGCTCCGCATCCTGGCAGCGGCACGCCGCAGCGGCCACCCCTACACGTTGGACGTCTTCGGTGAGGGGGTCGAGCGAGGACGCCTGCTCGCCCTGGCCGAGGAGCTCGGGATCTCGGACCTCGTGCGGCTGCAGGGCTTCTGCCGGGACGTTCCCGACCGGCTGCCGGGCTACCGCGCCTACGTCCACGCCTCGTACTCCGAGTCCTCGTCGTTTGCGATCATGGAGGCCATGGCGGCCGGGCTCCCCGTCCTCTCGAGCAGCGAGGGAGCCCTGCACGAGCTGTTCGACGACGGCGTCGAGGGCCGGTTCTGGCCGATCGACGACCCGGAGGCGGCCGCGCGCATCCTCGCCGAGCTGCTCGAGGACGGTGCCGGAGTCACGGCGGCCGGACGGGCGGCCCGGCGGAGGTTCCTCAGGGACTACGACGCCGGCGCCGTGGCCCCACGGCTGCTGCGCTTCCTGCAGGGGGGTGGGCGCGGTACCGCAGCCGGGAGCGGCAGCTTCCCAGCACGACGGCCAGCGCCAGCAGGATCCCGCCGAGCACGTCGCTGAACCAGTGCGCCCCGGAGACGAGCAGGGCCGTCGTCAGCAGGCCCGCGGGGACCGCCAGGGGCACCCACAGCCACCAGCGCACCCGTGGCCGCACGACGAGGAGGCAGCCGCTCAGGCACACGACCAGGGCGACGGTGTGGCCCGACGGGTAGGACCCGCCGCTCTCCGTGACGAAGCCGCCGGAGTCCGGTCGGTGCGTCGCGACCTTCACCACGAGCGTCACGGCACCGGAGACCCCGGCGAGCACGAGCGAGAAGGCCAGCGGCCACCACGACCGCCGCCACAGTGACACCGTGATCGAGGTGGCGCCGAGCAGGAGGACCATGTGGAGCGGGCGCAGGCGAGTCATCCACGGGGTGTAGCGCAGCTGCGTCTCACCCCAGACGCCGTCTGGGCGCAGCCGTTGCAGCACCTCCGCGTCGACGGACTGCGTGACCCCGCGCACGACGAGCAGCGTCAACGAGATGAAGACCAGGGAGAGGCCGAAGGCGCACCACACCGACGCGCGTCTGGCGACGGGCACGGCCGTCAGGTCGGCGGCTGGGCGGCCGGGCACGGGCCCTCACGCCCCGGCCCACGTCGCGGTCGCCCCCATCCACCCATGCTGCAACGACGGCGACCTCCCGAGGAGGGCTTTGGCGCATCACGCCCCGACTCGGCATCGCGCGGGTGCGTGCAGGGGTGCTGCCCGGGATCGACGTGTCGCCGCGGCCGCCTAGACTGACACCCTGATGTCGCACCCTCTTCTCAGCGCCTTCCGGGCGCTTCCTGATGTCCGCCACGTCCTCGACCAGGTGGGTCGTGCCCGCCTCGTCGACATCTCCGCCAGCGACGGCACGCGCCCCTTCCTCGTCGCGGCGCTCGCGCGCCGGGCCGACGGTGCGCCTGTCGACGAGGCGGCCCCGGGCCCGGCGTCCGGTGCTGCGCCCCTCCTCGTCGTCACGGCGACCACCCGCGAGGCCGACGACCTCGCCACCGCGCTGGGTGCCTTCCTGACGCCCGACCACGTCGCCGTCTTCCCGTCCTGGGAGACGCTGCCCCACGAGCGGCTCTCGCCCCGCAGCGACACGGTCGGCCGGCGGCTGGCCGTTCTGCGACGGCTGGTGCACCCCGACCCCGACGACCCGGCATACGGCCCCCTCTCGGTGGTCGTGGCGCCCGTCCGCGCCGTCCTGCAGCCCCTGACCAAGGGCCTCGGTGACCTCGCCCCCGTCGCACTCCGCCCGGGCGACGAGCGACCGCTCGAGGAGGTCGTCGACGCCCTCGTCGCTGCCGCCTACACCCGCACCGACCTGGTCGAACGGCGTGGCGAGTTCGCGGTGCGCGGCGGCATCCTCGACGTGTTCCCGCCCACCGAGGAGCACCCGGTCCGCATCGAGTTCTGGGGCGACACGGTCGAGGAGGTGCGCTGGTTCAAGGTCGCCGACCAGCGCTCCCTCGAGGTCGCCGACCACGGCCTGTGGGCGCCGCCGTGCCGTGAGCTGCTGCTCACCGACGACGTACGCGCCCGTGCCCGCGCGCTCGCCGACCAGCTCCCCGGCGTGGCCGAGATGCTGTCCAAGGTCGCCGAGGGCATCGCCGTCGAGGGCATGGAGTCCCTGGCGCCGGCCCTCGTCGACGGCATGGAGTCGGTGCTGGACGTGCTGCCGGAGCGGTCCATCGTCCTGCTCGCCGACCCCGAGCGCATCCGCCGTCGCGCGCACGACCTCGTCGCCACGAGCGAGGAGTTCCTCGAGGCCAGCTGGGCCAACGCCGCAGCCGGCAACCAGGTGCCCGTCGACCTGCAGTCCCTCCTCGGCAGCGCGTCCTACTGGTCGCTGGCCGACGTCCGCGCCCTGGCGGGACGCATCGGCCTGCCGTGGTGGACCCTGACGCCCTTCGTCGCCGACGCCGACCTCGTCATCGAGGACGACGACGTCGACGAGCGCATCGCCGTGCGCACCGTCGACGCCGACGCCTTCCGCGGCGACACCGACCGTGCCGTCGAGCACCTGCGCGAGCGGGTCCGGAACGGCTGGGCCGTCGCCGTCGTCACCGAGGGCCCCGGCCTCGCCAAGCGCGTGGGCGAGGTGCTGCGCGAGCGCGAGGTCGCGGTGCGCCCCCTCGACACCTCCCGCGACGACTCGCTCGAGCCGGGCTGGGTCCACGTGGCCTGCGCGCCGCTCGGGCGCGGCTTCGTCCACGAGGGCGGCCGCATCGAGGTCCTCACCGAGACCGACCTCACCGGCCAGCCGGGCAGCGGCACGTCCACCAAGGACATGCGCCGTATGCCGTCGCGCCGCCGCAACCAGGTCGACCCCCTCCAGCTGCGCCCGGGCGACCACGTCGTCCACGAGCAGCACGGCGTCGGCCGCTTCGTCGAGATGATGCAGCGCACCGTCGCCGGCGCCACGCGGGAGTACCTCGTCATCGAGTACGCCGCGAGCAAGCGCGGCCAGCCCGGCGACCGCCTCTTCGTCCCCACCGACCAGCTCGACCAGGTCACCAAGTACGTCGGCGGGGAGGAGCCCACCCTCAACAAGATGGGCGGCTCCGACTGGACCAAGACCAAGTCGCGGGCCAAGCGCTACGTCAAGCAGATCGCGGCCGACCTCATCCGCCTCTACAGCGCGCGGCAGGCCACCAAGGGCCACGCCTTCGGACCCGACACCCCGTGGCAGCGCGAGCTCGAGGACGCCTTCGGCTACGTCGAGACGCCCGACCAGCTCGTCAGCATCGACGAGGTCAAGGCCGACATGGAGAAGCAGGTCCCGATGGACCGGCTCATCTGCGGCGACGTCGGCTACGGCAAGACCGAGATCGCCGTGCGGGCCGCCTTCAAGGCCATCCAGGACGGCAAGCAGGCGGCGGTCCTCGTCCCGACGACGCTGCTCGTCAGCCAGCACCAGCAGACCTTCGCCGAGCGCTACTCGCAGTTCCCGGTCAAGGTCGCCTCCCTGTCGCGCTTCCAGGGCGACAAGGAGGCCAAGGAGGTGATGGCCGGCCTGGCCGACGGCACCATCGACCTGGTCATCGGGACCCACCGACTGCTCGCCAAGGACGTGAAGTTCAAGGACCTCGGCCTCGTCATCATCGACGAGGAGCAGCGCTTCGGCGTCGAGCACAAGGAGCTGCTCAAGACGATGCGCACGGCCGTCGACGTGCTGTCGATGTCGGCGACCCCGATCCCGCGCACGCTCGAGATGGCGGTCACCGGCATCCGCGAGATGTCCACTCTCGCAACGCCGCCCGAGGAGCGTCATCCGGTCCTCACCTTCGTCGGCGCCTACGACGAGAAGCAGATCACGGCGGCGGTCCGCCGCGAGCTGCTGCGCGAGGGCCAGGTCTTCTTCGTGCACAACAAGGTGAGCAGCATCGAGAAGGCGGCCGCCCGGCTGCGTGAGCTCGTGCCCGAGGCGCGCATCGCGACGGCCCACGGCCAGATGGGCGAGCACAAGCTCGAGCAGGTCGTCGAGGACTTCTGGGAGAAGCGCTTCGACGTGCTCGTGTGCACGACCATCGTCGAGACCGGCCTCGACATCTCGAACGCCAACACCCTCATCGTCGAGCGCTCCGACGTGCTCGGCCTCAGCCAGCTGCACCAGCTGCGCGGACGTGTCGGTCGAGGGCGCGAGCGGGCCTACGCCTACTTCCTCTACCCGCCCGAGAAGCCGATGACCGAGACCGCGCACGACCGCCTGCGCACCATCGCGAGCAACACCGACCTCGGCTCGGGCATGGCCGTGGCCATGAAGGACCTCGAGATCCGTGGCGCCGGCAACCTTCTCGGCGGCGAGCAGTCCGGGCACATCCAGGGCGTCGGCTTCGACCTCTACGTCCGCCTCATCGGCGAGGCCGTCGCCGACTTCCGTGGTGACGCCGTCGACCTGCCGGCCGAGATCAAGATCGAGCTGCCCGTCGACGCGCACCTGCCCCACGACTACGTGCCGGGGGAGCGGTTGCGGCTCGAGGCGTACAAGAAGCTCGCGACCGTCGAGACGTTCGAGGCCGTCGACGAGATCGAGGCCGAGCTGCGAGACCGCTACGGTGCGCCGCCCAAGCCGGTGCAGAACCTCCTCGAGGTCGCCCGGCTGCGGGTCGTGGCCCGGGCCGCCCGCATCGGCGACATCGGCCTGCAGGGCAAGGTCGTGCGCTTCGGCCCGGTCAAGGAGCTGCGCGAGAGCCAGCAGCTGCGGCTCATGCGGCTCTACCCCGGGACGCTGGTCAAGGAGGCGCTCGGCACGATTCTCGTGCCCGCCCCGATGACCGCCCGCGTCGGCGGCAAGCCGCTGCGCGACGTGGAGGTCCTGACCTGGGCCCGCCAGCTGATCACCGCCGTGCTGCTCGACGACATCGCTGCGGCGGCCGCCACGGCGGGAGCGTCGTCCGGCGCCGCGTCGGGTGCGGCGAGGTCTGCTGTCGGCGCCCCGTAGGATGTGCATCGCATCCGCCAGAGGAGGAAGTTCGTGAAGGCTTGGTCTGCCCATCCCGCTAAGCGCGTGGCCGTTCTCGGCATCGCCGCCATCGGCGCCGTGTCGCTGCTCGGCGGCTGCGGCTTCGAGGAGCGCCAGCAGGCCGCGGCCATCGTCAACGGCCAGGTGATCCACGAGTCCGACGTCCAGCAGACGTACGACCAGCTCAAGGCCGCCAAGATGAACTTCGCCGAGAACATCGTCGTCACCGCCCTCGTCGCCGCACCACTGCTCAAGGACGCCGTCTCCAAGTCGGGCAGCTGGCAGCCCGACGAGACGTACGCGTCGGTCATCGCCTCCATCCCCGGTGCCACCGACACCACGAAGCAGTTCGTGGAGGCCGTCGCCCTCATCCAGTCGCAGCGCATGACGCCTGCCGACGTCTCCGCCTACCGCGCCGACCTCAAGAAGGCCGACATCAGCGTCAACCCGAAGTACGGCTCGGTCGTGCAGTCCGACGAGGGCCCCGTCTACTTCACGATCGGCCAGAAGACGCCCAACTGGGTCAAGCCAGGGGCCAACCCGGCGCCGGCCACCGCCCAGTAGCCTCGAGCCCCTTCCCGCCGCTCGTGAGTGCCCGCGTCGTCCTGCTCGTCACCACCCCACGCATCGCGCCGGGGCTGCTGACCCGCGAGGCCTGGCGCACGCTCGAGCAGGCGTATGCCGTGTGGGGCCGCCCCGACGAGCCGCAGGTCGCCGCCGTGGCCGAGGCGGGCATCGACGTGCTCGCCCCCGCCGCCGACCAACCGGCCCAGCTGGCGCGCGACCTCGTGGCAGCGTCCGGAGCCGGTGACGTCGTGTGGGTAGGCTCGTCCGACGGTGACCCGGGGCTCAGCGACGCCATCGCGGTCGAGGTCTCGCGCCTGCCCGAGCCACCCGACGTCGAGCTGCTCATCGGCTCCTTCGACGTGCCGGGCGCGCGCCTGCTCGACGTCGTCGCCGTGATGGATCGCCTGCGGTCGCCGGGCGGCTGTCCCTGGGACGCCGAGCAGACCCACACCTCCCTCGTGCCCTACCTGCTCGAGGAGGCCCACGAGGCCGTCGAGGCCATCGAGAGCGGCGACCCGGCCCACATGCAGGAGGAGCTCGGTGACCTGCTGCTGCAGGTGGCCTTCCAGGCCCGCGTGGCGCAGGAGCACCCGAGCCGGCCGTTCGGTATCGACGACGTCGCAGGCGGCCTCGTCGACAAGCTCGTGCGCCGGCACCCCCACGTGTTCGCCGACGTCGACGCCGAGACCGCCGAGCAGGTGGCCGCCAACTGGGACGCCATCAAGTCGGGGGAGAAGCCGCACCGCACCCACCCGCTCGACGGCGTGCCGGCCGCCCTGCCGGCGCTCGCCCGTGCCGACAAGGTCGTGTCCCGGCTGGAGAAGGCCGGCCGAGGAGACGTGGTCGCCGCCGCCGCGACAGGTGACGACCCGGGCGCCCGGCTGCTCGCGCTGGTCCTCGCCGCCCGCGCCGAGGGCGTGGACGCAGAGGCCGCGTTGCGTGCAACCCTGCGGCGGCTGCACGGCGACGTCGCGTCGCCCGGCGACACGGACTGACGCGCCGCACCACCCGGCACACGGCACCGTCACGCGAGGGGCGCGGCACGCGACCGTGCAGGCGGTGCGCTCCGACCTGCCTGCGCCCAGCGGGAGGCCGGTGTGGGCACGGAGGTGGGGTCCGTGCCCACAGCGGCCGGCCCGGGGGTGGGCACCCGGGCGTCAGTAGGCCCCGCGCGAGGCGAACACGGCTCGAACCGTGCGAGCCAGGATGGTGAGGTCCTGGACGATCGACCAGTTGTCGACGTAGTAGAGGTCGAGGCGGACGGTGTCCTCCCAGGACAGGTCGCTGCGTCCGGAGACCTGCCACAGGCCGGTGAGGCCCGGGCGCACGTGCAGGCGGCGCTGGACGTCGGTCTCGTAGCGGCGGACCTCCGACGGCAGCGCCGGCCGCGGTCCGACCAGGCTCATCTCCCCGTTGATGACGTTGATCAGCTGCGGCAGCTCGTCGATCGAGAACCGGCGCATGACTGCACCGATCCGCGTGATCCGCGGGTCGTCCGCCGCCTTGAAGAGCACGCCGCCGGCGTTCTTGTTGAGGTGGCTGACGCTCGAGAGCCGGGCCTCGGCGTCGACCACCATGCTGCGGAACTTCAGGCACTCGAAGAGCTGGCCGTCGCGACCGACGCGGATCTGGCGGAAGAGCACCGGCCCGCCGTCCTGCAGCTTGGTCAGCAGCGCGAAGACGATCATGACCGGTGAGGCGAGCAACAACGCGATGCTGGCGCCGAGCAGGTCGAAGGTGCGCTTGAGGCCACGCGACGCCGCGAGGCTCTGCGGCGGTTCGACGTGCACGAGCGGCAGCCCGCCGACCGGACGCATGGCCATCCGGCCCGAGGAGATGTCGCTGAGGCTGGGAACCACCGCCATCTGGACGTTGTGGCCCTCGAGGTCCCAGGCGATCCGCCGGAAGTCGACGGGCGCCGGGAAGGCCCCCTCGGCGAACAGGACGAGGTCGGCCTCGGACGCGAGGGCGTTCTGCGCGGTCTCGTGCGTGAAGCCGATGACCGGCACCCCCGCTGGCGTCGTGTCCACGAACCCGGACGCCGGCACCAGGGCGCCGATGACCTGGAAGCCCAGCCACTTCTCGCGGCGCAGCACGGTGGCCACCTCGTCGACGCGTTCCTGCGACCCCGACAGGAGCACCTTGGTCAGCAGGTGTCCGCGCTCGCGCAGCCTCTGCACGATACGACGGGCCGACCACCTCCACCCGAGCAGAAGCGGTACGCCGACCACGAACAGCAGCACGAAGAACGCCCTGGACAGCTCGAACTTCGTCAGGTAGCTGCTGATGCCGAGGAAGCCGGCCGTGAAGCCCGACGCCCCCAGCACCCGGGTGTACTCGATGGTGCCCACCCCGACGTGGGCCCGGGCGTAGGTGCCCCGCACGACGTTGGCCAGCATCCACGCGACCACGACCCACAGCCCCAGCGAGGTGGCGATCGTGTTGATGTCGTTGGTGACCGGAAGCACCGGCACCCGGATGTTGCCCCGCGCAGCGAGGAAGGTCGCCGCCCCGACGAGGATGACGTCACCGGCAGCGATACCGAGCTGCAGCAGGCGCTCCCCCCGAGCCCTGCGTGTTGCCCTTCGTGCATCCACCCTTGCGTTGAGATCCAGGAGAATCGTTCCTGGTTGACCGACAGCTTGACCCATGAGCGCAACCCCCCGCTGGCCCCGAGACTTCCCCTATGAACGCCACCCCCCGGCGACTACTTCGGAGTATGTCGGCTGGGCCGAAGGCAAAAGTCAAGAAACTGTAAAGTGCCTGTCTGGTTGACGCGCTTTGCGCGCCGGTGGGCCCAATGTCTGGCAGCATCTCCCAACCTTTCGGCGAAGGAGCCCACGATCCGGGCGGGTGCCGCGTGGCTGTGAGCTCGTGGAGGACCCAGCGACTAGGCTGCGGACGGTATCGGGACGTGTCGTGCGCCGCTGGGGTCGCGACGGTCTCCACGTGTGCGTGCGTCCCGGTCGACGCATCTGCGCGAACCGCTGCGGATGCCCGAGCGCGACTGCACAGGAGAGCCAAGTGGCCAGCATTGAGGAGATTGGCGCCCGCGAGATCCTGGACTCGCGCGGCAACCCCACCGTCGAGGTCGAGATCCGCCTCGACGACGGCACGTTCGCCCGTGCCGCCGTCCCGTCCGGTGCCTCGACGGGCGCCTTCGAGGCATCCGAGCGCCGTGACGGCGACAAGGGCCGCTACCTCGGCAAGGGCGTGGAGCAGGCCGTCGACGCGGTCATCGAGGAGATCAACCCGCGGCTCGTCGGCTTCGACGCCAGCGAGCAGCGCCTCGTCGACGCGGAGATGACCGCCCTGGACGGCTCGTCCAACAAGGAGAACCTCGGCGCCAACGCCATCCTCGGCGTCTCGCTCGCCGTGGCCCACGCCGCGGCCGAGTCGGCGGGCCTGCCGCTCTTCCGCTACGTCGGCGGTCCCAACGCCCACGTGCTGCCGGTCCCGATGATGAACATCCTCAACGGTGGGTCGCACGCGGACTCCAACGTCGACATCCAGGAGTTCATGATCGCGCCGATCGGTGCGCCCACCTTCCGCGAGGCCCTGCGCTGGGGCACCGAGGTCTACCACTCGCTCAAGAAGGTGCTGCACGACCGCGGCCTGGCCACCGGCCTCGGTGACGAGGGCGGTTTCGCGCCCAACCTCGAGTCCAACCGGGCGGCCCTCGACCTCATCCTCGAGGCGATCCGCGCGGCCGGCTACGAGCCCGGGCGCGACATCGCCCTGGCCCTCGACGTGGCCGCCTCCGAGTTCTTCGAGGACGGCTCGTACGCCTTCGAGGGCGCCAGCAAGTCGGCTGACGAGATGGTTGCCTACTACGCCGAGCTCGTGGCCGCCTACCCGCTCGTCTCCATCGAGGACCCCCTCAACGAGGAGGACTGGGACGGCTGGAAGTCCATGACCGAGCTGCTCGGCGGCAAGGTCCAGATCGTCGGCGACGACCTCTTCGTCACCAACCCCGAGCGCCTGGCCCGCGGCATCTCCACCGGCACGGCCAACGCGCTGCTCGTCAAGGTCAACCAGATCGGCACGCTGACCGAGACCCTCGACGCCGTCACCCTCGCCCAGACCAACGGCTACCGCTGCATGATGAGCCACCGGTCGGGCGAGACCGAGGACGTGACCATCGCCGACCTGGCCGTCGCCACCAACTGCGGCCAGATCAAGACGGGCGCGCCGGCCCGGTCCGAGCGCGTCGCCAAGTACAACCAGCTGCTGCGCATCGAGGAGGAGCTCGACGACGCCGCCGTCTACGCCGGTGCCGGCGCGTTCCCCCGCTTCGACGCCGGGCGCTTCGGCGCCGAGGGCTGATCGCCGTGGCCGACCGCACTCCCTCCCGTCCGGGTCGCCCGTCCTCGACGGGTCGGCCGGGTGGGAGCGCGCGGTCGGCCGGCGCCCGACCGGCAGCGCGCAGCTCGTCGGCCGCGAGCTCGACGCCCTCCGCCCGACGTTCCTCGGCGACGCGACCGGGCCAGGCGCGGCCCGGTGCCGTCCGGGCCAGCCGTCCCGGCGCCGGCAAGGAGCGCCCGGCGCTCGCGGCCCGACCCCGCACGCCGCAGGCGACGCCGCCGTCCGCCTCCACGGCCTGGGTGCGCGGCGCCATACTCCTCGGCATCCTCGTCATGCTGGCCGTGACGATCGTGCCGACCCTGCGCTCGCTCGTGCAGCAGCGTGGCGACGCGGCGGCCATGGCTGACAAGGTGGCTGCCCAGCGCCAGACCGTCCAGCAGCTGCAGCACGAGGCAGCGCTGTGGAAGGACCCCGCCTACATCGAGGTGCAGGCGCGCGAGCGCCTCAAGTTCGTCCGGGTCGGCGACCGCGCCTACACGGTCATCGACGGCGACTCCGGGGCCACGAGCGCACCGGCCGCCCCCCGTCCGGTCGTGGCCGCACCCATGGCCAACGCCGCCTCTCCCTGGTATGGCAAGGTGTGGCAGTCGATCCAGATCGCCGACCGTCCGACTGCGGGTGTCACACGCACGAAGTGACTGTCGGTCTCCTTCGAGCCACCGACTCCGAGCCCTGAGTGAGCTGCCCAAGTGAGCACCGCGTGAACGACCCCGTCCCGCCCAGCCCCGCGCCCGTCGACGAGGCAGACCTCGACGCCGTCGAGCGCCAGCTGGGTCGACGCCCCCGCGGCGTGACCGAGGTGGCGCACCGCTGCCCCTGCGGGGAGCCGGACGTGCTGCGCACCGAGCCGCGGCTGCCCGACGGCACGCCCTTCCCGACGACCTACTACGCCACGTGCCCGCGGCTCACCGGTGCCGTGAGCACGCTCGAGACGGCGGGCGTGATGCGGGAGATGACCGAGCGGCTCGGCCACGACGAGGCGCTCGCCGCCGCCCACGCCAGGGCGCACGAGCACTACCTCGCGCGGCGTGCCGAGCTCGGGGAGGTCCCCGAGATCGCGGGCGTCTCCGCAGGGGGCATGCCGACGCGCGTGAAGTGCCTGCACGTCCTGGTGGGCCACTCCCTGGCGGCCGGACCCGGCGTGAACCCCCTCGGTGACGAGGCCCTCGCCATGCTCGACGACTGGTGGCAGCCCACCTCGTGCGCCGCGCTGCACGCCGCCGAGGACGCCGCCGAGGACGCCGCCGAGGACGCCGCGGCCGGTGCTGGCACCGACCCCGTCTCCGACGGCGGCCCGGAAGGGGCGCACCATGGGTGACGCGAACGTCCGCGTCGGCGCGATCGACTGCGGCACCAACTCGATCCGTCTGCTGGTGGCCGACGTCGACCCGGCCACAGGCGCGCTCACGGACGTGCGGCGCCGCATGGAGATCGTCCGTCTCGGCCACGGGGTCGACCGCACCGGGGTGATCGCGCCGGAGTCCATGGAGCGCACGCTCGCGGTCACCGAGGAGTATGCGGCCGCGTGCCGTGAGCTCGGCGCCGCCGAGGCCCGCTTCGTGGCCACGTCCGCCTCGCGGGACGCCCGCAACGCGGACGAGTTCATCGAGGGCGTACGCGGTGCCTTCCTCGAGCACTACGGCAAGGAGGTCTCGCCCGAGGTCGTCTCGGGCGACGAGGAGGCGGCCCTCTCCTTCGACGGTGCCACCGGGGGTCTTGCTGCTCAGGGCGTCGGTGGCCCGTACCTCGTCGTCGACCTGGGCGGCGGCTCCACCGAGCTGGTGCGCGGCACCGACCACGTCGAGGCGGCCCGGTCGGTCGACATCGGCTGCGTGCGCATGACCGAGCGCCACCTCGTGAGCGACCCGCCGACCGACGAGGAGATCGGCAAGGCCACGCGCGACATCGACGAGGCGCTCGACCTCGCCGAGTCCGCCGTGCCGCTCGACGGGGTCGCCACGCTCGTCGGCCTGGCCGGCAGCGTCACGACGATCACGGCGCACCTGCTGCGCCTGACGGCATACGACCCGGATCGCATCCACCTGGCGCGCTCCGCGCCCGCCGACATGGTGGTCGCCTGCGACGACCTGCTGGCCATGACGCGGGCCTGCCGCGCCGAGCTGCCCTACATGCACCCCGGCCGGGTCGACGTCATCGGCGCCGGCGCCCTCGTGTGGCGTCGTGTCGTCGAGCGCCTCGTCGACCGTGCGGGCATCACCGAGGTCATCACCTCCGAGCACGACATCCTCGACGGCATCGCCCTGCGCGTGGCCAGGCGCCCACGCTGAGGCGCGCCCCGGAGCCGGCCCCGCGGTCCCGGCCCTCAGGCCGCCGAAGAAGCAGCGGCGAGCACCGGCTCGTCCGCCTGCTCCTGGGCCCGGCGGCGGTTGGCGCGCAGGCGCGCGGCCATCCACAGCGCCGCCGAGACCCCGAGCGCCCACGTGCCGTTGACGACGGTCGCGTCCACCACGCCGTAGGTGACGAAGAAGAGGGTCACGAAGACGATCGCCCGCACGTGCCGGGCCGAGAGGCGCACGGCGGCGAGCAGCAGCCCGCCCCACAGGAGGTACCACGGGTGCAGGACGGGGCCCGAGGCGCAGAGCACGAGCATCGCCCCCGCCGTCGCGAGCACCGGGTTGCGCGGCGCCACCCTCCAGGCCACCCAGACGATGCCGGCCAGGCCGGCGAGCAGACCGATCGTCTGCGCGATCGGCACCGGGGCGGAGTAGAGGCTCTCGGGCATGCCGCCGACCCGCATCAGCCACTCGACCGCGCTGCCCACGAAGGTCGGCGGCGACAGCAGCGACCGGAGCGTGACCGGCACCGAGAGGTTGGGGATCCAGCCCCAGCCGAGGCCGGTGACCGCGGTGACGGCCGTGAACGTGCCCAGCACGATCGCGCCGTGGACGAGGCCGTGGCGCAGCATCGCCCGCAACCGTGCCGCCGCACCCGGCGCCAGGTCGCTCTGGGCCTGCAGGGCCATGCCGACGACCCCGATCAGTGCGAGCACGGCCGTCTGCTTGTACGAGGCGGCCACGGCGACGGTCATCGACGCGACGACGAGCTGGCCGCGGCTGGCGAGGAGCAGGGCCAGCGTCACGAGGGCCACCATGACGGCGTCGCCGTGCGCGCCACCGATGAAGTGCATCACCACGAGCGGGTTGAGCACGCCCAGCCACAGCGCGTGCCGGCCGCTCACGCCGTAGCGCTCGGCCAGGCGGGGGAGCGCGTAGGCGAGGAGTCCCACCGCGAGCAGCGCGGGCAGTCGCATCGCGACGGCCGAGACGTACGCGTTGTCGGGGAAGAGGCTCACGACGCCGTGCTGGACCTGCAGGGCCAGCGGACCGTAGGGCGCCGGGGTGTCCCTCCACATGGGGTCGACCTGGTCGGCGAAGGGCCCGGGCACCCAGAAGGGGCCGACGGCATACGGGTCCATCGCCCGGGAGATGATCTTGCCCTGTGCCGCGTAGCTGTAGGCGTCGCGGCTGAACAGCGGCGGTGCGAGCATGACCGGCAGGCTCCACAGCAGCCACGCGAGCGAGGGGGCCTTGCGGCCGTGCACCGGCCGCATCCGCAGCCAGGCGTCGACGAGCAGCGCCATGCCGACGGCGAGCAGGACGGTGGTCAGCACCCGCCCGAGACCGCTGCCGAGCCACTCGAGGTGGAAGCGCTCGATGAGGGGGGAGGCGGGCAGGTCGAAGGTGTTCTCGGGCAGAAAGGCGGGGCTGATCGACCCGGCGGCCACGAGCGACATGCCCAGCATGCCGCGGCGGACCATCCGGTCGCTCCAGGTGCGTGCCAGGGAGGCGACGAGGCGGTCCCGCAGCTCGAGGGCACGGGAGTCGAGCGCGCCGGGCACGAGCGGACGAGCCGTCGTCGTCGCCCCGGCGACACGCTGCTCCAGCACCCGCTGCTCCTTCGTTCTGGTGTGCGTCCGCGCCAGGCGGCGCGGCGCGATCCGCCGGAGGGCGCGTCGGACTCCCCTGGGACCACGTTCGTGCAGGTCATTCTAGGTGCAGCGGCTGACGGAGGGTCGAGCCACGCCCGAGGCGCGGGCACGACCCGGGCCAGACCGGTGCAAGCCGCCACGAGCTGGAACGGCGCACCACGGCTGTGATGTACCCCCGGAGGGACTCGAACCCTCACCGTTGGCGATTTTAAGTCGCCTGCCTCTGCCGGTTGGGCCACGGGGGCGGGGTCCCCAGTATGCCGGTCCAATCGCCTTCGCCGCGTATGCCGTCGCCCGCGCCACGCTCGGCGGGGAACCTTCCGGTGGGGTGCGTTCGCTTAGTCTTGGGGACAGTCGCCACGCCCATGAGCGGGTCGTGGCACCCAGTGCTTTTAGGAGCGCACTCACATGGCAGGTGGAAACCCGGTCTTCGACCGGCTGAACAAGCAGATCGAGAAGGAGCGCTACGCCGGCTTCGGCTCGCCGCGAGGCGGCCCGCAGCAGCCGGCCGCCGGCTACGCGACCCAGGAGACCCTGACGGCCGGGCAGCTCAACGACATGTACGACCGGGCGCCCGCGGGCCCCGTCGACACCGGTCGGGTCACGGTCGACGACGTCGTCGTCAAGAGCCTCACGCTCTTCGTCGTCACGGTCGCGGTCGCCGGCGTCTCGTGGTTCTGGACCGAGGCCAACTCCGACATGACGCTGCCGTTCTGGCTCGGCGGCATGTTCGGCACGCTGATCCTCGGTTTTGTCATCGCCTTCATGAAGAAGGTGTCGGTGCCGCTGCTCATGGTGTACGCCGTGCTGCAGGGTGCCTTCCTCGGCGCCTTCAGCCAGTACATCGCCTCGATCCCGAAGTACGACGGCGTCGTGCAGATGGCGGTGCTCGCGACGCTGTGCGTCTTCGTCGCGATGTACGTCGGCTATGCGACCGGTTTCGTCAAGGTCAACGACAAGACCCGCCGCATGTTCTTCTTCGCGATCGTCGGCTACGGCCTCTTCTCGCTGCTGCAGGTCGTGCTGCTCATGACCGGCGTCATCAGCGGCTGGGGCTTCGGCGGCAGCGGTGGCCTGGGCCTGATCCTGTCGATCCTCGGCGTCGGCCTCGCGTCGTACTCCCTAGCCATCGACTTCGACACGATCGACAACGCCGTCCGGGTGGGCGCCCCGAGGAAGTACTCGTGGCTGCTCGCCCACGGCCTGATCGTCTCGATCGTGTGGCTCTACATCGAGTTCGTCCGACTGTTCGCGCGGATGCGCGACTGAGCCCGGTCGAGCTGTCCTCGTGAGACCTCCGCGCGCGGGTTCGCCGACCCCGCAGGTCGTCTCGGACGAGCTTCGGCGCGTGGTCGAGCGGTGGCACCAGCTGCCGCTCGACCACGCGCTTTCTCGTATGCCGTCCGTCCGGGCCCTCGTCCAGTCGTTGGCCGACCGGGTGGCGGGGCTGCGCCAGGTGCCGCGCCGGCCCGTGCCCGACCTGGGGCCGGCCGTGGTCATGGACCAGCTGGCTGTCATGGTGTTCGACCTGTTCCGGGCCGCACCCGCCACCGACCCGGCCGTGGTCGCGGACGAGCTGGCCGGCATACGCCGCTCCCTCTGACCGGCGAGCCCACCGCGTCACGGCGCCACCTGGCGGCTCGTCGCGGTGGAATCGTCCCTCGGACTGCAGCAACCGGCCACCTGGCGTGCTCTTGTGGCCGGCGCCCTCACGCGACGAGTGGGCACCCTCCCGGGAAGGAAGGTGCCCACTCGTCGGGGTTCCGGTGTGTCCGAGCGTCAGCTGAGGCGCTCGAAGATGACGGCCATGCCCTGGCCGCCGCCGACGCACATCGTCTCGAGGCCGAACTGGCCGTCGCGGTCGCGCAGCGCGTTGATGAGGGTGCCGGTGATGCGGGCACCCGTGGCGCCGAAGGGGTGGCCGATCGCGATGGCGCCGCCGTTGACGTTGAGCTTGTCGTAGTCCATGCCGATCTGGTCGGCCGAGCCGATGACCTGGGCGGCGAAGGCCTCGTTGATCTCGTAGAGGTCGATGTCGCCGATCGAGAGGCCGGCCCGCTTCAGGGCGAGGTTGCTCGCCTCGACGGGGCCGAGGCCCATGATCTCGGGGGAGAGGCCGGTGGCGGCGGTCGAGACGACGCGGGCGAGGGGCTCGAGGCCGAGCTCCTTCGCCTTGGTGTCGCTCATGATGACGAGGGCCGCAGCGCCGTCGTTGAGCGGGCAGCAGTTGCCGGCCGTGACGGTGCCCTGCTGGCGGAACACCGGGCCCAGGCCCTGCACGGCCTCGAGCGTCACGCCGGCGCGCGGGCCGTCGTCCTTGGAGACGACCGTGCCGTCGGGGGTCGTGACCGGCGTGATCTCCCAGTCGAAGAAGCCGCGCCCGATGGCGGCCTCGGCGCGGTTCTGCGAGGTCACGCCCCACTCGTCCTGGCGCTCGCGGGAGATGCCGCATGCGGTCGCGACGTTCTCGGCCGTCTGGCCCATCGCGATGTAGATGTCGGGGAGCAGGCCCTCGTCGCGTGGGTCGGTCCACGTCTCGTTGGTCTCGGCGATGCGCTTGGTGCGGGCCTGGGCCTCGGCGAAGCGGCCGTTCTGCTGGTCCTCCTTGGCGCCGCCGGCACCGGCCCAGTCGGTGTACTGCGAGACGCACTCGACGCCGGCGGAGACGAAGATGTCGCCCTCGCCGGCCTTGATGGCGTGGTAGGCCATCCGGGTGGTCTGGGCCGAGGAGGCGCAGAAGCGGTTGATGGTGGCGGCGGGCGTCGAGTCCATGTCGAGGAGCGTGGCGACGACCTTGGCCATGTTGGAGCCGTGCCGGCCGGACGGCTCGGCGCACCCGAGGTAGATGTCCTCCACGAGGCTCTTGTCGAGGGCGGGCACCTTGTCGAGCGCGGCCTGGATGACGGTGGCGGCGAGGTCGTCGGGGCGCACCTCCTTGAGCGAGCCCTTGAAGGCCCGGCCGAACGGCGAGCGGGCGGTCGAGACGATGACGGCTTCGGTCACGGGAGATCTCCTGGTGCGGCGTTCGGCCCGGGCGGCGGAGCGACGGGCCACTAAGCGCTTGCTCAGTCCCCACGATGGTAGGACGTCCTCGCACCCGTTGGACAGGGCGCGGGGCATGACGTGCGTCTCTGGTCCACGCCCGCACGGTTAGTCTGGACGCGTCGTCGTCGCCGCCCGGTGTCGACACGGGTGTGCGGCTCGCACGGGACGAGCCCGGCCGGACCGATCACCAGGGGAGCAGCATCACATGAAGACACTCACGACGCGCCTCGTCGCCGTCACCGGCGCGTTCGCGATCACGCTCGGCGCGGCCGCGTGCTCCACGTCCGACACGCCCTCGACCAGTGGCTCCACCACCACGGCCAGCTCTTCGGCGAGCGCGGGTCCGTCGGCCTCGACACCCGCCACGTCGGACACCGCATCCGCGCCCGCCGCTAACGGCGCACCCAAGGCGGCCGACATCCTCGAGAAGTCCAAGACGAACGCGCTCGCCGCGACATCCGGTGCCTTCGCCGGCCAGGTCGACCAGGCCGGCAAGAAGATCAACATTGACTTCAAGGGCACGAGCGACGGCAAGACCGCCGACATCGCCATCGAGATGGAAGGTGACGGCAAGGCTCGCGTCATCTCGGTCGACGACGCCGTCTACATCCAGGGCGACTCGACCTTCTGGAAGAAGCAGGGCGCTCCCGCGAAGGTGCAGAGTGCCGGCCAGAAGTTCATCAAGGCCCCGTCCTCCGCGAGCGCGATGACGCAGAGCCTGAGCCTCAAGTCCTTCCTCGAGAAGGCCTTCGGTGCGGTGACCCCGCAGCAGCTGTCCAGCACGGTCGGGAGCGAGAACGTCGGCGGTGTGGACTGCTGGGTCGTCACCGACAAGAAGGGCAAGGGGGAGGGCGCGCTCTACGTGTCCAAGGACAAGCTCCAGGTGGTGCGCTTCACCGGTTCGGCGTCGAGCCCCGGCCAGCTCGACTTCTCCAAGTGGAACGAGGACCTCGGCATCAAGGCGCCCGCCGCGAGCCAGGTCATGTCGATCGGCTGACCTCGGCGCGCCCGCCCGGCGCCGGCTCACCCGCGGCGCCCGGCTGGGGCAGCGCCAGCCGGATGCGGTGCCGCAGCAGCGCCCAGCGGCCGCGAGCCCCCCGCGCCCCGCCAGCGACCTCCGCGGGGGCGACCTCGGTGCCAGGACGCGTGACCGCGCGCGTGGCGGCGACCGCCAGCGGTCGCACGCCCTCGCCCCGCCAGGCGTTGGGCTCGGTGGGCCGGCTCCGCTCGCCGAAGAGGTCCAGGGCCGCGCTGACGGTCGGCAGCAGGGCGGCGGCGACCCGTGCGTAGCCGACCGGGCTCGGGTGGAAACGGTCCTTGCTGAACATCACGTGCGGCTCTGTCGAGAAGGCCTCGCTCAGCAGGTCGCCCACCGACACGGCTCGGCCACCTGCCTCGACGACCGCCACGGTCTGGGCCGCGGCGAGGTCGCGCGACCAGCGCCGGGCGAGCCAGCGCAGCGGCTGCGGCACCGGCTGGATGGCGCCGAGGTCGGGGCAGGTGCCGACGACGACCTCGGCGCCGGCCTCGCGCAGCCGGCGCACCGCCGCGCCGAGGTGGCGCACGGCCACGGCCTTGTCGATGCGGTGCGTCACGTCGTTGGCGCCGATCGAGATGACGGCGACGCGCGGGGAGGGGACCACGGCGAGGGCACGCTCGACCTGCTCGTCGAGTCCCGTGGACTCCGCCCCGATGACAGCGACGTTCGTCAGCTCGACGGGGCGACCGGTGAAGCCGGCGAGAGCGGTCGCGACGGTCGCCCCGATCGTCTCGTGGGCGTGGTCGGCCCCCATCCCGACACCGGTGGAGTCGCCGAGAACGACGAAGCGCAGCGGCTCACCCGCGCCGGACCCGTAGGTCCCGCTGTCCGACGGCGCGCCCTCGAAGGGCTGGCCGACGATCCGGCGCGCCATCACCGCCTCGGCGCGCAGGAGCCCGTAGCCGAGGACGCCGAGCGCGCCGACGCCCGCCACTCCCATGCCGCCGCCGTATGCGGCTGCCTGGGCGATCCTGCGTGCGCGCCGTGCCCGCCCCATGCCGGGGCCTCCCTTCTCACTGCTGAACCGGGGTCCACCACGGTATCCCGCCGGTGGAGGGTCCCGTACCCGGTCCCGCAGGTCCCATCGGACGCGCGGGGTCGGGACCGCTGGGAGCGCCTCCTAGGATGAGCGGATGAAGTACGCAGAGAACGTCGCCGACCTCGTCGGCAACACGCCCCTGGTCAAGCTCGGCTCCGTCGTCGCCGACGCGGGGGTGAGGTGCACGGTGCTGGCCAAGGTCGAGTACTTCAACCCCGGCGGCTCCGTCAAGGACCGCATCGCCCTGCGCATGGTCGAGGCGGCCGAGCGCGACGGGCTGCTCACGCCCGGTGGCACCATCGTCGAGCCGACGAGCGGCAACACCGGGGTGGGTCTGGCGCTCGTGGCCCAGCGCCGCGGCTACAAGTGCGTCTTCGTCTGCCCGGACAAGGTGAGCCAGGACAAGCGCGACGTGCTCAGGGCGTACGGCGCCGAGGTGGTCGTGTGCCCGACCGCCGTGGAGCCGGACCACCCGGACTCCTACTACTCCGTCTCCGACCGCCTCGTGCGCGAGATCGACGGCGCCTGGAAGCCGAACCAGTACTACAACCCCGAGGGCCCCAACAGCCACTACCTGACGACGGGCCCCGAGATCTGGCGCGACACCGACGGCCGCGTCACCCACTTCGTCACCGGGGCCGGCACCGGCGGCACCATCAGCGGCACGGGCCGCTACCTCAAGGAGGTCAGCGACGGCGCGGTCCGCATCGTCGCGGCCGACCCGGAGGGCTCCGTCTACTCCGGCGGGACCGGTCGCCCGTACCTCGTCGAGGGCGTCGGTGAGGACTTCTGGCCCGGCGCCTACGACCCGTCGGTCGTCGACGACGTGATCGCCGTCAGCGACGCCGACTCCTTCGCGATGACGCGCCGCCTGGCCCGGGAAGAGGGCCTGCTCGTCGGCGGCTCGTGCGGCATGGCGGTCGTGGCGGCCCTGCGCGTGGCCAGGGACCTGCCCGAGGACGCCGTCGTCGTCGTGCTGCTGCCCGACTCGGGCCGCGGCTACATGAGCAAGATCTTCAACGACGAGTGGATGCACTCCTACGGCTTCCTCGACGACCACACCGAGACGACCGTCGGCGCGGTCCTGCGCAACAAGTCGGGCGACATGCCGGCGCTCGTGCACACGCACCCCAACGAGACCATCCGCGACGCCGTGCAGATCCTGCGCGAGTACGGCGTCTCCCAGATGCCGGTCGTCAAGGCCGAGCCGCCGGTCATGTCCGGCGAGGTGGCCGGTTCGGTGAGCGAGCGCGCACTGCTCGAGGCCCTCTTCACCGGCAAGGCGCACCTCGCCGACTCGGTGGACAAGCACATGGAGGCCGGCCTGCCGCTCGTCGGCGCCGGCTCGCCGGTGTCAGCGGCACGCAAGGAGCTCGAGGACTCCGACGCCGTGCTCGTCGTCGAGGACGGCAAGCCGATCGGCGTCCTCACCCGCGCCGACCTGCTCGGTTTCCTCGCCGAGTGAGGTTCCTGTGACGTCCGCGTGACGTCGGGCGCCGCCTGAGACGACGTATGCCGCTGGGCCCGCTTCTCGTGGAAGCGGGCCCAGCGGCATACGCACGGAAGAGCGTGCGGCTCAGGCCTGCTGCTCGGCTTTCGCCTCGGCCTTCTTGGCCTGCTTGAACTCTCGCACCTTGATCAGCGAGTCGGCGTCGACGACGTCGGCCACGGAGCGGTAGCCGTCCAGCGCGTAGTCCCCGGCCGCCGCCTCCCAGCCCTCGGGCCGCACGCCGAGCTGCTTGGCGAGCAGTGCCACGAAGATCTGCGCCTTCTGCTTGCCGAAGCCCGGTAGCTCCTGGACGCGCCGGAGGAGCTCCTTGCCGGTGGTGGCCTCGGTCCAGAGACGCGTGACGTCACCGTCGTAGCGGCTCTCGACGAGGGCGGCCAGCTCCTGCAGCCGGGCGGCCATCGACCCGGGGAAGCGGTGGATCGCCGGCGGAGTGCTGCACACCGCCTTGAACTCGTCCGGGTCGGCCGCCGCGATGGCGCCCGGGTCCAGCGTGCCGAACCGGCTCAGCACCTTGTAGCCGCCGCGGAAGGCGTGCTCCATGCCGTACTGCTGGTCGAGCATCATGCCGACGACGACCGCGAAGGGGTGCTCGTCGAGGACCTGGTCGGCGGCCGGCTCGTTGGCGATCTGGAAGCCCATGCAGGCATGCTCTCACGCAGGCTCGGACGGGGCGTCGACCCAGGACGACCGGCCCGGACTGAGTCGCCCGCCACCAGAGGTGAGGGCCGCGACCGTCCGCTCGACGTCCGGCAGCGCGTCCGGCGCAGCGGCGACGTGGAGCCGGACTCCGCGGGGGAGGTAGTCGACGTCGGTCACCTCGACGTGGGCGAGGCCGCGCAGCGCGTGCTCGACCCGTGGCCCGGAGCCGTGGTCGAGGTCGACGACGACGCCCTCGCGCAGCTCGCGCGCCAGCAGCCGCGCGGCCTCGAGGGCGAGCGAGACCGCGTCGCCGTAGGCGCGGATCAGGCCTCCCGTGCCGAGCAGCGTGCCGCCGAACCACCGCGTGACCACGGCGACGACGTCGGTCAGATCGTGACCGCGGAGCACGTCGAGCATCGGGGCTCCCGCGGTGCCGGACGGCTCACCGTCGTCGTTGCTGCGCAGGGTGCCTGCATCCGGTCCCAGCACGAACGCCGTGCAGTGGTGCCGGGCGTCCCGGCTGCCGGACCGCACGTGCTCGACGAACGCGCGGGCGGCCTCCTCCGAGGCTGCCGGCGCGACGTCGCAGACGAACCGCGAGCGCTTCACCTCGAGCTCCGCCGAGGCGGGTGCCGCGAGGGTCAGGTAGCGCATCGGCCGCGAGGGCACGGGCGGGCTCACGCCGCGCCGGTCGTCGTCAGGGCGAGGTGGGCGACGGCCAGCCCCACGGTGGCGGCTGCCAGCGACCCCACCAGGGTTGCTGCGGCGTACCTCACTCCGGTGCCTCGTCCTTCGGCCAGCCACAGCCGTACCGTCTCGACGGAGGCGGTGCTGAAGGTCGTGTAGCCGCCGCAGAACCCGGTGCCGAGGACCGCGCGCACGGTCGCGTCCGTGGACTCCGCAGTCCCTGCGGTGAGCAGCCCCGTCACGACCCCGAGGACCAGTGATCCGGTGACGTTGACGAGCATCGTCCCCAGGGGCACTCGGAACCGGTTGCGGCGGGCGACGGCGGCGTCGACGACGAAGCGCATGACGGCGCCGAGGCCGCCACCGAGCGCGAGCAGCAGCATCATCGCCCAGCCTCCGAGCCCCGGCGTGGGGACCGGTGAGCGATGAGCCGGCGAGCGCCCGTGAGGCCGAGGGCGGCCGCGGCGACCCCCAGCACGATGCTGCCGAACGCGTAGGCGAGGCCGATGACGAAGGCGTCCGGGGTCATCCGCTGCACCGTCTCGACCGCGAACGTGCTGTAGGTGGTGAACCCGCCGAGCACGCCGGTTCCGAGCGTCAGGCGCGCGCCACGCCGCCAGCCGGTGTCGGGACCGGTGCGGGCCAGGAGCTCGAGCAGCACGCCGAGCAGCAGCGATCCGACGACGTTGATGGCCAACGTGACCCACGGGATGCCGGCCGGGGCGGCGTGCGAGGCGGTCTCGAGCGCCGCCCTCGCGGCCGTGCCCAGCGCCCCGCCCACGAAGATCAGGGCGAGCAGCCCGGGGTGGCGGTGCGGCGCCCGGCGCCTCGGTGGGTGGTCGGTGCGGGTCGGGGTCCGGTCGGGCTCGCCGGTCACTCCCACGGCGCCCGGCCCTCCCAGTCGACGACGCTGACGGGAACCACGACGACGGGCCGGTGCTGGCGGTGCGAGAGCTGCATCGACACGGAGCCGTTGACGAAGTCGGTGAGCCGGCGGTGACGCCGCACGTGCGAGCCGACGACGAACGCCGCGGCGTCCACGGCGCGCGCCAGGTGGGTCAGCGCCCGGTCGGGCCGTCCGGCGAGGTACCGGAAGTGCCAGGGCACGTCCTGCTCGGCCATCCACCGGCGCACGAGGTCGGTGAGAGCCGCCTCGCGCTCGGGCCACTCCTCGTCGTCGAGGTCCGGGTCGATGGACAGGTGCGTGACCGACCCGTCCGGGTGCTCGACGTCGGCGTAGCGGGAGGTGTCGACGTGGGCGAAGTAGAGCGCCGGCGCGCCGGTCGCGCGAGCCAGCGACACCGCCGTCAGCGCCACGAGCGGCGACTGGTCGGGCGCCACGCCGACGACGAGCGGGTGCCCGGCGAAGTCGGTCATCCGGGATCGATCCGGTTGGGGTGGCACGTGCTCCGCCATCGGTGAGCCTCCAGACACTCAGTGACGGGCTCGGCGCGCAGGCCTGCCCATCGTCGCGGCGGGTGCCGCGGATGAACAGGAACCATCAGCAGGTGGGCGGTTCGGGCACCGAGCAGGTGCCCCGGCGGGATCCATCGCCGAGCACACCATAGCGTGGGGCAGCTTCGGCGGCGGGCTCACGGCGCGGGCGCTCATGAGCCGAGATAGCGCTCGAGGACGATGTCCACGAGCTCTTCGGGCGGCGGCTCCCCGGCGACGAGCAGCGGAGGCGCCACGACGTCGGCCCCCGAGCGTGCCGCGAGGTCGGCGAAGAAGCCGGGCGCGAGCAGGTAGGTCGCCACGACGACGCGTCCTTGCGAGATCCGTTGGTCTGCAACGGCGTCGGGCAGCCTGGGCTCGGCTGCGGACAGGAACGCGGCGGTGACCGGCCGGCCCAGTCTCCGCGACAGCGTGGCGGCGACGGCTCGGCAGTCGTCGACGGCGGACGCCTGCGAGGAGCCGGCGGCAGCGAGCACGACGACGTCGTCGTCGTGCAGGCCGGCCGCCACGAGCCGTCGGTGCAGCAGCCGGGCGAGCCGGTCGTCCGGGCCGAGCGCCGGCGCGACGGTGGTGCCGGGCACGGACTCCGCGGCCCGGGTGAGGTCGACGAAGACGTGGTAGCCGGCAGAGAGGAGCAGCGGCACCAGCCGGGCGGGCGGCGGTCCCGAGAGCGAAGCGAGCACCGCTGCGGGGTCCGGAGGCTGCACGTCGACGAACGCAGCCCGCACCGTCAGGTCGGGGCGGCGCGCCGCCACCGCAGCGACGAGCCCGCCGATCGCGGAGCGCCCGGCGGGTGACGACGTGCCGTGCGCAGCCGCCACCAGCACGGGTCCGGGGCAAGACATGTCGCCACTCTCTCAGGTGTGCGCCAGGGCGGCAGGCGCGACCATGACCTGACCCCGGGGCGGGTCCGTCTCGACAGCACCGGTGAACCCGCCTCCGGTGAGCCGGACGTTACCGCCGCATCGCGGGACGGAAACGCGGGGGAAACACACCTTTCCTACCGTGGGACCACGTGAACGCGAGCTGCGACGGGAGGCCGCGGTGCTGATCGAGACTGACCTGACCGGGCTGCCGGTGCTCCTCATCGGGCCCGCGGGCGCCATCGGTGCCGCCGAGCGGCGCTATCGCCGCGCCGGCGCCGTGGTGGACGTGGTCGACGCTCCGGACGCCGTGACGCCCGAGGTGTGCGCGAGGGCGGCCCTGGCCGTGCTCGTCGGGCCGGCCTCGACGTGGCACGAGGCGCGCACCGCGCTCACGGGGCGCTGCCCGGTCGTGACGGAGCCGTCAGGGGAGCCGCGGCGGGGGCGGGTGGTCCTCGTGGGTGCGGGACCTGGCGGCCTCGAGCTGCTGACAGTGGCGGCGGTCCGGGCCCTGGCCGAGGCCGATGTCGTGCTCACCGACCGTCTGGCCGCGGTCGGCGACCTCGCCGCCCTCGCGCCCGGTGCGGAGGTCGTGGACGTGGGCAAGCGGCCGGGTCACCACGCCGTGCCGCAGCCGCAGATCCAGCGGCTGCTGGTCGAGCGGGCACTCGCCGGCCTCACGGTCGTACGTCTCAAGGGCGGCGACCCGTACGTCTTCGGACGCGGGGGCGAGGAGGTGGCCGCCGCCGTGGAGGCGGGCCTGCCGGTGACGGTGGTTCCCGGGATCTCGTCGGCGGTCGCCGTGCCCGGGAGCGCCGGCATACCCGTGACCCACCGCGACGTCAGCCACGTCTTCACCGTGGTCTCGGGGCACGTGCCGCTCGACGCCCGGCAGGCGGCTGCGCTCGTCGCCCTCGAGGGGACCCTCGTGGTGCTGATGGGCATGCACAACCTCGTCCCGATCACGACGGAGCTCGTACGCGCAGGGCTGCCGGGCGACACCGCAGCGGCCGTCGTGGAGCGGGGCTTCACCCCCGACCAGCGCAGCATCGTCGGCACCGTCTCCACGCTGCCCGACCTCGTGTCCCGCGCCGGTGCGGCATCGCCCTCCGTCATCGTCGTCGGCGACGTCGTGGAGCAGTCGGCCGTGTGGACGCGGCGGGTCGACGGCGTGGCCGGGCGCACGGAGCGGATGGTCGTCGCGTGACGGAGCCCACCACGGCGCTTGGTGACGGAGCCCGGCGCAACCACCCGCGCACGGCGTGGTCGTCCGAGCTGACCGGCCCGGACCCCGACGCGCGTGCCGAGCCGTCCGGGCCGGTCCTCGAGGGGTTCCGGATCGCCGTGACCTCCGACCGCCGGTCCGGCGATCTCATCGACGCGTTCGTGCGCCGAGGCGCCGAGGTGCTGCACGCGCCCGCCGTGCGCATCGCACCCGTCGAGGAGGACGAGGTGCTCATCGCCGACACCCGGGCCGTGATCGAGTGCCGTCCGGACATCGTGGTCGTGACCACGGCCTACGGCTTCCGGAGGTGGGTCGAGGCGGCCGACGCCGCCGGCCTGGGTGAGCAGCTGGGTCACGCCCTCGACCACGCGCGGATCATCGTGCGCGGTCCCAAGGCGCGTGGGGCGGTGCGGGCCGCGGGGCACGACGACGCGGGCGTCGCCGACGACGAGAGGACCTCCTCCACGGTCGGGCTCGCCATCGACGGCGGGGTGCAGGGCAGGCTCGTCGCGGTGCAGCTGCACGGCCACGAGGACGTCGAGCAGCTCGATCGCCTCAGGGCGGCCGGCGCCGCGGTGCTGACCGTTGCCCCCTACCGCTGGGTGCGCCCCACCGACGAGAGCCAGCTGGGACGCCTCGTCGCCGCGGTGGCGGCCCGGGAGGTGGACGTCGTGACGTTCACCTCGGCGCCCGCGGTGGATGGGCTCGTCTCTGCCGCAGGCCAGCTCGGCATGGACGGCGTCCTCGTCGACGCGCTGCGTCACGGGGTGGTGGCTGCCGCGGTCGGGCCCGTCACGGCGGCGCCGCTGCTCGACCTCGGAGTGACGCCGCTCGTGCCCGAGCGCTTCCGGATGGGTGCCCTCATCCGCACCGTCGTCGAGCACCTGGTGCTGCACGGCGTGCAGGAGGTCCGGACCGCGCGCGGCCCGCTCGTCGTCAGGGGGCGACTCGTGACGTTCGCAGGGGAGACGGTGGCGCTCGCGCGCGGCCCTCGCGCCATGCTCGCGGCCCTCTTGGCAGAACCGGGTGCGGTGTGCACGCGCGAGCGCCTGCTCGACGAGCTGCCGGACGCTGGGAACGAGCACGCCCTCGACATGGCCGTGAGCCGGCTGCGGTCCGCGCTGCCCGACCGCGACCTTGTGCAGACCGTCGTGCGCCGGGGCTACCGCCTCAACGTGTAGCGGCCGTCTGCGCGTCACCGAGGATCGCCGGGGCGTGGTCGGCGATCCAGTCCATGAGGGGGACCATCCGCTCGGCGAGCTCGGCGCCGCGGGCGGTGAGGGAGTACTCGACGTGCGGCGGCACGACCGGGCGGGCGTGGCGGTGCACCAAGCCGTCGGCCTCGAGCATCTTCAGCGTCTGGGCGAGCATCTTCTCGCTGACCCCCTCGGCCCGGCGGCGCAGCTCGCTCCAGCGCAGGGCGTCGCCCTCGGCCAGCGCGAGGATGACGAGGGTGCCCCACTTGCTGGTCACGTGGTCGAGCACGACCCGGCTGGGGCAGTCGGAGGAGAAGACCCCGTCGGGGAAGTGCCGGCGGAGGGGAGGACTAACCGTCATGTCAGTACCTTACTTCAAAGTGGGTACTAACTCACGGGAAGTATGCGGTGAGGGCCGTCGTTCTGCAGGGTGTCCGTCCCACCCGAAAGGAACGTCATGACCCTTCTCGTCACCGGTGCCAGTGGCCACCTCGGCCGTCTCGTGGTCGAAGCCCTCCTCGAGCGCGGCACCCCTGCTGCCGACGTCCTCGCCACTGCTCGCACGCGCGAGTCGGTGTCCGACCTCGCCGCCCGCGGAGTCGAGGTGCGCCGCGCCGACTACGACGACCCGGCGTCCCTGGACGGCGCCTTCGCCGGTGTCGACCGGCTCCTGCTGGTCTCCGGCAGCGAGGTCGGCCGGCGAACGACCCAGCACGCCAACGTGATCGAGGCGGCGAAGCGAGCCGGCGTGGGCTTCGTGGCCTACACGAGCATCACGCGCGCCGACACCTCCGACCTCGTGCTCGCCGAGGAGCACCGTGCCACCGAGGAGCTGCTCGCCGCATCCGGCCTGCCGCACGCCCTCCTGCGCAACTCCTGGTACCTCGAGAACTACACCGGCCAGCTCCCCGTCTTCCTCGAACACGGCGTCGTCCTCGGTGCCGCCGGCGCCGGCCGCGTCAGCGCCGCCACCCGGGCGGACTACGCCGAGGCGGCGGCAGTCGTCCTGGCGGGCGAGGGGCACGACGGCGCCGTCTACGAGCTGGGCGGCGACACCGCCTTCACGATGGCCGAGCTGGCCTCGACCGTGGGCCGCGTGGCCCGCCGCGAGGTGGCCTACGCAGATCTCTCCGTCGCGGACTACACCGCCGCCCTGGTGGGGGCAGGCCTTCCCGAGGGGTATGCCGCCGTGCTCGCCGACGGTGACCGCGGGCTCGCCGAGGGACAGCTGTTCACCGACAGCGGGGACCTCTCGCGGCTCATCGGCCGCCCGACGACCACGCTGGAGGACGCCCTTCGGGCCGCTCTGGTCCCGACAGCCTGACCCCGGGCTCCCCCGTCGAGAGGCCGATGCGGACGTGGGCCTCTCGACGGGTCAGGGGAGGGGGACGCCGACGCGGACGAGGCCGTCCTGGATGCGGACGGCATACGTCGGCAGGAGCACGTCGGTATCGTCGAGCGCGGCGCCGGTGCGCAGTGAGAACACCTGCTTGAGCAGGGGCGACGCGACGGTCGGCTCGCCGTGCCGGTCTCCCGTGAGGCCGCGCGAGATGACGGCCGCTCCCGCATACGGGTCGAGGTTGTCGACGGCGTAGATCATCCCGTTGGGCAGCAGGAAGAGGGCCGCCTGCGCGCCGCCCGGCAGCAGGACGGCGACGCCCCGCCCGGGCACCAGCCGGTGCACGGGGCAGGCGGACACCCACTCCCTCGACCCCGGCTGGGGCAGGACCCCCGGCCGGACGACGGTGCGGGACCCGGTGAGCCGGGTGCCCGCGCTGGGGCTCACGGTGGTAACGGCGGTGATGGTCGTCATGACGGCTTCCCTCGTGTCTCAGTCGTTGGTGCGGGTCGTGGGCAGTCCGAGCAGGACCGGGACCTTGCGGGGCCCGGACTCGTCGAACACCACGGTCGGGTCCGCCTCCTCGGGGGCGTTGACGAAGGACACGAAGCGCGCCACCTTCTCGGGGTCGTCGAGCACCGCCTGCCACTCGTCCCGGTAGCCGTCGACGTGACGGCCCATCGCCGCCTCGAGGTCGTCGGCGATGCCGAGCGAGTCGTCGCACACGACGGCCTTGAGGTGGTCCAGGCCGCCCTCGAGCGAGTCGAGCCAGGGAGCCGTGCGCTGCAGCCGGTCGGCCGTGCGCACGTAGAACATCAGGAAGCGGTCGGCGTAGCGCACCAGGGTCTCGTCGTCGAGGTCGCTCGCCAGCAGCTGGGCGTGCGCCGGGGTCTGGCCGCCGTTGCCGCACACGTAGAGGTTCCAGCCCTTGTCGGTGGCGATCACGCCGACGTCCTTGCCGCGGGCCTCCGCGCACTCGCGCGCACAGCCCGAGACGCCGAGCTTGAGCTTGTGCGGCGACCGCAGCCCGCGGTAGCGGTGCTCGAGCTCCACCGCCATCCCGACGGAGTCCTGCACGCCGTACCGGCACCACGACGACCCGACGCACGACTTCACGGTGCGCAGCGACTTGCCGTACGCCTGACCGGACTCCATGCCCGCGTCGACGAGGCGCCGCCAGATCGCGGGCAGCTGCTCGACGCGGGCGCCGAAGAGGTCGATGCGCTGGCCGCCGGTCACCTTGAGGTAGAGCCCGAAGTCCTTGGCGACCTCGCCGATGACGATGAGCTGTTCGGCGGTGACCTCGCCACCCGGCATGCGCGGCACCACCGAGTACGTGCCGTTCTTCTGGATGTTGGCCAGGAAGTGGTCGTTGCTGTCCTGCAGGGCCGCCTGTTCGCCGTCGAGCACGTGGTCGCTGCTCGTCGACGCGAGGATCGAGGCGACCGTCGGCTTGCACACCTCGCACCCCATGCCCCAGCCGTAGCGCGCCAGCAGCCCCGAGAAGGTCCGGATCCCGGTCGAGGCCACGATCTCGAAGAGCTCCGCCCGGCTCTGCTCGAAGTGCTCGCACAAGGCCTTGGAGAGCTCGACGCCGGAGTCCACGAGGAGCCTCTTGACGGTGGGCAGGCAACCGCCGCAGGTGGTTCCGGCGTTGGTGCATCCCTTGAGAGCCGCGACGTCGCAGGCGCCGTCGGCGATGGCGCCGCAGATCGAGCCCTTGGTGACGTGATTGCACGAGCAGATGACGGCCTCGTCGGGCAGCGCGCCGGCCCCGAGCTCCACGCCGGCCGGCGAGACCAGCGCGCCCGGGTCGCCCGGCACCTCACGGCCCACGTAGGCCTTGAGGGTGGTGTACGCCGAGGCGTCCCCGACGAGGATGCCGCCGAGCAGGGTGCGCGCGTCGTCGCTGACGACGACCTTGGCATAGGTGCCCTTGACGGCATCGGTGTGCAGGATCTCGAGCGCTCCGGGCGTGGTGGCCATCGCGTCGCCGAAGGACGCGACGTCGACACCGAGGAGCTTGAGCTTCGTCGACAGGTCCGCGCCGGGGAAGGTGGCCTCCCCGCCGAGCAGGCGGTCGGCGACGACCTCGGCCATGGTGTAGCCGGGTGCCACGAGCCCGTAGCAGCGGCCCTCGACCGCGGCGACCTCGCCCACGGCCCAGATGTTCTCGTCGCTCGTGCGGCAGGCCGTGTCGGTCGTGACGCCGCCACGCTCGCCGACGGCGAGGCCTGCGTCGCGGGCCAGAGCATCCGACGGCCGCACGCCGGCGGAGAACACGACGAGGTCGGTGAGCAGCGCCGTGCCGTCGGACAGCTCGACGGCGAGCCGCCCGTCCGGCTCCGCCTCGATCGAGCTCGTGCCGGCTCCCGTGTGGACCTGCACGCCGAGGCCGCCGATGAGTCTCTGGAGCACGGCCCCGCCACCGTCGTCCACCTGCAGGGGCATCAGGCGTGGGGCGAACTCGACGACGTGCGGTGTCAGGCCCAGCAGGCGTAGCGCGTTCGCCGCCTCCAGCCCGAGCAGCCCTCCACCGACGACGAGCCCGTTCGCCGTGCGTCCCTCGGCCCGGGCCCGCTCGGCCGCGGACTCCGCCGCCGCCCGGATGCCGTCGAGGTCGTCGAGCGTGCGGTAGACGAAGCAGCCCTGCGAGTCGTGCCCCGGCACCGGGGGGACGAACGAGTGGGAGCCGGTCGCGAGGACGAGGGCGTCGTACGCGATGGCGTCCCCGCCGCTCGTCGTCACGGTGCGGGCTGCGCGGTCGATGCGCTCGGCCCGGGTCCCGAGCCGCAGCTCGACGAGGTCGTCACCGGCATACGTGTTGCCCGGCAGGGCGAGCGCGGAGCGGTTCCAGGCACCGACGTAGGACGAGAGCCCCACGCGGTCGTATGCCGCCTCCGCCTCCTCGGCGAGCACGACGACCTTCCACGTGCTCTCGGTGTCACGCGACCGGAGGGCCTCGACGAAGCGGTGCCCGACCATGCCGTGCCCGACGACGACGGCAGTGCGGGTGGTGGTGCCGGCGGGGTGGGGCGTGCTCGTGGACATCAGGCGGCTCCTTCGGTCAGGGCGGCGGGAAGGGTCAGTGGCTCGGGAGGGTCGGCGGCCGGCTCGCTCGCCGGCGACCGGTCGGGCGTGTCTGTCGCAGAGGCGGGCTCGGCCGTGCGCAACCAGGTGCAGAGTCCCTCGACGGCGCTGGTGCACGAGCCGCAGCCGGTGGTCGCGCGGGTGGCTTCGGTGACCGCGGCCCTCGTGTCGGCGCCGGCACGGAAGGCGCCGACGATCGCCGACTTCGTCACGGTGTTGCACCGGCAGATCACGGCGGTGCCGGGCATCTCGGCGAGGTTGGCCGTCTCGCCGTTGCCGGCGCGCGTGACGGCACGGCCGAGCATGAGCGACAAGCGGTCGCGGGGGACGGCGCCGCCGGTGTCGTAGAGCTGCGTGAGGGCTCCGGCGGCGTCTCCGACCCCGAGCAGGATCGCGCCGACCACCCGGTCCTGGCGCAGCACCAGCTTGGCGTAGCGGCCGCGGCTGGGGTCGGTGAAGGCGAGCACCTCGTGACCGGGGTCGTGCACGTCGACGTCGACGGACCCCATGCTGGCGAGGTCGATGTCGGGCGCCTTGAGCCGGGTCAGGACGCTGGTCCCCTCGTACGTCGCGCTCGGGTCGATACCCGTGAGCACGTCGGCCAGGACGCGGGCCTGGTCCCAGCCGGGCTGGACGAGGCCCGGCACGACGCCCCGGTGCTCGGCGCAGTCGCCGATGGCGTGGACGTGGGGCAGCGAGGTCGAGAGGCGGTCGTCGACGACGATGCCCTGTGCGACGTCCAGCCCCATCGCGACGGCGAGGTCGGTGCGGGCCCGGACCCCGGCCGCGACGACGACGAGGTCCGCGTCGAGGGCCGTGCCGTCGTCGAGGACGACGTGCGCCGGAGCCCCGTCGCGCGCCGGGTGCCGCGCCACGACCAGGCGCCCGAGGACGAGTCGCGCGCCGATGCCGCGGACGACCCGGGAGAGCACCGCGCCCCCGTCGGCGTCGAGCTGCCGGTCCATCGGGAAGTCCTGGGGGTGGACGACGGTGACGTCGACGCCCCGGGCGAGCAACCCGCGCGCCGCCTCGAGGCCGAGCAGGCCGCCACCGAGCACGACTGCGCTGCAGGCCGACTGCGCTGCCGCGATGATGCGGTCGCAGTCGTCGACCGTTCGGAAGGCCACCACTCCGTCGGCGAGCGCCGCGGGACCGGGCATGCCGGCATACAACCCGTCGGTGGGCGGGACGAAGCTCGTGCTGCCGGTGGCGAGGACGAGCTCGTCCCAGTGCAGCCGGCTCTCGGCGCCGTCGACGTCGAGCGTCGCCGTGCGCGCCTCGACGTCCACGAAGGTGACGCGGGCGCCGGAGACGACGTCGATGTGGCGCGTGGCCCACCAGCCGTCGGGCTTCAGGCGCGTGTCGCGGGCGGTGATGCCCCCGGCGACGACGGTCGACAGGAGCACCCTGTTGTAGGCGGCGTGCGGCTCCTCGCCGACGACGGTGACGGCGAAGCGCTGGGCCTCGGGGTCACGGTGGCGGATCTCCTCGGCCAGGCGGGCGCCGGCCATGCCGTTGCCGACGACGAGGACGTGGGTTCGAGCGGTCACTGGGCGGCCTCCAGACGGACGGCGCACGCCTTGAACTCGGGCATGCGGCTGGTCGGGTCGAGCGCGGCGTGGGTCAGCGAGTTGGCACGGCCGTCGTCGCCCCAGTGGAAGGGCAGGAAGACGACGTCGGGGCGCAGGTCCTCGTCGACCCGGACGGTGGCGCGGGTGCGCCCACGCCGGCTCACGACGTCGGCGAGCGCGCCCTCGTCGAGCCCGGCGGCGCTCGCGGTGTCGGGGTGCACCTGGACGAACATCTCGCCGGCCGCCGCCGACAGCTCCTCCACGAGGCGCGTCTGGGCGCCGGACTGGTAGTGCTGCAGCACCCGTCCCGTCGTGGCGACGAGGGGGTATGCCGTGTCGTCCGGCTCCGCGGGACCGACGTGGTCGACGGGCACGAAGCGGGCGCGGCCGTCCGGCGTCGCGAACCGGTCGAGGAAGAGCCTCGGGGTCCCCTGTGGCCGCTGCGGGCTGCACGGCCAGTGCAGGCTCTCGCCCGCGTCGAGCCGTTCCCACGTGACGGCGGAGTAGTCGGCCGGCCCACCGGCCGATGCGCGGCGGAGCTCGTCGAAGACCAGGCGCGGCTCGGTGGGAAAGCCTGTGCTGCAACCGAGCCGGCTCGCGAGCTCGTTCCAGATGCGGAGCTCGCTGCGACACCCAGCCGGGGCCGCGAGCGCCCGGCGTCGCCGCAGGACCCGCCCCTCGAGGTTGGTCATGGTGCCCTCCTCCTCGGCCCACTGGAGCACGGGCAGCACCACGTCGGCCACCGCGGCCGTCTCGGACAGGACGAAGTCGGAGACGACGAGCAGGTCGAGCGCGGCGAGGCGGTCCGACACCCGCCGCGCGTCGGGCGCGGAGACGACGGGGTTGCTGCCGTGGACGAGGAGGACGCGCGGGCCGGACTCGGTGCCGAGCGCGTCGAGCAGCTCGAACGCGCTGCGCCCCGGGCCCGGCAGGTCGGCGGGGTCGACGCCCCACACCGCGGCGACGTGCGCGCGAGCGGCCGGGTCGTCGATCCTCCGGTAGCCGGGGAGCTGGTCGGCCTTCTGCCCGTGCTCGCGGCCGCCCTGGCCGTTGCCCTGTCCGGTGATGGTGCCGAACCCGGTGCCCGAGTTGCCGGGGAGGCCGAGCGCGAGGGCCAGGGCGATGAACGCGGTCACGGTGTCGGTGCCGCTCGCGTGCTGCTCGCTGCCGCGGGCCGACAGGACGTAGGCGCCGCGCTCGGTGTCCCGGGCCCGGGCCAGCGTCGCCACCGCCGTGCGCAGCGTGGTCACGGCGACACCCGTCACGCGCTCGACGCGCTCGGGCAGCCACTGCGCCGCCACGGGCCACAGGTCGTCGAAGCCGGTGGTGCGCTCGGCGATGAAACGACGGTCGGCATACCCCTCGGTGACGGCCACGTGCAGCATCCCGAGGGCGAGCGCGGCGTCGGTGCCGGGCCGCAGCTGCAGGTGCAGCCCGCCGCCGTCGAGCGCCTTGGCGGCGGTCGGGGTCAGCCGCGGGTCGGCGACCATGAGCCCACCGGCGTCGGCCGCGCGCACCAGGTGCGTGAGGAAGGGCGGCATCGTCTCGGCGGGGTTGGCGCCGAGGAGCAGCACCGCGTGCGCCGACCCGATGTCCGTGACGGGGAAGGGCAGGCCCCGGTCGAGGCCGAAGCAGCGGATCCCCGCTGCCGCAGCCGAGCTCATGCACCACCGGCCGTTGTAGTCGACCTGGCTGGTCCGCAGTGCCACGCGGGCGAACTTGCCCAGCTGGTAGGCCTTCTCGTTGGTGAGGCCACCGCCACCGAACACGGCCACGGCATCCCTGCCGTATGCCGCCTGCGTCCTCACGATGGCGTCGGCCACGACGTCGAGGGCCTCGTCCCACGACGCGGGCGCGAGCTCACCGTCGCGGCGCAGGAGCGGCGTCGTGAGCCGGGCCGGTGTGCGCAGCAGCTCGGCGCTCGTCCATCCCTTCTGGCACAGGCCGCCCCGGTTCGTCGGGAAGCGCCGGGGCGCCACCGCGAGGTCGGCGGCGGACGACCCGGTCAGTGTCATCGCGCACTGGAGACCGCAGTAGGCGCAGTGCGTCGCGACACCCGCCGGATCGGAGCCGGCCGTGGCCGGGAGCGGCAGCCGGGGCGTCCCCGGCGTGACGGTGGTGACGGTGGCGCTGGTGGTGGTCGTCATCGGCGGTAGCGCACCTTCGTCAGGACGGCGGCGCCGACATAGAAGCTCGTGAAGACGACGAAGGCGGCCGTCGCCGAGTGGCCGGCGCCCTGGTACGAAGTCCGCAGGCCGAGGTTGATGAGGACGCCGCCGAGGCCGCCGATCGCTCCGGCGATGCCGATGAGCGCGCCGGACATCGCGCGCGACCACGACGTGCGCTCGACAGCCGCGCCGGGCAGGGCGGCGGACTTCGCCTCGAAGAGCGCCGGGATCATCGTGTAGACCGAGCCGTTGCCGATGCCGGAGAGCAGGAAGAGCAGGACGAACCCGCCGACGAGGCCGGCGAGCTGCAGCCCGGTGGCCGCACCGGCCGTGACGTCGTCGGAGTGCGCGGCCACGGTGACGAGGACGCCGGCGAGGGCCATCCCGACGAAGGTCCACACGGTGACGACCGCGCCACCGCGCCGGTCGGCCAGCCGCCCGCCCCACACTCTGCTCACGGAGCCCAGGAGCGGTCCGACGAAGGCGATCTGGGCGGCGTGCAGGCTGGCGGCGGCCGCTTGCGCAGGTGTGGGCGCGGCACCACCGGTCAGCCCGGCGAGGAAGGTCTGGTCGAGCACCTGCCCGAAGGCGAAGCCGAAGCCGATGAACGAGCCGAAGGTGCCGACGTAGAGCAGCGAGATCGCCCAGGAGTCGGCGTGCCGGAGGACCTCGAGCATGGCCTTGGGGTCGGCTGTCCGGTGGTCGAGGTTGTCCATGGAGACCGCGGCGCCGACGCTCGCGACCGCCAGCAGCACGAGGTAGGTCGCGCAGACGACCTCTGGACGCCGGTTGCCCAGCGTCGCTATGACGAGCAGGCCGACGAGCTGCACGACGGGCACACCGATGTTGCCGCCGCCCGCGTTGAGACCCAGGGCCCAGCCCTTCATGCGCTGTGGGAAGAAGGCGTTGATGTTCGTCATCGACGAGGCGAAGTTGCCGCCGCCGAGGCCGGCCAGGCCGGCGACGACGAGGAAGGCTGCCAGCGAGTGGCCCGGGTTGGCCATGAGCCACCACGTGAGGACCGTCGGCACGAGGAGCGCGAAGCCGCTGACGATGGCCCAGTTGCGTCCCCCGAACCAGGCGGTCGCCATCGTGTAGGGCACCCGCAGGACTGCACCGACGAGCGTCGGCAGTGCGACGAGGACGAACTTGTCGGCGGCCGTGAAGCCGTAGACCGCCGGCGGCATGAACAGCACCATGACCGACCAGACCGACCAGATGGAGAAGCCGACGTGCTCGGTGGCGACCGACCAGAGCAGGTTGCGGCGGGCCACCTGCTTGTTGCCCGCCTCCCAGGCCGCAGTGTCCTCCGGGTCCCAGTCTCGGATGACGCGCCTGCTCGGCGCGCAGAGCCGCCGGAGCCGGCTCGGCAGCGCAGGGCTGCTCAGGGTGTCGGTCGCGGTGGTGGTGCTCACGGGTTCCTCCTCGGAAGGCGGGCGAAGACGCTGCGAGAGCGTGGCGCCCACGCTAGGAAGCCGGTGTTGCACCTCCGCCGACCCGCGATGACACCGCGGTTACATCGGTCTCACGCGCGGCCGGGCGGCTCGTGAGGTTCCGCACGACGGGTCACCGCCGGCCCCTCACGGGCGGCCGCGGGTGACGTGAGGTAGGCCGCGTAGGCTCCCGACCATGACCTCGGCTCCCGACCAGGCCCTGCTCAACACCATGTCCGTGGGCACAGCCGGACCCCGCATCGCCTTCCTCCACGGGCTCTTCGGGCAGGGCCGCAACTGGAACCAGATTGCCAAGGCCGTCAGCGGTCCCGACGGCAGCGACGCACGCTGCCTCCTCGTCGACCTGCCCGACCACGGCCGGTCACCGTGGTCGCAGGAGTTCTCGCTCGACGCGTACGCCGACGCCGTGGCCGCGACGCTGCGCGCGGCCGGGGAGGGCAGGCCGTATGCCGTGGTCGGGCACTCCCTCGGGGGCAAGGTGGCCATGGTGCTGGCCCTGCGCCACCCCGAGCTCGTCGAACGGCTCGTCGTCGTCGACATCGCGCCCAAGGGCTACGGGAACCTCGAGCGCTTCGAGGGCTACATCCGCGAGATGCAGGCCCTGCCGCTCGAGGAGCTGAGGAGCCGCGGGGATGCCGAGGCGCGCTTCTCCGAACCCGACCCGGGTGTCAAGGCCTTCCTGCTGCAGAACCTGCGCCGGGATGGCCGGGTCTGGCGCTGGCAGGTCAACCTCGACCTCGTCGCCCGTGACGCGGCTCGGGGCGCGGGCTCACGCATCGCGGACTGGCCGGAGGCGCTCGACGAGCTCCCGGCATACGACGGCCCCGTGCTCTGGATCGCCGGCGGCGACTCGCGCTACGTCAAGCGCGAGGACGGCGAGCGCATGCGGCGGCACTTCCCGCGCACGCGCCTGTTCACCATCAAGGGCGCCGGGCACTGGGTGCACACCGACGCCCCCGTCATCATCGTGACGGCGCTGCGCCGCTTCCTGCACTCACCCGCCTGACCACGGGACGGAGGAGCCGGTCCGTCAGAGCAGGCGGCGGCCCATGGCCCAGGCGGTCAGCTCGTGGCGGGAGCTGAGCTGCAGCTTGCGCAGCACCGAGCTCACGTGGGTCTCGACGGTCTTGACGGAGATGAACAGCTCCTTCGCGACCTCCTTGTACTGGTAGCCGCGGGCGATGAGGCGCATGACCTCGCGCTCGCGGGCCGAGAGCCGGTCGAGCTCCTCGTCGATCTCGGCGACCTCGCCGGCGGCCGCGCCGAACGCGTCCAGCACGAACCCGGCGAGGCGGGGGCTGAAGACGGCGTCGCCATCGGCGACGCGGCCGATGGCGGTGAGCAGCTCCTCGGCGTTGATCGTCTTGGTGACGTAGCCGCGGGCGCCGGCTCGGATGACGGCGATGACGTCCTCGGCGGCGTCGGACACCGACAGGGCCAGGAAGCGCACGGGGGCGCCGGCCGCGGTCTGGGTGCCGTTGCAGAAGCGGATGACGTCGGCGCCGCCGTGCCCGTCGCCGCCCGGGAGGTGCACGTCGAGCAGGACGACGTCGGGCTGCTGCTCCTTGATGACCTGCACGGCCGACTCGACCGACCCTGCCTCGCCGGCGATCTCGAGGGCGAAGGCGCCGGCACGCGGGGTGGCCGCCAGCGAGCTCAGCTCGGCTCGCACGCCGGTGCGGAACATGTGGTGGTCGTCCACGATGACGATGCGGATCGGCCGGGGGTCGGTCATGAGGGCTGCTCCTGGCTCTCGGTGGCGCTCTTGGTGGCGCTGGGGGTGGCGCTGGGGGACGTGCTCTGGGTGGTCGGCGTCGGGCTGCCGGCCGTGGCCTCCGTGGCCGCCGTGGCGGTCCTGGTGCCGGTGGACCCGGTGGAACCGGTGGACCCCGTGGGGGAGGGCTGCTCGGGCTCCCCGGCCTGCCCGACGGGTAGGCGCAGCTCGACCTCGGTGCCGTCGGCCCGTCGCCGGATGCGTGCCGTGCCGCCGTGGCGCTCCATGCGCCCGATGATCGACTCCCGCACGCCGGCGCGGTCGTCGGGGACGGTGTCGGGGTCGAAGCCGGCGCCGTGGTCGCGGACGAAGGCCTCGACCGCGTCGGGGCCGACCTCGACATAGGTGCTGACCGGCGGGCTGGCGTGGCGCACGGCGTTCCAGGCGGCCTCGCGGACGGCCTTGACGAGCGCGTCGAGGTGCTCGTCCATGGGGCGGTCACCGGTGACGACGAGCTGCACGGGCACGCCGTGGAGGTCCTCGACCTCACCCATGGCGGCCGTGAGTGCCGCGCCGAGGGTGCCGGCGCGGGCGTCCTCGTCGTAGAGGTAGCTGCGCAGCTGGCGCTCCTGGGCCCGGGCGAGCCGCGCCACGGCGGCGGCGTCACCCGCCTGGCGCTGGATGAGGGCCAGGGTCTGCAGCACGGAGTCGTGCAGGTGCGCGGCGATGTCCGCGCGCTCGGTGGCGCGGATCCGGGCGGCCTGCTCGAGGCGCAGGGTGCTCCACAGGCGCAGGATCCACGGCGCGGAGAGGACCGCGACGCCGACGAGGGCGGCCAGCACGGCGCCGGCCACCTGCCACAGCTCGGTCAGGTCGGTGCCCCGCACGAGCAGGCCGACCAGGCCGAGGGTGGTCAGGCCCAGCCCGACCACCAGCCAGACCCACCGGACCGGCCGGCGGGCGCCGAGGGTGTCGGTGTCGTCGAGCTGCGACCAGAAGAAGATGGCACCGATGACGATGGCGACCACCGGCAGGACCACTTCGACGTGGACGCCGATGCCGGCGCTGCCCAGCCACAGCGCGCCCGCGACCGCCAGTGCCGCCACCCCCAGCAGGGTGATGACGACGGCCTGGTTGCCGCTGCGCAGCCACGTGCGGAAGCCCGCCAGGTCGACGTGCGGGCGGGACGCGGCCTTGGGTGCGGCGGGCGTCACCGCGGGGTCGACGTCGCCGATCTCGCGCATCGTCGCCCAGAGGAAGACGTAGACCGCCAGGCCCGCACCGAAGGGGATGCTGGTCAGGACGAGCGCCGCGCGTACGGCGACGACGGGCAGCCCGAGGTGGTCGGCCAGGCCCGCGGCGACGCCGGCGATGACTCGGCCCTGCCGGTGTCGCACGAGCGGCGGCCGGGGCGTCGTCCGCCACGTGGGGCGCGCGGGGCCCGTTCCGTTCTCGTATGCCGTCTGCACGCTCCCATCCTCGCCCACCCGGGTGCGTGGCGGCGACCACCGGCGCCCCTTTGGGGGTCGCGTCAGGGTGCGTTCAGGGTCGACCCTCATGGCCCGGGGTCGTCGCCCGCGCCAGTGTTGGTGTCATGACGAACAGCAGCAGTGGTGGCCCGCAGCACGTGGGTCAGGGGCACGGTGGAGACGACGCACACGGGCAGCACGGGCAGCACGGGCAGCACGGGCAGCACGGGCAGCACGGGCAGCACGGGCACGGGTCCCACGGCCTAGACGGCTTCTACAGCGCGCTGCGGCGGCCCGGCATCGTCCGGCAGTCGCAGGGGCGCTGGTTCGCGGGTGTCGCGACCGGACTGGCGCGGTGGCTCGGCGTCGACCCGCTCGTCGTGCGCGCCGGTTTCATCCTCTTCTCGATCTTCTTCGGCATGGGCCTGGCCCTCTACCTCGTGCTGTGGCTGCTCATGCCCGACGAGCGCGGCGAGATCCACGTCGAGCGCGCGCTGAAGTACGGCGAGGGCAGCTCCATCTTCCTTCTCGTCGTCACCGCCATCTCGGTCCTCGGCGGCGGCCCCTGGTGGGGCGGCGACTCCCGCGGCTTCCGCTTCTTCGGCTTCCTGCTCCTCGTGGGCGGGACGTGGTGGTTCCTCACCCGCACTGCCGCGGGTCGCGACCTGAGGGCCCAGGCCCCGTGGCGGAACCACGGCGGCAGCCCGACCGGCACCACGACCGGAACGGCGGGAACGACGGGTACGGCCGGCACGGCCGAGCCGACGGGTGCGAGCACCTCCGGCACAGGCGGCGGTGACCCGGGCGCCCCGGTCGGCCAGGCTCCCTCGGCGACCGGCGCGGCCACGACGGTGTCGGGCGCGGCGGCACCTGCGCCCGTGACGGCATACGGCTCGACGGGCAACGCGGCCGCCAACGCGGGCGCGAGCCTCGCCGCCCCTCGCCCTGTGGCCCCGATGCCGGTGCGCGAGCGCACGCCGGTGGTCGGCTTCGCCGGTGGACTGCTCCTGCTCGGACTCGCCATCGTCACCGGCGTCGTCCTGGGATCCGTGTCGCAGGCGGCCGGGTGGTCCGGCAACCACGTGGCCGTCGGCCTGGCCTCCGGCGTGGGCGTGCTCGGGCTCGGAATCCTCGTGGCCGGCCTGGCTGGGCGACGTGCCGGCGGGCTCGCCTTCTTCGCGGTCGTCGGCATGATCGCAGCGGCCGCCTCGACCGCGGCCCCCGTGGGGGTCTCGCAGCCGTGGCAGGTGGGGCAGCGGGCCTACCAGGTCACCTCCCTGACGCCGGCCCCGAGCTTCGAGCTCGGGATGGGGCAGATGCGGGTCGACCTGACCCGGGCGGACTACCGGGCGACGCCGGGCACCGACCACGTGTCGGCCACGGCCGCGATGGGGCAGATCGACCTCGTCGTGCCGCAGGGGGTGCGGGTCACCGTCAACGCCAGGGGCCACGCCGGGGCGCTGCACGCCGTCGGCACCACCGAGGGAACCGTCGACGTGCAGTCGGGCGAGTCCGGCATGGGTGGCATGCACGGCGGCGGGATGAGCTGGGAGCGCACGGTCCAGTACGGCCCGCAGACCGGCAAGCCCGAGATCGTCGTCGACGCCGAGGTCGGCGTCGGCGAGATCCAGGTCTCGGCGGGGAGCGGGTCATGAGCGCCCACCCGGAGGACCCGACCAACGAGCGCCCGCGCGAGCGCACCACGAACCCAGCGGAAGAGAACGCCATGACCAGCAGCCAGAACACCAGCGGCAACGAGCCGGAGCGGGGGTTCACCGACCCCACCGCCGACCCCGTCAGCGACCCGACGTCCGACCCGACGTCCGGTTCCACAGCCGCCACGACGGAGATCCCCTCGGCGTCCACGCAGTCCCTGCCGGCCCAGGCGCCCTTCCGTGTCGAACCGGCCCGCCCGGTGCCTGACGACGCCGTCCGTGCGGGCTCCGAGCTCCCGCACCTGCCGCCGCCGGCAGCACCCCCGTCGGGCCCGACTGGCGCCCCCTCCTGGTCGGCCCCCGAGCCCGCGCCCCGGCCGGCGCTCGTGACGGTCCACAAGGGTCCGCGTCCGGCAACGGTGATGTTGGGTCTGCTCACGGTGCTCGTGGCGGCCTACCTGCTGCTGGCCAACCTCACGCGCGTCGACCTCGGCTTCTCCTTCACGGGGCCGGCCGTCATCGGCGCCTTCGGCGGGATGCTGCTCCTCGTGGGCATCGCCGGGGTCCTGGCCGGACGGCTGCGGCGCTGACCGGGACGACTGGGCCGCTGAGCGGCACGCCCCGCCACCCCTGTCGGGCACCCGGGTCGGAGGTCTCCGACCCGGGTGTCCGACGCCGTGACTAGGCTCCCTCCCAGGCGTGCTGGGCTGGTCCGGCACTCGCAGTGGGGAGACGACGTGGTCAGAAAGTCCGGCATCAACCTCGAGGCGCTCGACCGGTCCACCCGGCCGCAGGACGACCTGTTCCGGTTCGTCAACGGCACGTGGCTCGACACCACCGAGATCCCGGGCGACCGGGCTCGGTTCGGCACCTTCGACATCCTCCGCGAGGTGTCCACCGCCCGCGTCCGCGACCTCATCGAGGGGGCGGCACGTGCTGCCGAGGACGAGGCGCCGGGCACGCCGAAGCGCCAGGTCGGCGACCTCTACGCCAGCTTCACCGACACCGACCGCATCGAGGAGCTCGGGCTCGCGCCGCTGCAGGCCCTGCTCTCGCAGGTCGCCGGCATCGACGGCGTCGACAGCCTGGCCCGTGCACTCGGGCAGCTGGCCCGGGACGGCGTCCCCGGAGCGGTCCAGCACTTCGTGTCGCCCGACGAGCGGTCGCCGGAGCACTACGTCGTCTACCTCGAGCAGGGAGGCCTCGGCCTGCCCGACGAGTCGTACTACCGCGAGGACAAGTACGCCGACGTCCGCACCGCCTACGTCGCGCACATCGGGCGCCTGCTCGGCCTCGCCGGCATCCCGGAGGCCGACGAGAAGGCCGCGCGGATCTTGGCGCTCGAGACGCTGCTGGCGCGCTCGCACTGGGACACCGTGAGCAACCGCGACGCCGTCAAGACCTACAACGCCCACAGCTTCGACGAGCTGAAGGCCCTTGCGCCCCAGTTTCCTTGGGAGACGTGGCTGTCGGGCCTGCGCGCCCCGTCCGGCGCCTTCGACAAGGTGGTCGTGCGCCAGCCCAGCTTCGTGTCCGGGCTGGGCGAGGCGCTCGAGTCGGCCGACATCTCCGACTGGCGTTCCTGGCTCACGTGGCACGTGATGTCCGAGTTCGCCTCCCTGCTGCCGGAGTCGTTCGTCGACGAGGACTTCGACTTCTACGGCCGCACCCTGTCGGGGCAGCCCGAGAACAAGGAGCGCTGGAAGCGCGGCGTCTCGGTCGTCGAGTCGTGCGTCGGCGAGGCCGTCGGCCAGCTCTACGCCGAGCGCTGGTTCCCGCCGGCAGCCAAGGCACGCATGCAGGAGCTGGTGGGCAACCTCGTGGAAGCCTTCCGACGCTCCTTCTCCTCCCTGGAGTGGATGAGCCCCGAGACCCGGACCGAGGCGATCGCCAAGCTCGACGCGTTCACCCCGAAGATCGGCTACCCCGACGTCTGGCGCGACTACTCCGCCATCGAGATCGACGCGTCCGACCTCGCGGGCAACGTCCGGCGCAGCACGGCGTTCGAGATCGACCGCAACCTCGCCAAGCTGGGGCAGCCGATCGACCGCACCGAGTGGTTCATGCTGCCCCAGACGGTCAACGCCTACTACATGCCGTCGATGAACGAGATCGTCTTCCCCGCCGCGATCCTCCAGCCGCCGTTCTTCGACCTCGAGGCCGACGACGCGGTCAACTACGGCGGCATCGGCGCGGTCATCGGCCACGAGCTCGGCCACGGCTTCGACGACCAGGGCTCGCGCTACGACGGGACGGGCGCCCTGCGCGACTGGTGGACCGAGGCCGATCGTGAGCGCTTCGACGCGCTGTCGCAGCGCCTCATCGAACAGTTCAGCCGCTACACGCCCGCGGGGCTGTCCGAGGACCACAAGGTCAACGGCGCCCTGACCGTCGGCGAGAACATCGGCGACCTGGGCGGCCTGCAGATCGGCTACTCCGCCTACTGCATCGCCACCGAGCACGGCGGCATGCCGGAGGTCGACGGTTTCACCGGACCCCAGCGCTTCTTCATGGGATGGGCGCAGGTGTGGAAGGGCAAGGCCCGCGAGGCCGAGGCAGTCCGGCTGCTCGCGGTCGACCCGCACTCGCCCCAGGACCTGCGCGGCAACGCGGTGCGCAACGTGACGGAGTTCCACGAGGCGTTCGGCGTCAAGCCGGGCGACGACATGTGGCTCGACGAGGACGAGCGCGTCCGGATCTTGTGACAGCCGAGGCCGCCTCGCCCCGCCGACCGCAGAGGTCGGCGGGGTCAGTCCCCTAGCTGGAGCTTGAAGCCGACGTGCGACGCGACGAAGCCGAGGCGCTCGTAGAAGCGTCGCGCGTCGGTGCGGCTCGCATCGCTCGTCAGCTGCACGAGCGAGCAGCCGAGCCGGCGTGACTCCTCGACGGCCCACGTGACCAGCTCGGTGCCGAGGCCCGTGCCCCGCTCACCGCGCGCCACGCGTACGCCCTCGATGACCGAGCGGGTCGCGCCCCGCCGCGACAGCCCCGGGATGACGCTCAGCTGCAGCGTGCCGACCACCGTCCCGTCGCGGTCGGCGACGACGAGGTGCTGGGCGGGGTCGCCGTCGACCCGGTCGTAGGCCGCGTCGTACGCCTGCACGTCGGTGACGTCCTCGCGCGCCGCGCCGAGCGGGTCGTCGGCGAGCATGGCCACGATCGCGGGCACGTCGTCGCGGGTGGCGGGCCGGATCACGAGGCGGGTCATGCCTTCTCCGCCGCGCCCTTGAGCTGGGCGAGCCCCTTCTCCATGTCGGGGCCGACGAGCTTCTCCATCGACCAGAAGGTGCTCATCAGGCGCATGACGACGTTCTGCGGCCCGGTCATGGACCACTCGACGGTGGTCCGGTCGTCGGCAGGTGTGAGGGTGAAGTCGACCCGGTTGTGGGCCTTCATCGGCGCCGAGAAGAGCAGGTCGACGGCGACGTGCCGCGCCTCCGACTCGACGATCTCCATCCGGCCCGCACCGGCCCGACGGTTGCCGCGCCACGCATAGACCGCACCGACGCCGGATGCCGCCCCGGCGTAGGACCGCTCCATGGCCGGGTCGAGCCCCTCCCACGGTGACCAGGCCCGCCACTCGTGGAAGTCGTCCAGCAGCGCGTGGATGCGCTCGGGGGAAGCGTTGATCGTGGTCGCTCGGGTGATGCGGAAGCTCTTGTCGGCCATGGCCGGATCCTCCCACGCCGTTCGACGGGCATGGTTACGGCGCAGCGAGATCGCTCTCGCTGCGCCGCGGTGGAGGTGCAGGATCAGGCCGGCGGGGCGATGTCCTGCTGGGCGGGCAGCTGATCCTGGCGGACGATGCCGACCGGGCAGGTCATGCCGTTGGGGCCGTGGTTGCAGTAACCGCCGGGGTTCTTGTGGAGGTAGCCCTGGTGGTAGTCCTCGGCGAGGTAGAACGGCCCGGCCTCCTCGGCGGAGCGGATCTCGGTCGTGATCTGCCCGTAGCCGTTGTCGTCGAGCACCTTCTGGAACGCCTCCCGGGTGGCCTCGGCCGCGAGCCGCTGACCCTCGGTGGTCCAGAAGATCGCCGAGCGGTAGGCCGTGCCGATGTCGTTGCCCTGGCGGTTGGAGGTCGTGGGGTCGTGGTTCTCCCAGAACGCCTTGAGCAGCAGCTCGGGCGAGGTCCTTGCCGGGTCGTAGACGACGCGGACCGTCTCGGCGTGCCCGGTCATCCCGGTGCACGTCTCCTCGTAGGTGGGGTTGGGCGTGTAGCCGCCCATGTAGCCGGCGGCGGTGGCGATGACGCCGTCCTGGCGCCAGAAGATCCGCTCGACGCCCCAGAAGCACCCCATCGCGACGTAGAGCACCTCGGACCCCTCGGGCCACGGGCCCTCGAGCGGGGTGCCGAGCACGACGTGCGTGGGGCTCACGGCATACGGGCGTTCCGCGCGGCCGGACAGGGCCTCCTCGCGGGTGGGCATCTGCGATTTCCTACCGAATCCGAACACCATGCCAGTGTCACATCCTTCGTGCTGGGCGGGTCTTACGCCTGTCCAACGCCGAGCACCCCTCGCGTATGCCGTGGCGCGCCGTCGCGGACAAATCGCTGGCTCCCGCGGCGGCGGGCTCGACAGACTCTGCCCCGTGACCGACGACTTCACCATCCGGCCGATCGATGTGCTCGACCCCGAGCAGGACGACGCCGCCCGGCAGTGGATCGAGGTCCACGCCTCGGTGCAGCGCGAGCTCTTCGCCGAGCGGGGGAGCGCGTGGTCGCTGGAGGAGCTGCAGGCGCTGCACCGGACGGGCACGAAGAAGCGGGTCGACCTCGCCGCGTGGACGGGTGGCCGGGTCGTGGGCGCGCTCGAGGTCCAGCTGCCCCTGGTCGACAACCCCGACGCGGCCATGCTGTGGCTCTCGGTGCGCGCCGGGGCGCGAGGCCGCGGCATCGGATCGGCGCTGCTCGCGGAGGCCGAGCGCATCGGCGCCGACCACGACCGATCGCTCTTCTTCGCCGAGACGGAGTGGGCCGAGGGTGGCAACGACGCATCGGAGTCATTCGCGACCGAGCGCGGTTTCGTCGTCGGGATGACGGTGCTGCGCAGCGAGATGGTGCTTCCCGCAGACCGCGCCGCCCTCGAAGGCCTGGTTCAGGCGCCCGGCGCGGAGGACTACGTGCTCGAGGGCTACGTCGACGACATGCCCGAGGCCTGGCTGGGGGACCGCGCGGTCCTCCAGCAGCGGATGAGCACCGATGCGCCCAGCGACGACCTCGCCCTCGAGGAGGAGGCGTGGGACGCCGAGCGGCTCCTCCAGCAGCAGCAGCGCCTGCGGTCGGCCGGCCGGCGGATCCTCGAGTCGGTGGCTCGGCGCGTGCCCAGCGGCCGGATCGTCGGCTTCACCCAGGTGTCGGTCTCGGCGAGCGAGCCGACGCTCGCCTACCAGCAGGACACCCTGGTGCTGGCCGAGCATCGTGGCCACGGGCTCGGGCTGCGGCTCAAGGCGGCGACCGCCCTGCGCGTCATGGACGAGCTGCCGGAGGTCACCGCCGTCCGCACGTGGAACGCCGCCTCCAACGAGCACATGCTCGCCGTCAACCGTCGCCTCGGCTACGTCGTCGACGGCTACAGCCGCGAGTGGCAGAAACGCCTCGAGGAGGGCTAGGCGGAACGAGGAGCGCCCGACGCGCGTCTGGACCTGGCCGCACCGACCGTCGTGGCGCGAGAAGGAGATCCCATGATGAAGACGGCCCTCGCGTCCGCGGCTCTGCGTGTGGCCCTCGGTGTGCTGGCGCTCACCGGGTGCACCGGAGCCGCGGCGGACGACCCGTCCACGGCTGCGTCTGCGACGGGAGGGCCCGACGCGCGCACGGAGGCGCTGTGGGCCGGCCGGACGGCATACGTCGGCGACAACTCCAAGGTGATCGCGCTCGTCGACCAGGCCGGCTTCGGGCCGCTGGGGACGTACACCCTGAGTCTCTGGACCACGCGCCCGCCGTATGCCGTCACCATCGACCTGCCCCACCCGGCCAAGCCCTTCGAGCAGACCGACTTCAGCGAGGCGGCCACGATCCTGCTCGGGACGGTGAGCAACCTCGACGCGGTGCACGTCACCTCGCAGGGCAAGACGTACTCGCTCACGGCCCGGGAGGCGACGGCGACACTCGGCCGTGACGTCAAGACGCTCGGCACGGACCGGCAGGCCCTGGCGGACTACCTGCGTTCGCACGAGGACTGACCACGACGACTGAGGCTGTCCTGCGACACGCTGCGACACGCCGGGGGAATGACCCGGGGTGCGTGGCGGTTGGCATCCGGTGGAACCGTCGCCCGTTTGATTATGACCAACCAAACGTCGCGTTATACGGTCCGCTGAGCCGATCCCCAACCCCAGGAAGTCCCGCCATGCGTTCGAGGTCCGTCCTCACCGTCCTGATCGCCACCGTCCTCACCGCCCTCCTGGCTGCCTGCAGCAGCTCGAGCGGTGCATCGAGCGGTGGTTCGGACCTGCAGGCCGTCAAGAGCGCCGGCATCCTGCGGGTCGGCACCGAGGGCACGTACTCGCCGTTCTCCTTCCACGACCCCAGGACGAACCAGCTGACCGGCTACGACGTCGAGGTGGCCAAGGCCGTCGCCGACAAGCTCGGCGTCAAGGTCCAGTACGTCGAGACCCCGTGGGACGCCATCTTCGCCGGCCTCACGAGCAACCGCTTCGACGCCGTGGTCAACCAGGTGACGAAGAACCCAGAGCGCTCCGGCCTCTACGGTCTCAGCTCCACCTACACCTGGTCAGAGGGCGTCATCGCGACCCGCGCTGACGACTCCTCGATCACCTCGCTCGGGGCCCTCAAGGGCAGGAAGTCGGCCCAGAGCCTGACGAGCAACTGGGCCGAGGTCGCCAAGGACGCCGGCGCCCAGGTCGAGTCGGTCGAGGGGTTCACGCAGGCCATCACCCTGCTCAAGCAGTCCCGCGTCGACGCCACGGTCAACGACAGCCTCGCCGTCCTCGACTACCAGAAGTCGACCGGCGACCAGGGCGTCAAGATCGCCGGCAAGACCGGGGACGTGTCCGAGCAGGTCGTCGCGACCCGCAAGGGCTCCGACCTCGTCGCAGCGATCGACAAGGCGCTCGCCCAGCTCAAGTCCGACGGGACGCTGAAGAAGCTGTCTGAGAAGTACTTCGGCAGCGACGTCACCGTCAAGCCGACCGCGTGACCGGCGTGACGCACCGAAGCCGGCGGGCGTCGTGAACGAGCAGACGACCCAGCTGATCCTCGACTCGCTCGGCCCCCTGCTCCGGGCCACGGTGACCTCGACGATCCCGTTGACGATCATCAGCTTCGTCCTCGGGCTCGTCGTGGCCCTCGGAGTGGCCTTGATGCGGCTGTCGAAGGTGCGGGTCGTGTCGGGGATCGCGCGGGTCTACATCTCCGTCATCCGTGGCACGCCGCTGCTGCTGCAGCTCTTCATCATCTTCTACGGGCTGCCGGCCCTCGGCGTGCAGTTCGACCCCTTCCCCGCGGCGGTCATCGCCTTCACGCTCAACGTCGGCGGGTACGCCGCCGAGGTCATCCGCTCAGCGATCCTCTCGGTCCCCAAGGGCCAGTGGGAGGCCGCCTCGACCGTCGGGATGGGCTATGCCACGACGCTGCGGCGGGTGGTCCTGCCGCAGGCCGCGCGCACGGCCATCCCGCCGCTGTCCAACACCCTCATCTCGCTCGTCAAGGACACCTCGCTCGCGTCGACCATCCAGGTCACCGAGCTGCTCCGCGTCGCCCAGGAGGCCGCGGCCCCGACGTACCAGTTCTTCGCCCTCTACGGCGTCGCTGCCGTCTACTACTGGGTCGTCTGCCTCGCCCTCTCCTTCGGGCAGTCCGGCCTCGAGCGCCGACAGAACAGGTACGTCGCCGCATGAGCCAGCTCTCGATGTCACCCACGCCGGCACGGGACTCCCTCGTCTCCGTCTCCGGCCTCGCCAAGTCCTTCGGGGACCACACGGTGCTGCGCTCGATCGACTTCGAGGTCGCCCCGGGCAGCGTCACGGTCCTCATCGGGCCCTCCGGGTCGGGCAAGACGACCGTGCTGCGCTCGCTCAACGCGCTCGACGTGGCCGATGCGGGAAGGATCCGCATCGGTGACGTGGAGGTCGACTTCGCGGACCGCCCGGTGACGAAGAAGCAGGTCGCCGCGCTGCGCGCCCAGAGCGGGATGGTCTTCCAGGCGCACCATCTGTTCCCGCACCTGAGCGTCCTCGAGAACCTCACCGCGGGCCCGGTGCTGGCGCAGCGGCGCGACCGGGACGAGGCCGAGACCGAGGCGCGGCAGCTGCTCCGGCTCGTCGGCCTCGCCGAGAAGGCCGACGCCTACCCGTTCCAGCTCTCCGGCGGCCAGCAGCAGCGCGTGGGCATCGCCCGGGCCCTGGCCGTCCGGCCGAAGCTCATGCTCTTCGACGAGCCGACCTCCGCGCTCGACCCCGAGCTCGTGGGGGAGGTCCTCAAGGTGATGAAGGACCTTGCGGCACAGGGCTGGACGATGGTCGTCGTCACCCACGAGATCCGCTTCGCCCAGCAGGTCGCCGACCAGGTGCTCTTCCTCGACGGCGGCGTCATCGTCGAGCGCGGCACGCCGGCAGAGGTGCTGACGCACCCCGGCACCGAGCGGGCCCGCCAGTTCCTCCACCGCATCCTCGACCCGCTGGACTGAGCGGGTTCACCCATCCCAGGGGCGTATGCCGTCGGGCCGGCCACGCTGCCGGCCTGCTCGACCGACGGGGTCGCCCCGCTCCTAGGAATAAGGTCGTTGTCATGTCTGAAGACCACGGATTCTCCACGCGCGCCATCCACGCCGGCCAGGAGGCGGACGAGTCGACCGGTGCGGTCGTCACGCCGATCTACCAGGTGTCGACCTACAAGCAGGACGGCATCGGCGGATTCCGCAAGGGCTACGAGTACAGCCGCTCGGCCAACCCCACGCGTACGGCCCTCGAGGAGTGCATCGCCTCCCTCGAGGGGGGCAGCCGGGGCTTCGCCTTCGCCTCGGGCCTCGCCGGCCAGGACACCGTGGCGCGGGCGCTGCTCGTCCCCGGCGACCACGTGGTGGTGCCCAACGACGCCTACGGCGGCACCTACCGCTACTTCAACAAGGTCGCCGAGCCGCAGGGCATCGAGCACTCCATCGCCGACATGGGCGACGTCGAGGCCGTCCGGGCCGCCATCCGCCCCGGGCAGACGAAGATGGTCTGGGTCGAGACGCCGACCAACCCGCTGCTCGGCATCGCCGACATCGAGGCGATCGCCGTCATCGCCCACGAGGCGGGCGCCCTGCTCGTCGTCGACAACACCTTCGCGACCGCCTACCTGCAGAGCCCGCTCGCGCTCGGCGCCGACATCGTGACGCAGTCGACGACGAAGTACTCCGGCGGCCACAGCGACGTCGTGGGCGGCGCGGTCGTCACCGCACGCGAGATCCGGGTGCCGGGCTACGAGGACGCCGAGGACCGGATCGCCTTCTCCCAGAACAGCATCGGCGGCGTCGCCGGGCCGTTCGACTCGTGGCTGACGCTCCGCGGCCTCAAGACGCTCGCCATCCGCATGGAGCGGCACTGCGACAACGCCGAGAAGGTCGTCGAGTTCCTGCAGGGCCACGACGCCGTCTCGCACGTGCTCTACCCCGGCCTGGACAGCCACCACAACCACGAGGTCGCGGCGCGGCAGATGAAGCGGTTCGGCGGCATGGTCAGCTTCCGGATGCGCCGCGGCGAGGACGCTGCCGTCAAGGCGTGCGCGGCGGTCAGCCTCTGGACGCTCGGCGAGTCGCTCGGGGGCGTCGAGTCCCTCATCGAGCACCCGGGCCGCATGACGCACGCGAGCGTCGCGGGCACCGAGCTCGAGGTCCCCTCCGACCTCATCCGCCTCTCCGTCGGCATCGAGGACGCCGACGACCTCATCGCCGACCTGCGCGAGGCGCTCGACATCCACGGCTGAGCCCACCTGAGCCCCCTGAGTCCCCGCCACCGAGGCCACCGCCGCGCATGACGATCCTCGCCGTCGACTTCGGGTCGACCTTCACCAAGGGTGCCCTGCTCGCCGACGACGGCACCGTGCTGGCCACGGGCTCCACGCCGACGACGGGCACCCAGGGTGGGGGCGACATCCTCGACGGCTACCAAACCCTTCGTGCCGAGCTGAGGGTCCCGGACGACGCGACGGTGCGGGCCTGCTCGAGCGCAGGAGGGGGTCTGCGGCTGGCCGTCGTCGGCTACGAGCGGACGGTGACGGCCGAGGCGGGCCACCGGGTCGGGCTCTCGGCGGGCGCCAAGGTCGTGCACGTCGCGGCCGGCGAGCTGACGACGGTCGACGTGGCTGCCGTGCGAGCCGCCCGCCCGGACCTCGTCCTGCTCGTCGGGGGCACGGACGGCGGCAACCGCGACGTCCTGCTGCACAACGCGGGGCGCCTGGCGAAGGGGCAGATCGGCGGCCGCGGTGCGCACGCCGTCCCCGTCGTCGTGGCCGGCAACGTGGAGGCGCGTAACGAGGCCGCCGCCGTCCTGGCGACGACCGGCCGACCCACGGTGCTGGCCGACAACGTGCTGCCGCAGATCGGGGTCATCGCCCCCGAGTCCGCCCGCGCCGCGATCCGCGAGGCGTTCCTGCGGCACGTCATCGGCGGCAAGGGGCTCTCCCGCGACCCGGCCTTCGCCGCGATGGTCGAGGCCGCGACCCCCGACGTGGTGCTGCGCGGGGTCGAGGTCCTCGCCTCGGTCTGCGGTGGCGGGGACGTCCTGGTCGTCGACGTCGGCGGCGCAACCACCGACGTCTACTCGTGCCTCACCCCCAGGGGCGAGGACGCCTCGCTGCGCAAGGACGTCGTCGCTCCGCTCTGGCACGCCCGCACGGTCGAGGGTGACCTGGGGATGCGGTGGAACGCCGAGCACGTGGTCGAGGCGGCCGCCGCCGAGCACCTGCTCGACACCGTGGCGAAGCCGGCAGCCCTCACCGCGTATGCGGCCCGCGTCCACGAGCAGCCCGGCTCGCTCCCTGAGGACGACGTCGAGCGACGCCTCGACCTCGAGCTCGCCCGCCTCGCCGCCCTCGTCGCGGTGCGCCGCCACGCCCGGCCGTCCCAGCCGACGGAGTCGCCACGCCCGCTGGCCGACGTGACGAGGTTGGTGGGGTCCGGGGGAGCGCTGCGCCACGCCGATGCCGCCGGGCGGGAGCAGGTGCTCGGGGCGGTCCTGGCCGACCATGCCGGCGGCTGGAAGGTGCCGCGGGCGGCGCGCGCAAGCGTCGACACGGCATACCTGCTCTTCGCCGTCGGCCTGCTCGCCGGCCACCCCGCGACCCAGGGCCTCGCCCGCACCCTCGCGCAGCAGGTCCTCCCCCTCTAACCGTCGAAAGGCCACAAACCGGGTTCCCTCCGCCCCGGATCACCGTCGAAGGGCCACGAACCGGTTCGCCCACACCAACCCGAGGTAGCGGTGCGTTGTCCACAGGTTGCGGCCAGCGCTAGCCGATTGTGGTCCTCTGGGGCACCGTCGAGCCGTGGGACCGTTGCCGTTGCCGCCGTCGTTGCTGGCCAAGCCTTTCGCTGTTCGGGATGCAGTCCGGCTTGGCATTCCCGAGGACCGCCTCCGAGGTGCGGACCTGTGGCGTCCGACCCACGGTGTGCGGATGCTGGATCCACCCCTCGACCTGGTCGAGCGTGCCAGGGCATTCGCGGCCGCGTCCCGCAGCCCGTTCGCTTTCTCCCATGTCACTGCGGCCCAGCTGCTCGGCATCCTGGTGTCGGAGGAGATGGAGACGGACTGTCTGCTGCACATCGTGCGCGCGACCACGTCGAACCGGATGAGGAGGGACGAGGTGCGTGGTCATCGTGGGCTCGAGTGGCGACGAAGCATCCTCCTCGACGGTGTCCCGGTGGTCGAGCCGTGCGACACGTGGGTGGATCTCGGTGAGATGGTCGGGGGAGGAAAGCCCGCGGGCCTCGATGACCTGATCGCCGCCGGAGATGCGGTCGCGAACCTCGCCCGCGGGGTGAAGCCGCTGAAGCAAGCCATCGAGCGGCGAGTCAGGCCGCGAGGCAAAATCACCCTCACCTATGCCGTTCCTCGCATCCGAGTCGGGTCGGCGTCGGCGATGGAGTCACGCGCGCGGTTGATGATCGTGCGGGCGGGGCTGCCTGAGCCGTCCCTGAACCAACACGTCGTGTCCGACTTCGGTGAATGGCTGGGCTGCGCTGACCTGGTGTGGCGGGCAGAACGCGTCGTGGGTGAGTACCAAGGCGTGCGCTGGCACTCCTCACTTGAACAGCAAGCTGCAGACGAGGTGAGGTTCGCCCGCTTCCGCCGCAACGGCTGGGCCGTGGTGCCGATCGTGAGCGACGACGTGTTCGAGAAGAACCATCGGGACGCGAAGCTGATCGAGCTCGCGGAGGCCCTGGGCGCGGACCCACAGACCTTGGCGCTTGGCGAGGCCGCTCCGCAGTTCCTCGCGCCGCAGCAGTTCAGGCGGCCGCGCCGGCGGTGAGCGACGTGCAGGCACTCCCAGCCGATTCCCCCGTTTGTGGCCTCTCGACAGTGCGGCGACTGGCCGCCACCCGGTTTGTGGCCTCTCGACGGTTGAGGGGGCGGACATGGGACGGGCCGGCTCCACCCGCCGTCGCGGGGGAGCCGGCCCGTCCCTGAGGCCTCGGAGGGCGGGTCAGCCGGTGTAGGGCTTGGCGGCGAGGATCTTGACCTCGATCGTCTTGCCGTTGGGGGCCTCGTAGCTCGTGCTGTCGCCGACGCTCTTGCCGTTGATGGCAGCGCCCATGGCGGACTTCTCGGAGAAGACCTGCAGGTCGTCGCCGTCGGCGATCTCGCGGTTGCCGAGCAGGAAGGTCTCCTCGTCGCCGAACATCTCGACCGTCACGAGCATGCCGGGCTCGACGATCCCGTCGTCGGCGGGCGTCTCACCGATCGTCGCATTCTGGAGCAGCTCGGTCAGCTGGCGGATGCGGGCCTCCATCTTGCCCTGCTCCTCGCGGGCGGCGTGGTAGCCGCCGTTCTCCTTGAGGTCGCCCTCCTCGCGGGCCTCCTCGATCTTGCGGGCGATCTCGATGCGACCTTCGCCCGTCAGCTGGTCGAGTTCCGCCTTGAGGCGGTCATGGGCCTCCTGGGTCAGGAAGCCAGCGGCAGTCTCGGTCACGGTTGTCACTCCTTGGATGAACAGCGCCCACGCGGTGCTCCGCGTGGGCGCCTGCACAAAAAGAAGGGCCCGAACGGCGATGTCGACAACGCGAATGCCGGTCGGCGACGGGTCCGGACCCTGGATGAAGAACTCAGGATAACAAAGTGGGGGCCCGACGCGCAGGAGAAGACAGATTGTGTATGCGGTCCCGCAACGAAGTGCCCCGGGCCGGCCGCGCGGGTGGCGGGGTCACGAGCAGCGCTTGACCTGTCCCGTCACGGCGCGTGAGGTCGTGCGGACCGTCGCGGACTGGGTCGTCGTCTCCTGGGCGCTCGCCGGCAGGTGCACGGTCGTGGTCCCCACCGGCGAGAAGTCGATGGCGAGCGCCTCGACGGTGCAGGTCAGCGCCGTGCCGCCAGGCCGGTAGACCTGGAAGTCGACCCGCACCTGCTGGTCGCTGACGACCTTGTAGCCCATCGTCTGCCACGAGGGCTGGCCCAGGGTGGCCGACAGCCCGAACCAGACGGCGAGGGCGATGCCCCCGAGGATGCCCACCGTGCCGATGACCCACCACTTCAGCTGGCCGGGAGCGGGGCGGGGCAGGGTCGGTCGGGACGGCATACGGGGTCCTGGCGGTTCGAGCCCGCGCGGGAAAGGGCGCGGGGGAGTGAGAGGATGGCAGTCGGGTCCAGTCTCTCCCATGACAGTGCGGCGAGGGGCGGCGGCCCGGGCATCGGGCGGCCTCGGGAAGACGACGGGGCGCCGGCGCCCACCCACCGATCACTGCTGACGAACAGGGAGCCACGTGGCCGAGGGCATGCGTTTGATGGCGGTGCACGCGCACCCCGACGACGAGTCGAGCAAGGGCGCCGCGACGACGGCCAAGTACGTCGCCGAGGGCGCGTCCGTGATGGTCGTCTCGTGCACGGGCGGCGAGCGCGGCGACATCCTCAACGAGAAGCTCAAGGACGACCCACACATCCTGCGCGACATCGCCCAGGTGCGGCGTGACGAGATGAAGGCCGCCCAGGAGGTGCTCGGTTGCGAGCACACCTGGCTCGGCTTCGTGGACTCGGGGCTGCCCGAGGGCGACCCGCTGCCGCCGCTGCCCGACGGCTGCTTCGCTCTCGAGGACCTCGAGGTGACCACCGAGGCGCTCGTGCGGGTCATCCGCACGTGGCGCCCGCACGTCATGACGACCTACGACGAGAAGGGTGGCTACCCCCACCCCGACCACATCATGTGCCACACCGTCGCCATGTCGGCGTTCCAGGCGGCCGGTGACCCGACGCGCTTCCCGAACGCCGGCGAGCCGTGGCAGCCGCTCAAGATCTACTACAACGGCGGCTGGTCCAAGCCGCGCCTCGAGGCGATCCACGACGCCATGGTCGCGGAGGGTCTCGAGAGCCCGTATGCCGAGTGGCTGGCCAACTGGAAGCCGCGGCGCTCCGGGCGTCCGACCACGACGATCGCGTGCGCCGACCACTTCGAGACCCGTGACCGTGCGCTCATCGCACACGCGACGCAGGTCGACCCCGACGGCTTCTGGTTCCAGGTGCCGCTCGAGATCCAGAAGCGGGTCTGGGGTGTCGAGGAGTTCGAGGCCGCCCTGTCCTACGTGCCGATCGCCGAGGGTGAGGACGACCTCTTCGCCGGGCTCGGCAGCCCCGAGGAGGCCGACGCACTCGCGACCCGGCCCGGGCTCGAGGTCGTCCACGACGGCCGCGTCACGGAGGAGCCCGTCGAGGAGGAGGCCGAGGAGGCCGAGGAGACCGACGAGACCGAGCGCCGGGCCGGGCACCCGCACGGCGACAGCTCCGACACCCACCTCGACGAGCCGGAGGCGAAGGCAGGCACCGAGTCCGAGTCAGAGTCCGAGTCAGAGAAGGCGGAGCTCTGATGGGTGGCAGTGGCAACCTCCCGGTCGGCCCCGGCATCTGGGGCTTCATCGCCTTCTTCGTGCTGGCCGTGGCGCTGTGGTTCCTGGTGCGCAACATGAACGGCCGGCTGCGCCGGATGGCCTACCGCGACCGGGACGAGGCCGACCAGCTGCACACCGACGACGCCGACGGCACGCGGGTCATCGGCAGCGGCGACGCCGAGGCGCCGAGGGCCGGCCAGGGCGTCGACCCCGGCACCGACGACGGCACCCACAACGGCACCGAACAGGGCGGCGACCAGGTCGACGGCGGCCCCGCGCCCCGCTCCTGAGGGACCCGACGGGCCCGGCGACACGGCATACGCCCTCCGGTGCACAGCACACGACGAACGCCCCGGCGATGGCCGGGGCGTTCGGGCGTCGGAGGGGCAGGCCGTGCGGGCCGGCCGCTCTCAGGCGAGTGCGCGCGTGCCCACCACGGCGAGCGTGACGGCGGTGAAGTGCGTGACGAAGCCGCCCAGGGTGAAGGCGTGGAAGACCTCGTGGAATCCGAACCAGCGCGGCCACGGGTTGGGCCTCTTCGTGCCGTAGACGATGCCGCCGGCGGTGTAGAACAGGCCGCCGAGGCCGATGAGCGAGCCGATGAGCGGGCCGCCCTCGCGCCAGAAGGGCACGACGTAGAAGACGGCCGTCCACCCCAGCGCGAGGTAGAGCGCGGTGTAGAGCCAGCGCGGGGCGCCCACCCAGAAGATGCGGAACAGCACGCCCGCGACGGCGCCGCCCCAGATCAGCACGAGCAGCAGCCGAGCCTGGTCCGTGGGCAGCAGCGTCACCGCGAACGGCGTGTAGGTGCCGGCGATGATGAGGTAGATGTTCGAGTGGTCGAACCGCTTGAGCAGGCCCGACATTCTCGGCCCCCAGGTGCCGCGGTGGTAGACGGCCGAGACACCGAAGAGCAGGGCCGCGCTGGTCATGAAGACGAGGGAGGCGGTGCGCACGGCACCCGGCTCGGAGACGAGCACGAGGACCAGGCCGCCGAGCAGCGCGAGCGGGAACATGCCGAGGTGCAGCCAGCCGCGCAAACGTGGCTTGACGATCGCGACGAGCTCGGCGACGGGGGCGCTCGAGGGCTCCTCGACGGGAGACTCGGGAGGGTGGCTCATGCCCCGAGTGTAACCTACGGGACCGTAGGTTACGGATGCGTAGGTTGTCGGCTTTCTGCCTTCACCAGTCCTTCACGCAAGCCTCGCAAACGCCCCGCGCCGGCCTCGCCAGGTCCCTGAGGAGCGAGGGGTACGGTGGGACCGCGGCCCGCTCGGGGGCTGCTCGTGACCGGTGCGAACCGGTGGCGGCCGGTCGAGTCCACGAGGAGGCCCGGTGGGGTGGCGCGACGTGGTCTACGGCGCATACGAGCGTCGAGTCCTCAAGGACCTCCCCAAGGAGGCGCTCCCGCGTCACGTGGCCGTCATGCTCGACGGCAACCGGCGGTGGGCCCGCGCCCGCGGCGCCGGCACGGCGAGCGGGCACCAGGCCGGCGCCGACAAGATCGAGGAGCTGCTCGAGTGGTGCCGGGAGGCCGGCGTCGAGTACGTCACCCTCTGGCTGCTGTCCACCGACAACCTCCGCCGCGCCGAGGAGGAGCTCGCCCCGCTGCTGAAGATCATCGAGACGGCGGTGGCCGACCTCGCCGAGTCCGGACACTGGCACCTGAAGGTCGTCGGGGCGCGCGACCTGCTGCCGCCCGAGACGGTCGCGAGCCTCAGCGCGTCCGCCGAGCGCACCGAGGACGTCGAGGGCATGACGGTCAACGTCGCCGTCGGCTACGGCGGCCGCCGCGAGATCGCCGACGCCGTGCGCGACCTGCTGCTGTCGCGGGCCGCCAAGGGCGAGACGATCGACCACATCGCTGCCGAGCTGACCGTCGAGGACATCGCGGAGCACCTCTACACCAAGGGCCAGCCCGACCCCGACCTCGTCATCCGCACCTCGGGGGAGCAGCGGCTCAGCGGGTTCCTGCTCTGGCAGAGCGCGACGTCGGAGTTCTACTTCTGCGAGGCGTACTGGCCCGACTTCCGCCACGTCGACTTCCTCCGCGCACTGCGGGCGTATGCCGGCCGGCACCGCCGCTTCGGAGGCTGAGCGGGCGGTCCGCGGCGACCACGACCCGCGGTGGGGAGTGCTCCCCATTGTCCGGGTCGCGGGGGTTGCGTAGGTTTCGGTTTCGGGTGGGCCGCGGCGGCACCGCGCGTCCAGCGGGTGCAGGGCGCGGCCGGCCGTAGCGCGAGGCACGCGACGACCACGTCAGGGGAGCAGGCAGCATGGCGATCTACAAGAAGGGCGCCGATCCGGTAGCGCTGCGCGCGTCGGCGGAGCGGCTCACGGGGCATGCCCGCGAGTGCGACGGCGTGAAGTCGGAGGCCAGCCGGGCCGTGCACGCCCTCCGCGGGCAGTGGGGCGGGTCCGACCTCGACCACCTGATGGAGCGGTGGGCCCCGGTGGAGGCCCAGCTGACGCAGTTCGGGTCCGACCTCGGCAAGCTGGCGGAGGCGCTGCGCCGCAACGCCGGCGCCCAGGACACGACGAGTGGCGGTTCGGGCTCCGGCGGCGTAGGTGGCCCCGGTGGGTCGGGCGGACCGGGCGGCGGCATCCCCGGCTACGACCTCATCAAGTCGCTCTGGAGCCCCGTCAAGGGCCTCGGCACGGCCGTCGGCCTGCTGGGCACCGGGATGAAGGTGCGTAACTTCCTGTCCAACCTCTCCAGCTGGGACCAGGACCTCGGGCTCTTCAAGAACCTCTCGCAGGCGTGGAAGACGGGAGAGCTGGCCGAGTTCGGCAAGGCGCTGAGCCCCAAGAACTGGGGCGACCTGCCCACGTTCCTCCCGGCCCTGTCCGAGGGCGGCGCGCTCGCCCGCACGGTCGGCACGGTCGGCAGGGCGCTCGGCCCGCTCGGAGTGGCCTTCGGTGGTTTCACCGTCGCCAACGACATCTCGCAGGGCAACTACGGCAGGGCCGGCTACGACTCGGTGATGACCGGGCTCGGGGCCGCGGCCCTGATGACCCCGCCGCCCGTCGACGTCGTCTGTGGTCTCGCAGCCGGTGGCATGGCCGTCGGCCAGCTGGTCCACGACAACTGGGGCGCGATCTCCGACTTCACGTCCGACGCCGCGGACGCGGTCGGTGACGTCACCTCCGACGCCGTCGACGCCGTGGGTGACGTCGCCTCCGACGCCGGGCACGCGATCAGCGACGTCGCCGACAAGGTGTGGCCGTTCTGAGCGGAGCACCACCGATGATGAGAACCGCCCATGCCACCACGACACGACCCGACCCGACACGACCCCGGACCGACCCAGCAACGACCGAGGAGAACCCATGGCTGACCCGATGAAGGGCACCCCGCTCGAGGGCTTCGAGCTGCCGGCCGAGGTCTTCGGCCTCGGCGCGGCCGAGCTCGCCTACCTCATGTCCCGGCACGAGACCCCTGCCGGCGAGCGCTCGCGCCGCCTGCTCATGCTCGACCCGCGCTCGGCCGACGACGCCGCGCTGCTCGCCGGCGCCTCGAGCCTGGTCTCCCGTGGCTGGCTCCGCCTCCAGGACGACGGGAGGGCGGAGTCCCTCTCCAACGCCGCGCTGGTCGAGTACGCCGTCGGCGCGGCCGTGCGCTGGACCCGGATCGGCCTCGTCGGCGAGACGGTGAGCCAGCTCGACGTCGCCGTGCTGGTCGAGTCCGACACCGTCATCGCCCTGATGCAGCCCCGCCAGCTGGCGTCGTGGTTCATCCGCCTCGGTGATCGCGAGGGCAGCACGGGCTCGCTCGTCACGGACCTGGTGCGGGAGCGCTTCGTCGCTGATCCGCAGGCCGGAGTGCTCGTCGAGGTCCAGACCCTCGAGGGCAGTCGCAACCTCGCCATCCGCCGCTCGGGCTCCGGTTTCGAGGCGCTCGCCGACGTCGCGGGGCCCGGCACCGGAACCGGTGGCGTCGTCGACGCCGACGGCCTCGAGGACGCTGTGTCCGCGCTCTACCGCGAGGAGGTCAGCGCATGAGCAACCCGACGCCCCAGCCCTCGACCTCGGCCGGCGGGCAGCCGCCTCAGCAGCCGCCCAAGGAGCCGTTCGCGTACGTCAGCCAGGAGCGTGGACTGCTGACGCTCAAGATCCGAGAGCCGCTCGCCATGGGCCTGTTCTTCCTGGCGTTCACGGTCCTCGGGATCATCTTCTTCTTCATGGTCAAGAAGGGCGCCGACCAGGGTGCCGAGGGCGCCATGGGCGTTGCCTACCTGATCCTCGCCGTCTTCGGCGGGCTCGGTGTGATCGGGATGGCCATCGCGTCGGCGCGCTGGCGCTGGAAGCGCGAGTACGTCCGCGTCATGGGCCGATCGCCCTGGGCCTGACGTGTGCCTGAGGTGTGCCTGACGTGTGCCTGACGTGTGCCTGACGCGGTCCTGAGCATCGGTCGACCGCCCGGGTGCCCGGCACGCCGGAGCCCCGCCGTCCCCGGTGTCCTCGCCGCGATGCGCACCGGTCGATCCCGCTGCTGACCTCGTTCAGGCCCCAGCCGTTGCGCACCCCGTCAGCGGACGCGATGCGGCTGCGGCAGTCGCGGTGTCCCGCCACCCGGCCGGGTCCTCTCCTGGGCGGCTGGCCAGGGGAGGGGGACGGGGGGAGTCGTGGAACGCGGGAGACAGCGGGTGACGGCTCGGCGGCGCCCGGTCACGGCAGCGTGAACTCGTGGTGACACGTGATCAGCGCGCGCGTCGTTGCCTCGCACCGTCGGCGCGGGGTCGTACCGTCATCCCAACGGCCGACACCCGTCGGACGTCGCCAGGAGGCCCACCCATGGAGCTATCGCTCAGGACGGAGGGCCGGGCACCCTGCCACCCTCTCGTGGCCGCCCGGCACCTCGGGAGCGACTAGGCGCGCGAGGCGCGCCGCGTAGGGAGTGGCACATGGCACGTACGACCCGTCAGGTCACGTCGGACCCCGCCAACAGCACCACCGAGCCGGCCGCGGCCTCCACACGCGCCACCGCACACCGCACGTCACCCAGCACCCGCACGACGGCACGCGCCCGCGAGCCCGAGCGCAAGACGTACGTCCTCGACACGTCGGTGCTGCTGTCCGACCCGCGCGCCATGCTGCGCTTCGCGGAGCACGAGGTCGTGCTGCCGGTCGTCGTGGTCACCGAGCTCGAGGGCAAGCGCCACCATCCGGAGCTCGGCTACTTCGCCCGGCAGGCGCTGCGCCTGCTCGACGAGCTGCGGGTCAGCGAGGGGCGCCTCGACCGGCCCGTCTCGGTCGGCACCGACGGCGGGACGCTCCGGGTCGAGCTCAACCACACCGACCCCTCGTCGCTGCCTGCGGGTTTCCGGTTGGGCGACAACGACACCCGCATCCTCGCGGTGGCACGCAACCTCGCCAACGAGGGCGCCGACGTGACGGTCGTGTCCAAGGACCTCCCCATGCGGGTGAAGGCGTCGGCCTGCGGTCTGGAGGCGGAGGAGTACCGCCACGAGCAGGGCGTCGACTCCGGCTGGACCGGGCTGCAGGAGCTCGAAGTCACGACCGACGAGCTGGACCAGCTCTACGACCGTGGCCGCGTCGAGCACGCCGGCGCCGCCGAGCTGCCCTGCCACACCGGCCTCGTCCTGCTCTCGCCGCGGGGAAGCGGTCTGGGGCGGGTCGGCGCCGACAAGCAGATCCGGCTCGTGCGCGGGGACCGCGACGCGTTCGGTCTCCACGGTCGCAGCGCTGAGCAGCGCATCGCCCTCGACCTGCTCCTCGACCCCGACGTGGGCATCGTCAGCCTCGGTGGGCGGGCCGGCACCGGCAAGTCCGCCCTGGCCCTCTGCGCCGGCCTCGAGTCGGTCATGGAGCGACGGATCCAGCGCAAGGTCCTCGTCTTCCGCCCCCTCTTCGCCGTCGGTGGGCAGGAGCTCGGCTACCTGCCCGGCACAGAGGCCGAGAAGATGAACCCCTGGGGGCAGGCGGTCTTCGACACGCTCAGCGCGCTCGTGTCGACGGAGGTCGTCGAGGAGATCATGGACCGTGGCCTGCTCGAGGTGCTGCCCCTGACCCACATCCGCGGCCGGTCCCTGCACGACGCCTTCGTCATCGTCGACGAGGCGCAGTCGCTCGAGCGCAACGTCCTGCTGACCGTCCTGTCCCGCATCGGGCAGAACAGCAAGGTGGTGCTCACCCACGACGTCGCGCAGCGCGACAACCTCCGCGTCGGCCGGCACGACGGCGTGGCGGCCGTGATCGAGAAGCTCAAGGGCCACCCGCTCTTCGCGCACGTGACCCTCACGCGCAGCGAGCGCAGCCCGATCGCTGCCCTCGTCACCGACCTGCTCGAGGGCGTGGAGATGTGACTCAGACGGCTGGATCGTGACAGGCGGCGGTCCCCGGGCTCCGGCCCGGGGGCCGCCTTCCACCGTCGCGCGCCACGCCCGCCTGTGGACACCGATTTGCCCCTTGCGTCAATCGATGGCACCGTGGGGCGCTGGAGATCTCGGAACGGTAACGCTCGATCGGGGTGCGAGCGCTGCCGCCAGGGTCTCCTGCCACGTCTGGCGCAATCTCGGGCGGCCACCGCCTACGCGTCCTCGCGCCGGACTCCCTATACCCAGGAAGGCGTGAGTTCTGTCCATGGCACGGTATGAAGGCCGGCACCGCAGCGCACCGGCCCCCTCGACCGCTCCCCGCTCCGACCTCGCGACCCCCATGGCGCAGTCCGGCAGGAGCTCGGGTCACACCCACGAGCAGGCGTCGAGCGGCGGCCACCCCCTCGGCCATGCCCGCGGCGCCGGCTCCACGAGCAGCGCACGCCGCGGCAAGAACGCCCACCGCAAGCGGCACTTCGGCCGGCCCGTGCTGGCCGGTGCCCTCGCCCTCGGCCTCGGCGCCTCCGGGTTCGCCTACGCCAAGGCCAACGACCTGATGGGCGCCGACACCGCAGCCTTCGTCGTCGGCAACGGCGTCGTGGCGCAGACCGACGAGCTCGCCCGAGCCTCCACCGTCGACACGACCTATCGGGCGGCCGCGTCCGTGTCCCGCAACGAGCGCCGCACCGCCCTCGCCGCGACCGGGGCGCGCACCGCGAAGGAGCTCGAGGCCAAGCAGAAGCTCGCGGCCGCCAAGCAGGCCGAGCAGGCCCGCGCGGCCGCGGCCAAGGCGGCCCGCGACAAGGAGCGCCAGCGCGTCATCGACAACGCCCTGAAGGACCCGCAGTCCGCGGCCCGCATCCTGATGGTCGACCACGGGTGGTCGAGCGACGCCCAGTACAACTGCCTGGTCAACCTCTGGAACGGCGAGAGCGACTGGCGCTGGTCCGCCGAGAACGCGAGCTCCGGCGCCTACGGCATCCCGCAGTCGCTCCCGGCGAGCAAGATGTCCCAGTTCGGCGCGGACTACCGCACCAACCCGCTGACCCAGATCAAGTGGGGTCTCTGGTACATCGAGATGTCCTACGGCAACCCGTGCAACGCCTGGTCCACGTGGCAGGCGCGCTCGCCGCACTGGTACTGACCACACCCGAAGACGACGTATGCCGTGGGGCGGGCTCCGACCGGAGCCCGCCCCACGGCATACGTGCGTTCAGATCTTGCGCAGGCGGACGCGGCGGACCGCGTGGTTCTCGCCCTTGGACAGCACGAGCGTCGCGCGTGAGCGCGTCGGCAGGATGTTCTCGACGAGGTTGGGGCCGTTGATCTCGCGCCAGATGCGGTTGGCGGTCGCCTCGGCCTCGGCGTCGGAGAGCACCGCGTAACGGTGGAAGTAGGAGTCGGGGTCGGAGAAGGCCGTCTCCCGCAGCCGCAGGAAGCGCTCGACGTACCACTTGCGCACGTCGTCGACCCAGGCGTCGACGTAGACGGAGAAGTCGAAGAAGTCGCTGACGGCCAGGCCGGTGCCGCGGACCGGGTGGTTCTCGGGCGCCTGCAGCACGTTGAGGCCCTCGACGATGAGCACGTCGGGCTGGCGCACGGCGATGCGCTCACCGGGGACGATGTCGTAGGACAGGTGCGAGTAGACCGGCGCCGTCACCTCGGCCCGGCCCGACTTGATCTCGGCCACGAAGCGCAGCAGGGCCCGCCGGTCGTACGACTCCGGGAAGCCCTTGCGGTGCAGGATGCCGCGACGCTCGAGCTCGGCGTTAGGGAAGAGGAAGCCGTCGGTCGTCACCAGGGCGACGCGCGGCGTGTCGGGCCAGCGGGCCAGCATCTCGCGCAGGACGCGGGCCGTCGTGGACTTGCCCACCGCCACCGAGCCGGCCACGCCGATGACGAAGGGGGTCCGTGCCGGGCGCTCGCCGAGGAACCCGCTGGTCACCTGGTGCAGCTGGCGCGTCGCGCCGACGTAGAAGTTGAGCAGGCGCGAGAGCGGGAGGTAGACCTCCTCGACCTCCTGGAGGTCGACGGGGTCGCCGAGACCGCGCAGCCGCGCGAGGTCGGCGTCGTCGAGGTTCAGCGGATGGTTCTCGCGCAACCGGGACCAGGCTGCCCGGTCCAGCTCGATGTAGGGGGACGGGATGGCGGCGCCGTTGCTGCCGATGGTGACTTCGACGCCGCTCCCGCCGGTTCCGGTGGATGGCTCCGACACGTGCGCCATTGTTGCGGACGCGGCCCCCGTGCGTGGCGTTGCCCCCGCGCGCGTTCCCTTAGGCTGCTCTCCATGTGTGGAATCGTGGGATACGTCGGCCGCTCGAGCGACGCGACGGCGCTCGACGTCGTCATGGAGGGTCTGGCCCGTCTCGAGTACCGCGGCTACGACTCGGCCGGGGTGGCGCTGGTCGACGGCGACCACGTCGAGACCCGCAAGAAGTCCGGCAAGCTCGCCAACCTCGTCGCCGAGCTCGAGGCCGACCCGCTGCCCGCGTCGACGACCGGCATCGGCCACACCCGCTGGGCCACCCACGGCGGCCCCACCGACCAGAACGCGCACCCGCACCGCGGTGGTCGCGACGGCAAGCTGGCCCTGATCCACAACGGCATCATCGAGAACTTCCACGCCCTTAAGCAGGGCCTGCTGGCCGACGGTGTCGTCTTCACGAGCGAGACCGACACCGAGGTCGTCGCCCACCTGGTCGCCGCCGCCTACGAGCGCGAGCACGACCTGACCGCGGCCATGCGGGCCGTCGTCGCCCACCTCGAGGGCGCCTTCACGCTCCTCGCGATCCACGCCGACCAGCCGGGCGTCGTCGTCGGGGCGCGTCGCAACAGCCCGCTCGTCGTCGGCCTCGGTGACGACGCCAACTACCTCGGATCCGACGTCGCCGCCTTCATCGGGCACACGCGCCACGCGCTCGAGCTCGCCCAGGACCAGATCGTCACCATCACGCCCGACGGGGCCTCCGTCATCAACTTCGACGGCACGCCCGCGGAGGGCAAGGCGTACGAGGTCACGTGGGACGCCGCCGCCGCCGAGAAGGGCGGCTACGCGACCTTCATGGAGAAGGAGATCCACGACCAGCCGCACGCCGTGGCCGACACGCTGCTCGGCCGCACCGACGCCGACGGTCGTCTGGTGCTCGACGAGATGAGCATCTCCGAGGAGCAGCTCAAGGCCGTCGACCGCATCACCATCGTCGCGTGCGGCACCGCCGCCTATGCCGGCATGGTCGCCAAGTACGCCATCGAGCACTGGACGCGCATCCCCGTCGAGGTGGCCCTCGCGCACGAGTTCCGCTACTGCGACCCCATCGTGAACGAGCGCACGCTCGTCGTCTCGATCAGCCAGTCCGGCGAGACCATGGACACCCTCATGGCCGTCAAGCACGCCCGCGAGCTGGGCGCCATCACGGTGTCGGTGTGCAACACCCACGGCTCGACGATCCCGCGCGAGTCCGACGCCGTGCTCTACACGCACGCGGGCCCCGAGATCGCTGTCGCCTCGACGAAGGCGTTCCTCGCCCAGATCACCGCCTGCTACGTCCTCGGCCTCTACCTCGCGCAGCTACGGGGCGGCTCCTTCGCCGACGACGCGCAGTCGGTCATGAAGGAGCTCGCCCAGGTGCCGGGCAAGATCGAGACGCTGCTCGGACGGATGGACCGCGTCAAGGAGATCGCCGGCTTCATGGCCGACACCCGCTCGGTGCTCTTCCTCGGCCGGCACGTCGGCTACCCGGTCGCGATGGAGGGCGCGCTCAAGCTCAAGGAGCTCGCCTACATCCACGCCGAGGGCTTTGCCGCGGGTGAGCTCAAGCACGGGCCCATCGCGCTCATCGAGCCCGGCCAGCCGGTCTTCGTCGTCGTGCCGTCGCCGACGAGCGAGCACGGGCTGCACGGCAAGGTCGTCAGCAACATCCAGGAGATCCGCGCCCGCGGCGCCCGCACCCTCGTCATCGCCGAGGAGGGCGACGAGGCGGTCGAGCCGTTCGCCGACGAGGTGATCCGGGTGCCCGCGACCTCCCCGCTGCTCGCGCCGCTCCTCACGGTCGTGCCGCTCCAGGTCTTCGCGCTGTGGCTGTCCACGGCCAAGGGCCTCGACGTCGACCAGCCGCGCAACCTCGCCAAGTCGGTCACGGTCGAGTGACGTGATCGTCGGGGTCGGGATCGACGTCGTCGACATCGCGCGCTTCGAGTCGACGCTCGAGCGCACCCCGGCGCTGCGCGAGCGCCTCTTCACCGTCGAGGAGCGCCACCTCGGCATCGCCTCGCTCGCCGCACGCTTCGCCGCCAAGGAGGCGCTGGCCAAGTCGCTCGGCGCCCCCGTCGGCCTGCACTGGACAGACGCCCGCGTGGTGACCAACGACGACGGCCGCCCCTTCCTCGAGATCGGCGGCACGGTCCTGGCCCGCGCCGACGACCTGGGGGTGGACTCCTTCCACCTGTCCCTGTCCCACGACGCGGGTGTCGCGTCGGCAATCGTCATCGCGGAGGGCTGATGATCCGGGCACATTCCGTCGAGTCGGTGAGGACCGCCGAGGCTGCGGCCATGGCGAAGCTGCCGGAGGGCGAGCTGATGTCACGGGCCGCGCACGGCCTGGCCGAGGTGGCGGCCGCACGCCTCACCGACGTCGAGGGCACCACCGTCGTCGGCCTCGTCGGCGCCGGCAACAACGGCGGTGACACCCTGTATGCCATCGCGCAGCTCGCCGAGTCGGGCTTCGCCAGCGCGGTGGTGCTGGTCCCGTCCGCAGGCCGCTCGGGCGTGCACGCCGCGGGCCTGCAGGCGGCGGAGTCCGCGGGCGCCGTGGTGCACGTCGCCGCGGACGACGCGCAGGACGCGGTGGAGGCGACCGCGGAGGCCGACCTGGTGCTCGACGGCATCGTCGGCATCGGTGGTCAGCCGGGCCTGCGCCCCGAGGCGGCCCGCCTCGTCGACGCCATCGACGACGACGCGTGGGTCATCGCCGTGGACCTCGCGAGCGGCCTCGACCCCGCGGGCGAGGCGGGCGAGGACGACGCGGTGTGGGCCGACGAGACCGTCACCTTCGGCACTCCCAAGCCGGTGCACCTGCTGCCTGCGGGCGAGGCTGCGACCGGGCGGCTCACGGTGGTCGACATCGGCATCGAGGTCGACGACGTACCGGCCACCGTCGAGCGGTTGACGTGGGACGACGTCGCGAGGATGTGGCCCGTCCCCGACCGGGGCGACGACAAGTACTCGCGCGGGGTCCTCGGCGTGGTGGCCGGCAGCGAGGCCTACCCGGGGGCCGCGGTGCTGTGCTCGACCGCGGCTGCCGAGGCCGGCGTCGGCATGCTGCGCTACGTCGGCACACCGACGCCCGTCGCCCTGGTCCACCAGGCGGTGCCCGAGGCCGTCGTGGGGCAGGGCCGCGTGCAGGCGTGGGTCGTCGGCCCCGGGCTCGACACCGAGGCCGACACCGCCGAGGCGAGGGCCCAGCTCGCCGCGGCGCGCGAGGCGCTCGCGAGCGACCTGCCGGCGATCGTCGACGCGGGCGGCCTCGCCCTCGTCGAGGGCCGGCGCGCCGCTCCCACGGTCCTGACGCCGCACGCCGGTGAGCTGGCCCGGCTGCTCACCCGCCTCGAGAGCGCCCCCGCGGGGACCGATGACCGGACTCAGGGCGGTTCGGGGGCCGCAGCAGGCACGCCCGGGGCCGGAGGTCCCCTGAGTGGTCCCGCAGACGCTGGCACCGAGGTCACCGCCGCCGACGTGAAGGCCGACCCGCTGCGCCACGCCCGTCGGCTGGCCGCCCTGACCGGAGCCACCGTGCTGCTCAAGGGCGCCACGACGCTCGTCGTCACGGAGGGGGAGCCCGTCCGCTCCCAGGCCGATGCGCCGCCCTGGCTCGCGACGGCGGGCGCCGGCGACGTGCTCTCCGGCGTCATCGGCTCCCTGCTCGCCGCAGGCCTCTCGCCGCACGACGCCGCATCGCTCGGCGCCCTGGTCCACGGCGTCTCGGCCGACCGCGCCTCCGGTGGTGGCCCGCTGCGAGCGCTCGCGGTCGCCCACGGCATACGCCCCACGGTGCGCGACCTGCTGGCTCGTGGACGGTCCGCTCCGGCCTGAGCCGGCCGGCGGCTTCTCGGCCGCCGAGCCCCGTTCCCGGACCAGCCCGACGAACTGCGAGACTGCACGCATGAGCCAGATCGACGTCCCCGACGCCGGGCGGACGACCGTGCCCACGAGCGAGGGGGTCACGGTCCGCGACGAGCCGCAGACCCGCGGCCTGACCGTCTGGGCCGAGATCGACCTCGCCGCCCTCGAGCACAACGTGCGCACCCTCCGGGCGCTGGCGCCCTCGTCCGAGCTCATGGCGGTCGTCAAGGCCGACGCCTACGGCCACGGCCTGCTGCCCGTCGCCCACGCAGCCCTGCGCGGCGGGGCGACGTGGCTCGGCACCGCGCAGTTCGCCGAGGCCTTCGCGCTGCGCGACGCCGGCATCACGACTCGCGTGCTGACCTGGCTCAGCGTGCCGGGGTCCGACTTCGCCGGCGCCATCTCCCGCGACATCGACCTCTCCGCGTCCGCGCCGTGGGTGCTCGACGAGATCGCCGCGGCAGCCTCGGCCGTCGGCCGCACGGCACGCGTCCACCTCAAGGTCGACACCGGGCTCGGTCGCGGAGGCGCCTACGGCGCCGACTGGTCGGTCCTCGTCCAGCACGCCGGGGAGCTCGAGGCCGACGGGTCCGTCCGCGTGGTCGGGGCGTGGACCCACTTCGCCTTCGCCGACGCCCCCGAGCACCCCACCGTGCTCGCCCAGCAGGACCGCTTCTTCGAGGCGGTCGCCGAGGCCGAGCGCGCCGGCCTGCGCCTCGAGGTGCGACACCTCGCCAACTCCGCGGCCACCCTCGTGCACCCGTCGGCCCACGCAGACCTCGTGCGTCCCGGCATCGCCATCTACGGCCTGACTCCCGTCCCGCAGGTGGACGACGACTTCGGGCTGCGGCCCGTGATGACGCTCCGTGCACGCCTGGCCCTCGTCAAGGCCCTGCCGGCCGGCCAGGGCATCAGCTACGGACACGCCTACGCGCCCGAGGTCGACACGGTGGTCGGCCTCGTCCCCGCGGGGTATGCCGACGGCGTGCCCCGCAACGCCAGCAACGTCGGCCCCGTGCTCGCCGACGGCCGTCGCACGACCATTGCCGGTCGTGTCTGCATGGACCAATTCGTCCTCGACCTCGGTCCCGGCTCGCGAGCCCGCGCGGGAGACGTCGTGACCCTGTTCGGCGGCGCACCGGGGGAGCCGACGGCCCAGGACTGGGCCGACGCCACCGACACCATCAGCTACGAGATCGTCACCCGGCTCGGTGCCCGGGTCCCGAGGCTCTACGTGGGCGGCGCGGAGGCCGGCGAGTGAGCCCGCGCCGCAACCCCGTCCTCGGGATCGCGGCCGCCACGCTCGGCGTGGCCGCCGGTGTGGCGGCCGGCATCGCCGCTGACCGGGCCGGCAAGCACCGAGCCGCGATGGAGGCGCTCGAGACGCCGGAGCTGCTCGACATCACCCCCGACGAGGAGCACGTCGTGCTCACGGACGACGGCGTCACCCTGCACGCCGAGGTCGACCTGCCGGCTGCCGAGGCGGCGCGCGCGGCAGCCGAGGGCGCCACCCTCCACGGGCGCCCGGAGGAGCTGCCCACCGTGGTGCTCACGCACGGCTACTGCCTCAGCCTGCGCTGCTGGGTCTACCAGCGGCGCGCGCTCAAGGCCGCCGGCTACCGCGTCGTCAGCTGGGACCAGCGCGGCCACGGGCGTTCCGGCCGTGGTGAGAAGGACAGCTACACCATCGAGCGGCTCGGCGAGGACCTGCACCAGGTGCTCCAACAGCTCGTGCCGGAGGGTGACATCGTGCTCGTCGGCCACTCGATGGGCGGCATGACGATGCTCGCGCTGGGCGAGCAGCGAAGCGAGTTCGTCGTCGAGCGGGTCGTCGGCGCGGGGTTCATCGCCACGAGCGCCGGCGGGCTCATGCTCGCCAACGGCGGCCGGGTCGCGACGTTCGGCCGCCTGATGCTCGAGCGCCTGGGGCCCGGCTTCCTCGCGTCGCTGGCCGAGCGGCCGGAGCTGGTGAAGCGGGTGAGAAGGGTGGCCCGCGACTTCGAGGACTTCCTCGTCGAGCAGAACTCGTTCGCCTCCCCGGTACCGCGCTCGGTCGTGCGCTACACCGCCGACATGCTCCTCAGCACCCCGCTCGACGTCGTCAACGACTACCTCCAGACCTTCGACGGCTTCGACAAGCGGCCCGCGCTGCTGGAGTTCCAGCACGCCGTCGTCCTCGTCTTCAACGGTCGCGAGGACATCCTCACCCCGCCGGCGCACAGCGAGCTCATCGTCGAGGGCATCCCGGGCGCGGAGCACATCGTCGTCAACGACGCCGGCCACGTGATCATGCTCGAGCACCCCGACCTGCTCGACGCCCATCTCGTCCAGCTCGTCGACCAGTCGGCCCGCGCCCGGGTCGAGCAGCTCGACGTGGCGCGGCAGCCGCACGTACGCCGCGTCGTCACCGACGTCGCGAAGAACCGCCGCCTCAAGCGCCTGGAGAAGGAGGCAGCCGAGCTGGCACGCGCGCGCCGCGGCAGGTCGGGCCGCTCGAGGTCCGCGCGTCCCAGGGGGGCGTGACCCGTGCAGCGTGAGGTCCGGTGGGTCACCACCGACGACACCCAGGACTTCGGTCGGCGGCTCGGCGCCCTGCTGCGCGGCGGTGACGTCCTCGTGCTCACCGGCGACCTCGGCGCCGGAAAGACCACGTTGACGCAGGGCATCGCCGAGGGCCTCGGGGTGCGCGGCCCGATCACCTCGCCGACGTTCGTCATCGCGCGGGTGCACCCGTCGCTCGTCGGTGGCCCGGCGCTGGTGCACGTCGACGCCTACCGGCTCGGCTCGGCCCTCGAGCTCGACGACCTCGGCCTCGACGCGGACCTCGACGAGAGCGTCACGGTCGTCGAGTGGGGAGCCGGGCTCGCCGAGCAGCTCAGCGACGCGCGCCTCGAGCTGACGATCGTCGGCGACGACGTGCGCACGGCACGCCTCGTCGGGGTGGGCGCCCGCTGGGACGCCGTCCTCGAGGCCGTCGCGCCCGTCCACTGAGCAGCACCCGGCTCGGTCGTGGGGTGGAACCCGGCCGACCGACCACGCCCGCACTCCATCGCGGTGAAACGGGACGGCATACGACCCCACCCCTCGGGTTCCGGGCGCCGGCACGTGCTCGGATAGCCTGACCGTCGTGCTCCTGCTCGCGATCGACACCTCCACGACCGCCATCACCGTCGGCCTGCACGACGGCACCTCGGTCGTCGCGGAGGCCACCACCCTCGACGCGCGGGCGCACGCCGAGCACCTGGCGCCCGGGATCGGTCGCGCGCTGGCCGAGGTCGGCGCCGCACCCGGCGACGTCACCGACGTGGTCGTGGGCATCGGGCCCGGCCCGTTCACCGGCCTCCGGGTCGGCATCGTCACCGCGCGCACCTTCGCCTTCGCGACGGGCGTGCCGGTGCGCGGACTGACCAGCCTCGACGCCATCGCGCACGAGGCGTGGCTGGCCGGTCAGCGTGGCGACCTGCTCGTCGCGACCGACGCCCGCCGCAAGGAGGTGTATGCGGCCGCGTACGTCCTCGGCGACGAGCGGGCCCAGCGCGCGAGCGACCCCGTGGTCTCGCGAGCCGCGGAGCTTCCCGAGGAGCTGCGGGCACTGCCCACCGCCGGGCGCGGCCCGGCGCTCTACGCCGACGCCCTCCCGCACGCCCTCCCGCCGCTCGACGTGAGCGGCGGCGCGCTCGCCGACCTGGCCGTGCGCCGGCTGGGCGAGCGCCCGTGCGCGGGGGACGGCGAGCTGCAGCACGTCGACCCCGGCCACGGCTTCGACGGCCTGGAGCCGCTCTACCTGCGGCGCCCCGACGTCTCGCCCGCGCCGACGTCGGCGAAGTCGACCCTCGGATGAGAGCCTCCGAGACGCGGGCGCAGCCCGGCGCGCACGTCGTGCTGCGCGAGCTCGAGTGGACCGACCTGGCCCACCTCGCCGAGCTCGAGCTGCACCTCTTCGCCGACGACGCCTGGTCGGAGCGGACGTGGTGGGCCGAGCTGGCCGCCCGACCCCGGCGCGAGTACGTCGTCGCGACGGCGCCCGACGGGACCATCGCCGGGTATGCCGGTCTCGACGTCGCGGGCGACGTGGCCGACGTCATGACCATCGCCGTCGCACCCGCCCACCAGGGCCGCGGCCTCGGGCGGCTGCTGCTCGCCGAGCTCGTCCGCCGGGCGACCGAGAGGGCGGTCGACGCGGTGCTCCTCGAGGTGCGCGCCGACAACGACGCCGCCCGCCGCCTCTACGACCGGGCGGGCTTCGAGGTCATCTCGGTGCGCCGCCGCTACTACCAACCCGGGGACGTGGACGCGCTCGTCATGCGCCTGCTCCTCACGAAGGGAGACGCATGAGCGACGAGCCCCTCGTCCTCGGCATCGAGACCTCCTGCGACGAGACCGGTGTCGGCATCGTCCGCGGGCAGACGCTGCTCGTCGACACGGTCGCCAGCAGCGTCGACGAGCACGCGCGCTTCGGCGGCGTCGTGCCGGAGGTGGCCAGCCGCGCGCACCTCGAGGCGATGGTCCCGACGATCGAGCGCGCCTGCCGCGATGCGGGTGTGGCCCTGCGCGACCTCGACGCCATCTCCGTCACCTCCGGCCCCGGGCTCGCCGGCGCCCTCCTCGTCGGCGTCGCCTCCGCCAAGGCGCTGGCCCTGGCCCTCGGCAAGCCGCTCTACGGGGTCAACCACCTGGCCTCTCACGTGGCTGTGGACATCGTCGAGCATGGTCCGCTGCCCGAGCCGACCATGGCGATGCTCGTCTCCGGGGGACACTCCTCACTCCTGCTGGTCCCCGACGTCACCAACGACGTGCGCTCGCTCGGCTCCACGATGGACGACGCGGCCGGCGAGGCGTTCGACAAGGTGGCCCGGGTCCTCGGCCTGCCCTTCCCGGGCGGGCCGCACGTGGATCGCGCTGCGCGAGAGGGCAACCGGGTCGCCATCGACTTCCCCCGCGGCCTCACCACGGGACGTGACCTCGAACGCCACCGCTTCGACTTCTCCTTCTCGGGCCTCAAGACCGCCGTGTCACGGTGGGTCGAGACCCGCCAGCGCGCCGGTGAGAGCGTGCCGGTCGCTGACGTCGCCGCGAGCTTCCAGGAGGCCGTCGTCGACGTGCTCACCCGCAAGGCGCTGCTCGCCTGCAAGGAGCACGACGTCGACCACCTGCTCATCGGCGGAGGCGTTGCCGCCAACTCCCGGCTGCGCGCCCTCGCCCAGGAGCGGTGCGAGAAGGCCGGCGTGACGTTGCGTGTCCCGCGCCCCGGGCTGTGCACCGACAACGGGGCCATGGTCGCGACGCTGGGGGCGCAGATGGTGGCGAAGGGGCGCGAGCCGAGCGACCTCGGTCTGCCCACTGACTCCTCCATGCCGGTCACTCTCGTCCAGGCGTAGGGCCTTGGGCGTGTTCTCGTCGGGCACCTGACCGCCCGCGCGGCGTGGGTTCGTCGGGCACCCGACCGCCCGCGCGGCATGAGCGTCAGCGGCCGTATGCCGGCACGCCACCTCCCAGCATCACCCGGCCGCCGCCGATGCCGCGCAGCCGGACAGCTGCCCTCCTCTGTCCCGGCAACCCACCGAAGTGCGCCATGGCGCGGTTTCGGGTTCAGTGCCGTCTTTGTCGGTCAGGGGCAGTGGGCGAGGCCCATCCTGAGCTTCAGGTCGACGACTCGGGTGGTGGCGGCTGCGACCTGTCTGGCGAACGCGGGGTCGGTCCTGGCCTTGGTGGTGATGGCGTCGTGCATGGCGGGGACGGTGCTGGGACGGGCCGTGAGGGTGATGTCGCCGCCGGCCTCGATGAAGCGGGTGGCGCGCTCACCGACCGGCACGGCCGCCACGGCCCTGGCGGCTCCGACGTCGTCGGTGATCGCCACGCCGTCGTAGGAGAGCCGGTCGCGCAGGAGGTCGGTGACGATCGCCTTGGAGAAGACGGCGTTGGTGCCGGCGTCGATGCGGCTGTAGATGGCCGAGCCCACCATGACGAGCTCGACGCCGTCCTGGATGCCGGTGCGGAACGGCTCGAGGTAGGGGTCGTTCACCGTGGTCGTGCCGTCGGTGATGCCGCGGGCCGTGACGTCGGTGTTGCCGGTGATCCGGCCGATCCCGGGGAAGTGCTTGACGGTCGCGGCGACGCCGCCGGCGCGCATGCCGGCGATGAACGCGCTGACCATCCGGGAGACCCGATCCGGATTGCTGGAGTACTGCCGGTCGTACTGCCCGATCGGTCCGTTGGCGCGGCCGATCGAGGTGGGCACCGTGTCGGCGACGGGCGCGAGGTTGACGTTGATGCCGGCCGCGCGCAGCTGCGCGGCCCAGCGGGTCGCGTCGGCGGTGAGCCCGGCGGGGGAGCCCTGGTCCTGGACGCGGGCGGACGGCATACGGCTGAAGCCGTCTCCGCGCAGCTGCTGCACGGCGCCGCCCTCCTGGTCGGCAGCGAGGAGCAGCCCGAGGCCTGCCGTGTCGGCCGTCGAAGCGAGACCGGCGAGGTGGCGCGTCGTCGCGCGCACCGCGTCGAGGCCGGCGGTCCAGCCACCGAGGAGGATCACGCCGCCGAGGTGGCGGCGGGCCACGAGCGCGTCCAGGCTCGTGCGGCTCGTGCCACTTCCCAGACCCACCATGAGCAGCTGGCCGGCGCGCTCGTCGGCGCTCATGCGGGCGACGATGGCCGGGGCGCACGAGGTCGGGGTGGCGGGCGTGCTGGTCGTCGTGCGGCCCGTGACGGGTGTCGTGGCGGGCGTCGTGGCGGTGGGCGTGGAGCTCCGGGGGGTCGTGGGCGCCTGCGTCGTCGAAGGTCGGGCTGTCGCGCCCGACGAGGAGGCGCCGGGCGCAGGGGCCGAGGTGCACGCCGCAGCGAGCGACGTGGCGGCGGCAGCCAGGACCGCAGCCGTCAGCGTGGAGGGGCGACCGCGTCTGGTGGGGCTCTGGGGCATCGTTCGAGCCTATCCCGCTGGGGTCGACCAGCACTCTGCCCCTCAGAAAGCAGCCGCCCACCCGGTACGTTGCGGATGTGACGACCCAACCCACCCCGGTCGTGCTCGACGTCGACACCGGAGTCGACGACGCGTGCGCCCTGCTCCTCGCGGCCCTGCACCCTGCTCTCGACCTGCGCGCCGTCTCTTGCGTCGGTGGCAACGCCTGCGTCGACGACGTGGTGCGCAACACCCTGCTCGTCCTCGAGACGGCCGGGCGCCCCGACGTGCCGGTGGCGCGCGGGGCGGAGCGCCCGCTGCTCGAGGCGCCGGTGAACGCACGCCACGTCCACGGCGACGACGGCATGGCCGACCTCGGCTGGGGACCGGCCGCGACGACCGCCGACCGGCGCCACGCCGTCGAGCTGCTGCGGGACGTGTGCCGTGAGGCCGCCGAGTCCGAGCGCCCCGTCACGCTCGTGCCTCTCGCCCCGCTGACGAACATCGCGCTGTTGCTGCGCACGTATCCCGACGCCGCACAGGGCATCTCGGAGATCGTGTTCATGGGCGGCGCCGCGAACGTCGGCAACGCCACCGCCTCGGCCGAGTTCAACGTCTTCCACGACCCTGAGGCGGCCGCCGTCACCCTGGATGCGGCAGCCGACCTCGGCATCCCGGTGACGATGTACGGCCTCGACGTCTTCTACGGACCGGTCGTCGCGGCCGAGGTCGTCGACGAGCTGCTCGCAGTCGGTGGTCGGGGCCCGGCCGAGCTGGGTGGCCGCCTGATTGCGTTCCAGAGCAAGCGCTTCGGGCGGGACGCCTCGACGATCGGCGACGCCGGTGCCGTGTGCGCGGTCGTCGACCGGGCCGGGCTGAAGACCGAGACGCTGCCGTTGCGCGTCGAGCTCGCGGGCACGTGGTCGCGGGGGCGCACCATCGTCGACCGCCGCGGCTGGAGCGGCGACCTGGCGCACGACCCGCACGGCGAGGCGCCGGTGCGCATCGAGGTTGCCCTCGAGGTCGACGGCCCGCGCTATGCCGCGCTGTGGGCCGACACCCTGCTCGGCCGGCTGGGGGAGCGCTGATGGGCCGCGTGGTCGTGCTCGGCTCGCTCAACGTCGACGTCGTCACCCTGGTCGAGCGGCACCCGCTGCCCGGGGAGACCCTGCTCGGTGAGGCCGGGGGCATGTTCGCCGGGGGCAAGGGCGGCAACCAGGCCGCTGCCGCAGCCCGCGCGGGCGCCGATGTGGTGATGCTCGCGCGGGTGGGTGACGACGGACCCGGCCACGCCTACCTCGACCGCCTGGCCGCGCTCGGGGTCGACACGGGCGGGGTGGCGGTGAGTGGCGGGTCGCCGACGGGCACCGCCTACATCACCGTCGACGAGCACGGCGAGAACTCCATCATCGTCGTGGCCGGGGCCAACGGGGACCGCGACCCTGCCCTCGTGCAGCGGGCGCGTGGTCTCGGGCCCGGCGACGTGCTCCTGTGCTCGCTCGAGGTGCACCTGGACACCATGGCCGACGCCGCGCGGGCCGCCCACGCGGCCGGCGCCCGGGTCGTGCTCAACCTCGCGCCGTATGCGGCCCTGCCGCCCGACGTGATCGCCCTGGCCGACCCCGTCGTGGTCAACGAGTCCGAGATGCGGGCCCTCGCCGACTCGGCGCTCGTCCCGCAGTCGCTGCTCGTGACCTTCGGGGCGGCCGGCGCGCGGTGGGGGGTGGAGGGTGTCGACGGCATACCCGTCGCGAAGCGCGACCTCGGTGACACGGTCGGTGCCGGCGACGCGTTCTGCGGGGCGCTCGCCGCGGCACTGGCCGACGGGGCGGATCCCCGGGCCGCCCTCACAGCCGCCAACGCCGCCGGCGCCGACGCCGTGCGCTGGGTCGGCGCGCAGCCGGATGCGCGGTTCTGACCGAACGCGTACCTGGCGCGTTACGTAACCCAGACGTTACGATGGGATGGTGACCGGTACCTGGGAGGCGCTGTCCGACCCGACGCGGCGTGCCATCGTCGAGCACCTCGCGTGCGAGGAGCTGACGGCAGGCCAGGTGGCCGCCCTGTTCGACACGGCTCGCCCGGGCGTCTCGAGGCACCTGCGGGTTCTCCGCGAGGCCGGCGTCGTCGAGGCGCAGGCCCTGGGTCAACGTCGCGTCTACCGGCTGGCGCCCAGCGCCCTCGACGACGTCGAGCAGTGGTGCCGCGACGTGCGCACGTTCTGGGGGCAGCGCCTCGATGCCCTCGACACCGAGATCGCCCGCGGGCAGCGGGTCAGGCGAAGGAGCAGGGATGACTGAGCTGACGAACGTGCTGGGCCGCATCGAGCAGGCGGGAGACACGGTGACGGTGGTCTTCGACCGGCACTACGCGACGACGCCCGCCGACCTGTGGCAGGCCTGCACCGACCAGGAGCGGCTCGCCCGCTGGTTCGCCCCCGTCTCGGGCGACCTGTGCGAAGGCGGCGCCTTCACGATCCACTTCGACGACGCCGACACCCCGCAGTGCCGAGTGCTCTCCTGCGAGCCGCCGCGACGGCTCGCCTGGGAGTGGCCGGTCGGTGGCGTCGCCACCCTCGTGACCGCCGAGGTTTCGGCCGACGGCGACGGAGCCCGGCTCGTCCTGCGCCACGAACGCCTCAACCCCGCCCAGGCTCCCGGGTATGCCGCGGGCTGGGACACCTACGTCCGCCGCCTCGAGGCCGACCTCGCAGGCGACCCCCTGCCGGACTGGGACACCACCTGGAGCGCCCTGAACGCCCGCTACGCCGCCGGAGAATGACGCCCTGACCCCGCGCGCCTCGTAGGGATCCGGCCTCCGCGCATCGTTCGCAACCGAGTCGAAAGACAACTCGCGTACGCGTTCGGTGGCCTCGGCAGTGACAGAACGCGTACGAGGAGCCCGTCGCGAGCGCGGACGGGCCGCTGCCGGGAGCGGCATCGGCGCCGGGATCAGCGGCGGTTCGGCGGCGCGGCGAGATTCAAGCCGGGCTGACGACGAGGGCGACCTGGCTGCCGCCGACGCGGCTCAGCACGAGGGTCGCCTCGGAGCCGCCCTTGCCGCGACCGGTCATCTTCAGCTGCCGGCGCAGCACGTCGGCGTCGAGCGTGACGCCACGCTTCTTGATGGTGACCCGGTCGTGTCCCTGGTCGCGCAGCCAGCGGGCGAGGCGCTTCGTCGACAGCGGCATCGCCTCGAGGACGCGGAAGCGCCGCGCCCACGGCAGCTCACGCGCCAGGCTGCTCGACACGTAGCCCACGCCGGAGGCGAGCTCGGCGCCGTCGACCGCCGACACGAGCGCGCCGGTCAGGCCGGCGCGGATCACGGCCCGGTCCGGCTCGTAGAGCCACTCGCCGATCTCGCCGACCGAGCGGAGGGACGGCTCGAGCATCCCCTCCGCTGCGTCGTCCTCGGAGACCACCGACGTGGAGGAGTCGGTGCAGACAGCCGCTGTCCGCCCCGGCGTGGCCACGAGCGGTCCCCACCAGACCGCGCACTCGAGCACCTCACCGTGCCACGAGGTCCACTGCGCCTCGGCGCCGCGCGGCACCGAGCCGTGCGGGAACGCGGGGGAGAGCTTCGCGCCGGTGGCCGGCACCTCGTCGGCGAAGGCGAGCACCCGCGACCACGGCGGCGAGATCGCGTCGAGGGAGAAGACCCGCTTGGTGCGGCCGCGGGCGTCGGCGACGCCGCTGACCCGCCGGGCCGGGTCGAGCCACACTCCGACATGACGTGCCGCCTCGCCTGGGGGGAGGCGTACGTCCTCGGCGAGGGCGTGGCGCACGTGCGCGGTCGGCCAATGGCGCAGGTTGACCGCCGCGATGCGCGCCGTCGCGTCGTCGGCGTCGACGGCGCGGACGGCGAGGTCGAGCCCGGCGAACGCCATGGCGTCGGCGCCCAGCCCGCACCCGAGGTCGTGGACCTCGCGAACCCCCGCGGCGGCGTACCGGTGGGCATGGCGCGCCGCGATCGCGAGGCGCGTCGACTGCTCGAGCCCGTCGGGCGTGAAGAGCATGCCGGCGGCGAAGTCGCCGAACTTCTCGGTCGCGCGCGCCCTCAGCCGCGACTGCGTCATCGCGGCGGCGACGAGGCCCGCGTCGAAGCCTGCCTCGCGCAGCCGGCGCTGCAGCTGCAGCGAGCTGGCCTCGTCGTAGGGAGGCAGCGACTGGAGCAGTGCCCACCCCTCACCCGCGGCGAGGCGGTCGACCATCGCGGCGTCCATGGGGCCATCCTGCCAGCGGCGTGACGAGTGTTGGCACTCGACTTGACCGAGTGCTAACGACAAACCTAGATTTCATCTTGTTGGCACTCTCGACCCGAAAGTGCCAACGCCCTCCTCGAGGGAGGCCGACCCCCGCGACGGCGGCCAGCCTCGAAGAGCCCACAGTCCGTCGTCAGTTTTCCGACTGTCCCGAAGGGAAGGTCACCACCGTGTCGGTTTCCATCAAGCCGCTCGAAGACCGCATCGTCGTCAAGTCCCTCGAGGCCGAGCAGACCACTGCCTCCGGCCTCGTCATCCCGGACACGGCCAAGGAGAAGCCCCAGGAGGGCGAGGTCGTCGCCGTGGGCCCCGGCCGCTTCAGCGAGAACGGCACCGAGCGCGTGCCGCTCGACGTCAAGGTCGGCGACAAGGTCATCTTCAGCAAGTACGGCGGCACCGAGGTCAAGCACGGCGGCGAGGAGTTCCTGATCCTCTCCGCTCGCGACGTCCTCGCGATCGTCGGCTGACCCAGCCGTATGCCGTGACCGCACCCCGGTGAGCCCCGCTGGGGTCTCCCCGGGGTGCGTCTCGTTTCCGCCAAGCACAGCAACCCAAGCAACCCGAGCCAAAGGAACACCATGGCCAAGCAGCTGGAGTTCGACGACTCCGCCCGCAAGTCGCTCGAGCGCGGCGTCGACGCGCTCGCCAACGCCGTCAAGGTGACGCTCGGCCCGAAGGGCCGCAACGTCGTCATCGACAAGAAGTGGGGCGCCCCCACGATCACGAACGACGGCGTCACCATCGCTCGCGAGATCGAGCTCGAGGACCCCTACGAGAACCTCGGCGCGCAGCTCGCCAAGGAGGTCGCCACCAAGACCAACGACGTCGCCGGTGACGGCACGACGACCGCGACCGTGCTCGCCCAGGCCATGGTCAAGGAGGGCCTGCGCAACGTCGCCGCCGGGGCCGCCCCCGCCGCCCTGAAGCGCGGCATGGACAAGGCCGTCACCGCGGTCAACGACCGCCTGCTCGACAACGCCCGCGAGGTCGACGGCAAGGACGAGATCGCGTCCGTCGCGACGCTCTCCGCGCAGGACGCCACCCTGGGCGGCCTCATCGGCGAGGCCTTCGACAAGGTCGGCAAGGACGGCGTCATCACCGTCGAGGAGTCCTCGACGACGGCGACCGAGCTCGAGTTCACCGAGGGCATGCAGTTCGACAAGGGCTACCTCTCGGCGTACTTCGTCACCGACACCGAGCGCATGGAGACCGTCCTCGAGGACGCCTACGTGCTCATCAACCAGGGCAAGATCTCCTCGGTCGCCGAGGTGCTCCCGGTCCTCGAGAAGGTCGTGCAGTCCGGCAAGCCGCTGCTCATCATCGCCGAGGACGTCGACGGCGAGGCCCTCTCGACGCTGGTCGTCAACAAGATCCGCGGCACCTTCAACGTGGCCGCCGTCAAGGCCCCCGGCTTCGGCGACCGCCGCAAGGCCATGCTGCAGGACATCGCCATCCTCACCGGTGGCCAGGTCATCGCCCCCGAGGTCGGGCTCAGCCTCGACCAGGCCGACCTGACGGTCCTCGGCCAGGCCCGCCGCGTGGTCCTCACCAAGGACAACACCACGATCATCGACGGTGCCGGCGAGGAGGGCGAGGTCGCAGGCCGCGTCCACCAGATCAAGGCCGAGATCGAGCGCACCGACTCCGACTGGGACCGCGAGAAGCTTCAGGAGCGCCTCGCCAAGCTCGCCGGTGGCGTCTGCGTCATCAAGGTCGGTGCCCACACCGAGGTCGAGCTCAAGGAGAAGAAGCACCGCATCGAGGACGCGATCTCCGCGACGCGCGCCGCGATCGAGGAGGGCATCGTCGCCGGTGGCGGCACCGCGCTCATCCACGCCGCCACGGCCATCGACGCGCTCGAGCTCTCGGGTGACGAGGCGACCGGTGCGTCCATCGTGCGCAAGGCCGTCGCCGAGCCGCTGCGCTGGATCGCCGAGAACGCCGGCCTCCAGGGCTACGTCGTGACCTCGAAGGTCGCCGAGCTCGAGCTGGGCCAGGGCCTCAACGCGGCGACCGGCGAGTACGGCGACCTCATCGGTGCCGGTGTCATCGACCCGGTGAAGGTGACGCGCTCGGCGCTGCGCAACGCCGAGTCCATCGCCTCGATGATCCTCACGACCGACACGCTCGTCGTGGACAAGCCCGAGGAGGAGGCCGAGGCCGGCGGCCACGGCCACGGCCACGGTCACTGAGCCACGCTGTAGTTCTCATCGGGCGGCACACGCCCGACGTACGACGAGGGCCGCTCCCCGACGGGGAGCGGCCCTCGCTCGTCCGGTCCCGCACCACCGTGGCGTGTTGCGGTGCAGAAGGACCCGTGCCGGACCTGGTGGTCGCCGACGGCCTCCCGTGGAGAAGAGCCGGCGGCCTGACGCGTGGGTCTCGGTCAGGAGGCCTGCTGGATCACGTCGTAGAGCACCTCGCGCTCGGCCTCGGTCAGCCCGCCCCACACCCCGTAGGGCTCGCGGACTTCGAGGGCGTGCGAGCGGCACTGGGTGACCACGGGACAGGCGGCGCAGACGGCCTTGGCCTGCGCGTCGCGGTTGCGGCGGCGGGGGCCCCGCTCGCCCTCGGGGTGGAAGAAGACCTCGGGGCTGACGCCTCGGCAGGCCCCGTCCAGCTGCCAGTCCCACAGGTCGGCTACCGGTCCGGGGAGGCGGGTGATCTCGGCCATGAACTCGTCTCTCGGTGGGGCGGGGAAGCCCGCGCGGCGTAGCGGCCAACTGGGTGGAAAAGGGGATTCGCTGGTCGCGGAACCGACGCTAACCGCGTACTCGATCACGGATAAAGAGCGGAATCTTAAGGACTTGTTCAAGAATTGCCATCTCGATGGCATGCTCTTCTCGGTGGGGGTTTCCGCCCGGTTGTACACATCCGGTCGGTCCCTGTCGGAGGGGTTCGGCACTAGCATGGGCCCGCTCGCAGCGAGCGCCGAGGGCGGTGAGAGCAGTGTCGCCCGCACTGACAACGAGTTCGGGGGACGAGGACCAGATGGGTCTCGGGGGGGCGACGGGGGCAGGCGTAACGCCCGGTGCCGTCGGTGCGATGGAGCGGGTGGACGCTCCGTCGCTGCGTGAGCTCGCGGCACTGGCCGGTTCCGACCCGCAGGCTCGTGACGTGCTGCTGGCTCGCATTCGCGACATGGCGGTCAGGTACTGCCGCGTCCGGCTCGGCCGCTTCGGGGCCGAGGACACTGCCCAGGACGTCGCTCAGGAGGTGTGCATGGCTGTCGTGGCCGCACTGCCGACCTACCAGGAGCGCGGCCTGCCCTTCGAGGCGTTCGTCTACACGATCACCTCCCGCAAGCTCGTCGACGCCCAGCGCGCGGCCATGCGTGGTCCGGCTCCTGTCGCCGACCTCCCCGACGGGCCGGACGAGGCCCCGTCCCCGGAGTCCGTGGCCGTGATGCGCGACGACGCCGCAACGGCGATGACGCTCATGCGGCGGCTGCCGGCCCAGCAGCGCGAGATCCTCACGCTCCGCGTCGCCGTGGGGATGAGCACCGACGAGACCGCTGCCGCACTCGGGATGTCCACCGGGGCCGTACGCGTGGCGCAGCACCGGGGGCTGACCAAGCTGCGCGCGATGATCGCCGAGAACGAGAAGGGGGACGTCGCATGACTGACCTCACCCCCATGAGCGACCTCGTCGCCGACGACCTGCTGCTCGACCGGCTGGGTGCGCGCGGCGAGGCGGGCCCCGAGCCCGTCGCCGGACTGCTCGCGGCCTTCGCCGCGCACGCCGACAGCCCGCTGCCCGCACGCCCGACACGTCGCGGGAAGGGGCGCAGGCATCGCTACCTCGGCGCCTTCGCCGCCCTGGCCATCGCGGCCTCCGGCGCCGGTGTCGCGGCGGCGGTCACGCTGCCCCACCACGGGCCCAGCAGCGAGGAGCGCGCCCGCATCGTCCAGCAGATGCAGGTCGCGGCACGCAGTGACGCCCCCAGCGCGCTGCTCTCACGTCTCGGCCTGCCCCGGGCCATCGGCACCACCGGCGCCAAGGGCCTCGTCCTGACCCGGCGGAGCGACGGAGCGATCGTGCTGCTGCCGGCCGCCCTCGTGGCCGCCACCCTTCCCGCTGCCGACGTCAAGGCTGCGGCGGGTGCCGACGAGGCCGGCGCGGCCCGGGAGGTCGCGGGCGACCAGGACGACGGCGCGCAAGGGGACGACACCGAGCACGTGGACGGAGAGCAGGGCCGCTCGGACCTCGAGCAGTCTGACGACCACGAGGGTAGAGCGGATCTGGAGTCCGGCACCGTCACTCCGGTCACTCCCAGCACTCCTGGCACTCCGGGCACCGAGCACGACGACGAGGGCTCTGCCGCGGCGGGCGCCGGCCGACCCGCCACGCCGTCCGCAGGCAGCACCGCGAAGAAGCCGACCACGGGCGAGCAGGGCGACCCGAGCAGCAGGGGCAAGAACACCGGCACCACCGGTGGCAAGGGCCGCACCAACACGACGGCCACCCTGACCGGGCCCTCAGCGCCTGCCCCGACCCCCACGGCTGCCCCCGCCCCGTCGGTGGCTGCGCCCAAGACGTCGGCGCTCGCGCAGACGCCGACCGTGCCCCAGCCGATCGCGACCAGCGCGCCCACGGCCGGCAAGCCGTCCACCGACGCGGGCAAGCCGTCCACCAGCCCGGCCAAGCCCTCGGTCACCGGGGGCAAGCCGCCCGCCACGCCGACCAGGACGGGCCTCGCGAACCCCACGGTCCCGGCCGACACGACCAGCTCGGCGTACACCACGAACCCCGCGGACACGACCAGCCCCGCGGACATCATCACGGGCGCCACTGCGCCCTGAGCGGCCCGGCTCCCCGGGGGAGCGCCGGCGTCCCCGGGCGCCCGTCCCGGACGACGGTCGGTTCGGGCCCGCTCGCGCCAGCCCGTAGAATCGCGCAATGAGCCTCGGATCGTCTGACGTGCCCGCTGCTTTCGCCCCGATGGGCCTGACGTACGACGACGTCCTGCTCCTGCCCGGCTACAGCGACCTCGCCCCGAGCGACATCGACACCACGACGCGCCTGACGCGCGAGCTGTCGATCCGCTCCCCGCTCATCTCCGCGGCCATGGACACCGTCACCGAGGCGCGGATGGCCATCGCGATGGCGCGCCAGGGCGGCCTCGGCGTGCTCCACCGCAATCTCTCCATCCAGGACCAGGCCTACCAGGTCGACCTCGTCAAGCGCACCCAGACCGGAATGATCTCCAACCCGATCACCATCGGTCCCGACCGCACCCTCGAGGAGCTCGACGCCATCTGCGGCGAGTACCGCGTCTCCGGCCTGCCCGTCATCGGCGAGGACAAGAAGCTCATCGGCATGGTGACCAACCGCGACCTTCGGTTCACCCCCGTGGCCGAGTGGGCCACGACGCTCGTGCGCGACGTCATGACGCCGATGCCGCTCATCACCGGCCCGGTCGGCATCAGCCGCGAGGAGGCCACCGCACTGCTGCGCCAGCACAAGCGCGAGCGCCTGCCGATCGTCGACGCCGAGGGTCACCTGGCCGGCCTCATCACGGTCAAGGACTTCGTCAAGGGCGAGCAGTTCCCCGACGCGAGCAACGACGCCGACGGCCGCCTCATGGTCGGCGCCGCGATCGGCTACTTCGGCGACTCGTGGGAGCGCGCGACCACCCTGATCGAGGCCGGCGTCGACGTCCTCGTCGCCGACACCGCCCACGGCCACGTGCGCCTGCTCATCGAGATGGTCCAGCGCCTCAAGAACGACCCCGCCACGCGACACGTGCAGGTCATCGGCGGCAACGTCGCGACGCGCGAGGGCGCGCAGGCGTTCGTCGATGCCGGCGCCGACGCGGTCAAGGTCGGCGTGGGTCCCGGCTCGATCTGCACGACCCGCATCGTCACCGGTGTCGGCGCGCCCCAGATCACGGCCGTCCACGCCGCAGCCGAGGCCTGCAAGCCGGCCGGGGTTCCCGTCATCGCCGACGGCGGCCTGCAGTACTCCGGCGACATCGCCAAGGCCATCGTCGCCGGCGCCGACTCCGTCATGGTCGGCTCGCTCCTCGCCGGCTGCGAGGAGAGCCCGGGCGACCTCATCTTCGTCGCGGGCAAGCAGTTCAAGACCTACCGCGGCATGGGCTCGCTCGGCGCGATGAGCAGCCGCGGCAAGAAGTCCTACTCCAAGGACCGCTACTTCCAGGCCGAGGTCGAGTCGGACGACATGATCGTGCCCGAGGGCATCGAGGGCCGCGTGGCCTACCGCGGTCCGCTGTCGGCCGTCGCCCACCAGATGCTCGGCGGCCTGCGGCAGTCGATGTTCTACGTCGGCGCCCGCTCGATCCCCGAGCTGCAGGACAAGGGCCAGTTCGTGCGCATCACCTCCGCCTCGCTCAAGGAGAGCCACCCGCACGACGTCCAGGGCATCGTCGAGGCCCCCAACTACACGGTCGGCTGACCCGGCCCGCCCCTTCGGCACGACACCACCCGAGCACGTATGCCGTCCCGCGAGGCCCGCGGGACGGCATACGTGCTCGGTGGGCGGGGTCGATAGGCTGACCCGGTGACCGAGATCGAGATTGGCCGAGGCAAGCGCGGACGGCGCGCCTACTCCTTCGACGACATCGCCGTCGTGCCCTCGCGGCGCACGCGCGACCCCGAGGAGGTCTCGGTCTCGTGGCAGATCGACGCGTACCACTTCGACATCCCGGTCATGGCTGCCCCGATGGACTCGGTCGTCTCGCCCGAGAGCGCCATCACGCTGGGCAAGCTCGGTGCGCTGCCGGTGCTCGACCTCGAGGGCCTGTGGACCCGCTACGAGGACCCGACCGCCCAGCTGCGTGAGATCGCCGAGATCGAGCCGGAGGCCGCGACGGCCCGGATGCAGCAGATCTACGCCGAGCCGATCAAGCCCGAGCTCATCACCGAGCGGCTGCGCCAGCTGCGCGAGGCCGGCGTCACGGTGGCGGGCGCGCTGTCGCCGCAGCGCACCCAGCAGCACTGGAAGACCGTGGTCGAGGCGGGCGTCGACCTCTTCGTCATCCGCGGCACGACCGTCTCGGCCGAGCACGTCTCCGGCCGGGCCGAGCCGCTCAACCTCAAGCGCTTCATCTACGAGCTCGACGTCCCGGTCATCGTCGGCGGCGCGGCGACGTACACCGCTGCCCTGCACCTCATGCGCACCGGCGCGGCAGGCGTGCTCGTCGGCTTCGGCGGCGGCGCCGCGCACACGACGCGGACGGCCCTCGGCATCCACGCCCCGATGGCCTCGGCCGTCGCCGACGTCGCCGCGGCCCGTCGTGACTACCTCGACGAGTCGGGAGGCCGCTACGTGCACGTCATCGCCGACGGCGGTGTCGGCACCTCTGGCGACATCGTCAAGGCCGTGGCCTGCGGCGCCGACGCCGTCATGCTCGGCGCGGCCCTGGCCCGGGCCGCCGACGCACCCGGTGGCGGCTACCACTGGGGTCCCGAGGCCCACCACCAGCAGCTCCCGCGCGGCGAGCGCATCGCCATCGGCGCCCAGGCCTCCATCGAGGAGATCCTGTTCGGGCCCGGGCGTCAGGCCGACGGCACGACCAACGTCATCGGTGCCCTGCGACGGGCGATGGCCACCACCGGCTACTCCGACGTCAAGGAGTTCCAGCGGGTCGAGGTCGTGGTCTCGCCCTACCTCGGAGACTGAGAGACGGCCCCCGGGAGGGCTGCGCTGTGGCGTGGGTTACTCCCGGTAGCCTGCGCCGCCGCCGCTCCCTAGGGTGAGGCCATGGAGTTCGACCACGACGTCGTCGTCATCGGGTCCGGCTTCGGCGGGTCCGTGGCTGCCCTGCGCCTCGCCGAGAAGGGCTACCGCGTCCACGTCTACGAGGCGGGGCGCCGCTTCGCGGACGAGGACTTCGCCCGCACCAGCTGGGACGTGCGGCGCTACCTGTGGGCGCCGAAGCTCGGCCTCTTCGGCGTCCAGCGCATCCACCGCCTCCCGGACTGCCTCGTCCTCGGCGGCGCCGGCGTGGGCGGCGGGTCGCTGAACTACGCCAACACGCTCTACGTGCCGCCGACGCCGTTCTTCCGCGACCGGCAGTGGAGCCACATCACCGACTGGGAGGCCGAGCTCGCCCCGCACTACGCCACCGCCCAGCGCATGCTCGGCGTGGGCGTCAACCCGTGCGAGGGCCCGGTCGAGCAGCTGATGCGTGACACGGCCACCGATCTTGGGGTCGCCGCCACCTTCAGGAAGACCCCCGTCGGCGTCTTCTTCGGCGAGCCGGGCAAGCGCGTGCCCGACCCCTACTTCGGCGGGGAGGGTCCGGCCCGCACCGGCTGCACCGAGTGCGGCAACTGCATGGTCGGCTGTCGGGTCGGCGCCAAGAACACGCTGGTCAAGAACTACCTCGCCCTCGCGGAGCGGCGCGGCGTCGTCGTCGAGCCGTTGCGCACCGTCACCCGAGTCCGGCCGCTCGACCCCGCTGCGCCGGAGCAGGGGTATGCCGTCACGACCGTCCGCAGCGGGGCGTGGGGTCGCCGGTGGGCTGGGGAGCGCACCGTCACCGCGGGCCAGGTGGTCGTCGCGGCCGGCGCGTGGGGCACCGCGCAGCTGCTGCAGGCGATGAAGGCCGAGCCTCAGGGGCGCGGGCTGCCGCACATCTCCGACCGGCTCGGCGAGCTGACGCGCACCAACTCCGAGGCGCTCGGTGGCGCCATGACCGCGCGGGTCCCCGACGGCGTGGACCTCACCAAGGGGGTGGCGATCACCTCCAGCTTCCACGTCTCGGACACCACGCACGTCGAGAACTGCCGCTACGGCAAGGGCTCGAACCTCATGGGAGCGCTCGCGGTGATGCAGGTCGACGGCGGCGGACGCATACCCCGGTGGGTGCGCTTCGCGGGGGAGGCGGCGCGGCACCCGTGGGTCTTCGCGCGGTCGCTCTCGACCCGGCGCTGGAGCGAGCGCACCGTCATCGCCCTCGTCATGCAGACGAGCGACAACTCGATCACCGTCGGGCGCAAGCGGGGCCTCCTCGGCTGGCGGCTGACCTCGAGGCAGGGCCACGGCGCGCCCAACCCGACCTACATCCCCGAGGGCAACACCGCCGTCCGCGCCATGGCGACGCAGCTCGAACGCACGACGGGGGAGCGCGCGTGGCCGGGGTCGTCGGTCGGGGAGATCTTCGACATCCCGATGACGGCGCACTTCCTCGGCGGCGCGGTCATCTCCGACTCGCCCGAGCACGGCGTCATCGACCCGTACCACCGGGTGTGGGGCTACCCGGGGCTGCACGTCCTCGACGGGGCGGCGGTGTCGGCCAACCTCGGCGTCAACCCGAGCCTGACGATCACCGCCCAGGCCGAGCGTGCCGTGTCGCTGTGGCCGATTCCAGGTGAGCCGGACCGACGCCCGGCCCAGGGAGAGGCGTACCGGCTCGTCGACGCCTGACGACGAAAGCGGGTGAGGCCGTCACCCCTCAGAGACGGCCCCACCCAACGGTGCGGGTCCTAACCGGTCGAGAAACGACCCGGCACCGCGCTGGAAACGAGGCAGGACGGGCAGGGTTACGCCCTGTGCGAATTCTGCGAGAAGAAACGTGCACGCCGCCGTCGGTCGAGGGTTGGGCGGCGACCGCGACCACGCTGTCCGGCGCGGGTCAGCGGGCAGGCTGCGGCTCGTCCCGCCACGAGCGCCAGAGCGCGGCGTAGGCCCCGCCCGCCCCGAGCAGCTCCTCGTGCGAGCCGATCTCGCTGATCCGACCGTCCTCGACGACGCAGACGCGGTCGGCATCGTGCGCTGTCATGAGCCGGTGGGCGATGGCCACGACCGTGCGGCCCTCGACGACCGCGGCCAGCGACCGCTCCAGGTGCCGCGCCGCGCGGGGGTCGAGCAGCGAGGTGGCCTCGTCGAGCACCAGCGTGTGCGGGTCCGCGAGGACGAGCCGGGCCAGGGCGAGCTGCTGGGCCTGGGGCTCGCTCAACCGGTGGCCGCCGGAGCCCACGAGGGTCGCGAGGCCCTCGGGCAGCCGCTCCGCCCAGTCCCGTGCGTCGACCGCCTCGAGCGCCTCGAGCAGCTGCTCGCGCGAGGCGTCCGGGCGTGCGAGACGCAGGTTGTCCTCGAGCGACCCGACGAAGACGTGGTGCTCCTGGGTCACGAGCGCCACCTGCCCGCGCAGCCGGGCCAGCTCGAGGTCCACCAGGCGCACCCCGCCGACCTCGACGCGGCCCTCGCGAGGACCGTCGATTCCGGCCATGAGCCGCCCGAGGGTCGACTTGCCGGCACCGGAGGGCCCGACGATCGCGAGGCGCTCGCCGGGGCGCAGGTCGAGGCTCACCCCGCGGAGCACGTCGCGGCCCGCGCGGTAGGAGTAGTGGACGTCGGCCGCCTTCAGGCGGTCGTCGGCGGGCTCCTCGCCCGTCGCGGCACGGTCGGGCGGCACGTCGGCGATGCCGATGACGCGGGCGAGTGACGTCGCGCCGATCTGGATCTCGTCGAGCCAGGAGATCAGCTCGTCGAGCGGACCGGCCATCTGCTGGACGTAGAGCGCCACCGCGGTGACCGTGCCCGCCGTGGCGAGGTCCTGCGAGATGAGGAAGCCGCCCCACAGGAGGGTGACCGCGACCGGCGCGAAGAAGGCGAACTCGACCGAGGGGAACCACCGCAGGCGCAGCCCCAGGGTGTAGAGCTCGGCGTCGTAGCAGTCGCGCAGGGCGTCGTCCATGCGCCGGCGGCGCCGGCTGCGCAGGCCGAGGGCCTCGATGGTGCGCCCGCCGTCGGCGGACTCGGTGACGACCCCGTTGAGGACGGCGTACGTGGCCCGCTCGCGGAGGTATCCGTTTGGCGCGTGCCGCAGGTAGCGCCGGGTCGACAGCACGAGGATCGGCACCCCGACGAGGACGCCGAGTGCGACCTGCCATCCCGTGACGAACGCGGCCACGACCGTGATGACGGTGGTCACGGAGCCGACGAAGATCGCGGGGATGCCGAAGCGGATGACTCTCGAGAGCGCCTCCACGTCGTTGGTCGTGCGTGAGACGAGGTCGCCCGTGCCGGCCCGCTCGACGGTCGAGAGCGGCAGCTCGACGACGCGCTCCATGAACTGCTCGCGCAGCTCGGCGAAGATCGTCTCGCCGAGGACGAACGAGGCGCGCCGGGCGAACCACGTGGTCACCGTCTGCACGACCACGGCGGCGGCGATCCACAGCGCGAGCCGGTTGACGACCGCGAGCGACCGGCCGTGGCTGATCTCGTCGACGAGCAGGCCGATGACACGAGGAGCGACGAGCGCGGCGACGGCTGCGACGGCGTGCAGGCCGATGACCACGAGGATGCTGCGGCGGTGCCGGCGGGCGAGCCCCCGGGTGTGTGCTTTGACCGAGGCCATGTCGGCCACGGGCAGCGAACGTGCGGACGCCGGGGACGGGGCCGGTGCCTGCGACATCAGTCCTCCTCTCCTCGGACGACGGTGCGTCGGTAGTCGGGTGTGCCGGCCATCAGCTCGGCGTGGGTGCCGGTCGCCGCGACGCGGCCGTCCCGGAGGAACACGACGGAGTCGGCCCGGTCGAGCAGCAGCGGGCTGGCCGACATCACGACCGTCGTGCGCCCGGCGCGGGCTGCGGTGAGGCGGCCGGCGATGCGGGACTCGGTGTGGGCGTCGACCGCGCTGGTGGGCTCGACGAGCACGAGTGTCTCGGCACCGGTGAGCAGCGCGCGGGTCAGGGCCAGGCGCTGGCGCTGGCCGCCGGAGAAGGCCCGGCCGCGCTCCTCGACCTCGTTGTCCAGGCCGCCGGGCAGCGCTTCGAGCACGTCGTCACCGCTGGCGACGGCGAGGGCGTCCAGGATCGCGGCGTCGTCGTGCTGGCCCCACGGGTCGAGCTCCTCGCGCAGCGTCCCGGTGAACAGCCGCGGGTCGCTCTCGGAGACGACGATGCGCCGTCGCACCTCGGCGAGTGAGGCGTCGGCCAGGCGGGTGCCGTCGAGGCGCACGTCGGTCTCGCCCGCGCCGAACCGGCCCAGGCGGTCGGCGAGGGCCGCCGACTCCTCCGGCCGGGCGCAGACGACCACGGTGAAGCGGCCCGGCTCGACGGTCACCCCGCTGTCCGGGTCGTGCAGCGCGGCGGCCTCTGCGGGGAGGGGCTGCGGGTGCTCCGTCTCGTCCTGGTCGGGGCGCACCCGGAGGACGCGGGTCAGCTTGCCGGCGCCGATGTGGGCCCGCGTGGCCCGGTCGACCATCTCGGTGGCGGTGCGCAGCGGGATGACGAGGAAGGCCGTGTAGCCGTAGAACGCGACGAGCTGGCCCGCCGTGATCTCACCCTCGATCGCGAAGCGGGCGCCCAGCCAGACGACGACGAGCACGAAGATCCCCGGCAGCAGCACCTGGGCGGCGTCGAGCGCGGCCTGGTAGCCCGCCACCCGGTTGCCGACCTGTCGCACGGACTGCGACTGGACGGCATACCTCGTCAGGAAGCTGTGCTCGCCCCCGATCCCGCGCAGCACGCGCAGGCCCGCGACGGTGTCGGCGCCGAGGCCGATGAGCGTTCCGGACTCCTCGCGCTGGGCGAGCTGGCGCGACTGGAGCGGGCGGACGATGAAGGTCAGGCAGGCGACGAGGACGGGGACGCCGATGAGGACCACGAGCCCGAGCGGGGTGGAGGCGCCCAGCAGGATCAGCGCCACGACGACGTAGGAGACGACGGCTCCGGCGAACCGGGCCGAGACGTCGTAGAGCCCGCCGATGCGCATCGCGTCCGAGCTGACCGTGGCGACGACGTCGCCGGTCGGGACGGTGCGGGTCAGGGCCTCGCCGGTGTCGGCCGCCTTGTGGCCGATCAGCTGCGCGGAGCGGAACGCGCCCTGCATCCAGTTCATCACGGCGTACTTGTGGCGCATCGCGCCCGAGGCGGCGCTCAGCACGACGAGACCGACGAGGATGAGGCACCACCGCAGCAGAGCGCCGGGGTCGCCGCCGATGATGCCCTCGTCGATCGCCTTGCCCATCGCGGCGGGGAAGAGCGCCTGGCTCACGAGCCACACGATGCCGAAGGCGATCGCCACCACGAGGGTGCGCCACTGGCCCTTGCCGACCCACGTCAGGTATGCCGTCGGGCTGGTCAGGTCGGGCGTGCCTGGGTCGGCATGGGGCAGCGAGATCACTTGCTGCAGTTTAGGTTCGGAGGCGTGGGCGCCTCACGTCATTTTCTGCCGTGGTGTCCGCTCACGGCGCCGGGCCGGGACGCGAGCGCTCCAGGGCCTCCGACAGCTCGTCCACCTCGAGGGTGTCGGCGTCGACGCTCCGGTTGCGGTAGGCCGCGCGGCCGACGAGGTGAGCTGACACGGGTGAGGTGAAGAACTGGGTGGCGGCGAGCAGCACGAGCGTCGTGACGGCGGCCCAGGTGCGCAGGGTCAGGGCCAGGCCGGAGAGGATGAGGATCAGGCCGAGGGTCTGCGGCTTGGTGGCGGCGTGCAGCCGCGAGAGCGTGTCGGGGAACCGAGCCAGGCCGACGGCTCCGGCGAGGCAGAGGAACGCGCCGAGGAGGAGGCAGACCGCTCCCGCGCCGTCGAGCAGGGACCACCAGCTCATGGCCGCTCACCTTCCCCGGTGCCCTGGTCGGTGCGCCGGCCGGTGCCCTTGTCAGTGCCCTTGTCGGTGCCCTTGTCGGTGCCCTTGTCGGTGCCCTTGTCGGTGCGCTGCTCGGTGCGCTCACGGAGGACGGCTGCCGGGTCGTCGGAGTCTCGGGAGAGGAACCGGGTCACGGCCACCCCGCCGACGAAGCCGACGAGGCCGAGGATCATCAGCAGCGGCAGGTAGGTCGTCGTCCGCTGGCGCGCCGACTCGAGCGCGACGCCCGCGATGACGATGACGAGCAGGATCTCGGCGGCGATGATGCGGTCGAGGTTGCCCGGACCCTTGAACAGCCGGACGACGACGAGGGCCGCTGCTGCACCGAGCATCGCGAGGGCGGCCGCGATGACGACGGTCATGGCGTCTCCTCCTCGTCCAAGGGTTCGGCTGGGTCGGCGGGGTGGGCGGGGTCGGTGCGGCCGGTGGCGGGGGCTGGGGGTGTCCCCGGCCACGGCGAGCCGGTCTCGAGGGCGGCGATCTCCTCACGGGAGCCGATGGCCCGCACGACGCGTCGCTCGACGGCGAGGGCGTTGGCACGCTGGCCCTCGATGCGGCCCTCGCGCTCGACGTCGAGCAGGTGCAGGTAGAGCACCGAGGTGGACCGCCGCGCCTCGACCACGACCGAGCCCGGCACGAGGGCGACGAGCTCGGCCGTGAGCGTCAGGTAGAGGTCCGACCGCGAGCGCAGCTGCACCTCGATGACGGCGTTGCGCGGGCGACGCCCACCGAAGGCGAGGCGCATCACCTGCCACGAGGACTCGACGAGGTCGAGGAGGAACCGCCCGATGAGCAGCGCCACCCGGTGCGGCCGCAGCCGCCCGTGGAACTCGATGGACGGAAGCGGGAACGCGTACGTGACCAGCAGGCCGACGAGGACGCCGTTGACGACGTTGCCCCAGCTGACGCGGTCCCACAGCAGCACCCAGGCGAGGGCGATGGTGGCGACGGCCCGCGGCTGGAGGACCCGCCGCCGGCGCGGCCGCGCGGGCACCGGGGACGCGGTCTGAGTGCTGGGTGAGTCCGTCATCGGCGAACCTCCTCGGGCAGGACGCTGGTGACGTAGGGCGCGCGGCTCGTGAGGTCCGCCGCCGCCCGCTGGGTGAAGGCGTAGAGGGGACCGGCGACGACGGTGATGAGCAGTCCCACGGCCGTCATGGCGGCCGTGGCGGCGAGCATGGTCCGTGGCAGGGTGCGGGCGGGCGCCTCGACGAGGACGGCGACGCCGCCGTCACCACCGCCACCGCCACCGCCACCGGCGGCGGGCGTGGGCGACCGGGGCGCGTCGGCGAGGGTGCGCCAGAAGGCCTGGCTCCACACCTTGGCGAGGGCGTAGAGCGTGAGCAGGCTCGTCACGATGCCGCCCACCACGAGCAGCCACGCGAGCGGTGTGCCGACCGCGATGCCGGCGTCGAGGAGGCCGACCTTGGCGAGGAAGCCGGACAGCGGCGGGATGCCCGAGAGGTTCATCGCGGAGACGAAGAAGAGCGTCGCGAGCACGGGGGAGGCGACGGCCAGCCCGCCGAGACGGTCGAGCGAGGTGGTGCCGGCGAGTCGCTCGACCAGGCCGGTGATGAGGAAGAGCGCCGTCTGGATCGTGATGTGGTGGGCGACGTAGAAGATGGCGCCCGCCGTGCCGGCCGGGGTTGCCAGGGCGATGCCGAAGACCATGTAGCCGATGTGGCTCACCAAGGTGAAGGACAGGATCCTCTTCAGTCCGGACTGCGACACGGCGCCGAGGATGCCGACCACCATCGTCAGCAGCGCTGCCCACATCAGCAGGCCCTGCAACGGCGAGTCGGGGAAGAGCAGCGTCTGCACCCGGATGATCGCGTAGACCCCGACCTTCGTCAGCAGCCCGGCGAAGACCGCCGTCACCGGTGCCGGCGCGGTCGGGTAGCTGTCCGGCAGCCACGCCGACATCGGGAAGATCGCCGCCTTGATGGCGAAGGCCGTGAGCAGGCAGAGCTGCAGCACGAGCGCGACGGCGGGGGAGAGGTGACCGATGCGGACCGAGAGCTGGGCGAGGTTGACGGTGCCCGTGGCGGCATACACGGCGGCGATGCCGACCAGGAAGAGCGCGGAGCTGAGGAGGCTGACGACGACGTAGGTGGTGCCCGCGTGGATGCGGGCGGCCGCGCCGCCGACGGTGAGCAGGACGTAGGAGCTGAACAGCAGGATCTCGAAGCCGACGAAGAGGTTGAACAGGTCGCCCGCGAGGAAGGCGTTGGACACGCCGGCGGCGAGCACGAGGTAGGTCGGGTGGAAGATCGTGAGCGGGGTCTCACTCTCGCCCTCCTCCTCGCTCTCGGCCCGGCCCTGCCCGATGGCGAAGACGAGCACGAGCAGGGTGACGATGCTCGACACGAGCAGCATGAGGGCGCTGAGGCGGTCGGCGACGAGCGAGATGCCGAGCGGCTCCTGCCACGCGCCCAGCCACAGCACCTGCGGGCCGCCGACATCGGTCTGCCACACGAGCACCCCCGCGACGGCCACGACGGCGGCGAGCACGGCGATGCTCACGCCGCGCTGCAGCCGCGGCGAGCGCCGGAAGGCGAGGGTGAGCGCCGCCCCCAGCAGCGGCAGCAGGACGGGGAGCGGGACGAGGTCGGGCACGCGCAGGCCTGTCATGAGGTCGGTCACGGGGCGGGGCTCCGGTCCTCGTCGGCCAGCTCGTCGGACGTCGTCGTGGATGCCTCGGACGGGTCGTAGGTCGACGAGGTCTGGTCGTCGAGGGCGAGGCGCTGGATGTGGGCGTCCTCGGCGTCGTCGGGCACGTCGTCGGTGCCGGAGATCTGCCACAGCCGGTACGACAGGGCCAGCAGGAAGCCGATCGTCGCGAGCGAGATGACGATGGCGGTGAGCACCATCGCCTGGGGGAGGGGGTCGCTGATGGCGGAAGGGTCCTCGCCGACGAAGGGAGCCCGGCCGGCCTGCCCGCTGATGACGAGGTAGAGCACGGCGACGCCGTTGCCGATGAGCACCATGCCGAGCAGCACTCGGACGAGGCTGCGGTCGAGGGCCAGGGCCGTGCCGGCCGTCACGAGCCCGACGGTCACGAGCACCAGGGTGAGGTTCGGCTCCAGCCTCGCCTCGATGAGGGCAGGGGCGAGCGTCGTCACGACGGCACCACCTGCTGCACGCCGCCGTCGCCCGTCCCGTCGCCCGTCCCGTCGCCCGTCCCGTCAATCGCTGCGCCCGTCGCGTCGTCGGCGGCCTCCTCGGCGACCTGGCGGTCGATGCCGGTGCCGAGGCTGCGGACGATGTCGAGCATCATCCCGACGACGATGAGGTAGACCCCGATGTCGAAGAAGAGCGAGGTCACCAGGTGCACCTCGCCCCACGGGGGCAGGGTGAAGTCGACGGCCGTCGTCTCGAGCACCGTGCCGCCGAAGGCGAGCGGGGCGAGGGCCGAACCGACCGTGACGAGCAGCCCCAGGCCGACGAGCAGGCCCGCATCGAAGGGAGCCGCCTCGTCGAGCTCGTAGCGGCCGCCGGCGAGGTAGCGCACGACGAGGGCGAGCCCCGCCACGAGCCCTCCGGCGAACCCGCCGCCGGGCTGGTTGTGGCCGGCGAAGAGCAGGAAGAGCGAGGCGGCGAGCATGACGTGGAAGACCAGGCGGGTGACGACCTCGAAGATCACCGACCGCTTCTCGGTGCGCATGGTGCGGCCGCCGTGCAGCCACGTGCCGCGGGCGGGCTCGCTCGACGGCAGCTCCTTGGCGCTGGCCCGCGACAGGCGGGTGTTGCGGGTGCGCACGAAGATGAGGCTGGCGACGCCGGTCGCGGCGGCGACCAGCACCGACACCTCGCCGAGGGTGTCCCAGGCCCGGATGTCGACCAGCGTCACGTTGACGATGTTCTTGCCGTGGCCGAACGCGTACGCCTCGGTGGGGAAGTCCGCGGACACGGGCTGGCTCGTGCGGCCCCCGGACGCGACGAGCGCGATGGCGCCGACCGAGACCCCGACGGCCGCGCCGAGCGCGAGGCGCCACGTGCGCGACGGCGAGTCCGGGTGCCGGGTGAACTTCGTCGGGAGCCGGCGCAGCGCCAGCACGAAGACGACGAGCGACACGGTCTCCACGAGCATCTGCGTGATCGCGAGGTCGGGGGCCCCGTGGAGGATGAACAGCAGCGAGACGCCGTAGCCGGTGGCACCGACGAGCATGACGGCGGTCAGGCGCCGGCGCGTCACGAGGACGAGCACCGCAGCGGCGACGACGACGACGCCGACCACAGGCTGTCCGGCGTTGTCCCACAGGCGGACCGACGGGAAGGTGCCTCGCGTCACGGCAGCGAGCCCGGGCAGCGCCACGAAGACGAGGAGTATGCCGGCGAGGTAGATCGGCAGCGACCCTCGCTGCGTCACCGCGGTCGTCTCGACCGCCCCCCGGTCGACCCAGCGCAGGGCACGGGCGAAGCCGCGCTCGCCGTCGACGAGCGGTGGCACCCCCGCCTGCACCCGGGCGACCACGGAGCGCTGGACGAAGAGCGCGAGCCCGATCGCGACGGACACGAGGGACAGCAGCAGAGGCGCTGTGACGCCGTGCCAGAGGGCGAGCGACTGCGGCTCGGCCCCGAGGGCGAACTGGGCCGCATACGGCAGCAGCCAGGGGGACTCGAGCGGCGCGAGCAGGCCCAGCGCCAGGCCGCTGACGCCCAGCAGCAGCGGGGAGAGCACGAAGCCGGGGTGGGCAGCCTTGACCCGCGTCACGGGCACGCCCGGCTTGGTGGCGAAGGCACCCCAGAGGAACCGGGCCGTGTAGGCGACCGTGAGGGCGGAGCCCGCAACGACGCCGGCCACCGCGAGCCAGCTCCACGGGGCTGCGAGCGGCACCGAGGTGTGCACGTCCTCCCACAGCGACTCGAGCGCACTCTCCTTGGACACGAACCCCGCGAGCGGGATGATCCCGGCCATCGAGAGGCCGGCGAGCGTCGCTGGCACGGCGACGGGCAGCAGCTGGCGGCCGACGCCCGAGAGCTCACGCAGGTCCCGGGTGCCCGTGCACTTGTCGACGACGCCGACGCTGAGGAAGAGCGTGGACTTGAACAGCGCGTGGGCGATGACGAGGGCCAGCGCCGCGAGGGCCGACGCCTTCGTGCCGAGCCCCGCGACCGCGACGAGGAAGCCGAGCTGGCTCACGGTGCCGTAGGCGAGCAGCAGCTTGATGTCGTGCTGGCGCAGCGCCCGCCACCCGCCGACGAGCATCGTGAAGAGGCCGAGGCCGACCGTGAGGGCGTGCCAGCCGGGCGCGCCGGCGAAGACGGGGGCGAGCAGGGCCACGAGGTAGACGCCGGCCTTCACCATGGCCGCGGCGTGCAGGTACGCGCTGACCGGGGTGGGGGCCGCCATGGCGCCCGGCAGCCAGAAGTGGAACGGCACGAGGGCCGACTTCGAGAGTGCGCCGATGAGGAGCAGCACGACGGCCGCCGCCGTCACGGCGTCGAGGGCCGGGGGGTGCGCCAGCAGCGCGGAGATGGAGTAGGTGTGGTGCACGCCGAGGGCGATGATGCCGATGAGCATCGCGAGGCCGCCGAACGTGGTGACGAGCAGCGCCTGCATGGCCGCGCGCCGGTTCGTCGAGCTGGCCGGGTTGTGGCCGATGAGCAGGTAGGAGAAGACGGTCGTCAGCTCCCAGAAGACGTAGAGCATCAGCAGGTTGTCGGTGAGGACGAGCCCGAGCATCGCACCGCCGAAGGCGGTGAAGACAGACGTGAAGCGCCACAGCGACGGGTCCCGGTCGGAGAAGTACCACGTGCAGTAGAGCAGCACGAGCGCGCCGACTCCCGTCACGAGGAGTCCGAGCACCCACGAGAGGGTGGTGAGGCGGAAGTCGAGGTCGATACCGAGGCCCGGCACCCACGAGATCCGTTGCGTGGGAAGATCTCCCGCGCGGACGTCGCCGGAGACGGAGACGAGCCACGCGAACGACGCTGCCGGAGCGAGCGCCAGGAGGGGGAACGCCTTCGAGCGCAGGACCGTGGCCAGCCACGGCGCGAGGGCCGCGGCAAGCAGGTGCAGGAGCAGCAGTTGCGCCACGGCGGCCCTTCGGTCGTCGGGTGTGCGGTCGGTCCACGTCGAACACGTGCGTGGCACTCATCCTACGTGCAGCGGAGCGTGGCTCCGGATCGGCGCCCAGCCGGCGGACCGCGCTCAGAAGGTCACGAAGGTCGCCTTGGCGAGGAAGAACCCGTGGCCGGTCGCGGTGTCGACGCAGGTCACGCCGTACTCCTCGCTCAGGCACGCGGTGGTGCCCGACGGCTTCGTGCGCGACCCGTAGGGCAGGGTCGGTTCGCCGCCCTTGCGGATGCTGTCGGTGTTGCACACCGGGTAGGCCGCGTCCTGCCGGAGCTCGATGCGGCCGATGTCCTTGGGTCCCTGGGCCGCGCAGATCGAGGGCAGGGGCGGGGGGATGCGGCCCTCGGCGACCTCGCAGGCGGCGGCGGTCGAGTCGGTGCTGCGCTGGCAGACGATGTTGCCCGTCGGGCTGACGAAGCGGTTGGTCACGCCCGCGGCGGGCTTCGCCCTGTCGATCCGTGCCTTGGCCTCGGCGAACGACGTCGGGGCGCCGCGCTGCGGCCCGGCCGCCATGGCGCTGGGCAGGTCTGCCGACGTCGCGGCGGCAGTGGGGATCGCGCTCGGCGTGGCCGCCCCCGCCCCGGTCGCGGCCGGCGCCGGGTCGACGGTGACCGTGACGGTGCGCCGCGTGGACGGCAGGTCGGTGGACCCGCAGGAGGCCAGGGCGGCGACCACGGCCACGCCGGCGGCGACGGCGGGGACGAGCGCAAGGGCACGGGACGGCATACGGCCGGCCTGCCGGGACAACGACGACATGGCCCACGAGTCTGCCACGGCGCCCGTGCCGCCGAGGACGGCCGGTTCGGGTCCCGCGGCCGGGGTGACCTACGCTGAGGAGGTGTTCCGGCGCCTGCTCACCCCTCGCTGGGTCGGCATGCTGGCCGCCCTCGTGGTCGTCGTCGCCGCGTGCGTCCTGCTCGGCCTCTGGCAGCTCGGCGTGGCCCAGGACTCGGGCCGCAAGGACGTGGTGGCCGCCGCCTCGGGCCTGCAGCGCGCCCCTCTCCAGCAGGTCACCGCACCGCACAGCGCGTTCCAGGGCGAGTACTCCAACCGCCCGGTCACCGTGACGGGCACGTATGCCGCCGGGCGCACCCTGCTGGTCGTCGACCGTCGGCTGGACGGCCGGGTCGGGTCGTGGGTCGTCACGCCGCTCGAGACGCAGGGCGGCACCGTGCCGGTGCTGCGCGGCTTCGTCGACGGCACGCCGGCCTCGGCCCCCGAGCCCCCCGGCGGTGTCGTCACCGTCAGTGGCACGCTCGGACCGGGGGAGTCGCCCAAGGCCGGCGACCCGCTGCCTGCGCCGCAGGTGCGCTCCATCGACCTCGCCTCCCTCGTCAACGAGTGGCCGGGCGACCTCTACAACGTCGTCGTGCTGGCCTCCGCCGAGTCCGCGGGCCCGACGACCGGCACCCCCCTGTCCGCGGCAGGGCTGACCCGCGTCCCACCTCCCGAGCTCGACGCCCCCCTCAACCTGCGCAACGCTGCCTACGCGGTGCAGTGGTGGGTCTTCGGGATCTTCGCGATCTGGATGTGGTGGAAGATGTTCCGAGCAGAGCAGGAGGCGGCCGAGCCCGTCGCTGCACCGAGAGAAGGCGTTCCGACGTGAGCACGTACCCCCAGACCCTGGCCAAGCCGCAGCAGATCCGCTCGGCCCTGTCCGCCTACCGTGTCCTCGCGACCGTCGCGGGCTTCGCGCTCTTCGTCCTCATCCTCGAGATGGTCATGAAGTACGCCTTCAAGCAGACCAACGTCCTGACGCAGTACTGGAGCCCTGTCCACGGCCTCATCTACTTCGCGTATGCCGTCTCCGTCGCCAACCTCGGCCTCAAGGCTGCGTGGGGCCCGGTGCGCATCGTCAAGAACCTCCTCGCCGGCTTCGTGCCGGTCGTGCCGTGGGTGGCTGAGCGACGCAACACGGTGCAGACCGAGGCTCTGCTCTCGCGCGCCTACACGGCCGGCACGCCGGGCCCCGGGTCGTCCTGACCCGCCTCCCGGTTGGGCGCCACGAGTCCTGCCTCATAGGCGTGGATGACCAGGTGGACGCGGTCGCGCGCGCGGAGCTTGGAGAGCAGGTGCGCGATGTGCGTCTTCACGCTGCTCTCTGCGAGGTGCAGCTCGGCCGCCACCTCGGCGTTGGTGTGCCCGCGCCCGACGAGGCGCAGGACGGCCAGCTCGCGCGGGGTGAGCCCCGCCAGCGGGTCATGGTCGAGCGGCGTGAGCGGTAGGTAGTGCGCGTAGCGCTCCAGCAGCCGCTTCGTGACCGCAGGGGCCAGCAGCGCCTCTCCCCGTGCGACGACCCGGACGGCCTGGACCAGCTCCTCCGGCGTCGCGTCCTTGAGCAGGAAGCCGCTGGCTCCCGCCCGGAGGGCGGCGACGATGTACTCGTCGAAGTCGAAGGTGGTCACCATCACGACCCGGGCGCGCGATCCGCCGTTCGCCCGGACGATGCGGCGCGTGGCCTCGAGCCCGTCCAGCACGGGCATGCGGATGTCGAGGAGCGCGACGTCGACCCCCAGCCTCGTCGCGAGCTCGACGGCCTGCTGTCCGTTGGCCGCCTCGGCCACGACCTCGATGTCGCGCTCGCCCCTCAGGCAGTCCGCGAGCGCACGCCGCATGAGCGGCTGGTCGTCAGCGATCAGCACCCGCACCGTCATGTGCCACCTCCCGAGCCGGGACAGGGAGGACGCAGTCGACGACGAAACCGCCGTCGGCGGCTGGTCCGGTTCGCAGGACGCCCCCGAGGAGGTCCACCCGCTGCCGCATGCCCAGCAGGCCGTTGCCCGAAGTGGGCTCGGTGGGCTGGGCCGGCCGCGTGGGCTCGGAGGCGGCGCTCCACCCGAGGTCGCGCACCATGAGGTGCAGCTGTTCCGGCCCGAAGTCGACCACGACCCTCACGGGGGAGCCGCTGGCGTGCTTCATGGCGTTGGTGAGGGACTCCTGCACGATGCGGTACGCGTTGAGCTCGACCGTGGACGAGAGCGGTCGCCGGTCACCGGTCACGACGAGCCGGACGTCCGTGCCCGTGGCGGCCAGCTTGGCGACGAGGTGCTCCAGCCGGTCCAGCCCCGGTTCGCGGGCGCTCACGTCGTCGCCGATCGACCGGAGCACCCCGACCAGCCGCCTCATGTCGGTCAGTGCCTCCCTGCCGAGGGACTCGATCGAGGCGAGCACCTCGGCCGACCCGTGACCGACGAGCTGCTGCTCCCGACGACGGGCGGCACCGGCCTGCGCCACGATCACCCCGACGTCGTTGGCCACCACGTCGTGCAGCTCCCGCGCGATCGTGGCCCGCTCCTGCGCAGCGGCCAGCGCAGCCACGGTCGACTGCTCCAGGGTCAGGTGGTGGGCCTGCTGCTCGAGCAGGCGGGTTCGCTCCTCCAGCAGGCGGGTGCGGATGCGACCGAGCCGGTACTGGCGGCCCAACGCCCAGGCGGCGAGGATCGCGAGGACCTCGGTCAGGACCTCGTCGTCGACACCGGTCCCGAACCGGGCGAAGGCGCTCACCGCCATGGCGAGCAGGGCAGGGACGAGGGCGACCGTGGAGGCGGCGAGCGACCAGCGCTGGCCGACGGTGAAGGCTGCGACGACGACGGCATACGGCAGCGGAGCCGGGGGGTAGCCGGCGACGTTCCCCGCGACCGCGGCGAGCGTGGCGACCAGGAGCACCCAGCCGGGGAACGAGCGCCGCCAGAGCAGCGCTGCGCACGCCACCAGGGTCAGGCCGGCGCCCAGCCGGTCCAGACCCAGGAAGTGCAGGGGCGCGTCCTCGGTGTCCAGGGCCTGCTTGGCGCGCTCGATGAAGCCGACGAGCGACGCGGTCGCCACGACGACGACGAGGGCGACGTCGGCGAGCGAGACGGCGCCGGGTGTCTGGTCCGTGCCGTGGTCACTTGGCCTGGGCACCGTCCTCCCGGAGACGGGGACGCGGCCCTCCTGCGGTAGGCCCGCCTGCTGCGGGCGGAGGAGGCGAAGTGGGGTCCGGCGGCGGAAGACCACGACCATCACCCCTTAATAGCCTCGAGCATCACCGTACGACGGACTCCCAACGAGGGGAGCGGGAATGAATGCCATTGCCCCGTGCCTGCACGTGCCGACGAGGCTCCCGAGCCGCTCCAGGTGCTGCGCTGCAGCAGGGACCCGGCCATGAGCCCCGGCGCGCTCGTCGGCGCGAACCCGCGGTTCGGTCGGCTCGTGCTCGCCGTCGCCGCCGGCATCCTCGTGCTGGGGGCCGCCGCCCTCGGCTCGGCCAAGCTCGACTTCCTCCCTGAGTTCATGCCTCCCTCCGTGCAGGTGCAGACCGAGGCGCTGGGGCTGTCGGCAGCTGAGGTGGAGCAGCTGGTCACGGTCCCGCTCGAGCAGGACCTGCTCAACGGCGTGCCGTGGCTGGACCACATCCACTCGCGCTCGCAGGCCGGCCTGTCCGCCATCGACATCCTCTTCGAGCCGGGCACCGACATCTACGCGGCTAGGCAGATGGTCCAGGAACGGCTGACCCAGGCACACGCCCTCCCCAATGTCGGCAGCCCCCCGATCATGGTCGAGCCCCTCGCATCCGCCAGCCGGGTCGCGATGATCGGCCTGCACTCCAAGACCGTTCCCCTCATCGACATGTCGGTTCTCGCCCGGTGGAAGATCCGGCCACGGCTCATGGGCATCCCCGGCGTCGCCAACGTGTCGATCTACGGGCAACGCGACCGGCAGCTGCAGGTGCAGGTCGACCCGGTGACCCTGCACCGGCAGGGAGTGACCCTGACACAGGTCATCGAGACGACCGGCAACGCGCTGTGGGTCTCGCCCCTGACCTTCGTGGAGGCTTCGACCCCCGGCACCGGCGGCTTCGTGGAGGGAGCGAACCAGCGTCTCGCCGTCCAGCACGTGCTCCCCATCACCACGGCCAAGAACCTGGCCCAGGTGTCCATCGAGGACACCGAGCCGCCGAAGCGCCTCAGCGACGTGGCGCAGGTCATCGAGGACCACCAGCCGCTCATCGGCGACGCAGTCACCGCCGAACCGTCCCTGTTCCTCGTCATCCAGAAGTTCCCCGAGGCCGACACCGAGACGGTGACGAAGGCGGTCGAGGACGCGCTGACGGGCCTGCGCCCCGGCCTGGGTGGGATCGAGGTCGACGCGTCGGTCTACCGTCCCGCCAGCTTCATCGAGAGCGCCGCCCACACGGTCGGGCTCGCGGGTGCCGCGGGACTCGTCGCCCTGACGATCGGCGCCCTGCTCCTCTTCTGGTCGCTCCGGGCGGCGCTCGTCATCGCCGGCTCCGTGCTGGTCTCGGTGACGGCCACCCTCTACATCCTGTACCTGCGCGGGACCACGTTGACGAGCATGACGCTCGCCGGCCTGCTCGTGGCAGTCGTGCTCATCGTCAACGAGGTGGCGAGCGACGTCGATACCGTCCGGGCCGGCTGGCGCGCCGAGCGGTCGGCCGGAGTGGGCCGACCGGCACGCGAGGTCCTGACCGACGCGTTGGGCGCAACCCGGCGGACGGCGTTCGTGGGGCTGCTGGCGTGCGCCATGGCAGCGGTGCCGGTGCTGGCCCTCAGCACCTTGGCGACGGCCTTCACGAGGCCGCTCGTGCTGACCTACGTCCTGGCCCTCGCGGTCGCCCTGGTGGTCGGCCTCACGGTGACGCCCGCCCTGCTGCTCCTGTTCCTGCGCGACAACGCTCCCGGGCGTCGCGAGACCCGCCCCGTGCGGGCCGCCGCGGGTGTCCTCTCGCGGATCGTCTCGCGGGTCGCCACGACGCGTGTCCTGGTGTGGTCGCTCGCCGCGGGGCTCGCCGTGGTGGGGGTCGGAGTCGCCGCGGCGGCCGTGGTGACCGGCAGTCCTGCCCTGGTGCCGACGGCACGCGATCTCGACCTGCTGATGCACGTCGACATGCCCACGGGCACCTCACTGACCGAGATGACCCGGGTGTCGGAGCGGATGTCGTCCGAGCTGCGGGCGCTCCCGGGAGTGACGGCCGTCGGTGGGCACGTCGGCCGAGCGGTGAGCTCCGACCAGCTCGGGGACGTCAACAGCGGCGAGCTGTGGCTCACGCTGGACGGCTCTGCCGACTACCAGTCGGTGCGGGACTCGATCAACAGGGTGGCGCACCGCTACCCCGGGGTGGGCACCGCGCTCATGACGTACACGACGGACCGGGTCGACCAGGCCACCGCCGCGGGGGCCCACGACATCGTGGTGCGCCTCTTCGGTCAGGACCTCACCGCCATGCAGGCGACGGCCACCAAGGTCGCCGGGGCCATGTCCACCGTGGCGGGACTGCAGGGCGCACACGTCGTGGCCACCCCGCGGCAGCCGACCGTGCACGTCGAGGTGAACCTCGCCGCTGCCGACCGCGCCGGCCTGCGACCGGGCGACGTGCGTCGTGAGGCGACCACCCTGGCGAGCGGGCTCGTCGTGGGCAACCTCTACGAGCAGGCCAAGGTCTTCGACGTGGTCGTGCTCGGCACCCCGACGACCCGGGCGAACCTCTCGGGCCTCGAGGACGTGCGGATCGACACGCCGAGCGGGTCCCAGGTGCGCCTGGGAGACGTCGCCAAGGTGACGGTCGGCCCGGAGCCGGCCACGATCGTGCACGACCAGGCGGTGCGCAGTGTCGACGTCGTGGCCGACCTGACCGGCGGCGGCGCCGCCAACGTGGTCTCCGACGTCACCACGGCCGTCGACCGCATCCCGATGCCGAGCGAGACACACCTCCAGGTGCTGAGCGACGCCGCCGACCGCGAGGCGGACGGCAGGCGGGTGGCCCTCGTGTCGCTGGCTGTCCTCGTCGGCCTCCTGCTCCTCGTCCAGGCCGCCACCGGTAGCTGGCGCGCCGCGGCGGCGGTCGTGCTGCTCGCACCTCTCGGCGGTGTCGGGGCGGTGCTGGTCGCACCGGCGGTGGGCGGACTCGAGTCCGCGGGCCCGATGCTGGGTGTCTTCGCCGCCATCGCCCTCACCCTGGTGGGCGGCCTGGCGTCCGCACGCGGAATCGGTGCACGGGTTCTGGTGACCGCCGGGGACGGCGTCGGTCTCGGCACCGGTCTCGGCACCGGTGCCGGCACCGGTCGCGGAGACGGCGCTGGGGAGGTTGCCCGACCGCGCGTGGGCCCGGTGGCCGCGGCGGCAGGCGAACGCGTCGTCCCCGTCCTCCGTTCAGCCCTCCTCGTGGCCCTGGCCATGGCGCCGGCCGCCGTCCTCGGCGACCGCGCCGGCTCGGAGGTCCTTCAGCCCTTCGCCGTCTCGCTCCTCGCGGGTCTGGTGACGAGCTCGTTCGTCGTGCTGTGTCTGGTCCCCGCCCTCTGCGGCGTCCCGAAGGGAGCCCAACGATGACCACTGCCAAGCAAGCGAAGCTGGCCGCCCTGTGCCTGCTCCTCGTCCCGGGCGTCGCCGCCTGCGAGTCGTCGTCCGCCCAGTCCGAGGCGCACCCGCCCGCGGTGGTCGAGGAGGTGCCGGGGTCTGACGTCAAGACCGTGCAGCTGACCGACGACGCGGCCGCGGCCGCAGGCATCGCGACGGCGCCGGTCTCCGCGGCCCGCGTGGCGAGCGAGCTGACCATGCCCTACGCCGCGGTGATCTACTACCTCGACGGCACCACCTGGACGTACCGGCTCGAGTCGAAGAACACCTTCCGTCGGGTGCCGATCAAGGTGAAGTCGATCTCGGGCCAGGTCGCCACCCTGACGGCCGGGCCACCGGTCGGCTCCCAGGTCGTGGTCGTCGGGGCTCCTGAGGTCCTCGGCGCCGAGCTCGAGATCAGCGGCGAGCAATGAGCCCCCGGCGCGGCGTCATCCGCTGGATCGTCCAGTCCAGCCTGAACCTGCGCTTCCTGGTGGTCGCGGTGTCGATCGTGCTGATGGTGCTCGGCTTCACGTCGCTCTCCCAGATGCGGGTCGACGTCTTCCCCGAGTTCGCCCCTCCGCGCGTGGTGATCCAGACCGCCTGCGTGGGGCTGTCGACCTCCGACGTCGAAGAGCTCGTCACCGTGCCCCTCGAGCAGGGGCTGAACGGTCTGCAGGGACTGGACGACATGCGCTCGAAGTCCGTCCCGCAGCTGTCGTCGATCGAGCTGCTCTTCTCGCCCGACACCGACCTGCTGCACGCCCGCCAGCTGGTTCAGGAACGTCTCGCCATCGTGTCACCGACCCTGCCCACCTGGGCGGCGCCACCGGTCATGCTCGCCCCCGTGTCGGCCACCGGTCGCGCCATGCAGATCGGCATGACCTCGAAGAAGAACTCACTCATCGAGATGTCGCTGACGGCGTACTGGAACATCAGGACCCGCCTGCTCCAGGTGCCGGGTGTCGCCAACGTCGCGATCTGGAACGAGCGCCTCCAGCTGATGAACGTGCAGGTCGAGCCGGCCCGGATGGCCGGCAAGGGGGTCAGCCTCGACCAGGTCATGGAGACCACCGCGGATGCCGTCGACTCGGGACTGCTGAGGTTCTCCAGCGGCAGCGTCATCGGAACCGGGGGCATGGTCGAGACGGCGAACCAGCGCTTGTCCGTGCGGAACGTGCTGCCCATCGTCACGCCGGCCGATCTCGCCAAGGTGCCGGTCAAGGGAGCCGACAAGCCCACCGGTGGTGGTCGTCCGCCCACGCTCGGCGACGTGGCGGTCGTCACGCAGACCCATCAGCCGCTCATCGGGGACGCGGTCGTCAACTCGGAGCCCGGGATCCTCCTCGTCGTCGAGAAGCTGCCGTGGGCGAACACGCTCGAGCTGACCTCCGGGGTGGAGGCGGCCATCGCGCAGCTGCAGCCCGGCCTGCCTGACGTCAAGTTCGACACCCACGTGTTCCAGCAGGCCGACTTCGTCAAGCTCGCCATCTCGAACCTCTCCCAGTCGCTGCTGCTGGGGTTCCTGCTCGTCGTCGCCGTCCTCATGCTGTTCCTCTTCGAGTGGCGCGTGGCGCTGATCAGCCTGCTCACCATCCCGCTGTCGCTCGTGGCCACCCTGCTGGTGCTCCATCTGGCGGGAGCGACGATCAACACCATGACCCTGGCCGGGCTCGTCATCGCCCTGGGGGCGGTGGTCGACGACGCGATCATCGACGCGGAGAACATCGTCCGTCGGCTGCGTGAGCGCCGCTTGTCGGGCAGCTCCGAGTCGACGGCCTCGGTGATCCTGCACGCGTCGCTCGAGGTGCGCAGTCCGATCGTCTACGCCACCCTGATCATCGTCGCGGCCGCGATCCCCGTCTTCCTGCTCCAAGGACTGACCGGCGCATTCTTCCGGCCCCTGGCCGTGTCGTACACCCTGGCGATCGTCGCCTCGATGGTGGTGGCCCTCACGCTGACGCCCGCGCTGTGCCTCATCCTGCTGCGCTCGGCACCGATCGAGCGGCGCACCTCTCCCGTGGTCCGCTGGCTCCAGCGCGGCTACGTCGCCGCGCTGGGACGCATCGTCGTGCGGCCACGAGGGGTGTACGCCGCTGCCGCCGTGGTCACCGTCCTCGGGGCTTTCGTGGGGGCCGGGCTCGGCCAGAGCCTGTTCCCCGCCTTCCAGGAGCGCGACTTCCTCATGCACTGGGTGGGGGTGCCGGGTACCTCCGTCGCGGAGACGGCTCGCACGACGACGGCTGTGAGCAAGCAGATCCGCGCGGTTCCGGGGGTGCGCAGCTTCGGGGCTCACATCGGGCAGGCGCTGCTCGGTGAGGAGGTCTTCGGGGTGAACTTCGGCGAGAACTGGATCAGTCTCGACCCCTCCGCCGACTACACCAAGGCCCGAGACCAGATCGACGCCATCGCAGCCACGTACCCGGGCCTGTTCGCCGAGGTCCAGACCTACCTCGACGAGCGCGTCGAGGAGGTGCTCACCGGCGGCAAGGAGCCGATCATCATCCGTGTGTACGGCGAGGACCTCAAGGTGCTGCGGTCCAAGTCCGCCGAGGTCCTCAAGGTGCTCGCCTCGATCCCGGGCGTCAAGGACGCGCACACGGACATCTCCCAGGACGTCCCCCAGGTCGAGGTACGCGTGAAGCTGGGCGCGGCCGAGAAGGTCGGGCTGAAGCCCGGCGACGTCCGCCGCGCCGCAGCGACCCTCGTCGCGGGCGAGGAGGTCGGCGACATCTTCCGGGCCGGCCGCGCGTACGACGTCGTCGTGTGGAGCACTCCGCAGACCCGGTCGGACGTGACCGCCCTGGAGCAGCTCCCCATCGACACGCCCTCGGGTGCCCGGGTCAAGCTCAAGGACGTGGCCGACGTGTCGGTCAAGCCCAACCCGAACGCCATCGAGCGCCAGGGCGACTCGCGCCGACTCGACGTGGGTGCCGGCGTCGAGGGCAGGGACCTCGGCTCGGTCGTCAACGAGCTCAACGCCAAGCTGGCGGGCGTCAGCTTCCCCCGCGGCTACCACGCCGAGGTCCTGGGGGAGTACCAGGAGCGGCAGACGGCCCAGAGCCGGCTGCTGAGCTCGGCCGTCGCCGCCGGGGTGCTCATCCTCCTTCTCCTGCAGACGTCCTTCCGCAGCTGGCGGCTGGCCATCCTCGTGTTCCTCACTCTGCCGATGGCCCTCGTCGGGGGCGTGCTCGCGGCCTGGATGGCCGGCGGGATCCTGTCGCTGGGGTCGCTCGTTGGCTTCTTCACGGTCTTCGGCATCGCCGCCCGGAACGGGATCCTGCTCATCAACCACTACCAGCACCTCGAGCAGGAGGAGGGCATGGAGTTCGGGCTCCCGCTGGTCATCCGGGGAGCCAAGGAGCGCCTCGCGCCCATCCTCATGACGACGCTCGCCACCGGCCTCGCCCTGGTGCCGCTCGTGGTCCTCGGGTCCCGCCCGGGGCACGAGATCGAGCACCCGCTCGCCGTCGTGATCCTCGGCGGCCTGGTGACCTCCACCCTGCTGAGCCTCTTCGTCGTCCCATCCATCTACCTGCGTTTCCACCGACCGCTCGACAAGCCGGCGCCCGTGGCCGGCACCGAAGGAGAAGCCCATGCGACCTGAGAAGCTGCACCTGCGGCGTGCCGTCACGGTCCCCGTGCTGATCGCGACCGCCGCGCTCCTGGGCATGATGGTGTTCCTCGCGCCCAAGGCGACCGGCGCGGGCACCAGCCCGAGCACGAGCACGCCTGAGTTCTCGCACCCCCTGGACACCGACTCGAAGTACTTCCCGCTGAGGCCCGGGACGCGCTTCTCCTACCAGGGCACGGTGACGGACGCCGAAGGCACGCACCTCCACGAGGTCGTCTTCATCGTCACCGACCTCATCAAGAACGTGAACGGCACGAGGGCCCGCGTCGTCCTCGACCGGGACTACAACGACGGCGAGCTCAGCGAGGCGGAGCTGGCCTTCTTCGCCCAGGACGACGCGGAGAACGTGTGGACCATGGGGGAGTACCCCGAGGAGTACGAGAACGGGAAGTTCCAGGGAGCCCCCAGCACGTGGATCAACGGGGTCCGCGGCGCGCACGCCGGCATCCTCGTGCCGGGACACCCGATGCTGGGCACGCCGCCCTTCGTGCAGGGGCGCGCGCCGGCCATCGACTTCTACGACGTGGGGCAGGTCGTGGGCAAGGACGTGCGCACCTGCGTCCCGACCGGGTGCTACTCCGACGTGGTGAAGATCAGGGAGTGGGCGCCCAACGCCCCCGCGGACGGCGACCAGCTCAAGTACTACGCGCCGCACGTCGGCCTGGTGCGCATCGCCGCCCAGGGCGGGGACTCCCAGGAGGTCATGGTGCTGAAGTCCCTCCACAGGCTCTCCCCGGCGGAGCTGCGTGCCGCCCGGGTGGACGCGCTCCGGCTCGACCACCGGGCCTACCAGGTGTCCAAGGACTACTGGGCCACCGGCCCGGCACACCGGCCTCGGTGATCTGCGGAGATCGCGCCGGGCGCCAGCCACTAGGCTGGCGCCCGTGAGCGACGCGCATCCGACCGACCTGCAGAGCCACCCTGTCCTCGTCGTCGACTTCGGCGCCCAGTACGCCCAGCTGATCGCTCGGCGCGTGCGCGAGGCCCAGATCTACAGCGAGGTCGTGCCGCACTCGGTGCCGGTGGCCGACCTGCTCGCCAAGGAGCCGGCGGCGATCATCCTGTCCGGCGGCCCGAGCTCGGTCTACGAGGACGGCGCACCGCGCCTCGACCCGGCACTGCTCGACGCCGGTGTCCCGGTCTTCGGCATGTGCTACGGCTTCCAGTCGATGGCCCAGGCGCTCGGCGGCACGGTCGCTCGCACCGGCGCTCGTGAGTACGGCAAGACCGACGCCTCGATCGGCGAGGCCGACTCGACGCTCTTCGCCGGGCAGCCGACCAGCCAGGTCGTCTGGATGTCGCACGGCGACTCGGTGACGGAGGCGCCCGATGGCTTCACCGTCACCGCGACGACCGGGGGTACGCCGGTGGCCGCCTTCGAGGACGACGAGCGGCGCCTCTACGGCGTGCAGTGGCACCCCGAGGTGCTGCACTCCGAGCAGGGCCAGCGCGTCCTCGAGAACTTCCTCTGGAAGGGCGCGCGCATCTCGCCCGACTGGACCCCGGGCCACGTCGTCGACGAGCTGGTCACGACGATCCGCGAGCAGGTCGGCGAGGACCGCGTGCTCTGCGCCCTCTCCGGCGGAGTCGACTCCTCCGTGGCGGCAGCCCTGGTGCAGAAGGCGGTCGGGGACCAGCTGACCTGCGTCTTCGTCGACCACGGCCTGCTGCGCGAGGGTGAGGCCGAGCAGGTCGAGAAGGACTTCGTCCAGGCCACCGGCGTCGACCTCGTCGTCGTCGACGCTCGTGAGCGGTTCCTCGACGCGCTCGCCGGGGTGACCGACCCCGAGGCGAAGCGCAAGATCATCGGCGAGCAGTTCATCCGCGTCTTCGAGCAGGCCGCCCGCGACGTCGTCCACGACCGCGGCGACGAGGAGCACCCGGTCAAGTGGCTCGTGCAGGGCACGCTCTACCCCGACGTCGTCGAGTCCGGCGGCGGCGAGGGCGCGGCCAACATCAAGAGCCACCACAACGTCGGTGGCCTGCCCGACGACCTCCAGTTCTCCCTGATCGAGCCGCTGCGCACCCTGTTCAAGGACGAGGTGCGCCAGGTGGGGCTCGAGCTCGGCGTGCCGGAGGTCATCGTGTGGCGCCAGCCCTTCCCGGGGCCCGGCCTGGGCATCCGCATCATCGGGGCCGTCGACGCGGAGCGCCTCGCGATCCTGCGCCGCGCCGACGCCATCGCCCGTGAGGAGCTGACGAAGGCCGGCCTCGACCGCGACATCTGGCAGTGCCCCGTCGTGCTGCTCGCAGACGTCCGGTCGGTCGGCGTCCAGGGCGACGGCCGCACCTACGGCCACCCCGTCGTGCTGCGGCCCGTCGCCTCCGAGGACGCGATGACCGCCGACTGGGCACGGGTGCCCTACGACGTGCTGGCGACGATCTCGACGCGCATCACCAACGAGGTGGAAGAGGTCAACCGGGTGGTCCTCGACGTGACGAGCAAGCCGCCGGGCACCATCGAGTGGGAGTGACGCCCCGCCCCCCGGGCCGGTCGCCACACCCCTGGACCGGGCCCGGCGTGGCGCTGCTGCTGGCCCTCGGCCTGGTGGCCGTCACGGTGAGCGTCGTGCTGGGCGGCCCCACCGTGAGGCTCGACGACGTCGTCGTGTCCGCGACACCGGGCAGCGGCAACGGCCCGGTCGTTCCCGACGTGCTGACCCTGCTCGTCGTCGACATCGCCACGCCGGCTCTGTGCGTGGCCGCCGTGGCCGCCGTGACGGCGGCGCTCTGCCTGCACCGCGGGCGGTGGGCTCCCCTTGCCCTCTCCGGGCCGGCGCTCGCCCTGCTCACCGTCACGGTCCTCCTCGGCAAGTCCGTCATCCCGCGGTCGGGACCCGTCGTGCGGGAGATGGCGAGCGACCTCGGCTACTACCCCTCGGGCCACACCGCCACCGCGCTCGTCTGTGCCGGGCTCCTGGCCGAGATCGTCTCCCGGAAGTGGCCGGGGCGACGCAGGCAGGCCTGGGCGGCCGCGGCAGCGTGGACCCTCCTGGTCGCTGCGTCGCTGCTGTGGCTGCACTTCCACTGGCTCAGCGACGTGGTCGGCTCGATGTTCCTCGGCTCGCTGCTGCTGTGGCTGCTGCTGCGGTGGCCCCTGAGGCTCGGCCCGCGGGTGGCACCGGGGGCCGACCAGGGTGACGCTTCCGCTGTCGGCCCCCGTGTCGGCCCGGGCGTCGACCCGGGCGTCGACCCGCGTGTCGGCCCGCAGAGGCGGCACGGGGACCCCTCTGCGGGCCGTTAGGGTTGAGGCCATGTGTGGAATCGCGGGCTACCACGGGTTCGAGGCGGACGAGGCGCTCCTACGGCGCATGAACGACTGCCAGCAGCACCGGGGCCCGGACGGAGACGGCATCTTCGTCGACGGCCCCGTGGGCCTCGCGCACCGGCGCCTGTCGATCATCGACGTCGCGCACGGTCAGCAGCCGATGCAGACCACGGACGGCCGCTTCACCATCGCCTACAACGGCGAGGTCTACAACTACCTCGACCTGCGCACCGAGCTCGAGGGGCTCGGCCGCACGTTCGAGACCGACAGCGACACCGAGGTCGTCCTCGAGGCCTTCGCCGAGTGGGGCGACGAGGCGTTCGACCGGTTCAACGGCATGTTCGGCATCGCCATCTGGGACGCCGAGAAGCAGTCGCTGACGCTGGCGCGCGACCACTTCGGCATCAAACCCGTCTACGTCTGCCGCGTGCCGGGCGCGGGCAGGGACGGCGCCGACGCGTGGCTCTTCGCGAGCGAGATCAAGCCGATCCTCGCCAGCGGGCACTACGACAAGCGCCCCAACGACCGCACCATCTACCGCTACCTGCGCTTCCGCATCCACGAGGACGGCCGCGAGACGTTCTTCGACGGCATCGAGCGCCTCGAGGCCGGCGAGGTCATGACGATCTCCGCCCAGGGCATGGAGCGACGCCCGTTCACCCGGCTGCGCGAGGAGCTCGCCGAGCTCGCGAAGGAGCAGCGCCCCTACGACGAGGCCGCCGCCGCCGAGTACAAGTCGCGCCTCGTCGAGGCCGTACGCCTGCGGCTGCAGTCCGAGGTGCCGGTCGGCACGTCCCTCTCGGGTGGCCTCGACAGCTCCGCCGTGGCGGTCATCATCAACCGGCTCATCAACGAGGGCGACGCGACCACCGAGTCGGTCGGCACGCAGCAGAACACCTTCTCGGCGGTCTTCCCCAACTCCGTCAACGACGAGGAGCGCTACGTCGACGACGTCCTCGACATCTGCCGCGGCCACGTCGCTGCGCACAAGATCAAGCCGACGCCCTCGGAGTTCAAGGAGGACCTCCTCGACTTCGTGCGCACGCAGGAGGAGCCGCTCATCAGCAGTGGCCCCTACGCGCAGTACCAGGTCATGCGAGAGGCCACCAAGCACGTGACGGTCCTGCTCGACGGCCAGGGCGCCGACGAGATGATGGCCGGCTACATCCCGTACTACTTCGTCTACCTGCGCCAGCTGCGCGCCCAGGGCGCCGGCAAGGCGGCGGCCGAGCTGAGCAAGTCGCTCGACGTGCTCTACCGGCTCGGCCGGTTCAAGCTCAAGGCCAAGCTGCGCGGGCGCAAGGACGTGCCCACGACGTCGCTGCTGGGGCGTGACTTCGTCGCCGCGCACTCCGGCGAGCGCTACGCCACCGAGGGCTCCAACCTCAAGAAGCGCCTCATCGAGGACCTCTTCGTCGGCTCGCTGCCCTCGCTGCTGCGCTACGAGGACAAGAACACGATGCGCTTCTCGCTCGAGGGCCGCGTGCCGTTCCTCGACAAGGAGGTCGTGAAGTTCATCTTCAGCCTCTCCGACGAGGCGATCATCAAGGACGGCTGGAACAAGCGGGTCCTGCGCGACGCCACCCGCGACCTGCTGCCCGAGTCGATCAACCGGCGCCGCAACAAGATCGGCTTCACCACGCCCCAGGGCGAGTGGTTCATGCGCCTGAAGAACCACCTGTACGGCATCTTCCTGTCCGAGTCGTTCGCGAACCGCCCCTACTTCGACCAGACCGCGGTGCTCCACGCGTTCGAGGGCTGGATCAAGGGCACCAACGACGTCGACTCGATGACCTTCTGGCGCCTGCTCAACCTCGAGCTGTGGCTGCAGGAGTACTTCGACGACAAGCCGGAGGAGGTCCCGGCCCCGCGCGTCAAGACCGACTACGAGCCCAACGCCCGCAAGCAGCTCGACCTCGTGACGAGCGACGGCACGGCCGTGCGGCGCTACCCGCTGCGCACCGACCTCTTCGCCCGCGAGGACGACCTCGACGCCAAGACGCTCGCGTACGTCGACCGCTTCTTCGCCGGCCTCCCCGACGTCGGGGGCGACCACGCCGCGGCGACCACCGGGAAGTGGTACTTCTTCATCTCCGAGAAGATCGTGGCCATCACGCAGGGCCGCTCCTACTTCATCTGGGACATCAAGGTGTCCCGCCCGGCGCGGGTGCTCTCGCGCTACGTCACCCGCACTCCCGCCGGCATCGGCCTCGGCTCGCCGTTCACGATGCAGCTGGCGATCGAGGAGGTCGGGCTGCCCCGGGTGCTCTACGCGTCCGCCGGCGGCGCCTTCGGCAAGGTGCTCGGCCGCAAGGGCCTCTTCTACGAGCTCGTCGGCAACGACATCCGCGCGATCGACGGGCCGACCGAGTACTCCGTCTACCCGGCCAACGTGTCGGCGAAGCTCGCCCCCAAGGACCCCGACCAGGTGGCCGCGCGCCTCTCCGCCGCGATCCGCGCACGGGTGCCCCAGGCGTACCGCAGCACGTTCGGCGGCACGATCGTCATGGACGCCAACGACATCGGGCGCAACGTCCTCGGCACGGACGCGCCGGGTCCCAAGGAGCGCTACGAGGCGATGTTCGCCGACAACCCCCTGGGCCAGGGCTCCGAGCAGACGCCCATGGCCGTCGTCTTCGAGAAGCCGAGCACTCCCTGAACCGTCGAGAGGCCACGTTCGGCCCCCTCTGAACCGCAGCCGTCGAGTGGCCACGTGCCCGAGGGCGTATGCCGGGTGCCCGGCTCGTGCGGCCGCGCAGCGGCCGCCGACCGCTGGGGTCAACGACCCCGCGGCGGGGGAGGGGGCGAGGCCGTGGTCGCCGGCAGGAGGGCGGAGGCGTCCTGCTCCTCCTGGCTGTTGTACAGCCGGCAGACGGCGTACAGGCCGTAGAGCAGCCGGCGCAGCTCGGTGACGTCCTCCGGGGCCACGGAAGGGGCCGCGTCAGGGCAGGTCGGCGAAGACGTCGTGCCGGATCGCTGACCCGGCCGGCAGTGACCGGTCGACGAACCACTCGCGCCCGAACACGAGGTCGTAGAGCGGCCGCGGGATGCGCAGGAACGCTGCCAGGGTGCGGTCGCCGTCGCCGTCGGCGCTGGCCTGCGAGGCGTGGGCCCGCATCGAGGCGCGCTTGGCGGCGATGTGGCGACGCACGCTGATCCGGTGCGTGATCTCGCTGCGCGCCGAGAAGGCACGGTCGAAGCTCGACCGGTCGAACTCCGGAGGGAAGCGGTAGACCTTGGCGGCCACGTCGATGGCGCGGCAGATGGCGTCGCGTGGCACCGTCGCCTCGAGCACCCTCGGCGTGCCGGCGAGCTCGGCGGCACGGCGGCCGACGAGGTGCACCTGCTTGTGGTCGGGGTGGCCGTAGCCGCCGTTCGGCTCGTAGTGCAGGAGCACGTCCACCTGCTCCTCCAGCAGGAGCGCCGCCAGCCGGCCCGCGGCCTCCTCGACGTCGGCGCGGACGAAGCGGGTCTTGCCCGGAGGGTCGGGGGGGACCTCCGGCCCGAGCCCGCTGTCGGCGTAGCCGAGGTGCTCGACACGCGCCACGCCGAGCGCCCTCGCGCTGGCCCGCAGCTCGTCCATGCGCGTGGCCGCCAGCGTCGCAGGGGAGGTGCCGTCAGCGGTGAACTCGGCTGCGGCGAGACCGAGCTCCCCGTCGGTTGCGAGCACCACGATGACACGGTGTCCTTCGGCGGCGGCGCGCGCCATCGTCCCCGAGGTCAGGAAGGCCTCGTCGTCGGGGTGCGCGTGGAAGGCGAGGAGCGTGTGGGGCACAGTGACCCATCTTGGCCCATGGCACAGTGTCTCCCGTGAAGGTGGCGCTGCTCTCCGACTGTTACCTGCCGCGGCTGGGCGGCATCGAGGTGCAGACGCACGACCTCGCGCAGCACCTCCGTCGTGCCCGCCACGAGGTCGAGGTCTTCACCGCGACGCGAGGGGTCGGGGGCGAGATGCACGGCGCCGTGACGCAGGTCGACGGGGTGCCGGTCCACCGGATGGCTGCGCGCATGCCGTGGGAGCTGCCCGTCAACCCGTTCGCCCCCGTCGAGCTGCGCCGGCGTCTCGTCGCCGGCGGCTTCGACGTCGCCCACGTGCAGACCGGCGTCGTGTCCCCGTTCGCCTGGGACGCCACGCGGGTCGCCCTCGGCATCGGCCTGCCGACGGCGATGACCTGGCACTGCATGCTGGCCGGCGTTGCTCCCGCCTTCCGCGCCGCGGGCTTCGTGCGCCGCTGGGCGGCCCGGGGAGTGGCGATGTCGGCGGTCTCGGACGTCGCCGCCGCTCCGCTGCGCCGTCTCGTCGGCCCCGGCCGGTCGGTCGGGGTGCTCCCCAACGGCATCGACGTCCAGCGCTGGGCGGTGGCCCCCGTGACCCGCGAGCCCGGGCCGCTGCGCCTCGTCACCGCGATGCGGCTTGCAGCCCGCAAGCGGCCGACCGCCCTGGTGGAGCTCGTGGCGGATGCGGCACGTGCCGCGGGCGCCGGCTCGGTGTCCCTGACGATCCTCGGCGAGGGACCGGACCGCCGGAAGGTGGAGGGCCTCGTGCACCGCCTCGGCCTCGACTGGGTGTCGCTGCCCGGCCGGGTGTCGCGCGACGAGCTGCGCGAGCGGTATGCCGTCGCCGACGTCTACCTGTCGCCCGCGCGTCTCGAGTCGTTCGGGATCGCAGCCCTCGAGGCGAGGACCGTGGGTCTGCCGGTCATCGGCCGATCTGGTTCCGGCCTGGGCGAGTTCGTGACCGATGGCGTCAACGGGCTTGTGGTGTCGAGCGACTCGCAGATGGCGGCCGCGATCGCCAAGCTTGCCAGCAGCCCCGAGGAGGTGGCGCGCATGCGCACCTGGAACGTCACGCACCCACCGACGCAGGACTGGCCGCACGTGGCGGCGCTCGCCGTGGCGGAGTACGAGCGCGCGGCCGACCTGGTGCGTCGATGAGGACCAACGTGCTCGGCGGTCTGCGCGTCGTCGGCCTCACCGCCGGGGGTGACCGCGTCGCCGAGACCCGCCTCGGGCACGGCCAGCACCCCGACGTGGTCCTGGGTGCCGCCGGCTGGCTGATCGAGTCCCCGGCGTTCGCGACCGTCCGCGACGACGGGGCGCTCGAGCTCGGCTACCGCGTGCGCGAGCTGGACGGCATACGTCCTCGGGCCCAGGCGGTCCCGCGGGACCCCGGTGTCGGCGAGGACGAGGTGGGGGAGCCCTACCAGCGGGTGGCGGCCTACGCGGTGGTGACCAGCGAGCGGGGGCTGCTGCTGACGCAGTTCAACTCGCAGACGCACGTCTCCGGCGACTGGGGCCTGCCCGGTGGTGGCCTCGAGGGTGGTGAGTCTCCGGTGGAGGGCGTCCACCGCGAGGTGTGGGAGGAGACGGGGCAGCGCATCGAGCTGGGCGAGCTCCTCGCCGTGCAGTCCCAGCACTGGGTGGGACGCGCCCCCGCTGGTGCGCTGGAGGACTTCCATGCGGTCCGGATCGTCTATGCCGCAACGTGCCCCGAGCCGGCCGACGTCGTCATCCACGATGTCGGCGGCACGACCTCCGATGCCCGGTGGGTGCCCCCGGACAGTCTCGGTGACTATCCACTGACGGCCTCGTGGCGCAACCTCGAAGTGCTCGCCCGGCTGCGGCGGCGCCGGGCGGACGAGCACTGACCGGCCCCGCAGGGCGTGGCCGAGCAGTCGTACGACGCTCCGTAGGATGTCGGCCATGGACCTCGTCTACAACATCCTCGTCGCCCTCCACCTGCTCGGCATGGCCGCGGTCGTGGGCGGCTGGATCGCCGTCCGTGCCGGCCGCACGGTCATCGCCCCGATCCTCTGGGGTGCGCGGGCGCAGCTCGTCACGGGCCTCGCCCTCGTCGGTGTCGCCGAGGCGCTCAAGGACGAGGAGCACCACGTCAACAACGCCAAGATCGCCGTCAAGCTCGTCATCGCGCTCGTCGTGCTCGCCGCGGCCGAGGTCGGCGCCGCCCGTGGTCGCAAGGGCCGTGACACCGGCAGCCTGCTCGACGTCGCCGGCGGCGCCGCGGTCGTCAACGTGCTCGTCGCCGCGATCTGGTGAGGCAGCGGGCCACTGGAGACGTTGAGATGCACTGGGGCGCAGGCGTTGTCGCCGGACTGCTCATCGGCGTGGTGTGGCTGGTCGCAGGGGCGGCCCTGGTCGTGCTCGGTCGCCACCGCCGCCGGGTCTCGCGCGCCGACGGGGCCGGCAACATGGCCGTCATCGGCTTCTTCCTGCTCGCCGTGGCGGGGCTGACCTGGTTTGCGACCCTGCTCCTCGCCCTGGTCCCCGGCACCTCCTAGCCCACGGTGAAGCGTGCCCCGAGCGCGATGACCGGGGGCACCGAGGCGGACGTGAGGAAGTGCGTCACGCGGTGCACGATGCCCGTCTCCACGTCCCACCCCATGATCCACGTGCCGCTCGGCGCGACCGAGAGGTAGAGCAGCTCGCCGCGCACCGTCCACCCCAGCACGGTGCAGCAGCTCGCGTCGCGGGGCTGGTCCTCGCCGAACACGAGCATGCGCTCGTAGCCGAGTCGGGTCGTCGCCACGATGACCGTGCGCGGCGAGACGGCCTGCAGCCCACGGGCCTCTCCGGGCTCGAGGGCGAAGGCAGACGCGTACTGCACCGCGTCCGACACCGTCTCGCCGACCGGGTGCAAGCGGGGCCAACCGACGGGGATCGCTCGGGCGGAGGCGTCGGGGGAGTGCTCGTCCAGGACCGCTTGGCCCTTCTCGATCCGGAACTCCCGCGCGCCGGGCCGGCGCGGCGGATCCGGTGCCGGCCAGCGCGGCGAGAGTCCCGGTGACCACGTGCCCTCGGCGGAGCCGGCGCGGAGGTAGCCGCCAAGCCACCCCGCCCACTCCAGGTCCGGCGACGGGATCGCGACCTCGTGGGCAGAGCGCGTCCCGACGTCGACGACGACGACGCCACCCGGCTGCGGGAAGGCCACGGACGTCTTGTCGGCGGAGAACGCCCACACGTCGAGCGGCGGCTGGGGCGGGTCCGTCCGCAGTCCCGTCAGCGAGACCGTGTCGAGGGTGAAGAGCTGGCCGTCACCCCAGACGACGACGGGCACCCACCGCCCCGGCCCGCGCCCCTCGAGGTAGACCGCGTCGCCGAGGGCGTCCAACCCGCTCGGCTGGTGGTTGCTCGCCAGCTGGTGGGGCCGGCTCGGGTCGATGAGCCGCGCGATGCCGGTGTCGAGCCACGGCTGGCTCGCCTCCGTGCCTGCCGTCGGGGCGACGACGTACTTCAGGCCGTCGGTCGTGGTGTGCCACACCGCCTCGGCGGCCTGTGGCACCGGCGTCAGGCCGGCCGTCGCCGGTGCCCCGATCCCGGTGAGCCCGGGGACCCCGGTGAAGGCCGACACCCCGGGGACCTCGGTGGTAGCCGGTCCGCGCCCCGCGGCCCAGATCCCGACCGCCCCGAGCGCCGCCGCGACGGCGGCCGAGACCACGCGGTGGCGCACTGTCGACCGAGCCAGCAGCACCTGCTGCCAGGCGCGGTCGGCGAGCTCCACCTCGCGCACGCCCGCGCTCGCCTCCTCGAGCAGGGCCCGGGCCTCGGTGTCGCTCTGGGCCGGGGTGCCGCGCACCAGGCGCCTGCGCGCCGCTCGCTCCGCCTCGCTGACGCGCGGGATGGTGAGCTCGAGGGCCTCGGCCGTCTCGTCGACCGACCGCCCCTCGACGCAGCGCAGCACGAGCACCGCACGCTCCCGCGCCGAGAGCCCCACGAGGAGCGGTATGTCGGGGGAGGGCGCTCTGCCGGCGCGTGCGACGTCCTCCGCGACGAGCATCGAGTCCCGGTGGACGCGCGCTCGGACGAAGGCGTCCGGCGACGCCTGGGGAAGGTGGCGCCAGCGGCGCGCCAGGTCGGTGAGGGCGCGGAGCACGACCGCCTCGGCGCGGGCGTGGTCGCCGGTCACGAGCCAGGCGCCGCGGAGCAGCTGCAGCTGCCGTGCTCGCACGTAGCCGGCGAAGTCCGCGTCCATCCCGCGCATGCGCCCTCCTCCCTCAAGGATGAGCGCACCGGCCGCGCGAGGACAGCCCCTTGCCGACTGCGGCCGGGATGCCGTGTGCCGGGTGCTACGACCGCTCGAACGCCAGGTCCCCGCCCACCCAGGTCTGGAGGACCACGGTGTCGCGGATCTCGGCGGAGGCGGACTGCTCGAGGGCCCACAGGTCGCGGTCGACGGCGACGAGGTCGGCGAGCTGGCCCGGCGCGAGTCGCCCGACGTCGGTGCGGCCCACCGACTCGTGAGCCACGACCGTGAAGGCGTGCACCGCCTCGGTCAGGGTGACCTTCTCCTCGGGGCGCCAGCCGCCCAGGGGCTGGCCGTCGGCGCGCTGCCGGGTGACGGCCGCGTGCAGCCCGTAGAAGGGGTTGGGGTCCTCGACGGGTGCGTCGGAGCCGAACGCGACCCGCACGTGGGCATCGAGGAAGGTGCGCCACGCATACGAGGCGAGCCGCCGCGGCCCGATGATCTCGTCGGCCAGCTCGAGGTCGGCCGTGCAGTGCGCCGGCTGCATCGAGGCGACGACGTCGAGCGCGCGGAAGCGCGGGACGTCGACCGGGCGTACGTGCTGGGCGTGCTCGATGCGCAGCAGCGTGTCGAGCTCCTCGGCGCGGACGGCCTCGAAGCTGTCGAGGACGAGGCGGTTCGCCTCGTCGCCGATGGCGTGGGTGATGACGTCGAGCCCCGACCGTGCCGCCAGCAGGGTGCGCTCGAGGAGGACCTCGTAGGGCATGGCCGCGATGCCGCAGCCCTCGTGGCCGAGGAACGGCTCGGTCATGTGGGCGGTGTGCGAGCCGAGGGCTCCGTCGCTGAAGAACTTGACCGGGCCGACCCGGAAGCGGGCGTCGCCCTGGCCGGAGCGGCGGCCCTCGGAGATCGCGAGCTCGAGGTCGCCGTCGCGCGTGCACTTGGTGACGCGCAGCCGCAGGGCGCCGTCGGCGTGCAGCTCGGCGTAGGCCGCGCGCGCGTCCTCGCCGTCGATGTCGGTGATGCTGGTCAGTCCCACGGACAGCAGCCGGTCCTGGCACCGCTCGAGCCACGGCCGCAGCGGTGACTCGTCGCGGGGGATGACCTGGAGCAGCTCCTGGGCCGACTCGCGCAGGATGCCGGTGGGCTCGCCCGAGCCGTCGCGCTCGATCTCCCCACCGACCGGGTCGGGGGTGTCACGGGTGATGCCGGCCAGCCGCAGCGCCCGGGAGTTGGCCCAGATGGTGTGCCCGTCGACGCTCGAGAGCGCGGCCACCCGGTCGCCCGACACCAGGTCGAGGGCGTGCCGGTCGGGCTGCCGGGGCACCCGCCAGCGGTTGTGGTTCCAGCGGCCGCTGTGCAGCCACTCGCCCGGAGGGAGGGTGTCGGCGTGCTCGCGGACCAGCTCGAGGGTCTCCTCGAGGGACCGGGCCTCGCGCAGGTCGACCGACGAGAGGTCGCGGGAGAGCCACTCGGTGTGGATGTGGGCGTCGTGCAGGCCGGGCATCACGAGCGCGCCCGGCAGCTCGACCGTCGTGGCACCGGCACCCGCCTCGACGGCGTCGGCCCCCACGGCGACGACGACGCCGTCCTCGACGAGCAGCGCGTCGGTCCACGGCCGTGCGGTGTCCCCGGTCCAGATGCGGTCGTGCCGGAAGAGGGTGCTGCTCATGCGGTCGGCACCAGGATCAGCTTGCCGGTGGTGCGCCGGCCCTCGAGGGCCTCGTAGGCGCCGGCCGCCTCGGTGAGCGGGTAGCGCCCGCCGACGTCGATCTTCAGCGAGCCGTCGGCCACGGCGCCGAGCACCTCGCCGGCCCGCCACTCGAACTCCTCGCGCTCGGCGACGTAGTGCGCGAGCGTCGGGCGGGTGAGGAAGAGCGACCCGCTGCTGTTGAGGCGCTGGATGTCGAAGGGCGGCACCTGGCCGCTCGCCCCGCCGAAGAGGACCATCATCCCGCGGGGGCGCAGCGACGCGAGCGACGCGTCGAAGGTCGCCTTGCCGACCCCGTCGTACGCGACGTCGACCCCACGCCCGGCAGCGTCCCGGACCGCCGCGGCGAGGTCGTCGACGGTCTCGTAGTTGATGAGGTGCTGCGCGCCGAGCGCCCTTGCGACCTCGAGCTTCTCGTCCGATCCGGCCGTGGCGATGACAGTGCCGCCCCGGGCCGTGACCATCTGGACCAGCAGCTGCCCGACCCCGCCCGCCGCGGCGTGCACGAGGGCGACGTCACCTGCGCCCACGGCATACGTGCTCGTGACGAGGTAGTGGGCGGTGAGCCCCTGCAGCATGGCGGCTGCGGCGACCTCGAGGTCGACGCCGTCGGGCACCGGCACGACGAGGCGCGCCGGCTTGTTGACGAGGGTGGACTCGCTGCCGCTCGACTGGCACCAGGCGACGCGGTCACCGACGGCGACGTCCGAGACGCCCGGACCGACGGCGGTGACCGTGCCGGCGCCCTCCTCGCCGAGGACGAACGGCGTGGCCACGGGGTAGACGCCCTGGCGCTTGTAGACGTCGATGAAGTTGACGCCCGCCGCGGCGACCTCGACCTGGACCTCGCCCTCGACGGGGTCGGGGAGGTCGTGGTCGCGGACCTGCAGGACGCTGCGGTCGCCGGGCTCGGAGACGAAGACGCTGGTCGCTCGGTTCATGCTCGCCACCCTACGACCGGGGCTCCCTGCGTCGGCGCGGGGCGGTGCCGCCGGCGGCCCCGATGCGCACGAGCAGGGCCACCTCCTCCTCGAGCGCCGCCAGCAGGCCCTCGGGGTCGGAGATCACGCCCTCGTCGGCCATCACCCCGATGCGCACGGCGTCGTCGTAGGTGACGATGCAGAAGCCGAGGGTGTGCCGCCCGGAGCCGGGCACCCAGCCGAGCACACCGGTCACCGGCACGTCCGCGAGGCGGCGCAGCTCCCTCGGACCGGCCACGTTGGTCGTCACGCCGATCGCCTTGTCCGCGAAGAAGTCGACGACGAGCCGTTCCACGCGCGCCGGGAGGTGCCCGATGACGGAGATGAGGGCGAACGTCAGAACGGCCTCCGGAGACGCCTTGAGCCAGTCCATCCGGGCCTTGGACAGGGCCAGGCGGCCGAGCGGGGTGGCCTCGCGGCTGGGGAAGCGCAGGAAGAGCAGCGCGAAGCGGTTGCCCAGCTCGCGGGGGAGCGGCTCGTCGAGCGGTCGGACGTTGACCGGCACCATCGTGACGAGGTCGACCGGGTCGATGCCGCGGTCGTCCTGGTAGGTGTGCAGGGCGCCGGCGACGGCGCTCAGCAGGACGTCGTTGAGCGTGGCCCCGACGAGCCGGCCGGCCTGCTTGAGTCCGGGCAGTGGGAGCGGGCTCGTCCACACGACGCGCTTGCGTCGGCCCGGCTCACCTCCGACGGCGCTCGCCGGGTTCGTCGTGAGGAGCAGGTCCGAGACGACCTGGCCCGTGCGCAGCGTGACGCTCGCGGCGTCGGTGACCGCTTCGCGAGCGCCCTTGTCCCGTAGCTGCTTCCAGCCCACACGCAGGGTGGTCCGGGCGAGGCGCAGGGCCGACGCGACGGCACCGGGACCTCCGGGTCCACCCGCCTGCGCCGCCAGCGCAGCCGGGGCCAGCCCGGTGTCCGTTCGAGGGCCGACCAGGTCACCGGGACGCCCGTCAGCGTCCTCGGTGAGCCCCAGCAGCACGCGGGTCAGTGCGATCCCGTCGGCGAGGGCGTGGTGGATGCGGAAGACGAGGGCGGCGCCCTCCCCGTGTCCATCGACGAGGTGGACCTCCCACATCGGCCGGCTGCGGTCGAACGGCTCCGCCAGGTGGTCCTCGATGTAGGCCTGGAGCTCGGTGTCGGAGGCACCGCTCGGCAGCGTGGTGCGATGGACGTGGCGCTCGAGGTCGAAGTCGGGGACGTCCTCCCACCGGTGCCGCGCGAAGGGCCCGCGGCTGCGCACGGCTCGCTGGCTGAAGACGGGGTACGGCTCGACGAGCCTGGCGCGCATCACCTCGAGCACCCGGTCCCAGTCGGGGACGCTCTCGAGCAGGACGACCGACACGATGACCATGAGGTTGGTCGGCCGGTCCATGGTGAGCCAGAGGACGTCGGCCGGCCCCATCCGGCGGGAGGCGCGCGGCACCTACACACCCGCCAGCCGGGGCAGCCCGTCACCGTCGACGCGGAACGTCGTCCACTCGTCGAGGGGTCGCGCGCCGTGGGCGCGGTAGAACTCGATGGACGGCGTGTTCCAGTCGAGCACCGTCCACTCCAGCCGGGTCCAGCCGCGCTCGAGGCAGATGCCGGCGAGCCGGCGCAGCAGCGCCTTGCCGATCCCGAGCCCACGCTGCTCCGGCTCGACGAAGAGGTCCTCGAGCCAGATCCCGGCCTGCCCGGTCCACGTCGAGAAGCTGCGGAACCAGATCGCCATCGCCACGACCCCGCCCTCCCGCTCGCCGACGAGGGCGTATGCCGTGGGGTCGCCGTGCGCGGGGAAGAGCGCCTCGCGGAACTGCTCGGGCGTCGCGGTGGCCGAGTCCGGCTCCTTCTCGTAGGCGGCGAGGCCCTGCACGAGCCGGATGAGGTCGGGGACGTCGGAGGCCGACGCCTCGCGGATCTGGAAGTCGCTCACGGCGCCATCCTGCCCCGGTCCCGCCGGCCGTGCGCCACGGTCCGGGGCTGTGGGTGGTTCGACGTAGGCTGGGCCGATCATGAGCACGCTCTTCGACGACCTCCCCATCCCCGGTTTCGAGCACGGTCGTGGCGCGGCCTCGGACGGCGCCGGCCCCTCCGGGCGCGGCGGCGTCACCGAGCAGGGCGTGCCGACGTGGGCCCAGGCGGCGGCGCAGGGCGGCGTCCAGACGGCCCCCCAGGGTCGCTCCGAGCTCGACCCCTCCGTCCTGCTCGAGGGGCTCAACCCCGAGCAGCGCGAGGCCGTCGTCCACGAGGGCACCCCGCTGCTCATCGTCGCCGGGGCCGGCTCGGGCAAGACCCGCGTGCTCACCCACCGCATCGCCTGGCTTCTCGGCGAGCGAGGCGCCCAGCCCGGGCAGATCCTCGCCATCACCTTCACCAACAAGGCCGCGGCCGAGATGCGTGAGCGGGTGGAGTCGCTCGTCGGCCCCCGGGCGCGGGCGATGTGGGTCATGACGTTCCACTCCGCGTGCGTGCGCATCCTGCGGCGCGAGGCCGCCAAGGTCGGCATGAAGTCGACCTTCTCCATCTACGACGCCGCCGACAGCCAGCGCCTGATGAGTCTCGTGCTGCGCGACCTCGACCTCGACCCCAAGCGCTACCCGCCCCGCAGCTTCTCGGCGCAGGTCAGCAACCTCAAGAACGAGCTCATCGACGAGGAGACCTACGCCGGGCAGGTGACCGAGGGCAACCACTACGAGCGCACGGTCGCCGACGCCTACACGCAGTACCAACGCCGCCTGCGCCAGGCCAACGCCCTCGACTTCGACGACATCATCATGATGACCGTCAACGTGCTGCAGGCCTTCCCCGACGTCGCCGAGTACTACCGCCGCCGGTTCCGCCACGTGCTCGTCGACGAGTACCAGGACACCAACCAGGCGCAGTACCAGCTCATCAAGGAGCTGGTCGGCGAGGTGAAGGGGCCCGAGGGCGCCTATGCCGTGCCGCCGGCCGAGCTGTGCGTCGTCGGCGACTCCGACCAGTCGATCTACGCCTTCCGCGGCGCGACCATCCGCAACATCCTCGAGTTCGAGCAGGACTACCCCGACGCGCGCACGATCCTGCTCGAGCAGAACTACCGCTCGACGCAGCGCATCCTGCGCGCCGCCAACTCCGTCATCGCCCGCAACGAGGGGCGTCGCGCCAAGAACCTCTGGACCGACTCCGGCGACGGCCCGATGATCACCGGCTACGTCGCCGACAACGAGCACGACGAGGCGGCGTTCGTCGGCAAGGAGATCGACGACCTCGCGCAGCACGGCGTCAAGCCCGGCGACGTCGCCGTCTTCTACCGCACCAACGCGCAGAGCCGGGCCATCGAGGAGGTGCTCGTGCGGGTCGGCCTGCCCTACAAGGTGGTCGGCGGCACGCGCTTCTACGAGCGGCGCGAGGTCAAGGACGCGCTCGCCTACCTGCGGGTCATCTCCAACCCCACTGACACCGTCAACCTGCGCCGCATCCTCAACACCCCCAAGCGCGGCATCGGCGACCGCGCCGAGGCGTGCGTCGCGGCGCTCGCCGAGCGCGAGCGCATCCCGTTCGTCGCCGCGCTCGGTCGCGCCGAGGACGCCCCGGGCATCGCCACGCGTTCCGTGGCCGCGATCCAGGGCTTCACCGCGCTGCTCGAGAAGCTGCGCACCTCCTACGAGGCCGACGACAGCGTCGCCGCGCTGCTGGAGATGACGCTCGAGGAGAGCGGCTACCTCGCCGAGCTGCGCGCCAGCCACGACCCGCAGGACGAGACGCGCGTCGAGAACCTCGCCGAGCTCGTCGCCGTCGCCCAGGAGTACGACGACCGCCGCGCGACCGAGCTGGCCGAGTCGGGCGGCGAGCTGGCCCCGGGCGTCGAGCCCGAGGACGTCGGCCCGGCAGGCGCGCTCGAGGAGTTCCTCGAGCAGGTCTCGCTCGTGGCCGACGCCGACGAGATCCCCGACGAGCCCGAGGCCAAGGCCCAGGGCGTCGTCACCCTGATGACGCTGCACACGGCCAAGGGCCTGGAGTTCCCCGTCGTCTTCCTCACCGGCATGGAGGACGGCACGTTCCCGCACATGCGGGCGCTCGGTGACCCCAAGGAGCTCGAGGAGGAGCGCCGGCTCGCCTACGTCGGCATCACCCGCGCTCGCGAGCGCCTCTACCTCTCACGCGCCGCGGTCCGCTCGGCCTGGGGCGCTCCGCAGTACAACCCGCCGTCACGCTTCCTCGACGAGATCCCGGGCGACCTGCTCGACTGGCAGCGCCTCGGCCCCTCCTTCAGCGGTGCGCGCGGCTCCGACCGTCCGGCCGTCGCGACGCTCGCCGCCCGTCCCGGCGTCCGCAGCGCCGGCAAGCGCCCGGTCATCGCGCTGCACTCCGGCGACCGGGTCAGCCACGACTCCTTCGGGCTCGGGACCGTCGTCCGGGTCGAGGGCGAGGGTGACAAGTCGATGGCGCACGTCGACTTCGGCGCCGAGACGGGCACCAAGCGCCTCCTGCTGCGCTACGCCCCGCTCGTCAAGCTCTGAGAGACAGGGATGGCGTATGCCGTCCCGCCCTCGCTGCGCCGACCGCACAGAGGTGCACCGGCGGGCCAGGAGTGCGCCGAGTTCGCAGGAGAGCGCATTGCATCGCGCACCTGCGCAGGGAGGCCGCACCTCCACGGGCGGCGGACGGCATACGTCCGCGCTTCCCCGTCCCTCGAGCGAGCGCCCTGTCACAGCGACGAGGCCCGCCCCCGAACGGGGACGGGCCTCGGTCGTGAAGCTTCTGGTCAGAGGTCGATGCCGTGGGCCGCGAGCCAGGGCAGCGGCGGCACGGCGGCGCCGCCCTCGGGGTGGATCTCCAGGTGGACGTGGGGTCCGGTGGAGTGGCCGGTGTTGCCGCTGTAGGCGACGACCTGGCCGGGGGAGACCTGCTCGCCGACCGAGACCAGCAGACGGCTGTTGTGGGCCATCCAGGAGACGGTGCCGTCCCAGTAGCGGATCTTCACGAAGTTGCCGTAGCCCTCGGTGGACCAGCCGGCGAAGACGACCGTGCCGCTCGACAGGGCGTGCACGGAGCTGCCGACGGGGCAGGCGAGGTCCTGCGCGGGGTGCATCTTGCCCCACCGGAAGCCGAAGCCCGAGGTGAGTGAGTAGCCGGAGACGGGGGAGACCCAGCGCTGGGCTGCCGCGATGGCTCGCTCGCGCTCCGCCTTCGCCGCGGCCTTCGCGGCGGCGGCCTTGTCGGCTGCCGCCTGTGCCTCGCCGGCCGTCTGGGTCGCGGTCTGCGTGGCACCCGCGATGACGGTCCGGGCCTGGCCTGCGAGGTCGCGCGAGGAGCGGGCGCCCACCCGGCTGCCCGTGGCAGCCGCCAGGACGTCCGGGTCGCTGACGCCGGCTCCCGTCCCCGCGTTGGAGACGTTCTTCATGGCCACGGCCTCGGGGTTCAGCTCCGTCGTGCCGGTGTCGTGGATGACGAGGCCGGCGGCGACGGTCGAGGAGAGCAGCGCGACGGGGACGACGATCTGCCGTCCCCGCGAGGGTCGTGCAGCCGGCCGGTGGCGGCCGACATATCTGGTTTTGGGCACGAAGAGCTTACCTATCGGATCACAGGGGGCGAGCCGTCAGCGTACCGTGACCGTTTCGTTATCCGAAAACGGGACGCTTCGGGACGTTCCTGCCGCGTGGAGGGGCGCGACTGCTCGACCCTAGGGCATCCGGGTCGTCTCGCCCAAGGCCTTCCGCGGAGTGATTTGCCTCATTTGCGGATCGGGCTCCGTGGGAGTCCGCGCCGCCGAGGAGCCGCTGCGGCGGGTCTCGAGCGAGCTGACGCCCGGGGTGACGGTGGCGCCGGAGGTGTCGAGGTGGGCCAGGGCCGTGGAGATGCCGTGCACGACCGTGCCCGTGACGGGCAGGCTCATGTGCCCGACCCCGTGCAGCTCGATGTTGTGCACGTTGAGGTCGCGGTGGTGCAGTGCGGCGTTGCGCTGGGGGACGACCACCTGGTCGAGGTCGGACCAGTAGACGAGGAAGCGGGTCTGGCAGTCCTTCACCGGGGCGGCGAGCTCGCGCATCAGGGCGCTGCCGGGTCTCAGCTGGCGGGTCAGGCCGTTGTTCCAGCTGTAGGCGAGGTAGCTGCCCTGGTGCGGTGTGCCGAGCGTGACCAGGGTGTGCACGTGCTGGTCGCCGCCGAGCCGGGTCACGTAGTAGCGCGCGATCAGCCCGCCCATGGAGTGGCCGATGACGTGGATGCGCTCGTAGCCGGTCTCCTCGACGATCCGCTCGACCTCAGCGCCCAGGTCGGCGGCGGCCGCTCGGATGTCGTCGGTGAAGATCGAGTAGTTGATCGTCTCGAGGCGACCGAAGCCGCGCCGCACGAGCCCCCGCCGCAGCACCGTGAAGATCGAGCGGTTGTCGACCATGCCGTGCACGAGCAGGATCGGGGTCTCGGCCGCCTCGACGTTCTGGATGGCCAGGCCGCGCTGGCTCGGAGGCAGGTGCCCGAGGCGGTAGCCCTCCCGGCGGTTGCTGGCGCGGGCACCGAGCAGCCCCAGGGGGTAGAGGCCCAGGTGCAGGCCCATCCACGTCGCCTCGAGGGCCGCGCCGGCGAGCCCGGTGGGCGTGAGCAGCGCCCCCGCGACCTCGCCGACCGCCGCGGCGACACCCCGTGGGCTCACCCGAGCCTTCGGGATGCGGGTCTGTCGCGGCGTCGTCGCCGTGCGCGCTGGTGCTGGCACGCCGTGACCGTACCCCCGCGGGTGGGCGATGCATCACTATTGCCGGCCGCGTCTCACGGGGCTGGCTAGAGTGCCCCGCATGAGCGAGTCGCCCCGGGCCGAGGCCGTTGCCGTGAACGCAGACGAGAGCGCCGGCGGCGCCGCAGGCGGGGTCTCCACCGAGGTCATCCGCGTCGTCGTGGCCAAGCCGGGCCTGGACGGGCACGACCGCGGCGCCAAGGTCGTGGCCCGGGCGCTGCGCGACGCCGGCATGGAGGTCATCTACACGGGGCTGCACCAGACTCCCGAGCAGATCGTCGAGGCCGCCATCCAGGAGGACGCCGACGTGGTCGGGCTCTCGGTCCTCTCCGGTGCGCACATGACCCTCTTCGCGCGGGTGGTCGAGCTGCTGGCCGAGCGCGACGCCAGCGACATCATCGTCTTCGGCGGCGGCATCATCCCGGAGGACGACATCCCGGAGCTCGAGCGCCTCGGCGTGGCCAAGGTCTTCACGCCCGGCGCGACGACGATGGAGATCGTGAGCTGGGTCCGGGAGCACGTCCACCCCGCCTGACCCCTCCGCGGGTTCCCGGTCGCTACGCGCGTTCCGGGTCCGTACGCGTGGTGCGCCGGCCGTATCCGCCGGCAACCCGCGTAGGGGGCAGGGGAGCGCGGAGCGTCCACACCCCCACCCGCTGCAGGCGCCGCGTCCACAGCCACCGCCGAGAGCTGGCAGGCGCCGGCCAGGGCGACGACGCTCGTCGAATGCGACTGGACCTGCTGGGCGCCGACGGCGTGTTCTCCGCCGCCGATGCCGCGGCCCTCGGTCTCGACGGCCACGCCCTGGGCCGGCTGCTGAGGTCCGGCGAGTGCGTCCGCCTCACACGTGGCTGGTATGCCGTCGCCTCCGCCGTCCCGCACACGCCGGAGGGGCGGCACGTGGTCACCGCCATGGCGCTCGGGCGTGCCAACGCCGGACGGGCGGTGGTCAGCCACCACTCCGCCCTCCTCCTGCACGGACTGCCGACGTATGCCGTCGACCTGGACACCGTCCACCTGACCTCCCTGCCCCGACCGTGCGGAGCCCGGGTCGCCAACGCCTCGAGCCGCCGACGGGGCCTGGTCATCCACCGGCCGGCCCAGGGTCTCGATGTGTCGTCAGCCGCGGAGGCCGGCTCGGACCCCTCCTTGGCGAGGACCGTGCCGGTCGCCTGGGCCGTCGTGCAGACCGGGCTCGTGCACGGACCGGAGTCGGCTCTCGTGGCCGCGGACGCGGCGCTCGCGCGAGGGCGCGTCACCGCCGTGGATCTGGCCCGGGCGGTCGACCGACTGGCCGGCCACCCCGGGCTGGCCCCGGTTCGCGCTGCCCTGCCCGCCGCCGACGGGCGGCACGAGTCGCCCGGGGAGACGCGGACGGCATACCTGCTGCGGGCGCTCGGGTTCGAGCCGGAACCGCAGGTCGAGCTGGTCGCCGAGGGACGGCGCTACCGTGCGGACTTCCGGATCCGCGGCACCCGGGTCCTCGTCGAGTTCGACGGCGCCGTCAAGTACGCCGACCCGCGTGCGCTCTTCCAGGAGAAGCAGCGTGAGGACGCACTGCGTCGCGCCGGCTGGGTCGTCGTCCGGCTGGTGTGGGCCGACCTCGCCGACGCGGCCGAGGTGAGGCGACGGGTCAGGCGCGCGATCGGGCAGGCAGCCGCGTGAGGTGCGACGCGGCATACGGCACGCTTCGCGCGTCCGTGGCCCCTACGCGTGGTGCACCGGCCGGACCGTCCCGCAACCCGCGTACCGATCCGTTCGTGAGACGGCGGTGTGATCTTGGCCCGGTCGGGCGCACCCGATGCGGGCGCCCGCGCGCCGAGCCACTAGAGTCCGAGGGACAGCCTGATTCGGTTGCGCCACGGTGCAGGGCCCGTCCGAGCGCGAGCACGGGAGCCCCGGGACGCCGCAGCGACGCGATCGACGACGATTCGAATCGACGACGAGGACGGACCCCACCCGTGGATCTCTTCGAGTACCAAGCCCGCGACATGTTCGAGAAGCACGGCGTTCCCGTGCTGGCCGGCGCCATCGCCACCACCCCCGAGGAGGCCCGAGCGGCCGCCGAGCAGATCGGACCGAAGTCGGGCGGTGTCACGGTCGTCAAGGCGCAGGTCAAGACGGGTGGCCGCGGCAAGGCCGGCGGCGTCAAGGTCGCCAAGAGCGCCGACGAGGCCCAGGCGCACGCCCAGGCGATCCTCGGCATGGACATCAAGGGCCACACCGTCGGCACCGTGATGATCGCCCAGGGTGCCCGCATCGCCGAGGAGTACTACTTCTCGATCCTGCTCGACCGGGCCAACCGCACCTACCTCGCCATGTGCTCGAAGGAGGGCGGCATGGAGATCGAGCAGCTCGCCGTCGAGCGCCCCGACGCCCTCGCGCGCATCGCGGTCGACCCGAACACGGGCATCGACGAGGCCAAGGCGCAGGAGATCGTCGACGCCGCCGGCTTCGACGAGGCCGACAAGCCCGCCATCAAGGACGCCATCCAGAAGCTGTGGACGGTCTACCGCGACGAGGACGCGACGCTCGTCGAGGTCAACCCGCTCGTCAAGACCGAGGACGGCGAGATCGTCGCCCTCGACGGCAAGGTCAGCCTCGACACCAACGCCGGCTTCCGCCACGCGGACCACGCCGCGCTCGAGGACAAGGCGGCGGCCGACCCCCTCGAGGCGGCGGCCAAGGAGAAGGACCTCAACTACGTCAAGCTCGACGGCTCCGTCGGCATCATCGGCAACGGCGCCGGGCTCGTCATGAGCACGCTCGACGTCGTGGCCTACGCCGGCGAGGAGTTCGGCGGCCAGAAGCCGGCCAACTTCCTCGACATCGGCGGTGGCGCCAGCGCCGAGGTGATGGCCAACGGCCTGCACATCATCCTGTCGGACCCGCAGGTCAAGAGCGTCTTCGTCAACGTCTTCGGCGGCATCACCTCCTGCGACGCGGTCGCCAACGGCATCGTGGGTGCCCTCGACGCGCTCGGCGACGAGGAGAACCGTCCGCTGGTCGTGCGCCTCGACGGCAACAACGTCGAGGAGGGTCGCCGCATCCTGCAGGAGCGCAACCACCCCCTCGTGACGATCGAGCCGACGATGGACGGCGCCGCGCGCCGCGCCGCCGAGCTCGCCGCCGGTCCCGCCGCCAACTGACCACCGAGCCTCAAGAAGAGAGAACGACAGACATGGCTATCTTCCTCAACGCCGACTCGAAGGTCATCGTCCAGGGCATGACCGGGTCCGAGGGCATGAAGCACACCCAGCGCATGCTCAAGTCAGGCACCGACATCGTCGGCGGCGTCAACCCGCGCAAGGCCGGGACCACCGTCGACTTCGAGGGCGGCGTCTCCGTCCCCGTCTACGGCACCGTCAAGGAGGCCATCGAGGCCACCGGGGCCAACGTGTCGGTGATCTTCGTGCCCGCGCAGTTCACCAAGGCGGCCGCCGTCGAGGCGATCGACGCCGAGATCCCGCTCGCGGTCGTCATCACCGAGGGCGTCGCGGTCAAGGACACGGCGGAGTTCTACAACTACGCCAAGGACAAGGGCACGACGCGCATCGTCGGCCCGAACTGCCCCGGCCTCATCACGCCCGGCGTCTCCAACGCCGGCATCATCCCGGCCGACATCTCCGGCACCGGCCGCATCGGCCTCGTGTCGAAGTCCGGCACCCTGACCTACCAGATGATGTACGAGCTGCGGGACTTCGGCTTCAGCTCGGCCGTCGGCATCGGCGGCGACCCGGTCATCGGCACGACGCACATCGACTGCCTCGAGGCGTTCCAGAACGACCCCGACACCGACGCGATCGTCATGATCGGCGAGATCGGCGGCGACGCCGAGGAGCGCGCCGCGGCCTACATCAAGGAGCACGTGACGAAGCCGGTCGTCGGCTACGTCGCCGGCTTCACGGCCCCCGAGGGCAAGACGATGGGCCACGCCGGCGCCATCGTGTCGGGCTCCTCGGGCACGGCACAGGCGAAGAAGGAGGCCCTCGAGGCCGCCGGCGTCAAGGTCGGCAAGACGCCGTCCGAGACGGCCGAGCTCATGCGCGAGATCATGAAGGACCTCGCGAAGTAGCCCGCGCCACAAACCCTTTCGAGCGGGCGGTCACCTTCGGGTGGCCGCCCGCTCGCGTGTCTGTCGACCGGTGGCGTATGCCGCCGCGCCCGGGTCCGAACGGCACGTGACGGCATACGCCGGGCCGGGCTCACGGACGTCGGTCAGCAGGCCACCGCACGGACCGCACCCGCCCCACCGGGTGCGCCGCCACCGGCGTGGGTCCTCGCGGCCGGGCCCGGATCTTGTGACCATGGAGTCGACCGCACGAGACCGCACCGCAGGAGTGAGACCACTGGCCCCGCCGAGCACGACCACCACGCCGACGCCCAGGTCGGCCACGGCGCCGACGAGCCCGTCCACCGCGATGCCGGCGGCCCTGCGCGCGGGTGCCCTGGCCGCGGTGGGCACCTGGTCGGTCGTGGTCCTGCCCGCGCTCGTGGGCTGGCTCGCGGCGCCCGAGTCGACGGTCGGCTGGTTCTCCGCGGTGTCGCTCGCGAGTGCCATCTGGTTCCTCGGGCACGGCCAGTCCGTCGGCGCAGGGGGCGTGGCGATCTCGCTGACGCCCCTGCTGCTGCTCGGCGTCTTCGTCTACATCACGCAGCGGTTCGCGCGCCGGCTGGCGGCGACCCAGCGGCTGCGCGTCGGCCCGGGCGACTGGAGCCGGGTCGCGCAGTGGGGCGTCGTGCCGGGCTTCCTCGTCGGCTACGCCCTCGTCTCGGCGCTCTTCGCCCTCTTCACGCTCGGCGGCCCCGCGACGCCCGGTGTCGCGGCCGTCCTAGGCTCGCTCCTCGTGCCGCTCGCCGCGCTCGGCTTCGTCCTGCTGCGTCCCGACGACGAGGAGGCGCCGGCGTTCGTGCGGACGTGGTTCCGGCGGGGACCCACCTGGCTGCCCTCCGTGTGGCGGACCGGGTGGCGCGCGGCCGGGCTGCTGCTCGCCGTGGGGCTCGTGGTCGTGGCCGTGCAGCTCGTCGTCTCGTGGTCGGCGGTCGCGGACATCCAGGGCCAGTACGGCGCCAACGTCGGGGCGCTGGTCGTGATCACGCTCGCGCAGCTCGCCCTCCTCGGCAACGCCGCCACGTGGGCCCTGTCGTTCCTGGCGGGCCCCGGCTTCCAGGTGGCCCTCGGCTCGACGATCGCGCCCGCTGGTGCACACCCGGGCCTGCTCCCGCTCGTCCCCGCGCTCGGTGCCCTGCCACAGGCCGCCGACTACCCGGGCGCCGTGTATGCCGTCCTCCTCGTGCCAGTCGCGCTCGGCGCCTGGGTCGGCCGGCGGGTCGACGCCGAGCTCGAGTTCTTCGGTGACCTGGGCGCCCGCGTCCGGGCGACCGCCGTCGCCGCGGTCATCGCGGTCGCGGTTGTCGTCGCCGTGACCGCCCTGGGCACCGGCGCGGTCGGGGTCGACCGGCTCTCCGCCGTCGGTCCCCACCTGTGGTCCTTCGCCGCTGCGCTGACCGCCGAGGTCGTGGGCGGCGCTCTCCTCTACCTGGGCGCCCGCGTCCTGCTCGAGCACCGGGGCCAGTCCGGCAGCGAGCAGTCACCCGGCAGCCAGGAGGGCCCGGACAACCCCACGGCCACGGCCGACGAGGACTGAGCCCACCGGCATACGGCCGGGTCGGTCAGCGGACGAGCAGGCCGAGCAGGCTCGAGTTCTTCAGCTGCTCGCAACCGGCGCGGGCCAGGCTCGTCTGGGCGCCGTCGAGGCACTGCTCGTAGCCGCTGACCGCGTCGTAGAAGGCGACCTGCATGGCCAGCGTCGACAACAGCACCCCGACGATGACCAGCGTGACGACCGGCCAGATCTTCTCCTTGCCGGCCCGCGGCGACAGGAAGCGCAGCAGCCGGACGGTGAGCACGACCGCCAGCAGCAGCGGGAGGAAGGCGACGAACCGCTTCGGCAGCGGGAGGTACATCGCGAGCAGCCCCAGCAGCACGAGCACCGACACGGGCAGGGTGCGCTTGGCCTTCTCGCGCCGGAACGCGATCTCCGGCTCACCTCGGGGCTGTGTCATGCGCTCCATCCTCACCCATGGGAGGCGCAGGACGGGCGGCGGGAGCCGCCGTTGCGGGCCGATACACTCCGGCGCGTGACGACCGACGCCCCCGCCAGCCCGTCCGTCCCCGACGCCGTGCCCGACGCCGTGCCGGTCGTCGTCCTCGTCTCGGGGTCCGGCACGCTGTTCCAGGCGCTCCTCGACGCGGTCGCCGACCCCGCCTACGGCGTACGCGTCGCGGCAGTCGGGGCCGACCGCCCGTGCGAGGGGCTCGATCGGGCCGAGCGAGCCGGCATACCGACCTTCGTCGTGGCCCCGCGGGAGTATGCCGACCGCGCAGCCTGGGACCTCGCGCTCGCCGAGCGGGTGGCGCAGGCCGGGCCCCGGTTCGTCGTGACGGCCGGCTTCATGCGGCTCCTCGGGGCTGCCACCCTCGGTCTGGTCCCGGTGGTCAACACGCACCCGGCCCTGCTGCCCAGCTTCCCCGGCGCCCACGGGGTGCGCGACGCCCTCGCCTACGGCGTCAAGGTGACCGGGACGACGTGCCACGTCGTCGACGCCGGCGTCGACACCGGGCCGATCATCGAGCAGCGCGTCGTCCCGGTCGAGGACGGCGACACCGAGGAGAGCCTGCACGAGCGGATCAAGGTCCAGGAGCGCCAGCTGCTCGTGGACGTCGTCCGCCGGCTGGCCCGGGAGGGCTTCGCCGTCGAGGGCCGACGAGTTCGGATCGGGCAGCGCTGACCGCTACGCTGGTCGCACACGACTGGCGCGGGTGGGTCACCACCGGGGAGTGACGTCGGGAGCATCGACCGCCTGGGTGCCTCGCGAGAACGGATGCCGTCGGGTCCCGCTGAGCAGCACGACCAGCAGGCCCGGGCGCCGCGACCGATGTCACCGAACCAGGAGTGCACGCCATGACTGCCGCCCCGTCCACCGCGCCGTCCACCGGGAGCGAGACCCGCCGCCCGATCCGGCGGGCCCTCGTCTCCGTCTACGACAAGACCGGCCTCGAGGAGCTCGCGCGCGCCCTCGACGCCGCCGGGGTCTCGATCGTCTCGACCGGGTCCACCGCGAAGACGATCGCCGCACTCGGCATCGACGTGACGCCGGTCGAGCAGCTCACGGGCTTCCCCGAGTGCCTCGAGGGCCGCGTCAAGACGTTGCACCCCAAGGTGCACGCGGGCATCCTCGCCGACACCCGCAAGGACGACCACGTCCAGCAGCTCGCCGACCTCGGCGTCGAGCCGTTCGAGCTCGTCGTCGTCAACCTCTACCCCTTCCGCGAGACCGTGGCCTCCGGTGCGACCCCTGACGAGTGCATCGAGCAGATCGACATCGGCGGCCCGTCGATGGTGCGTGCGGCCGCCAAGAACCACCCGAGCGTCGCCATCGTCACGAGCCCCACGGCATACGGCCAGGTCGTCGAGGCGCTGGGAGCGGGCGGCTTCACGCTCGAGCAGCGCAAGCGGCTGGCTGCGGAGGCCTTCGTGCACACGGCCTCCTACGACGTCGCGGTCGCGAGCTGGATGGGCAACGCCTACGCCGACACGAGCGACGGCACCGGCTTCCCGGCCTGGACGGGTGCGAGCTTCGACCGCGCGGCCGTGCTGCGCTACGGCGAGAACCCGCACCAGCAGGCGGCGCTCTACCGCCACTGGCGCCCCGGCGTGGCCTCGGCCGAGCAGCTGCACGGCAAGGAGATGTCCTACAACAACTACGTCGACACCGACGCCGCCGTCCGGGCGGCCCACGACCACGGTGACCAGCCGACCGTCGCGATCATCAAGCACGCCAACCCGTGCGGCATCGCCGTCGGCGGGACCATCGAAGAGGCGTACGAGCGGGCCCATGCGACCGACCCGGTGAGCGCGTACGGCGGCATCATCGCGGCCAACCGCACCGTGACCGCGGCGATGGCAGCGGCGGCCAAGCCGGTCTTCACCGAGGTGATCATCGCGCCCGACTACGAGCCCGAGGCCCTCGAGATCCTCACGGCCAAGAAGAACCTGCGCGTGCTGCGCCTGCCGGCCGGGATGGCCGAGGCGGCCGACCCGATCGAGACGCGTGCCGTCAGCGGCGGCCTGCTCGTGCAGACCGTCGACAGGGTCGACGCCGTCGTGCGGGGCGAGGACGGCGCGGTGACCGGTGGCGACGACGCCGCGAGCTGGCGTCTGGTCGCCGGCGACGCTGCGGACGACGCGACGCTGGCCGACCTGCAGTTCGCCTGGCGCGCGATCCGGGCCGTGAAGTCCAACGCGATCCTGCTGGCCAAGGACGGCGCCGCCGTCGGGGTCGGCATGGGGCAGGTCAACCGCGTCGACTCCTGCTACCTCGCCGTGCGGCGGGCTGGTGAGGACCGGGCTCGCGGCTCGGTCGCGGCGTCCGATGCGTTCTTCCCGTTCGCCGACGGGCTGCAGATCCTGCTCGACGCCGGCGTGCGCGCGGTCGTGGCTCCGGGCGGCTCGATCCGCGACGACGAGGTCATCGCGGCGGCCCAGGCCGCCGGCGTGACGATGTACTTCACGGGCACCCGCCACTTCTTCCACTGACGGCCTGAGGCTAGGTGCCCACTCGACGTGGCTTCACGTCGAGTGGGCACTTTCCCACGTCGAGTGGGCACTGCGCCCGTATGCGTGGTCGGCCCCTCAGCGGGTCCAGCGGTAGCCGGTGGGCTCGCCCTCACCCAGGTCGACGATCGCGGCCACGGGCCCGCCGCCGTCGGGGCCCTGGTGGGCGGCCGACACCGACACGAAGACGGCCGGGTCGCCGGTGACCGACGCCGTGACGCCGCCGACCGCGGACTTGATCTGCCGGTGCCAGTGCACGTCGGAGTCGTCGAGCATCGCGTTGCGCCGCCCGTGGACCTGCCCGTCCTGGCTGACCTCGCACTTGAGGAAGACGTTGACGAGGCGGCCCGCGATGTCCGACGGGTGGGGGCGCTCGGGCAGGTCGAGGCCGGCGTCCTTGATCGCCGCCCAGATGCCGTCGGCGTCGAGGGCGTCCTGCATGACCGAGTGGCCGATGCGGTAGCGGCCGCCCACGCCGCGGGCGTTGCCGACGACGACGACCTGCGCCTGGTCGAGCTCGACGCCGGAGCTGCACGAGGCCACTGCTGAGAAGAGCGACCGGTCGTGCATGATGTCGGCGTCGTCGGGCATCTCGATCTCGCCGAGGGCCACGGCGACGCCGAGGGCGGTCGTGCCGTTGGAGAGGTCCATCGACTCGTGGGTGTGCTCGGTCCAGACCTGGTGGCCGCGCTCCTTGGCGTCGCGGATGGTGTGGATCGTCAGCAGGGGAGTCTTGGTCTGCACGTAGTGGACGTCCGCCGGGTCGGTGATGCCGGCGCGCTCCATCGCCACCTTCACCGCGTCGGCGACCTTCTGCACCATGGCGACGTAGCCGATCTCCTCCGGCTTGATCGGCTCGCTCATCGCGAACCCGACCGTGAGCCGCGGCTCGTCGGAGGGCGCCGCCTTCTCGGCCGGGACGGTCGCGAAGATTGTCGCGTGCGGGCTGATGACGCCGTCCGTGCCGCCGGACCACACGATGGGGACCTGCTTGACCTGGTCGGCGGGGGCCCCCTTGTCGACCAGGACTTCTCGGAAGGCACGGTCGGCGATGATCCGCGTGTAGTCGTTGACGCCGCCGTTGCCCTCCGTCTTGCCGATGATGGCGATGACGCGGCTCGCCTCCATCACGCCGTCGTCGATGAGCGTGGCCAGCTCCGAGGCGTCGGCGACCGAGTGGATGGGGACCTTGCGCACCTCAATGGCTTCGGGCACGTGATTCACCTTTCTGTGCTGGGGTTCTCGATGATGGTCCCGACCTGTCCCTCGACGGCGGGTGCGAGCTGGTCGAGCGCGGTGATGATCGAGCGCTTGCCGCCCGAACGCACGAAGCGCATGGCGGCCTCGACCTTCGGGCCCATGGAGCCCGACGCGAAGTGTCCCTCGGCGGCATACGCCTCCATCTGCTCGAGCGTGACCCGGCCGATGTCGCGCGCCTCGGGAGTGCCCCAGCCCGCGACGGCGTGCGTGACGTCGGTGGCGATGGCGAGCACGTCGGCCTCGACGTCGCGGGCCAGGAGCGCCGCGGTCAGGTCCTTGTCGATGACGGCCTCGACGCCGCGGACGGTGCCGTCGGCGTCGCGCACGACGGGGATGCCGCCGCCACCGGCCGTGACGACGACGTAGCCGGCGTCGAGGAGCGTGTGCAGGGTGCGGGTCTCGAGGACCTCGACCGGCTCGGGGGAGGCGACGACCCGACGCCAGCCCTTCTCGCCGCGGTCCTCCCAGCGCTCGCCGTGGTCGATGAGCTTCTGGGCCTGCTCGCGGGGCAGGTAGCGTCCGATCGGCTTGGTCGGGTGGGTGAAGCCGGGGTCGTCGGCCGCCACGAGCGTACGCGTGACGATCGCGGCGACGGGCCGCTCGACGCCGCGTGCGGCGAGGGCCGCCTCGAGGGTGTCGAGCAGCGTGAAGCCGATCGTCCCCTGGGTCTGCGCGCCGCACCAGTCGAGCGGGACGGGCGGGACCACGTGGGCGGCGAGCTCGTTCTTGACGAGCAGGTTGCCGACCTGCGGCCCGTTGCCGTGCGTGATGACGACCTCGTGGCCGTGGGTGATGAGGTCGGCGAGGTGGCGGCTCGCCACGGCGATCGCCTCGATCTGCGCCTGGGGCGTCGCACTGCCGTCCGGGCCGGTCATGGCGTTGCCACCGAGCGCGACGAGCACCCTCACCGCGCGGCCCGCCTCGTCATGGCGCGAGCCTAGGCAGCGCCGCGGAGCGGGCGCGTTGTCACGTCCTGCCCAACGCGAGGCGGCGCATTGGCAGATGTATGCCGTCGGGCCGGGTCGGGTCGGGCCTGTGCGCGCCGCGCGGTGCCGGCCCCCGACGGGTAGGGGAGTACTGTCGGGAGGCGCTGGGCTGCACCAGCGGGTGTCCAGTCGAGGGCCCTCGAGCTGCCCTGTCGAGTGCCCGTCGAACCGAGAGGAGGCACGTCGTGGGAGTCGGAGTCCTGCTCGCCATCGTGGGAGCCATCCTGACCTTCGCCGTGCGCGCCAACACGTCGGTCATCAACCTGACCGTCGTGGGGATCATCTTCATGGTCGCCGGCGGCGCGCTCATCTGGCACGGCCGCAACGGCACCCGACGCAAGCGCGTCATCACCCGCGAGGAGCGCCCCAGCGGCGCCACGACGCCGACCAGCACCGTGCGCCAGACCATCGAGGAACGCGAGCTCGACTGAGCCGGCCACGGTCGAGGGCTCACACCCAGTCGACGTCGGCTGAGGGCTGCCCGCCCGCCAACCGTGCATAGCCGGGGCCGCGGTCGAAGAAGGGCTGCGCGTCGGGCCGTTCGCTGCGCAGCTGCTCGCGCAGGGCGTCCGAGGCCGCGACGTCGACGACCGGCTCGTCCCGGTCGCCGGTCGCCACGACGCCGTAGTCGCGGCGGGCACCCTCGAACGACACCTTGCCCCAGCGCAGGTCGCGCTCGACCTCGTCGTAGGGCCGGTCGAGGGGGTCGCCCCAGCCGCCGCCTCCGGTCGTGCGGATGCGGATCACCTGGCCGGCCCTGACCGGCTCGGCGTCGGCCAGGGCGTCGACCGTGCGCTCCTCCGGACCGCCGACGTCGACCGTCACCTCGAAGGGCCGGCCGGCCTTGCCGCCCTTGACGCCCCAGCAGGCGAGGATCGAGCGGTCGGCGATCGACATGAAGTGCGCATCCTCGAGCATCCGGATGTGCTTCTCGTAGCCGAGGCCGCCGCGGTGGCGACCGGCGCCACCGGAGTCGACGGCGAGCCCGAGGCGCTCGACGAGGAAGGGGAACCGGCTCTCGGTGAACTCGGTCGGGAGGTTGCGGCTGTCGGGCACGACGTGGATCGTGTCCTCGCCGTCGGCGTAGTAGCGCCCGCCCGAGCCGCCGCCGAGCACCTCGCGCATGAGGTAGTCGTTGCCGTCGCGGTCCTTGCCGTAGACCCCGGTGTAGCGGATCGTCTCCTGGTCGGCGGGCATCCGGCCGTCCACCGCCTTGGCGACGACGCCCGCGAGCACCCCGAGCAGGCGCAGGATGACGAAGGTGCGCGCGTTGGTCGGCGCGGGGTAGATCGGCGTGAGCAGGGTGCCCTTCTCGGGGAAGCGCATCTCGATGAGCGGGACGACACCCTCGTTGACGTCGAGCTCGGCCATCCGCTCGGGGGTGTCGGCCAGGTTGCGCAGGATCGGCGCGAGCCACTTCTTGAGGAAGTTGCCGCCGACGTAGTCTCCGCAGTGGTTGATCGGGCCCTTGGCCTGCGGGCCGGTCCCGGTGAAGTCGATGACGAGCCTGGGGCCGCCGTCCGGGTACTGCTCCGAGCGCCCGGGACCGCCGGTCGAGCTCTTGGTCAGGGTGATCCGCTGCGTGTGCAGCATGGGCTCGTCCACGCCGTCGTGCTCGGCGTAGTCCTCCCACACGTAGGTGCCGTCGGGGATCTTGCCGAGGATCTCGCGACGGTAGGTCTCGGTGGTCTGGTCGAGGATGGCGTCGAACGCCGCCTCGATCGTGTCGCGGCCGTAGCGCTCGAAGAGCTCGGCGAGCCGGCGCGCGCCCATCAGGCAGGCCGAGCACTCGGCGTCGAGGTCGGCGGCGAGGCTGTCGGGCATGCGGCTGTTGCGGGTCATGATCCGCAGGGCCGCCTGGTTGGGGACGCCTTTGTCCCACAGCCTGATCGGGGGCACCGAGAGTCCCTCCTCGAAGACGCTGCGGGCGTTGCTCGGCATGGAGCCCGGCACGGCGCCGCCGATGTCGTCGTGGTGCCCGAAGGCCTGCACGAATGCGACGACCTCACCGCCGGAGAAGACGGGCACGGTGACGCACAGGTCGGGCAGGTGGCCGATGCCGCCCTCCGACTCGTAGACGTCGTTGTGGAAGAAGACGTCGCCCTCGCCCATCTCGGCCAGCGGGAAGTCGCGCACGACTGGATGCACGAGCGCGCTGTAGGAGCGGCCGGTCAGCTTGCGCAGCTGGCGGTCGTGGATGCCGGCGCGGAAGTCGTGCGCGTCGCGGATCATGGGGGAGCGCGACGTGCGGGCGATCGCCGTCTCGACCTCCATCTCGACGCTGGCGAGGGTGCCCTGCACGATCTCGACGAGGATCGGGTCGACGCTCGTCCCCTCGGGGGTCAGCCGGTTGCCGTGCTCGTATGCCGTGGGCAGCCCCGCCGGGTTCACCGACGTCGCGTCATGGCCGGGTGCACCGCGCCCGTCCGCGGTCGTGGCCGAGGACCCGGTCGCAGCGTCGACCGGCGCGAGTCGTGTGGCTGCGGTCTGGCAGGAGAAGCACATCTCAGGCCTCCGGGGTGGTCGCGGCGGCACCCCTGCGGGTGACGACGAGGTTGCCGAGCGCGTCGACCCGCGCGGTGAAACCGGGGTGCAGGGGCACGGTCGAGCCGAACTCCTCGATGACCGCCGGTCCTTCGACGACGTCGCCGGCTCGGAGGTCGGGTCGCCACCACACGTCGGTGTCGACGTAGCCGTCGTCGGCGTCGAAGCACACGGGCCGGACCGACCGGTGCGCGCGCTCGCGCACGTCGGCCGCCCCCTCCGCGGTGGGGAGCTCCCGCAGCTCGGGCCGGGTGATCGGACCGACCCCGGTGACGCGGAGGTTCACCCACTCGACCTGCTGCGTCGGGTCACCGCGGAAGTCGTAGCCGTAGAGCGCGCGGTGCTCGTCGTGGAAGCGCGCGGCGACGCCGGCGGCGTACGCGTCGTCGACCTCGCCGTCCGGGGCGGCAACGCGCACCTCGTAGGCCTGGCCGAAGTAGCGCAGGTCCACCGTGCGCGCGTAACGGTGCGCGCTCCGCGGGAAGCCTTCTCCATCAAGGGCGCTCGCCGCCTTCGCCGTCAGGTCGTCGAAGGTCTTCTGGACCGCCGCGTGGTCCAGCCCGTCGTGCCGGGCGACCGCCGTCTGGACGTAGTCGTTCCTGACGTCGACCGTGAGCAGGCCGAACGCGGAGACGTTGCCGGGGTTCTGCGGCACGACCACCCCGGCGAGGCCGAGGATGTCGACGAGACGGCAGGCGAGCAGCGAGCCCGAGCCGCCGAAGGTCGCGAGCATGAAGTCGCGCACGTCGAGCCCGCGCTTCACGCTCACCTGCCGCAGCGCGTTCGCCTGGTTCCAGGCGGAGATCTCCAGGATCCCGGTGGCGCAGCGGTCGGCATCGAGCCCGAGGCGATGGGCAAGCCCCTCGATCCCCTTCCGAGCCGCTTCGACGTCGAGCGGGATCTCACCGCCGAGCAGGTGCGGCGGGATCCGGCCGAGGACCACGTGGGCGTCGGTGATCGTCGGGTCGGTGCCGCCCTTGGCGTAGCAGAGCGGGCCCGGGTCGGCCCCCGCCGACTGTGGGCCGACCTTGAGCGAGCCCTCCGGGGAGATCCACGCGATCGACCCGCCGCCGGCCCCGACGGTGACGACGTCGATCATCGGGATCTTGCTGGGATAGGCGCCGACGGTGCCCTCGGTCGTCAGCGTCGGCTCGCCGCCCAGGACGACCGACACGTCCGTCGAGGTGCCGCCGCCGTCGCAGGTGAGGACCTTGTCGAAGCCGGCGCGCCCGGCGATGAGGCCCGCGCCGAGGGCCCCCGCGGCCGGGCCCGAGAGGACCGTCGTGATCGGCTGGTGCACGACCTCGTCGGCCGAGAGCACGCCGCCGTTGGACTTCATGATGTGGAAGGGCAGCCTCTCGCTGCGCCCGACGAACTCGTCGAGCCGGTGGTGGATGTTCGCGACGTACCGGGACACGCTGGGCTTCACGGCGGCGTCCACCAGCGTCGTCATCGACCGCTCGTACTCGCGGTACTCGCGCAGCACCTCCGAGCTGATCGACACGACGGCGTCGGGGTGCTCGCGGCGCAGCACCTCCCGCATGGCGAGCTCGTGACGGTCGTCGGCGTAGGAGTGCAGCAGGCACACCCCGATGGTCGTGATGCCGCGTGTCCTGAACCAGCGGGCGGCGGCGACGGCGGAGGCCTCGTCGAAGGGCCGGATCTCGTTGCCCTCGAAGTCGAGCCGCCCACCGACCGTCCTGACGTGGTCGGCCGGGACGATCCGGGGCGGCTTGACCCAGAAGTAGGAGTTGCCGTAGCCGTCCGGGACGGCCTGCCGGGCGATCTCGAGGATGAACTCGTAGCCCTCCGTCGTGATGAAGCCCAGCGCCTCGACCTTGCCCTCGAGGAGCTTGTTCGTCGCGACGGTGGTGCCGTGCGAGACCGCGGAGATGTCGTCGCCGGCCGCGCCCATGAGGTCGAGGACCTTGCGGACCCCTGCCAGGAAGCCGTCGGCGGGGTTGCCCGGGGTGGACGGCGTCTTCGTCGTGACGAGCTCGCCGGAGTCCTCGTCGAGCGCGACGACGTCGGTGAAGGTCCCGCCGGTGTCGATGCCGATGCGGATGCGCCGCCGTGCCGCCGGGGCCGTGCCTGCTGTCATGACGAGGATTCAACCGGCGCGACCCCCGCAGACGCGTTGGCACATCGTGCCAACAGCCACCGGGGCTGGGACCAACCCTCGCCAGAGCGCGCCGACACCGGCCCAGCATGTCGAGAACGGCTCGTCGGCTCCGTTCCCGGAGTGCTCGTGCCATCCCGGCGCGACCCCGACGAAGGAGAGAACGGTGGCGGAGTACCTCGTCGGCGTGGACTTCCAGCCCGGCGACGCCCCGGCCCCGATGACCGAGTGGACTCCGGAAGAGGCCCCGGCCCACCTCGCCTGGTACCGGCTCGCACCTGAACGGGGCGCTGCCGGTCGGTGGTCCTTCGCGGGCGTACACGTCGTGCGACTCACTCGTGGAGGGTGACGCGCCGCGGCGGGCCGCGGTCGAGGATCGGCATGTCGTCACCGTCCGTCGTGAGGGGGTCCAGCGTGGTCATCGGCCTCCACGACGCGTCGGCCGCCGGGGGCGTGCCCGACGAGCGGTCGCACGGTCCGGCAGACGGCTGGACCGCCGCACGGCTCGCCGACGTCCTGTTCGGCCTCGCCGCCGTGGCGCTCGAGGAGTCGCGCCGCGTCACGGCGAGGGCGGGCTTCGTCACTCGCCCGCTGGCGGCCCTCGCCGCCGGTCCGGTCGCCCTCGGGGGGCGACTGGGCCGGTCGGCCCGGGTCGCCGACCTCGTTGACCGCGGGGAGCGTGAGCGACGCGGAGCCGCACAGGGGGCGTATGCCGTCGCGCAGCGTGTCGCCCCGCGCCTCGTCGACCGGGCGCTCGCCTTCGTGGACGTCACGGAGGTCGTGGCGCGGCACGTGGACCTCGACGCCCTCGCGGCGTTGCTGGACGTGGACGCCGTGGTGGCGCGGGCCGACCTGGACGCGGTGCTGGCGCGGGTGGACGTCGACGCGGTGGTGGCGCGCGTGGACATCCAGCGCATCCTCGAACGGGTCGACGTGGACGCCGTGGTGGCGCGGGCCGACCTGGAGGCGGTGCTGGCGCGGGTGGACGTCGACGAGGTCGTGGCACGCGTGGACATCCAGCGCATCCTCGACCGGGTCGACGTGAACGCCGTGGTGGCCAGGGCCGATCTCGACGCCGTGGTCGCCAGGCTCGACCTCATCGCCCTCGCGGAGGTCGTCGTCGAAGGCATCGACCTGCCCGGCATCATCCGCAGCTCGACCGGCTCCATGGCCTCCGAGGGGATCCGCGAGGTGCGCCGTCAGGGGATCGGGGCCGACGAACGCGTCGCGCACGCGGTCGACCGCCTGCTCCACCGTGCCGAGCGGGCTCCCGGGACGGCATACGAGGAGTCGGCTGGGGACGCGTACGGCGTCTCGACCGAGGAGCGGCCACCGGCCACCCACCCGTCGGGGTCGGGCCCCGGTGGCCCCGTTCCGCACTGAGGTCGAGCCTTGGCACCGCCGGCCCAGCCGCCCAGGGGGCCGATCGCGCGCATCGCGGTGCCTCGCGGGGCGCAGTCGGTCCAGGGACACCGCGCGGGCATCGTCACGCGCCTGCTGGCCGCGCTCGTCGATGCGGTGGTCGCCGTCCTCGTCGTCGCTGCCGGGTATGCCGCCGCGCTGGGTGCGGCGTTCGTGGTCGGGCCCCGCTCGTTCACCTTCCCCGACCCCGGCTTCGGCCTGCTCCTCGCGTCGTTCCTCGGCGTCCTGACCTGCTACCTGGCGCTGGCCTGGGCCACGACCGGGCGCAGCTACGGCGGGCGCCTGCTCGGGCTGCGGGTGGTCGACTCGCGTGGCCGGCGGCTGCACGTGCTGGTCGCCGTGGCCCGCGCCCTGCTCTGCGTCTTCGTGCCCGTGGTGATCTTCTGGGTGCTGGTCAGCAGGGAGAACCGCTCGGGCGCGGACGTGCTGCTCGGCTCGTCGGTCGTCTACGACTGGACGGCGGCCTCGGAGCGGGACGACGGCCCCGCTGCCCGGATCGGGTGACACAGCGCCTCGGTCCCGCCGGGGCGAAGGCTCACGCGCCGAAGTACTCGCGCAGAGCCGCATCCTGCTCCGGCGTCAGGTTCGTGTGGATCAGGGTCGGGCGGTGCGACGGGAACGCCGCGCGGACCTGCTCGACGTCCACGTCGGAGCTCACGACGAAGAGCGCCGACGTGCCCGGCGTGACCGCGTCGCGGGCCTGTTGGATGAACGAGTCGCCGATGCCGGCCTCGCGCAGCGTCCCGCCGAGCGCCCCAGCGGCGGCGCCGACGGCCAGCCCCAGCAGCGGCGCGAAGAAGATGACGCCGAGGAGCAGGCCCCAGAAGGCGCCGCCGAGCGCGGCCTTGCCGCTGGATGTGACGACCTGCGACGCCCGCGGCCGCCGGGCCCCCGCCGGCCAGATCACCACGGCCGCGTCGATCAGCTTGAGCGCGCCCTGGCGATCCAGCTCGCTCAGGGTGCGGATGGCCGCCTCGGCGCCCTCCTCGTCGTCGAAGCGCCAGAGGGTGAGGGCGGCCACCGTCTCGCTGCCCGCCGGTGCGCCGGCCGTCCCCTGACTCGTCGCCGAGGCCCGCTCGTCCCCTCCCGGACCAGCGCCGGACACGCCGCCGGCACCGCGTGCGCCACCGCCGGCTCGGCCACGGTGGCCTACCGCAGCCTCGAGCTCGCGCCAGTCGGCCCTCAGGCGTGCCGGCAGGCTCCGCACCGAGCCCGGCAGGGCGCGCGGCGAGAGCGACTCCCGGACCGCGTCCTCGCCCGCGGCGGCCGGCAGCCGAGCCACGTCCCGGTAGCGGAAGAGGATGCGGTTCAGGGTCGACGCGCCGACGAGGACCCGCGCCAGGAGGTAGCCCCAGAGGAGCAGCGTGGCAGCGCCGCCGAGGGCGCCGTAGAGCTGCGACGAGCTGCTGATGCGGTTGGCGAGGAAGAAGACGGTGACCAGGTGCAGCGCCTGCAGGCCGACCCCGATGAGCAGCGCACCGGGCAGCAGGTCCGAGGCGGCCGTGTGCACCGGGTGCGGCAGCGCGCGAAGGGCGAACCAGCCGAGCAGCGCGTAGAGGGCGATCACCAGGACGGTGGCGACGAGGCCGGCGACGAGGGCGACCGAGCGCAGCCAGTTGACGGCGAGGGTCGCCGCGGCGGCGGGAAGCAGCAGGCCGGCCACGACGGCCGCCGCTCGCGACTGCCGGCGCAGGCGTGACACGGGCAGGTGCCACGCCAGGCTGGTGCCGATCCACAGCGCCTTGGCCAGGTCGACGGACGTGGAGTACAGCCCGGCGAGGCCGATGAGGAGCAGGATCCACCGGCCCTCGTGAGCCTGGGTCGCCGCCTGCGCGATGGTCGTGGTCGCGAAGCCGCTGAGCCCGGTGCCGGCCAGCCCGCCGCGTACGTCGTCGGCGGTCGAGAAGCCAAGGAGGGCGACGACGACCAGCCCAGCCGGCAGCAGCCACAGGAACAGCCGGAAGGCGAGGGCGCCGGCGAGCAGCGCGCCTCCGGTGTCCCGGTCCTCACGGAAGGCGTCGGCGAGCAGCCGGAGCGTGACGTGCTCCTCCCGGGCCTCCAGCAGGCGTCGACCGGCCGCGGCGTGCAGGTCACGGCCCCGGCCGACGAGCTGGCTCGACCGGGAGGGCGCGCCCGTCTGACGCCCGGCATCCCGTGGCATGACCCCATGCTCGGTTCCCCCGCCGCCGGCCACGTCACGCGCCGGGAATGAGCCACCGGGGGAGGCAGCACAACCGCTCCTGCCCGTGCGCCGAGGTCGTGGCGCACGACGAGGTCCTCGCCCCGCGGGGGGGCGAGCCGGGCAGGGGCAGCCGCGAGTCGGCTCACCCCCTGAGCGTGATGACCGGCGGCAGGGCCGAGGCGATGGTGGACAGGTGCCGGAGCGCGAGGAGGCAGAGCGATGAGTACGGACGAGATGAGCACGGACGAGAAGAGGGCTGCCGAGCGGGACGGACCCGCCCCGGCACCCACCCAACCCGTCGATACCACCGCCGATCCGAGCGCCGAGACCAGTGTCGACACGAGCGTAGAGACCACCGCCGTGCCCGCAGCCACGGCGGCTGGACCCGCGGCTGCGTCGCCACCTGCCTCGACGCGGCAGGTGGCGGCGCTCCAGGCCGAGGTCGACCGGCTGCGCCGTCGCAACGCGGAGCTGGAGTCCCCGACGGCCGTGCGGGTGCGCCACGCCGCCCGGAGCACGCTCGTGGTCGTCCTCATGATCATCGGTGCGCTGTGCCTGACCCTTGCCGTGCCCGCCGTCTGGGCGCGCAACGAGGTCCTCAACACCGACCGCTACGTGGCCAACGTCCAGCCGCTGGCCAGCAACCCCGACGTGCAGGCCACCGTCGAGGCCGCCGTCAACCGGCAGATCGCGGCGAACTTCGACGTCAACGCCGCGGTCAGCCAGATCGTCCCGCCGCAGTTCGACCGGCTCAAGGCGCCGATCGCGAGTGCGGTCTCCGGACTGATCGGCACGGCGGTCCACAAGGCCGTCACGAGCGACGCCTTCGCGCAGCTCTGGACGTCGGCCAACCGGGCGGCGCACGCCTCGCTCGTCGGCATCCTCACCGGCGAGAACCAGGGCCAGGCGGTGACCGCCTCGGACAACACGCTCCGCCTCAACATCGGCCCGCTCATCGAGCAGGTCAAGACGCGGCTCGTCGCCGCCGGTCTCGGGGTCGCCGCCTCCATCCCGACGGTCAACACCTCGATCCAGATCGCGCAGCTCCAGGGCCTCGAGCGCACGCAGCAGCTGGTGCGGTGGCTCGACACCCTCGCGAGCTGGCTGCCGTGGATAGGGCTGCTGGCGTTCGCCGGCGCCGTCGCCCTGGCCCGGCGTCGCTGGCGGGCAGTGATGTGGGTGGGCCTGGCGACCGCGATCGGGCTGCTGGTGCTGCGCCTGGGCCTCGTCCTGGGGCGGGAGGTCTACCTCACCCGCATGCAGTCGACGAACATGTCGCAGCAGACGGCGTCCTACGTCTTCGACACGGTGACGCGCTACCTGGTCGACGGCATACGGCTCGTGTTCATCATCGCGCTCGTCGTCGCCGGGCTGGCGGCGCTGCTGAACCGGCGGCGCGGGCTCGCCGGCTTCGGACGCGGGGTGGCACGGGTCTCGAGCCGTGGCTGGGACTCCCTGCAGGACGGGCCGGTCGGGACCGCCGTGGGCGAGCACGCCCCCGTCGCGGCCGGCGTCGTCGTCGCCCTCGGCACGCTGGTCCTCGTCATCTGGAGCAACCCCACGGGCCTGGTCGTGCTCCTGACGGCGATCGTCGTCGCGGTGCTCCTCGCCGCGGTGTGGGGCATGGCGCAGGCTCGCACGCACGCGGGCCTCCCGGCGCACTGACCACACGCGTACGTAGGCCGCCCGGCCGGTACGAGGACGTGAACCCCCGTGCCGGCCGGTGCCCGCTCACCGCCGCCCGATGGCCCAGCCGACGACCACGCCGACCAGGGCGACGGCGCCTCCGGTCGCCACGCCGAGGGCGAACTCACGCCCGCGGAACGGCTCGGCCTGGGCTGCCCGACCGGCATACGTGGCGGGGGCGGACGGCGCTCCGATGGTTGACGGCGCCGCGGGTGCGCCGGGCCCGGTGGGCAGTGGCGCCACGGCCCGCAGCTCGGGCGGCACGCCGTGGATCTCGGCGTCGAGGGCCGCGAAGAACTGCCCGGCCATCCGCTTCGTCACGCCGGAGAGCATCCGCTGTCCCACCCCGCCGATCGGGCCACCGACCTGGGCGTCGGCGTCGTAGGTGACGCGGGTGCCGCCGTCCTCGCTCCCGTCCACACGCACGTCGACGTCCGCCTCGACCGTGCCCGGCGCGCCGGCGCCGGAAGCCTTGAGCCGCAGGCGGGTCGGTGCCTCGAGGTCCTCGAGGCGGATGGTGCCGTCGTAGGTGCCGCGCACGGCCGCGACGCCCATCGTGACCCGCATGCCGTATGCGTTGTCGCCCTTCTCGACGAGGGACTCGCACCCGGGGAGCGTGCGGGCGAGCACGGCCGGGTCGTGGATGGCCTGCCACACCTGCTCCGGCTGCGCAGCCAGGGACACGGCTCCGGTGATCTTCATGCGGTGGGCTCCTTCGACACGGGGGAGGGGCGGTGCAGGGACTCGAGCTCACCGGCAGCGTGGCGACGGCGCAGCTCCCAGAGCTCGAACGGCGAGATCGGCATCCGCCGGATCGGGAAGCCCTCGGCGTCCTCGATCGCGGACGCGATGACCGCCGACACGGGGATGCAGCCCGCCTCGCCCGCGCCCTTGATGCCGAGCGGGTTGAGCGGCGAGGGCGTCTCGAGGTGGTCCGTCTCGATCGTCGGCACCTCGGAGGCGTAGGGCAGGAGGAAGTCCATGAACGAGGCGTTGAGGAGCTGCCCCGACTCGTCGTAGGCCATCCGCTCGTAGAGCGCCCCGCCGACGCCTTGCGCGACGCCGCCGTGGACCTGGCCCTCCACGATCATCGGGTTGATCATCGTGCCGCAGTCGTGGATGACGCAGTAGCGCAGGATCCGGATCTCGGCCGTGACCGGGTCGGTCTCGACGATCGCTGCGTGCATGCCGTTGGCGAAGGTCGCCTGGGTCGGCGAGTAGAAGTCCTTGCCCTCGAGGCCCGGCTCGTCGTCGTCGGCGACCGGCGGCTTGTCCGGGTCGAACGTGCCGGCGAACTGCGTTGCCGCCTGGGTCGCCTCGTCGAAGGCGTAGCGCAGCGGGTTGGACAGGACCGACACCGTGCCGAGGCTCAGCGACGTGTTCGGGGCGCCCTTGACTCGCACGGTTCCGTCGACGATCTCGAGGTCGTCCGGGCTCACCTCGAGGGCGTCCGAGGCGATGCGCAGCGCCTTGGCGCGGACGTTGCGGGCGGCGAGGGCGATGGCGCTGCCGCTCATGACCGCCGCGCGCGACGCGAACGTGCCCACGGCATACGCCATCCTCCGGGTGTCGCCGGTGGTGACGTGGACGTCCTCGAGGGGGACCCCGAGCTCCTCGGCGACGATCTGCGCGAAGACGGTCTCGTGGCCCTGCCCCTGGGAGGTCAGGCCGGTCGAGACGTTGACCCGGCCGCTCGTCTCGACGTGGATGTGCCCGCCCTCGTAGGGGCCGACGCCCGTTCCCTCGACGTAGCAACCGATGCCGAGGCCCACCCTGCGTCCCTCAGCCTCGGCGCGGCGGCGGTGGTCGGCGAAGTCGTCCCAGCCGACGAGTGCCTTGAGCTTGGCGAGGCTGGCCGGGAAGTCGCCCGAGTCGTACTTGAGCGGGCGGCCGTCCTGGAAGAGCAGCCCGTGGTCCCACGGCATCTCGCTCGGGAGGATGAAGTTGCGCGAGCGCACCTCGGCGCGGTCGAGGCCCAGCTCGTCGGCGATGGCGTCCATCGTGCGCTCCATCGCGAAGCAGCCCTGGGGCCGGCCTGCGCCTCGATACGGCGTCACGAGAACGGTGTTCGTGTAGAGCGACCAGAACTCGCACCGGTAGGCGCCGGGCTTGTAGGGGCCGAGCAGCTGGGTGGAGGTGATGATCGGGACGATGATCCCGTAGGGGGTGTAGGCGCCGTTGTCGTGCCAGAACCGCACGTCCAGGGCGAGCAGGTGCCCGTCGTCGTCGAAGCCGACGGTGACCTGCTGGAGCTGCCCGCGCTCGTGGGCGGCGCTGGTGAAGTGCTCGCGGCGGTCCTCGGTCCACTTGACCGGCCGGCCCAGCAGCCGGGCCGCCCACGGGACGAGGACCTCCTCCGGCCACGGGTGCACGATCTTGACCCCGAAGCCGCCGCCGACGTCGGGGGCGATGCACTCGACCTTGGCGAGCGGCAGGTCGAGCTTGGCCGCGACGGCGGCGCGGACGCCGGTCGAGGTCTGCGTCGAGGAGTACATCCGCAGCTCGCCGCGCTCGGTGTCCCACCGGGCGTAGACCCCTCGGCCCTCCATGGGGGTGGAGGCACTGCGCTCGATGTCCAGGTCGAGGGTCAGGGTGTGCGGCGCCGCGGCCAGGGCGGACTCGACGTCGCCGACCTCCTGGAGCATGTGGGCCGCGACGTTGCCGGGCACGTCGTCGTGGACGAGCCGGTCGCCGTCGCGGGCAGCCTCGATGCCGACGACGACGGGCAGCTGCTCGTAGCTGACGCGGATGCGCTGGCAGGCGTCCTCGGCGACGTAGCGGTCGGTCGCCACGACCATGACGACGGGCTCGCCGACGTGGTTGACCTCGTCCTTGGCCAGGGCGTAGCCGGTGCGGCCGTGGGTCAGCGTCGGGTGCGGGATGAGCAGGGGGAGCGGCTCGCCGACGCGTCCGGGGAGGTCCTCGTGGGCGTAGATCCCGAGCACGCCCTCGATGTCGACCGCGTCGGAGGCGTCGATGTCGACGATGCGGGCGTGGGCGTGCGGGCTGCGGACGAAGGCTGCGGCGAGGGCGTCGTGCCCGAGGTCGTCGAGGTAGCGGCCGCCGCCGGTGACCAGGCGCGGGTCCTCCTTGCGCTTGATCGGCGCGCCGAACATCTGGGTGGTCATGTGCCCTCCCCGGCAGGGGTCTCGGTCGCCCGCTCGGTCCTGATCTCGGCGGCGCGGAGCACGCTCTTGACGATGTTCTGGTAGCCGGTGCAGCGGCACAGGTTGCCCGAGATCGCCTCTCGCGCCTGCTCGCTCGTCGGCTGCGGGTTGTCGTCGAGGTAGGCCGTGATGGTCGTGAGGAAGCCCGGCGTGCAGAAGCCGCACTGCAGCCCGTGGCACTCGGCGAAAGCCTGCTGCACGGGGTTCATCGACTCACCGGTCGGCGCAGGGCGCGCGTCGGGTGCGTCGCACAGGCCCTCGACGGTCGTGATCTCGTGGTCCTGCGCCGTCACCGCGAACATCAGGCAGGAGCGCATCGGCCGGCCGTCGACGAGGACGGTGCAGGCGCCGCAGACGCCGTGCTCGCAGCCGACGTGCGTGCCGGTCAGCTCGAGGTCGTGGCGCAGGAAGTCGGACAGCAGCCGTCGTGCCGGCACGGTCGCCGACCGCGGCACGCCGTTCACCACGACCGTCACCTCCCCGTCCTCCCTCTCGGTCGAGTGGGCACTTTGCTTCAGTGGTGCACCGTCACCCTGTGGACCAGTCGCACCGAAGCGGCCACTCGACGTGGGCAAGTGCCCACTCGACGAGTCGCCCCGGTCCTCGGCCGACTGGGCACTGTGCTGCACGGCGTGGGGGAGCGCCCGGCGGGTCAGCTCGGCCGCGAGCATCCGTCGGTAGTCCGCGCTCGCGTGGATGTCGTCCTCCGGGTCGACGTATGCGTGCACGGCCTCCGCGGCCGCCCTCAGTCCGCGCTCCCAGGCGTCCGAGCCGGGCTCCACCCCGGCGAGGACCGAGGTCAGGTCGAGGGCCCCGGGCACGGCGGTGACGGAGACGAACGAGGCCCGGGCGTCGGTCACGACACCGTCACTCACCGTGACGGCGACGCCGACCCCGGCGATCGCGTAGTCGCCGTGCCGCCGCGCCGACTCGGTGAACGCCGTTCCGGTCCCTGCGGGGAAGCGACCGAAGCGCACCGCCACGACCAGCTCCTCCGGCTCCAGGCACGTCTCCAACGGCCCGAGGAAGAAGTCGGCACAGGCGATCTCGCGCGAGCCGGCGGGTCCGACGACCTCGACGGTGCCGTCGGTCAGCGCCAGGACCGCCGGCATCTCACCGGCGGCGTCGGCGTGCGCGATCGAGCCCACCGTCGTGCCGCGGTTGCGGATCGCCGGATGGGCCACGTTGGTCACGGCCTGGCGCAGGAGCGGGAGGGCGGCATACGCCTCCTCGGAGCGCTGGAGGCCGGCGTGGCGCACGAGGGCCCCCACGCGTACGAACTCGCGGGTCACCTCGATGGCGTCGAGGCCGGCGACCCGGTTGAGGTCGACGAGGTGGCCCGGGGAGGCGAGGCGCATGTTGAGGAGCGGGATGAGGCTCTGCCCGCCCGCCAGGACCTTGCCGTCGTGGCCGGCCTCGGCGAGCACGGCGACGGCCTCCTCGACGGTGCGTGGTGCGTGGTGCACGAAGGGGGCGGGCTTCACCGTACTGATCCTGCCTTTCCGATCCGGTGTGCAACCAGTGAATGGTGTGCATCGCTTGGCGCCGGGCTCTTGGCAACTTCTGCCGGGAACGGCCGTGGGCCCCCGATCTGCGTCGGAGGCCCACGGGGCGCGGGTGCACGTGGCGGAGTGAGCCTCAGCCACGCCGGACGTCGGGGCCGCCGGGGCGGTCTTGATAGAGGTCGTCGACGCCGTCGGCGTCGCCGTAGTCGCCCTCTCTCTCGCCCAGCGAGATCATCGTTCCGCCGGCGGCGTCGGCCCGCCGGCGCAGGTCGTCCGGGGCGACCGCGCGGGCGAGGTGGTAGGCGCCCACGGCGACGATGGTGCCGAGCGCGATGCCGCCGAGCTCGAAGGTGTCCGAGAACTTCAGGGAGACTCCGCCGATGCCGATGACGATGCCGGCGGCCACGGGGACGAGGTTGATGGGGTTGCCGAAGTCGACCCCGTTCTCCTTCCAGATCTTCGCGCCGAGCAGGCCGATCATGCCGTAGAGCACGACGGTGATGCCGCCGAGGACGCCGCCCGGCACCGACGCCACGAGGGCGCCGAACTTCGGCGAGAGGCCGAAGATGATCGCGACGACGGCCGCGACGTAGTAGGCCGCGGTCGAGTAGACGCGGGTGGCCGCCATGACGCCGATGTTCTCGGCGTACGTCGTCGTCGGCGAGCCGCCGACCGAGGAGGCGATGACGGTGCCGATCCCGTCTGCCGCGATGGCGCGACCCATGTACGGGTCGAGGTCGGCCTTCGTCATCTCCGCGACGGCCTTGACGTGGCCGGTGTTCTCGGCGATGAGCGCGATGACGGCCGGGAGCACGAGCAGGATCGCGGCGATGGAGAAGGACGGGGCGTGGATACCCACGATCTCCTTGCCGTCGGCGCCCGTCGTCGACGTCGGCGGGAGGCCGAACCAGGCCTGCGAGGCGAGGTTGTCGAAGTTCGTGCGGAAGTGCGTGGTGACCTTGCCGGCGCCGGCGTCGAAGGAGGTGATCTGGCCGAAGACCTTGTCGAAGAGCCACGAGATGATGTAGCCGAAGATCAGCGCGAGGAAGACGGCGATGCGCGAGACGAAGCCCTTGAAGGCGACCGCGCAGACCACCACGAAGAGCATGACGAGCAGCGCGACCCACTGGTCCTGCGGCCAGTAGACGTTGGCCACGACCGGCGCGAGGTTGAAGCCGATGAGCATGACGACCGCGCCGGTCACGACCGGCGGCAGCACCTTGTGCAGCACGCCCGACCCGAGGAAGTGGATGATCACGCCGACGAGTGCGAGCACGGCGCCGGCGACGAGGATGGCGCCGGTGACCGTCGCCGACGTGCCGCCCTGTGCCCGGATGGCGATGACCGCGCCGACGAAGCTCGCCGACGTGCCGAGGTAGCTCGGCACCCTGCCGCCCACGATGAGCAGGAAGCAGATGGTCGCGATGCCGCTCATCATGATCGCGAGCTGGGCGTTGAGGCCCATGAGGAGGGGGAAGACGAACGTCGCACCGAACATGGCGACGACGTGCTGGGCGCCGAGGCCCACCGTCTTGCCCCAGGACAGGCGTTCGTCGGGTGCGACGACGTCGTCGGGGCCCAGCGTCTTGCCGTCCCCGTGCAGTTTCCAGCCCAAGCCCAAAGCCATTCCGACTCCTATGGTTGCCACACCTTGGTGATGTGGGTGACGCCCCAAGCCGGGGTTGGCCCGCAAACTACTCCCCGGCAGCCGGGCCGCGTTCGTCAAACGCTGATACACGCCGACGCCGGCCGTCCGGCACTTCCTGCCGTATGCCGTCACCTGCCTCTCGCCGGACCGCTGACTCCTCGACGTGGAAGTCCGCACCCCCTCGGCGGGTGCGATGTTCCACGAACGGCGCCACACGGCATACGTGCTCGGCGGCCCCGCGGTCAGATGCCGCGCATCTGGTGGATCTTGAGCGCGAGGGCGAGCGTGAGGCGCAGGTCGGGGTCGGTGGTGAAGGGGCCGAGCATCTTCTCGAGCTTGCCGATGCGGTAGCGCAGCGTGTTGTAGTGGAAGAAGAGCAGCCGCGCCGTCTCGGCGACGTTGAGGTTCGTGTCGAGCAGGATGCTGAGGGTCTGGCGCAGCCCGGCATACTCGGGTGACTCGTCGGTCGCCAGCTCGCGCAGCGACTCGTGGACGAAGCGGCGCAGGTCGGCGCCGTCGGGGATGAGGGCGAGCAGCCGGTAGATCCCCAGCCCGTCGACGTGGGTGAGGGCGCCGTCGCCGTGCATCTGCCGGCCGACCGTCACGGCCGAAAGCGCCTCCTCGTATGCCTGGGGCAGGGTCGCCACGGACGCGATCGTGCGCGACACCCCGGCCGAGAACGAGCGCCGTCCTCCGCCGCCGTCACCGCGCACGACCCGGACGTAGTCGCCGACGATCCTCATGACGTGGTCGGTGTCGGCGTCGACGGGGACACCGATGAGGGCGACCACCTCGCGGCTGAACCCCATGACGGGCGAGCGGGCGTCGCGAACGGCGACGGCGTGCGTCCACGCCCGGGCGAAACGCTGCTGCAGGAAGCGCACCTCGTCGGCGTCGCGCGTGGAGAGGTCGTCGTCCTCGTCGGTCTCGGCGACGACCACGACCATGGGTCGGGCGATGTCCCAGCCGAGCGAGGTGGCGTGGGCCACCGCGTCGACGGGGGTGCCGGCCCGGCCGGCCAGGGCGTCGCGGAGGAACTCGGCGCGGTACTTGCTCTCGACGGCCGAGACCGCCTGGTCCTTCGTGATCGCGAGGGCGGCCACCGTGGCGGCCCTCTCGAGCAGGCGCACGTCGTCGGCGGTGAGGTGGCGGTGGCTGCAGAAGGCGATGAGGACGCCGTGGTCGAGGTGGCCGGCGACGATGCGCACGGCCGCGCGGTCGGCGCCCGGCCCCTCCGGACGCGGCCCCATGGGCTCGGTCTCGGTCAGCAGCCGTCCGGTGCGGTCGAAGCAGCCGAGCCGCGTCGCGTGCTCGAGCTCGCTCTGGGAGCCGGCCTGCGCGATGACCCGGCCGTCCGTGGTCGTGACCATGACCGCGCCGTCGAGGAAACCGACGACCTGCCCGCAGAGGTCGTCGAGGGAGCCGCCGGCGAGGACGATCTGCACGAGTGCCCGGTCGGCGTCCTCGAGCCGGCGCAGCACCGCGGTCTGGTGCTCGAGGATCGCGCTCAGCACCTCGGTCGTGAAGGTCGCGATGTGGTCGAGCGGGATGTCGAGAACCGGCAGCCCGGTGCAGGCTGCGATTTCGACGAGCTCGCCCAGTGCAGGACCGGTGAGCCCCGAGACGACCAGCCCGGAGGCGCCGGACCGCTCCAGTGTGGTGACGACCTCGGCACCCCAGCCCGGGACGCCGCTCTGCTCGCCGAGCGCCGCGGCGTCGGCCAGGACGAGCCGGTGGGCGAGGCTGGCGCCGGCCACCGCGGCGCGCAGTGCGGACCGCAGCGGCGTCGTGCTGTCGACGCTCGTGTCCAGCCGTGGGAAGTCCGCGTGGACCTGCCCGTGGGCCGCGGCGGCCAGCCCGGCGATGAGCCGCAGGGAGATCCCGGACGCGTCGGGCTGCGTGGGTGCGACGTCCGGCGCCTCGACTGGCAACTCACTGTGCGAGGGAGCCAGATCGTTGGCAACTTTCACCATGAGCGCACCCTACCCACGGTCGGTAGCGTCGCGGCAGCGTCCGCGTCGGGCGGTGCGCGACCCGACCTGGAGCGGGAGGTGAGCGTGGGCGCGATCGCGGGCCTCGACCGGGTGCGGCTCCCTGCCGCCGTGTCTCCGCTCGTCGCCGCGGAGCTGGCCGGCCCGCCGCGGCACCGGCGCGTGCTCGCGGCGTTCCCGTCGTGCCTCTACGTCGAGCTCGGCGCGCACGAGCGGGTCCTCGGCGTGCTCACCTCCGACGCCGAGCCGCTGCCGATCGGGGTGCGCCTGGCCGTTCCGTCCTCGGACGTGCAGTGGGGTGTCGAGCCCGGCGGCCACGTGGTCGTGGGGGAGGGGCGCGTACGCCTGCCGCAGGCCGATGTCGTCGCCGTCCGGCCGCTGCCCCCGGGTCGCGTGCAGCCTGTTCGTTCGTGTATCTCCGCCGTTTCTCTGCCCGCCCCGGGCGCCCTGGGCGCTCTCGCGCGTGACCTGACCGCCGCGGCGCTCGCAGCCGAGTCGGTGGAAGCCGGCGTAAGGGGACTGGTCGGCGCCGGCCGCGGGCTCACGCCCAGTGGCGACGACGTCCTCTGCGGGGTCCTGCTGACGCTGTCGGCCGTCGAGTCGCCGGAGGCACGCCGCGCCCTGGCCGCCGTGCGGACCGTCGTCCGAAGCGCGCTGCTGCGCACGACGAGCCTGTCGGCCGCCCTCCTCGTGGCAGCCGGCGACGGGTATGCCGTCCCGGACGTCGCGCGCCTCGTCACCCTCCTCGCCGGGGCCGGGTGTGCCGCGCCCGAACGGGGGCTGGTCGAGCGTGTCCTCGCCATCGGGCACACCTCCGGCCGTGACCTGCTCGCCGGCGTGAGCGGTGCCCTGCGTGCCCTCCGCCACCACGCATCGACCACCCAGGAAGGGGTCCGCCGTGCCTGACCACGTCGAGCTGAGGACCGGTGCCTACCACGACTCCGTGACGCTCATGCAGGTCTCGCGCGCCGTCGCCGCGACGCCCGGCGTGGAGGCCGCGCAGGTGGCCATGGCGACCGAGCTGAACCTCGACGTCCTGCGCGGCATGGGCTTCGCGGTGCCGCCGTCGGCGCCCAACGACCTCGTCGTCGCCATCCGCGGCGACGAGCCGGCCATCGCCGCCGGGCAGGCCGCGCTCGAGGCCGCTCTGGCCCAGAGTCATTCTGCTGCAACGGGTTCCGGCGGCCTCGGTGCTGCTCCACCGCCGCGTACGCTCGGCCGCGCCATCCGGCTCTCCAACTCCGACCTCGCCCTGGTCTCCGTGCCGGGCGAGCACGCGGTGACGGAGGCGCTCGACGCCGTGCGCGCCGGCATCTCCGTCATGGTCTTCTCCGACAACGTCCCGCTCGAGGACGAGGTCCGCCTCAAGGACGTGGCGGCGGCCGCCGGCGTCCTCGTCATGGGTCCCGACTGCGGCACCGCGGTCATCGGGGGAGTGGGGCTCGGCTTCGCCAACGTCGTGCGTCCCGGACCGGTCGGTCTCGTCGCCGCCTCCGGGACCGGCGCCCAGCAGGTGATGTGCCTGCTCGACGCGGCGGAGCTCGGCATCAGCCACTGCCTCGGCGTCGGTGGGCGCGACCTGTCGGCAGCGGTGGGCGGCCGTTCGACGAAGCAGGCGCTCGCCGCCCTCGCCGCCGACCCCGCGACCGAGACCATCGTGGTCGTCTCCAAGCCGCCCGCTCCTGAGGTCCTCGCCGACCTGGAGGCGTATGCCGCCACGCTCGGCAAGCCGGTCCACTGGGCGACGCTCGGGCCGGGTCGGCCGGACCTGACCGCAGCGGTCGAGTCCGTCCTCGCGGCGACGTCGGGTGGCGCAGCGAGCGCGGCGACGGACGGCACGCCGGAGCACGTGTGGCCCGACTGGACCGGCGCCTCGAGCGACGAGCTCGGCCAGGGCTCCCTCCGCGGGCTTTTCTGCGGCGGCACCCTCGCCGACGAGGCGATGCTCATCGCGGCCGAGGTCCTCGGAGACGTGCGGTCCAACATCCCGCTGCGTCCCGACCTGGCCCTCGGCCCGGATCTGCGCGACCCCGGTCACGTCGTCATCGACTTCGGCGACGACACCCTGACACGTGGCCGGGCGCACCCGATGATCGACCCCTCGCTGCGTCTCGAGCGGATCGCCGTCGAGGCCGCCGACCCGACCTGCGGCGTCCTGCTCCTCGACCTCGTCCTCGGCCACGGCGCCCACCCCGACCCGGCGCCCGAGCTGGCCGACGCCATCCGCGCGGCGCGCGAGACGGCAGCCGCCGACCGCCGCGACCTCCCGGTCGTCGTGTCCCTGACCGGCACGGCCGGCGACCCACAGGGCCTGGAGCGGTGCGCCGAGATCCTCACCGACGCGGGTGCCACCGTGCTGCAGTCAAACGCCAACGCCACCCGGCACGCCATCCACCTGCTGGGGCGCCAGACCGGGCCAGTGGAGCCGGCGCCGACCCGCACGGAGCCCAGCCACACGGCATACGCCAGCGGGGCAGGTGAGTCCGCGATCCTCGAGAACGAGCCACTCCACGGACTGCTCTCGTCCGAGGTGTCCGTCGCGGCGGCGGGGGCGTCGCTCCTCGCCGACTCGCTTCGGGCACAAGCGGTGTCGGTGACGGAGGTGGCGTGGCAGCCCCCGATGCCGCATACCTCTGCCGACCTCACGCGCGTGCTCGCCGACCCTCGTCGTGACGCCGCCAACGCGGAGGCCCTGCGTCGGATGACCGCTGCGGGCGCCGACCTCGTCGACGTCCGTCCGGCGAGCGAGGCGCTGGGCCTCGAGCGCGGCACGTTCCTGCACGCCGGTCCGCCGATCACCTTCGACCGGGCCTCGGGCCCGCTCCGCGGCGCGCTCATCGGCGCCGTGCTCCTCGAGGGCCTGGCCGACACGGCGGACGAGGCAGAAGCCAGACTCGAGAAGGGCGACGGCATCACGCTCGAGCCGTGCCACCACCGCGACGCCGTCGGCCCGATGGCCGGAGTCATCAGCCCCTCGATGTGGGTCTACGAGCTGCGCGACGAGGTGCACGACCACACGTCGCGGTGCTCGCTCAACGAGGGGCTCGGCAAGGTGCTGCGCTACGGCGCCTACGGCCCCGAGGTCATCGACCGGCTGCGGTGGATGAACGGCGTCCTGGGCCCGATCCTCCAGCAGGCCGTCCGCGCCCGCGCAGACCAGCAGGGCCCGATCGACATCAAGGCGATCATCGCGCAGATGCTCCAGATGGGCGACGAGGGCCACAACCGCAACCGCGCGGGCTCCCTCATGCTGCTGCGCGAGCTGCTCCCGACGATGATCACCGCCGACGCGTCGTCCACCGACATCGCCGAGGCGGTGCGCTTCTCCGGCGCCAACGAGCACTTCTTCCTCAACCTCGGTATGCCGGCCTGCAAGCTGAGCACGCTTGCCGCGCATGGCACCCCGGGCTCCACGGTCGTGACCACCATGGCGCGCAACGGGACCGACTTCGGCATCCGCGTCTCGGGCACGGGCGACCAGTGGTTCACCGGGCCGGCGAACACGCCGGAAGGGCTCTTCCTCGGGTCCTACGGCCCGGACGACGCGAACCCCGACATCGGCGACTCGGCCATCACCGAGACGGCCGGCATCGGCGGCTTCGCCATGGCCGCTGCCCCGGCCATCGTCCGCTTCGTCGGCGGCGACGTGCCGTTCGCGCTGCGGGCCACGCAGACGATGTACGAGATCACGGTCGGCGAGCACACGGCCTACCAGGTGCCGATCCTCGAGTTCCGCGGGACGCCGACCGGCATCGACGTCGCCGCGGTGGCGCGGACCGGCATCCTGCCCCAGATCAACACCGGCATGGCCGGCCGGGTCGCCGGCACCGGCCAGGTGGGCGCCGGCCTCGTCACCCCGCCCGCCGAGTGCTTCACCGGGGCTTTGTCCGCGCTGGCGCAGGCGGTCGGCTGACTGGCCTCGACGGCCGGTCCTTCGTCACTGTTGCGTCGGGTGCAACAGTGACGGAGCCGGCACGCCGACGACCGGCACAGTCACCGACGACCACGCCGACCGCGACGTCCCGGAGACCCAGCCTGCCGCCACCCCGTGGTCGGAGTCCGCTCAGGAACTGGACCTAGCCTCCCCACCGTGACGCAGTCGAACGAGAGCCCTCGCCCGTCCAGGCGCGCGGTTCTCGCAGGGGCGAGCGCGCTGGTGCTGGGCGCCTGCACGGGCGGCACCTCCACCTCAGGGGCCGATGCGTCTGCAGGCACGGCGTCACCCGGTGGCGCGTTGCCCTCCACCGGCGGGGCCCCCGCCAGACCCACGGCCTCGGCGAGCGGCCCCGGATGGGTGCGGGCGGAGAACGCCCGGCCGGGCACCACCGCCTGGCGGATCGACACGGCGCACCAGGCCTCGGAGACCGAGCTCGCCGGCTACACCAGCACGGCCAGCGTCCTGCCCGGGGAGTCGTTCGGCCTGCACCTCAGCTCCGCCCTGGGTGCCGTCACCGTCCGCGCCTACCGCCTCGGCCACTACGCCGGCACCGGCGCCCGCGAGATCTGGTCCTCGCGCGCCGTGCCGGCGACGCGGCAGCCGGCCCCCGCCGAAGACGCCCTCCACACCGTCCGCTGCGCCTGGCCCGAGACGCTGCGCATCGACACGTCCGGGTGGCCCGAGGGCAGCTACCTGCTCCGGCTCGAGGCCGGCGGCCGAGCCCGCTACGTGCCGATCGTCGTGCGCTCGCGCACCACGGCCGGACGCCTCGTGATCGTCTCGGCCGTGACCTGCCACCAGGCGTACAACCAGTGGGGCGGCTACTCGCTCTACAAGGGACCGGACCGGAGCTTCGCGACGCGCGCCAGTGCCGTCTCCTTCGACCGCCCCTACGACAAGAACGGTGCCCCGCTCGTCCTGACCCACGAGCAGGGCCCGATCTTCGTCGCCGAGGGCCTCCACCGCCCAGACCTCGACCTCGCCTACGTCACCTCGTGGGACCTGCACCGCGATCCGGGACTGCTCGCCGGGGCCAGGGGGCTCGTCTCGCCCGGCCACGACGAGTACTGGACCGTGCCGATGCGCCGGCACGTCGAGGCGGCCCGCGACGCCGGCACCAACCTCGCCTTCCTCGGCGCCAACGCCCTCTACTGGCGGGCGCGCCTCTCACCCGACGGCCGGCTGCTCACCTGCTACAAGGACGCGAGCCTCGACCCCCAGCACTCCAGCCCCGAGACGACCGTGCAGTGGCGGCAGTCGCCCCACCCCGACCCGGAGAACTCGCTCACCGGCATGCTCTACGAGGCGTTCCCCGCCGAGGCCGACCTCGTCGTCCACGACCCCGGCTTCTTCCTCCTCGCCGGCACCGGCGCCAAGAAGGGGGAGCGGTATGCCGGCCTGGTCGCCACCGAGATCGACCGGGCCTACCCGGTGGCGGGCACCCCGGCGAACCTCCAGGTCGTCGCCCACTCACCCGTGCCGCAGTTCCAGAAGCCCGACACCCACTCGGACATGACGTACTACACGGCCCCGAGCGGCGCCGGGGTCTTCGCCGTCGGCACCATGGCGTGGGCTGCGGGACTGCGCGGTGCGCATGCTCGTCCCCGCATCGACGAGCGCGCGGCCACCTTCGCGCGGACGGTCACCGCCAACCTCCTCCACGCGATGGCCGAGGGGCCGATGGGCCGGGCTCACCCGGCCCGCGCCAACCTGGAGGGCATCGGTGCGCCCTCCCGCACCGCCACCGGCACCGGAGGCCCCGTGGCCCGCGCGTGAGCCGTGGGCGAAGCGCCGGGAAAATGAGTGGGTCGCTGCCCGTTCGCCCACCTAGGGTGGACGGGCCATGCGAGACTTCCCGCCCCCTGTCCGGGCTTTCACCGACCGCGGCGCCGAAGCGCCCGACACCCGCTCGCCGCGGGCCTTCCTGCTGTGGATGGTGCGGCAGAACGGCAGCCTGTTCTGGGCCGGCCTTCTCGTCGCGCTGATCTGGATGGTGCCGCAGACCGTGGGGCCCTGGATGGTGGGGCGCGCGATCGACACGGGCATCGTCACGGGCGACACCGCCACGACGACGGGCTGGCTGCTCGCCATCGCGGTCGTCACGGTCTTCGGCGCGGTCAGCGGCATCCTTTTCCACACCGTCATCGTGCGCGAGTGGCTCATCGCCCTCTACGGCACGACGATGCTCGTCACCCGCAAGGCCCTGCAGCTCGGGCACGTCCTGACCCGGCGCACCCCGACGGGTGAGGTCCTCTCGGTCTCGGGCAGCGACGGCGACCAGTTCGGCGCGCTCATGGAGATCACGACGCGCGCCATCTCGCAGCTCGCCGCCTACCTCGTCGTGGCGGCTATCGTGCTCAGCACGTCGGTGCGCATGGGCGTGCTCGTGCTCGTGTCCGCGCCGCTGCTCGTCGTGCTCGGCGCGCCGCTGCTGCGGCCGATGCAGCGCTGGCAGGGGGTCGAGCGCTCCCGCAACTCCGAGCTGACCTCGATGGCGACCGACATCGTCGGCGGCCTGCGCATCCTGCGCGGCATCGGCGGCGAGGACACCTTCGGCGGCAACTACGCCGCGCAGTCGCAGAAGGTGCGCCAGTCCGGCGTCGCCGCCGGCCGCTGGCTCGCCGCCGTCGAGTCGGTCGGCGTGCTGCTCTCGGGCAGCTTCGTCGTCGCCCTGATGTGGCTCGGCACGCGCGAGGTCGCCCAGGGCCGCCTCACCGTCGGCCAGCTCGTCAGCTTCCTCGGCTACGGCCTCTTCCTCATCCAGCCGATGCGCACCTTCGTCGAGTTCGCCCAGAAGTGGACGCGCTCGGTCGTCTCGGCGCGCAAGGCGATCGCCGTGCTCGAGCAGCGTCCGCCGTGGGTGCATCCCGAGGACCCGGCCGCCCTCGACCCCACCGCCGAGATCGTCGACGAGCAGTCCGGTGCCGCGATCCGCCCGGGCGTCCTCACCATGGTCGTCTCGGCCGTGCCCGACGACTCGGCGGCGCTCGCCGACCGCCTCGGCCGTTACCTGCCGGGCGGCGACGGCACGCTCGTCAGCGACGAGATCCCCGAGGGCCTCAAGGGCCGGGCCGCCAAGCGGGAGCGGGCCGCCCGTGCCCGCGCCCGGGAGGAGCAGGCCCGCCTCGACGACGAGCGCGCCCGCCGGCCCTGGGGCGTCACCGTCGGCGGCGTCGACCTCTCGAGGGTGGAGCTCGACGAGGTACGCCGTCGCATCCTCGTGAGCGACAACGCACCCCAGGTGTTCGCCGGGACGCTCCGCTCGGCGGTCGACCCGCTCGGGCGGCTGAGCCGTGCCGAGGCGGAGCGGGCGCTCTACACCGCTGCCGCCGACGACGTCTTCGACGCGCTGCCCGGCGGCTGGCAGGGCGAGCTCGAGGAGCGCGGCCGCGGCCTCTCCGGCGGCCAGCGCCAGCGGCTCGTGCTCATGCGCGCGCTCGCCGCCGACCCCGACGTGCTCGTCCTCGTCGAGCCGACCTCGGCCGTCGACGCCCACACCGAGGCCCGCATCGCCGGCCGGCTGGGCGAGCACCGCCGGGGCCGCACGACGGTCGTCATGACCGCGTCACCGCTGCTGCTGCACCACGCCGACGAGATCATCCTGCTCGAGGGTGGCGTCGCGACCGCCCACGGTCGGCACGCCGACCTGCTGGCCGAGTCGCCGGCCTACCGCTCGGTCGTCGTCCGCGGCGCCGACGCGGACGCCTCCGTCCTCTCCCACCTCACCGAGGAGTCCTGATGAGCCCCGCCGACAGCAGCGTCGCGATGACGTATGCCGTCACGACGTCGACCTCTCCGCTGCCTCCCGAGCTGGCGGCCGAGTCCGAGCGCACCTGGGACGCCGTCAGCCACGTGCCGCCGGTGCCCGAGGAGCTGCGCCCGCCGCAGTCGGCCTCACCCGCCCAGCGCCTCCGCGCGCTGCGCCGCCGCCACCTGCTGCGCGAGCGGCGCGCGCAGGAGTTCGTCGCTGACACGATGAACGCCCGCAAGGGCCTGCCGATCGCCGACAACCGCAGCGTCGTCCGCTTCATCGGCGGGCTGCTGTCGCAGTCGCGGCTGCTCGTCATCGCCGTGGTGGCCGCCAACGCCCTCGCCGCGACGGCGGGCCTGCTCGTGCCCCGGCTGCTCGGCGAGCTCGTCGACTCCACCGTCGCCGACGTGCAGGCGGGCCGGGTCGACGCCGCGCTGGCGGGAGCCAACGCCGCGGCGCTCGTCGTCGCCGGGCTCGTCCTCCTGCAGAGCGCCTTCACCCTCGCCGCGAAGACCACCTCGGCCGTGCTCGGCCAGAGCGTCCTCGCCACCGCCCGCGAGTACGTCGTGCGAGCGATCCTGCGCCTCCCGCTCTCCCGCGTCGAGAGCGCCGGCTCCGGCGACCTCGTCACCCGCGTGACCCGCGACGTCGGCACGATGAGTGAGAGCGTGCGCTGGGCGCTGCCCGAGGCGATCGTCGCGAGCATCACCGTCGCGCTGACGCTCGTGGCGATGATCAGCAACTCCGTCGTCCTGTCGGCACCCTCGATCGTGCTCATGGCGCTGGCCCTCGTGCAGGTGCGCCGCTACCTCAAGCGCGCCTCGAAGGGCTATCTGACCGAGGGCGGCACGTACTCGCGGATCAACACCACCCTCACCGAGACCGTCGAGGGCGCCCGCACCGTCGAGGCGCTCGGGCTCGCCCGTCACCGCCTGCAGCGCGGCGACGACGACATCGCGGTCTCGGGCCAGGCCGAGCGCTACACGATGACGCTGCGCAACCTGCTCTTCGCCGTCATGGACATCGCCTTCGCCACCCCGCGCGTGCTCGTCCTGCTGCTCGGGTCCATCGGGTATGCCGAGGGCTGGGCCACGCTCGGACAGATCACGACCGCGATCCTCTACACCGAGGCGCTCTGGGGCCCGTTCGACATGCTGGTCTCGACGGTCGACCGCGTGCAGGTCGGCATCGCCTCCACCACCCGTCTGCTCGGGATCGCCACGGTCCCGCCCGACCGGCAGGCCGGGGACGACGTGCCGGTCGGGTCCGAGCTCGTCGGCAGCGACCTGCGCTACGCCTACCGCGCCGACCACGACGTGCTGCACGGCATCGACCTCGACCTGACCACGGGGGAGCGGCTCGCGATCGTCGGGCCGAGCGGCTCGGGCAAGTCGACGCTCGGCCGGCTCCTGTCGGGCATCCACGGCCCGCGCACCGGGTCGGTCACCGTCGGCGGCGTCGAGCTGACGTCGCTGCCGCTCGACACCCTGCGCACCGAGGTCGCCCTCGTCACCCAGGAGCACCACGTCTTCATCGGCTCGGTGCGCGACAACGTCGTCCTGGCGCGCGAGGGCTCCAGCGACGAGCAGGTCCGCGCGGCGCTGCGGGCCGTCGACGCGCTGGACTGGGTCGAGCGGCTCCCCGAGGGGCTCGACACGAAGCTCGGGTCGGGCCACCACGCGCTGACGCCGGGTCGTGCCCAGCAGATCGCGCTCGCGCGGCTGATCCTCGCCGACCCGCACACGATCGTGCTCGACGAGGCGACCTCGCTCATCGACCCGCGCACCGCGCGGCACCTCGAGGGCTCGATGAACGCGCTGCTGACCGGCCGCACCGTCGTGGCCATCGCGCACCGCCTGCACACGGCGCACGACGCCGACCGCATCGCCGTGGTCATCGACGGGCGCGTCGCCGAGCTGGGCAGCCACGACGAGCTCGTCGAGCTGGACGGGGAGTATGCCGCCCTCTGGCGTGCCTGGACCTCCTGACCTTCGCGGGTGAGAAGGCCCGACCGGAGACGTTGCACGATCCGGTCGACGGAGGCGGGCGCGCGTGTGAAGGTGTGCTCATGAGCAGCGACAGCACCGACAGCAGCGAGAGCACCGGCACCGAGGGCACCGACGCGCAGGCAGCCGGGGAGCGGACGGCATACGTCATCGTCGGGGGAGGGCTGGCGGCCGCGAAGGCGGTCGAGGGCATCCGCGAGAGCGACCCGACCGGCTCGATCCTCCTTGTCGCACAGGAGGACCGGCTGCCCTACGAGCGGCCGCCGCTGTCCAAGGGCGTGCTCAAGGGTGAGGACGAGATGGACACGGCGTTCACGCACGACCGCGACTGGTACGCCGAGCAGCACGTCGAGCTGCGGCTGGGCACCGCTGCGACCGTGCTCGACACCGCGAAGCACGAGCTGACCCTCGACGGCGGCGACGTCGTCGGCTACGAGAAGCTCCTGCTCGCAACCGGATCCGCGCCACGCGCGCTCGACGTCCCCGGCGCGGACCTCGACGGCGTGCTCTACCTCCGCGAGATGCAGGAGTCCGAGGCGCTCAAGGCGCGGCTGACCGACGGCGCCCGCGTCGTGCTCATCGGCGCCGGCTGGATCGGGCTCGAGGTCGCGGCCGCCGCGCGCCACCACGGCAGCTCGGCCACGATCATCGAGCCGCAGGCGGCGCCGCTGCTCGGTGTGATGGGCGAGCAGGTGGGCGGCTACTTCGCCGAGCTGCACCGCGGCCACGGCGTCGAGCTGCGGCTCGGCGAGGGCGTCGAGCGCATCGAGGGAGACGGCAGGGTCACCGGCGTCGTCACGAAGTCCGGCGACACGGTGCCGGCCGACGTCGTCGTGGTCGGGGTCGGCATCACGCCGAACACGGGCCTGGCCGAGGGCGCCGGCATCGAGACCGACAACGGCATCGTCACCGACCCGGGCCTGCGCACCTCGGCCGAGGGCGTCTGGGCCGCAGGTGATGTCGCGAACTGGCGCAGCACGACGCTCGACACGAACGTGCGGGTCGAGCACTGGGCCAACGCCCAGGACGGCGGGCTCGCGGCCGGCCGCTCGATGGCCGGCCAGGACGTCACCTACGACCCCATCCCGTTCTTCTTCTCCGACCAGTACGACATCGGCCTCGAATACGCGGGCTACGTCCCGCGCGGCACCGACGCGCAGGTCGTCCTGCGCGGGGAGCCGTCGAGCAACGAGTTCATGGCCTTCTGGGTCGTCCCCGAGGGAGAGGGCGTACGCGTGCTGGCCGGGATGCACGTCAACGTCTGGGACACGATCGACGACGTCCAACGCCTCGTGCGCGAGCACACCGTCGTCGACCCGGCCCGGCTCGGTGACCCGGGCGTCCCGCTCGGCGAGGTGGCGGCGTCGACCGCTTGATGCCCGACTCGGCCGTTTTGCTCCTTCGCCGCCGCTGGCTGTCTACCCTGAAGCGGTGGACGAGCAGGATCGGTGGATCCGCATCGCGGCAGAGATCCTCAACGCACCGCTGCCCACGGTCGCCCACGAGCTGCTCGCCGACGGGTTGATGCGTCAGACCCACGCCAACCTGGCGACGCGGATTGGCCTCGCCCCTGCGGACCCGGATGCCCTCACCATCTCCGTCGAGGCCCGGAAGGTCGTGCCGCCACGCGAGCGCTGGCCGGTGGCGGCCCAGGTCCGGGCGCATCCGCTCTCGCAGTACTACGCCACGACGACGGACCGCTCGCCCGTGCGGCTGACCGACCTCGTCGCCGCCGGTTGGGGTCTCGACGACGACGCGCACGACGCGATGGAGGCGCTCGGCATCACGGAGCACCAGCTGACGCTGCCCTGTCAGCCGCACCGGCGCGACTTCGACGGCTGGGTGGTGCTCAACGAGGACGGCTTCAGCGAGCAGGACCTCGCCGCCCTGACCGCACTGCAGCCTTTGCTCGTGGGCCTCGACCGCCACGTCGCGCACTTCGCCGAGTGGGCGGCGGTGCGCGATGCCCCGGCGCCTGACGCGGTGGCGCTGACGCCGCGCGAGCACGTCGTCCTGCGGCTGATGGCGGCCGGTTCCACGGCCGAGGCCATCGCGGCCCGGTTGGCCATCTCGCCGCGCACCGTGCACAAGCACCAGGAGCACCTCTACCGCAAGCTCCGCGCCTCCGACCGGCTCTCGGCCGTGCTCGCGGCGCAGCGGCTGGGGCTGCTGCCTGTGGGCTCGCCCAACCGCTAGGGCACCGGAGCGCGGGATGAGGGCGCGCGGCCCCACCGACCGCGCGCCCTTCTTCCCCTGCCCGAACCCTGAACAGCCCCCTGACCCCCCTCATGGCCCGGACCTTGGCCCCCACGAGCAGTCACAGTCTGCTGGCCCCGCGGGCGCCGGGGAATACGCAGACCTGCGTATGCCGTCCGTCCCGGCCGCGCGGCGAGGGCGGCGAGGGCGCGCAGCGGCGCGTGGCAGGATGGGCGCCGTGACGGCACAGATCCTCGACGGCAAGGCCACCCTCAAGGCGATCAAGGTCGAGCTGACCGAGCGGGTCGCCCGGCTGCGGGAGCAGGGCGTCGTGCCCGGCCTCGGCACCGTGCTGGTCGGCGACGACCCGGGCAGCCACTGGTACGTCAACGCCAAGCACAAGGACTGCGCCGAGATCGGCATCACGAGCATCCGCCGCGACCTGCCTGCCACGGCCACGCAGGCCGAGGTCGAGGCGGTCATCGACGAGCTCAACGCCGACCCGGACTGCACCGGCTTCCTCGTGCAGCAGCCGACCGGCCTCGACGAGATGGCGCTGCTGTCGCGGGTCGACCCGACGAAGGACGTCGACGGCCTGCACCCGATGAACCTCGGCTGGCTGGCGCTGGGCAAGCCGGCGCCGCTGCCGTGCACGCCGATGGGCTGCATCGAGCTGCTGCGCCGCCACGGCGTGCAGATCGCCGGCGCCAAGGTCGTCGTCATCGGCCGCGGCCTGACCGTGGGCCGGCCGCTCGGCCTGATCCTGACCCGCAAGAGCGAGAACGCGACCGTCACGCTGTGCCACACCGGCACGAAGGACCTCGCGGCAGAGGTGCGCCAGGCCGACATCGTCATCGCGGCGGCCGGGGTCCCGGGCATCATCACGAAGGAGATGGTCAAGCCCGGCGCGGCCGTCCTCGACGTCGGCGTCAGCCGGGTCGACGGCAAGATCGCCGGCGACGTCGCGCTCGACGTGGCCGAGGTCGCCGGCTGGGTCAGCCCCAACCCCGGCGGCGTGGGCCCGATGACGCGAGCCCTGCTGCTGACCAACATCGTGGAGGCGGCCGAGGCCGCGCTCGCGTCCGAGGCGGCCGGTGCTCCCGGCACGTCCGGCGCCTGAGCTGCTCCGATGCAGTGGCGGGGTAGCGGCTTCGTCGTCCTCAGCTGGTGGTACCTCGTCGCCGGTCTCGCGGCCGCCGGGGTGCTCGTCATGGGCTTCGCCGACGTGCGGTGGGGCGGCCGGATCGTGGCCGCCGCCTTTTTGGTCGGCGCGGTCATCCGGCTCGTGGCGCGGCCCTCGCGCAAGGCCGGTGGGCTCAACGTGCGCTCCCGGACGCTCGACGTGGTGATCCTGCTCGCGCTCGGGGTCGGGGTGCTCGTTGCGTCGGCCACCGTGAACCTGCACGCCGACGTCGACCGCGCACCCATCACCCGCACGTCCCGCTGAGGCACGCGGCCTACGCCCGCGGCCACACGGCATACGGCCCGCCCCACGGCATACGAAAGGGCGCCGCCCACCCGGAGGTGGACGGCGCCCGTTCGACGTGCGTGGTGCTCTGAGGCGCTCAGATGAGGCCGAGACCCTTGACGGCGTCGCGCTCCTCGGCGAGCTCGGCGACCGACTTGTCGATCTTGCCGCGCGAGAAGTCGTCGATGTCGAGGCCCTGGACGATGCTCCACTGGCCGTCCTTGACGGTGACGGGGAAGGAGGAGATGAGGCCCTCCTCGACGCCGTAGGAGCCGTCGGAGCGCACGGCCATGGAGACCCAGTCGCCCTCGGCGGTGCCCTCCACCCAGGTGCGCGCGTGGTCGATCGTCGCGGAGGCGGCCGACGCGGCCGAGCTCGCGCCTCGGGCCTCGATGATGGCGGCGCCGCGCTTGGCGACGGTGGGGATGAAGGTGTTCTCGAGCCAGTCCTGGTCGCCGACGGCCTCGGCGGCGTTGCGGCCACCGACCTCGGCGTGGAAGAGGTCGGGGTACTGCGTGGCGGAGTGGTTGCCCCAGATCGTCATCTTCTTGATCTCGGTGACCGGCACGCCGAGCTTGGCGGCGAGCTGGCTGATCGCGCGGTTGTGGTCCAGGCGCGTCAGGGCGGAGAAGCGCTCGGCCGGGATGTCGCGGGCGTTGCTCATCGCGATGAGCGCGTTGGTGTTGGCCGGGTTGCCGGTGACGGTCACCTTGATGTCGTCGGCCGCGACCTCGTTGAGAGCCTTGCCCTGTGGGGCGAAGATGCCGCCGTTGGCCTCGAGCAGGTCGCCGCGCTCCATGCCCGGGCCGCGGGGGCGGGCGCCGACGAGGAGGGCGAGATTGACGCCGTCGAAGACCTTGTTGGCGTCGTCGCCGATCTGCACGCCGGCGAGCGTCGGGAAGGCGCAGTCGTCGAGCTCCATGACGACACCCTCGAGCGCCTTGAGCGCGGGGGTGATCTCGAGCAGCCGCAGCTCGACCGGGGTGTCCGGTCCGAGGAGGGCACCGCTCGCGATGCGGAACAGGAGGCTGTAGCCGATCTGGCCGGCGGCGCCGGTGACGGCGACCTTGACGGGGGTTGTGCTCACAGGAAAGCCCTTCACATCGATGGGTCGCGGAATGCTCCCGACGCTACCAGTGCGGTTGTGCTGGACTGGACGGGCTACCGGGGTGCATCACGGGCGGCTCAGATGGTCAGGGCGAGCGAGCCGAGCGCGATGAGCCAGCTGACGAAGCTGCCGACGAGGAAGTACTCGGTGACGTCGTCGATGCCGGCGGGGCCGCCGTTGTAGGTGCCGGCCGTTGCGGGGTCGGCGTTGCGGGCGGCGGCCTGGATCTCGGGGAAGCGGAGCAGGCCCTTGGCGGCGATGACGAGGCTGGCGGCGCCGAACTCGCCGGCGAGCCCGAGCCCCAGGATGACGAGGCGCTCCATGGGGCCGAGAAGGCGGCCGCCCTTGAGCCGGTCGGCGGGCTGGGCGCTGCTCGGTGGTGGGGACTGGCCGGCGGCTGCGGCTGCGGCGGCTGCCGCGGCGTTGGCGTTGGTCACGTCAGAGGGGCGCAGCGCGCCGATGGTGAGCAGGACGAGGCGCACGATGACGTTGGCAGTGGCGAGGTTGAAGAAGGCGAGGCCGGTGAGCAGCAGCACGCGGGCAGCGTCGAGAGGCGTGCGGCCGGGGAGGTCGGCCCAACGCAGCCAGGTGGCGAGCGGCCCGTCGGGGTGCGAGGCGGCACCGGAGAAGCCGAGGAGTCCGACGACGAGCACGGCGAAGACGGTGAGGGGTGCGAGGGCGCGCCGGCCGGTCATCTGGGTCTTGCGGGAGAGCTCGGCCCACGCCGCGCCCACGGCTGCGGCGAGGAGGAGCGCGAGCCAGTCGGCCCAGGAGCGCATCCCGGCCAGCAGGCCGAGCACGATGATCACGAGGGGCGTGACGACGTGGCCGACGAAGCGGATCGGCGGCCTGCCGGTCGACCGGACAAGGTCGCCGATGCCGATGCCGATCAGGGCGATGGCGAGCCAGGTCACGGGAGCTCCCCGAGCGTGGCCATCGCCTCGAGGGCGACGCCGATGCCGTCGCGCCGCACGCGCTGCGAGACCGCGGACGGGCTGATGCCGACCCGTTCGGCGACGTCGTGCTGGGCCAGGCCGTGCATCAGTCCTCCGAGGATCTCGCGTGAGGTGGTCGACATGGAGCCAACCATGAAGTCCAGACAGTCCAGGGCAGCCTGCACGGCGGCGACGAGGGCGGGCGGCTCGTCGGGGGAGGCGTATGCCGTCCGCGACGTGCGCGTCTGGGCGCGCTGTGCCTTGTCCTCGGCGGTGGTGATGGCCTCGCGCGCGGCCCAGTAGGCGGGCCCGTCGTGGATACCGCGGACGGGGTCGAGCGTGGAGACGTCGCCGCGGCCGAGGCCGAAGCGGACGTCGGCGAGGGGGTGCAGCTCGTCGCGGACGACGAAGCTGGCTCGCAGTGCCGCGCCCAGCGTGGGGTAGACGCCCTGGAACTCGTCTCCTACCGTGATGACGGCGGGGTCTTGAGCCGGCACTTCGGCGTTGGCCCGGCTGACGGCCGCTTGGAAGCGGTCGTGCAGGGCTTGCCGGTTGCTGTGGGTGCGGGACTCGACGATGTCACCGATCAGCGCCACGGGTGAAGCCTTAACCTTCAGATCCACCATGTGAAGAGGATAGCTTCAGATCGGTGAAGTGCAGGCTTTCGCTTCAGTCAGGCTTGGCCTGCGTTCGGTCAGTCGTCGAGGATCGGGCGGCCCTCGGCGTCGACCGCGGCGTTGGTGACGGTGTCGGTCGTGCCGCTGATGTCCAGGTGCTCGCGCCGCTCGCCGGTGATCCACGCATACGTCGCGCCGGCGACGAGGCCACCGATGATCGGCGCGACCCAGAAGGCCCAGAGCTGACCGGGCGCGCCGTTGCCGTTGAAGAAGGCGACGGCCGTCGACCTCGCGGGGTTGATGGAGGCGTTGCTGATCGGGATCGCGACCAGGTGCGCAAGCAGCAGGCCGAAGCCGATCGCCAGCGGCGCGAACCCCTTGGGTGCCTGCTCCCTGGTGGCGCCGAGGATGATGTAGACGAAGAACGCGGTCAGGAGCGCCTCGACGATGAGGACGCCGACGAGGCCGAAGCCACCGGGGGAGTGTGCGCCGTAGCCGTTGGCCGCGAGGTTGCCGGTGGTCGGCAGGCCCTTCGACCTCACCAGGCCGGCGAGGGCGGCGCCGGCGAGCAGGCCGCCGACGAGCTGGGCTCCGATGTAGAGGGGGACCTCGCGCCACTCGAAGCGCTTGGCGATGGCGATTCCGATGGTCACCGCCGGGTTGAAGTGGGCCCCGGAGACGTGGCCCACGGCGTACGCCATGGTCGTGACCGCCAGCCCGAACGCGATGGCGACGCCCAGGTGGCCGATCCCGAGGTTGACGGGCGATGAATCGGACAGCTCCTTGACGAGGAACTTGGCGTCGAAGATGGCGGAGCCGCACCCGATGAAGACGAGCCAGAAGGTCCCGAGCACCTCGACCGCGAGCCGTGAGCTCAACTTGGGCGTGTACATCGGGCTCCTCCAGCAGGGTGTTGGCGCCGTGCGACCCGGGCGACTCCCGGTGTCCGCAGCCTAGTCAGCCGCCCGGCAGCACGTCTGCCAGATCGGCGACCCAAGCCCAGAGCCAAGACATCGCTGTTGTCGGTCAAGGGATGTCCACGATTCCGACGGTGTCTGGACCATCCCACATACCCGGCTATGCTGTGTTTCGCGCAGTTTGACCGAGTGATTCGTTCGCAGGGTCCGAATCCACACGGGGGACAGGTTGTCATCGTCGCCGTCCTCGCACCGGCACCGCGCACTCGGGGTAGTCAGGGACACGGGGGATGACAGGGTGACAGCACAGGCACGCAAGGCTCGTTGGACGCGACTCGGGTGGGCGGCAGTCGATGCCGTCATCTGGGTGGCGATGCTCTTCGGCGCGGTATGGATCCGGCTCGACTTCACGGTCGACGAGTCGTTCCTGCGAGGCACGGCCTACTTTGGCGTGGCTGCCATGGTCGCGCAGTTGCTGGTGGGCTACATCGTCGGTCCTTACTCGATCAGTCACCAGCTCGCCTCCTTCGAGGAGATCGTCGAGCTGACCACGACCACCGCGGTGGTCGGCGCTGGCCTCTTCCTCTGGGGCCTCATCGCGACGCCGGCGATCCTCCCGCGCGGGGTGCCGCTGACGGCAGCGGCGCTCGCGCTGGCCAGCATGTTCGCGTTGCGCTTCGTGGTGCGCACCGTCCGTTCCCACCGCGCGATGCAGGCCGCCGCAGAGCGTCGGGCGATCATTCTCGGGGCTGGCGAGGCCGGCCGTCGCCTGCTCCGCAGCATGAAGTACGACGGCGCAGGGTCGTTCGTGCCGGTGGCCCTTCTCGACGACGATCCGTCGAAGCAGCGCCTCCGGCTTGAGGGGCTGCGTGTGCGTGGCACGCGTTCCGCCATCGGCAAGGTGGCCGAGCGGTTCGAAGCGGACACGCTGGTCGTGGCCATGCCCAACGCGGAAGCGGCGACGCTACGCGACATCGCCTCCCGCGCGGCCGACGCCGGCCTCGAGGTCGTCACGCTTCCGCCGCTGAAGGAGATCATCGGTGGGCGTCCCACGCCGAATGACCTGCGTGACCTCGACGTGGCGGATCTGCTCGGGCGCCGTCCTGTCGACCTCGACACCACGGCTATTGCCGAGCAGATCTCCGGCCGGCGGATTCTCGTGACCGGCGCTGGCGGCTCCATTGGCTCGGAGCTGTGCCGTCAGATCGCGCGATTCGGTCCGTCGCGTCTCTTCATGCTCGACCGGGACGAGTCAGGTCTACAAGCGACCGAGATGAGTCTCAAGGGCAATGGTCTCCTGGAATCCGACGACCTTATTCTCGCTGACATCCGTGACCCGAAGGCCTTGGCGGAGGCGTTCACGCGGGCTCGTCCCGAGGTCGTCTTCCACGCGGCCGCCTTGAAGCACCTGCCGCTGCTCGAGGCGCACCCGCTCGAGGCGTGGAAGAGTAACGTCATTGGAACGCTCAACGTGCTGACCGCTGCCGAGGCGGTCGGCGTCTCCACCTTCGTGAACATCTCGACCGACAAGGCCGCGAACCCCACCTGCGTACTGGGCTACAGCAAGCGGCTGGCGGAGCGTCTCACTGCAGACTTCGCGCGTCGGGCCCAGGGGCGCTACGTGTCCGTGCGCTTCGGCAACGTCCTCGGATCCCGGGGTTCCGTGGTCCACGCGTTCACGGCGCAGATCGAGATGGGTGGGCCGATCACGGTTACGCACCCAGAGGTACGCCGCTACTTCATGCTCATCCCGGAAGCCTGCCAGCTCGTTCTCGAAGCTGCATCCATCGGCACGGACGGCGAAGTCATGGTGCTCGAAATGGGCGAGCAGGTGAAGATCCTTGAGGTCGCAGAGACGCTCATCCGCATGAGTGGTCGGCGCGACATCGACATCGTCTACACCGGCCTCCGACCCGGCGAGAAGTTGGGCGAGGAGCTCTTCTCGAAGGACGAGGGGCGAAGGAGTACTGAACACCCACTCGTAGACAGCGTCGACGTGCCGGCCCTCAACACCGGCTCGGTTGCCGCGATGCGATTCGGCTCCCAGGATCACGCAGGCGCGTACATGCGAGAGCGTGCCGCCGACGAAGTGCGCTTAGATGCGGGAATGGCTGCGTCTTGATGATCCTTTGGCTTCCCATGGCGGCTAGTGCGGCACTTACCGCCATAGCAGCGCCCGTGGTCAGGGGAAATCTCCTGCGCGTCGGACGACTCGACGTCCCTAACCACCGGTCGTCGCACACTGTCCCAACTCCCCGCGGAGGCGGGATCGCCTGCGCCATCGGAACTTGTGCTGGTGGTGTCAGCGCGTTGTTGCTCGGGCTCCCGGTTCCCCACTTGGCCCTCCTTGTCTGCCTGCTTCTAGCGGTCGTCGGCCTGTGGGACGACGTGTCGACGCTCCCTCCGTTACCTCGTCTCGCCGCGCAGATCGCGCTTGGCGGTGTTGCCGGCTGGTCGACCGGCGTGCCGGCAATGGCGATAGCTGGGCTATTACTCTTTCCTGTTGTGGTCAATGCGGCGAACTTTATGGATGGCATCAACGGCATCTCGGGACTGGTATTCGTCGTATGGGGACTCACGGCTGGGTACATGGGTCACGTCTACGGTGCGAGCCACCTCAGCTTGTTGGGCTTGGTTAGCGCCGGTGCGGCCCTAGGCTTCTTGCCCTACAATGCCATGCGTGCGCGGCTGTTTTTAGGCGACGTTGGAAGTTATCTTTTTGGGGGCTTAGGCGCTTCGGGTCTGCTCATCGGTGCCGTGGCAGGAGTGCCTCTGACACCACTCGTGGCTCCTCTCGCACTTTATCTCGTGGATGTTTTTGCAACTATGCTGAAAAGGCTCATGGCTGGCAAGTCTTTGACAACGGCCCACCGCGATCACGTGTATCAACGACTCGCGAACGTAGCGAGAATAAGCCACGTTCAGGTTTCCATCGGGGTCGCAGTGACATCCCTCATGTTGGCCGCCCTCTCGCTACTCCTGCCGTTCGCCCTTTGGCTACTTGCGGCCACATTGGTTTCCGCTGCCTATCTAGCGTCGCCAGGCTTCGTGGACTCTCGCGCCCCTCGGGAGGCTGTGGATGCGACGTGAAGCCATTCGCGTCGCGGTCGTCGGTTCATCAGGTTTCATAGGATCGGCTGTCTGTGCAGCCCTCCAGGCGCGGGGAGCAGACATTCTCCCAATTCAAGCCCCCCGAGTCCGTATGTCCGACTCTGCTCCGTCGCAAGTCCCGGACGAGTACCGCCAGCATGTTGACGACCTGGCGAAGGCGTTGCGAGGTGCGCGAGTGGTGGTGAACGCAGCCGGAATTTCGACTGCGACGACTGGTGACAGGGCCGCCGTCTTCGGGGCTAACGGCCTGCTGCCGGGACTGGTCGGCGCAGCGGCCAAGCAAGCGGGCGTCGAAAGATTCATCCATGTCAGCAGCGCGGCGGTTCAAGGTGACGCGGCCACCCTTGACGTGGGCCCGGCGAGCTCAACCTTCTCGGCGTACTCAGAGTCGAAAGCCTTGGGCGAGGCATTGGCGCGGTCCTTTGGGCCACTCAGCACCACGGTGTTCCGCCCGGGGGGCGTGCATGGTCCGACCCGCAAGGTGACTCAAACGTATGCCAAATTTGCCCGGTCCGCAGCATCCTCAGTAGCAGGGTCGGGCACCGCTAACACACCCCAGGCCCTAGTTTTTAACGTTGGCGACGCCATCGCGTTTCTTGCTACTTGCAAGGCGCCTGCGCCTGCCGTTGTGACGCACCCATCCGAAGAGCTAACGGTCCGAGAGCTGGCGGAGTATCTGGGAGGCCACACTCCCCTTGAGATACCTCCAGCGATAGCTTCCCGGGCCGTCAGAGTGGCAAAGGTGGCTGGTCGCGGGAGCTCACGCCTAGCAGCCATGGCCCGACGGCTTGAAATACTTTGGTTCGGACAAAGGCAAGCCCCGAGTTGGTTGACGGAGGCCGGTTGGGTGGCTCCGCTCGGGAAGGATGCTTGGGTGGAACTGGGTCGCACTGCCCGCAGGTCCCCCGTGGCGGCCCGCAAGCATGTCGCCGTGGTTGCTTCTGTCCCAGAGCAGATCCGTGCGCAGTACGGAGTTCACCTAGATATATGGGAAGCGGCCGACTGCCAAGTGACATTAGTAGTGGGCAACACTGGAGGGGATGTCCATATCGACGGTTGCGATGTCCGTCGTATCCCCCTAGTCCGAAATATGGCGTTGCTACCCCTCCTGCGCGCCACCTTGGGGACTTTCCGAGTGCTCGTCAATTCTCGACCCGACCTTATCGTCTACGGCTCCCCGGTCGCATCCTTGGTTGGGGCACTGGCGTCCTGCCTGCTCGTCCGTGAACGATGGTACGTCGTCCATGGTGTTAGGGAGGAAACCCTAAGTGGCGCGCGCAAGCGCGTGGCAGGCATTGCGTCAGTGATCACGAGAGTCCTTTCTTCGAGGACCATGTATGTAAGTCGTTCTAGTTACGATGCCCAGCAGAGCTGGCTTGTTGGCCAACTTGCGCACCAGGAAGTCGCTGAATGCGGATTCGTTGGAATAGACATAGAGAGTCTGATGGAGACCGCCACAGGCACAAGTAGGGCGGAGCATCGGCGTTTGCTGCGGCTAAATGATGACGCAATCTTGATCGGTTTTGTCGGACGCTTAGCACGGGACAAGGGCATTGAGGAGCTGGTAGCGGCCGTCGAGCTACTTCGATCCGACGGCACTCCCATCGAATTGCTTTTGGTCGGGGACTATGATGCAGACGATGTCCTGCCTCAGAGCGTGACTGAGCGCATTTCCACCTCCCCGTACATTCACCATTTAGGTCATGTCGCGAATCCGGGGCCGTGGTACTCGGCTATGGACGCCCTCTGCCTTCCTTCGTACAGGGAGGGTCTGCCGACGGTGGTGCTAGAGGCGGGTGCTCTCGGCGTGCCGGTGATTGCGACACGTGTCACTGGAACGGTCGATGCTGTTCGTGATGATGAGGGGTGGCTCTGCCAACCGAGATCGACAGACGACCTCCGACGCGCAATTCAGCGGTGCCTGAATGAGCCTTCCGTGTCGCACGATCGCGCAGAGCGCCATAAGCTTCGGATGCGAGCAAATTACAACTCGCGTGAAGTGCGACGCTGGTGGTCCTCACAGTATGCCGAGGTGCTGAAGTGATTGCTTCCACGGAGTTGCCGGGGAGGTGCGACGGGCGGCCACTTAGGCTCTTGTTCGTCACGCCAACGCTCAGTGGAAACTCTCTAGGTCGTACGTACTGTCTGTGGCTCCTCGCCAGACATCTGGGTTGGAGCGCCGCTGTGGTAGGGATGCAAGGGAGTAATTTGTGGTCTCCGCTTGCAGGCACCGAGTTCGCGAACGACTGCTTCGGAGTATCCTCGAGGCGCGAACTAGCGGCACACCTGCTGGAGCATTATGCGGCCTACGACGTCGTCATTGCGATAAAGCCTCTCCCCGACTCATTTGGAGTCGTACTTGAGAGTCTAGCCGGTAAGGCGCCTATCATTCTAGACATAGACGACCCGGACATAGAAGCGCACGCGCGCGGGCCCTTCATCGGGTATCAGTTCCTGGCGAGCCTTAGGCATCCGGTGTATAGACGTAGGCTGCGGCGGCTCGTCAAGCGTCTGGATGAATTCCCGCACACGGTCTCTAATCCCGTTCTTCAAAGTAGGTATGGAGGAGACATAATCCCACATGTGCGTCCCAAAAGTGTGACTCTTAAGGCGGAGCGCTCTACTGGCAACGGGGAGACTCTGCCCCGAATTGCATTCATCGGGACGCCGCATCGCCACAAGGGAGTAGGTTTACTCAGGGATGCGGTGGCCGACATCAATGGCGAGGGTGTGGGTTTTCGACTCGTAATCACAGCAAACGCTCCAGAGGACCGAAAACCTTGGGAGGAGTGGGTCGGACAAACCTCTCTGGAGGAGGGCCTGCAACTCCTCGCCGATGCCGACATCGTGCTGCTTCCCAGCCTCGACGGGCCGCGCGCATCAGGCCAGTTGCCGGTCAAGTTGATCGATTCCATGATGGCTGGCCGGGCTATAGGGGTGTCGAACGTTGAGCCGATGCCTTGGGCCGTCGGGTCGGGGGGAATAGTGTTCGAGCCCGGGAGTCGCGACGTTATTAAAGACACGCTCAAGCAGTTAGAGGATGCCAACCTGCGGCAAGAACTGGGCCGTCGTGCCCAAGATCGCGCCTATCAACTCTTTACAGTTGAAGCTGTTTCAGGTCTCTTCGACCGTTCGGTGAGGCGTGCACTGCTGGCGCAGGAGCAGGAGACGGCTCGATAGTGGCCTTGACAACTTCTAGGCATACCAGACGTCACCTCTATCGCTTCGCCGGCTTCATGGTGCTTCCTGCTGTCGGCATCATCAGTCCGCTACTGGTGATTCCATCCGTCACGCACTCGTACGGAAGTGCAGGATGGACAACAATCGCCTTGGGACAGTCGGTGGGTGGGGCCGTAGCTGTTCTGGCAGAACTCGGTTGGAGCCTTTCGGGGCCGCAACTGGTAGCTGCACAGAAACAAGAGCAACGACATGCCACGTTTTGGTTGAGCTTCGCTACGAAGGCTGCGGTCATGCCGCTACTGGGCGCAATCGCTGCGGTGGGCGTGGTGCTGCTTCCTGGGACGTCATTCCCAGGCGTGCTCATGGCTCTAGCTTCCGTTGCTTCATCGTTCACGTTCACTTGGTATTTCGTTGGTACCGGCCGCCCACTCGCTATCCTCTTATCGGACACTCTCCCAAAGGTCTTGGCCGCCCTCATTGCCGCGGCGTTGTTATACCAAGGGCTTCCCTTGAGCGTCTACCCGCTCCTGATGATGTCCGCCTCAGTGCTAGGTGTACCCGTCGCCGCCATCCTGGCGCGGGCTCCGCTCGTCGCTCTGACGAGACTGACATGGCGACCGGTGGTCGAGGCTCTCCGCCATCAATCAGTGGCTCTTCGTGGAAGAGCTACAAGCGCTCTGTATATTGCACTTCCTGTCGCTCTTGTCGGCATGGTGTCCACTGAATCTGTAGCCGTCTTTTCGGCTATCGAGCGACTGCAACGGTTGCTGTTGGCCGTCCTGCAAAGCGTCCCAACCGCCATGCAGAATTGGGTTGGCAGCGCCATTCAGGGCACGGAGCGGTATAAAGCGATTCGCAAGGCGCTCAGCGCCAATGGCGCGCTGAGCTGGATCTCACTGCTCGGCTTCTTCTTGATGGGCCCATTGGCGATTGGAATCCTGTTCAGTGGCAAAATTTCAGTGAGTGGTGCGATGTGTTTGATGGCGGGAGTCGTTATTGCGCTGACCACGTCATCACGCGCCACAGGTGGACTCGGGCTGGTCGCCTATGGGGATCTACGGGCTATAGCAAACAGTGCCACGGTAGGAGCGGCCCTCGGTATTCCTACAATCCTCGTGGGCGCCAGTCTTTATGGGGTGGTCGGCGCGTTGGGCGGAGAGATAATCGCGGAGGCCTGCGTGTTAGGGGTCCAGGTGAGACGTCTGCACACCCATATGGCGAAAGAGCGCGACCTGTACTGCATTAGTGACCTTGGTCCGCGCAGCTGGCTGCGTTGAACCAGGCTACGACCACCCACAGAACGAATTGGAATTCCCCAGTTGAACACTCCCTATGTCTCGGTGATCATACCTACTCGATCTTTCGACGATTATTTGAGGCAAGCGGTGAACTCTTGTCTTGCTGAGCTTGCTCTGCTACCTGACGACGCCCTCGGTGAGGTCATTGTCGTAGTCGACGGTCCGGCCATGAACGCTTTCCCAGCTTGGGTGCGCGACAAGCGAGTGCGGGTGCTGGTACTGGGCGTTCACCGCGGGACGCCCGTAGCGCTGAACGTAGGGCTAAACTCGTCTGAGGCGACATACATTGCGAGACTTGATTCTGACGATGTCGCTGAACCGGCGCGCCTCTCGAAAGCCGTTGAGTATCTGGAAGCGCACGAAAATGTTGTTGCGGTTGGTACGCAGGGCTACTTAATAGATCCGGATGGTGCGGAGATTGGCTGCCTCGACATGCCGGTGGGGCGGGCCAACGTTAAGAGGTCGCTGCTGCGAAGAAACTCTTTGATCCACTCGTCCGTCGTCTTCCGGCGGGAGGCCATGCTGCGGGTCGACGGCTATGATGAGGACTGCCTTAGAATGCAGGATTATGACTTGTTTTTGCGCCTCGCGCTAGTCGGTGACTTGGACAACTTGTCTGGGCGCCTAATCAATTATCGCGTGCACGGCGGAATGTCGAGTAAGGCGACGTCGCCTTACCGTGTCTATACGAGGCGAGTTTTAGCTTCGCGCTATTCTCTGTACCGGGCAAGTGGGCACGGTCGGTTCTCTGGGTTTGCGCACAACACTTTATGGTGGGTAGCACAGGTGCTCCGGCATCATGGTCTGAGGAGGCCGCGGTATCTTGGCCGAGCAAGCAACTGAGACTTTTAGCATGCGGGTACGCCTTGCGCTAGGCGCGCACGTCTTCCCGAACGGTACTATCAAAACTGGCGACTGGCAGTGAGTGAGGGCGGCCCATCTGTTGGACGCTTACTATCATTGAGCCTCGGGGGACGGCCTGTGCATAGTGGACGGTGTGGCGTAATCGACGTAACTAGTTAGGCAGTCTCTTGGTTTTGCTAATTCCGGTTCTGGGCCTGTATGTGGTCATGCTCGCCGCTCTTCGCGGCACGCGGGTTTGGAATAATGCGTGGAACTGTTGGCTGTTGAGCGCGGCATTCGCTTGTGTGGCGGTTTGGGAGACGGCAACCTCGACTAACCCTGTGCTTGACAGGGTTATCTATGTTCGGCAGTTCACGGCTTCGCCG
>NZ_BAAANB010000001.1:941616-980158 GCF_039529575.1 Terrabacter terrae
CGGGATTCGCTAGTTTCCTGTGGCTCGCTGCTAAAATGGTACCACCCGGCGAGTTCACCTTATATTCAGTGGTCGGTCTGCTCATGGCCGCGGGGACTATCGTAGCTTTCAGGCGCATGCTGTCACCTTGGGGCGCGGTTATGGCATGGGTTTCACTGATCTCTTCCGGATTGTTTCTGTCTTATAGCAGTGTAGTCATCCGGCAGGGCTTGGCTGTCACATGCCTCTTTGTTGCTGTTTCTTATGTGGTGCGAGGTGAACGGTCTCTTTGGCTATGGCTTGCACTCGCCGCTGCTGCATCTCTGCATTGGTCGGCAATACCTTTCAGTCTGGCGCTGCTACTTCTAACCGTCAAGAACGTTCCTATCAAGACGGCAGTATTGGCCTGGTTGGCGGGCGTGGTTGGGTTCATGTTGGGTGTGCAGGAGTTGGTCGTCGGTGGTGTGATTCCGTATATACCGAAGGCCGACTATTATCTATCTTCCCTGGCTTACGAACAATATGGCTCTGCCGGCAACCGCATGAAATTCATGTTGGTTGGGGCGGCGGTTGGTGTAGTTGGCCTCATCGGGTTGAAGGTGGTTGCGAACGACGCCATTTACGGGCGCCTATTGGTGGTCTTCCTGATCTTCAATACGTTCTACTTGGCACTTGGGTTCGTCGCGTATTCGGATCGACTCGCCTCTTATTCTTGGTTTCTCGCGCCGTTGTTGGTATGGTACCCACTGGACAGGCGATTTGAGCATCGATGGGTGGCGACGGCAACTGCGTCGGCCCTGGCTGTGCTGGTAGGTGGCTTTGCCATGGGGCCTTTTGGGTGAGCTTAGGAAGCGGTTGGCTTTGCCTCATCGTAGGATGAGGAGTGTTTCGCTTTCGACGTCGAAGCACGGAACTGAACTGGGTGCGGCCGCTGAGCATTTGGAACCGCCACAGAGGGCTCGACTTAGTGAATCCAGGCTGCGCCATGCAGTATCCGTCTTTGGTCATCGATCCGGGTAGGGTCGCCCGGTTGTCGCCTGGGGTCCCGTCGTTTCGACAGTCGGGGCTCGAGCCGCTGCGGAGCCGAGGCGTCGCGTCCGGACTGCTTAGCTTCAGCACGGACGGGTCGAAGCTCGCTGGCGCCCTCTTGAACTGCGTCGCCGTGGGCACCGGGAGAGCGGCGGCAGCTACGGGCGGACATGCCCCTCGTCTGGTCGGCGGTCGACGCATTATCGTCAACGTCACGCTCCCGCCCCTGGGGGCTGCTCGTCGTTACTGGCAAGTCGGCGGTCCAAGTTGGCACCCGCGCAGGCCATGGCCAACCGCTTCCCGACAGCCGGAGTCGACGGCATCGTCGTGTGGAAGCCGGAGTAGTCGTGAGCAGGATGCCGTCCAAGACCCGCCGCGCCCCGACCTCGTGGTTTACTGCCTTTCCGGACGACCGCGAGCGCCGTGAGTTTGTCCGCCTCCTTGCCGAGAGGTATACGCACCGAAGCCGCTATCCCGCGACAGCTGGTGAGTTACCCACCTCCGCGCGCCGAGGGCGCCGCCGACCCAGTTCTCGACACGAAGATCTCATTCGACGAATGGGTGAGCCGGGACGGCCAGTCTGTGACGTTCCTGCTTGATGTGTCGACTCGATCAACATGCGCACCAAGGCCACGCTGTCCAGTTGAGGGCTGGGATAGCAGGTGGGCGGTTGGTGCCGAGCCCGCCGTCATTGGCCTGATCAAGTCGGACAGCGAGGATCTGCGAGACTCACCGGCCCCGTCGCCAGCCGGCCTACGGGCCGGGGGCCGACGTCGTGGCCACGTACTCAGCCGAGGCGGACGCCGTTTCGCGCCGCTCGGGCCGATCTGGCATATGCCACTCGCTTTGAGGCGCACGTGCGGACCTGTTCATGCTGCTGATATGGCGTGGAATGGCACGTCGACCCGGAACCGACCTAGGCCAAGTCGATGATTGCCAGGGCTCGGAGCTTTGACGGAGGCAACGTGCCGGAGCGGCAAAATGCGGACGCCGACTGCGACTATTGTGCATGGCCGCCAGGTCATGCGCCAACAGTGACACTGATCATGATCTTGCCACCTGCCCGCCCGAATCAGGTCAAAGCGATCAGAACTTATGATTCCTCAGATGAGCACAGGCAAGGCAAATAGGATCGGTCGTATCTGACCACGCCGAGAGGAAACGGGGGAATGATGCTCGGCGACACCTCTCCCAGCAATGGGATCCTCTTCGTCTGCACCGGCAACGTCTGCCGGTCGCCATATGCGGAGAGGAGGCTGCGCCAGTTGCTGCCGGACGCTGGCGTCGCGATCGTCAGTGCGGGTACCGGCGCCCTCGTCGGCTCCGACATCGAGCCGGCCACGAGAGAGGCGCTGACCCGTAGCGGTGCTGACGTGACGGGCTTCGCCGCGCGAGCCGTAATCCCGCAGTTGGTCGCCGAGTCCGCACTAGTGCTGACGATGACACGGGCACACCGCGGTGCGGTCGCGCGGCTCCACCCAGCGGCCCTGCGTCGGGCCTTCGCGCTCGGAGACTTCGCCGAGCTGTGTCGTGCATCGGACAGTTGGCGTCCCGTCTCGGCGGCTGAGCCGTGGCTCCCGCAGGTGGTTGCCGAGGCTGCTGCGGCGCGGGGCACCGTCGCTCCGAGGGACGTCTTGGAGGTCGATGTCGTCGACCCCTACGGGGGCTCAGAGCGGCTGCACTCTGAGGCGTTCGACCGGATTGAGGAGCAGCTCCAAGTCATTGTTGCGGCTATCAGCGCGGTCGCCGGCTTGCCACAGGCCGCTGCCCGTCTCTGAAGAGCACCTCTGCTACCCACGAAGCGCAACGCCCCTGACCGAATAGGTCAGGGGCGTTGCGAGGTGCAGGCATGATGGGCTGCGTGCCTTTCAGTGGAAGATCGAGTCCTCTGACGGAAAGGCAGTCTGGCTCTGAGGCGCTTGCCCAGACGTCGTTGTCCGCGGGGGCATCGCGCCAGAGGCAGGAGCGGTTGCCTGGTCCTCGGAGCTGGCGCCAGCCCTGACTGGGCGAGGAGTCACGGGGGCGAGGTTCTCCTCGGACGCTACGACGCGACGGCGGCTCCGAACGGACCGGCCCTTGGCGCGCTGGCGCTCGCTCTCGGGCCGGTAGGCGTAATCATAGGTGCCGTAGCCGTTTCCACCATCCTTGGCTTTGACCCGGTTCAGGATCAGGCCGAGCACGTTGCCATTGACGGCGTCCAACGACTCGAGCGCCCTGCTCACGTGGTCGCGCTCGGCTAGGCCGGCGCCAACGATGACGATGGCGCCGTCGACGATGGTGGTGAGCACGGCAGCATCCGTGACCGGTAGCAGCGGTGGGGCATCGATGATGACGTAGTCGAAACGCTCAGCCAGGTCCTGGACGAGCTGCTCCATGTTCGCTGAGCCGAGCAACTCGCTCGGGTTGGGCGGGATGGGACCGGCGCCGAGCAGGCGCAACCCCGTGCGGCCGAACGGCTGGAGCACGTCGTCCACCTCGACACGGCCGACGAGCACGTCGGTCAGGCCTACGGATCCCTCGAAGCCGAGGTAGTCCAGCAGCCGCGGACGCCGCAGGTCGCCCTCGATGACGACGACCTTGAGGCCCGTCTCGGCGAGGCTGAGAGCGAGGTTCGCGGCGGTCGTGGACTTGCCTTCACCCGGGAGTGAGGAGGTGACGACGATCGATTTCGGGGGGTTGGCCACGTCGATGAACTGCAGGTTGGTGCGCAGTGAGCGGAAAGCCTCGGCCCGCTGGGAGCGCGGGTCGACCTGCACGATGAGTGGGTGCTGAGCTGCGTCGGCGTCGAAAGCGATGCCGCCTAGAATGGTGCGGTCGGTGACCGCCTCGAGGTCATGCTGTGACTTGACGGACTTGTCCAGCACGTCGCGGAGGAGGGCGAGACCGAAGCCGAGCAGCAGGCCGAGAACGAGTCCAAGGGCGAGGTTTCGGACGGGCTTAGGACTGACTGGGTCTGGGTCGGCCTCGGCCGTCTTGAGCACCTTTACCGTGATTGGGCTCGCTTGGGTGCCCGTGCTCTCGAGCTCCCGGATCTGCTTCGGGAAGACGTCGGAGATGGCCGCGGCGATGCGCTGGGCATTGGCGGCGGAGCGATCCGTGACTGTGACGTCGATCAGAACCGTGTCCAACGGAACGGTGGCGGTCACCTGATCAGCAAGCTTCTGCCAGGTGGTGCTCATCCCGACCTGCTGGATGACGGGGTCCAGGACTCGGTCGGTCTCGAGGGCTTGGGAGTAGGTCTTCACGCGAGCCTGCGTGAAGGTGTTGCCCTGTTGAAGGGCGGAGGTGGTGTCGTCACCCGAGGTGCGCACGAAGAACTCGGTGGTCGCGGCATACGTCCGGGGTGTCAGCGCCGTGTAGGCGGCGGCGAGACCGAGGGTCACCAGAGCGACGGCCGCGATGATCATCCAGCGCTTGCGGATGACGTTGAGATAGTCCTGCAGTTCCACCCGAGATCGTCTTTCCCTGTCGGCCGCGCCCTGGGCACACGACTCCAGTCGGACAAATCCGACCTGTCGACATCCTAGTGCCGACCACACCACCTCCGCCGCTCCAGCCCGCCGGGTCCGTAGAGTGGCCGCCGTGATCAGGTGGATGTCGGAAAGGGCCTTGGGCCGGCTTGCTTTCGGGGGACTGCTGGCGCTCATCGTGGCCGACGTGCTCCTTGTCGCCCTTGCCTTGCGCCCGGCGGCTGCGGACGCGGCCGCAGCGGTCCCCGTCCGCGTCGTCTCCGCGAGCTCGCCGTCGACGCCAGCGCCGACGCCCACCAACACCTTCAAGGTCGCGCCGGTCCGGGAGCTCATCGCGGCGGCTGACGGCAAGCGAGCCTGGCGCGCCACAGTCGGCAACTGCCGCGACGAAAGTGCCACCCTCAGTGTCACCGACGACGGGGGCCGCACCTGGACAGCCAGGGTCGCGCCGGCGCGGGCTCTGGCACGAGTCCAGCCTCTCGCTGGCCAGCGAGGTTTCGTCATCGGCGCCGGTGTTGCTTGCTCGGCGGGGGAGTACGACACCAAGAACGGCGCGCAGAGTTGGACCGGCCCTAAAAACATCGACGGCGGCTGGTCACGAGTCCCGGGCGGCCGGCAGCCACTTGTCGTCATCACTCCGGGGCGGCAGGACGCCCGCCCCTGCGGCGCCACCCCGGTCATCGACCTAGCCCGAGTCAGCGCCACCCGTGCCGTGGTCTTGTGCGGCGACGGGCGGGTCGTCGGGTCCACCGATGGCGGCTCGCGCTGGAGCACGACCACGACAGTCAACGGTGCCCTGTCCGTCTCCGCGCGCACTGAGGACGGCACGCCAACGCTCTACGTGGCGCGCGTTAGCGACGAATGCAGAGGCATCGACGTCGCGAAGGTCTCCGCCGACGCATCCGTGAGCGTGGCCTGCATCAACACGTCTCTCCAGAACGCCGAGGGCCGGGTGTCGCTCAGCATTGTCGCGGCAGGCGGATGGATGGCCATCGGGGACGCGAGGTGGCGCTCCGCTGCCGATCTGGGGAAGTGGTCGGCAACGGCCTGACCGGTCGGGTTGCGTGAATCCCAGGGGAAGCGCCAGCCTTGTCTACCCATTGCGGTCCGCGCTTGGCCAAAGGTTCATCAACGTGTAACGACCACGGGTCGGGCAAAAGCGACAAGCCCTGTCTTTTGGGTTAGAGTCAGCCTCGCCACAGAGGCCACAAAGACTTAGGGGATCCAGTTATGCGCAACACCAGAGCAACTCTCGCCGTTCTCAGCCTGTCGGCGATCATGGCTGGTGGAGCCGTAGTTGGTGCCACTGCTGCCAATGCCGCAGAGTGCCAGGGTGGCTACCCGGCCTCGCAGTGCCAGGTTGAGCTCAGCGACAACGCCGTGCGCCCGGGCGAGCCCGTGTCGTTCCAGGCCGATGGCTACACGCCCGGTGAGACGGCTGAAGGTGTCGTCCGCTCGACGCCGATCAAGGTGGGCACCTACAAGGCCAACTCGTCCGGTGTCGTCACGGGCACGTTCACGGTTCCGACGAGCCTCAAGCCGGGTCGGCACTCCTTCACTCTGACGGGTCTGTCCTCCGGCGCCATCAAGCGCACGTACTTCACCGTCACCGGAGCCGGCAACGGCAACGGGAACGGCAACGGTGCGGGCGCCGGCGCCGGCAGCAACAACGGCGGCAACGGCACCGGCCTCCCGGTGACCGGCTCGAACGTCGGCGGTCTCATCGGTGGGGGTGCCGCCCTCGTCGCCGCTGGTGGCCTTCTCATGGTGGCCTCGCGCCGCCGCAAGACCGTCAACCCCGCGATCTGATAGGTGCCCTCTTCGCACCGACGACGAACACCGCGACGCCGCTGGCGCGCGGTGTTCGTCGTTTTCGCGATCGCTTTGCTGGCCTACGGCGTCGCCCTGGCCGTCACGGGTTTCCTCGTCAACCGGCACCTGCGTGACGCCCGGACTGCTGTCCAGTCGCTGCGGACCGAGCTCGTCGACAAGCACATCCCTGCGGCGCGGATCGACTCGACCCTGGCAGTCGTGCAACGTGAGGCGGCAGCAGCACGGTCCCTGACGGACGGTCCGGTCTGGGCACCCCCAACCCTGCTCCCGTGGCTTCGTGGCCCGTTCGAGACAGTGCGCGGCGCCGCGGCTGCGGTGGACGACCTCGCCACCCGGGTGCTGCCCGATCTCCGCACGGTGCAGCGATCGCTGCTGGGCGGCAACCTGCAGGCCGGCCACGGCACCATCCGGCTGGCGCCCTTCCAGGCCGCGCAGCAGCCGCTCGCCCGCGCGGCGACTGCGGCTGACACGATCCTCCGTGACGTGCGCGCGCTCCCCGACAGCAGCGTCGGACCCCTCGAGACTGCCCGCACCGAACTCGTGTCCCAGGTGAGTGACCTCTCGTCCCAGTTGCACGACGTAAATGACGTCGTCGACGTCCTTCCGTCGATGCTCGGCGCACAAGGGCCGAGGCGCTACTTCATGGCCTTCCAGAACAATGCAGAGTCGCGGGGCCTCGGCGGCATGGTGGGCGCATATGCCATCGTCCGCGCGGACAACGGCAAGCTGAGCTTCGACCGCTTCGGCACCGACGGTGACTTTGACGGTCTCCGCATCTCCACGGCTGGGCTCGACCCCGACTTCCTGGCCCAGCAGCAAGGCGCCGGTGTGGGCCAGACCTTCGTGAACGCCACGGCGAGCCCGCACTTCCCCTACGCAGGCGAGCTGCTGCTGCGCTACTGGCAGGCCAAGACCGGCGAGCGGCTCGACGGCGCCATCGTGACCGACCCAGCGGCTCTGGGGAGGCTGCTCAAGGTGACGGGGCCGACGCAGCTGCCGGACGGCACGCCCGTCACCGCGGAGAATGTCGTGTCACTGTCGCTGAAGGACGTCTACGCGCGGTTCGCCGGGCAGGCGGAGGCCCGCAAGCTCTACCTCGTGGAGATTGCCAAGGCCGTCGCCAAGGACGTGTTGGGCAGGGGTCCCGCTCGTGCCACCGAGCTGGCGAAGGCGATGGGCTCTGCGATCGGCGAGCGCCGCCTGTTGGTTTACAGCACCCACCAGCCGGAGCAGCGGGTGCTGGCGGCCCATCCGGTGGCCGGTCTGCTCAGCGACACCAAGGGCATCTTCGCCGGCGTCATCGTCAACAACGCCGCGGCCAACAAGCTCGACTACTACCTCCAGCGCCAGGTCACCTACTCGCCCCCGGCGTGCGGCGATGCTCGACGCATCTCGACCGTCACGATCAAGCTGACGAACGGGGCGCCGAAGAAGGGGCTCAACGCGTACGTGGCAGGCAACGGCGGTCAGCTGCCGTGGGCGACCAGCAAGCTGCTCGTCTCCTACTACGCCACCAAGGGTGCCACCTTCACCCACCCCACGCTCGACGGCAAGCCGACTTTCCTGTCGAGCGGCGTTGAGCGGGGACGGCCTGTCTTCACCACGAGCGTCACGATCCCGCCGCAGGCCAGCCGGACGCTCGTCCTCAAGATCGAGGAACCGCCCACGGCCGACGAACCGGTGACCACGCTCGTGCAGCCGCTCGTGCTCCCGCAGGTCACCCGGATCGAACGCAAGCCGTGCCGGACTCCGTCGGCGACGCCTGCACCCTGAGCGCTGTGCGCGCGGCTGCGCCGACCACCGAGGCGGTTTCGGCTCGCCACCCGACATGGGCCAGAATGCACGCATGCCTTCGAACCACGCGCCCCGCAGCCTGTCCGGAATGCAGCCGACGAGCGACTCGCTGCACCTCGGCAACTACATCGGCGCGCTGGTCGAGTGGGTGCGCCTGCAGGAGACGCACGACGCCTTCTACTTCGTCGCCGACCTGCACGCCCTGACCGTCGCCCCCGACCCCGAGGTGCTGCGCCAGCGCACCCGCATCACGGCGGCGCAGTACATCGCAGGCGGCGTCGACCCGACGCGTTCGACCCTCTTCGTGCAGAGCCACATCGCCCAGCACACCGAGCTCTACTGGGTGCTCGGCACGCTGACTGGGTTCGGTGAGGCGAGCCGCATGACGCAGTTCAAGGACAAGTCGGCCAAGGGCACCAACACCAACGTCGGCCTCTTCACCTACCCGGTGCTCCAGGCCGCCGACATCCTCATCTACGACGCCAACGTCGTGCCGGTGGGGGAGGACCAGCGCCAGCACCTCGAGCTCTCCCGCGACCTCGCCGGCCGCTTCAACCAGCGCTTCGGCGAGACCCTCGTCGTGCCAGAGCCGCACATCATGAAGGCGACGGCCAAGATCCAAGACCTGCAGGAGCCGACAGCCAAGATGAGCAAGTCGGCGGCCTCGGACGCCGGGCTCGTCAGCCTGCTCGACGAGCCAAACCGCATCGCCAAGAAGATCCGCTCGGCCGTCACCGACACCGAGCGCGAGATCCGCTTCGACGAGGACAACAAGCCGGGCGTGTCCAACCTGCTCTCGATCCACTCGGCGCTGTCGGGCACCCCGGTCGCGATCCTCGAGGAGCAGTACGCCGGCAAGGGCTACGGCGACCTCAAGAAGGACGTCGCGGAGGTCGTCGTCGAGGCCGTCACCCCCTTCCGCACCCGCACGCTCGAGCTGATGGCCGACCCCGCCGAGCTCGACCGCATTCTCGAGGACGGGGCCGAGCGCGCCCGTGCCGTCGCCGAGGCGACGGTCCGCCGCGTCTTCGACAAGGTGGGCCTGCTCAGCTCGCTCCGGCGCGCCTGAGCACGTGAACGGCCCGACGGAGCCAGCACTCGACCGGTTCGGTACCGTCGAGGGCGTGAGTGTTGCGCGCCCGACGACGATCGGCGTCTCGATCCCCATCCCGGCCCCGCACGGCGAGTACCTGCAGCAGCGTCGTGACGACTTCGGTGACCCGGCAGCCTGGCAGATCCCCGCGCACATCACCCTGCTGCCGCCCACCGAGGTGGACGAGGAGGCGTATGCCGCCTTCCGCAGCCACTGCGCCGCCGTCGCCGCCGTGCAGGCCTCCTTCTCCGTCGTGCTGCGCGGCACCGGCACCTTCCGTCCGCTGTCCGACGTCGTGTTCATCCAGGTGGCCCAGGGCGTCTCCAACTGCGAGGCGCTCGAGGTGGCGCTGCGCTCCGGACCGATCCACCGCGACCTCGACTTCTACTACCACCCGCACGTGACGGTCGCCCACAACGTGCCGGCCGACGCCCTCGACAAGGCCTTCGACGACCTCGCCGACTACTCCGTCGCCTTCAAGGTCGGCTCCTTCCACCTCTACGAGCTCGGCGACGACGGCGTCTGGCGTCCCGTGCACGAGTACGCCCTCTCCGAGGGCTGACGGTGCCGTCGCTGCGCTCGCGTCTCGACCGGATCCTGACGTGGCTCAAGGCGACCCGCGCCTATCGCGCCTGGACCCGCTACGGCGAGGCGAACGGCGACCTGCTGGCCGCCGGCGTCGGCTACTTCGCCTTCTTCTCCATCTTCCCGGCCCTTGCGCTGGCCTTCGCCATCTTCGGCTTCGTGCTACAGGGCCGTCCGGAGCTCGTGACGACGATCGCCGACTCGCTCAACAGCACGCTCCCCGGGATGGTGAAGACCCCCGACAACCCGGACGGCATCATCAGCGTCCAGGCGCCGACCAGCCTCACGCTGACCCTGACCGGCATCATCTCGTTCGTCACCCTGCTGCTCGCCGGTCTCGGTTGGGTCGGCGCGTTGCGCACGGGCATCCGTGGGATCTTCCGGCTGGAGGCCTCGACCGGCAACGTCGTGCGCACCAAGGCCCGGGACCTCTTCGTCCTCGTCACCATGGGTCTGGCCATCGCCGTGTCGGCGATCGTCACCAGCATCGTCGGCGGGATCGCGCAGCACGTGGCCGGCTGGATCGGTCTTCCTGGCAGCGGCCTGCTCGTCGGCCTCGCGGGGCTCGTGGTCGGCATCGTCTTCGACACGCTCATCCTCGTCGTGCTGCTGCGCATGCTCTCGGGCGCGCCACTGCCGATGCGCGACGTGCGTCAGGGCGCTGCACTCGGCGCGGTGGTCCTCACGCTCCTCAAGCTCTTCGGCGGCTTCCTCATCGGCCACGCGACCGGCAACCCGCTGCTCGGCGCCGTCGCTGTGGCGGTCGGCCTGCTCTTCTGGCTCAACCTCATGTCCAGGGTGATCCTGCTCTCGGCGGCGTGGACCGCAGGCGACGTCGACCTGCACCGGCTCGGTGACGACACCAAGCGGTCCGCCTTCTCCCTCGCGCTGCGACCTGCCTTCGTCGCACCGCTGCCAGCCGATGCCGATACGTCCTTCATCCCGTATGCCGCCGCGCCCGTCGCCACTGCGCGCACCGATCACGACCGGCCCGGTCCGTCCCGGTCCGCCGACCGCGTCAGCGTGGCGGCAGGTGCCGTCCTCGGCGCCGCCGCAGCCCTGGCCGTCGCCGCCGGACGGCGAACGCGACGATCGCCGCGGTGACGGCGGCCCCCGAGGCAGCAGGCACGAGGAGCGCCGACCGCCGGTAGTCCGTCGACTCGCTCCCGGCCGGCGCAGCCGGTGTTCCCGACGGCGCGCCGACGGCCTGCTCGCGCGCGGCCGTGGTGGGGACGGCGCCCGGGGTGGGCAGCTGGGGGAGCGCGACGGCAGTCGGCGTCGGCGCCTCGCCCGGCTCGACGAGGCGACCGACGGGGGTCACCTGGTCCGCATACGCGAAGCCCCAGTCGAGCAGGGCCGCGGTGGGCTTCCACGAGCCGGTGACGCTGCCCATCTGGCTGACGACAAGGCTGCGACCGCGGCGCGTAGCCGCACCGATGAAGGTGTGCTGCGCACGGTCCGTGCGTCCGGGCTTGATCCCGATCGCGCCGGGATAGTGCGTCAGCAGCTCGTTGATGTTGTAGACGTGGAAGGCGGGCCACGACTTGCCGTGCTTGTCCTTCCCGCCCGGGAAGACCGCGTCGCGCTTGACGATGGTGGAGCGGAAGGCGGGCAGCCGCATGGCGTCACGGCCGATGAGGGCCAGGTCGTAGGCGCTCGAGCGCTGCGTGCCGTCGTCGAGGCCGCTCGGGTCGACGGTGAGGGTGTCATGGGCGCCGATGCGCGCGGCCTCCTCGTTCATGAGGGAGACCGTCCGCTGGTAGCCGCCCGCCGCGTCGGCCAGGGCGTAGACCGCGTCGTTGGCCGAGAACATCAGCATCGCGTCGAAGAGGCTGCCGACCGGGTAGCGGTTGCCCGCGAGGATGCCGACGCGTGAGCCGGCCGCGTCCTGCGCGTCCTGGCCCGCGACGACCACGCGCTTCGGGTCGAGATGCGGCATCAGCGTCAGGGCCGTGAGGGTCTTCAGGGTGCTCGCCGGGCGCAGCCACGCGTGTGGCGACTTGGCGGCGAGGATCTCGCCGGTGCCGAGGTCGGCGACGACGTAGGAGACGTCGTAGACCTCGGGTGGCGCCGGCACGGTGGCCGGCCGGTCGGTGATGACGCCGTCGTCGCCAAGGCTCGACCCGCCGACGACCGTGGCCGGGTCCCAGGCGGCATGAGTGAAGGGCGTGGGAGGCACGGCCTGGCAGACGACCACCGGTGGCTTCGGCTTCGTCGGCCTGGTCGTCCGGGGCTTGGCCGTCGGCCCTGTTCGTTTCGTCGGGGGAGCACTCGTTGCGGCGGCTGTCGGCGTCTCGTCGGAGGGGAAGACCCGCGGTTTCAGCGTCACGCCGGGCCCGACCGTCACCGCCGCCTGCCACGGTCTGCACGACGGAGCCGCGAAGGGTGCACTCCCGGGCACGGCGCTGGGCGTGCTCGTCGCGGAGGCGGGCGACACGGCATACGTGATCGGTGTGACGAGGGCCAGCGAGAGCGCGGCGAGGCGCGCGCCCGCGGCGGGGATCGCCCACGGGCGCCGTCGGGAGGGCTCCGCAGGCGTCATCGCCGGGACAGACTAACCGCCCGTTCGCTGGTGTCCGAAACGCCGGGAACGCGACCGCCGTTAGGGTGACGATGTGAAGATCACTGTCGTGGGCCTCGGTTACGTGGGCCTGTCCAATGCCGCCATCCTCGCCCAGCACAACGAGGTCGTCGCCCTCGAGGTGGACGCCTCTCGGGCGGAGCTGGTCAACGCCGGCCGATCGCCGATCATCGATGCCGACCTCGAGGCGTTCCTCGAGCGCGGCGGTCTCGACCTGCGGGCCACGACTGACCAGCAGGACGCGTATGCCGGCACGTCGTTCGTCGTCATCGCGACTCCGACCGACTACGACCCCGACACGATGCACTTCAACACCACGTCGGTCGAGCAGGTCATCGACGATGTGGCACGCCACGCTCCGCAGTCGACGGTCATCATCAAGTCCACGATCCCGGTCGGCTTCACCGAGCGCGTGCGGCAGGCGCACCCCGACCTGCGCATCGTCTTCTCGCCGGAGTTCCTCCGGGAGGGACGGGCCCTCTGGGACAACCTGCACCCGAGCCGCATCGTCGTCGGCGACACCGGGTCCGAGGCGAAGGAGTTCGCGGCACTGCTGCTCGAGGGCGCCGAGGACGGCGACGTGCCGGTCCTCTTCACGGAGGCCACGGAGGCCGAGGCGATCAAGCTCTTCGCCAACACCTACCTCGCGATGCGGGTCGCCTACTTCAACGAGCTCGACACCTACGCGGCCACCCACGGCCTCGACACGCGCTCCATCATCGAGGGCGTGGGGCTGGACCCGCGCATCGGCTCGCACTACAACAACCCGTCGTTCGGCTACGGCGGCTACTGCCTACCCAAGGACACCCGGCAGCTGCTCGCCAACTACGACCAGGTGCCGCAGAACCTCATCCACGCGATCGTCGAGTCCAACACGACCCGCAAGGACTTCATCGCGACCGACATCCTGGCGCGCGACCCCAAGGTCGTCGGGATGTACCGGCTCGTCATGAAGTCCGGCTCCGACAACTTCCGGTCCTCGAGCATCCAGGGGATCATGAAGCGGATCAAGGCCAAGGGCATCGAGGTCGTCGTCTACGAGCCGTCCCTCGACGACGACGCGTTCTACCACTCGCGCGTGATCCGCGACCTCGACGAGTTCATGTCGGTGGCCGACGTCATCGTCGCCAACCGGCACGCCGAGGAGCTGGAGACCGTGCGCGACAAGGTGTACACGCGCGACATCTACGGTCGCGACTGAGCAGAGTCCCTGCGCAACAGACGAACCCGCCCTGGCTGGCCAGGGCGGGTTCGTCTTTTGGATGCTGTGCTTTGCCTCGCGGCAGCGGCGTCACTCGCCGTGCATCAGCGCCGTGCGCAGGTCTCGGTTGAGCTGGCTGATCACGTCGAGCGGGATCTCCTTGGGGCACGCCTCGGAGCAGGCGCCGATGTTGGTGCAGCCGCCGAAGCCCTCGTGGTCGTGCTGGTTGAGCATGTTGACGACCCGGGCCTCGCGCTCCGGCTGACCCTGGGGGAGCTCGCCGAGGTGCGTGATCTTCGCGCCGGTGAAGAGCATCGCCGAGGCGTTGGGGCACGCCGCGACGCAGGCGCCGCAGCTGATGCACGCGGCCGCCATGAACGAGCGGTCAGCGTTCGGCTTGGGCACCGGCACGGAGTGCGCCTCGGGGGCGGCACCCGTGTTGGCGCTGATGAAGCCGCCGGCCTGGATGATCCGGTCGAACGCCGAGCGGTCGACGACGAGGTCCTTGATGACCGGGAACGCGTCGGCACGCCACGGCTCGACGGTGATCTCGTCGCCGTCGCTGAAGCTGCGCATGTGCAGCTGGCACGTCGTGGTGACCTCGGGGCCGTGGGCGCGGCCGGAGATCATCAGGCCGCACATGCCGCAGATGCCCTCGCGACAGTCGGAGTCGAAGGCGATCGGCTCCTCACCACGGGCGTTGAGCTGCTCGTTGAGGATGTCCAACATCTCGAGGAACGACATGTCCTCGGAGATGTCGGTGACCGAGTAGGTGACCATGTCGCCCTTGGCCTTGGGGCCGGCCTGGCGCCAGATCTTGAGAGTCAGATTCACTTGTAGCTCCGCTGCTTCAGCTCGACGAATTCGTAGACGAGATCTTCCTTGTGCAGGACCGGCGTGCCGTCCTGGCCGCTCCACTCCCAGGCGGCGACGTAGGCGAACTCGTCGTCGTGACGCAGCGCCTCACCGTCCTCCGTCTGGGACTCGGCGCGGAAGTGGCCGCCGCAGGACTCGCGGCGGTGGAGGGCGTCGATGCACATCAGCTCACCGAGCTCGAGGAAGTCGGCCACGCGGCTGGCCTTCTCGAGGCTCTGGTTGAGCGTGTCGGCGGCGCCGAGCACCCGGACGTTGCGCCAGAACTCGTCGCGCAGCCCGCGGATGAGGTCGATCGCCTTGAGCAGCCCCTCCTCGGAGCGCTCCATGCCGCAGTACTCCCACATGATGTTGCCGAGCTCGCGGTGGAAGGAGTCGACCGAGCGGTCGCCGTTGATCGACAGCAGCCTCTCGACGCGGGAGTCGACCGAGGCGCGCGCCTCGGCCACGGCCTCGTGCGACTCGTCGATCTTCGGGAACGGGCCCTTGGCGAGGTAGTCGCGGATCGTGTTCGGCAGGACGAAGTAGCCGTCGGCCAGGCCCTGCATGAGTGCGCTCGCACCCAGGCGGTTGGCGCCGTGGTCGGAGAAGTTGGCCTCACCGGCGACGAACAGGCCCGGGATCGTGGACTGCAGGTCGTAGTCGACCCACAGGCCGCCCATGGTGTAGTGCACCGCGGGGTAGATGCGCATCGGCACCTCGTAGGGGTTCTCGCCGGTGATCCGCTGGTACATGTCGAGCAGGTTGCCGTACTTCTCGGCGACGGCCTCGGCGCTCATGCGCTGCAGCGCGTCGGTGAAGTCGAGGTAGACGCCGCGGCGGAAGTCGCCGACCTTCGGGCCGACGCCGCGGCCCTCGTCGCAGACGTTCTTGGCCTGGCGGCTGGCGATGTCGCGGGGCACGAGGTTGCCGAAGGAGGGGTAGATCCGCTCCAGGTAGTAGTCGCGGTCCTCCTCGGGGATCTCGCGCGGGTCCTTGTCGCAGTCGGCGGCGTTCTTCGGCACCCAGATGCGGCCGTCGTTGCGCAGCGACTCCGACATCAGCGTCAGCTTGCTCTGGTGCTCGCCGGCCACGGGGATGCAGGTCGGGTGGATCTGCGTGTAGCACGGGTTGGCGAAGTAGGCGCCCTTGCGGTGCGCGCGCCAGGTGGCCGTGACGTTGCTGCCCATCGCGTTGGTCGACAGGAAGAAGACGTTGCCGTAGCCGCCGCTCGCCAGCACGACCGCGTCGGCGAGGTGCGTCTCGATCTCGCCGGTGACGAGGTCGCGGGCGATGATGCCGCGGGCCTTGCCGTCGACGACGATCAGCTCGAGCATCTCATGACGCGTGAACGTCTCGACCGTGCCGGCGGCGACCTGCCGCTCGAGCGCCTGGTAGGCGCCGATGAGCAGCTGCTGGCCCGTCTGGCCACGGGCGTAGAACGTGCGGGAGACCTGCACGCCGCCGAACGAGCGGTTGTCGAGCAGGCCGCCGTACTCGCGGGCGAAGGGCACGCCCTGGGCCACGCACTGGTCGATGATGTTGGCGCTGACCTCGGCCAGGCGGTAGACGTTCGACTCGCGCGAGCGGTAGTCGCCGCCCTTCACGGTGTCGTAGAAGAGGCGGTAGACCGAGTCGCCGTCCTCCTTGTAGTTCTTGGCGGCGTTGATGCCACCCTGCGCGGCGATCGAGTGCGCCCGGCGCGGGGAGTCCTGGTAGCAGAAGGACTTCACGTGGTAGCCGGCCTCACCGAGCGTCGCGGCGGCCGCGCCACCGGCGAGACCGGTGCCGACCATGATCACCGTGAGCTTGCGGCGGTTGGCCGGGTTGACGAGCGCGGCCTCGAACTTGCGCTTGTCCCAGCGCGACTCGATGGGGCCGGCCGGCGACTTGGCGTCGGCGAGGGGCGAGCCCTCGGTGTAGAGGCCGTGCACGACGCCGGGCGCCTCAGGAGCGGCGGGCGCGGCGGGGGCCTCGGGAGCCAGGGTCGATGCGGTGGCTGCCTGGGTGTCGGTCATGGATCAGCTTCCCTTGACGAGTCCGAAGAGGATGGCGAGCGGCGGGAGCGCGAAGCCCACGGCGGTCACCAGCGCGATGACGAGGCCCGTGGCCTTGGCGGTGCGGCGCGCCTTGGTGCTGCTCGTCCAGCCGAGGGTCTGGGCGCCGCTCCACACGCCGTGCCACAGGTGCAGTCCGAGCGCGACGAGCGCGAGCAGGTAGATGACGACGACCCACCAGACCTGGAAGCTCGAGATGACGAGCTTGCCGGCGCTGTCGCCGGCGGCCTCGTTGCCGACGTTGATCTTGAGGATCGTGAACTGCAGCAGGTGCCACACGAGGAAGAGCAGCAGGGCGACACCGCCCCAGCGCATCGCCCGGCTGCGCACTGTCGCGACGGCCGCCTGCTTGGCGACGTAGCGGTTGCTGCGGGCGCCGTTGGCGCGGCTCCACAGCCAGAAGGCGGCGTAGGCGTGGGCGACGAGCGAGACGACGAGCACGGCGCGGAAGATCCAGAGGAACCCGCCGAACGGCAGGATCGGCATGAGGATCGTGCGCAGGTGCAGGGCGTACTCGTCGAACGCCTGGACGCCGCCGAAGATCTTGAGGTTGCCGTACATGTGCATCAGCACGTAGAGCACGAAGAGCGCACCCGAGAGGGCCATGAGCAGCTTCATGAACACGGTGGTGCGGCGTGCCGACGCGGGTCGCTTGTTTCCCGTCGCTGGGAGAGTGTTGGTGGCCACCTGCGCACTTTATCCCTGCGGTTTCCGCACCCAAATTCCTACCCACTGGTAGAGGGCCGGTTGTGACAAATGTCAACACCCAACCATCGACGAGGCTGACCCACGAGGGCGTCTGCCGTCCGGCCGGGCGCGCTGCCGGGCTCGGGAGGCGTCCGCCTAGGGTGGCGCCATGGTGCTCCACGAAGCGGCGGGTGCCCTCGACTGGGTCATGGACAAGTCCCTGGTCCTCGGCTACTCGAAGATCGGCCCGGCGCTGCGGCGAGCCTGGTGGCCGGCCGACCCGGCGGCGACAGCCTTGGTGGGGCGGCACGTCCTCGTGACCGGAGCGAGCGGTGGGCTCGGGCTGGCCGCCGCGCGCGGCTTCGCCCGGCTCGGCGCCGTGGTCCACCTGACCGGGCGTGACGCCGGCCGGCTCGAGCGCGCCCGCTCCGCGCTGCTGCAGGAGCAGCTTCTCGCCCAGGTCCGGGTCCGCGTCGCCGACGTGAGCGACCTCGCGGCGACAGCTGAGTTCGCCCGCGGGTTCGCGGCCGAGGTGCCGCAACTGCACGCCGTCGTGCACAACGCCGGCGTCATGCCGCCGAAGCGCACCACCACGGCCGAGGGTCACGAGCTGACCCTGGCCACCCACGTGCTGGGCCCGCACGTGCTCACCTGCGGCCTGCGCGACGCTCTCGCCGGTGGCCGCGTCGTCGTCGTGACCTCGGGCGGCGCCTACGGTCAGCGCCTCCAGGTGGACGACCCTGAGTACTTGACGGGTGACTACTCCGGCGTGACGGCCTACGCCCGGACCAAGCGCATGCAGCTGGTCCTGACGAAGCTGTGGGCCCGCGCCCTCGCGCCCGACGGGATCACGGTGCACTCGATGCACCCCGGATGGGCCGACACCCCGGGAGTCGCCGACTCGCTCCCGCGCTTCGCCGCCCTCACCGGACCCCTGCTGCGGGACGCAGACGCGGGCGCCGACACCGCCGTCTGGCTCACCGCCACAGCCGACCCCATCGACACCGGCGGCTTCTGGCACGACCGGCGGCGACGGTCGACGCACTACGCGCCGGTCGGCATCGAGACGCCGGACCAGGTCGAGCGGTTCTGGCGCTTCGTCCGCGAGCAGACCGGAGTGCCGGCGGCAGGCGAGACTGCGCCGGGCGCCTGATCAGGCGGGCGTGCCGCCCGCCAGGTACTCGGCCAGGGCCTCACGCCAGTCACGGATGGGGGTGATCCCGGCCTGCTCGAGCGAGTCGTGAGACAGGACGCTCCACCGCGGTCGGGGGGCCGGCAGCGCCAGCGCCTCCGTCGTCGTCGGCTGCACCCGCTCGGGGTCGAGGCCGCGCTCCTCGAAGGCCGCCTGGGCCAGGCCGCGCCACGTCGTGCGCCCGGACGAGCTGCCGTGGTGGATGCCGTAGGTGCCAGGGGTGGCCACGAGCCGCACGATGAGGTCAGCCAGGTCGGCGGTCCAGGTGGGCTGCCCGACCTGGTCGTCGACCACGGAGAGGGTGTCGCGCTCGCCGGAGAGGCGCAGCATGGTCGCGACGAAGTTGCCGTCGCCGGCTCCGTAGAGCCAGGCGGTGCGCACGACCCACGACTCGGGGCACAGCGCTCGCACGGCCCACTCGCCGGCCGCCTTGGTGCGGCCGTAGGCCGAGCGCGGCGCGAGGGGGTGGTCGACGGCATACGGCTCAGTCGCCGCGCCGTCGAAGACGTAGTCGGTCGAGACCTGCACCATGCGCGCGCCGGCGCGTCGCGCAGCGGCGGCGAGGTTGGCCGCGCCGAGCGCGTTCACCGCGAAGGCGGCCGCCTCGTTGGTCTCTGCGTCGTCGACCGCGGTCCACGCGGCGCAGTTGACGACGAGGTCGTGCCCCTCGACCCCCGCCAGGCAGTCGGAGGGATCGGTGACGTCGAGGTCGGCTCGGTCCATCGCGGTGACGACGTGACCGGCGCCGCGCAGCGCCGGGACGAGGTCGCGGCCGAGCATGCCGCCGGCGCCGGTGACCAGGACCCGCAGCGACTCGTCCGCGGGGGTGCTCACCGGCCGAGCCTGGCGTAGGTGCGCTCGGCGTCGTCCTTTGCGCTCAGCCACCACGACTCGTTGTCGCGGTACCAGGCGATCGTGGCCTCGAGGCCGGCTCGGATGTCGCTGTAGCGCGGGCGCCAGTCGGTCTCGGCGCGCAGCTTGGCGGAGTCGATGGCATAGCGCAGGTCGTGGCCCGGACGGTCGTTGACGTGCTCGAACCAGTCGGCCGGCTTGCCCATGAGCTCGAGCAGCAGCTGCACGATCTGCAGGTTGTTGCGCTCGCCGTCGGCGCCGATGAGGTAGGTCTCGCCCGGGCGGCCCTGCTCGAGGATCGCGATCACGGCGTCGTTGTGGTCGTCGACGTGGATCCAGTCGCGCACGTTGAGACCGGAGCCGTAGAGCTTGGGCTTGGTGCCCTGCAGGATGTTGGTGATCTGGCGCGGGATGAACTTCTCGACGTGCTGGCGCGGCCCGTAGTTGTTCGAGCAGTTCGACACGGTCGCCTGGATGCCGAAGGACCGGATCCAAGCGCGCACGAGCAGGTCCGCGCCGGCCTTCGTGGCCGAGTAGGGGCTCGACGGGTTGACCGGGGTGGCCTCGGTGAAGCGCTGAGGGTCGTCGAGCTCGAGGTCGCCGTAGACCTCGTCGGTCGAGATGTGGTGCAGCCGCTTGCCGTGCTTGCGCACCGCCTCGAGCAGCGCGAAGGTGCCGACGACGTTGCTCTCGACGAACGGCCAGGGGCTGTCGAGGCTGTTGTCGTTGTGCGACTCGGCGGCGAAGTGCACGACGGCGTCGCTCTCGGCCACGAGCGGGTCCACGACGGCCGCGTCGGCCACCGACCCCACGACGAGACGCACGGTGTTGTCGCCCGCACCGTCGCCGAGGACGGGCTCGAGCGACGCCCGGTTGGCGGCATACGACAGGGAGTCGAGCACCGTGATCGACCAGTCCGGGCGGGTCTCACGGGTGCGCAGCACGAAGTTGGAGCCGATGAAGCCGGCTCCGCCGGTGACGAGAAGGCGCATGGGGCTGGAGCCTAGCCGCTCAGCGTGCTCCCAGCGTCCGGTCGAGGCGGGTTCCGCGCGTCCCCTAGGGTGGTCGATTATGAGGGGAATTGTTCTCGCCGGGGGCACGGGGAGCAGGCTGCATCCGATCACGCGCGGCATCAGCAAGCAGCTCATGCCCGTCTACGACAAGCCGATGGTCTACTACCCGCTCTCGACCCTGATGATGGCCGGCATCCGCGAGGTGCTGGTCATCACCACCCCCCAGGACGCCGACCAGTTCGAGCGGCTGCTCGGCGACGGTTCGCAGTGGGGGATGGCGATCACGTATGCCGTGCAGAAGAGCCCCGACGGCCTGGCCCAGGCCTTTCTCCTCGGCGCCGACTTCATCGGCGACGACAGCGTCGCCCTCGTGCTCGGCGACAACATCTTCTTCGGGCCGGGCCTCGGGACGCGCCTCGAGGACAACACCGAGGTCACCGGTGGCCACATCTTCGCCTACCGCGTCGCCGACCCGACGGCCTACGGCGTGGTCGAGTTCGACGGCGACGGCCTGGTGCTCTCCATCGAGGAGAAGCCCGACAGGCCGAAGTCGAGCTATGCCGTGCCCGGCCTCTACTTCTACGACAACGACGTCGTCGAGATCGCCCGCGGCCTGACCCCGAGCGCCCGTGGCGAGCTCGAGATCACGGCCGTCAACGACGCGTACCTGCGGCGGGGCGACCTCACCGTGAGCGTGCTGCCCCGCGGCACAGCATGGTTCGACACCGGCACCTTCGAGGGCCTCATCGAGGCCAGCCAGTTCGTCCACGTCGTCGAGGCGCGGCAGGGCCAGAAGATCGGCTGCGTCGAGGAGGTCGCCTGGCGCCAGGGCTGGCTCACCGACGAGCAGTTGGCAGCCCACGCCGAGGACCAGCGCAAGAGCGGCTACGGCGTCTACCTGCACTCCCTGATCGCCGAAGGACGGCAAGACCACTGATGGAGATCCGCCCCCTGAAGATCGACGGCGCGTGGGAGATCACGCCGCGCCAGTTCCCCGACGACCGCGGGGTCTTCCTCGAGTCGTTCCGCGGCGACCACCTGGCCAAGATCGTCGGTCACCGGCTCGACGTCGTGCAGACCAACGTGTCGGTCTCCTCGCGCGGCACGGTGCGCGGCATCCACTTCGCCGACGTGCCGGTCGGGCAGGCCAAGTACGTCACCGCGGTGACGGGCGCGCTCATCGACTACGTGGTGGACCTGCGGGTCGGCTCGCCGACCTTCGGCCAGTGGGACGCGGTGCTGCTCGACGCCGTCGACCGCCGGGCCGTCTACCTCTCCGAGGGCCTCGGGCACGCCTTCTGCGCCCTCGAGGACGGCACCACCGCGCACTACCTCTGCTCGGCCGCCTACAACCCCACCGCCGAGCACGGCATCCACCCGCTCGACCCGACCGTGGGGCTGCGCCTGCCGGACGGCCTCGAGCCGCTCCTGTCGCCCAAGGACGCCGCCGCGCCGACCCTCGCCGAGGCGGAGGCGTCGGGCCTGCTTCCCACGTATGCCGTGTGCCTGGACTTCCACGCGACGCAGCGGTGAGCAGGCACTGACCGCGCCACACGGCATACGCCCTCGGACGCGGGCGAGCCGACGGCTCAGGTGAGCTCGATGCGGCCCTGCGCGGTGAGCGTCTCGACGACGCGCTTGACCTCCTGGGCGCGCTCGGGCCGCGTGATGAGCAGGGCGTCCTGGGTGTCGATGACGACGAGGTCGTCGACGCCGATGAGCGCGACGAGCCGGCCGCCCGACGCCACGGTGGCCGTCGAGTCGATGCTGATGATGTCGTCGGCGGGCCCGATCGCGGTGATCCCGGGCAGGTCGGCCGACTCGCCGACGAGGCGGGTCACCGAGGCGAAGTCGCCCACGTCGTCCCAGCCGAGCGAGGCGGGCACGACGGCGACCCGGCCGGCGGCGGCGGCCGGTTCGGCGACGGCGTGGTCGATGGCGATCTTCTGCAGCGACGGCCACAGGTCCCGCATCCGCAGCGGGTCGCCGGCGATGATGCGCAGGTGGTCGACCATCTCCGGGTGGTTCTGCGCGAGCAGCTCGAGCAGGGTCGTGGCCCCGACGACGAACATGCCTGCGTTCCAGCGGTACTCGCCGCTCTCGACGTAGCGAGTGGCCGTCTCGAGGTCGGGCTTCTCGACGAACTCGTCGACCCGGTGGGCGCTCGGGGCGCCCACGACGTCGAGGGGGTCACCGAGGCGGATGTAGCCGAAGCCGGTCGCCGGCTCCGTCGGCTCGATGCCGATGGTCACAAGCTCTCCGCGACGAGCCAGGACGACCGCCTCGGCGACGGCGCGACGGAAGTTCTCGGGCTCGGTGATGACGTGGTCGGCCGCGAACGACCCGAGGACCGCCTCCGGGTCGCGGCGCTCGAGGATGGCAGCGGCCAGCCCGATGGCCGGCATCGAGTCCCGCGGCGAGGGCTCGCCGATGACGGCGTCGTAGCCGAGCATCGGCAGCTGGCGGCGCACCGCCTCCTCATGGGCGACGCCCGTCACGACGAGGATCCGGTCCTCGACGAGGGGCTGGAGCCGGTCCCACGTCGCACGCAGCAGCGACTGCCCCGAGCCGGTCAGGTCGTGCAGGAACTTGGGGGAGTGCCGGCGGGAGATGGGCCAGAGCCGGGTGCCGGAACCACCCGCCGGGATCACGGCCCAGAGACCCGCTATGCCTGTCATGGGGCACACCGTATCCGCCACGGGCACTCGCCGTTCACGTCGCACAGGCGGGGAAGGGCCGCCGCCGGTCTCGTATGCCGTCAGGCCGGGATGTCACGCCGGCGCAGCGCCAGCAGGCCGGCCGCCGCAACGAGCGCCGCAACCGCCGTGAGCAGCACGAGCGGCAGCCACCGCAGGTCGCCCACCGGCAGGGTGGGCACGTGGCCGAACGGCGACAGGTTCGTCATCCACTCCGGCCACCGGAGCACGGGGACGAGCTCGCCGAGGAGCAGGAACACGATGAGCGCGGCCCAGGCGAGGCCGGTCAGGCGGGGGGCCACGCCGACGAGCAGCATCGCCACGGCCACCGAGACCCAGATCGCGGGGGCCGTGACGAGGGCCGCCTCCACCAGGCCGCCGACGGAGATGGCGCTGGGGCCGGCCGCGCTGCGGGTCGCAGCCACTCCGGCCAGCAGGCCGACGACGGCCATCACGGCGGTGGTCGACACGACGGCCAGCAGGAGGTGCGACAGCGCCCACCGGGTGCGGGTGGCGCCGGTCGCGAGCAGGGCCTCCGCGCGCAGCGCCGTCTCCTCGGTGCGCATGCGGGTGACGATGGAGATCCCCAGTGCCGCAACGGCATACGCCCCGATGTGCAGCTCCGAGGCGAAGAAGACGTCGACGAGGGACGCGTTGCTGCCCTGGGCACGTGCCAGCGCGCGCAGCATGTCGCCGGTGGAGCCGGACGCGTCGATCGACTCGATGTTGGCCGCGATCGAGCCCACGACCAGGCCGAGCACGACGGCGGTGACGGCCCAGCCGATGAGGGTGCCGCGTGCCAGCCGGACGGTCAGGCCGGAGACCGAGCCGAGGGAGCCGCGCGGGTGGCCGGCGCGCGCGGGCAGCAGGCCGGCACCGAGGTCCCGTCGCTCGCGCAGGCAGAAGGCCGCCCCGACGAGCAGGACGTAGGCAGCCAGGCCCAGCCACAGGGGTCGGAAGTCGTTGCTGCCGTAGGGAGACACCCGCTCGCCCCAGCCCAGTGGGGAGAGCCAGACGACAAACCGGCCCGGGCTGTCGGTGGCCGACGTGTCCCCGAGGGCGCGCAGCAGGAACGCCACTCCCAGGGCGCCGAGGGAGATCGCGGCGGTGCCGCGGGTGGTCTCGGTCAGCTGGGCGGCCACCGCCGTGACGCCGACCCACGCCAGCCCCATGATCACCCACGAGACGGCGAAGGCGACCGAGCCGCGGCTGTCGAGGCCCAGGCCGGCGAGGGAGGCGCCGCTGAGCACCGCCGTGGCGAGCACCGCGAGCGTGCCGAGGGTCACCGCGGCCGTCAGCGGCGCTCGCCGTTGGACGACGCCCGCCCCGAGCAGCTCCAGCCGGCCCGCCTCCTCCTCGGTGCGGGTGTGCCGGCGCACCACGATGTAGGCGAGCAGGCAGAGGAAGACGCCGCCGAGCAGGATGGTCTTGTAGACCGCGAACGAGTCGAGGCTCAGGCTCGTCGGCGGGCCGTAGAGCGCCACCGTGGCGGGGTTGCGGATCAGCGGGGCAAAGATCGCCAAGGCACCGGCCAGGCTCGGGTAGAGGTCGATCGTCGCCTTGGCCGATCCGGCGGTGAACGCGACGAGGCCGAGGACGCTCACGGGCACCAGGACCCGGTCGCGTCGGGAGGCGAGCCGCAGCAGCGGGCCGGTGCCGGTGACGGCGCTCATCGCGGGCTCGCCGTCGCGCGGAGGCTCGTGCCGGCGGGGCGGTACTGCTCCATGAACAGCTCCTCCAGGCTCGGCGGGGCACTGGTCAGTGACTCGATGCCGTGCCTGCCGAGCAGCTCCAGCAGCGCGCCGAGGTGGCCGCTCTCGACCGAGCACCGCACGCTCGTGCCCGACACGACGACGTCGCCCACGCCCGCGATGCCGGCGACCGCCGACTCGGGCACCGGTCGTGCGAGCGTCGCCTCGACCACCGTGCGCGAGAGGTGGCGCAGCTGGGCGAGGGTGCCCGACTCGACGTTGCGGCCCTCGCGGATGATGCTGACCCGGTCGCAGACCGACTCGACCTCGCTGAGGATGTGGCTCGAGAGCAGCACCGTGCCGCCGGCGGAACGGAACTCGCGGGCGGCGTCCTTGAAGACCGCCTCCATGAGGGGGTCGAGACCGGACGTCGGCTCGTCGAGCAGCAGCAGCTCGACGTCGGAGCAGAGCGCTGCGACGAGCGCCACCTTCTGCCGGTTGCCCTTGGAGTAGGACCGGCCCTTCTTCGTCGGGTCGAGGTCGAACCGCTCGACCATGTCGGCGCGGCGCCGCTCGTCGATGCCGCCGCGCAGCTTGGCCAGCAGGTCGATGACCTCACCGCCGGTGAGGTTGGGCCACAGGGCGACGTCGCCGGGGACGTAGGCCAGACGCCGGTGCAGGGTCTCGACGTCGCGCCACGGGTCGCCGTCGAGCAGGGTGGCGCTGCCGCCGTCGGCGCGGATCAGGCCGAGGAGGATGCGCAGGGTCGTCGACTTGCCGGCGCCGTTCGGGCCGAGGAAGCCGTGGATCTCGCCCGCGGCCACCTCGAGGTCGAGCCCGTCGAGGGCGACGGTGTGCCCGAAGCTCTTGCGCAGGCCGTGGACCTGGATCGTGGAGGACATGATTCGACGGTACACAAGATTTACGATTTACTGAATGTTATGAGAGAGGCTAGGGCCGGGGCAGGCGACCGCGGAGCACCGGTGACGGCGACCCTGCCCACCGAGCGCGACGAACAGGCGGTCTCCGCCTACGTCGAGCGCCTCGGCGACACCCTCACCGACGCCGGTATGCCGCGGCTCGCCTCGCGCGTCTTCGCGCGGCTGCTCGCCGACGACGACGGCCGGATGACCGCGGTCGAGCTCACCGAGGCCCTGGACGTGAGCCCCGCCGCCGTCTCGGGCGCGGTGCGCTACCTGACGCAGACCTACCTCATCGGCAAGGAGCGCGAGCGCGGCTCGCGCCGCGACGTCTACGTCGTGCAGGCCGACGCGTGGCACGGCGCGATGCTCTCGCGCGACCGGCTCCTGGCCCAGATCGAGGCCGGTCTGCGCGCCGGGGTGCCTGCGGTCGGCGGGGTCGACACCGCGGCCGGCCGCCGGCTGCAGCTGTCGGTCGCCTTCCTCGAGTTCCTCTCCGAGCGGTTCGGAGCGCTCGAGGGCGAGTGGGAGGCCCGCAAGGCCGAAATCACCAGCACCTGGCCCACCACCACCTGAACCGACGAGAGGCCACCCTCCGGCCCACCTGAACCGTCGAAAGGCCACGTTCGGGGCACCCCAGGCGCACGGCATACGCCCTCGGTGACGTGAGATCGACAACGTTCGCCAGCCGGGCGGCGGAGACCCCGTCCCGCGCCGATACGCTCGGCAGCATGGCTGACAGCACTGGCGCGCGCTCCGAGTCCGACCTGCCCATCGAGCCCGTCTACGACGCGTCGGCCCTGGCCGGTTTCGACCCCGAGACCAAGCTCGGCGCCCCCGGCCGCTACCCCTTCACCCGGGGCGTCTACCCGTCGATGTACACCGGTCGCCCGTGGACGATGCGGCAGTACGCCGGCTTCGGCACCGCCAAGGAGAGCAACCAGCGCTACCACCAGCTCGTCCAGGCCGGCACCGGCGGACTCTCGGTCGCCTTCGACCTGCCGACGCAGATGGGCTATGACTCCGACGAGCCGATCGCGCACGGCGAGGTCGGCAAGGTCGGCGTCGCCATCGACAGCCTCGACGACATGCGCACCCTCTTCGACGGCCTGCCGCTCGACAAGATCTCCACGTCGATGACGATCAACGCGCCCGGCTCGACGCTGCTGCTGCTCTACCAGCTCGTCGCGGAGGAGCAGGGCGTCCCTGGCGACCAGCTCACCGGCACGATCCAGAACGACGTGCTCAAGGAGTACATCGCCCGCGGCACCTACATCTACCCGCCCCGCGAGTCGCTGCGTCTCATCGCCGACGTCTTCGCCTACTGCCACAAGGAGATGCCGCGCTGGAACACCATCTCCATCAGCGGCTACCACATGGCCGAGGCCGGCGCGACGCCCGTGCAGGAGATCGCCTTCACCCTCGCCAACGCGATGGAGTACGTCCGCGCCGCCCAGGCCGCCGGGCTGGCCGTCGACGACTTCGCGCCGCGCCTGTCCTTCTTCTTCGTGGCCCGCACGACGCTGCTCGAGGAGGTCGCCAAGTTCCGCGCGGCCCGCCGCATCTGGGCGCGGATCATGAAGGAGCAGTTCGGCGCGCAGAACCCCAAGTCGATGATGCTGCGCTTCCACACCCAGACCGCCGGCGTGCAGCTGACCGCCCAGCAGCCCGAGGTCAACCTCGTCCGCGTCGCGCTCCAGGGTCTCGGCGCGGTGCTCGGCGGCACGCAGTCGCTGCACACCAACTCCTTCGACGAGGCCATCGCGCTGCCGACCGAGAAGGCCGCCCGCCTCGCGCTGCGCACCCAGCAGGTCATCGCCTACGAGACCGACGTGACCAAGACCGTCGACCCGTTCGCCGGTTCGTACGTCGTCGAGTCGATGACCGACGAGATCGAGCAGGCGGCGCTCGCGCTGATCCAGGCCGTCGAGGACAAGGGTGGCGCCGTCGCGGCCATCGAGCAGGGCTTCCAGAAGTCCGAGATCGAGCGCTCCGCCTACCGCGTCCAGCTCGAGATCGACAACGGCGAACGCACCGTCGTCGGCGTCAACAAGTACACGCTCGACCAGGAGGAGCGCTACGAGCCGCTGCGCGTCGACCCGACCATCGAGGCCGACCAGCGCGCCCGCCTCGAGGCCCTGCGCGCCGACCGCGACGACGACGCCGTCAAGGCCGCCCTCACCCGCCTCCAGGAGGCGGCCCGCGGCAGCGACAACGTCCTCTACCCGATGAAGGAGGCGCTTGCCGCCCGCGCCACCGGCGGCGAGGTCGCGCATGCGCTTCGCGAGGTCTGGGGCGTCTACCAGCCCCGCGAGACCTTCTGACCCGAGCCCGTATGCCGTCCGCCCGGGCCGGCGGACCGCCACGAGTTCTGCCGCGGCCGGGGGTCGAGCAGGACTACGACCCGGTTGCCGCGTTCGTGGCGGTCGGTCGGCGCACCGTGACGGTCTCGCGCAGGGCGGCCAGGACGTAGTCGGGCTCGAACATCACCTCGTCCCACGTGAAGCGAAGCACCACCCACCCGCGCGCCGCCAGCCCGGTGTAGCGCCGGCAGTCGCGCTTCAGGGCCGGCCGGGTGCCGTGATTCTCGAACCCCTCCCCCTCGATGACGATGCGCAGTGACGGGTCGGCGAGGTCCACCTGGGCGAAGAACCCGCGTCCCTTGACCACGTGCTGCGCCACGACGCCGAACGACCAACGGTGACAGGCCGGCCCTCCACGAGGAGTCGGCCACGGCAAGGGCCTCGTCGAAGGGCAGGTCGAGACAGCAGTCCACGACGGTGCGAGCGGGACTCGTCACCCATCCGTCGACGATCTCGTCGGCGTGCAGGTCCCGCCAGTGGCGCCGCACTCCCGCGCGGGCTGCTGGCCCTCGGAGCTTGCGCCCTCGCGGCAGCGTCACGTGAGCGACGTCCGGCTGGTGCTTGACCGCCCATCCCCAGTGCAGTGCCCCGCTGAGGTGTGACGCTGCTGCACTGATGGACTCCGCTGTGGCCCGCGCAGCGAGCAGGCTCGACAAGCCGTAGCGCCCTCGGCCCAGACGGACGACGCTTCCATCAGCCAGAGCGCGCCGCAGCTGTCGCCGGCGCACCACCGGCCGCAGCTGCGACCAGGGGGCGCTGCCGCCGCACTGGGCGAGCACCGTCGTGACGTCCATCGCCTCAGGCTGCCCGGGTCTCGCCCCTGCTCGCCGCGGTCACCCAGGACCCACGGACCGCCACGACCCGCAACCCCGGGCGTCGTCACGCACCCGGCTCACGGCATACGCCCGTTCGTGGCGGTCCGTCGGCTCGCCCGATGAAGACGAGCAGGCACGAACCTAGGGACGCAGCCCGGGTCGGCCGTGGCGTGGGCACGCCGCGCACTCGCGCATCCCGGGCAGCGCGTAGATGAAGCAGCACGACACCCGCACCGGCTCCGGTGCCACGCTCTCGCCGGCGGCGCCGCGCGCCCGCCGCACCGCCGTCTCCCACATGTCCTCGACGACCCCCCACCGCTGGCGCGAGCTCATCTTCACACCGGGGGCGTATGCCGTCACGACCTCCGAGACGAGCGCGAGGTATGCCGTCCGCGCCCGTTCCAGACGACGGCCGGGGTCGTCATCCACCTCCAGCGAGGTACGGTCGGGGTCCACGGTGATCCGGTCGGGGTAGAGGCCGGGCGCGAGCTCGAAACCGAGCCCGGAGGCGGAGGGCACCAGCAGCCAGGGACCCAGCGACGCGGCATACGCCATCGGGGTGGCGGCGACCTCGCACCACCACTGGAGCACGAAGGCCGCGGGGACGTGCGGCCGCACGGGCACCCCGTGCCGGGACTGCATCTGCGCGCACAGCGCGTCGCGCCACGGTGCGAGCGGGTCCGCGCCGGCCCGCACGTGGGCGACCACGTCACCGAACCCGATCGTCGCCGCCGACGTCTCGCAGGTCATGGAGGTGAACGGCAGGGCACGGTCGACGAGGCCCACGACGCGGCGGATGGCCTCCGGTGCAGGCGGCACCACGGCTCTGGCGACCTGCTCCACTCGTCGGCGCTCCTCTCTCACGGCGGTCCCGGGGACCCTCTGGGCACCCCGAGGACGGGGCCGGGGTCCATCCTCTCGCTAGACTCCTGATCTCGTGACCGACCGCACGCCCTCCCTGCCCTTCGAGGCCATCGCCCGAACCGTCGAGGAGAGCGTGCCCGAGCTGGTCGCCATCCGTCGCGACCTGCACACCCACCCCGAGCTCGGCCGCGGCGAGATCCGCACGACCGCGCTCATCGCCGAACGCCTCGAACGCGCCGGCATCGGCGTCCGCCGGCTGCGCGGCACGGGACTCGTGGCCGAGCTCGGCGCGACTGACCCGGTGCACCGCATCGCGCTGCGGGCCGACATCGACGCCCTGCCGATCCGTGAGCAGACGGGCCTGCCGTTCGCCTCGCAGACCGACGGCGTGAGCCACTCGTGCGGCCACGACGTGCACACCACCGCCCTCCTCGGTGCCGCCATCGCGCTCAACGAGGTCGAGGAACGGCTCGTCGCCGCCGGTGTCGGTGCCCGCCTCGTGTTCCAGCCGGCCGAGGAGCTGATGCCCGGTGGCGCCGAGGACGTCGTCGCCCAGGACGGGCTCGTCGGCGTCGACCGCATCTTCGCGCTGCACTGCGACCCCAGCCTCGACGCCGGCCAGGTGGGCCTTCGCGTCGGAGCGGTCACGGCCGCGGCCGACCAGATCGACGTCACCCTCACCGGTCGCGGGGGCCACACCTCGCGCCCGCACCTGACCCAGGACCTGACGTACGCGCTCGCCAAGGTCGTCACCGACGTCCCGGCCGTGCTGTCCCGGCGTCTCGACCCGCGCGCCGGCGCGGCGCTCGTCTGGGGCTCGATCCACTCCGGCGGCGCTCACAACGTCATCCCGGCATCCGGCAAGGTCGGTGGCACGCTGCGCATGCTGGACGCCGGCATCTGGGACGGGGTCGAGCGTTTGCTCGAGTCGGTCGTCCACGACGTCGTCAGGGCGTATGCCGTCCAGGCCGACGTGACGATCACCAAGGGCGTGCCGCCCGTCGTCAACGACGCGTCCTGCATCGACGCGCTCACGGCTGCAGTGACGGGAACGGGCGGCTTCGTCGCACCGACGCCGCAGTCCCTCGGGGGTGAGGACTTCGCCTGGTACCTGACCCACGTGCCGGGCGCCATGGCCCGTCTCGGCACGCGCACGCCGGGCGGCACGACCTACGACCTGCACCGCGGGGACCTCGTCGTCGACGAGGCCGCGATCCCCGTCGGGGCGCGCACCTTGGCCGGGGTCGTGTTCTCCGCGGCGGCCCAGCTGGCGGGCAGTGCGAGGCTCACCGGCGTCTCTCCGCTGACCGCGGTCGCGGATCGGTAACACTTGCTGCGACTTGCCCCGGAGGCACTCAGATCTTGCGGCTGCGGGGTCTACAGTTCCGTGCTATCTGGGCCGATGTCGTCGTCGGCCCCGCGCATCTAAGGAGCACCTCTTGCGTCACGCAACCAAGGTCGCGTCTGTCGTGGCCGCCGCCGCTCTCGGCCTCGCGGCCTGCGGCAGCAGCACCGGCAACACGACCTCCCCCGGGGGAACGGGTGGATCGACCGGCACCGCCGGCGGCGGCGGCTCGCTGAAGATCGGCATGGCCTACGACGTGGGCGGTCGCGGTGACCAGTCGTTCAACGACGCCGCTGCCAAGGGCCTCGACAAGGCCAAGGCCGAGCTCGGTGCCGACGTCAAGGAGGCCTCGGCCGTCAACGGTGAGTCCGAGTCGGCCCGCAAGGACCGCCTGCAGTCGCTGATCGACGCCGGCTACAACAACATCGTGGCGGTCGGCTTCGCGTACGCCAAGGCCGTCGGCGAGACCGCCAAGGCCAACCCGGACGTTAAGTTCGCCATCGTCGACGACGCGTCGCCCGACTCCGCCGGCCCGAACGTCGACCAGATCACCTTCGCCGAGGAGCAGGGCTCCTTCCTCGTCGGCGCGGCCGCGGCCCTCAAGACCAAGACGAACCACATCGGCTTCATCGGTGGTGTCCAGACCGAGCTCATCAAGAAGTTCGAGGTGGGCTACGAGGCCGGCGCCAAGGCGGTCAAGCCGAACGTCAAGATCGACGTGAAGTACCTCACCCAGCCGCCGGACTTCTCGGGCTTCAACTCCGTCGACAAGGGCAAGGCCGCGGCCGACGGCATGTACCAGGGCGGCGCCGATGTGGTCTACCACGCAGCCGGTGGCTCCGGCGGCGGTGTCTTCACGGCGGCCAAGGCAGCCGGCAAGTGGGCCATCGGTGTCGACTCCGACCAGGCCAAGACGGCCCCGGCCGACGTGCGCGACGTCATCCTGACCTCGATGATCAAGAAGGTCGACGTCGGTGTCTTCGACTTCATCACCGCGGTGAAGGACGGCACCTTCAAGGCCGGCAACCGGATCTTCGACCTCAAGGCCGGCGGTGTCGACTACGCCACGACCGGTGGCCACATCGACGACATCAAGAGCAAGCTGGACGACTACAAGCAGAAGATCATCTCGGGGCAGATCACCGTTCCGAAGTCCTGATCGCCTCGAGCGTCCAGAGCACGGAAGGGTCGACCGACACGGTCGTCCCACCGACGGCCCGGGCGGCGCGTGCAGCGTCGTCCGGGCCGTCGCATCATCCGGAACCCCCTTAGAGCTCACCCATTCGGCACCGCGAGGGTTGTCAGGTTCGTGGATGCTGGTTCAATACTCGATCGACGCCCGCGTCGAGGCGGGCCCGCATGAGGAGCGTGTGTCATCGTCAGCAACCCGCCCGTGACCGGGGACAAGCCCGGGGACAAGTCCGGCGGCGGGCCCCTCAGGGCCGTCCACCACGGAGCCGCGGCCGTCCGGCTCGAGGGCATCACGAAGCGGTTCCCCGGCGTGGTCGCCAACAAGGACATCGCGCTCACCGTCGACAAGGGCACCGTCCACGCGATCGTGGGGGAGAACGGTGCCGGCAAGTCGACGCTCATGAAGATCCTCTACGGCGTCCAGCAGCCCGACGAGGGCACCATCGAGATCGACGGGACGGTGCGCCAGCTGCGCTCACCCGCCGACGCCATCGCCGCCGGCATCGGCATGGTCTTCCAGCACTTCCAGCTCGCCGACAACCTCACGGTCCTCGAGAACGTCGTGCTGGGCGCCGAGAGGCTCCACGGCATCGGTGAGGGAGCGCGCGCCAAGATCCGCGAGATCTCCGACGCGTACGGCCTCGACGTCCGCCCCGACGCGCTCGTCGCCGACCTCGGCGTCGGGGCGCGCCAGCGCATCGAGATCCTCAAGGTCCTCTACCGAGGGGCGCGCATCATCATCCTCGACGAGCCGACTGCGGTCCTCGTGCCCCAGGAGGTCGACGAGCTCTTCGACAACCTGCGCGAGCTGAAGTCCGAGGGCCTCACGGTCATGTTCATCTCGCACAAGCTCGACGAGGTGCTCAAGGTCGCCGACGCCATCACCGTCATCCGGCGGGGCACGACCGTCGCCGAGGTCGACCCGTCCGGCGTGACGCCGCGCCAGCTCGCGGAGCTGATGGTCGGCTCGGAGCTGCCCTCGCCCTCCACGGAGGAGTCGACGGTGACGAGGACCCCGATGCTCACCGTCGACGGCATCTCGCTCGACGACCCGGCGGGTGGCCGCGAGCTGCTCGACGGCATCGACCTGACCATCCATGCCGGCGAGGTCGTCGGCATCGCCGGCGTCGAGGGCAACGGCCAGGCCGAGCTCGTCGAGGTCATCATGGGCATGCGCGAGCCGACGACCGGGCGCATCCTGCTCGGCGACGTCGACATCTCGGACTGGCAGGTGCGCGAGATCCGCGAGGCAGGGATGGGCTACATCCCCGAGGACCGGCACCGGCACGGGCTGCTCCTCGAGGCGCCCCTGTGGGAGAACGTGATCCTCGGCCACCAGACCGAGTCGGTCAACGTCTCCGGGCCGGGTGGCGTGCTCGTCAACGCCTCCGCCGCCAAGCGCGAGACCGAGACGATCGTCGAGGAGTTCGACGTGCGCACGCCCTCGATCAACGTCACCTCCGGATCCCTCTCGGGCGGCAACCAGCAGAAGCTCATCATCGGCCGCGAGATGCGCCGCAACCCGCGCGTCCTCATCGCCGCCCACCCGACCCGCGGCGTCGACGTCGGTGCGCAGGCTGCCATCTGGGACCACATCAAGGCGGCCCGCCGCAACGGCCTCGGTGTCCTGCTGATCTCGGCGGACCTCGAGGAGCTGGTCGGGCTCTCCGACACCATCCGCGTCATCCTCCGCGGGGGCCTCTCGGGCGAGTTCGACCCCGACGTGGTGACGCGCGAGGAGCTCGGCGCCGCCATGACCGGTGCGCAGACCACACCGGCGGACCCCGCGGCGCCGGCGACGCATACGACGTCTCCGGCGGCCGACCGCAGACCCGAGGGGACCACCGACGTGCCCGATGCCGGCACCCACGACGAGGGGACGACCCGATGAGCACCCGCTTCGACGCCCGCCGCCTCCTCATGGCCGCCGCGGCGCCGCTGCTCTCGATCGTCGTGGCGGTCGTGGTGACGAGCATCATCCTGCTCGTCGCCGGCGACCCGGTCGGGGCGGTCTGGGCGCAGCTGTTCAAGGCGCCGCTGCCGCGGCAGGTCATCAACATCATCAACGGCGCCTCGGTCTACTACCTCTCGGCGATCGCCGTGGCCATCGGCTTCCGGATGAACCTGTTCAACATCGGCGTCGACGGGCAGTACCGCGTCGCGTCGTTCGCGGCCGCTCTCTTCGCCGGCCAGGGCTGGCTGCCCGGCTGGCTCAACATCATCGTGGCGCTCGTCGTGGCCATGGCCTCCGGCGCGCTCTGGGCCGGCATCGCGGGCGTGCTCAAGGTGACCCGCGGCGTCTCCGAGGTCATCTCGACCATCATGCTCAACGCGATCGCGACCTTCCTCGTCGCCTTCCTGCTGGGCAAGACCGCCGAGCGCGTCCAGGGCAGCAACGCGACCAACACCAAGCCGCTGCCGCAGGACTCGCGCGTGCCAGGCATCTCGCTCGACGGCATCATCGCGACCCCGAGCAAGGTCTACGGACTCATCCTGCTCGCCATCCTCGTCGGCATCCTCTACTGGTTCGTCATCAACAAGACCCGGTTCGGCTTCGACCTGCGCGCGACCGGCCGCTCCGAGTCGGCAGCCGTCGCGAGCGGCGTCAAGGTCAAGCGGATGGTCCTGACCTCGATGCTGATCTCGGGCGCGGCGGCCGGTCTCGTCGGCATGCCGCTGCTCTTCGGCCAGGACTACGTCTACGGCGACACTGTCCAGGCAGGGCTCGGCTTCGCGGGCATCGCCATCGCGCTTCTCGGCCGCAACAACCCCGTCGGCATCGCCTTCGCCGCGCTGCTGTGGGCCTACCTCGACGCGCAGGGCAACGGCCTGCAGATCACCGCCGGCGTCAGCGACCGGCTCGTGCTCGTCATCCAGGGAGTCATCGTGCTGTCCGTCGTCATCGCCTACGAGGTCGTGCGCCGCGCCAACGTGCGCCTCGAGCAGCGTCGTGTGGCCAGCGAGCTCGCCCGGCAAGCCGCCGTCCAGACGGAAGGAGCGGTGGCATGAGCGCCCCCGTCATGACCGAGGCCGCTCCGGCCACCTCGCCTGCCGCCAAGCGCACGGGTCGGCCCCGCTGGTTCTGGGCCGCGATCGTCGTGGCCGGCCTCCTCGTCGTCTCGACGGTGCGTGTCATCACCGGCGCCGACGACATCGACTCGTCGGGCGCCCTCCAGGCCGCCATCGGCCTGGCCGTCCCGATCGGCCTCGCCGGCCTCGGCGGCCTCTGGAGCGAGCGCGCCGGAGTCGTCAACATCGGCCTCGAGGGCATGATGATCTTCGGCACGTGGGGCGGCGCCTTCTTCGGCTACCACTACGGCCCGTGGGCCGGCATCCTCGGTGCCATCCTCATGGGGGTGGTCGGCGGCGCCATCCACGCCGTCGCCACGGTCGTCTTCGGCGTCGACCACATCGTCTCCGGTGTCGCGATCAACCTCCTCGGCGCCGGCGCCGGGGCCTACCTCGCGGTCCGGACGTTCACCGGCCTGCCCGGCGGTGGGCCCACGCAGTCGCCGCCGCTGGAGCAGCTGCCGTTCCTCTCGGTGCCCGGCGTCGCCGACCCGCTGCTGACCCTCGAGCAGAAGCACTGGTGGCTCGTGTCCGACATCGCGTCGGTGCTGCGTGCGCTGACCACCAACCTCAACGTCCTGACGATCATCGCGGTGCTGCTGCTCGTGCTCACCTGGTGGGTGCTCTGGCGCACGGCGTTCGGCCTGCGGCTGCGCTCGTGCGGTGAGTCGCCGGTGGCTGCGGAGACCCTCGGTGTCAACGTCTACCGCTACAAGTTCACGGCGGTCCTCATCTCCGGCGGCCTGGCCGGCCTGGCCGGCGGCTTCCTCGTCCTCGTGGCGAGCAACCTCTACCGCGAGGGCCAGACGGGCGGCCGCGGGTTCATCGGCCTCGCCGCCATGATCTTCGGCAACTGGCGCCCGGGCGGCCTCGCCGGCGGTGCGGCCCTCTTCGGCTACACCGACGCGGTGCAGCTCCGCGGGCACGGTGACGTGGTGCGCGCCTACCTGCTGCCGATCGCGGTGGCACTGCTCGCCTGGGGCGTCTGGCAGTGGGTGCGTCACCGTCGGGGCAAGCCCTTCGTCGGCGTGCCGATGGTCGTCATGGGCGTCCTCGCGCTGGGGTGGTTCCTGTCCGCCCCGGCCGTCCCCAACGAGTTCACCGGCATGACCCCCTACGTCGCGACGCTCCTCGTGCTCGCCTTCGCCTCGCAACGTTTGCGTATGCCGGCCGCCGACGGACAGGTGTACCGCAAGGGTGAGGCGTCGTGACCGAGCAGGCGACGGGCTCCTCGACGGACGTCGACTGGGAGGCGCTGCGGCTGCGTGCCGTCGAGCTCATGCACAAGGCATACGCGCCGTACTCCCACTTCCCGGTGGGGGTGGCCGGTCTGGTCGACGACGGCCGCGTGGTGGCGGGCTGCAACGTCGAGAACGCGGCCTACGGCGTCGCCCTCTGCGCCGAGTGTGGCATGGTCTCCGAGCTCCACGCCACGGGGGGAGGACGGCTGACGGCCGTCTTCTGCGTCGGCTCCGACGGCCAGGCGCTGATGCCCTGCGGTCGGTGCCGTCAGCTGCTGTGGGAGAACGGCGGTCCGGAGTGCCTGCTCATGACGCCCGAGGGGGTGCTGCCGATGACGGCGGTGCTGCCCCAGGCGTTCGGGGTCGACGACCTGCGTCACGCCCAGGGCTGAACGGCGCGGTCCCCGGACGGCGCCGCTCCGTGCTGCGACATGATGGGTCGCGTGAGCGAAGCCTTCGATGCCGTCGACGTCATTTCCGCCAAGCGTGACCGCCAGCAGCTGTCGGACGCGCAGATCGACTGGGTGATCGACGCCTACACGCGTGGGGTGGTCGCCGAGGAGCAGATGTCGGCCCTCGCGATGGCGATCTACCTCAACGGGATGGGCTCTCGTGAGATCGCCCGCTGGGCCGATGCCATGATCCGCTCGGGGGAGCGGCTCGACTTCTCCGGGCTGTCGCGCCCGACGAGCGACAAGCACTCGACGGGCGGGGTGGGCGACAAGATCACGCTGCCGCTGGCACCCGTCGTCGCGGCGTGCGGCGTCGCCGTTCCCCAGCTGTCCGGGCGCGGGCTCGGCCACACGGGTGGCACGCTCGACAAGCTCGAGTCCATCCCCGGGTGGCGAGCGGACCTCACGAACGACGAGATGATGCTCCAGCTCGAGGACGTCGGGGCGGTCATCTGCGCGGCCGGCTCGGGCCTCGCTCCGGCGGACAAAAAGCTGTATGCGTTGCGCGACGTCACGGGGACCGTGTCGTGCGTGCCGCTGATCGCGACCTCCATCATGAGCAAGAAGATCGCGGAGGGCACCGGGTCGCTGGTGCTCGACGTCAAGGTCGGCTCGGGCGCCTTCATGAAGGAGCTCGGGCAGGCGCGTGAGCTCGCCGAGACGATGGTGCGGTTGGGCAAGGACGCCGGGGTGCACACCGTGGCGCTGCTGACCAACATGGAGACGCCGCTCGGCCTGACGGCGGGCAACGCGTTGGAGGTGCGCGAGTCGGTCGAGGTGCTGGCGGGCGGGGGACCCGAGGACGTCGTGGAGCTCACCCTGGCGTTGGCGCGCGAGATGGTGGCCGGTGCCGGACGGTCGGACATCGACCCCGCGGACGTGCTCGCCGACGGTCGCGCCATGGACGTGTGGCGCCGCATGATCAGCGCCCAGGGCGGCGATCCCGATGCCGAGCTGCCGCGCGCCCGCGAGACGCACCAGGTCCTGGCCCCAGCGGACGGCGTGCTCGTCCAGCTGGATGCCCTGGCCGTTGGCGTGGCCGCGTGGCGCCTCGGCGCCGGCCGGGCTCGCAAGGAGGACCGGGTCCAGGCGGGGGCTGGTGTGGAGCTGCACTACAAGCCCGGCGCGACGGTGCGCGGGGGAGAGCCGCTGATGACACTGCACACCGACGAGCCGGAGCGTTTCGCTCGTGCGATGGACGCGCTCGAGGGGGGATACACGATCGCGCCCGAGGGCTCACGGCCTGATCTGCCGCCGATCGTCATCGACCGCATCTCCTGACGGATTGGGAGACCAGAGGCGGCTTTCCACCCGATTTTGGCAATCCCGTCAGGCCGGGCTACTGTTCTCTTCGTCAGCCCGACAGGGAGGAACGGACGCCACCGCAGCGGTGAGAGATCACGCAGCGAAGTAGGCCGGTCCCGGGGCCTGACCACCATGGTCCAGACCGTGCCGGTTCGTCCGGTAGAGTCCTGGACTGCCCCGGATGGCCTTGAGTGATCAAGGCCCCCCGGATGGCCTTGAGTGATCAAGGCCCCCCGGATGGCCTTGAGTGATCAAGGCCCAGGGAAACGGCTGGAGGCCCTCGAGCGATCGGGGTAGACTTCAGCGAGTAGGAACCGCTGACACCAAGCGGGTCATGTCTGGCCGTCCTGAAGGGCGGGTCGCAGGTTTGAC
>NZ_BAAANB010000002.1:0-30663 GCF_039529575.1 Terrabacter terrae
CTTCAGCGCCGATGGTACTGCACTGGTGACGGTGTGGGAGAGTAGGACGCAGCCGGACACACTTTGTCAGAGCGCCCCAGACGGAACTTCATTGGTCCGACTGGGGCGCTCTTTCTTTTTGCGCACGGAACTGAGAGGTGGCGCCGACCATGGTCGGCGCGGAAGGATGCTGAACATGAGCGAGCAGGACGGCAACGAGCGACGGGGCGACCGGCGCGACGACACCGGCGGACATCGCCGGCCCGGGCGACGGGAGGAGCCCAGGGGTGGCTCCGGTGCCCCGAGGTCCGGTGGGTACCGCTCGGACGACCGCCGCTCCTCCGGTGAGGACCGGGGCGGCTACCGTTCCGATGACCGCCGCTCCTCGGGTGGGGACCGCGGCGGCTACCGCTCGGACGACCGCCGCTCCTCGAGTGGGGACCGCGGCGGGTACCGTTCCGATGACCGCCGCTCCTCGGGTGGGGACCGCGGCGGCTACCGCTCGGACGACCGCCGCTCTTCGAGTGGGGACCGCGGCGGGTACCGCTCGGCCGACCGCCGCTCCTCCGGTGGGGACCGCGGCGACTACCGTTCCGATGACCGCCGCTCCTCCGGTGGGGACCGCGGCGGGTACCGTTCCGATGACCGCCGCTCCTCCGGTGGGGACCGCGGCGACTACCGTTCCGATGACCGCCGCTCCTCCGGTGGGGACCGCGGCGGCTACCGCTCGGACGACCGCCGCTCCTCCGGTGGGGACCGCGGCGGGTACCGTTCCGATGACCGCCGCTCCTCCGGTGGGGACCGCGGCGGGTACCGTTCCGATGACCGCCGCTCCTCCGGTGGGGACCGCGGCGGGTACCGTTCCGATGACCGCCGCTCCTCCGGTGGGGACCGCGGACCCCGGCGCTTCGACGACCGACCGCGTGGAGGCGCGGGACGAGGCCAGGACGAGGAGCGTCGTGGCGGCCCCCGCCTGACGCCGAAGTCGCCACGCAAGCCGGAGCCGGCCATCCGCGAGGGCGTGACCGGTCACGAGGTCGACCGAGCCGTCAAGAACCAGCTGCGCACGCTGTCCAAGGAGAACGCCGAGGGCGTGGCCCAGCACCTCGTCATGGTGGCCGAGCTGCTCGACGTCGAGCCCGAGGCCGCCCTGGCGCATGCGGAGACCGCGGTCCGCCGCGCCGGACGTGTCCCTGCTGCCCGTGAGGCTCTTGGACTCGTCGCCTACCGCCTCGGCGACTGGGCCAGGGCGCTGGGGGAGTTCCGGACGGTGCGCCGGCTCTCGGGCTCCAGCCACCTGCTGCCGCTCATGGTCGACTGCGAGCGGGCCCTCGGGCGCCACGACAAGGCACTCGAGCTCGCGCAGAGCGAGGAGGCCAACAACCTCGCGATCGACGACCGGGTCGAGCTGGCGATCGTCGTCTCGGGCATCCGCCGTGACCTGGGTCAGCTGGACGCGGCGGCGGCCGGCCTCAGCGACCTGGTCCGGCGCATCAACCCCAACCGCCCCTCCGCGGCGCGGCTCTTCTACGCGTACGCCGATGCCAAGCTGGCAGCCGGCGACCCGGACGCTGCCCGCGACTGGTTCGCCCGCGCGGCCGACGCCGACCACGAGCTGACGACCGACGCAGCCGAGCGCCTCGAGGAGCTCGACGGTGTCGACGTCACCGACCTGCTCGGTGACGAGGACGACGACGACCGCGGCTTCGAGGCCGCGCCGGAGCACTGACCGAGGCACCCGAGACCGAGCACATGCCACCCGGAACCCCACCCCAGCCGCCCATCGCCGGCTACGACGGCGTGGTCTGCGACCTCGACGGGGTCGTCTACCGCGGCGACGAGGCGGTGCCCGGGGCGCCGCGGTCCCTGCAGCAGCTCGTGGACGGTGGGGTGCGGCTCGTCTACGCCACCAACAACGCGTCGCGGGTGCCGGCCGAGGTCGCCCGACAGCTTGCTGCGCTCGGGGCTCCGGCGACGGAGTCCGACGTCGTCTCGAGCGCGCAGGCCGGCGCGGCCCGGCTCGCAGCCGACCTGCCCGCCGGCACGCGGGTCCTGGCCCTCGGCGGCCCGGGGGTCGCCGAGGCGTTGAGCCGGGCCGGCCTGGTGCCCGTCCGACCGGCCGACGTCATGGCCGAGGATCCTCCGGCGGGCGGCGTCGCCTACCCGGAGGTCGCCGCCCCCGGCGACGTCTCCGCAGTGCTCCAGGGCTTCGGGCGGAACGTCACTGTGGCGGACTTCGAGACGGCGGCCCGGCTGCTGACACGGGGCGTCCAGTGGGTGGCCACCAACGACGACGCCACGCTGCCCCTGCCGTGGGGGCAGTCGCCCGGGAACGGCGCGTACGTCGACCTGCTCGCCGCTGCCACGGGACGCCGACCGGACGTCGTCGGCAAGCCGCACCCACCGCTCTACCGGTTGGCCCTCGACCGCCTCGGAACCGCTGCGGTGCGCACCATCGCCGTGGGCGACCGGCTGGCCACCGACATCGCCGGGGCGCGCGCAGCGGGCCTGGACTCGGCGTGGGTGCTGACTGGTGTCGACGGCCCGTCCGACCTCCTGGACACGGATGCGACGCCCACCTTCGTCGTCGCCTCGCTCTCCGAGCTCCAGCGGCCGTATGCCGTGCCGCAGCGTGAGGCGCTCGGCTGGCGTTGCGGGGTGGCGACGGTCTCCTACTCGGACGAGCAGCTGGTCATCGGCCACGAGGGCGGCGACCGCATGGAGGTGGTGCGCGCCGGTCTCGCCGCCCTGGTCGAGGCGCGTGAACGGGGCACCGCCACCGACCAGCTGCGGCACGCCGCACGGGTGCTCGACCGGATCATCGAGGACGGCCGCGACGACTCCGGCCGCACCCCGGCGGCCGACGTCCCCGACGAGGAGCCGGCCTCCAACCGGTAGCGTGACCGCAGCGACCCACCCACCTCGCAGGGAGGCATGCACACATGTTCGGTGACAACCACGCCCGGAGCCACGACTCCGGGTCCGAGGATCCCACCGACCTCGCCACGAACACCGGCACGGACACCAGCGCGGTCGACACCGCCTCCAGTGGCGCCGACCCGGCCACCGCGGACGCCCTCGATGACGCCTCGGTCGAGGCCGCACCACCCGAGGTGGACCCCGCCGCTCCGGTACCGATGCCACCGGTGACCGGCGACGAGGCCGTCGACGAGGCGATGATGCGTCTCGCCGAGTCGCAGGCCGGGTCGTTCGCCCAGCGCATCGAGTCGGGGGAGCACGCCCACCGCAGCCTGCAGAGCCGCCTCGGCGGCCTGGGTGGCGCGTGACGCGTCGTCTCGACGTCGAGCTGGTCGTCCGCGGCCTGGCTCGGTCGCGTGCCCAGGCCCGTGAGCTCGTGACGGCCGGTGTCGTCCTCGTCGACGGCGCCCCCGCCACGAAGCCGGCGCTGCCCGTCGGCGAGTCGACCGCGCTGGAGCTGACACGGGAGCCCGACCGGTGGGTCGGGCGGGCCGCGCTGAAGCTGCTGCGCGCCCTCGACGCCTGGCCCGTCCCGGTGGAGGGTCGACGGTGCCTCGACGTGGGAGCGAGCACGGGTGGCTTCACCCAGGTGCTGCTCGAGCGCGAAGCCGCCCACGTCACCGCCCTCGACGTCGGGCACGGGCAGCTGGCCGCCTCCGTCGCCTCGGACCCGCGGGTGACTGACCTGCCGGGCACCAACATCCGCGACGTCGATGCCGCCGCCCTCGGCGGTCCCTTCGACCTCGTCGTCTCCGACCTCAGCTTCATCTCCCTGCGGATCGCCCTGCCGGCCATGCGTCCGCTCGTCAGCGACGACGGCGACCTCGTGGTCCTCGTCAAGCCCCAGTTCGAGGTCGGCCGCGAGCGGCTCAGCCGCACCGGCGTCGTCACCTCCCCGCACGAGCACCGGCGGGTGCTTCGCGACGTCGCAGCCACCGCCACCGAACAGGGGCTGCACCTGCACGGCGCGACGGCCAGCCCCATCACCGGAGCCGACGGCAACCGCGAGTTCCTCTTCTGGCTCGCCCCCCGGCGGGTCCCCGGCGCGTCCCCGACCGCCTTGGATGACATGCTGGGGGCCATCGACCTGGAGGGAGACCTGTGACGCGCCGCATCCTGCTCGTGGCCCACCCGCGGCGCCCCGAGGCCCTGACCGTCGCCAAAGGAGTCGTCCATCGACTGACTGCGCTCGGCATCGACGTGTCGCTGCAGGCCGACGAGGCCCAGGCCCTGGACCTCAAGGACAGCTCCCGCGTGCACATCTCCTCCACCGAGGAACAGGTCGCCGAGGGTTGCGACCTCGTGGTCGTCCTCGGCGGAGACGGCACCATCCTTCGCGGCGCCGAGTTCGCCCGGAGCGTCGACATCCCCCTCCTCGGCGTCAACCTCGGTCACGTCGGCTTCCTCGCCGAGGCGGAGCGCGACGACCTCGACGCCACCGTCGAGCACATCGCCCGCAGCACCTACGCCGTCGAGGAGCGCATGACGCTCCACGTCGACGTCAAGCTCCACGGCGACCTCGTGGCGAGCAGCTGGGCCCTCAACGAGGTGAGCGTCGAGAAGGCGGCCCGCGAGCGGATGCTCGAGGTCACCGTCGAGGTCGACGGGCGCCCGCTCTCGAGCATGGGCTGCGACGGCGTCATCGTGTCCACCCCGACCGGCTCCACGGCCTACGCGTTCTCCGCGGGCGGGCCGGTCGTCTGGCCCCAGGTCGAGGCGATGCTGCTCGTCCCGAGCGCTGCGCACGCGCTCTTCGCGCGGCCGCTGGTGCTCGGCCCGGACACCCACCTCGCCGTGGAGATCCAGGCGGCGACGGAGGGCGTCGGGGTGATGTGGTGCGACGGGCGCCGCCACGTCGACCTGCCGCCGGGCGCCCGGATCGAGGTACGCCGTGGGCTCCGTCCCGTACGCCTCGCGCGACTGACGAGCGCCCCCTTCACCGACCGCCTCGTCGCCAAGTTCAACCTCTCGGTCGCCGGGTGGCGCGGCAACGGCGAGAGGGCCGTCGCTCCCGGCACCGCGCGTGGCGACGGTGCCCGGCCCTAGGGTGGTCGCGTGTTCAGCCAGATGAGGATCCGCGGCGTCGGCGTCATCGACGAGGCCGTCCTCGACCTCAGCCCCGGGCTCAACGTCCTGACCGGTGAGACGGGCGCGGGCAAGACCATGGTCGTCTCCGGTGTCGGTCTGCTCCTCGGCGAGCGAGCCGACTCCGGGCTCGTCCGCACCGGCACGCAGTCCGCGTTCGTCGAGGGCGTCGTGCAGCTGCCGCTCGACCACCCGGCTCTGGCGCGAGCAGCCGAGGCTGGCGGTGAGCACGACGCCGGCGAGCTCGTCCTGGCCCGTACGATCGCCGCAGCGGGACGGTCGAGAGCCCACGTCGGTGGTCGCACCGCACCCGTCTCCGTGCTGGCCGAGCTCGGGCAGATGCTCGTGGCCGTCCATGGCCAGTCCGACCAGTGGCGGCTCAAGCAGGGCGACGCCCACCGGGCCGTGCTCGACGACTTCGGCGGCCCGGAGGTCACCGCGCTCCGGGACCGCGTCGCCGCGCTGCACGACCAGTGGCGGGAGTGTGCCCGCGAGCACGAGCGGCTCGTGTCGGAGGCCCGTGAGCGGGCCCGCGAGATCGACTCTCTCACCGCCTCCCTCGAGGAGATCGAGGCGCTCGACCCCCAGCCGGCCGAGGACGTGGCCCTGCGTGCCGAGGACGAGCGCCTTGCCCACGCCGACACCCTCCGGCTGGCCGCGGCCTCTGCCCTCGCCGACCTCAGTGGCGACGACTACGCCGCGGAGCCCGCGCCCAACGTGCGTGACCTCATCGGGTCCGCACGCGCCGCCCTGGGCCCGGCCACCTCCCACGACCCGGCGCTCGCGGGCCTCGACGAGCGACTCCACGAGCTGGGCACCCTGGTCACCGACCTCGGTGGCGAGCTGTCGGCATACCTCCAGGACGTCGAGCTCGACCCCGAGCGGCTCGGCTGGGTCCAGGAGCGTCGTGCGGCCCTGGGCGTCCTCACGCGCAAGTACGGCGAGAGCGTCGACGAGGTGCTCGAGTGGTCCGGGCGCGCTGCCGCGCGGCTCGACCAGCTCGTCACGGCGGACGACCGCGTCGAGCGTCTCGGCGCGGAGGTGGCCGAGCTGGAGTCCGCCGTCGTCGCGGCCGCGCTCGCCCTCTCCGACGCCCGACGGGCTGCCGGGACGGAGTTCGGCACGCGTGTGTCCGACGAGCTGTCCCACCTGGCGATGGGCAAGGCGGTCGTGCACGTCGACGTGCGTCGCCGCCTCGACCCGGACGGCGTCGCGCTGCCTGACGGCGAGCGCGTCCGCCTGTCCCGGCACGGCATCGACGAGGTGGAGATCCTCCTGGCAGCCAACCCCGGGGCGACCCCCCGCAGCGTCGCACGCGCCGCTTCCGGCGGTGAGCTCTCCCGAGTCATGCTCGCCCTCGAGGTGGTGGGCTCGCGCAGCTCCTCCGGCGAGACGGCAGGGCCGCCCACGTTCGTCTTCGACGAGGTGGACGCCGGCGTCGGTGGACGGGCAGCCCTCGACGTCGGCGCCCGCCTGGCGGCCCTTGCCGAGCACGCGCAGGTCATCGTCGTGACGCACCTCGCGCAGGTGGCCGCCTTCGCCGACCGGCACCTCGTCGTGCACAAGGCCGACGACGGACGCATCACGTCCAGCAGCGTCTCGGCCGTGCAGGGCGATGCACGGCTGCGCGAGCTCTCCCGGATGATGGGCGGCGACCCGGACTCCGAGGCCGGTCTCGCCCACGCCGGTGACCTGCTCGAGCAGACCTCCGTCGCGCGCAGCCGCGCCGCGAGCGGCGGGATCCGGCGCTGAGCGGACGTGGCACGATTGGGGGCATCATGGCCCTTCCCATCCGCCGTCGCCCACGTGCCAGCGGCACCGGTCCAGGTGTCGTCGGGCCCGCCCGGGTGGACCGGCGCACCAAGACCCTGACGAAGCGCCTCCAGCCGGGCGACGTCGCCGTCATCGACCATGCCGACCTCGACAAGGTCAGCGCCGATGCCCTCGTCACGGTGCGCCCGGCAGCGGTCGTCAACGCCAGCGCCTCCATCAGCGGGCGCTACCCCAACCTCGGCCCGCAGATCCTGATCGACGCCGGCATCCCCGTCCTGGACGACGCCGGCCCCGAGGCCATGACCCTGATCGATGGTGACCCGGTGCGGCTCGACGGTCCCGAGCTGTGGTCGGGGGAGCGCCACGTCGCCACCGGCACCCTGCTGGACGCCGAGACGGTCCGAGCCCAGATGCACGACGCGCGCGCAGGTCTCGCGGTGCAGATCGAGGCCTTCGCGACCAACACGATGGAGTTCATCCGCAAGGAGCGCGACCTGCTGCTCGACGGAGTCGGCGTGCCGCCCATCACCACCGACCTCGACGGGCGCCACTGCCTCATCGTCGTCCGCGGCTACCACTACCGGGAGGACCTCGAGGCGCTGCGCCCGTACATCCGTGAGTACCGCCCGGTCCTCGTCGGCGTCGACGGGGGCGCCGACGCCATCCTCGAGGCAGGGCACCGGCCCGACCTCATCGTCGGCGACATGGACTCGGTGTCCGACCGGGCGCTGCGGTGCGGTGCCGAGATCGTCGTGCACGCCTACCGCGACGGCCGGGCGCCGGGGCTCGCGCGCGTCGAGGCGCTCGGCATCACGCCTGTCGTCTTCCCCGCGGCCGGCACGAGCGAGGACGTCGCGATGCTGCTGGCGGACGACTCCGGGGCCGAGCTGATCGTCGCGGTCGGCACCCACGTGACACTCGTGGAGTTCCTCGACAAGGGCCGCGACGGGCAGGCCTCGACCTTCCTCACCCGGCTGCGGGTGGGGGGGAAGCTCGTCGACGCCAAGGGGGTCAGCCAGCTCTACCGGGCACGCATCCCCGGCCGGCTGCTCGTCACGATGCTGCTCGTGGGCATGCTGGCGCTCTTCGCGGCGCTCGCCTCGACCCCGGCGGGGCAGGTCTGGCTGCAAGTCTTCGCGGCCCGCTGGGACGACGTCTGGACCGCCATCACCGGGATCGTCACATGATCGACTTCCGCTACCACCTCGTCTCGATCATCTCCGTCTTCCTCGCGCTGGCCGTCGGCATCGTGCTCGGCGCCGGCCCGTTGCAGGCCAACCTCGGCGACCAGCTGGGCGAGCAGGTCGCGGCGCTGCGCACCGAGAAGCAGGCCCTCAACGACAAGCTGACCACGAGTCAGAAGCTCGTCGACGCCTCCGACGAGTACGAGTCCGCAGTGCAGGAACGGGTCGTCCGCGGACGGCTCACCGGCCACCGGGCCCTCGTGCTCGCCATGCCGTCTGCGGACACCACCATGGTGGGCAGCCTCGAGTCCGTCGTCGGCCAGAGCGGCGCCGCCCTCACCGGCACGGTCTCGCTCAGCGCCGACTGGTTCGACCCGACTCGCGCCGACGACCGGGCATCGGCTGCCCGCGACGCCGCGGCTGCGTTGGGACTCACCTCCACCGCCACCGGCGACGCCCTCCTCGTCGAGGTCCTCACCGACCTGGCCGTCTCCACCACCGTCAGCACCATCTCGCCGAAGCGCATCGCGGCGCTCAAGGTGCTCCTCGACGCCAACCTGGTCGACAGCTCCGTCGCAGACCTACCGCCTGCCGACGTCGTGCTCGTCGTCTCGGGGGACTACGCGGGCACGGAGTCGGTGGTGAGCCAGCGTTCCGACGCCGTCCGTGCGCTGCTGACCGCCCTCGCGGGTTCCTCCCGGGCCACGGTCGTCGCAGGCGGTGAGACGGTCGCTGCCGCAGGCCAGCCCGCCACCTCAGACGCCGTCCAGGCGGTCCGGGAGAAGTCGGAGACGGCATCCGTGATCTCCACGGTCGACCACGTGCGCGCCGGCAACGGCCCGGCCGTCGCGGTCCTCGCGACCGAAGGTGCCCTCGACGAGCGCATCGGGCACTACGGCATCAGCGCCGGCGCGACAGCCAAGCTGCCTCGGGTCCTTCCGTGAGGTCGGGGCACCGTCGAGCGGGCTCCTCCGTGTGGACGTCCTTCCCTGTCGCGGTGTCGTCCGCCGTCGGCTCGTGGGCGCTGCTGCGCCTGGGACGCCGTATGCCGTCCGCGGCCCGAGAGCCCTGGGCTCGCACCAACCATGCGGGCCGAACCGTCACGCTGCTCGAGGGCCCTTCCTGGGTCGGTGGAGCGCTGGCAGGTGTGGGGATCGCCCTCATGGCCGGCCGCCGGCGCACCGGCTCCGCAGCCTCGACCGGCAGCCGACCTCAAGGATCCCCTGCCGCCACGGCACTCGTTGCGCTGGCCGCCGGCGCTCTCGGTGCGCTCGACGACCTGGCCGGAGGAGCAGCCGACAAGGGGCTCAAGGGCCACCTCGGCGCCCTCGCGCGCGGCCAGGTCACGACAGGCGCCGTCAAGGTCGTGGGACTCGGGGCCTGCGGCCTGCTCGGTGCCGCCGTGTCCGACACCGCGCGAGACCGCACAGACCGCTCGCCCGGCCCCCAGGCTGCGCCCGCACGTGTGCTGGGCGCCCTGGTCGGAGGGGCCGTCGTCGCGGGAGCCGCCAACGCCGTCAACCTCTTCGACCTGCGCCCCGGCCGCGCTCTCAAGGTGACCCTCGCAGCGGGACTACCCCTGGCCGGGACCCCGGCCGCCGCAGCCGCCGTGGGCGCGTCGCTCGGCGTCCTGCCTGACGACCTGCGGGCGACCTCGATGCTCGGTGACACCGGCGCCAACGCAGCCGGGGCCCTGCTCGGCCTCGCGCTCGTCGAACGGACGGGGCTGGCCGGGCGTGCCGCGGCGCTCACCGGTCTGGCCGCGCTCACCCTCGCGTCCGAGCGCGTCAGCTTCACACGGGTGATCGAGCGCAACCGTGTGCTGCGCCGCCTGGACGAATGGGGCCGGGAGGCGCGATGAGCGAACCGGCTCCGGCTCGCCCCAACCCTTCGCACCGGCGGCTGTTCGCTGCCGCCGGTGGCATCGCCGTGATCACCCTCGTGGCCCGCGTCGTCGGCTTCGGCCGGTGGTTCGTCTTCTCGCACTCGGTGGGGGCCACCTGCGTCGGCAGTGTCTACCAGTCGGTCAACGCCGTGCCGAACGTGCTCTTCGAGATCGCCGCCGGCGGGGTCCTGGCCGCCGTGGCCGTGCCGCTCGTGGCCGGCGCCCTCGGACGCGGTGACCGGCGCCACGCGGACGCCACGGCATCGGCCCTGCTCACCTGGGCCGTTCTCGTCCTCGTCCCGCTCGGAGTGGTCGTCGCCGCGGCAGCCGGACCGATCGCGGCGACCCTGCTCGGCACCGGGTGCAGCGACGAGGTGCAGCTCGGCTCCGAGCTGCTGCGGGTCTTCGCGCTGCAGATCCCGCTCTACGGCGTGGCCATCGTGCTGGCCGGTGTGCTGCAGGCGCACCACCGCTTCGCCGGCCCGGCCCTGGCGCCCCTGCTCTCGAGCCTCGTGGTCATCGTCACCTATCTCGCCTACCGGGGGCTGGCTCCCGACCCGGCGGCCGAGATCGGGGCCGTGCCGCACGACGCCCTGCTCGTGCTGGGCATCGGCACGACCCTCGGGGTCGTCGCGCTGGCCCTGCCGCTGCTGGTGCCGGTGCGCCGCGCCGGCGTGCGCCTTAGGCCGGTGCTGCGGTTCCCCGACGGCGTGGCGCGCCGCGTCAGGGTGCTGGCCCTGTCCGGGCTGCTCGCCGTCGGCGGCCAGCAGCTCGCGACCCTCGTCGTCATCCGCCTCGCCAACGACCGCGGCGGCGCCGGCACCCTCAACGTCTACACGTACGCCCAGGCGGTCACCCTGCTGCCGTATGCCGTCCTGGCCGTGCCGCTCGCGACGGCAGCCTTCCCGTCGCTGGCCCGTGAGCATGCGGCGGTCGACGGCGCCGGAGAGGCGGGCGCGGCCATGGCACCGGCCGAGCCCGGCGCCGCCGCCCGCACGCTGCGGCAGGCCTGGCTCGCCACGCTCGTCGTCGGCCTGTTCGGGGCGGCCCTCCTCGTGGCCGTGGCGGCCCCGGTGGGCGCCTTCTTCTCGGCCCTCGACGCCGGCTCGCAGTGGGACGCCTCAGCGGAGACGCTGGCAGCCATGGGAGACGCCGTGACCCTCTTCGCGCCCTCCGTCGCGGCGCTCGGGGTCGTGGGCCTGCTGACCAGGGCCGCCTACGTCCACGGCTCGCCCCTCGTCGCGGGCGCTCTCGCCGCGACCGGCTGGTTGGCCACCCTCGTGTTCCCCCTGCTCGTGCTCGACCCGGAGGGCGCAGGAGGTCCGGACACGGTGCGCGCCCTCGCCGCCGGGTCGTCGCTGGGCCTCGTGCTGGCCGCGGTGCTGCTCAGCGTGCTCGTCGGGCGCGCCTGGGGCAGCCACGCCCTGGCGCTGCCGCTGCGCCCGCTGCTGGGCGCTCTCGTGGGCTCCGCGGCGGCCGCGCTGGCAGGGCGGGCCGTCGCCTCCTGGCTCGCGATCAACGGCATCGGGCACTCGCTCGGGTCCAGCGTGGTCGTCGGCCTCGGCGTCGGGCTCCTCGCCCTCGTGGTGATGGTCGGTCTCGCGCTGGCCGTCGACCCGTCGGTCCTGCGCCGGGTGGCGCGACGCCCACGGCCCTCTCGGGCTCCCGCCGAGGTCGGCCCGTGAAAGTGCTCATGCTCCTCGGTCGGGCGACGGGCGGCATCGGCGCCCACGTGGACCGCCTGGTCGCCGACCTCCGTGGGCTGGACCACGAGGTGCAGGTCGTGACGGCCGCGTCGACCGCCGAGGCCTTCGGCTGGGTCGACGCCCGCCGGCTGTGGCCCGTCCACACGGGGGTCCGGGCGCCGCTGGGCCTGCTGGAGTGGCACCGGATCATGCAGCTCGCCGGCACCGCAGACGTCGTCCACGCCCACGGGCACCAGGCGGCACTGGTCGCTGCCGTCGCCGTGGCCCGCGCGCGGCCACGCCCACGCCTGTTCGTGTCCCTGCACAACGACCTGCCGCCCTCCCTCGCAGCCGCCCCTGCACCGTTCACAGCACCGTTCGCAGCGCCGTTCACGGCCGCGGCGCCCGCACCGGCGGTTGCGCGGCCCAGCGCCTCCTGGTGGTCTCGGGCGGGCTCCGGCGCGGCCAAGCGCCTGCTCGGCTGGTCCCTGCGGCAGGCGCAGCTCGTGACCGGGGCGAGCCCGGACCTCGTCGAGCTCGCCCGCGCCCTCGGGGCGCGCCATGCCGAGCTGGCGCTCGTGCCGTCGCCGGCGGTGGCCGAGCTGCTGGGGGCCGGGCGGCTGGTACCGGGGGAGCGGAGGCGTCTGCTGTCCGAGGTCGGTCTCCCGACCGAGCCGCCCCTCGTGCTCACCGTCTCGCGGATCGCCCCCCAGAAGGACCTGCCGACCCTCCTGGCGGCCGCCCGCCGCTCCCGGGTACCGGCGACGTGGGTCGTCGTCGGCAGCGGCGACGAGCGGCTGCGTGCGGACCTCGAGCAGGAGGCGGACGGCATACGCCACCGGGACGGCGGGGATGCCCGGGTGCGGTTCGTCGGGTCCCGGACCGACGTGCGGCAGTGGCTTCGCGCCGCGGACGTCTTCGTGCTGACGAGCCGGTGGGAGGCCCGCGCGCTCGTCGTCCAGGAGGCGATGGCGGCCGGGGTGCCCGTCGTGGCGACCCGGACTGGTGGACTGCCGGAGCTGATCGGCGACGCCGGTTCCCTTGTCACGGTGGGCGATCCGATCTCCGTCGCCGACGAGGTCGACCGCCTGCTGCTCGACCCCGACGCCAGGCACCGGATGAGCACTGCGGCACGTTCGCGAGCCGCTTCGTGGCCGTCGCCGGAGGCGGAGGCGCGCCGATGGGCGGAGCGCTACGCGGCGGACCCCCTCGACATGACGTAGAGTTGAAGCCCGTGGTGGAAACGACGAAGCACATCTTTGTGACCGGGGGCGTTGCCTCCTCTCTCGGCAAGGGCCTCACGGCATCCAGCCTCGGACGACTTCTGCGATCGCGGGGCCTGCGGGTCACGATGCAGAAGCTCGATCCCTACATCAACGTCGACCCGGGAACGATGAACCCGTTCCAGCACGGCGAGGTCTTCGTGACCGACGACGGCGCGGAGACCGACCTCGACATCGGCCACTACGAGCGCTTCCTGGACGTCAACCTCGTCGGCGCCGCGAACGTGACGACCGGCCAGGTCTACAACAACGTCATCGCCAAGGAGCGCCGCGGCGAGTACCTCGGCGACACCGTTCAGGTCATCCCGCACATCACGAACGAGATCGTGGCCCGGATGCGAGCGCTCGCCACCGGCGGCCCGGACGCGCCGGACGTCATCATCACCGAGATCGGCGGCACGGTCGGCGACATCGAGTCGCTGCCCTTCCTCGAGGCCGCCCGACAGGTGCGCCACCTCATCGGCCGCGACAACAGCTTCTTCCTGCACGTCTCCCTCGTGCCCTACCTCGCCCCCAGCGGCGAGCTCAAGACGAAGCCGACCCAGCACTCCGTCGCCGCACTGCGCCAGGTCGGCATCCAGCCCGACGGGCTCGTGCTGCGCGCCGACCGCGAGATCCCCGAGCCGATCAAGCGCAAGATCTCGCTCATGTGCGACGTCGACGTCGCGGCGGTCGCGGCCTGTGTCGACGCGCCGAGCATCTACGACATCCCCAAGGTGCTGCACCGCGAGGGCCTCGACGCCTACGTCATCCGCCGCCTCGGCCTGAAGTTCCGCGACGTCGACTGGACCGAGTGGGACCAGCTCCTCCAGCGGGTCCACGACCCCGAGCACCACATCGAGGTCGCGCTCGTCGGCAAGTACATCGACCTGCCCGACGCCTACCTCTCGGTCACCGAGGCGCTGCGGGCCGGCGGTTTCCACCACGACGCCAGGGTCAAGATCCGCTGGGTGGCCAGCGACGAGTGCCAGACCCCGACCGGTGCCCAGAAGGCCCTCGGCGGCGTCGACGCGGTGCTCGTGCCCGGCGGCTTCGGCGTGCGCGGCATCGAGGGCAAGCTCGGCGCCCTGACCTGGGCCCGCGAGAAGCAGGTGCCGACCCTCGGCATCTGCCTCGGCCTGCAGTGCATGGTCATCGAGTACGCCCGCACGGTGCTCGGAAACGCCGATGCCAGCTCCACCGAGTTCGACCCGGGGACGGCGCACCCCGTCATCGCGACGATGGAGGAGCAGAAGGCCTTCGTCGAGGGCGCCGGCGACCTCGGCGGCACGATGCGCCTCGGGCTCTACCCGGCGGCCCTCAAGGAGGGCAGCGTCATCCGTGAGGCCTACGGCGCGGCCGAGGTCAAGGAGCGCCACCGCCACCGCTACGAGGTCAACAACGCCTACCGCGCCGACCTCGAGGAGGCGGGCCTCGTCTTCTCGGGCACGTCCCCGGACGGCACCCTCGTCGAGTTCGTCGAGCTCCCGCGCGAGGTGCACCCGTACTACGTCTCGACGCAGGCGCACCCGGAGTTCCTCTCCCGCCCGAACCGGGCGCACCCGCTCTTCGCCGGCCTCGTGGGCGCCGCCCTCGAGCGCCGCCGCAGCGAGCGCCTCGTCGAGGTGGAGCGGCACCGGACCGCCGTCGACGCCGGCAGGGCAGCGACAGCGGAGGACGACGCCGCCGACCACGACGCATACGCCTCCGTCAGCTCCTCCGGCGCCGCGTCGGCGTCGGACGACGTCTGAGCCGCAGATGGGTCTCGACGCGCCTCGGGGCACGGGAGCCGACCTCGTCGAGGACTGGACGCCCGAGACGGTCTTGGAGTCGACCACCCCGTTCGAGGGGATCATCTTCGACGTCGTGCGGGACCGCGTCGACCTGGGGGAGGGCGGCGTCGTCACGCGCGACTACATCAGCCACCCCGGAGCCGTCGCGGTGCTGGCCCTGCGCGAGCTCGACGGCGTCGACCACGTCATGATGATCAGGCAGTACCGCCACGCGACCGGCGCCCACGTGTGGGAGCTGCCGGCGGGACTGCTCGACGTCGACGGCGAACCCCCGTGGGAGGCTGCCGCCCGTGAGCTCGCCGAGGAGGTCGACCTCGTCGCGGACGAGTGGCACGTGCTCGCCGACGACGTCACCTCCCCCGGAGCGTTCCCCGAGACGGTGCGGATCTTCCTGGCCCGGGGACTGAGCTCTGTCGACGACGACGACGCGCACGAGCGCACCGCCGAGGAGCTGTCGCTGCGCCCGCTGTGGGTGCCCCTCGACGACGCCGTCGACGCCGCCCTGGCGGGGCGCATCAGCAACTCGGCGACGCTCGTCGGGCTGCTGAGCGCCGGCCACTCGCGCAGCCGTGGCTGGTCGACCTTGCGCCCGCGCGACGCCGCCTGGCCGGCCCGTGAGGCCCAGCGCGACCGCTCGTGAGCGGCGCCGCGTTCGGCACGGGCACGCCCACCGGGGCGTGCCCGTGCGGTTCCCTGCTGGCGTATGCCGTGTGCTGCGGCCCCCTGCTCGACGGCGAGCGGCCGGCGGCGACGGCAGAGGCGCTGATGCGCTCGAGGTACACGGCCTTCTCGCTGGGCGACGAGGCGTACCTCGTGCGCACCTGGCACCCCCGGACCCGGCCCGACCGGATCGGTCTGGATCAGGGGGTTCGCTGGACGGGGCTCGACGTGCGCCGCAGCGAGCGCGGGGAACCCGACGACGAGGACGGTGTCGTCGAGTTCGTCGCGTCCTGGACCGACGTCGACGGGAGCACCGGGCGGCTGCACGAGGTCAGCAGGTTCACGCGGCGGGCCGGCCGCTGGGTCTACCTCGACGGCGAACTCCGCTGACCCCGTTGACCCTTCACCTCACGCGCGTGTGAGCACGACGAGCTCGCTGGTCGCGCGAGTCATCGCCACGTAGCGGTCGACGGCACCCTCGATCCCGGAACCGAGGGCCTCGGGCTCGACCAGGACCACGAGGTCGAACTCGAGCCCCTTCGTCAGGGACGGCGTGAGGGAGCGGACCCGAGGCCGTGGCGTGAACGCCGGGCAGCCCACGACGCAGGCGACGCCTTGGGAATGCTGCGCGAGCCACGAGTCGACCACCTCGTCGAGCTCGGTCGTGGTCCCGGTCCGGACCGGGATCCCGCTGGTGCGGACCGAGACGGGCACGTTGGCATCCGGCAGGGCCGCCCGGATGACCGGCTCCGCCTCGGCCATGACCTCCGCAGGGGTGCGGTAGTTGACGCGGAGGGAGGCCACGGTCACGCGGCCCATGCCCAGGCGGGTGAGGCGCTCGTGCCACTGCTCCGGGAACCCGTGTCGCGCCTGGGCGCGGTCACCGACGACGGTCAGGCTCCGGGACGGGCAGCGGCGCAGCAGCATCTGCCACTCGGCGTCCGTGAGCTCCTGTGCCTCGTCGACCACGACATGGGCGAACGGTCCGGCGAGCCCGTCCGCGCCCGTCCGCGCCGGCTCGTCGGCGTCGTCGAGCGCGCCCTGCAGGTCCGCGCCACGCAGCATCGACATCAGGTGCATCTCCGAGTCGTCGTGCTCGATGAGGTGGTCGACGACCTTGGCCCGCTCCTCGCGCTCGGCGGCGAGGGCGGCCTCGCGCCGCCGCCGGCTCGCCGACGCCTCCCGGTCGCCGAGCCGGTGGCGGGCCGCGTCGACGAGGGGCAGGTCGCTCACCGTCCACGGTGCTCCCTCCGGCCGCTGCAGCAGGCGCACCTGCTCGAGGCTGAGGCCGGGCGCGCACCGGCGCAGGTAGGCGGGCACGGACCACAGGTCGCCGACGAGGTCGGTCGGCTCGAGCATCGGCCATGCGCGGTTCAGGGCCGAGCGCAGCTCGCGGTCGCGCTGGAGGGTTGCCCTGACCTGCTCGGGCGTCGCGTCCTCGTCGTCGTGGCGCTCGACGAGGATCGAGAGCAGCTCGTCCCAGACGATGTCGCGCGCCTCGTTGTGCGGGGTGCCGGGCGGCGGGGCCTGGAACGCGGTCGCCCAGTCGTCGGCACCCACCGACAGCTCGGCCCAGGGCGTGGTGACCTCGAGCGGCTCCGTGGGCGGCTCCTCGTAGAGGGCGACGGCCGGCTCGATGGCGTCGACCAGGTGCAGCGAGGCCTTGAGCCGAGCCACCTCGGGGTCGCTCTCCTCGATCGCATCGGCACCCTCGGGCAGCAGGTCGCGGATGGTGCACGTGCGCACGCCCTCCTCGCCGAGGCTCGGCAGCACGTCCGAGACGTAGGCGAGGTACGGCTCGTGCGGGCCGACGAAGAGCACACCCCCGCGACGGTGCCCGAGCCGCGGGTCGGAGTAGAGCAGGTATGCCGTCCGGTGCAGCGCGACGACCGTCTTGCCCGTGCCAGGGCCACCGTCGACGACCAGAGGGCCTCGGGAGCCGGCGCGGATGATCGCGTCCTGGTCGGCCGCGATGGTGCCGAGGACGTCGCGCATCCGGTCTGACCGCTCCGTCCCGAGGCTGGCGAGGAAGGCCGACTCGTCGTCGAGCGCTGCGGTGTCCACGAGGGCATCGGACGTGAAGGCCTCGTCCCAGTAGTCGGTGACCCGGCCGCGCGTCCAGCGGTAGCGACGCCGGCTCGCCAGGCCCATCGGGTGCGCGTGGGTGGCGCCGAAGAACGGTTCGGCGGCGGGGGAGCGCCAGTCGACGAGGAGACGGCGGCCGTCCTCGTCCGTCAGGCCCAGGCGACCGACGTAGACGGTCTCGCTGCCGTCGGAGGTGACCATCCGTCCCAGTGCCAGGTCGAGGCCGTAGCGACGCAGGGTGCGCAGCCGGGCGGTCAGCCGGTGCACCTCCTGGTCGCGCTCGAGGGCGGTCTGCCCGTGACCGGCCGGAGCACGGCGCACCGTGTCCAGCCGGCGGGACAGCTCGGCGACGGTGTGCTCGAGGCTCCGGGCGATGGCCGCGAAGTGCTCCTCGTCCGCCTGCAGGAGGGCGGGGTCGGCCTTGTGGGCCAGGACGGGTGACAGGTCGAAGGCGTTGCTGGTCAGTGGGTTCACGCAGGCTCCCATCAGGTTGCGCGACCGAGACGAACGGCCGGAGCCCGGAATTCTCGATGACGACCGGGGGCTTGCCGCAAGCCCCCGGGTGCGCTATACGTTGAGAGTGGAGGGGCGAAGGTCCCTCCTTCTCGTGGTCCGCGGGCCGTGCGCCCAGCGCGCCGAGGGGGAGGTGGCCGGTCCTCAGCGGGCGGTCGCCGGGTCGGTCCGGGTCTGCGCGTCCGCTCGTGCGACGTGGTCCCGCTGGCGAGCCGATGGCTGGTCGAGGCGCAGCCGACCGCGCAGGCGCCCCACCGGCCGTTCGACGAGCACCCACGACAGCCACGAGACGAGCACGGCAGCCCCCACGAGCAGCAGGTTGCGGGGCGTCGAGTGCTCGCCGAGCAGGCGGCTGTTGATCAGCGCCTGGTGCCACAGGTAGAGCGCGTAGCTGATGGTCCCGAAGAAGACCAGGACGCGGGAGCCGACGACGCGCGAGTGACCCGACACGGCGGCATACACGAGCCACACGCCGAGCATCGCGTAGACGGCCCCGAGCGGACGGAAGAGCGGGTGGTCGACGGCGAGCCCGTGCCCGGGGAAGGCCGAGACGGCCACCATCACCGCGAACGGCACGAGCGGGCTCGAGGCCGGGAGCGTCCAGCCGCGGCTGCGGACGGCGGCCAGGGCGAAGGCGAGCGATGCCCCGAGGAGCAGGGCGAACGCGTTCGTCTCCGTCGAGATGTCCAGCCGGATGGCGGTCCCGCGTGTCCACACGGAGTAGAAGGTGCCGAGTGCAGCGAGGCCGAGGACGATGGTCAGCGCACGGCTGCGCAGCCACGCCATGAGACCGATGAACACCGCCGGCCACACCACGTAGAACTGCTCCTCGACGGAGAGTGACCAGAGGTGGTTGAGCAGGCCGAGGTCGGTGCCCTCGATGCGCACCCAGTTGCCCACGTAGAACAGCGACGCCAGCCCTGCCGTGGGGTAGTGCGAGAGGCGGTCGTCGCCCGTGGCCCAGAGCAGCACCGGGACGAGGGCCAGCAGCAGCACGAGGGCAGGCAGCAGCCGCAGCGCGCGCCGGCCCCAGAACCGCCAGAGGCTGACCGAGCCCCACCGGTCCCACTCCGCGATGAGCAGGCTCGTGATGAGGTAGCCGGAGAGGACGAAGAACAGCGTCACCCCGGACAGGCCGCCCCAGCGCACCGGCAGCCCCACGTGGCTGGCCACGACGAGGAGGACCGCGAGGCCCCTGACGCCGTCGAGGTCACGGTTGCGGGAGTGCTGCACGGCGAAGAGCCTAGGCGCAAGCGGTCTAGGATTGGTCCTCGGTGCCCGTGGCCGACCGCCGCCGGGCGCCCGGCTTCGCCCAGTGGCCCCCGTAGGCCGGCTGTGCCGCCCGCGCCACCCGCCCCACGTCCCGGAAGGACCCTCCGTGCTCCGCACTCACGAGGCCGGCACTCTTCGTGCCGACCACGCAGGCCAGACCGTCACCCTCACCGGTTGGGTGGCGCGGCGTCGAGACCACGGCGGAGTCGCCTTCCTCGACCTGCGCGACGCCTCGGGCGTCGCCCAGGTGGTCGCCCGTGACGAGGTGCTGGCCGAGGGCGGCGCCCACGACGTGCGCAACGAGTACTGCGTCCGGGTGACCGGCGAGGTGCGCGAGCGCCCCGAGGGCAATGCCAACCCCGACCTGCCGACCGGCGACATCGAGGTCATCGTCGAGCAGCTCGAGGTCCTCAACCCGAGCGCCCCGCTGCCCTTCCAGATCGACGAGCGCGTCACCGTCGGCGAGGAGGCGCGCCTCAAGCACCGCTACCTCGACCTGCGCCGCCCCGGCGCCAGCTCGGCCGGCGCCGCGATCCGCCTGCGCTCGAAGGTGAACGCCGCCGCTCGTGCGGTTCTCGGCGCTCGCGACTTCGTCGAGATCGAGACGCCGACGCTGACCCGTTCGACGCCCGAGGGTGCCCGGGACTTCCTGGTGCCGGCACGCCTGGCCCCGGGCTCCTGGTACGCCCTGCCGCAGAGCCCGCAGCTGTTCAAGCAGCTGCTCATGGTCGCCGGCATGGAGCGCTACTACCAGATCGCCCGCTGCTACCGCGACGAGGACTTCCGCGCCGACCGTCAGCCGGAGTTCACCCAGCTCGACATCGAGATGAGCTTCATCGAGCAGGACGACGTCATCGAGCTCGGCGAGGCGATCATCTCGGCGCTCTGGCGACTCATCGGCGTCGAGCTCGAGGCCCCGTTCCAGCGGATGACCTACGCCGAGGCGATGGCCCGCTACGGCTCCGACAAGCCCGACCTGCGCTTCGGCAACGAGCTGGTCGAGTGCACCGAGTACTTCAAGGACACCACCTTCCGGGTCTTCCAGTCCGACTACGTCGGCGCAGTGGTCATGCCGGGCGGGGCGAGCCAGCCGCGCAAGCAGCTCGACGCCTGGCAGGAGTGGGCCAAGCAGCGCGGTGCCCGCGGCCTCGCCTACGTCCTCGTCCAGGAGGACGGCCAGCTCGGCGGGCCGGTCGCGAAGAACCTGACCGACGCCGAGCGGGACGGCCTCGCCGCCCACGTCGGTGCCCAGCCCGGCGACTGCATCTTCTTCGCCGCCGGCACCGCCAAGGCCTCGCGTGCGCTGCTCGGTGCGGCCCGTCTGGAGATCGGCCGCCGGTGCGGTCTCGTCGACGAGGACGCGTGGAGCTTCCTGTGGGTCGTCGACGCGCCCCTCTTCGAGCCGGCGGCCGACGCCGTCGCCTCCGGTGACGTGGCCGTGGGCGCCGGGGCCTGGACGGCCGTGCACCATGCCTTCACCTCCCCGAAGCCGGAGTTCCTCGACACCTTCGACACCGACCCCGGCTCGGCGCTCGCCTACGCGTACGACATCGTCTGCAACGGCAACGAGATCGGCGGCGGCTCGATCCGTATCCACCAGCGCGACGTCCAGGAGCGCGTCTTCAAGGTGATGGGCCTGTCCGAGGAGGACGCGCAGGAGAAGTTCGGCTTCCTGCTCGAGGCCTTCGCCTACGGCGCCCCGCCGCACGGCGGCATCGCCTTCGGCTGGGACCGCATCGTCTCCCTGCTCGCGCGCACCGACTCGATCCGCGACGTCATCGCCTTTCCGAAGTCGGGCGGCGGCTACGACCCGCTGACCGCGGCGCCGGCGCCCATCACGCCCGAGCAGCGCAAGGAGGCCGGTGTCGACGCCAAGCCGGCCGCATCGGCTCCCGCCCCGCAGGGCGCCCCGGAGGTCAGCCCCGTGCGGAGCTGAGCTCCCGCAGACCTCGTGGAGGGCTGTCGGCACCTCGGTGACGGCAGCCCTCTGCGCGTCTGCAGCGAGGGCGGCGTATGCCGTGCCGCGCGTGTGCGGGACCGCTGGCGTATGCCGTGAGCGGGCGAGCGCTTTGCCCAACCTTGACCTTCTCGGTCCTAGCGTCGGGTGACATGCGCACACCTCGCCTGCGACCCGTCACCACCGCGATCCTGGGCGTGGTCCTGGCCCTGACGGGCGCCACCGCTGCCTCGGCCCTTTCGGCAGCACCCTCACCGGCCCTGTCACCGGCCCTGTCACCGGCCCTGTCACCGGCTGCTGGCACCGCGTCCGCCACGGCCACCCCGCCCGGTGAGTTCGCATCCGACTGGGACGACCCCCGCACCCCCGAGCCACCCGTCACCGTGCCGGGCACGCGGCACTGCACCGTCCGGGTCGTCGACGACTCCTTCGCCGACTTCGCCGTCCACACCAGCTCGTACACGCCGCCTCCCGGGTGCGCCGGCCCCTGGTCCAAGGTCGTGATGCGCCTGTCGGGCTCGGTCGCCGGACGGCAGTTCGACCGGCTCGGCTACCTCGACGTGGCAGGCGTGCGCATGCTGACCCTGTCGACCCCGGAGCCGAGCATCGACGGCATCCGCTGGCACGTCGAGAAGGACGTCACCGATCTGGCACCCCTGCTCACCGGGCCGCAGCAGGTCTCGATGTCCATCGGCAACGTCGTCGACGCCACCTACACCGGCGTCATCCACGTGTCGGTCGACCTGGACTTCTACACCACGGGCCACGGGGCACCGGTGGCGCAGACGTCAGACCAGGTGCTGCCGCTCGTGAACTCGACTCGCGACGGCAGCGACCTCGTCGGGGCTCTCACCGTGCCCCGCAACTCGACCCGACTGCTCGCCGATGTCTTCGCGACGGGCTCGGGCGGTGGGTGTGAGGAGTTCTGGGACACGAGTGCCCCGGCGTCGACCGGGTACTCCTGCCCCGACGGGCTGCCCTACCGCGAGGTGGACGTCCGCATCGACGGGCAGCTCGCCGGCGTCGCCGCGCCGTATCCCGTCGTCTACACGGGCGGCTGGAGCAACCCGTTCCTCTGGTACACCATCCCCTCGCCCAAGGCGTTCGACATCCCTTCCCTCGGCTACGACCTGACGCCGTACCTCGCTCGGCTCGACGACGGGCGGTCCCACGAGGTGCGCCTGTCGGTCGTCGGCCTGCCGGCCGGGCAGGGCGGCTGGACCCTCGCACCCCGCTTCCGCGTGTGGCGCGACGCCGGCCGGAGCGTCGTCACCGGGACGACGGGTGCGCCCTCCGGCGGTGACCCCGCGGTGAAGAGCACCGTGACGGGCACGGGCGACCAGGCGGGTCGGGTCGACCTCGACGCCACCCGCGACTTCGCTGTCACCGGAACGCTGTTCACGTCGCGCGGGCCCGTGACCACCACGGTCACGCGGAGCCTCGGGAACACCTCCCGCCACTCCTGGACCGACGGTGAGGCCGACGACTCGCTCACGGCGTCGTGGACCGACACGCAGGTGGTGGAGGCCCGGCACGGGCACGGCACGCCGACCGTCGAGCGCACCGTGCACCGTTGGGACAAGGAGGGCGTGCTCGGTTTCCACCCGCACCCGGGCGCCGACGGCGCCTACGACGTCACGGGCGACCTCGCGATCACCTGGGGGGAGGACCGTTCCCTGACGCGCGGCGGGGCGCGGCTCTCGAGCCGCTCGGAGACCTCCTCCTACGACGGGCGCGCGAGCTGGATCTACGGCGTGCCGCGCGACCAGCGGCACGCCACCGCCGACACGAGCGCCCGGGCGACGGTGACGGAGACCCACCTCGGCGGGAAGTCCACCGGTCACGACCACCGTCTGCGCTCGGTCAACGGGGTGTTCGTCCTGGACACGCTGCACTGAACCCGGGGGCGAGGACGTGGAGGGTTGCCGCGGCCCGCGCGGGCGGCAACCCTCCACGACACCCCGCCCCGTCGGCCGTCTGCCTCAGGAGTCGAGGACGACGGGCCGGCTCGACCACGCGCAGAGCGGGTCGTAGCCCAGCGAGAGGTAGAGGCTGCGCGCGGCCTCGTTGTGGGAGTACATCCCGAGGGTGCACAGGCCCGTCTCCGCCACCGCCAGCCGCGTGACGGCACCGACGATCGTGCGGCCGAGGCCGCGACCCCGCAGCCTCGTGTCGACAGCCACCGAGGACAGGTGCGGCGCGCCGCCCCTGGTGGTGCCCCACGCGGCCACGGCGGCGAACGACCCGTCCGGCTCCTCGACCGCGAACCAGCGCTCACCGTGACCCGGATCCGTGTCCGCCGTAGGGGAGTGGACCTCGAGGAACGTGCGCACCTCGTCCGCGCGTGCGACGTCGTCGATGGGGCGGACGGACTCGTGGGAGCGATGCTCCTCCGGTGCGGTGGTGGTGTGGAACCACTCCCAGTCGCCGCCCTCGAGGACGCGGTAGCGCTCGCGCAGCCGGGGCTCAAGGTGCTGGGGGACGCTGACCGAGAACGCCCGGTGCCGAGGGGTGATGGTCGCCGCGATCTGCGGCAGGTGCTCGATGAGCGCGGTCACGCCCTCGTCGTCGCCGAGCACGTTGACGGTGCGGCGCACCGACTTCCGGGTGCGCTGGAAGGCGACGGCGCCAGCCGCCTGCCACCAGGTCGAGGCGAGCTCGTCCGTGACCTCCCACCGCACGAAGGGGTGCCCGCCGGTGGCGCCGAGCAGGTCCTCGAGGCCGTGGCCGCTGACCACGCTGCTCACTCGGTGATCCCGAAGCGGTCGTGCAGCCGGCGCAGCGGTCGCGGCGCCCACCAGTTCCACCGCCCGAGCAGGGTCATCGTCGCCGGCACGAGCAGCATGCGCACGAGCGTCGCGTCGATGACGACGGCCGCGACGAGCGCCAGGCCCATCTGCTTGATGATGAGGATGTCGCCGGCGACGAAGCCGGCGAAGACGATGACGATGAGCAGGGCCGCCGAGGTGATGATGCGCCCGGTGCGCTGCAGGCCGAGCGAGACGGCTCGGTCGTTCTCGACGCCCTGGCGGTGGAACTCGACGATCCGGGAGAGCAGGAACACCTCGTAGTCCATGGACAGGCCGAAGCCGAATGCGAGGACGAGGAAGGGCACCATCGACTCCACGGCCCCGACCGACGAGAAGCTGAGCAGCCCCTCGAGGTGGCCCTCCTGGAAGATCCACACGACGACGCCGAGGGCGGCACCGAGCGAGATGACGTTGAGCAGCAGGGCCTTGACCGGCATCACGACCGACCCGGTCATCAGGAACAGCAGGACGAAGGTGCCGAGCACGACGAGGCCCACGGCATACGGGGCCCGGGCCGCCATGGAGTCCAGGAAGTCGATCTGGCCGGCCGCCTGGCCGGTCGTCAGCGTCTCGAACGGCGCACCGACGTCGCGGACGCGGCTCACGAGGTCCTGGGCGTCGTCGGACGTCGGACGACCCGCGACGCGGATGTCGACCCGCTGGTGGGTGCCGCTGAGCGGCTTGACCGCAAGGCTCTCCACCCCCGGAGCCGTGCGGAACCGCTCGGCCCACGACGTCACCGCAGCCGTGTCGGACGACGCGGCGACCACCGTCACCTCCGGTGACGAGAGCGCCGGGTAGTCCCGGTTCAGCTGCTCGAAGAAGACCCGTTGCTGGGCGTCCTTGGGCAGCAGCTCGGTGCCCGACGAGGTGAGCCGCATCGACAGGGTGGGAAGGGCGAGGAGCACGAGCACCGCGACGATCCCGACGATGACCAGGACCGGCCTGCGCTGCACCGCGTGGGCAAGGCCGGAGAAGAACCCGACGTCGGACGGTCGCTCGACAGCCTTGCGGGACAGGCGTTTTGCGCCCATGACGCACAGGGCGGGCACGAGCGTGATGGCGACCACCATCGCGACCAGGACGACGCTGACACCCGCGACGCCGATCGCCCGCATGATCGACGCCTCGAAGATGAGCAGCCCGGCCAGGGCGATGGCCACGGTCAGCCCGGAGAAGAGCACCGTGCGGCCGGCGGTCGCGACGGTGCGCTCGGCGGCGACCGCCACCTCCTCACGGGTCGGCACCTCGTGCTCGCGGTGGGCGAGCTCCTCGCGGAAGCGGCTCACGGTGAGCAGGCCGTAGTCGATCGAGAGGCCGAGCCCGAGCAGCGTCACGATGTTGACGACCGTCGCGTCGAGCTCCACCACGTGGGAGAAGCCGAACAACGACAGCAGGGCGCCGCCGATCGAGACCACGGCGCCGACGACCGGCATGCCGGCGGCGATGAACCCGGCGAAGACCAAGAACATCACGAGGAAGGTCAGCGGCAGGGCGATGCCCTCGCCACGAAGCAGGTCGCGCTCGACGGTGCTCGTGATCGCCTTGACCACCTTGCTGGTGCTGCCCACGGAGCCCTTGGCGCCCATCGCCGCGGGGACGGCCAGCAGCTTCTGCTCGGCCTGGGCCTCTGCCGCGTCCTGTGCGTGCTTGTCCAGCCCCGGCTCGAAGTCCACCACCGTCACGAAGCCGCCGGCGGAGGGTGAGCCCCCCTCGAGCAGGAACGCGGTCCGGGGATCGGTGACGCCGGCGGGCGAGAGCAGCGGGGACCTCACCGACTTGACGCCGGGCACACGTGCGATCTCCTTCGTCGCCGCGGCGCCCTTGGCCATCGTCGCGGCGTCGGTCAGGTCGGCCCCGGTGACCTGCATCGTCAGCGTCTCCAGGGCCGGCTGGCTCTGGGCAATGACGTCCTGCGCCCGGGAGGACTCCGACTCGACGGTGGGAGCGCCGGAGTGCAGCCGTTCGAAGAGCGACTCGCCGGTGACCCCGCCGACGGCCACCGCGAAGCAGGTGGCGGCCACCAGGATCCAGGCCGCCACCCAGCTGCGCGGGTGGCGGGCGATCACTCCTCCGAGACGGGCGAGGCGGGTGCGCGGCATCAGGCCGGCCGGTGAGCGGTTCTGCACGCGGATAGCCTTCCACAGTGATGTCGAACAGCCCGGGGGACCTCTTCGGTGCGGCCTCCGCCGCCGAGCGCGGTGAGCGACCCGCGTCGGCGGGTGACGCCCCGCTCGCCGTCCGGATGCGACCCCGCTCGCTCGAGGAGGTGCGGGGCCAGGCCAAGGTGCTGCGCCCGGGCAGCCCGCTGCGTCGGCTCATCGAGGGCTCCGGGGGTGCCGCGGGACCCCTGTCCGCGATCCTGTGGGGTCCGCCCGGCACGGGCAAGACGACCCTGGCCCACCTCGTCGCCACCGCCGCAGACCGCAGGTTCGTCGAGCTGTCGGCCGTGACGGCGGGGGTCAAGGACGTGCGGTCCGTCATGGACGCCGCCGTCCGCGACCGTGACCTCTACGGCCGCCAGACGGTGCTCTTCCTCGACGAGATCCACCGCTTCACCAAGGCACAGCAGGACGCGCTCCTGCCGGGGGTCGAGAACCGCACGGTCATCCTCGTCGCCGCGACGACGGAGAACCCCTCCTTCAGCATCATCTCGCCGCTGCTGTCCCGCTCGGTCCTCGTCACCCTCGAGTCCCTCTCCGACGACGAGATCGCGGACCTGCTCGGCGCCGCCCTGGTCGACGAGCGCGGCTTCGCCGGGGCGCACACCCTGACCGACGGGGCCGTCGACCACCTCGTGCGGATCGCCGGCGGTGACGCGCGCCGGGCACTGACCTCGCTGGAGGCGGCAGCCGGCGTCGCCCTCGACGCCCAGCCGGCGGGCCGGGTCTCGGACGACCCGGTCGAGATCACCCTCGCCCACGTCGAGCAGGCCGTGGCACAGGCGGCCGTGCGCTACGACCGCGCCGGTGACCAGCACTACGACGTCGCGAGCGCCCTCATCAAGTCGATGCGCGGCAGCGACGTCGACGCGGCCCTGCACTACCTCGCCCGGATGCTCGAGGCGGGGGAGGACCCGCGGTTCATCGCGCGGAGAATCGTCATCTCGGCCAGCGAGGACGTCGGGATGGGTGACCCGACGGCCCTGCAGACCGCAGTGGCGGCGATGCACGCCGTCGCCCAGATCGGCATGCCCGAGGCGCGGATCATCCTGGCCCAGGCCGTCGTGCACAACGCACTGGCACCCAAGTCCAACGCGGCATACCTCGGGATCAACGAGGCGATCGCCGACGTGCGCGCCGGGCGCGGCGGCGTCGTGCCCGCGCACCTGCGAGGCAGCGGGTACGCCGGCGCGGATCGGCTGGGGCACGGGAAGGGCTACGTGTACGCCCACGACGAGCCCGACGGTGTCGCCGCCCAGCAGTACCTCCCCGACGACCTCCACGACACGGTCGGCTACTACCGACCCACGGACCGCGGCTTCGAGGAGCGACTGCGTGCACGGTGGGAGTGGCTTTCGGGGCGCCTGGGACGGACGCGCCGAGAGTGAATGTTTCGCCCCCGCTGGGCCCCGACGGACATTGTGTGGCAGGACGCGAGGCTCGGTAACGATTTGTCATCCATGCACGTCTCGGTGCTTGGACGGCGCGAGTCCGTGTGGCAGGCTCACGTCGTCCCGACGGGGGTGGAGTCGGATGTTTCTGGTGCCCCTCCGGGCGCCCGGGTGACCGAGCCCCCCACCGAACCCCCCGGGTCTGAAGTGAATCCCACAAGGATGGAGACAACGCGTTGAACGCAATGCCGGAGCCCTCAGCAGGAACGCTGACCGAGGTGCCCGAGGAGGAGGCTTCGACGCCGGCCCGCGAGCACCAGGAGGTGCGCACCGGGCGGTCTCCCGGACAGGTCGCCTGGGCCCGGCTCAAGAAGGACAAGGTCGCGATCGTCTGCTTCGCGATCATCGTCTTCTTCATCCTCGTCGCGATCTTCGCCCCGCTGCTCTACTCGCTGGAGTCCGTCGACCCGACGACCGGTGCCAAGGCCGACCCGTACACGACGTACACCAAGCTCATCGACTTCAACGGACTGCCCGAGGTCGGGACGAGCTCGGCCCACTGGCTCGGCGTCGAGCCGCGCCTCGGTCGTGACCTCTTCGCCCGGTGGGCCATCGGTGCCCGGCCCTCGCTCATCATCGGCTTCGTGGCTGCAGCGGCCTCGACGATCATCGGCGTGACGCTCGGCCTCATCGCCGGCTACCTCGGCGGCATCGCCGACAAGATCATCTCGTGGGTCATCGACTTCTTCCTGTCACTGCCCATCCTGCTGCTCGTGCTGGCCATCGTGCCGATCATGCAGAAGAGCTTCGCCGCCAGCGGCGACCTCACGGCCGACGAGACGTCGCGCATCCGGTTCTTCGTGCTGATCGTCATCCTCTTCATCTTCGGGTGGATGGGCCTGGCCCGACTTGTCCGCGGTGAGGTCAAGAGCCTGCGCGAGCGGGAGTTCGTCCAGGCGGCCCGCGCGATCGGCGTGCCGACCCGCCAGATCCTCTTCAAGGAGATCCTGCCCAACCTCGTCGGACCGATCATCGTCTCCGCCTCCATCGCGGTCCCCGCCTACATCACCTACGAGGCCACCCTGAGCTACCTCGGCGCGGGTCTCGTCGAGCCGACGGCCTCGTGGGGGCGCACCATCGCCGACGCGCAGAACCTCTTCGCCACCTACCCGCTGTGGCTGTGGCCCTCGGTCATCGGCCTGTCGCTGCTCGTGCTCGCGCTCAGCCTGCTGGGCGACTCGATCCGGGACGCGTTCGACCCCACCAGCCGCCGCTGACCCCACCGGGTCTCGGTCACCAGATGTTCCCGGTAAAACGCCGGGACAAGCACAAAAGGGAGCAAACAACAATGCGCTGGACCAAAGTCCTGACCGTGGGAGCCGCGGCTTCCCTCGGCTTCGTCGCGGCCTGCGGTGCGCCCGCTGCCAACAACAGTGGCGCCAACGGCACCCAGGGCGGCAACGGTGGCAAGGTCGACCAGGCTGGAGCCGCCCTCGACCCGAACGCCAAGGGCCCCGCCCCGGAGATCCCCGGTGCCAAGCGTGGCGGCATCCTCACCGTGCCCTACACCTCGACCCCGGCGAACCTCGACCCGAGCGACCAGTTCTACCAGGACACGGCCGTCATCTTCTCGCTCACGCACCGCGCCCTGACGACCTACGTCAGCCGCGGCGGCAAGCAGGTCCTCGTTCCGGACCTGGCCACCGACCTGGGCAAGCAGTCCGAGGACGGCCTGACCTGGACGTTCACGCTCAAGGACGGCATCAAGTACGAGGACGGCACGCCCGTCAAGGCCCAGGACATCGTCTTCGCCGCCAAGCGCTCGTTCGACCCGGACCTGGCTGCCAACGGCCCGACGTACCAGCGCGAGTTCTTCAAGGGTGGCGCCGACTACCAGGGCCCCTACAAGGGTGACAAGAACTGGAAGGGCGTCGAGGCCACCGACGACAAGACCGTCGTCTTCCACCTCGAGAAGCGCTTCGAGACGCTGCCGTACTTCGTCTCGTTCAACCAGTTCACGCCGATCCCCGAGGCCAAGGACAAGAAGGCCGACTACCAGCTGCACCCGCTGGCCACCGGCCCGTACATGTTCGACAAGTACACGCCGGGCACCGAGCTGACGCTCAAGCGCAACCCCAACTGGGACCCGAAGACCGACCCGGCGCGTCACGACTACCCGGACGGCTTCCACTTCAAGTGGGGCGTCGACGACATCAAGACGCAGACGGCCATCCTCGCCTCCAACGGCGAGGACGCCACGAGCCTCAACTGGGACCCGATCGACTCCTCGCTCATCCCGCAGATCGAGGGCCCGAAGAAGGCCCAGTTCGAGGAGGGCCCCTCCTCGTGCGTGATCATGGTCAACCTCGACGCGCGCAAGATCCCGCTGAAGGTGCGCAAGGCCATCGCTGTCGCCTGGCCCTTCGACTCGATCCACAAGGCCGGCGGTGAGACGTCGCACTCGTTCTCGCCCGCCAGCACGATCATCCCGCCGCAGATCCCCGGTCACGTCGACTACACGGCGGAGGCTGCTCCCGGCTTCAAGATGAACGGCCAGGGCGACGGTGACCCGGAGCAGGCCAAGAAGATGCTCGCCGACGCGGGCTACGGCCCGAGCAAGCCGTTCGAGCTCGTGTACTACTACACGAACGACGACGACACCGCGCAGAAGGTGAACCAGGTCCGCAAGCAGGCCCTGGAGAAGGCCGGCTTCAAGGTCACCGACATCGGTGCGCCCAACAAGGAGCGTCGCAAGCTCGTCGGCGACCCGAAGGGCAAGTACAACATGCTGCAGTCGCCGCGTGGCTGGTGCTTCGACTGGCCGTCCGCCGACTCCATCATCCCGCCCACCTTCGGCACGATCGCCCTCTCGCAGGGTGGTACGACCTTCGGCAACTTCTCCGACGCCAAGATCGACTCCGAGATCAAGCGCATCCAGCAGCTCTCCATCACGGAGCAGGGCCCGGAGTGGGGCAAGATGGACAAGTGGCTCACGGAGAACTACCTCCTGGCCATCCCGGACTACAACGACAAGGGCAACTCGGTCTTCGGCACGAAGGTCAAGAACGTCCACAACAACCCGAACAAGGGCATGCCGGACCTCAACGACGTCTGGCTCGACCAGTAAGTCGGTAGTGAGAGCTTTCCTCCGGGAGAGCACTATCTGATCGACAGCCGTGGTGGGGGTC
>NZ_BAAANB010000002.1:30696-33871 GCF_039529575.1 Terrabacter terrae
CCGGCGCCCATCCCGTTTGGAAGGCAAACCGTGCTCACCTACATCCTCAGGCGAGTGGCTCTCGCCCTGAGCGTCATCCTGGCCACGCTGGTGTCGACGTTCCTGATCTTCTTCGCAGGTCCGTCCGACCCGGCCCAGGCCATGTGCCCGGAGACCCGCTGCAACGCGCAGCGCCTGCAGCAGATCACGCAGAGCCTCGGGCTCGACAAGCCGCTGTCCGTGCAGTTCCTCGACTACTTCAAGGGACTCTTCGCCGGGCGCGACTTCCTCTACGCGGGGGACACCGTCCACTGCAGCGCCCCGTGCCTGGGCTTCTCCTTCGTGACGCGCCGCTCGGTCAACGACGAGCTCTTCACGCGGTTCCCCAACACGGTGGTGCTGGCCCTGATGGCGGCCGTCATCTTCCTCGTCATCGGTGTCACGATCGGCATCCTGGCGGCGGTTCGACGCGGCTCGGCCACGGACCGCACCCTGGTGGGCGCCTCGCAGGTGCTCGGTTCCATCCCGTACTACGTGCTCGCGCTCCTGGTCGCGCTCTACCCCGTGATCCTGTGGAACGTCCTGCCGCAGTACTCGTCCCTCTCCTCGGGGGTCGGACCCTACTTCCTCGGGATGCTCGCACCGGCCCTCATCCTCGGTGTGGTGACCTCCGCCTCCTACGTGCGCTACACGCGCAACTCGATGATCGAGACGCTGTCGATGGACTACATCCGCACGGCGCGCTCGAAGGGCATCAGCGAGCGCACGGTGCTGTTCAAGCACGGCTTCCGCGCCGCGATGAGCCCCATCGCCACCATCCTCGGCCTCGACATCGCCGCACTGCTCACCGGCACCCTGATCACCGAGCAGATCTTCGGCGTCGACGGCATCGGCCGCCGCGGCCTCGACGCGCTCAAGGCCGACGACCTGCCGGTCATCATGGGCACCGTCCTGATCGGAGCCGTGGTCGTCGTGGTCATGAACCTCGTCGTGGACATCGCGTACTCCTTCATCGACCCGCGAGTGAGGCTCTCATGACCGCCACCGCCAGCACGTCCGGCTCCATCGCCACCCAGGGCTCGGAGGCCCGCAACCCCGGAGACGTCGTCCTCGACGTCAAGGACCTCTCGGTCGCCTTCCCCACGGAGGAGGGCGTCGTCAAGGCGGTCTCCAACCTGACCTACCAGGCGCGCCTCGGTCGCACCCTGGCCATCGTCGGTGAGTCCGGTTCGGGCAAGTCGGTGAGCAGCATGGCCGTCCTCGGCCTGCACAACCCCAAGCGCACCCAGATCACCGGCAGCATCAAGCTCGACGGCATCGAGCTCGTCGGGGCGCAGCCCTCGACCTTCCAGAAGGTCCGCAGCACCAAGGCCGCGATGGTCTTCCAGGACCCGCAGAGCTCCTTGCACCCGTTCCACAAGATCGGCAGGCAGATCGCCGAGGCCTACCGGGCGCACCACTCGGTGAGCAAGCAGGTCGCCCAGAAGCGGGCCGTCGAGATGCTCGACCTCGTCGGCATCCCCAACCCCCAGCGGCGGGCCAACCAGTACCCGCACGAGTTCTCCGGCGGTATGCGCCAGCGCGCCATGATCGCGCTGGGCCTGGTCAACGACCCCAAGCTGCTGATCGCCGACGAGCCCACCACGGCGCTCGACGTCACCGTGCAGGCCCAGATCCTCGACCTCGTCAACGACCTCCAGAAGGAGTTCGGCTCGGCGGTCATCCTCATCACGCACGACCTCGCGGTCGTCGCCGAGACGGCCGACGACATCCTCGTGATGTATGCCGGTCGCGGCGTCGAGAAGGGTGGCGCCAAGGAGGTGCTCGCGCAGCCGTCGATGCCCTACACCTACGGCCTGCTGCAGTCGATGCCGTCGCACAGCGAGGACCTCGCCGAGCTCAAGGCCATCAAGGGCACGCCACCCAGCCTGCTCAACCTGCCCTCGGGCTGCTCCTTCCACCCCCGCTGCGAGTTCAAGACGCTCGTCGAGGGTGACCGGTGCTTCACCGAGCTGCCCGAGTGGCGTCCGACGCCCGGGCTCGCCAACCGAGAGATCCGCTGCCACCTGGCCGACCCCGTGGCCACCCTGCAGCTCGACGAGGGAGCCCGATGAGCGACCAGACCCTGCTCAAGGTCACCGACCTCCAGCGACACTTCCCCTTCCGCGAGGTCCAGGGCCTGAAGATGGTGCGGGCGACGGTGAAGGCCGTCGACGGCATCAGCTTCAGCATCAAGCAGGGCCAGACCCTCGGCCTCGTCGGCGAGTCGGGCTGCGGCAAGTCCACGACGTCGCGGCTCGTGACGCGCCTCGACGAGCCGACCGGCGGCTCCATCGAGTTCGAGGGCCGGGACATCTCGCACCTGAAGGAGCACCAGCTGCGCGGCATCCGTCGCGACGTGCAGATGATCTTCCAGGACCCCTACTCCTCGCTGAACCCGCGTCACACGGTCGGCTCGATCCTCACCACGCCGCTGCAGGTCCACGGCCTGCACAAGGGCAAGGAGAAGGCCCGGGTCCAGGAGCTGCTCGAGCTCGTGGGCCTCAACCCCGAGCACATCAACCGCTACCCGTCGGAGTTCTCCGGCGGCCAGCGCCAACGCATCGGGATCGCCCGCGCCCTCGCCGTGGAGCCCAAGCTGATCGTGGCCGACGAGCCGGTCTCGGCCCTCGACGTCTCGATCCAGGCGCAGGTGATGAACCTGCTGGCGAAGCTGCGCAACGAGCTCGACCTCGCGTTCATCTTCGTCGCCCACGACCTCGGCGTCGTGCGCCACTTCTGCGACCAGGTCGCCGTGATGTACCTCGGCAAGATCGTCGAGTACGGCGACAAGAAGAAGATCTACGAGGCGCCCGAGCACCCGTACACCCAGGCACTGCTGTCGGCTGCGCCCGACATCAACGTCGCTCGCGGCATCGCCCCGAAGGAGCGCATCCGGCTCGTCGGCGACGTGCCGAGCCCAATCGACCCGCCGAGCGGCTGCCGCTTCCGCACGCGCTGCTGGAAGGCGCAGGACGTCTGCGCCACGCAGGAGCCGCCGCTGGTGGCCGCCACGACCGAGGAGTCGGCACGCGCCTTCCGCGAGGGCGGCGTGCACCTGCAGGCCTGCCACTTCCCCGAGGTCAAGACCGACCTCGTGGCGGAGGTCCCCGCCTGAGCGTCCTCGCCTGACGAGCACGTATGCCGCTGGGCCGGC
>NZ_BAAANB010000002.1:33925-84281 GCF_039529575.1 Terrabacter terrae
GGCCGGCCCAGCGGCATACCCCCATCGCCCGGCAGGGAGCCGCGGCAGGTGGCAGTGGGACCCACCCGGCGGGGTCCGTTAGGGTTGAACCACCTCGGCGCGAGCGTGCGCCGACGAGGCGAAGGACGATGAACGTGGCCCAGACGGGACCCAGGGTGAGCCTGCGCCCGCGCCTGCAGCAGGCGGGGCGAGCTCCGTGGGGGTCAGCCGCGCCCGTGTGAGGCGCCGGGCTGGCCCCGCCCCTGCTCGCCCCCTGCCCGGCCGCCGATGCGACGGGCTCCTGCACACCACACCCGTCGACCCCGAGGACACATCATGGAAACCGCTGAGATCAGGCGTCGCTGGCTCTCCTTCTTCGGCAGCCAGGGCCACACCGTCGTGCCGAGCGCGCCGCTCGTGCACGAGGACCCGAACCTGCTGTTCGTCAACGCCGGCATGGTCCCCTTCAAGCCGTACTTCCTCGGCCAGGAGACGCCGCAGTTCACCCGAGCCACCAGCGTGCAGAAGTGCGTGCGCACCCTCGACATCGAGGAGGTCGGCAAGACCACGCGGCACGGCACGTTCTTCCAGATGAACGGCAACTTCAGCTTCGGCGACTACTTCAAGGAAGGCGCCATCGAGCTCGCCTGGGAGCTCATCACCCGCAGCCAGTCCGAGGGCGGGCTCGGCTTCGACGAGAAGGACCTCTACGCGTCCGTCTACTACGAGGACGACGAGGCGATCGCGCTCTGGAAGAAGGTCGCCGGCCTGTCCGACGACCGCATCGTGCGTCTCGGGCGCAAGGACAACTACTGGAACATGGGCGTGGCAGGCCCCGGCGGTCCGTGCTCCGAGATCCTGCTCGACCGCGGTCCCGAGTTCGGCGCCGACGGCGACTGGGAGGCGGGTGACCGCTACCTCGAGTTCTGGAACCTCGTGTTCATGCAGTACGAGCTCGAGAACGTCCGCTCCAAGGAGGACTTCGACATCGTCGGGGACCTGCCCAAGCGCAACATCGACACCGGCATGGGTCTCGAGCGCGTCGCGTTCCTGCTCCAGGGCGTCGACAACATCTACGAGACCGACGAGGTCTTCCCGGTCATCGCGGCAGCGGAGGACCTGACGGGTCGCCGTTACGGTGCCGACCACGACGACGACGTCCGCTTCCGCGTGGTCGCCGACCACGTGCGCTCCTCGCTCATGCTCATCGGGGACGGGGTGACGCCGGGCAACGAGGGCCGGGGATACGTGCTGCGCCGCTTGCTGCGCCGCGCGGTTCGCTCGATGCGCCTGCTCGGTGTCGACGCGCCGACCCTCGAGCAGCTGCTTCCCGTCAGCAAGGAGCGGATGAAGGCGTCCTACCCCGAGCTCGAGACCGACTTCTCCCGCATCAGCCAGGTCGCGTACGCCGAGGAGGAGGCCTTCCGCCGCACGCTCAGCTCGGGCACGACGATCCTCGACACCGCGGTGGCGCGGGCCAAGTCGTCCGGTGCCAGCACCCTCGGCGGCGCCGAGGCGTTCGCCCTGCACGACACCTACGGCTTCCCGATCGACCTGACCCTCGAGATGGCGGCGGAGCAGGGCCTGCAGGTCGACGAGGCCGGCTTCCGCCGGCTCATGGGCGAGCAGCGCGACCGGGCCAAGGCCGACGCCAAGGCGAAGCGGTCGGCGCACGGCGACACCAGCGTCTACCGCCAGCTCTCCGACCTCCTCGGTCGCGACGTGGAGTTCACCGGCTACGACCAGGTCCTGTCCGACACCCGCGTGCGTGGCCTGATCCGCGACGACGTGGAGATCGTCCTGGACCGCACGCCGCTCTACGCGGAGTCGGGCGGGCAGCAGGCCGACCACGGCATCATCCGGCTGGCCAGCGGCGCCCTGCTGCGCGTCGAGGACGTGCAGCGCCCCATCACCGGGCTCGTCGTGCACCGCGCGTCGGTGCTCGAGGGCGAGGTCGGCGTGGGCGAGGACGCGGAGGCCGAGGTCGACGTCGTGCGCCGCCGGTCCATCTCACGTGCCCACACGGCGACGCACATGGTCCACCAGGCGCTGCGCGACGAGCTCGGCGACACGGCGACGCAGGCGGGTTCCGAGAACTCGCCCGGCCGGCTGCGCTTCGACTTCAAGTCCCTGCAGTCGGTCCCGGCCGCTGCGATGGCCGAGATCGAGGCGCGGATCAACGGCGTGCTGCTCGAGGACCTCCCCGTGACGGCCGACATCATGGCGCTCGACGCGGCCAAGCGGCTCGGCGCGATGGCGCTGTTCGGCGAGAAGTACGGCGAACGCGTACGCGTGGTCTCCATCGGGGAGTGGTCCCGCGAGCTGTGCGTCGGCACCCACACGCCGCGCGTCGGCCAGATCGGCGTCGTCAAGCTCCTCGGTGAGAGCTCGATCGGTTCGGGAGTGCGCCGCGTCGAGGCGCTCGTGGGCGCGGACGCCTACACCCACCTGGCCCGCGAGGCCACCATCGTCAGCCAGCTGACCGACACGCTCGGCGTGCGGCGCGACGAGCTGCCCGACCGCATCGCCACCATCCTCGGACGCCTGCGCGACGCGGAGAAGGAGATCGCCGCGGTCCGCCAGAGCCAGGTCCTCGGAGCGGCAGCCGGCCTCGTGCAGTCCGCACGCGACATCGGCGGCGTCACCTTCGTCAGCCACGACGCGGGCGACGGCGTCACGGGCGACGACCTGCGCAAGCTCGTGACCGACGTGCGCGGTCGCCTGGGCAACGACCGTCCGGCGCTCGTGTCGATGGCGGCCGTCGGCAACGGACGTCCCGTGGTCATCGTCGCGACGAACCAGCGGGCCCGCGAGGCCGGCCTCAAGGCGGGTGCGTTCGTCAAGCTCGCGGCCACGGCGCTCGGCGGCGGTGGCGGCGGAAAGGACGACCTCGCCCAGGGGGGCGGCACCGACCCGAGCCGGGTCTCCGCGGCCCTCGGCGCCGTCGAGGACCACCTGCGGGGCCGGGGCGCGTGACCCCGACGGACGCCCGCTTCCGCCCGGGGGCACGAGTCGGCGTCGACGTGGGCAACGCCCGCGTCGGGGTCGCCGCCTCGGGCGCTGCGGGCGCGCTCGCCCACCCGGTGCGCACCCTGCGCCGCGACACCGGCGCCGACGGCGACGTCGAGGCGATCGTCGAGCTCGAGCCCGAGCTCGAGGCCATCGAGGTCGTGGTCGGCCTCCCCCGCCTGCTGTCCGGGCAGGAGGGGGAGGCGGCCCGGATCGCGCGGGACTACGCCGGCCGCCTCGCCTCGCGCCTCGGTAGTGTGGGGGTGCGCATGGTCGACGAGCGCTTGACCACCGTGGACGCGCACCGCAGACTACGCGACAGCGGTGTGCCCGGTCGCGGACAGCGAGCCGTCGTCGACCAGGCCGCCGCCGTACTCATCCTGCAGTCGGCGCTCGACACCGAGGCGCTGTCGGGCATGCCGCCCGGGGAGATCATCATGCCGGGGGGCAAACGGAAGAAGGAACGTCGTCGATGAAGGACCACCTCGAGTCATCCATCTTCGGCGACCACGACGAGGCGCTCGAGCACGACGTCGTCGAGCCGGGGCACCCGCTGGACGGCGCCGACGCACCGGCGGGCGACCACGAGCACGGGCACCCGACTGCGGGTTCCAGCCGGCGGGAGCTGCGTGAGCAGGAGCTGGCGGCGCGCCGGCGGGGCCGGCGCGGGCGGCGTTCGCGCGGGGCAGCGGGTTCCACCGCCGGCACGGCGCCTCGGGGCAAGCCGTCGGTGCTGCGCCGCCTCGTCGTCATCGTCATCGCCCTGGCGGTCATCGGCGGAGGAGTGGCCGTCGCCTACAAGGCGCTGCGTCCCGTCGTCGAAGGCTTCGTCGAGTCCAACGACTACCCGGGTCCCGGCACTGGTGAGGTCCGGGTGACCATCGACCAGGGCGCCGGAGGCGGGGCCATCGCCAAGACCCTCGTCGACGACGACGTGGTCAAGTCGACCAAGGCGTTCATCGAGGCCGCGAACAGCGACCCGAAGAGCTCGTCGATCCAGCCCGGCGTCTACGTCATGAAGAAGCAGATGAAGGCCGCGGACGCCGTGGCCCTTCTCGTGGACTCCAAGAACCGACTCGTCACGCGCGTCGTCGTCCCCGAGGGCCTGTGGGCCACCGAGATCTACGACCGCCTGTCCAAGGCGTCGGGCATCCCCGTCGCCCAGTACGCCGCGGCCGCCAAGAACGTCGGGCAGCTCGGCCTGCCGCCCTCGGCCAAGGGCAATCTCGAGGGCTACCTCTTCCCGGCCAGCTACGAGTTCGGGCCGAGCTCGACCGCTGCGGACCAGCTCAAGCAGATGGTCGCCGAGTCGACCAAGCGCCTGGCCGGCCTCGGCATCGCGCCCGGCCAGATGGAGCGCGTCGTCACGGTGGCGAGCCTCATCGAGGGTGAGGCCAAGACCCAGGGGGACCAGGCCAAGGTGGCCCGGGTCATCGAGAACCGCCTCGCGAAGAAGATGACCCTGGGTCTCGACTCGACGGTGAACTACATCTTCAAGAAGCGGGGCGTGCCGACGCAGCCGATGCTCGACAGCAAGAGCCCCTACAACACCCGGCTGGTCGCGGGTCTGCCGCCGGGTCCGATCTCCAACCCCGGGGAGAGCGCCCTCACCGCGGCGGCCAAGCCGGTCGCCGGGCCATGGCTCTACTTCGTGACGGTCAACCTCGACACCGGCGAGACCAAGTTCGCCACCACCTACGAGGAGCACCAGCGCAACGTGGCGCAGTTCCAGAAGTGGTGCGCCGACAACAAGGGCAAGTGCTGAGCGAGGGGCAGGGCCCCACCCGCCGCTGCGCGGTGTGGGGCAGCCCCGTCGAGCACTCGCTCTCTCCGGTGCTGCACCGGGCCGCGTACGCCACCCTCGGGCTGCGTGCATGGTCCTACGACCGTCGTGACGTCGACGTCGTCGCCTTTGCGAGCGAGTTCGCGGCACTGGACGGGACGTGGCGGGGGCTCTCGCTCACGATGCCGCTCAAGGAGGTCGCCCTGGAGGTGGCGTCGCTGGTCACCCCGCTGGCTGCGGCGACCGGCTCGGCCAACACGCTGGTGCGCGAGGCCGAAGACCCCTCGTGGTGGTCCGCGCACAACACCGACGTGCACGGCATCGCCACGGCGCTGCGCCTCGCGGGCGCCTGGGACTGGTCCAGCCTGCTGGTCGTCGGGTCGGGTGCCACCGCGCGTTCCGCGCTGGCCGCCCTCGCCACCGTGACCGGGGGGACCGCGCCGGACGCACGGGTGGTCTTCATGGTGCGGGACGCCGTGCGTGCCGCCACCCTGGCCCAGGCCCGTGCGGCCGGTGTGCAGGTCGACGTCGTGCGGATGGGCGACTGGGGCCCGGCTGCCGAGGTCGACGTGGTCGTCAGCACGGTGCCCCCGCCGTCGGTGCCCGGGCTCGACCGACTGCCCACAGCGCGCTCCACTGCGCCGACGGAGGGCAGGCCGGTGCTCCTCGACGTCGTCTACGGCTCGGGTGAGACTCCGCTGCAGCGAGCCGCCCGGCAGCGTGGCTGGAGCATCGCCGAGGGCACCGACATGCTGCTGCACCAGGCGACCGAGCAGGTACGCCTCATGACCCGACACGAGCCGCCGCTCGATGCCATGGCGAGCGCCCTGCGCGACGCCCTCGCCGCGCGATGATCCCGCCGATGACCTGGGTCGACGCGCCTGGGACGCCTTGGTGGTTCGTGGTCCTGCTGGCCGTGGCGGGCGGCGCGATGGGTGAGGTGCTCCGTCGACGCCTCGCCGGCGGCGGCTACCGCCTCGACGACGAGGTCGGCCCCCTGCCCAGAGTTTCGTCGCGCGTCGTGCCGATCGCCCTCGCGCTGCTCTGGGGCCTGCTGGCGTGGCGGTTCGGTCCCCTGTCGGGCTGGGCCCTCACGCCCGCGTACCTCGGCTTCGCCTTCGTGGCCGTCGCCCTCGGATGGATCGACGCCGACGTGCACCGCCTGCCGCGCGGACTGACCCGGCCGGCATACCCCCTGCTCGTGGGGCAGCTCGCGATCGCCTCGCTGGCCTCGGGGGACTGGGAGGCACTGCGACGCGCCGCCGTCGCAGGAGCGGTGCTGTGGACGATCTACTTCCTCCTGGCGCTCGTGGCGGCGCTGCTCGGCAGCGGCTTCGGCTACGGCGATGTCACCCTGGCCGGGCTCGTGGGCCTGGCGACCGGATACATCGGCGTGTCCACGACCCTCGTCGCCTCGTACGCCTCGTTCATCCTCGCCGGGATCTACGGCGTCGCGCGCCTCGTGCTTCGGCGCGGCACCCGCAAGGACGACATCGCCTTCGGGCCGTGGATGCTGCTCGGGCTGCTGCTCTCGCTCGTCGTGCAGGTGCGTCCCCTGCTCTAGGACCACGCGTCCGGACCGGGGTCCCGAGGGTCGGGCGGCGCGGAAGCGGGGTCTGCGCGCGTGGGAGGATCGCTGCATGTTGCGTTGGTTGACGGCCGGTGAGTCGCACGGGCCCGCACTCGTCGCCATGATCGAGGGTCTCCCGGCCGGGGTCGAGGTGGGCGCCAAGGACCTGCAGGCCGCCCTGTCGCGCCGCCGGCTCGGCTACGGTCGCGGCGCGCGGATGAAGTTCGAGCAGGACGAGGTGGAGTTCCTCGGCGGGCTGCGCCACGGTGTGACGCTCGGGTCCCCGATCGCGGTCCGCATCGGCAACAGCGAGTGGCCCAAGTGGACCACCGTCATGAGCCCCGAGGCCGTCAGCGCCGAGGCGTATGCCGCCTCCGACGACGTCAACGCCGAGAAGGAGGTGGCGCGCAACAAGCCGCTGACCCGGCCCCGTCCCGGGCACGCCGACCTCGTCGGCATGCAGAAGTACGGCCACGAGGACGCCCGTCCGGTGCTGGAGCGGGCCTCCGCACGGGAGACGGCGGCCCGCGTGGCGCTCGGTGAGATCGCCGCCCGCTTCCTCGAACAGGCCTACGGCATTCGCCTCGTCTCGCACACGGTCGCCATCGGGACTGCCGCAGTGCCCGAGGGCGCCGAGCTGCCGACGCCGGTCGATGTCGAGCGCCTCGACGCGGACCCGGTGCGTGCCTTCGACCCGAGCGGGTCGGCGGCCATGGTGGCCGAGGTCGACGCCGCGAAGAAGGACGGCGACACCCTGGGCGGCGTGGTCGAGGTGCTCGCCTACGGCCTGCCTCCGGGCCTCGGGTCGCACGTGCACTGGGACCGCAAGCTCGACGGGCAGCTCGCCCAGGCCCTGATGAGCATCCAGGCGATCAAGGGCGTCGAGGTCGGCGACGGCTTCGAGACAGCGCGCCGCCGCGGGTCGCAGGCGCACGACGAGATGGAGCTCGTCGACGGCATCATCACCCGTCGCACCGGCCGCGCCGGCGGCACCGAGGGCGGCATGTCGACGGGTCAGGTGCTGCGCGTTCGCGCGGCCATGAAGCCGATCAGCACCGTGCCGCGCGCCCTCGCGACCGTCGACGTCGCGACCGGCGAGGCGGCCACCGCGATCCACCAGCGCTCCGACGTGTGCGCCGTCCCGGCCGCGGGCGTCGTCGCCGAGGCGATGGTCGCCCTCGTCCTCGCGGCGTCGTGCCTCGAGAAGTTCGGCGGCGACTCGGTGACGGAGACGTCCCGCAACCACACGGTCTACCTCGACGGCATCCGGAAGGAGCTGCGCACGTGGTGAGCAGCGAGACCCTCGACTCCTCCCGGCCCGCGGCAGTCGTCGTCGGGCCGCCCGGCGCCGGCAAGACGACGGTCGGCGAGGCCCTCGCCGCCCGTCTCGGGGTGCCGTTCCACGACGTCGACGCCGCCATCGAGCAGTCACAGGGCCGCTCGATCTCTGACATCTTCGTCGACGACGGCGAACCCGTCTTCCGGGACCTCGAGCGTGAGGCGGTGGCCCGGGCCCTCGCGCAGGAGCGCGGCGTGGTCTCCCTCGGTGGGGGAGCCGTGATGGACCCGCTCACCGAGGCCGCCCTGGCCGGCCACACGGTGGTGTTCCTCGACGTCTCCATCGCCGACGCGAGCAAGCGCATCGGGTTCGACCGGTCGCGGCCGCTGCTGTCGGTCAACCCGCGCGCCACGTGGGTGACGATGATGAACCACCGCCGCCCGACCTACGAGCGGGTCGCGACGATCCGCGTCGACACCGCCGGTCGCACCCCGGCCGAGGTCGTCGACGACGTGGTGGCAGAGCTCGACGGGTCTCGCCCGTGACGGTTGCACCCGAGCCGACGACGATCTCCGTCGGTGGCGACTATGACGTCGTCATCGGGTCCGGTGTGCTGGACCGGGTGGCCGGGCTGCTCGGGCCGGACGTCGAGCGTGTGCTCGTCGTCCACCCGCCGACGCTGCCCGGGCTGACGGGACGGGTCACCGCCGCGCTCGAGGAGCACGGGTATGCCGTCCACGTCGCCGAGGTGCCCGACGCCGAGGCCGCCAAGACGGCCACCGTCGCCGCCGACCTGTGGTCGCAGCTCGGACGGGCCGGCTTCACCCGCTCCGACGCGGTCGTCGGGGTGGGCGGCGGCACCGTCACCGACCTCGCCGGGTTCGTCGCGGCATCGTGGCTGCGCGGCGTGCGCGTCGTGCAGGTGCCCACCACCCTGCTCGGGATGGTCGACGCCGCCGTGGGCGGCAAGACCGGCATCAACACCGCCGAGGGCAAGAACCTCGTCGGTGCCTTCCACCCGCCGGCCGGCGTGCTCTGTGACGTCGAGGTGCTCGACTCGCTGCCCGAGGCCGACCTCGTCGCGGGCCTCGGCGAGGTGGTCAAGTGCGGCTTCATCGCCGATCCGGTCATCCTCGACCTCGTCGAGTCCGCGGTCAGCGAGGACCCGGCGAAGGCGCGCACCGCTACCAGTCCTCACCTGCGCGAGCTCATCGAGCGGGCCGTCCGTGTCAAGGCCGGCGTCGTGGCCGCCGACCTGCGCGAGAGCTCCCTGCGCGAGATCCTCAACTACGGCCACACCTTCGGACACGCCATCGAGCAGGTCGAGGGCTACTCCTGGCGCCACGGCGAGGCGGTGGCCGTGGGCATGGTCTACGTCGCGGAGCTCGCGCGCCTCACCGGCCACCTGTCCGGACCCGAGGGCGACGCCCTCGTGGCGCGGCACCGCTCGGTGCTGGAGTCGCTCGGGCTGCCCACCGGCTACGTGCCGGGACGGTGGGACGAGCTGCTCACCGCGATGCGCCGCGACAAGAAGTCCCGCGGCTCGACGCTGCGCTTCGTCGTGCTCGACGGGCTGGCCCGGCCCACCCGGCTCGTGGGGCCCGACGAGGCCCTGCTGCAGGCGGCCTACGGCCTCGTGTCGCGGCGCGGCGCCTGACCGTCCCGGCCGGCGCCGCTCACTAGACTCGCGGCCATGACGGCACCCATGGTCTTCGTCCTGTCGGGCCCCAACTTGGGCCGCCTCGGCACCCGCGAGCCCGAGGTCTACGGCTCCGACACGCTCGAGGACATCCACGACGCCGTCGAGCGCGAGGCCCGTGACCTGGGCCTGGTGGCCGACTGCCGGCAGACCAACCACGAGGGCGAGCTCATCGACTGGCTGCACGAGGCGGTCGACGTCGGCGCGGACGTCGTGCTCAACCCCGGCGCCTTCACGCACTACTCGTATGCCGTCCGCGACGCCTGCGCCATCGTGACCACGAGCGGTCGCAGCCTCGTCGAGGTGCACCTGTCCAACCCGGCCGCGCGCGAGGAGTTCCGCCACACCTCGGTGGTCGCCGGTGTGGCGACTGGCACGGTCGCCGGCTTCGGCCTGCAGTCCTACCTGCTGGCGCTCCGCGCCCTGGTCTGAGCCTCATCGGTGCTGTCGCCGGCCCGAGCCGCGATGGCGTCGAGGTCACGCACGGCGGCCACGGGGAGTCGATCTCCAGACCGGCCACCGGTCGGGGATCACCTCGCCCCATGGCGTCTCGAGAGTCCGGCGACGCGGCGGGACACGGCGGGGGTGGGCGGTCCCGCAACCCGTGGAACGTGGCAGCCTGCTCCCATGCCCGAGGACGAGCCCCTGGTCAGCGCGCTGGCGATCAACGTCACGATTCCGGAGGAGCTGCGCTGGACAGACACCCGTCGCGGCCAGACCTTCCGGCTCGACACCCTCAACGTCCGACTGCTGACGAGCGGCCACCTCGCAGCCAAGTCCTACGGCCGTCCGGTCGAGGGAGGGCGCGGTGCCTACGTGTCCTTCCCCGTGCCGGAGCGGCCCGAGCTGGTGGCCCTGGTCGAAGCGGCGGCCGCCCGTGCGGCGACGATGTGGGGCGCGCACCGCGGTCTCGGCTGAGCGCCGGCGGCTCCACGGGTCGAGGTGATCGGCGACCACGGGCGCTCGCCGATCACCTCCGATCAGGAGCCAGGAAAAGTCAGGAGAAGGGTCAAGCGGTGCCGAGGGCCGCGGGCAGCGGCTCGGCGTGCACGATCGTCAGCTCCGAGACGGCCCGGGTCAGCACGACGTAGAGGCGTCGTAGGCCGGTGCGCTCGTCGGGCTCCGCCGCCGCGATGGCCGCCGGCTCGACGACGACGGTGCGGTCGAACTCGAGGCCCTTGGCGACGCTCGCCGGCACCACCTCGACCTGGTGGTCCTCGTCGTCCCCGTGGTCGCGGTCCAGGCGCCCGTGGGCGATGCCTGCGGCGTCGAGCGCGGCCGAGACACGGTTCAGGCCGGCATCAGGGGCGATGACACCGACCGAGCCCGGACCAGCGGCCGCCTTCTCGACGGCGCGCACCACCTCGGCCTCGAGGGCGCCGGCGTCAGCGGGGCGGATCTCCAGCCTGCCCGGGTTCTCGCGCACCGAGACCGGGGCGCCTAGTCCGGGTGCCATGACCGGAAGGAGGCGGGCGGCATACTCGATGACGGCTGCGGGGACGCGGAAACCACGGTCGAGCACCACGAGGTCGTGCTCCGGCTTGCCGAGGTGGCGCATCGCCTCCTCCCAGGAGGCGGTCGCCCACGGCGTGGTGCCCTGGGCGATGTCGCCGAGCACGGTCACCGACCCGGTCGAGCAGCGGCGCCCCACCGCCTGCAGCTGCATCGGGGAGAGGTCCTGCGCCTCGTCGAGCACGATGTGCCCGAGGCTGGGGACGCGTCGCAGCAGGTCGTCCAGCTCGTCGAGCAGTGCGAGGTCGGCGCGCGACCATCGCGCCGCCCCCTTGGTGCGAGCGGGCCTGTCCCACAGCAGCCTCCCCCGCTCCTCGGCGGTGAGGTCGTCGCCGGCGGCGACCCGCAGCACCTCGGGGTCCGACCAGAGCCGGTGCAGCACGCCCTGTGGGTCGAGGGCCGGCCACACCGTCCCGACGTACTTCTTCACGGCCGCGGACCTCGCGACGGCGTCCTGCACGCGGTCGTCCGGCGCGTCGCCGGCGCGCTCCATCTCGAGGAGCACGTGGTGGGCTAGGCGCTGGGGCAGCAGGTCGCGCGCCGCCGAGTAGCGCACGCCGCGCGCCGCGAGCTCGTCGACGATCTCGGCCACCTCGTATGCCGGCACGCGCCACTTGCGGGCCCCGCGCGGGACCACGAGCGCCTCCGAGGGACGCCGGAGTGTCGACCAGACGGCCCGGCGCAGCACTGCGGCCAACCGGGCATCGCCCTTGAGCGTGGCGAGGTCGGCCGGCTCGTCGGCCCGCACCCGGCCGTGGTGCTCGAGGAGCGTCTCGATGGTGGCGTGGCGCACGCGCACCTCACCGAGGGAGGGCAGGACGGCGCCGATGTGGTCGAGGAAGGCGCGGTTGGGTCCGACCACGAGCACGCCCGAGCGGTCGAGCCGCTCCCGGAAGGAGTAGAGCAGCCACGCGGCGCGGTGCAGGCCCACGGCGGTCTTGCCCGTGCCGGGCGCGCCCTGGACGCAGACGCTGACCGCGACGTCGCTACGGACGATCTCGTCCTGCTCCGGCTGGATGGTCGACACGATGTCGCGCATCGGGCCGGTGCGCGGGCGCTCGATCTCGCTGGCCAGCAACGAGCCGGTCGTCCGGTCCGACTGCTCCGGCCCCTGCAGGTGCTCGTCCTCGATGGCGGTCAACCGCCCGCGATCCACGCCGAAGCGCCGCCGGAGCACGACGTCCATCGGGTCGAGCTTCGACGCCCGGTAGAAGGCTGTCGACACGGGAGCACGCCAGTCGACGACGACGGGGTCGCCCGCCTCGTCCGAGACGTGCCGGCGGCCGATGTGCAGCTGCTCGGAGGGACCGTCCGCCGGGTCGACGTCGATGCGGCCGAAGAAGAGGGTGGCGCGCGGGTCGTCCTGCAGCGAGGCGATGCGCCGGGCCAGCACCCAGCCGAGGACCTCGCCCGAGACGGCGTCGCTCGCCTTGGACGCGTCGAGCGACTCGGCCAGCTCGCGCATCCGGCCCAGCTGCGCGCGGGCCTCGTCGAGGAAGGCCTGCTCCCTGGCGAGCTCGTCGGCCAGCTCGTCCTGCTTCGTGCCGGCCGGCTGGGAGGTGGGCATGACGAAGCCGCCTTTCAGGGCACGAGGGTCGAGGGGGAGGAGCGAGCCTACACCCGCTCTGCCTGGAGCGGCGGCGACGATTCCGCGATCCGCAGGGCGCCCCGCTAGACTCGTGCGGCAACTCCCCAAGTCAACGAACGCCCGGGGTCCCGGCGTGCCCAGCGGCACCCAGCGGGCCGGCCGGCATACGAAAGTGGTTTGTCACGATGGCTACGACCAACGACCTGAAGAACGGCATGGTGCTCAACCTCGAGGGACAGCTCTGGTCCGTCGTCGAGTTCCAGCACGTCAAGCCCGGCAAGGGCCCCGCGTTCGTGCGCACCAAGCTCAAGGCCGTCCTCTCCGGCAAGGTCGTCGACAAGACGTTCAACGCGGGCACCAAGGTCGAGACGAGCAACGTCGACAAGCGGACGATGCAGTACCTCTACAAGGACGGCACCGACTTCGTCTTCATGGACACCGACACCTACGACCAGATCAACGTGTCGGAGACCGTCGTGGGCGACTCCGCCAACTACCTCCTCGAGAACCAGAACGCCATCGTCGCCACGCACGACGGCGCCCCGCTCTACGTCGAACTGCCCGCCTCTGTCGTGCTCGAGATCACCCACACCGAGCCCGGCCTGCAGGGAGACCGCTCGACCGGTGGCACCAAGCCCGCCACCCTCGAGACCGGCGCCCAGATCAACGTGCCCCTCTTCCTCGAGACCGGCACGCGCGTCAAGGTCGACACCCGCGACGGGTCGTACCTCGGCCGCGTCAACGACTGAGCGGACGCGAATTCCCTTGGCAGCACGCAGCAAGGCCCGCACTCGGGCGCTCGACATCCTCTTCGAGGCGGACCAGCGCGGCCTCAACGCCGAGACGCTCCTCGACGAGCGCCTGCGCGACCGCCAGTCGCGAGCGGCCAACAACCCCTACACCGCGGAGCTCGTGCGCGGGGTGGTGGGGAAGTGGAACGACATCAACGCGGCCCTGACCGACTACAGCCAGGGCTGGACGCTCGAGCGCATGCCCGCCGTCGACCGCGCCATCCTGCGGCTCGGCGCATGGGAGGTGCTCTGGAACGACGAGATCCCCGACGCCGTGGCGATCTCCGAGGCCGTGGCGCTGGCCACCGAGCTGTCGACCGACGAGTCGCCGGCGTTCGTCAACGGGCTGCTCGGCCGGCTCGCCGAGGTCAAGGCCACCATCGTCTGACCTCTCGGTCGGGTCACCAACGCGCACAGCACGAAGCCACCCGTATGCGGGTGGCTTCGTGCGTTCCCCGTCCGGGCGTGGGCGCGGGTGTCGTCCCGGGCCACGGGACGGACCGGTGTGGGGAGTCGGCCCGGCGCACGTTAGACTCCCTCGCGATCGACATCCTTTAACCACCGTCCTGTGAGGCGGGGAAGGAGGTCCAGCGGCTGTGACCTGCCCTGACCTGAGTGCGCCTGCCCAGCCATCGAACGACCGCTCGAGCATCCCCGACGACGCCAGGGACGTCATGAGCGAGGGGGACATCTCCCGGGCGCTGCGGCGCATCGGTCACGAGATCCTCGAGCGCAACCGGGGGAGCGAGGGCCTGGTCCTGCTCGGCATCCCCTCGCGTGGAGTGCCGCTCGCCCGCCGCCTCGCCGCGGGCATCGAGCAGGTCGAGGGCAGCCCCGTCCCGGTCGGCGAGCTCGACATCACGCTCCACCGCGACGACCTGCGCCGCAACCCGGTGCGCACGGCGCACCGCTCGCGCATCCCCGACGGCGGCATCGACGACCAGGTCGTCGTCCTCGTCGACGACGTCCTCTACTCCGGCCGCACCATCCGCGCCGCCCTCGATGCCCTGTCGGAGCTCGGCCGCCCGCGCGCGGTGCGCCTGGCGGTCCTCGTCGACCGCGGCCACCGCGAGCTGCCGATCCGCGCCGACCACGTCGGCAAGAACCTGCCCACGTCCCGCGACGAGCGGGTGCACGTGCGGGTCGCCGAGGTCGACGGCCTCGACGTCGTGCGCATCAGCGGGGGAGAGGCCCGATGACCAAGCACCTCATCTCCTCCGCTGACCTGACCCGGGCCGAGGTGGAGGACATCCTCGAGACCGCGGCCTCGATGCACGACCTGCAGCGCCGCGAGGTCAAGAAGGTGCCCACCCTGCGCGGGCGCACCGTCATCAACTTCTTCTTCGAGGACTCGACCCGCACCCGCAGCTCCTTCGAGATCGCGGGCAAGTGGATGTCGGCGGACACCATCAACCTCTCGGCGAAGGGCTCCTCGACGAGCAAGGGCGAGAGCCTGCGCGACACCGCGATGACGGTCGACGCCATGGCGGTCGACGCCCTCGTGATCCGGCACAACGCCTCGGGCGCCTGCCACCAGGTCGCCCAGTGGGTGCGCTGCAGCGTCATCAACGCGGGGGACGGCACCCACGAGCACCCGACGCAGGCCCTGCTCGACGCGTACACCTTGCGTACGCGCCTGGGTGACCTCGACGGCAAGCACGTCGTCATCGTCGGCGACCTCACGCACTCGCGAGTCTTCCGCAGCAACGTCATCACCCTCAAGACGCTCGGCGCCCGGGTCACGGTGGTCGCGCCACCGACCCTGATGCCCAGCGGCATCGGGGCGTGGAGCCGGGCCGACGGCTTCGCGACGAGCTGGGACCTCGACCCCGTGCTCGAGGGCAAGGGGGAGCACGGACCCGTCGACGCCGTCATGATGCTGCGCGTCCAGCGCGAGCGGATGAGCGGCGGGTTCTTCCCGACGGCGCGCGAGTACACCGTCGGCTACGGCCTGACCCGCGACCGGCTCGAGACCCTCGTCGCCCGCAACCGCGACGTGCTCGTGCTCCACCCCGGCCCGATGAACCGCGGCCTCGAGATCGCCCCCGAGGCGGCCGACTCGCCGCAGTCGGTCGTGCTCGACCAGGTCTCGGCCGGCGTCGCCGTCCGGATGGCCGTCCTCTACCACCTGCTCGCGGGCGACGACTCGCCCGCCGCACCCTCGCCCACCCCCGCCGCTGCCTCCGAAGGAGCCGTCCGATGACCCGCCTCGTGATCCGCGGTGCCCGGCTCCTCGGAGCCGACGCGGCCGACCTCCTCGTCGAGGACGGCGTCATCACCGAGGTCGGCTCCGTCCGAGCCCCCCAGGGCGCCGAGGTGCTCGACGCCGACGGCCTGGTCGCGCTGCCGGGCCTCGTCGACCTGCACGTGCACCTGCGCGAGCCGGGTCGCGAGGACGCCGAGACGATCGCGACCGGCTCGGCCGCCGCCGCGGCCGGTGGCTTCACCGCGGTCTTCGCGATGGCCAACACGAGCCCCGTCACCGACACCGCCGAGGCGGCCGAACGCGTGCTCGACCTCGGGCGCGCCTGCGGCCTCACCGAGGTGGTGCCGGTCGGTGCGGTGACCAAGGGCCTCGAGGGCGCGGAGCTGGCGGAGCTCGGCCTGATGGCGCGGTCGCGAGCCGGGGTCCGGGTCTTCAGCGACGACGGCCACTGCGTCCACGACGCGCGCATCATGCGCCGGGCGCTCGAGTACATCAAGCCCTTCGGCGGAGTCATCAGCCAGCACGCGCAGGACCCCCGGCTCGCCGGCCGCGAGGCCTGCTGCCACGAGGGCGAGGTGTCGGGGCGGCTCGGCCTGCCCGGCTGGCCCGGCATCGCCGAGGAGTCGATCGTCGCGCGCGACGTCATGCTCGCCCGGCACACCGGCTCCCGCGTGCACGTGGCCCACGTCTCGACCGCGGGCACGGTCGAGGTGATCCGGTGGGCGAAGGCCCAGGGCATCGCCGTGACCGCCGAGGTCACGCCCCACCACCTGGCCCTCACCACCGACCTGCTGCTCGGCTACGACCCCGTCTACAAGGTGAACCCGCCGCTGCGTCCCGCCGAGGACGTCGAGGCCCTGCGCGCGGGCCTCGCCGACGGCACCATCGACGCCGTCGCCACCGACCATGCGCCGCATGCCCGCCACGACAAGGAGCACGCCTTCGTCGACGCGGCCTTCGGCATGCTCGGCCTCGAGACGGCCCTGTCGGTCGTCAGCGACGTCATGGTGCGTCCCGGCCTGCTCGACTGGGCCGACGTCGCCCGGGTCATGTCGGCCGCCCCCGCCCGCATCGGCGGACTGGCCCACCAGGGAAGGGAGCTCGCCGTCGGCAGCCCGGCCCACATCACCCTCGTCGACCCCGGCCGCGAGGTCACGGTCGACGCCGCCGCGAGCCGCAGCCGCTCGCGCAACAACCCGTGGCACGGACGCACCCTGCGCGGAGCCGTCCTCACGACGGTCCACGCCGGACGCGTCACCCACGACGTCCGCGACGGAGCGGGCAGCCACGACACCGAACGAGAACTGACGAACGCGACGACCTCGGGAGCAGCCCAGTGACGACCCAGACACCGTTGACCGTGCCGAGCCGCGAGGGGAGGCAGCGTCGCGAGCGAGTCGCGGCGACCCTCGTCCTCGAGGACGGCCGCACCTTCCGCGGGGCCTCCTACGGCGCGATCGGGCAGACGGTGGGCGAGGCGGTCTTCTCCACCGGCATGACCGGCTACCAGGAGACGCTCACCGACCCGAGCTACCACCGGCAGGTCATCGTCATGACAGCCCCGCACGTCGGCAACACCGGCGTCAACACCGAGGATGACGAGAGCACCCGCATCTGGGTCGCCGGCTACGTCGTGCGCGACCCCGCGATCCGTGCCTCGAACTGGCGCTCGACCCGCGACCTCGAGGACGAGCTCGTCGAGCAGGCCGTCGTCGGCATCTGCGACCTCGACACCCGCGCCCTGACGCGCCACCTGCGCGAGCGCGGGGCGATGCGGGTCGGCATCTTCAGCGGCGAGGCCGCCGAGCGCCCCGAGGCCGAGCTCCTCGACGCGGTGCGCACGAGCCCCCAGATGGCCGGGTCCGCGCTCGCCGCCGAGGTCAGCACCGACGAGCCGTATGCCGTTCCCGCCGTCGGCGAGAAGCGCTTCACCGTCGCCGCCGTCGACCTCGGCATCAAGGCGATGACGCCGGCGCTCATGGCGCAGCGCGGCATCGAGGTGCACGTGCTGCCCGCCACGGCGACGATCGAGGACGTCCTGGCCGTGGGGGAGTCGGGCCCCGACGGGGTCTTCTTCTCCAATGGCCCCGGTGACCCCGCCGCGGCGGAGAACGAGGTGACGCTGCTTCGCGAGGTGCTCGACCGGCGCATCCCGTTCTTCGGCATCTGCTTCGGCAACCAGCTCCTCGGCCGGGCCCTCGGCTTCGGCACCTACAAGCTGAAGTACGGCCACCGGGGGATCAACCAGCCTGTCATGGACCGCACCACCGGCAAGGTCGAGGTCACCGCCCACAACCACGGCTTCGCGGTGGACGCGCCCCTCGAGAAGGAGAGCGACACGGCATACGGCCGCGTCCGTGTCTCGCACGTGTGCCTCAACGACGACGTCGTCGAGGGACTGGAATGCCTTGACCTGCCTGCCTACTCGGTGCAGTACCACCCGGAGGCGGCAGCCGGCCCGCACGACGCGGCGTACCTCTTCGATCGCTTCCTGGAGCTCATGACCGACCGACAGACAACCCACCAGACCACGGAGGTCAGCGCCTGATGCCGAAGAACACCAGCATTCAGAGCGTCCTCGTCATCGGCTCGGGGCCGATCGTCATCGGCCAGGCCTGCGAGTTCGACTACTCCGGCACGCAGGCCTGCCGCGTGCTGCGTGAGGAGGGCATCCGCGTCATCCTCGTCAACAGCAACCCGGCGACGATCATGACCGACCCCGAGTTCGCCGACGCCACCTACGTCGAGCCGATCACCCCCGAGGTCGTCGAGGCGATCATCGCCAAGGAGCGTCCCGACGCGGTGCTCGCCACCCTCGGCGGCCAGACGGCCCTCAACTGCGCGATCTCCCTGCACGAGAACGGCGTCCTCGAGAAGTACGGCTGCCCGCTCATCGGCGCCAACGTCGAGGCCATCCAGCTCGGTGAGGACCGCGAGGCCTTCAAGGGCGTCGTCGAGCGCTGCGCTGCCGAGTCGGCCCGCTCGATCATCTGCCACTCGATGGAGGAGCTGCTCGCCGGCGCCGAGGACCTCGGCTACCCCGTCGTCGTCCGCCCGTCCTTCACCATGGGCGGTCTCGGCTCGGGCTTCGCCTACGACGAGGCCGACCTGCGCCGCATCGGCGGCCAGGGGCTGCAGTACTCCCCGACGACGGAGGTGCTCCTCGAGGAGTCGATCCTCGGGTGGAAGGAGTACGAGCTCGAGGTCATGCGCGACCACGCCGACAACGTCGTGGTCGTCTGCTCCATCGAGAACCTCGACCCGATGGGCGTGCACACGGGCGACTCCATCACCGTCGCCCCCGCGCTGACCCTGACCGACCGGGAGTACCAGCGGCTGCGCGACATCGGCATCGCGGTCATCCGCGAGGTCGGCGTCGAGACCGGCGGCTGCAACATCCAGTTCGCCGTCAACCCGGCCGACGGGCGCATCATCGTCATCGAGATGAACCCGCGCGTCTCGCGCTCCAGTGCGCTGGCCTCCAAGGCGACCGGCTTCCCGATCGCGAAGATCGCGGCGAAGATGGCGCTCGGCTACACGCTCGACGAGGTGCCCAACGACATCACCCGGGAGACGCCGGCGAGCTTCGAGCCGACGCTCGACTACGTCGTCGTCAAGGTCCCCCGCTTCGCCTTCGAGAAGTTCCCGGCCGCCGACCCGACGCTGACGACGACGATGAAGTCGGTCGGCGAGGCGATGGCCATCGGCCGCAACTTCACCGAGGCGCTGCAGAAGGCGCTGCGCTCCCTGGAGAAGAGGGGCGCGAGCTTCCACTGGGACGGCGAGATCACCAGGCTGCAGGCCGAGCGGGCGCTCGAGGAGGCGACGGTCCCGACCGACGGCCGGCTCGTCGCCGTGCAGCAGGCGCTGCGCGGCGGGTGCACCGTCGAGGAGGTGCACGACGCCACCGGCATCGACCCGTGGTTCCTCGACCAGATCGCCCTGCTCAACGACGTCGCCGACATGCTCTCGGAGGCCGACCAGCTGACGCCCGAGCTGCTCCGGCTCGTCAAGCGCCACGGCTTCAGCGACGCGCAGGTGGCCTCTCTCCGCCGTATGCCGGAGGCCGTGGTCCGCGGGGTGCGCCACGCCCTCGGGGTGCGCCCGGTCTACAAGACCGTCGACACGTGTGCCGCGGAGTTCGCCGCCGCGACGCCCTACCACTACAGCTCCTACGACGAGGAGACCGAGGTCGAGCCGCGGGAGCGCCCGGCGGTCATCATCCTCGGGTCCGGGCCCAACCGGATCGGCCAGGGCGTCGAGTTCGACTACTCCTGCGTGCACGCGTCGTTCTCCTTGCGCGACAAGGGTTTCGACACGGTCATGGTCAACTGCAACCCCGAGACGGTCTCGACCGACTACGACACGAGCAGCCGGCTCTACTTCGAGCCCCTGACGCTCGAGGACGTCCTCGAGGTCATCCACGCCGAGAGCCAGGCCGGCCCGATCGCCGGAGTCATCGTCCAGCTCGGCGGCCAGACGCCGCTCGGACTGGCCCAGGCGCTCGAGGACGCCGGCGTGCCGATCGTCGGCACCTCTCCCGGCGCGATCCACCTCGCCGAGGACCGTGGCGCCTTCGGCCAGGTGCTCGCCAAGGCCGGGCTCATCGCGCCCAAGCACGGGACGGCATACAGCTCCGGCGAGGCGCTCGTGATCGCCCGCGAGATCGGCTACCCCGTGCTCGTGCGCCCGTCCTACGTCCTCGGCGGCCGGGGCATGGTCATCGTCTACGACGACGACTCGCTCGTCACCTACATGGAGAAGGCCACCGAGGCCTCGCCGGAGCACCCGGTCCTCGTCGACCGGTTCCTCGACGACGCGATCGAGATCGACGTCGACGCGATCTTCGACGGCGAGGACATGTACCTCGGCGGGATCATGGAGCACGTCGAGGAGGCCGGCATCCACTCGGGCGACAGCTCGTGCACCCTGCCGCCCGCCACCCTCGGCGACGGCGAGCTCGAGCGGGTGCGCGTCGCGACGCGCAAGCTCGCCGAGGGCATCGGCGTGCGCGGCCTGATGAACGTCCAGTTCGCCCTGGCCCAGGACATCCTCTACGTCATCGAGGCCAACCCCAGGGCATCGCGCACGGTGCCGTTCGTCGCCAAGGCGACCGGCGTGCCGATCGCGAGCGCCGCGGCCCGGGTCATGTTGGGCTCCACGATCAAGGAGCTGCGCGAGGAGGGCCTGCTGCCGGCCACCGGCGACGGCGGCCGGATGCCCGACCACGCTCCGGTCTCCTGCAAGGAGGCCGTCCTGCCCTTCAAGCGCTTCCGCACCAAGGAGGGTGTCGCGGTCGACTCGCTCCTCGGCCCGGAGATGCGATCGACCGGCGAGGTGATGGGCATCGACGTCGACTTCGGCTCGGCCTTCTCCAAGGCCCAGCAGGGCGGCGGCTCGGCGCTGCCGCGCTCCGGCGCGATCTTCGTGTCGGTCGCCAACCGTGACAAGCGCGCCATGCTCTTCCCGGTCAAGCGCCTGGTCGACCTCGGCTTCACCATCCTCGCGACGAGCGGCACCGCAGCGGTGCTGAAGCGCAACGGGATCGAGGCCACGGTGGTGCGCAAGATCACCGAGCGTGACGGCGACGTGTCGGGCGAGAGGTCGATCGTCGACCTGATCCTCGACGGCACCGTGCAGATGGTCGTCAACACCCCGTCGGGCCAGGACGCCCGCGCCGACGGCTACGCGATCCGCGCCGCGACGACGAGTGCCGACAAGCCGATCATCACGACCATCGCGACGCTCGCGGCCGCGGTGCTCGGCATCGAGGCGGGCCTGACCGAGGAGATCCGCGTCAAGTCCCTGCAGGACCACGCCCGCGACCTCGACCTCTACGGCCGGCGGGAGTCCCTGGCCGTCACGGCGGGGGTCGGCGCATGACCGAGCGCGCGATGCGGGCGCGGGTGACGCAGGAGGTCGCGGAGGTCATCGCGACCCGCCGGGTCGGCGCCTACCAGCACATCACCCTCGTGGCGCCCGGCGTCGCCGAGCTCGCCCGTCCGGGCCAGTTCGTCGCGCTCGCCGTCGGCGACGATACGTCCGGCAACCTGCTGCGGCGGTCGTTCTCGATCCACAAGGTCAGCCCGAGCGGCACCTACGGCGGCACCGTCGAGATCGTCGTGTCGGCCGTCGGCGCCGGCACCCGGTGGATCGTCGAGCGGGCTCCCCACGACACGATCGACGTCGTCGGTCCCCTCGGCAAGGCGTTCCCGCTGCCCACCGAGCCCGTCGCCTGCGTGCTGGTCGGCGGCGGCTACGGCAGCGCACCGCTCTTCTGGCTCGCCGGCGAGCTGCGTGCCCGCGGCTGCCACGTCGAGATGGTGCTCGGTGCAGCGAGCGAGGACCGCCTCTTCGGCGTCGTCGAGGCGCGTCGTAGCTGCGACGGCGTCACCGTCACCACCGACGACGGCTCCGCCGGCCAGCAGGGCTGGGTCAGCGACCCGCTGCCCGAGATCATCGAGCGCACCAGGGCGTCGGTCGCGTATGCGTGTGGCCCGATGGGCATGCTCGAGTCGGTCACCCGGGTGGCCCAGGCCCACGGCGCGGTCGCGCAGGTCGCCGTCGAGGAGTCGATGGCCTGCGGTGTCGGGGTCTGCATGACGTGCGTCATGCCCGTCGTCGGTGCGGACGACAGGACCCGCATGGTCCGCTCGTGCGTCGAGGGTCCCGTCTTCCGTGGCGACCGCGTCCGGTGGGACGCCTTCGAGGGCCGTCATGCCCGTGTCCCCGACGACTGCGTCGGCGCGCCGAAGGTGGGTGGTCACTGATGTCCGAGCTGACAGAGCTGTCGCAGGACGCCCCGAGCGGCTCGGACGAGCTCGCCGTCGACATGTCCGTCGACCTCGGCGGCGGTCACCGGCTGCCCAACCCGCTCATGACGGCCTCGGGCTGCGCCGCCAACGGCAAGGAGCTGCACCGCTTCTTCGACGTCGCGGACCTCGGCGCCTTCGTGACCAAGTCGGTCATGGCCGACCCGCGCTCGGGTCGTGGCACCCCGCGCATGGCCGAGACGCCGTCCGGCATGCTCAACTCGATCGGACTGCAGGGCCCCGGCATCGACGCGTTCGTCGAGGAGGACCTGCCCTGGCTGCAGTCCGTCGGCGCCCGGGTGCTGCCCTCGATCGCGGGGAGCTCCAGCACGGAGTACGCCCACGTGGCGGCGCGGCTGCGGGCCAGCCGGGCCTTCGAGTCCGTCGTCGGCGTCGAGGTCAACATCTCGTGCCCCAACGTCGCCAACCGCGGCCTCGTGTTCGCCTGCGACCCGCTGGCCTCGGCCAAGGTCATCGCACTCGTGCGCGAGCAGCTGCCGAGGCACATCCCGGTCTTCGCCAAGCTCAGCCCCGACGTCACCGACATCACCGCCATCGCTGCAGCCTGCGTCAAGGCCGGCGCCGACGGCCTGACGATGATCAACACGCTGCTCGGCATGGTCATCGACACCGACCGGCTGCGCCCGCAGCTCGGCGGCGTCACCGGCGGCCTGTCCGGCCCCGGCATCCGGCCGGTGGCCGTGCGCGCCATCTGGCAGGTGCGCCAGGCGATGTTCGAGGGCCGCATCCCGACCGTGCCGATCATCGGCGTCGGGGGAGTGCGCACCGGGCGGGACGCCCTCGAGCTCGTCGCCGCGGGGGCGAGCGCCATCCAGGTCGGCACCGTCGTCTTCAACGACCCCTCGGCGCCCGTCCGGGTGCTGCGTGAGCTGTCCGACCTGCTCGCGGACAGGGGCTTCGAGCGGTTCACCGACGCCGTCGCCGTGGCCCACGGTCGCTGACGGGCATCGCCACCGTGAACACCGACCTGACGCCATCCCGCGACGTGAAGGAGAACCACCGATGAAGGCATTCGGGGCGCGCCTCGAGGAGGCCATGAGCACGCACGGTCCGCTGTGCGCCGGCATCGACCCGCACCGCGGCCTCGTCGAGTCCTGGGGCCTGACCTACGACCTGGCCGGGCTCGAGCGCTTCGCCCTGACCTGTGTCGAGGCGTTCGCCGGCCGGGTCGCCGTGGTCAAGCCACAGTCGGCGTTCTTCGAGGTCTTCGGCAGCCGCGGTGTCGCCGTCCTCGAGCGGGTCCTCAGGGAGCTGGGCGAGGCCGGCACGCTGACGATCCTCGACGCGAAGCGCGGGGACATCGGCTCGACCATGACGGCATACGCGGAGGCGTTCCTCGGGAAGGACGCCGTCGCGCCCCCGGACGCCCTCACGGTGAGCCCCTTCCTGGGCTACGAGTCGCTCCGCCCGGCCATCGACCTGGCCCAGCAGACGGGGCGCGGCCTCTTCGTCCTGGCCCTCACGTCGAACCCCGAGGGACGTGGTGTCCAGCACGCCGTACGCGACGGCGAGTCGGTCGCGGCGTCCGTCGTGCGTGGCGCGGCCGGTGACAACGCATCTGCGCGCGCCCGTGGAGAGCTCGGCAGCATCGGCCTCGTCATCGGCGCGACCGTGGGCAGCGCGGTGGACGACCTCGGCCTCGACCTCGTCGGGGCGGCGACGCCGGTGCTCGCGCCGGGTGTCGGCGCCCAGGGCGGCACGCCCGAGTCGCTCGAGGCGACGTTCGGCGCTGCCCGCCACCAGGTGCTGGCCTCCTCGAGCCGTGAGATCCTCGCCGCCGGTCCCGAGCCGGCCCGCCTTGCCGCCCAGGCAGTGCGCGTCGCGGAGTCGCTACCGCGGCGCTGAGCGCCCGCGACACGGCATACGGTGTCGGTATGCGAACGACCGTCGCGGGCAGGGGACCCGCTGTGGTGGCTGCGACGGCCGCGGCGCTCCTGGCTGCGCTGCCCCTGGCAGGGTGCACGGCCGACGCGACCGCCTCCTACTGCGACGCGCTCACCGCCGCCCAGGCGCAGTGGAAGGGCGCCGGGGCCGCACTCGGCAACCCGGCCGCCGCCAAGCGGCTCGTCGCCTCCGTCCGCACGGTCGAGGCGAGCGCCCCCGAGGAGGTGCGGGCGGACTGGACCTCCCTGCGCTCGTTGTTCGAGAAGTTCACGGTGGCCCGACCCGACCTCACCGCCCTGACGAGCCAGCTGCGCTCCTTCGAGAGCTCCGCCAAGCGCGTGGAGACGCACGCCCGCGAGACGTGCGGGGTCGACCTCGGACAGTGAGCCACGGCGCACCCCCGGGGTGCGCCGGGTCGGTGCGACGCGGCACCCCGCGTTGCGGCGCACGAGGGCCGATCGCTAGGTTCGGCGGAGACAAGAACGCAGACGTCGAGAACGACGGGGGGCGCACGGCGCTCTCCTACGCATGAGGAGACCGAAGACCGTGGCGCTTCCCCCGCTGACCCCTGAGCAGCGAGCTGCAGCACTCGAGAAGGCTGCCGCCGCACGTCGGGAGCGGGCAGCGGTCAAGAACCGGCTCAAGTACTCCAGCGGCTCGCTGGCAGAGGTCCTCGAGGACGGCAAGAACGACCCCGTCATCGGCAAGATGAAGGTCACCGAGCTGCTCGAGTCCATGCCGGGCGTCGGCAGGGTGCGGGCCCGGGCGATCATGGACGAGGTCGGCATCGCCGAGTCGCGTCGGGTCCGTGGGCTCGGCGCCAACCAGGTCGCAGCCCTGTTGCACCGCTTCGAGACGCCCTGATGTCCACCGACCACCCTCGAGCCGGCTCCTCGTCCAGCTCCTCCGCTTCCCCTGCGCCCGCCTTCGCCACCCCGGCGCCGCAGGACCTCGGCGGCGTCCAGACGGGCCGGCTGACCGTCCTCGCGGGTCCGACCGCCGTCGGCAAGGGCACCATCGCGGCCTACGTGCGCACGCACTTCCCCCACGTGTGGTTCTCCGTCTCCATGACGACCCGGCGGCCGCGCCCCGGCGAGGTCGACGGCGTGCACTACCACTTCGTCGACGACCAGGAGTTCGACCGGCTGGTCGCGGCCGGCGAGTTCCTGGAGCACGCCGTCGTGCACGGCGCGGCGAAGTACGGCACTCCGCGCGGCCCGGTCGAGCGGGTCATCCGCGAGGGACGCGACGCCCTCCTCGAGATCGACCTGCAGGGCGCCCGCCAGGTGCGCGAGACGTGGCCCGACGCCCTCTTCGTGTTCCTCGCCCCGCCGAGCTGGGACGAGCTGGTGCGTCGCCTCGTCGGCCGCGGCACCGAGGACCACGGTGAGCGGGAGCGCCGGCTGTCGACCGCTCGAGAGGAGCTGGCGGCCCAGACGGAGTTCGACGAGGTCATCGTCAACGACGATGTTCGTCGGGCGAGCGAAGAACTCGTATCATTGATGAGATCGGGACGCGCCGGCCGGTGAGTCCCGATGTGATGTGTGCCAGAAGACAGGCGACCGCCACGCGGTCGACGTCGCGGTGCGCATCCCACGTCCGCTGAAACCAACGAAACGAGATCACTGTGTCCGGTACCCAGGCTGCTCCCATCGGCATCACCAACCCGCCGATCGACGACCTCCTGACCGCCGCCGACTCGAAGTACGCGCTCGTCATCTACTCCGCCAAGCGCGCCCGCCAGATCAACGCCTACTACTCCCAGCTGCAGGAGGGCCTGCTCGACTACGTCGGCCCGCTCGTCGAGACCGAGGTCCACGAGAAGCCGCTGTCGATCGCCCTGCGTGAGATCAACGAGGGGCTGCTGACCTCGACGCCCACCGAGGCCTGAGCATCCCGAAGGGGTCGGAGCAGCCGATGCGCGTCGTGCTCGGGGTGAGTGGCGGCATCGCCGCCTACAAGGCGTGCTCCCTGCTCCGGCTCTTCACCGAGCACGGGCACGACGTCACCGTCGTGCCCACCGCGTCGGCCCTCCAGTTCGTCGGCGCGCCGACGTGGTCGGCGCTGTCGGGCAAGCCGGTCAGCACGGAGGTGTGGACCTCGGTGCACGAGGTCCCGCACGTGCGCATCGGCCAGGCGGCCGACCTCGTCGTCGTCGCGCCGGCCACGGCCGACCTGCTCGCGAAGGCCGCGCACGGCCTGGCCGACGACCTGCTCACCAACACGCTGCTCACCGCACGCTGCCCGGTCGCCTTCGCGCCGGCCATGCACACCGAGATGTGGGAGCACCCGGCCACGCAGGCCAACGTGGCCACGCTGCGCTCCCGCGGCGCCCACGTCATCGACCCCGCGGTGGGCCGCCTCACCGGCAAGGACTCCGGTGCGGGCCGCCTGCCCGAGCCCGAGCAGCTGTATGCCGCATGCCTGGCCCTGCTCGACGGTGACGGCAGTGCTCCTCCCCGCCCCCAAGACCTCGAGGGCCGCCGTGTCGTGGTGTCCGCCGGTGGCACCCGTGAGCCGCTCGACCCGGTGCGCTACCTCGGCAACCGTTCGTCGGGCAAGCAGGGCCTGGCGATCGCCAGGGCCGCGGCCGAGCGGGGCGCCAAGGTCACGCTCGTCGCGGCCAACGTGTCCCTGCCCGTGCCCGACGGTGTCGTCGTCGAGCGGGTCGAGACCACGCTCGAGCTGCAACGCGCCGTCGAGGCCGCAGCCCAGGGCGCCGACGTCGTCGTCATGGCGGCCGCCCCCGCCGACTTCAGGCCCGCGAGCGTGAGCGCCAGCAAGATCAAGAAGTCGTCGGACCCCGAGGCGGGCCTGCGGGTCGAGCTCGTCGAGAACCCCGACATCGTCCGGGGACTCGTCGCGGCTCGGGACGCGGGCAGTGCCCGGTCGCCCTTCATCGTCAGCTTCGCCGCCGAGACCGGCGACGCCCACGGCACCGTCATGGAGCACGCGCGGTCGAAGTTCGCCCGCAAGGGCAGCGACCTGCAGGTCGTCAACCAGGTCGGCACCGAGCTGACCTTCGGCAAGGACGACACGACCGTCCACCTCCTGCGTCGGGGGAGCGACGAGGTCACCACCGTCGGGCCGGCGTCCAAGGACGTCGTGGCCGACGCCCTCTGGGACACCGTCTTGCCGCTCCTGCACTGACCACTAGACTCTCGCCGCAGCGCCCCCGTCGGTCATCCGGCTCGGCGCGTCCACAGCCACCAGCACCCTCCGTGCTCCACCAACCAGTACCCATCGCTCATCCGAGGCAGGGAGTTCAAGTGTCCGCACGTCTGTTCACATCCGAGTCCGTCACCGAGGGACACCCGGACAAGATCTGCGACCAGATCAGTGACTCGATCCTCGACGCCCTCCTGGCCTCCGACCCGCAGGCGCGGGTCGCGGTCGAGACGATGGTGACGACCGGCCTCGTGCACGTGGCCGGCGAGGTGTCGACGACCGCCTACGTCGAGATCCCCAGGATCGTGCGCGAGACGATCCTCGAGGTCGGCTACGACGGGTCCCAGAAGGGCTTCGACGGCCGTACCTGTGGGGTCTCCATCTCCATCGGCGCCCAGTCGCCCGACATCGCCCAGGGCGTCGACACCGCGCACGAGCACCGCACCGGCGACGTCGAGGACCTGCTCGACAAGCAGGGCGCCGGCGACCAGGGCCTGATGTTCGGCTACGCCTGCGACGACACCGCCGAGCTGATGCCGCTGCCGATCTTCCTGGCCCACCGACTCTCCGAGCGCCTGACGCAGGTCCGCAAGAGCGAGGAGCTCGCGTACCTGCGCCCCGACGGCAAGACGCAGGTGACCATCGCCTACGAGGGTGACCGTGCGGTCTCGCTCGACACCGTCGTGCTCTCGACCCAGCACGCACCCGACGTGTCCCTCGAGGGGATGCTCGAGCCCGACATCAAGGCCCACGTCATCGACCCGGTGCTCGCCGAGCTGCGTGAGGGCGGCAACGACCTCGACGTGAGCAGCTACCGGGCCCTGATCAACCCGACCGGCCGCTTCGAGATCGGCGGCCCCATGGGCGACGCCGGCCTCACCGGCCGCAAGATCATCGTCGACACCTACGGCGGCATGGCCCGCCACGGTGGCGGCGCCTTCTCCGGCAAGGACCCGAGCAAGGTCGACCGCTCCGCCGCGTACGCGATGCGCTGGGTCGCCAAGAACGTCGTCGCCGCGGGTCTCGCCCGTCGCTGCGAGGTCCAGGTCGCCTACGCCATCGGCAAGGCGCAGCCCGTCGGTCTCTACATCGAGACGTTCGGCACCGAGACCGTGCCGGTCGACAAGATCCAGCAGGCGATCGGCGACGTCTTCGACCTGCGCCCGGCGGCGATCGTCGACGCGCTCGACCTGCTGCGCCCGATCTACCGCCCCACGGCCGCCTACGGCCACTTCGGCCGCACCAAGGCCGACGGGGTCGAGAACCCCTTCACGTGGGAGCGCACCGACCGCGTGGAGGAGCTGCGCGCCGCTGTCTCCGGCTGAGGATAGGTTCGCCCCCGTGGGGGACGAGGACATCGAGCAGCGACCGGCCGCAGGGCCGGTTGCTGCCGTCGTCGTGGAGACGCCCCTCGCTCACCTCGACCGCGTCTTCGAGTACGCCGTGCCCGACGAGCTGGCCGCCGACGCCGTGCCCGGCGCGCGGGTTCGGGTCCGGTTCTCCGGGCGTGAGCTCGACGGCTTCGTCGTGGAGCGGCGCGAGCGGCCGCAGCACGACGGCCGGTTGACACCGTTGCGCCGGGTGGTGAGCCCCGAGCCGGTGCTCACCCCCGAGGTCCTCGCGCTGTGCCGCGCCGTCGCCGACCGGTATGCGGGGACGCTGAGCGACGTCCTGCGCCTGGCCGTGCCGAAGCGCCACGCGACCGCGGAGCGCAACCTGCCGCTCGAGTGCCCGCCGCAGGAGGACGTCACCGCGCCGGCACCGGGTCCGTGGACGGCATACCCCGCCGGCCCGGCGTGGCTGCGACGGCTCGCCGAGGGGGAGGGCCCCGCCGCGGCGTGGACCGCGCTGCCCGGGCGTGCGCCCGCCGACGACTGGCCCGAGGCGCTGGCCGTGGCGGCCGCGACGGCGCTGGCCGCGGGCCGCGGCGTCCTGCTCGTCGTGCCCGACCACCGCGACGTCGACCGGCTCGACGCGGCGCTGACCGCGCTGCTCGGCAAGGGACGGCACGTGCGCCTCACCGCCGACCAGGGTCCGCAGGCCCGCTACACGGCGTGGCTCAAGGTGCTGCGTGGCCACGCCCGCCTCGTGATCGGCACGCGGGCAGCGGCCTTCGCACCCGTCCACGACCTCGGCCTCGTGGCGTGGTGGGACGACGGCGACGACCTCCTGGCAGAGCCACGTGCCCCGTACCACCACGTCGGGGTCGTGCTGGGGCTGCGCGCCGCCGTGACCGGCGCCGCCCTGCTGGCCGGCGGCTACAGCCGCAGCCTGCGCGTGCAGGTGGGGATCCAGTCCGGCGCGCTGGTGCCCGTCGAGGCCGACGGTGCCGCCCTGCGGGCCGCGGCTCCGCGCGTGACGATCGCCGGCGAGGGCGTCGACGAGGAGCGGGACGGGCCGGCGGCGCGGGCGCACATCCCGTCGCGGGCCTGGCGCGTCGCCAAGGACGCCCTCGTCGACGGCCCGGTGCTCGTGCAGGTGCCCCGGCGGGGCTACCTCCCGGCGCTCAGCTGCGCCGAGTGCCGGACCCCGGTGCGGTGTGCCAGGTGCCAGGGGGCGGTCGCGCTCGGTGCCGCCGGGACCGCCCCCTCGTGCCGCTGGTGCGGCCTGGCCCTGGCCGGCTCGGGCTTCGAGTGCGGGCACTGCGGGTCCCGGCGCCTGCGCTCCTCGGTGACCGGCGCCCGCCGCACGGCCGAGGAGATCGGCCGCGCGTTCCCGGGGTTCCCGGTCCACACCTCCGGGTCGGGAGAGGTGCTGGCCACGGTGGGACGTGAGCCCGCCCTCGTGATCGCCACCCCCGGTGCCGAGCCGGTCGCCGACGGCGGCTACACCGCGGTGCTGCTCCTCGACGCCTGGGCGAGCCTCGACCTGCCCGTCCTCGACGCGCCGCTCGAGGCCCTGCGGCGCTGGATGGCAGCGGCCGCCCTCGCCCGGCAGGGGCGGGCGGTCGTCCTCAGCGGTGCGCCCGAAGCCGTCGCGCTGCCCCCGGTCGAGGCCCTCGTGCGCTGGGACCCCGCCTGGCTGGCCGCGCGCGAGCTCGAGGAGCGGCGCGAGCTCGGCCTGCCGCCGGCCGTCCGGATGGCCCAGCTGACCGGCGGCCGCCGGCCCCTCGAGGAGGCGCTCGAGCAGGCCGACCTGCCGGCCTCGGCACAGGTGCTGGGACCCGTGCGGCTCTCGCCGGCGGCCGCCGCGCTGCGCCGGGCCGCCGTCGACGCCGACCCCGACCGCGCCCCGGCCGACCACCACGCGCTCGTACGCGTGCCCCTCGGCGAGACGGCAGCTCTGACCCGGGCGCTGTTGGCCCTCAAGGCGTTCCGGTCCGCGCGCAAGGAGGCCGACATCATCACGGTGCGGGTCGACCCGCTCGACACCTTCTGACGGCGCCTGCGTGGGCGTGCCGTCGTGACAGAGTGACGGCATGCCCGAACGCGAGCTCGACATCGTCCTCTACGGCGCCACCGGCTTCGTCGGTGCCCTCACCGCGTCGCACCTGGCTCGCAACGCCGGTCCGGGGCTGGGGGTCGCTCTCGCCGGCCGGTCCCGTGAGCGGCTGGAGGCCCTGCGCATCGAGCTCGGCTCGGCGGCGTCCGCGTGGGAGCTGGTGACGGTGGACGCCTCCGACGCGGTGGGGCTGCGTGCACTCGCCGGGCGCACCCGGGTGCTCGCGACCACGGTGGGGCCCTACACGGCATACGGCACGGAGGTTGCCCGAGTCTGCGCCGAGGCGGGCACCCACTACGCCGACCTGACGGGCGAGGTGCTCTTCGTGCGCTGGTCGCTCGACGAGCTCGACGACCGCGCGCGCGAGAGCGGAGCCGCCATCGTGCACGCCTGCGGCTTCGACTCCATCCCGTCCGACCTCGGCGTCCTCGTGACCGCCCGGCGTGCCGCGGCCGACGGTGAGGGCACCCTGGCCGACACCACGCTCCTCGTCCGGTCCATGAAGGGCGGCCTCTCCGGCGGCACGGTGGACTCGATGCGGCAGCAGGCGATCACGATGCGCTCCGACCCCGCGGCACGCCGAGTGGTCAGTGACGCGTACGGCCTCAGCCCCCGGCGTGCCGAGGAGCCGTCCTCCGGTCGGCGCCGCGGCGCCGACGGCGTGCTGGGCCGGCTGCGTCGCCTCGTCCCCGTCGACCGCGACGCCGGCACCGGGCGGTGGACCGGGCCCTTCGTCATGGCCTCCTTCAACACCCGCATCGTGCGACTGTCGAACACCCTCTCCGACTGGTCCTACGGTCGCGGGCTGCGCTACCGGGAGGCGACCGACTTCGGCTCCGGACCCATGTCGCCGGTGATGGCCGCCGGTATGGCGGTGGGTCTCGGCGGCGCCGTGGCCGGCCTGTCGTTCTCGCCGACCCGTGCGCTCCTCGACCGGTTCCTGCCGGCGCCGGGGGAGGGACCGAGCCCGGAGAGCCGGGCAGCCGGCCGCTTCCGCATGGAGATCCACGCCACCACGACGACCGGAGCCCGCTACCGCACGCGCGTCGGCGCCGACTACGACCCCGGCTACGGCGGCACGGCAGTGATGCTCGGCCAGACGGTCCTGGCCCTGGCGCTGGACGACCGGGTCCCCCAGCGTGTCGGGGTGTGCACGCCGGCCACGGCGCTGGGCGAGGTCCTCGTGGAAAGGTTGCGGGCACAGGGCTTCACCTTCGACGTCGAACGCGAGGGGTAGCGCCGGGACGCTGCCGAGAGGCCGTCGTCCGGAGCATGCCGACGTGGATCTCGCGCCCAGCGGTACTGTGCGTGACCGTGCCGCCGAGACCGCCCGCAGCAGAGCCACCCGCCATTCGTGCCCTCGGACCCGAGGACTTCCTGCGCTGGTACGGCGGCTGGGACCCGCTGGACCCCTCCTCGGTCGCAGCCTTCATGGACGGCTTCGACCGGCCCTGGTGGATCGTCGGAGGGTGGAGTCTCGAGGCGTTCACGGGCGTCGGCCGCGAGCACGAGGACATGGACATCTCGATCCTGTCCGGCGACGCGGAGGCCTTTCGGCTCTTCCTCGGCGACCGCTGGACGCCGTGGAACGTCGACGACAGCTGGTTCCGGCCCTTCGACCACCGCTTCACCGATGTTCGACCCGACAGCCAGGTGTGGGTCCGCCGGGATGCACGGTCGCCCTGGGTCCTCGACGTGCCCTTCACACCTGAGAGCGACGGCCGCTGGAGCAACAAGAGGAACCTCGCGCACACCGAGGACCTCGAGGACGTCACCTGGGTCGCGCCGGACGGGCTTCGCTACGCCCGACCTGAGGTCACCTTGATGTTCAAGGCCGCGCAGGCCAGGGACAAGGACCGACGGGACGTGGACGTCAGCCTCCCGCGGCTCGACGCGCGGGCCAGGCGATGGCTCCGAGACGCCGTCGCGCAGTTCGACCCGACCCACGAGTGGGTGCGCACCCTCTGAGCGCCGGCGGCCCGAGACGTCCTCTTGCGAGCCCACGTCCTTGACAAACGTCCTGCCGCTGCCCTCCCATCGAAGGGTCGAGATGGAGGCTGGCGATGTACGGATACACGCTCCACTTCCCTGCACCGATCGAGGCGTACCTGGCCATGCACCAGGCGGTTCTGCAGGTGCTCGCCGAGGAAGGCGGCGGCGATGGCCTGCTCGTCCACGTCGCCTATCCCACCGACCGAGGCTTCGACCTCACCGAGGTGTGGGAGTCCAAGGAGCACCTGGACGCCTTCAACCGCGAGGTCGGTGCGGGTCATCTCGCGCACGACACGTGACGTCGGCAGGATCGTGAGCGTGATCGGACGCAGGCACCACACCGTCATCGACTGCCCCCACCCGCGCGCCCTGGCGCAGTTCTACGCGGCACTGCTCGGGCAGCCGATCACCTACGACAGCCCGGACTGGGTCGTGGTGTCCGACAGCGACCAGTCCTCGGGGCTTGCCTTCCAGCTGGCACCGGACCACCGGCCACCGACGTGGCCCGGTCCCGACGTGCCACAGCAGGTGCATCTCGACGTCATGGTCGATGACGTCGAGGCGGCAACGCCACTGGTGCTCGCGCTCGGCGCACGCCGGCTGGATGACACCGTGTTCGCCGACCCCGCCGGGCACCCGTTCTGTCTGGTACCGCGCCCGCACTGGGCCCCGCCCGTCTCGAGCTGACGACCTCGGTCTTCGGTCAGCCGTGGCGGTGACCTCAGCGACGCACCGTGCTGCGGACGAGGCGACTCACGGAGTGGCCAGCAACGTGAGAGCGTCTGCCACGCGGCCGATCTCGATGCTGGCCGGTCCGGTTCCCGAGCTCTCGTCCGCAAGAGCGGCCACCAGCGTCGTGACGCGCTCTCGGGCTTCGGCCACAGCGGCACCGAGCTCCGAGGGCGCGGGCAGCGCGCCGAGCTCGGCGAGGCTGCGGGCCTGCGCCGCGAGGTCGCAGCAGGCGGTCGCCAGCGCGGGGGAGGCGATTGCGGACTCGGTCACCACGACGGCGAGCGCCCGCGCGTGCCCGCCGCAGGCACCGAGGACACTGAGCCGGTGGCGCAGCCGTCCCCGGTCGACACCGACCAGTCCGCCGCGGGCGACGGCGCGGTAGGTGTTCACGACCTGCCGTCCCCACGCGTCGAGGGCGACGGCCTGCGCCAGGAGGTCGCTGCTCCGGTCGGCTCGCAGGTGGTCGGCGCATCCGTCCAGCAGGTCGGCCAGCTGCACGAGGAAGCCGGAGCGGGCCGCCCGTGCGGTGGCGCGCGTACCCGTCGGCAGGACCAGGATCGAGACGGCGACCCCGATGGCCGCACCCGCGGCGGTCTCCTCCAGGCGGAGGACGAGCACGGCGTCGGTGAAGGTGTTCAGCAACGTGTACATCTGCCCCAGGAGCAGGGTGATGAAGAAGATCATGGCGGCGTACGACAGCCGTTGCACGTAGAACGCCAGGAAGATGCAGGCGAACAACGCGGTCAGGACCGCGATGGGATGACCCGTCGTCACGTGCGCCAGGGCGATCGCCCCGACCAGTCCCGCCATGGTCCCCGCCACCCGGGCGATGCTGCGGCGGAAGGTCTCACCGGCGTTGGACGCGCCGGTGAAGGCGATGAAGGCGGCGATGACCGCCCAGTAGTACCGCTGGGCGGAGATGAGCTCGCCGACGAGAATGGCGAGCGCAGCCGCGAGGGCCGCCTGCACCGCCTGGCGCGTCGTCAGCTCCAGACGGGCGAACGACCACCGTGCCCGGTCGCCCGTGTCCTCGAACAGGTTCGAGGCGACCGCTGCCGACCCCGGCAGGTTGCCGGCGAACAAGGTGACGACCGGCTCGAAGTCGGCGTCGCCGTCGGCCGCGTCGAGAGGGTCCTCATCCGCGCGGGTGGTCGTCGGGTCGTCCAGCAGTCCGGTGTCCCACTGCTCCACCAGCCGCAGCAGGTCCGAGGCTGCCCACGTGAGCCGGCGAAGCGCCGGCACCTGCGAGGGACCTGGCAGCCCGAGGGTGTCGACCCGGTGCCGCGCCTGCTCGCCGGCGCCCCATCCGAGCGACTGGAGCAGGCGGACAATCTCGCTGAGCTGTCCGGCGGGCAGCTGGTCCTTGTGGCGCGCGAGGTCCACCACCGCGGCGGCCGCCTCATCCATGGCGATCTCGATGTCGACGGCCCAGCGGCGCACCTGCCCGCGCCGCAGACCGGCGGGGACGGCGCGCGGGTCTGCGAGCTGGCCGTCCATGAGCAGGGCGATCTCCGAGAGCTGCACCAGCTGCGTGCGCAGCCGGCGCTGGGGCCCGGCCGCTTCGGGCTCGTCGAGGACGTCGATCATCGCCGCGATCCCGGCACGGGCCCGGGCGCGGAGCGCCTCGACGGTGCGCCGCAGACGCACGCGCGGGTTGCCCCGCAGGACCGTCACCAGCAGCAGCGCCACCCACGCGGCCGCGACGACGACGGCGGAGAGCAGGAACGGCAGGGCGGTCGGCGGCGGGTGAAGGAAGAGGGCGAAGAAGAAGCCCTGCCAGGTGAGGAAGCCGTAGGTGAACCAGCGCGGCCCGAATCGGCGCACCCACACCGCGACGAAGGACACGACGACGAACGTGACCAGGCCGAGCACGTGCCGGGTGGACGTCACGACGCCCAGCGTCACTCCCACCGAGGCGGCGACGGGCACGCCGGCCATGGTGCCGAGCGTCGCCGTGCGGGAAGGTTCGCTGACCAGGGTGGATACGAGCATGGCCACGATCGCCCCCAGCAGCACCGCCATGGTGACGGGGAGACCGAGCGCGCGGGCGTACACGGACTCCACGAGCACCGTCGTGCCGACGGCGAGCACCGCCCTGAGCGCCTGCCGGAGCCGTCCGAGTCCCGGGTCGGAGGCCACCAGCCGGTCGCGGGCGTCACGCAGACCGGTCCTGAGCCGGCCCGCACCAAGCTGCGGCAGCACCCGGGACCAGCCTGCAGCGGTGGGTGAGTGCACGAGAGCCGATCCTTCCAGACCCCCGGGAAGCGTCAGCCGCCGGTTCGACGCGACGTGCCCGCGCCGACTGGCAGCCACCCCCGGTGCCGACGGGGACGGCGGATCAGGCCGCTGCCACCACGAGCATGCGCCCGCGCACCTCACCGGCCGAGAGCAGCGAGCCCATCCGGCTGGACTGCTCCTCGGCCACCTGCCAGCGCGGGTCGTCCCCGTGGCGACGCTCGAGCTCGGCCTGCACCTTGCCCGTGACCTCTTCCCAGTCGGCGGGGAACGCGGCGAAGTGGTCGGTCCAGCCGCTGGTCAGCACCCGCAGCGACGCCCCGTCGAGCATGGCCTCCAGAGCCTCGACGGTGGGGAAGTCGTTGCCCTCCGGCTGCTCGAGACGAAGTGCCCCGGGACGGGCCGCGCAGTAGACGACCAGTCCGAAGCGCGAGGCCGGGCGCAGCACCCGCCGCAGCTCCGCGAGGTAGGCCGGCTGGTCGTCCACCGTGCACAGCACCCCCAGGCTCCAGCCGGCTCCGATGGCGCCCGTCGCGATCGGCAGCTGGGTGCCCGCCTGCAGCGCCGGCAGGCCGAACAGGGAGCGCGCGGCTCGGCACGCTCCCGGCGCCGGCTCCGTGAGGACCGGGCGTACGCCCGTCTCCCGCGCCGCGAAAGCGGCTGGTCCGCCGATGCCGGCGCCGCAGTCGAGGAAGGTCTCGTCCAGATCGGGCGCCACCTGGTCGAGCAGCCAGTGCAGGGCGCCGGGGCTGCCGCTGCCCCGGCAGGCCGCCGGGATGCGCTCGTCGGGATCGAGCCCGGCGACCACGTCGGCGGTCCACGCCGCGACCGTGTCGAACTCGGCATCCATGGAGTCCATGGAGTCCATGGAGTCCATGGAGTCCATGGAGTCCATGTCGTCCGTGGAGTCCGTCGGATCCGCGGGGTGGGTCGAGCTGCTCACGGTCGTACTCCTCGCGCTTCCCGGACACGGCGTCCGATCTCGGCCTGGATCTCGGCAGCAGCCTGCACGCCGTCGGCCGAGGCGAGGCCGGAGAGGTTCACCCCGGCCACGCCGTGCATACCCAGCAGCAGGTTCGCCTCGTCCACCGCCGCGGCGATGCCGGCCTCGACCGGGTCGTCTGCCGTCAGCACGCGCTCCCGGCGCTCCGCCGCGATCTCCAGACCCGGCAGGGCGGCCAGCGCGTCCGCCGACCGCTGGTCGGTGAACACGACGACCGAGGCGATCACCGGCATCCGCAGCCCCGCCGCGCGCGCCGCGTCGAGGAACTCCGCGAGCTGCGCCGGCCCGGGCACGTGGTTCAGGGCTCCCACCCGGGCGCCGGCCTCCTGCTTGTGCACCAGCCGCCGGGGGCGCAGCGCCACCGGTCGGGCGGTCGGCGTCTCCGCCACCGCGACGGGAAGCCCGAGCGAGGCGGCGAGGGCAGCCAGCCGCGTCCCGTCGAGGTCGAAGGCCTGCGTCACGTCGGGGCGCACGTCGTAGGCGCGGCCGTCCCCGGTGACGCACAGCACCGTGGCGAGCCCGTCCAGGGCGAGGGCACGCAGCTCCTGCTCGAGGGCGATCCGGTTGCGGTCCCGACAGGCCAACGTCACCCACGGCTCCGCGCCGGCATCCGCGATGAGCCGGGCGAGAGTGCTGGGCGGGAAGTCGACGCGGTCCTGGTGGTCGCCCACCAGCACGGCGTCGCAGCTCCCGGCGAGCAGCCGCGCGGTTGACTGCAGGGTGGCCGCATCCCCCGGGGGCACGCTGAGGTCGGTCAGGACCGTGGGCGGCCGCCAGGCGGAGCGAGGCGGCTCCACGGGCCGCTCGCCGACCCCGGCATCCGAACCGCCCACCGTGGCGACCGGGAGACCGTTCAGCTCATCGAAGACGCACGGCGTCGGGAGCATCTCGCAGCTCCCGTCGTCGCGGACGCCGCCGCACGGGCCGTGGACCATCCGCTTCGGACAGCCGGGGACGCGCTGCTGGGAGAGCTCCACGGGGCCCAGCCTGTCACCCTCCGGTGCGGCATGCCGCGCAGCCGGCGCCGGGGCACGTCAGTGGACGACCGTCAAAGGGTCGCTTGACGGTCGTTCCCGCGACGCGGCATACTCCCAAGCATGTCTTTGGAGGATGACCGCATCAGCGGGCTGCGGGCCACGGCGCACCCGCTGCGGCTGCAGATGCTCTCGCTGCTGACGGGCGCCGAGCTGAGCGCCGCCGAGGTCGCGCGCGAGCTCGACGTCACCCAGGCGAACGCGAGCTACCACCTTCGGCTGCTGCACGCCGCGGGGCTGCTCGAGGTGGCGGGGGAGGAGAGCGTACGCGGAGGGCGGGCCAAGAAGTACCGGCACCGCTGGGACGCCGAACGGCCCCAGGGCAGCCCGCCGGCCAGCGAGGACGAGAGGCTCGCCTACGCACGCGTGCTCGCCGACGCCATCCCTCGCCGGTTGGCCGAGCGCGAGCGCGGGCAGAGGTCGCAGCTCACCGACGCCGAGCTGTGGGTCGAGCCGCCGGTCTGGGAGCGGGTCCTCGACCTCGTCACCGAGGCGAGCCGGCTGCTCCATGCGAGCGCCCGCCCACCGCGTACGGAGGGCACCGTCCGCGCCAGCCTGTCCGTCGCGGCGTTCCGCATGAGCAACGAGAACGGTGGCGCCCGGTGAAGGTCAAGGAGTCGCTCGGCGCACTGTCGGACCGCCGGTTCGCGTGGTACTTCACGGCGCGCACCGTCTCGACGGCCGGCTCCGTCATGGTCCCGGTGGCGCTCGCCTTCGCGGTCCTTCACATCGACCAGTCGGCCGGCGCCCTCGCGCAGGTGCTCGGGGTGCGGACGCTCACGATGGTCGTGTTCCTCCTGGTGGGCGGCGTCGTCGCCGACCGGTTCTCCCGCATCGTCGTGCTGCAGGTCTCGCACGTGCTCACGTGCCTGACGCAGGCGTCGGCGGCGCTCCTCATCATCGGCGGGCACGCGACGTTGACGCAGCTGACCGTTCTCGAGGGCGTCAACGGCGCCGTGTCGGCCTTCACGATGCCCGCGATGATGGGGATCGTCCCGCTCGTCGTCGACCGGGGACGCCTCCAGCAGGCCAACGCTCTGCTCTCGTTCAGCCGCAGCGGACTCGCCGTCGTCGGCCCCGCCGTCGCCGGCCTGCTCGTCGTCGGCGTCGGTCCCGGGTGGGCGCTCGCCGTCGACGCGCTGACGTATGCCGTGGCGATCGTGTGCCTGGCCCGGGTCGGTCTGCAGCGCCGTACCTCCGAGGCGAACGCCCCTCGGCACTCGATGGTGCGTGAGCTGAGGGAGGGGTGGGGCGAGTTCACCCGCCGCGAGTGGCTGTGGGTCGTCGTCCTCGCCTTCGGTCTGACGAACGCCATCCACTCCGGCGTCATCGGTGTGCTCGGCCCGCTGGTCGCGACGTCGAGCCCGTCCATCGGCGAGGCGGGGTGGGGAGTGGTCCTCAGCGCCGAGGCCGTCGGCACCGTGCTGATGACGCTGCTGATGCTGCGGCTCCGGCTCCGTCACCCCTTGCGCGCCGGGATGCTCGCCATCTGCGTCCTCGCCGTGCCGATGGTGCTGCTCGGCGCCGCGCCCGCCCTCGTGCCGGTGGCCGTGGCGTTCTTCCTCGCCGGGGCGGCGGTCGAGGTCTTCGGCGTCGGCTGGAGCACCGCCCTGCACGAGCACGTGCCGGTCACCGTGCTCTCGCGGGTCTCGAGCTACGACGCGCTCGGCTCGTTCGTCGCCATCCCGATCGGCACCTTCGTCTACGGGTGGCTGGCCACGGTCGCCGACACCGAGACGCTGATGCTCGTCAGCGCCGCCGTCTACGTCGTCATCTCACTCTCCGCGCTGCTGTCCCGGTCGGTGCGCGACCTGCGACGCAGCAGCGACGAACGGGAGACGAGCGGCCGCGCGACCGGGGGCGCGAGGGTGATCCCGGTCGCCGTCGAGGCCGACGAGGCGGCACGGTCCTAGACTGGCGGCGCCCCCACCGCCTTCCCCATCCCTGGAGACCAGTGTCGATCAAGGACATCCGACTCTTCGGTGACCCGGTCCTGCGCACCGCCGCAGCCGAGGTGACCGACTTCGACAAGCAGCTGCGCGTGCTCGTCAAGGATCTCGAGGACACCATGCTGGACGCGCCCGGCGTCGGCCTGGCAGCGCCGCAGATCGGGGTGGGCCTGCGCGTCTTCACGTACTGGGTCGACGGTGTGCTGGGCCACCTCGTCAACCCGGTGCTCGACCTGTCGGACGACGAGCAGGGGGGCCCCGAGGGCTGCCTGTCGATCCCCGGTCTCGCCTTCGACACCAGGCGCGCCCTGTCCGTGGTGGCGAAGGGGCAGAACATGCACGGCGAGCCCGTCGTGCTCGAGGGCACGGCGCTGCTCGCCCGGTGCGTCCAGCACGAGACCGACCACCTCGACGGAGTGCTCTTCGTCGACCGGCTCGACACGCAGGCGCGCCGTGAGGCGATGCGCGCCATCCGCGAGGCCGAGTGGTTCGCGGACAACCCGCCGGAGGTGCGGATCAGCCCGCACTCGACCTTCGGCCGGGCGATGTGACGTGAGAGTCGTCTTCGCCGGCACCCCGGAGGCGGCGGTGCCGAGCCTCGAGGCCGTCGCGGCCTCGAGCCACGAGCTCGTCGGCGTGGTCACCCGCCCGGACGCCCCTGCGGGCCGGGGCCGACGCCTGGAGCCCTCACCGGTGCGCCGTCGTGCCGAGGAGCTGGGCGTCCCGGTGCTGACCCCGACGAGAGTCAAGGACCCCGACTTCCTCGACGCCCTGGGCGCTCTCGCCCCCGACGCCTGCCCGGTGGTCGCCTACGGCAACCTCATCCCGCCCGTGGCCCTGACCATCCCGCGCCTCGGGTGGATCAACCTGCACTTCTCCCTCCTCCCCGCCTGGCGCGGTGCCGCCCCCGTGCAGCACGCCATCATGGCCGGTGACGAGATGACGGGCGCCTCCACCTTCGTCATCGAGCGCGGGCTCGACACGGGGCCCGTGCTCGGGGTGATGACCGAGCGCATCCGGCCGACGGACACCGCCGGTGACCTGCTCGGCCGGCTGTCGACAGCCGGCGCGGACCTGCTCGTCGCGACGCTGGACGGGCTCGAGTCGGGCGACCTGGTCGCCGTGCCCCAGCCGTCGGACGGGGTCTCGTCGGCGCCCAAGATCGAGGTGGAGGACGCACGCATCGTCTGGACGCGGCCGGCGTCCGCCGTCGACCGGCTCGTCCGGGGATGCACCCCCGCGCCCGGCGCCTGGACGACGTTCCGTGGGGAGCGGCTCAAGGTGTCGCCCGTGGGCGTCGTCGCGGGCGAGGAGCTCCCGGTCGGGCACCCGTTGGTGGCCGGCCGGCTGCTGGTCACCAAGAAGGCCGTGTTCGTCGGCACCGGCACCGGGCCCGTCCGGCTCGGCACGGTGCAGGCGCACGGGAAGAAGCCGATGTCAGCAGCCGACTGGGCCCGTGGGACGCGGGTCAAGGAGGGAGAGGGGCTCGGCGATGAGTGACCAGAGGGGCGACGGAGGAGCTCCGGGCCGCCGGTCGGGTGGAGAGGGCGGCCGCGGCGACGGGCGGCGCGGCGAGCGGCAGCGGCCGCCGGCGCGCGAGCGCTCGGCCCGCCACCGCTCGGAGCAGCGACCTTCTGAACGGGCCCGACGCACCGACGCCCCACGGCTGGCCGCCTACACGGCGATGCGCGAGGTCGCCGACGGCGCCTACGCCAACCTCGCCCTGCCGAAGCTGTTGCGCGAGAAGGGTATCCGTGGGCGCGACGCGGGTTTCGCCACCGAGCTCGTCTACGGCGCGACGCGCCTGTCGGGCCTCTACGACGCCATCATCGCCTTAGCCGCCGGCCGCCCCGTGGACAAGATCGACTCGAACGTGCTCGACACGCTGCGGCTCGGCGCCCACCAGCTGCTCGGCATGCGCGTGCCGACCCACGCCGCGGTCGACGAGACGGTCGCCCTGGCCCGGCAGGTCAACGGTGCCGGTGCGGCCGGCTTCGTCAACGCCGTCCTGCGCCGCATCAGCGAGCGAGAGCCGGACGAGTGGGTCGACCTCGTCAGCGAGGGCGTCTCCGGCCCCGTCGAACGCCTCGCGCTGCGCACCTCCCACCCGCTGTGGATCGCCAAGGCGCTGCGGGCCGCGCTCATCGGGCACGGCACCGCGCAGCCCGACGCAGTGGAGGGTTCGCTGACCGCCCTCCTCGAGAGCGACAACGCGCCCGCGAAGGTGTCGCTCGCCGCGCGTCCGGGCCTCGCCTCCGTCGACGAGCTCGTGGACGCGGGCGCCGACCGTTCAGGCCTCAGTCCGGTGGGTGCCACCCTCCCGGAAGGCGACCCCGGCGCGATCGCCGCCGTACGCGAGGGGCGCGCAGCGGTGCAGGACGAGGGCTCGCAGCTGCTCGTCCTCGCGCTGACCGCCGCCGACGTCGAGGGGGACGCAACCGCGCACGAGCGCTGGCTCGACCTCTGCGCAGGTCCCGGCGGCAAGGCCGGACTGCTCGCGGCCCTCGCCATCCAGCGACGGATCCCGTTCGTGGCCAACGAGATCAGCGAACACCGTGCGGACCTGGTATGGCAGACGCTGGCTGCCGCGCGCGCCGAGGCCCGCGAGCGTGACGTGAGCCTCAAGGTGCGACACGGCGACGGGCGCGACCTCGGCGAGGTCGAGCCGGCAGGCTTCAGCCGCGTCCTCATCGACGCGCCGTGCACCGGCCTCGGCGCCCTGCGCCGGCGGCCCGAGGCGCGGTGGCGGCGCACCGCGGGCGACGTCGCGGCTCTCGCCGGACTGCAGCGCGAGCTGCTCGCCTCCGGCATCGACGCGACCGCACCGGGCGGCCTGGTCGGCTACGCCACCTGCAGCCCGCACCTCAACGAGACCCGCTTCGTCGTCACCGACGCCCTCAGGAACCGCGACGACGTCGAGCTCGTGGATGCCCGTCCCCTCTTCGTCGACCCGTCCGGGCAGCAGCTGCCCGGTCTTGGGGATGGCCCGTTCGTCCAGCTGTGGCCACACCTGCACGGCACCGACGCCATGTTCTTCGCCCTCCTGCGCAAGCGCTGACGACTCCTCGAACCCGCCGTCCCGGAAGGGCGCGGGCGAGCAGGACCCCCGCGACGGCATACGACAGGCACGACCTCGATGGGGGCGGTCGGCTCGGAGATCACCGCCCCTAGGCTGTGCGCGTGCAGATCTCACCGAGCATCCTGTCCGCCGACTTCGCCAACCTCGCGGCCGAGCTCGGCCGCATCGCCAACGCGGACTGGGCCCACGTCGACGTCATGGACGCCCACTTCGTGCCCAACCTGACGCTCGGCCTGCCCGTCGTCGAGGCCCTGCTGAAGGTCAGCCCGGTCCCGATCGACGCGCACCTCATGATCGAGGACCCCGACCGGTGGGCGCCCGGCTACGCGGAGGCCGGCTGCCAGTCCGTCACCTTCCACGTGGAGGCCGCCCGCGACCCGCGCGCCCTCGCCCGGACGCTGCGCGCGGCCGGGGCGCGCGCCGCGATGGCGCTCAAGCCCGGCACCGACTTCGCCCCCTACGAGGAGCTGCTGAAAGACCTCGACATGGTGCTGGTCATGACCGTCGAGCCGGGCTTCGGCGGGCAGTCGTTCATGGCCGACCAGATGGCCAAGGTGCGGCAGGTGCGCGAGGCCGTCCGCCGGCACGGCGGCGAGATCTGGGTCCAGGTCGACGGGGGCGTGAGCGCTCAGACCATCGAGCAGTGTGCCGACGCGGGCGCCGACGTCTTCGTCGCGGGCTCGGCCGTCTACGGCGCCGAGGACGCCGGGGACGCGGTCGACCAGCTGCGCACGCTGGCCGCCCGGCACCACCACTGAGGGGGCGAACTGACGCGGCGCCACGGACGGCAGCCACGGCGTGGGCGCCGTCACGACGTCGCGGTGTGCGCCTGCCGCACGGGCGGGTGCATACTGGCTGTACGTGCTCCGGGGTCGGTGTAATTCCGAGCCGGCGGTTACAGTCCGCGACCCGACCGCATCCAGCGGCCGGTTGACCTGGTGAAACTCCGGGACCGACGGTGAAAGTCCGGATGGGAGGCAGCACGAGACAGGCCGTCGTGGCCTGGGCCGTCGGCATCGTCAGGCGCGGCCCCGACCACGTGGGCGTGTGGAGTACCCCGGAGTTCGTCCGTGAACCGACGAACCACCAAGGACGAACACCACATGCAGGCTCTAGCTCTGGCCGACCAGACGAAGAACGTCTTCCAACAGGCCATCGACGCGACCATCCCGTTCGGGTCCTACCAGCTGCACTGGCTGGAGCTGATCGGCGTCCTGATCGGGCTCGCCTCGGCCTACCTCGGCATGCGCCGCTGGGTGGCGGCCTGGCCCGTCGGGATCCTCGCGAACATCATGCTGTTCTTCGTCTACCTCGGCGCGGTGTTCGGGGCTGACGAGCGCATCCCGCTCTTCGGGCAGGCCGGGCGGCAGGTCTTCTTCATCGTCACGAGCATCTACGGCTGGTGGCGCTGGGCGAAGGTGCGCCGGCTCAACCACGCGAACGACGCCGGGGGCGTGGCCATCACGCCACGCTGGGCGACGGGGCGCGAGCGGCTCGCCGTCGTCGCGTTCTGGCTCATCGGCACCGTCGTCGTCCACCAGGCCTTCGTCTGGCTGTGGAACCTCTCGCCGAACCCGTTCTTCACCCCCGACTGGTGGTTCTACTGGTGCGACGCCTGGATCTTCGTCGGCTCCATCGTCGCGACGTACGCGATGGCGCGCGGCTGGAACGAGTTCTGGCTGGCCTGGATCGGTGTCGACCTCGTCGGAGTCCCCTTCGCCTTCGCCACCGACTACGTGCCGACCGCCGTGCTCTACACCTTCTACGGCCTCTTCGTCCTCTACGGCTTCACCCAGTGGGTCAAGGTCTCCCGGGGGGTCGAGCAGGGCGACGTCGAGCCCGAGCTCGCCGGGTCGTCCCGCTGAACGCCGGGCTGATCCATGGGTGAGACGTCCGCGTCGACGTGGATGCGGCGGGCCCTGCGGCTCGCCGCGTCCGGCCCGTGGCCCGACCCGAACCCACGCGTCGGCTGCGTCGTCGTCGCGGCGGGCGGCACCGTGGTGGGCGAGGGGTTCCACGACGGCGCCGGTACGCCGCACGCCGAGGTGGGGGCCCTGCGGGCGGCGGGCGCCGCGGCTCGGGGCGCCACCGCCTACGTGACGCTCGAGCCGTGCTCCCACACCGGACGCACCGGTCCGTGCACCGACCTCCTGGTCGCGGCCGGCGTGGCGCGCGTCGTCTTCGCCCAGTCCGACCCGAACCCCGACGCGGCCGGCGGGGCCGAGCGGCTGCAGGCCGCCGGCGTCCAGGTGTCCGCAGGCGTGCTCGCCGACGAGGCGGCCGCCCTCAACGCGCGCTGGGCCCGTACCGTCGTCCTCGGCCGTCCCCTCGTGACGTGGAAGCTCGCGACGACGCTCGACGGCCGGAGCGCGGCCGCGGACGGCACGAGCCAGTGGATCACGGGGGAGGAGGCGCGCGCCGACGTCCACGAGCTGCGGGCCACCCGCGACGCCGTGCTCGTCGGCACCGGCACCGCGCTGACGGACGACCCCCGGCTCACCGTACGTATGCCGGACGGCAGGGTCGCGCCGCACCAGCCCCTCCGGGTGGTGATGGGTCTGCGCGACCTCCTCGAGGGAGCCCGGGTGCACGACGGTCCCGGAACCGTCGTCCGGCTGGTGACGCGTGACCCGCGTGAGGCTCTGGACAGTTTGTGGCACAAGGGCGTTCGCGACGTCTGGCTGGAGGGAGGCCCGACCCTGGCCGCAGCCTTCCTCCGCGCCGGGCTCGTCGACGACGTCTACGCGTACGTCGCCCCCGCGCTCCTCGGAGCCGGACGCGCCACGGTCGTCGACCTCGGCATCCACACCATCGCGGACGCCCTCCGGCTGCGACTCGTCGACGTCGCAGTGGTCGGGGGAGATGTCCGCATCCACGCCGTCCCCGCGCGCGACGACGCCACCACCGACCTCCACCTGCCTGAGAGACCCTGAGGGAGACATCCATGTTCACCGGAATCGTCGAGGAGCTCGGCACCGTCGCCGGCATCGACCACGGCAGCGCCTCGGCGGTGCTGCGCATCGAGGGGCCGCTCGTGGTCTCGGACGCCACGCACGGCGCCTCCATCGCCGTCAACGGCGTGTGCCTCACCGTCACGGAGCACGACGGGACCGGCTTCACCGTCGACGTCATGGCCGAGACCCTCGAGCGGAGCAGCCTCGGCGCCCTTGCTCCGGGTGACCGGGTCAACCTCGAGCGCGCCATGCCCGCCGACGGCCGGTTCGGCGGCCACGTCGTGCAGGGGCACGTGGACGGCACCGCCACCATCACGGCGCGCACGCCCGGGGACCGCTGGGAGACGGTGGACTTCACCCTCCCACCCGACCTCGCGGCATACGTGGTCGAGAAGGGCTCCATCACCGTGGACGGGGTGTCGCTCACGGTGGCGCACGTGGGCGACGACACGTTCGGGGTGTCCCTCATCCCGACGACCCTGGACCTGACCACCTTGGGCCACAAGGGAGTCGGTGACGTCGTCAACCTCGAGGTCGACGTCATCGCCAAGTACGTCGAACGACTGCTGAACCACCGACAGGAGGTCGCGTCATGAGCGGGCTCTCGACGGTCGAGGAGGCGTTCGACGCACTCCGGGCGGGCCGCCCGGTCCTCGTCCTCGACGACGAGGACCGCGAGAACGAGGGCGACCTGGTGCTCGCGGCGCAGACGGGCACCGAGGAGTGGATGGCGTGGACCATCCGGCACTCGTCCGGCTACCTCTGCGCCCCGATGCCCGGCGAGGTCGCCGACGGGCTCGAGCTGCCGCTCATGGTCGCCGAGAACCGCGACCCGCTGCGCACGGCCTACACGGTGTCTGTCGACGCCGCGTCCGGCATCAGCACCGGCATCAGTGCTGCCGACCGGCTCCGGACCGCGCAGGTGCTCGCCGACCCCGACTCCGCACCTGCCGACCTCATCCGGCCCGGGCACATCCTCCCGCTGCGTGCCCGCCCCGGCGGGGTGCTGACGCGCCCGGGTCACACGGAGGCGGCCGTCGACCTCACCCGGCTCGCGGGGCTGTCGCCCGTCGGCGTCATCGGCGAGCTCGTCCACGACGACGGCACGATGATGCGCTTCGACGCCGTGGTGGCGCTCGGGCGCGAGTTCGACCTCCCGGTCATCACGATCGAGCAGCTCGTCGGCCACCGCCAGCGCCTCGACCGCGTCGAGCGGCTCGCGACCACTCGCATCCCGACCGTGCACGGCACCTTCACCGCCCACGGCTACCGCGACACCCTCACGGGCGACGAACACGTAGCCCTGGTCAGCCCGCGCGGGCTGCGCGGCCGCCTCGACCACGGTCCCGTCGTGACCCGCCTGCACTCGGAGTGCCTGACCGGCGACGCGTTCGGGTCCCTGCGCTGCGACTGCGGGCCCCAGCTGCAGGCCTCGCTGGCGCGCGTCGGCCGCGAGGGCGGCGTCGTCGTCTACCTCGGCGGCCACGAGGGCCGCGGAGTCGGCCTCGTGGACAAGCTGCGCGCGTACGCCCAGCAGGACGAGGGCGCCGACACCGTCGACGCGCAGACGGCGCTCGGGCTCCCCGTCGACGCGAGGGAGTACGCCGCCGGCGCGGCGATCCTGCACGACCTCGGCGCGACGCAGGTGGTCCTGCTGACGAACAACCCGAAGAAGGTCGCGGGCCTGCGCACCCTCGGCCTCGACGTCGTCGCGGTCGAGCGGCTCCTCACGCCGATGGGCGAGCACAACGAGCGGTACCTCACGACCAAGCGCGAGCGCCTGGGTCACGACATCCCGGTGCCGAGCGAGCACCACCGCGGCGGCAAGGAGACGGCATGAGGGACGGCGCCCCCACCATCACGACCCACGGCACGGGGCTGCGGGTCGCGGTCGTCGCGGCGAGCTGGCACCAGCAGGTGATGGACGGCCTGCTCGACGGGGCCCGTCGCGGTCTCGCCGACGCCGGTGTGCCGTCCGTTGACGTCGTCCGCGTGCCGGGCACCTTCGAGCTGCCCGTGGCCTGCGCGTCGCTCGCGGGGCGCTACGACGCGCTCGTGGCGCTGGGCGTCGTCATCCGGGGCGGCACGCCGCACTTCGACTACGTGTGCCAGGCGGCGACCGTCGGGATCACGGACGTCTCGGTGCGCACGGCGACCCCGATCGGTTTCGGGGTGCTGACGTGCGACGACGAGGCCCAGGCTCTCGACCGCGCGGGGCTGCCGGGCTCCGCCGAGGACAAGGGCCACGAGGCAGCGTCGGCCGCCGTCGCGACCGTCGTCGCGCTGCGCGGCGTCGCCACCTCGTGAGCGTGTCGCCAGCATGTCGTGAGCACCGTCGTGAGCACCGTCGTGAGCACCGTCGTGAGCACCGTCGGGGGCACGTCCGGCCGGCCCGTAGGCTGGGGCACCGTGAAGAGCTTTGAGCAGCTGTATGCCGAGCTGGCCGAGAAGGCGCAGACCCGGCCCGAGGGTTCGGGCACCGTCGCGCAGCTCGACGCCGGCGTCCACGCGATCGGCAAGAAGATCGTCGAGGAAGCGGCCGAGGTGTGGATGGCCGCCGAGTACGAGTCGAACGACGAGGCCGCCGAGGAGATCAGCCAGCTGCTCTACCACCTGCAGGTCCTCATGCTCGCCAAGGGCATCTCGCTCGACGACGTCTACTCCCACCTCTGAGGACCTCCACCGCCATGCTGCGAATCGCCGTGCCCAACAAGGGCTCCCTGTCCGACGCGACCGTCGAGCTGCTGCGCGAGGCGGGCTACCGCACCCGTCGTGACAGCAAGGAGCTCGTCGTCACCGACGCCGAGAACGAGGTCGAGTTCTTCTACCTGCGCCCCCGTGACATCGCCGTCTACGTCGGCTCGGGCACCGTCGACGCCGGTGTCACCGGCCGCGACCTGCTGCTCGACTCCGGCTCCGCCGCCGTCGAGGTCATGTCGCTGGGCTTCGGGTCCTCGACGTTCCGGTATGCCGGCAGGCCCGGTCTCGTGGCCACCGTCGCTGACATCGCCGGCAAGCGGGTCGCGACGTCGTATGCCGGTCTCGTGCGCGCCGACCTCGCCTCCCGTGGGCTGGCGGCGGAGGTCGTGCGTCTCGACGGCGCCGTCGAGACGGCGATCACCCTCGGCGTCGCGGACTGCATCGCCGACGTGGTCGAGACCGGGACGACGTTGCGACAGCAGGGCCTCGAGGTCTTCGGCGAGCCGATCCTGTGCTCGGAGGCGGTGCTCATCCGCGGCGACCGCCCGGGGGAGGACCAGGCCATCGAGGTGCTCCAGCGCCGCATCGCCGGTGTCATCACGGCGCGGACGTACGTCATGCTCGACTACGACTGCCCCAAGGACCTCGTGGACAAGGCGTGCGAGCTGACGCCCGGACTCGAGTCGCCGACGGTCTCCCCGATGCAGGACGACTCGTGGGTGGCCGTGCGCGCCATGGTGCCGCGGATCGGGCGCAACCGGCTCATGGACGAGCTCTACGACCTCGGCGCCCGGGCTATCCTGGTGACCGACATCGCGGCCTGCCGGCTGTGACCGCGGGGCTCGGCCATGACCGTGCGGCGACGGGCGTGACCCGGTGAGCCGCAGACCTGCACCGCAGCCGGGGGCGCAGCCGGCCCCCGACGCCCTGGCGCCCTTCCGCTCGAGGCGCGGCCGAGCCGTCGCCCTGGGCGCCATGTGGGCCGCGCTCGTCGTCTTCGGCGCCATCGCCGTGGTCCTGTCCAGCCAGGGCGACTCGGGTTGGGGCCCCGGGGACGGGCTGATGTTCTTCGGTCTCGGCGTGCTCATCGCCTTCATCGCCTGGCGCTACGCCTCGATCGTCGCGGTGCCGAGCCGTGCCGGCCTCGTGGTGCGCAACCTGGTGCTGACCCGGACGCTGCAGTGGCCAGAGATCGTCCGCGTGCAGTTCGGCGGTGGCGAGCCGTGGGTGAGCCTCGACCTCGAGGACGGCGACACCGTCGCCGTCATGGCCATCCAGAAGGCCGACGGCCCGGTGGCCGACCGTGAGGCCTCGCGGCTGGCAGCGCTCGTCCAGGCCTTCGGCGAGGCACGGGAGCCCGACCACGGTGAGGGTCTCGGATGACCGGCCAGCCGACGCCGGCGCGGATGCGGCACGCGCTCGGCCACTTCGCCACCGGAGTGACGGTCGTGACCGGCTTCGCCGCGGACGGCGCCCCGGTGGGTTTCGCCTGCCAGTCCTTCGCGTCGGTGTCGCTGCACCCGCCGCTCGTGCTCTTCTGCGCCGACCACCGTGGCCGGTCCTGGCCACGCATGCGCGAGCAGGGCCGGTTCACCGTCAACGTCCTGCGCCACGACCAGCGTGAGCTGATCGCGCGGTTCGGCTCGTCCGACGGCGCGCGCTTCGAGGGCCTGGAGTGGGTTCGCTCGGAGCACGGTGGCCCGAGCCTGCCCGGCGTGCTGATGCGCGTGCACTGCTCGGTGGAGCAGGTGCACGTCGCGGGTGACCACGACGTCGTCGTCGGGCGCGTGCTCGACCTCGAGGACGGCGAGTCGGGCCGCCCCATGCTCTTCTACCGGGGTCGCCTCACCGTCACCGAGCGGCGTACCCCAACGGGTCTCGACGACAGCGAGGCCGGCGCCGAGGCGATGGACGACTACTGGGGCTGAGCCCGGCG
>NZ_BAAANB010000002.1:84324-127594 GCF_039529575.1 Terrabacter terrae
CGGCCCGGTCGCCCGGGCCGGCGCCGTCAGCGGAAGTGGATGAAGTTCGACGGCCAGGAGTAGCTGCCGCGCGTCAGGATCCGACGTCCGCTCATCGAGGTGTACGTCTTCCCGAGCACCGTGCCGCCGTAGCCACTCTCGGAGATCGCGACCGTGTTGCCGTCGGAGCTGACCCAGTCGACGTAGGCGACGTGGTTGGAGTTCCACTGCGCGATGTCACCGACCCGGGGCGACTGGTCCACGGCGAACCCCTTGGCGCGGGCGTTGTCGTCCCAGCTCTCGGCGTTGCCCAGGTTGCCGGGGTTCGGGACGCCGTTGACCGACAGGCGGTAGGCCGAGAAGTTCGTGCAGTTGTTGCCCCAGGCGTCCACCGGGTAGCTCCAGGCCCGCTGGCCGTAGTAGCCGAACCGGCTGATGCAGTCCTGCGTCGCACGCGAGTAGCACGCCCAGCCCTGGGGCGCCGGACCGCCGGTCACGGCCCACGTCAGGGTCGAGGACCGGTAGACGGCGGCGTTACCGGTGTCGAGGACCCGCAGGAACGAGCCGGAGCCGGTCGTGTTCGTCGACCACTGCACCACGCCGCGGGCGTCGCGGACCACGAGGTTGCCGTCGGTCTGCATGGCGGCGCTGCTGCCGGCGCCCGACGTGAACGACGCCCACCTGCGGATGCCCTGGGACGAGGAGAGCACGAGGTTGCCGTCGGTGCGCATGGTCAGCGACCAGGCCTTGCCCGTCGAGACGACCGACTCGCCGGAACTCAGCAGCTGGTTGGACAGCAGCCGGTCGTAACGGATGCCGCGGTGGTCCCAGACCGGTGTCGCGCCCTGGCGAAGCTGGAGGAGCCCGTCGTCGGTCAGGGTGGCGACCGACCCGGTCCAGCCGTTCGTCCCGCTCGTCCAGGCCAGCGTGCTGTCGGCGCGCATGATCGCCAGCTGGCCGTCCGACCGGACGAAGAGGCGGTTGCCGGCCCCGGTCGTGCCGGTGGCCCAGCGACGCACACCACCCGAGCTGATCACGAGGTTGCCGTCCGTCTGCATGCTGGCCTGGTAGACGCCGTTGGGGGAGCGGAGCGCCGTGCCGGCGAGGAGCACCTGCCCGGACGCGAGCGTCGACCCCGCCACGTAGGTGTACGCGGAGGCGCGGGTGACCGTGCCGGCGCGGGTGGTGACTCGCACCGGCACCGGTCCGGTCGCCATCCGGGCGGGGACGACGGCGGTCAGCTGCGTGGCCGAGACGCGGGTGACCGAGGTGGCCGGGACACCGTTGATCCACACGCCGGTGACGACGGTGAACGACGTGCCGCGCAGGGTCACGACGTTGCCGCCGGCCAGCGCGCCCGAGGCGGGGGACACCGACGAGATGACGGGCACGTCCTGGAAGGCGAAGCGTCCGGCCGGGACGACCGGCGACGTGCCACCCGGGGTGGTCACCCGCACGTCGACGTCTGCCTCCGCGTGGGCCGGCAGCGTGACCCGCAGCTGGGTCGCGGAGACCCGTGAGACGACGGTCGCGGGGACGCCCCCGAAGGTCACGGCGCTGACACGGTCGTAGCCGGTGCCGGTGAGGGTGACGACGGTGCCGCCCTTGGTCGGGGCCAGGGTGGGCGCCACCGAGCCGACGGTCGGGACCGGCTGGTAGGTGAAGCGGGCGGCGGCGACGACGGGCGAGGTGCCGCCGGGGGTCGTGACGCGCACGTCGACCGTGCCGGCGACGTGGCCGGGGGCGGTGACGCGAAGCGAGGTGGCGGAGAGGCGGACGAGCCCGGTCGCCCGCACGCCGCCGAAGTCGACGGCCGAGCCCAGTCCGAGTCGGGTGCCCGTGATCGTCACGGGGACGCCGCCCGCCAACGGACCGGCCGGGACGGACAGGGCGCTGATCCCCGGCACACCCACGTACGTGAAGGCGGTGCTGGTGCTGTCCGGACTCGTCCCGTTGACGTTCGTGGCCCGCACCGGGACGACGCCCTCGGCGTGGGGCGGGGCCGTGACGCGCAGCGTGGTGTCCGACACCCGCACGAGGCCGGTGGCCACGGTCGTGCCGAAGCGGACCTCGCGGACCTCCGCCAGGTGCGAGCCGGTGAGGGTCACCACGGTGCCGCCGGTCAGCGGGCCGGCGGAGGCCGAGAGCCCGCTGACGACCGGGGGTGCGCCGTACACGTACCGCGCCGTCGTACTCACGGGGGAGACCCCGCCCGGGGTCGTGACGCGGACGTCGACCGGACCCGACGCGTGCGCCGGCGCCGTGACGCGCAGCGTCGTCGAGGACACGCGCACGATGGACGTCGTCGTGGTGGTGCCGAAGCCGACCGAGCTCGCCAGGCCGAAGCCGGTGCCGGTCAGCGTCACGACGGTCCCTCCGGCAGGTGGACCGGTCAGCGGGCTGAGGCCCGTCACCGTCGGGACCGGCTCGTACGAGTAGGTCGTGGCCGAGCTCGACGCGGACGTGCCGTTGGGCGACGAGACCCGCACGCTGACGGCGCCGGCGGCGTGGGCCGGGGCGACGGCGCGGATGCTCGTCGGCGACAGGATCGTGAACTGGGCGACCGTGTCGCCGAAGGCGACCCGCGTCGAGCCGGTGAACTGGGCACCGGTCAGGTAGACGAGCGTCCCACCGCGCACGGGCCCGGCGGCGACCGAGAGCCGGGTGACGCTGGGAGGGGCGTAGTAGGTGTACCGGTCGGACGCGGTGACGGCCGTGGTGCCGCCCGGCGTCGTGATGCGCACGTCGGTGGCTCCGACGGCGTGCGCCGGGGTCGTCACACGCAGCGTCGTCGCCGACACGCGGGTGACCGAGGGCGCCAGGGTGGTGCCGAAGCGGACGGCGGAGGCCCTCGTCAGCCCGGTCCCCGTCAGGGTGACCGTCGCACCGCCGCCGGTGCCACCGGACGCCGGCGACACGCGGGTCAGCGTGGGGACACCGTCGTAGGCGAACGTGTTGGCCGCACTACCGGGGGACATGCCTGCAGGAGTCGTCACCCGGACGTAGACGGAGCCGGCCGGGCGCGCGGGGGTGGTGATGCGCATCTGCGTGCTGGAGAGGACCGCGAGCTGCGTCCCGAGGACACCGCCGAAGGTCACCTTGCTGGTTGCGGAGAACCCCGTCCCGGTGAGCGTGAGCACGGTGCCGCCGCGGGTGGGCCCGGCCGGTGCGGACAGTCGGGTCACCGTGGGCGGCAGCACGACCGGCGGTGCGACGTAGGAGAACCGCGCCACCGGCGTCACGGGGGACGTGCCGCCCGGGGTGACGACGCGTACGTCCACGGCGCCCGCGGCATGGGCGGGGACGGTGACGCGCACCTGCGTGGCGCTGACCCTCACCAGCCCGGTGCCGCCCGTGGTCCCGAAGAGGACCGCGCTGGTGCGGGACAGGCCGCTCCCCGTGACGGTGAGCACCGCTCCGCCGGTGGTCGTGGCGCTGCGTGCGGACAGCGACGAGACGGCCGGGACGGCGTCGAAGGCGAAGGTCGAGCGCGAGGAGAGCGGCGACGTCCCCGAGGGAGTGGTGACCCGGACGTTCACGATGCCTGCTGCGTGCGCGGGAGTGAGCACGCGCACCCGGGTCGTGGAGACCTTGGTGATGCTCGTGACGGCCGCCGTCCCGAAGAGCACCTTCGTCGTCGTCCCCACGCCGGTTCCGGAGAGGTCGACCGAGGTGCCGCCACGGGTCGGTCCGGCCACGACCGACAGGGCCGGCGCTGCCGGCGGCGTCACGGTGACCGTGGCCGCGGGAACCGCCGCGGCGGAGGCGCCCTCTGCTCCGGCGAGACCGGGGACGCCGGCGAGAACCGCCAGTGAGAGCAGCGAGGCCACCCCTCGTCCCGTGCGTCGCGGTCGGCGGTCCCGGTGTCGGGCGGTCGGCGAGGTCCTTCGGGGCAGCATGAGTCACGTCTCCTTGCAGTCAGCACGTCCGCGGAGCATCTTGCACACACAAAGGACCTCTTGTACGCAATTTGCCCGAAATGGTCCGACTCAGAGCGACTCAACGGACATGCCGGACATGACCCTCGTACTGCGTAACACCGGGGTGGCTGCCGCCGATGCCGATGCCAATGCCGATGCCGCTGCCGCTGCCGATGCCGCTCGCACCGTCACGTCCCGCCCAGGCGGTGCGGCCCTGGTGACCGCAGGTGGGGTCAGTCGACGCGGCGCAGGTCCGGCTTCAGGCGCAGGACCACCAGGCCCTGCAGGACGCCGATCGCCGCCAACACCGCCCACACCGGGGTCAGACCGCCGCTGAGGTCGCGCACCAGTCCCATGGCCAGCGGGCCGACCGACGCGATGCCGTAGGAGATGAGGAAGGCCATGCCGGTGAGGCGCCCGCTGGCCTCGGGTGTCCGCGCGTAGTGGACGAGCAGCACGAGGGCCAGGGAGAACGCGGCACCCTGCCCGAGCCCCGCCACCACGGCCCAGAGCCACGGCGCGGCGAGCGGGAACAGCCAGATGCCGAGGCAGCCGACGACACTGAGGAGCGCGGCCGGCAGCAGCAGCCGGCGGGTGTCGTCGGCTCGGTCGCTGAGGACGGGACCGAGCAGTCCGGAGACGAGCTGCGCACCGCTGAAGGCGGCGGCCAGGTAGCCGGCCGTCCCTCGAGACCAGCCGTGCTCGACGTAGGTCGGGGCGAGCCAGGTGATGGCGGAGTAGAAGCACCACGACTGCAGAGCGAGGTAGGCCGCGACGAGCCAGGCGGTCGGGTGCCGCCACGGGAGGCGGCCGGGGCCTTCCTCGTCAGGGGTGTGGTGGGGGTTGGCGCGCACCGTGAAGGGGGCCCAGGCCAGCGTGCCGACGAGCGCCACCACCGACCACGAGGCGAGCGAAGCCTGCCAGCTGCCGAGCCGGTCGGCGAGCGGGACCGCCACGGCGGAGCTGAGGGCGGCGCCGCCCATCATGGCCAGCATGTAGAGGCCGGTGACGAGGCCCGTCCGCTCGGGCGGGAAGAAGGTCTTGACGAGCCGGGGGAGCAGCGTGCCCGCCACCGCGATGCCGACGCCACAGACGAACGTCCCGACGTAGAGCACGACGACGTTGCCGCCCGCGAGGCGGCTCGCCGTGCCGACGAGGATGGCGAGGACCGCTCCGAGGACCGCCCCGGCGGCCCCGAGGTGGTGGGCGATCCGGCTGGCGACCGGCGCGAAGAGCCCCATGCACAGCACCGGCAGGGTCGTCAGCGCGCCGGCGGCCGCGTGGCTGAGACCGAGGTCCGAGGAGATGGCGTCGAGCAGCGGCGGGATGCTCGTGATCGCGATCCGCAGGTTGGCGGCGACCGCCACCAGGGCCACGGCCATGACCCAGACGGGTGGGAGCGGGCGGATCACACGGTCGCGGTTGGGCACCATCAGAGCGTAGATGTGTCGAGGACCAGGTCGGCACGCTCCCTGGTCCGATCCTCCGCGAAGAGCGCGGTCTCCTGGTCGGCCCAGCGCTGCCAGTGCGGACGGTACGTCTCACCGTCGCGCTCGAGCCCGCGACGCCTCCGGAGCGCGGGGTCGGCGTCGACGAAGACGGACACGGCGGCATACGCCCTCGCGGGTCCCACACTGGCGCCGCACCCCTCGACGACGAGGAAGCGGCTGGGCGCGACCTCCCGCGTGCCGGCCCACTCGTCACGGACCCAGCTCCAGAGCCGGTATGCCGCGTGCTCGCCCCGGGCGAGCGGCTCCAGCACCTGCGTGGCGAGCAGGGCCGGCGCCTGCGCCAGTCCGTCCCAGCCCGGGCAGATGCGGTCCAGGTGCACCACGGCCACGGTCCCGAAGGCCTCGAGGGCGCTGGCCACCCCGCGGGCGAGGGTCGTCTTGCCGGCCCCGCTGGGACCGTCGAGCGCGACCACGACCGGGCCCCCGGCCGACTCGACGCCGGGACCGGCGCCGGAATCGGTGGCCGACTCGGCGGCCAAGGCGAGGGACACGACGGCGGCGACGTGCTCCTCGCACGGCGGCTGCGTTCCCTCGTCCCACATGAGCGCGACCCTACCGAGGACAAGACACTCCTCCCGCTGGCCTAGATTTGTGGCCATGTCGGTCGCCACCAGAGTCATCGCCTGTCTGGACGTCGACGCGGGTCGCGTCGTCAAGGGCGTCAACTTCGAGAACCTGCGTGACGCCGGCGACCCCGTCGAGCTCGCCAAGGTCTACGACGACCAAGGTGTCGACGAGCTGACCTTCCTCGACGTCACGGCGAGCAGCGGCGACCGCGAGACGACCTACGACGTCGTGCGCCGCACCGCCGAGCAGGTCTTCATCCCGCTCACCGTCGGTGGGGGCGTGCGCACGGTCGACGACGTCGACCGGCTGCTGCGAGCCGGCGCCGACAAGGTCGGTGTCAACACGGCCGCCATCGCCCGGCCCGAGCTCATCTCGGAGATCGCGAGCCGGTTCGGCGCCCAGGTGCTCGTCCTGTCGGCCGACGTGCGCCGGCGCGTCGGCGACGACGGCCGGTCCACCGACGACTTCGTCATGACCACCCACGGCGGTCGCACGCCCGTCGACCTCGACGCCGTCGAGTGGTGCGCACGGGCCGCCGAGCTCGGGGCCGGCGAGATCCTGCTCAACTCCATGGACGCCGACGGCACCAAGGAGGGCTTCGACCTCGAGCTCATCCGCCGGGTCCGCGCGGCCGTCTCCGTGCCCGTGATCGCGAGCGGCGGTGCCGGTCGCGTCGAGCACTTCGCCCCGGCGGTCGAGGCCGGCGCCGACGCCGTGCTGGCGGCAAGCGTCTTCCACTTCGGTGAGCTCACGGTCGGCCAGGTCAAGGACGCCCTGTGCGCCGCCGGGGTCACCGTCCGCTGAGGGCAGCTCGCTGCCGCGACCGCGGCCGCCGGTCCCGTCAGTGCGCGTGGCGCAGCGGCGACAGGAACGCGCTCGGCTCGGGCGGCACGGTCACGGCGCCACGCGACCGCTCAGCCGAGCCCGAGGTCGGCTTCCTGCAGCGCCGCGATGTCGTCGGCGTCCCCGCCCAGCCCGACTCGTGCCACCGCCTTGCGTCCGTACGCGTAGAGCACGAGCTCGGCCGGCGTCCCGCGGAGGACGACGGTGCCGTGGTGGTCGGGCAGCTTGGCGGCATACCGGCCGTGGCCCTCGCCGATGAGCACGATGCCGGTCGCCGACTTGCGGAACGTCAGGCGGGCGGTGCGCTTGAGCGACGCCCACAGCTTGCCCTGCAGGGCGGCCGGCAGCTCGCGCGGCTGCCAGTCGGGCTGCGCGCGGCGCACGTCCTCGTGGTGCACGAAGAACTCGACGAGGTTGGCCAGCTCGTCGACCTTGGGGCGCGACATCGGGTTCCACGCGGGAGCGCCGCGCCGGACGGTGTCGACGAGCGCGGCGTAGTCCCCGTGCGCGATGGCGCCCTGCTCCCGCGCGACGCGCCCCGCCAGGAAGGGGACGAAGCCACCGACGACCAGGTCGGGCCGGCGCTCGCGGATGACGAGGTGCGCGGCGAGGTCGCGGGTCCGCCAGCCCTCGCACAGGGTGGGCTCGTCGGGGCCGAGCCGGTCGAGGTCGTCACAGAGCCGGAGGCGTTCGGACTGGGCGTGGCGGGTCATGGGCTCATCCTCTCAGCACGGCGGTCTCCTTCGAATCCAGTGGCTCCGGAAGGTCCGTCGTCCGTAGGGTCGGACGGTGATCGAGCTCGTGCGTCCCACGGTCGACCTGCTGCAGTCGTGGTGGGAGATGGTCGACGACTTCGGCGTCGAGCCGATCCACGGCTCGAGCTACCGGCCCGGGCAGCGGGAGAGCCTGCAGGACCCCGCTGCCTTCGAGGAGTGGGTCGACTGGCTCGGGCGGATGGAGCGGGAGGACGAGGCCCTCCCTGAGGGGCGGGTGCCCTCGTCGAACCGTTGGGTCGTGCGGGGCGACAGCGTCGTCGGGACCATCGCGGTACGCCACTCCCTCACGCCGTCGCTCCTCGTCGAGGGCGGCCACATCGGGTATGCCGTGTCGCCGCGGTTCCGCCGCCAGGGCGTGGCCCACGCAGCGCTGGGTCTCGGGCTGCGGCTCGCCGGCTCCCGTGGCATCGACCGGGCGCTCGTGACGTGCGACGTGGCCAACGTGGCGTCCGCGAGGACCATCGCGTCGTGCGGAGGGGCGCTCGAGGACGAGCGTGACGGCATACTCCGGCACTGGATCGCGACGGCCCCGTGGCAGGTGTACGGACAGGTGCCGTCAGGTGCGAGCGGTGTCGGCGGGCCGTGAGAGGCTGTGGGGTCGACCAGAGAGCCTGTCGAAGAAGCACGTCCCAGGGGAGCAGCGCACCGTGAACGTCCCGACCAGATCGACCCTTCGGGAGGGTCTCGCCGTCATCGGCCGGGGCATCAAGGGCCAGCCTCGGTGGTTCGCCCTCGCGGTGCTCGGCAGCGTCGTCTACGGCGTCATGACGAGCCTGACGGCGGCGGCCATCGGCTTCGTCGTCAAGCGGGCCGTCGCGCCGGCCATCGAGGCGCGCCACGTGACCGCGTCGCAGCTGTGGTTCATCGGGGGAGTCATGGCGGCGGTCGTGCTGACCACGATCGTCGGGGTCATCGGCCGCCGCATCGCCGGTGGTGTCGCGATGTACAACCTCGGGGCGATGTACCGCCGCAAGGTCACGCGCCAGTACCTCCGGCTGCCGCTCAGCTGGCACCACCAGCACCCCTCGGGGCAGCTGCTCTCCAACGCCAACGCCGACGTCGAGGCGACGTGGAACATCTTCGCGCCGCTCCCGATGGCGCTCGGCGTCGTCGTGATGCTGGTCTTCGGCATCGTCCAGATGGTCGTCGTCGACCCGTGGCTGGCGGTCGTCGGCCTGACCGTCTTCCCGATGCTGTTCCTGGCCAACGTCGCCTTCCAGCGAGCCATGTCCCCCCGCGTCACCCGGGCGCAGCAGCTGCGTGCCGACGTCTCGGAGGTCGCCCACGAGAGCTTCGAGGCGGCGCTCATCGTCAAGTCCCTCGGCCGCGAGGACCAGGAGGCTGAGCGGTTCCGTGCCGTCACCCACGAGCTGCGCGACGCCAACATCGAGGTGGGGCGCACCCGCGGGCGCTTCGACCCCGCCATCGAGGCCATCCCCACCGTCGGCACGCTTGCCGTGCTGCTGGTCGGCACGCTGCGCGTCAGCAGCGGCCTGTTGACGGCGGCCGAGGTCGTGCAGATCGCCTACCTCTTCTCGATCCTCGCCTTCCCCGTGCGGGCACTGGGCTGGGTGCTCGCCGAGCTGCCGCGCGCCGTGGTGGGCTGGAACCGCGTCTCGGCCGTCCTCGACGCAGAGGGGAGCATGACCTACGGCGACCGGTCGCTGCCCTCGGGCGGGGCCAGCCACCTGCAGGCCGAGCACCTCGGCTACGCCTACGAGATCGAGTCCGAGACCGGCGAGCCCGCCCTCAACCCGGCTGTCGTGGACGTCGACCTCGACGTCGCACCGGGCTCGACCGTGGCGATCGTCGGCCCGACCGGCAGTGGCAAGTCGACCCTGACCAACCTCGTCATGCGACTCGTCGACCCCGACACCGGCGCGGTGCTCGTCGACGGCGTCGACCTGCGCCAGGTGCGGCACGGCGGGGTCAGCGAGGTTGCCGCCCTCGTGGCGCAGCAGACGTTCATGTTCGACGACAGCGTCCGAGGCAACATCACGCTCGGCGGCGACCACGACGACGCGGCCGTGTGGCGGGCCCTGCAGGTCGCGCAGGGCGCCGGCTTCGTCGAGAAGCTACCCCGGCGGCTCGACACCCACGTCGGCGAACGCGGCGCGAGCCTCTCCGGCGGCCAGCGGCAGCGGATCGCCCTGGCGCGCGCCGTCATCCGGCAGCCGCAGCTGCTGATCCTCGACGACGCCACGTCGGCGGTCGACCCCAGCGTCGAGCAGGCCATCCTCGCCGGCCTGCGTGAGGCCAGCTCCGGCACGACGGTCCTCGTCGTCGCCTACCGGATGGCCACCATCCTGCTCGCCGACGAGGTCGTCTACCTCGAGGGTGGCCGGGTGGTCGACCACGGCTCGCACCAGGAGCTGCTCGGCCGGTGCGCCGGCTACGAGCGGCTCGTCACCGCTTACGCCCGCGAGGCCGCCGAGCGGGAGGCGATCGCCGCCGAGGAGGAGTCCACCGACGGCAGACGGGGCGCCGACGCGCCCGAGGGGGTCTCCCGATGAGCACGCGTTCCCAGGCTCTGGTCGAGCACCACGGGCTCGCGACCGGCACCGAGATGACGACGTGGCAGACGCTCCGGCGTGGCGTCCAGCTCTCACCCGAGCTGCGCAAGGGCATCTGGGTCACGATGCTGCTCGCCGTGCTCTCGACCGTCGGTCGGGTGCTCGTGCCGTTCGTCGTCCAGCGCATCACCGACGACGGCATCCTGGCCCCCGGCGGCCCAGACACGGGTGTCGTGGTCGTCTACATCGCCATCGCCCTGGTCGGCGTCGTCGTCACCGCGCTGTCCGCGTACTTCGTCAACATCCGGCTGTTCCGCTCCTCCGAGACCGGCCTGGCGACTCTGCGGCTCAAGGCTTTCCGCCACATCCACGACCTCGCGATGCTGACGCAGAACTCCGAGCGCCGCGGGTCGCTCGTCTCTCGGGTCACGAGCGACGTCGACACGATCTCGATGTTCGTGCAGTTCGGCGGCCTGATGCTGATGATCAACGTCGCCCAGATCTCGCTCGCGACGGTGCTGATGTTCGTCTACAGCCCGCTGCTCGGACTCGTCGTGTGGCTGTGCTTCGTGCCGCTCTTCGTCATCATCCGCCGGTTCCAGGGCATCGTCGGCCGCGCCTACACGAAGGTGCGCGAGCGGGTCGGCGACATGCTCGGTGCCATCTCCGAGGCTGTCGTCGGCGCCCAGGCGATCCGGGCGTATGCCGTCGAGGACCGCACCGCCGAGCGGATCGACGCCGCCGTGGAGGCCCACCGCAAGGCCGCGATCGGTGCCCAGGCCCGCTCGGTCGTGGCCTTCACGTCCGGCCAGCTCGTCTCGGGCCTGACGACCGCGGTCGTCCTCGTCGTCGGCACGGTGCTGGCAGCGCGCGGCAGCCTCACCCTCGGTGAGCTGCTCGCCTTCCTCTTCCTCGTCAACCTCTTCACCCAGCCGGTCCAGCAGGCCACCGAGATCCTCAACGAGATGCAGAACGCCGTCGCCGGCTGGCGCCGCGTCATCGGCATCATCGACACCCGCGCCGACGTCGCCGACCCGGCCGACGACGGTGTCACGCTGCCACGCGGGCCCATCACGGTGCAGTTCGACGGGGTCGGGTTCGCCTACCCGGGTGGGGGGCCGGTCCTGCACGACATCGACCTGACCATCGCGCCGCGCAGCCGGGTCGCGATCGTCGGCGAGACGGGGTCGGGCAAGTCGACCCTCGCCAAGCTGCTGACCCGCCTGATGGACACGAGCAGCGGCACCGTCCGGCTCGACGGCGTCGACCTGCGCACCATCCGCTTCTCGTCGCTGCGCTCGCGGGTCGTGCTCGTCCCTCAGGAGGGGTTCCTCTTCGACGGCACCCTCCTCGACAACATCCGGTTCGGCCGGCCCGAGGCCGGCGAGGAGGACGTGCGGCTGACCCTCACCGAGCTGGGGCTCGACGCCTGGGTGGCGACGCTGCCGCTCGGCCTGGCGACCGACGTCGGCCAGCGGGGCGAGTCGCTCTCGGCCGGCGAGCGCCAGCTCGTGGCGCTGGCACGGGCCTACCTCGCCGACCCCGACCTCCTCGTCCTCGACGAGGCCACTTCCGCGGTCGACCCGAGCACCGAGGTGCGCCTCCAGCGAGCGCTCGACTCGCTGACCCGAGGCCGCACCTCCATCGCCATCGCGCACCGGCTCTCGACGGCGCAGGCGGCCGACGAGGTGATCGTCGTGGACGCCGGCCGGATCGTGGAGCGCGGGCCGCACAGCGAGCTCGTCCGGCGCGGCGGCGTCTACTCCCGGTTGCACGAGTCGTGGGTGGCGCAGCAGCAGGCCGTCTGACCTGGCTGACTTTCGGCGTTGGGGAAGCGCGCCGGCACAATGGCGGCGTGACTGACGCCGCCGACCCGATCCCGGACCCCGCCTCCTCCGAGCCCGACGTGCTCGACGCCCACGTCCTCGACCCGAGCATCGCCGAGCTGCTCAAGCGCGACGAGCACGGTCTCGTGGCCGCGGTCGTGCAGCAGCACGACTCCGGCGACGTGCTCATGGTCGGCTGGATGGACGACGAGGCCCTGCGCCGCACCCTCACGGAGGGCCGTGTGACGTTCTGGTCGCGCAGCCGGCAGGAGTACTGGCGCAAGGGCGACACGAGCGGTCACGTCCAGTGGGTCAAGGGCGTCCGTCTCGACTGCGACGGCGACGCCCTGCTCGTCAGCGTCGACCAGGTCGGTGCCGCCTGCCACACCGGCGACCGGACCTGCTTCGACGCCCGCGTCCTCCCGGCCACCGTGGGCGCCCCCGACCCGGAGCACACCACCCCCTGACCCCGCCCTTCCCAACCGTCGAGGGGCCACAGGTGGCCTCTCGACGGTTGGGAAGGGCCACAGGTGGCCTCTCGACGGGTGAGGCGGGGACGCGGCAGACGGACGCGTGGGCCAGAATGGCTCGGTGCCCGACTCGAACACCACGCTCGCGCCCGCGCCTCACGCCGACCTCGCGTGGGGTCGCACCTGGCCGAGCCTCGAGCTGTTCACCGAGCTCGCGCTGGAGCACCGCCGTGTCATCCCGGTCGTGCGCCGGGTGCTGGCCGACGCCGAGACCCCGGTCGGGGTCTACCGCAAGCTCGCCAAGGACGCGCCGGGCACCTTCCTGCTCGAGTCCGCCGAGCACGGCGGCGTGTGGTCGCGCTACTCGATCGTCGGCGCGCAGAGCGCCGCGACCCTGACGGAGAAGGACGGGCGGGCGCACTGGGTCGGCGAGCCGCCCGTCGGGCTCCCCACCGACGGCGACCCGACGAAGGCGGTGCGCGACACGGTGGCGGCCCTCGCGACACCGCGCACCCCGGGCCTCCCGCCGCTCACCGGGGGTCTCGTCGGCGCCATCACCTACGACGCCGTCCGACGCTGGGAGAAGGTGCCCGACGGGGGCCGCGACGACCTCGACCTGCCCGAGGTGGCGATGATGCTCGCCACCGACCTCGCCGTCTTCGACCACAGCGACGGCTCGCTGCTGCTCGTGGCCAACGCCGTCAACCACGACGCCACCGACGAGCGCATCGAGGACGCGTGGGCCGACGCCGTGAGCCGGCTCGACCGCATGGCGGAGGAGCTCGCCGCCCCCGCGCCGAGCACGGTCGCCACGATCGAGCCGATCGACAGCCGGCCCGCGAGCAGCCACACGCAGCCACAGTTCGAGGAGATGGTCGAGGAGGCGAAGGAGGCCATCCGGGCGGGCGAGGCCTTCCAGATCGTCGTCTCGCAGCGCTTCACCGTGCCGTGCGAGGCCGACGCCCTCGACGTCTACCGCGCCCTGCGGGTCAGCAACCCCAGCCCCTACATGTACCTGCTGCGTCTGCCGCACCCCGACGGCACGGCCTACGACATCGTCGGCTCGAGCCCCGAGGCCCTGATCAAGGTCACCGGCCGGCAGGCCATCACGCACCCGATCGCCGGCTCCCGTCCCCGCGGCAAGACGCCCGACCACGACGCGCACCTCGCCGAGGAGCTGCTCGGCGACGCGAAGGAGCGCGCCGAGCACCTGATGCTCGTCGACCTCGCCCGCAACGACCTCCAGCGCATCTGCCGGGCAGGGACCGTCGACACCGTGGACTTCATGTCGGTCCGGCGCTACAGCCACATCATGCACATCGAGTCCACGGTCGTCGGCGACCTGCGGGAGGACGCCAGCGCCTACGACGCGCTCGTCGCAACCTTCCCGGCCGGCACCCTGAGCGGGGCCCCGAAGCCGCGCGCCATGGCGCTCATCGACGGCTACGAGGGCCTGCGTCGCGGGCTCTACGGCGGGGTCGTCGGCTACCTCGACTTCGCCGGCGACCTCGACATGGCCATCGCGATCCGCACCGCCCTCATCAAGGACGGCCTCGCGCACGTGCAGGCGGGGGCGGGGATCGTGGCCGACTCCGTGCCGCACCTCGAGTACGAGGAGACGGTCAACAAGGCCGCCGCGGCCCTGCGCGCCGTCGCCGCCGCGGCGGGCCTGCGGCCCCTGCGAGGTGACGGGTCGTGACCGCCCCGACCGAGGCGTCCGCCCGGCGCCGCGCGCTCGACAAGAAGCGCGCCGCCCTCGTCGTCCTCGTCCCCGCAGCCCTGCTGCTCGGCCTCACCACGCGCCCCTGGGCCAGCGGGGCCTCGGGCGACGTCCTCAGCCAGGCGGTCACCGAGGTGAGCGGGAGCGCCGCCGCCCCGGGGGTGGTGGGTCTGCTGGCCGTGTGCGTCGTCGCCCTCCTCGGCCTCATGACCGGCGGGCGCGTGATCCGCGCCGTCGCGGCGGCCGTGATGGTGCTCGCCTCGCTCGGAGCCCTGGTCATGACGGTGCTCGTCGCCGTCCGGCCGGTGGCCACGGTGGCCGACGCCGTGGCCCGAGAGCTGGCGCGCACGACCGCCCCGGCGGCGACCGGCGCGACCACGGTCTGGGCCTGGCTCGCCGTGGTGGCCGCGGCCCTGCTGGCCGCGGGCTCGGTGCTCACCGCGCTGTCGAGCCGCTCCTGGGCCGGGCTCTCCAGCCGCTACGAGCGCGGCGAGAAACCCGCCAGCGGGCCGCGCGGGGAGGTCCGCACGGCCTGGGACGAGCTCAGCGAGGGGCGGGACCCCACCCTGGACAAGCACTCCGACGACACCTGACAGAATGGACCGCGTCGGCCCGCACGGCAGTGGAGCCGAACGGACGAGAGAGGACGCCATGGAAGAGCAGCACGAGGACCACGGTCACAGCACCGCCGCCTGGACCGGGGTCGGGGTCATCCTGGTCGGTGCTGCCATCGCGGCGGTCGCCGTCGCCATCCCGAGCGTCTGGCTCGGCATCGTCGGTGCGGTCGTGATCGTCGCCGGTGTCGTCGCCGGGAAGGTGCTGTCGATGGCCGGCTACGGCGGGCAGGGCCACCACGCGCAGGCCGGTGGTGCCATCGACGCTCCCGACGAGGCAGGCGCCCAGACGCTCGGCAAGAGCTGAGAGCCGTGACCACGGTTCTCGACGGGATCATCAGCGGCGTTCGCGAGGATCTCGGACGTCGTCGTGCCGCGCTGCCGCTTTCTGAGCTGGAGGCGCGGCTGTCCGACGTCGCTACCGCGATCGACCCCATGCCCGGCATCCGGTCCGCCGAGGGCGTCGCCGTCATCGCGGAGGTCAAGCGGTCCAGCCCGAGCAAGGGCGCGCTCGCCGAGATCCCCGAGCCCGGCGTGCTGGCCCGGTCGTATGCCGCCGGGGGAGCGAGCGCCATCAGCGTGCTCACCGAGGAGCGCCGGTTCTCGGGCAGTCTCGCCGACCTCGACGAGGTGCGCGCGGCCGTGCGGACTCCCTTGCTGCGCAAGGACTTCATGGTCGACGCCTACCAGGTGAGCGAGGCTCGCGCCCACGGCGCCGACCTCATCCTGCTCATCGTCGCCGCCCTCGACGACGCCCTGCTGCACGATCTGCACGCCCAGGCCCGCGAGCTCGGCATGACCGCCCTCGTCGAGGTGCACGACGCGGCGGAGCTCGACCGGGCCCTCGCCCTCGACCCCGCCCTCCTCGGGGTCAACGCCCGCAACCTCAAGACCCTCGAGGTCGACCCTCGTACTGTGACCGACCTGCTCCCGCGCATCCCCGCCGGGGTCGTCGGAGTGGCGGAGTCCGGCGTCAGCGGTCCCGACGACGTCGCCGCCTACGTGCGGGCCGGTGCCGGGGCCGTCCTCGTGGGCGAGGCCCTCGTCAAGGACGGCGCACCCGAGTCGGCGATCCGCGCCTTCATCGACGCCGCGACCGCGGCGCGGGCCTGCCCCCACACCGCCGCGGCAGGAGAGTGAGCATGACCACGACATCCAACGTGCCGGCATACGGCCGCTTCGGCGGTTTCGGCGGACGCTACGTCCCCGAGGCGCTCATCCCCGCCCTCGAGCAGCTCGAGGAGGTGTGGCGCAAGGCGGTCGTCGACCCCGAGTTCGTCGGTGAGCTCGAGCGCCTGCAGCGCACCTACACCGGCCGGCCGAGCATCATCACCGAGGTGCCGCGCTTCGCGGAGCACTGCGGCGGCGCCCGGGTCATCCTCAAGCGCGAGGACCTCAACCACACCGGCTCGCACAAGATCAACAACGTCCTGGGCCAGGCGCTGCTGACCAAGCGCATGGGCAAGACCCGTGTCATCGCCGAGACCGGCGCCGGCCAGCACGGCGTGGCCACGGCCACCGCGGCCGCGCTGCTCGGCCTCGACTGCGTCATCTACATGGGCCGCAAGGACACCGAGCGGCAGGCGCTGAACGTGGCCCGGATGCGCCTGCTCGGCGCCGAGGTCGTTCCCGTCGACAACGGCAGCAAGACGCTCAAGGACGCCGTCAACGAAGCCTTCCGCGACTGGGTCGCCAACGTCGGGACGACCCACTACGTCCTGGGCACCGTGACCGGCCCCCACCCGTTCCCCGAGATGGTCCGTGACTTCCACCGCGTCATCGGGGTCGAGGCGCGCCAGCAGGTGCTCGACCTCGTGGGCCGGCTGCCCGACGCGGTCCTCGCCTGCGTCGGCGGCGGCTCCAACGCGATCGGGATCTTCCACCGCTTCATCGACGACGAGTCGGTGCGCCTCATCGGCTTCGAGGCGGGGGGCGAGGGCATCGCCTCGGGCAAGCACGCCGCGCGCTTCGCCTCCGGTGTGCCCGGAGTGCTCCACGGCGCCTTCACCTACGTCCTGCAGGACGAGGACGGCCAGACCATCGAGTCGCACAGCGTGTCGGCCGGTCTCGACTACCCCAGCGTCGGCCCCGAGCACGCCCACCTGCTCGCGTCCGGGCGCGCCGAGTACCGCCCGATCACCGACGACGAGGCCATGGAGGCCCTCTCGCTGCTCTCGCGCACCGAGGGCATCCTGCCGGCCATCGAGAGCGCCCACGCCCTCGCCGGCGCGATGAAGGTCGGCCGCGAGCTCGGCCCCGACGCCGTGCTGCTCGTCAACCTCTCGGGCCGCGGCGACAAGGACGTCCACACCGCCGCTGCGTGGTTCGGGATGATCGACGACGACGGCGAGCCCGCGGGTCTGCCCGAGGACGACGGCGCCCACGAGGACGCCGACGTCGCCGACGTCGCCGCCCTCGCCGCCGACGACGGCGCCAAGGGCATGGGGGTCCAGCAGTGAGCGTCGCCCAGGTCATCGAGAAGTGCCGCGCGGACGGTCGGGCAGCCCTGATCGGCTACCTCCCGGTGGGCTTCCCCTCGGTCGAGGGCTCCATCTCGGCGATGAAGGTCCTCGTCGAGTCCGGCGTCGACGTCGTCGAGATCGGCGTGCCCTACAGCGACCCCGTCATGGACGGACCCGTCATCCAGGACGCCGCGGTGCGGGCCCTGGCCGCAGGCGTGCACCTTCGCGACGTCTTCACCGCGGCGCGTGAGGTCTCCGGTGCAGGTGCCGGCGCGCTGGTCATGACCTACTGGAACCCCGTCCTGCGCTACGGCGTCGAGCGCTTCGCCGCCGACCTCGCAGCCGCCGGGGGAGCGGGGCTGATCACGCCGGACCTCATCCCCGACGAGGCCGGCGAGTGGATCTCGGCTGCCGACGCCCACGACCTCGACAAGGTGTTCCTCGTCGCCCCCAGCTCCACCCCGGAGCGGCTCGAGGCCGTGACGTCGGCCTGCCGCGGCTTCGTCTACGCCACCGCCGTCATGGGCGTCACGGGTGCCCGCGCCAGCGTCGGAGACGCCGCCGACGCCCTCGTCTCGCGCACCCGGGAGCACACCGACCTGCCGGTGTGCGTCGGACTCGGCGTGTCCACCGGCGACCAGGCCGCCGAGGTCGGCCGCTTCGCCGACGGTGTCATCGTCGGCTCGGCGCTGGTGCGCTGCCTCACCGAGGCCGCGTCCGAGCAGGAGGGCCTCGAGGCGCTCGGCGCCCTGGCCCGCGAGCTGGCCGACGGCGTACGCCGGAGTCGGTCGTGAGTCTCGCCGGCGCCCTCCCGGCAGCGCTCGGGACCGCCCTCCCGGCCGAGATCCCCTCGCCGAGCGTCGGCGTGTGGCACCTCGGCCCCCTGCCGATCCGCGGGTATGCCATGTGCATCCTCGCCGGCATCGTCGTGGCCGTCTGGCTGACCCAGAAGCGGCTCGAGGCCCGCGGCCACCGCAAGGGCGTCGCCATCGACATCTCCGCCTGGGCCGTGCCGTTCGGCATCCTCGGCGGCCGGCTCTACCACCTGATCACGACGCCGCAGCCCTACTTCGGCGAGGGCGGCGACCCGTGGAAGGCGTTCGCCATCTACGAGGGCGGTCTCGGCATCTGGGGCGCCGTGGCGCTCGGTGCCGTCGGCGCATGGATCGGCTGCCGCAAGAACGGCGTGGCCTTCCGCGACTTCGTCGACGCCGCCGCTCCCGGGCTCGCGATCGCCCAGGCCATGGGGCGCTTCGGCAACTGGTTCAACAACGAGATCTACGGCGCGCCCACCGACCTGCCGTGGAAGCTGCGCATCTACGAGTGGGACAGCTCGCTCGGCCGCGCCGTCACCGACGCCCAGGGCAACCCGGTGGTCAAGGGCTACTTCCACCCCACGTTCCTCTACGAGGCCCTCTGGTGCCTGCTGCTCGCAGCCTTCCTCATCTGGCTGGGCCGGCGCCGACCGCTCAAGTCCGGGCAGGTCTTCGCGGCCTACGTCATGGGCTACCCCGTGGGCCGCATCGTCATCGAGAACATGCGCACCGACACCGCAAACCACATCCTCGGGCAGCGGGTCAACACTTGGGTCTCGATCCTCGTCTTCCTGCTCGGGCTCTACCTGTGGCGCCACTTCGGCCGCATGGCCCAGCCGGCGGTCCCCGTGGCACCCGGCACGACCGACGACGTGGCGCCGGATCACCACGAACCGTCCGAGACGCCCACCACGACCGAGGACGACTCGGCCGACTCGGGCCGTACCACCGAAGATCCTTCGGTGGGTCGGGCCCCTGACGGGTCGGACGACGCCGTGCCGGGGGAGGCTGAGGCGAAGCGTCCGGCGCAGTCCTGATTGTGACTCCGGTCCCAGCGCCTGTGCCGGTTTGAGCACGAAGTCTCAGCATTCGGAATCCGCCGTATCAGTAGGTAGGACGAGCGGTCTCTCCGATATCGTCGAGCGCAACGCCTGTGGCCAGTGCCGTCCACATGCCCAAGTCATGTCGTGTGGCCCTGTCGCGGTCGCCCGCCTGGGACCCAGCAGAAGGACGGTGAAGATGCCGCCGCTCACCCGCACACGTGCCCTCTTCAGTGCGCACCCGGAAGACTCCGGCCTCTACCGCCGCGAGCACGAGCACGACGCCTGTGGCGTCGCGATGGTCGCGACGATGCGGGGGAGCGCGGGGCACGACATCGTCGACCACGCCCTGACCGCACTGCGCAACCTCGACCACCGGGGCGCCACCGGAGCCGACCCGTCGGTCGGCGACGGCGCCGGCATCCTCACGCAGATCCCCGACGCGTTCTTCCGTGCGACCGTGCCCTTCACGCTGCCCAACAACGGGGCGTATGCCGCCGGCCTCGCCTTCCTGCCTCGCGACGCGGACGAGTGCGCCGCCGCCAAGGCGCGCATCGAGGAGCTCGCGGTCGCCGAGAACCTCAAGGTCCTCGGCTGGCGGGAGGTGCCCGTCGAGGCCGAGCTCGTCGGTGCCGTCGCGCAGCAGTGCATGCCGCACTTCGAGCAGCTCTTCGTCAGCAGCTCGATCGGCCGGCAGGTGGCGCTGGGCCTCGACCGGCTCGCGTTCTGCCTGCGCAAGCGGGCCGAGCACGAGCTGAACGTCTACTTCGCCTCGCTGAGCTCGCGCACACTCGTCTACAAGGGCATGCTCACCACCGGGCAGCTCGAGCCCTTCTTCCCCGACCTGTCCGACCCGCGGTTCGCGAGCGAGCTGGCCCTCGTGCACTCGCGCTTCTCGACCAACACCTTCCCGTCGTGGCCGCTCGCGCACCCGTACCGCTTCATCGCCCACAACGGCGAGATCAACACCGTCAAGGGCAACCGCAACTGGATGCACGCCCGCGAGAGCCTGCTGACCTCCGACATCATCCCCGGCGACCTCGAGCGGATCTTCCCGGTCTGCACGCCCGACGCCTCCGACTCGGCGAGCTTCGACGAGGTGCTCGAGCTGCTCCACCTCGGCGGCCGGTCGCTCCCGCACGCCGTGCTCATGATGATTCCCGAGGCGTGGGAGAACCACGCCACGATGGACCCCGCCCGCAAGGCGTTCTACGAGTTCCACTCGACGTTCATGGAGCCGTGGGACGGCCCGGCCAACGTCTGCTTCAGCGACGGCACCCTCGTCGGCGCGGTCCTCGACCGCAACGGCCTGCGGCCGGGCCGCTACACCGTCACGAGCGACGGCCTCGTCGTGCTGGCATCGGAGTCCGGGGTGCTCGACCTCGACCCTGCGACCATCGTCCAGCGCGGGCGCCTGCAGCCCGGGAAGATGTTCCTGGTCGACACCGAGCACGGCCGCATCGTCGGCGACGAGGAGATCAAGAGCCAGCTCGCCGCTGCCAAGCCGTACGCCGAGTGGCTCCACGCGGGCCTCATCCACCTCGAGGACCTCCCGGAGCGCGAGCACATCGTGCACACGGCCGCGTCCGTGGCCCGGCGCCAGCAGACCTTCGGCTACACCACCGAGGAGCTGCGGATCCTCCTGACGCCGATGGCGCGATCCGGCGGCGAGGCCCTCGGCTCGATGGGCACCGACACGCCCATCGCCGTGCTGTCGTCGCGGCCGCGGCTGCTCTTCGACTACTTCACCCAGCTCTTCGCGCAGGTGACCAACCCGCCGCTCGACGCGATCCGTGAGGAGCTCGTCACCTCGCTCGGGACCTACATGGGTCCTGAGGGCAACGCCCTGTCGGCCTCGCCGTCGCACGCGCGCCAGCTCGTCCTCGACTTCCCGGTCATCGACAACGACGAGCTCGCCAAGATCGTGCACATCAATGCCGACGGCGACCTTCCCGGCTATGCCACCCACGTGGTGCGTGGGCTCTACGACGTCACGGGCGGTGCGGCGGCCATGCGCGACCGGCTCGAGGAGATCTTCGCCGAGGTGTCGCAGGCCATCACGCGCGGGGCGCGCTTCGTCGTGCTCTCGGACCGCGACTCGGGCCGGGACCTCGCGCCCATCCCGTCGCTGCTGCTCACCGCTGCGGTGCACCACCACCTCATCCGCGAGAAGACCCGCACCCAGGTGGGTCTGCTCGTCGAGGCGGGCGATGTGCGCGAGGTGCACCACGTGGCCCTGCTCATCGGCTTCGGTGCGGCGGCGGTCAACCCCTACCTCGCGATGGAGACCGTCGAGGACCTCGTGCGGGCCGGCGAGATCGAGGGGGTGACGTCCGAGAAGGCGGTCGCCAACCTCATCAAGGCCCTCGGCAAGGGCGTCCTGAAGGTCATGTCCAAGATGGGCATCTCCACGGTCGCCTCGTACCGTGGCGCCCAGGTCTTCGAGGCGATCGGCCTCTCGCAGGCGCTCGTCGACCGCTACTTCACCGGCACGGTGAGCCAGCTCGGTGGTGTCGGTCTCGACGTCATCGCCCGGGAGACCGCCGAGCGCCACGCGCGGGCCTACCCGCCGGACGGCGTCCACCAGGCGCACCGCACCCTCGACGTCGGCGGCGAGTACCAGTGGCGCCGCGAGGGCGAGCCGCACCTGTTCGACCCCGAGACGGTCTTCCGCCTCCAGCACTCCACGCGCCAGCGCCGCTACGACATCTTCAAGCAGTACACCGGCCGCATCGACGACCAGAGCTCCCGCCTGATGACGCTGCGCGGCCTGATGGGCTTCAAGCCGACCGGGGTCACCGGGCGCCTGCCCGTGCCGGTCGAGGAGGTCGAGCCGGTCAGCGAGATCGTCAAGCGCTTCAACACCGGCGCGATGAGCTACGGGTCCATCTCGCAGGAGGCGCACGAGACCCTCGCCGTCGCGATGAACCGCCTCGGCGGCCGCTCCAACACCGGTGAGGGCGGCGAGGACGTCGACCGCCTCCTCGACCCCGAGCGTCGCTCGGCGGTCAAGCAGGTGGCGTCCGGTCGCTTCGGGGTGACGAGCCTCTACCTGACGCACTCCGACGACATCCAGATCAAGATGGCCCAGGGCGCCAAGCCCGGCGAGGGCGGCCAGCTGCCCGGCCACAAGGTCTACCCCTGGGTGGCCAAGACCAGGCACTCGACGCCGGGGGTCGGGCTCATCTCGCCGCCGCCGCACCACGACATCTACTCGATCGAGGACCTGGCGCAGCTGATCCACGACCTGAAGAACGCCAACCCCGGAGCTCGGATCCACGTCAAGCTCGTCTCCGAGATCGGCGTCGGCACGGTGGCGGCCGGCGTCTCGAAGGCGCACGCCGACGTCGTGCTCGTCTCCGGCCACGACGGCGGCACGGGCGCGAGCCCGCTCACCTCGCTCAAGCACGCCGGCGCCCCCTGGGAGCTCGGCCTCGCCGAGGCCCAGCAGACGCTCGTGCTCAACGGCCTGCGCGACCGCATCGTCGTCCAGGTCGACGGCCAGCTCAAGACCGGGCGCGACGTCGTCATCGCGGCGCTGCTCGGCGCCGAGGAGTTCGGCTTCGCCACCGCGCCGCTCGTCGTCTCCGGCTGCATCATGATGCGGGTCTGCCACCTCGACACCTGCCCGGTCGGCATCGCCACGCAGAACCCCGAGCTGCGGGCGCGTTTCTCCGGCAAGCCGGAGTTCGTCGAGACCTTCTTCGAGTACATCGCCCAGGAGGTGCGCGAGCACCTCGCCTACCTCGGCTTCCGCTCGATCGAGGAGGCCGTCGGACAGGTCAGCAGCCTGGACCTCGACAAGGCGATCGCGCACTGGAAGGCCTCGGGCCTCGACCTCAGCCCCATCCTCGCCGTTGCCGACAACCCGACCGGTGGCACCCTCCACCAGTCGGCACCGCAGGACCACGCCCTCGACAAGGCGCTCGACAACGAGCTGCTGAGCCGTGCCCTGCCCGCCATCGAGACCGGTGAGCAGGTGCGCACCCAGATCGCGGTCCGCAACGTCAACCGGACCGTCGGCACGATGCTCGGCCACCACGTCACCAAGGCGCACCCGCACGGGCTCGCCGACAACACCATCGAGCTGACCATGACCGGCTCCGGCGGCCAGTCCTTCGGGGCGTTCCTGCCGGCCGGGGTGACGATGCAGCTCTTCGGCGACGCCAACGACTACGTCGGCAAGGGGCTCTCCGGCGGCCGGGTCGTCGTGCGGCCGCACCGGGAGGCCACGCTCGTGGCCGAGGACAACGTCATCGGCGGCAACGTCATCGCCTACGGCGCCACCGCCGGGCAGCTCTTCCTGCGCGGCGTGGTCGGCGAGCGCTTCTGCGTGCGCAACTCGGGCGCCGAGGCCGTCGTCGAGGGGGTGGGCGACCACGGCTGCGAGTACATGACGGGCGGGGTCGCGGTCGTCCTCGGCCAGACCGGGCGCAACTTCGCCGCCGGGATGTCGGGCGGCGTGGCCTACGTGCTCGATCTCGACACCAGCCTCGTCAACCCGGAGATGGTCGACCTCCTGCCGCTGCGCGACCACGACGACGAGCGGCTTCGCGGCCTGCTCGAGGCCCACGCGCGGTGGACCGAGTCGCCGGTGGCCCGCGGCGTGCTCGACGAGTGGGCGGCGGCGCGCGAGCGGTTCACGCTCGTGCTGCCCCGCGACTACCAGCGAGTGCTCGACGTGCGGGCGCAGGCCGAGCAAGAGGGCCTCGACCTCGACGGACCCGAAGTGTGGAACCAGATCATGGAGGCTTCCCGTGGCTGACCCCCAGGGCTTTCTCACCACCCGCGAGCGCGAGCTCCCGGCCCGACGACCCGTCCCGGTGCGCATCCGGGACTGGAAGGAGGTCTACGAGGAGCAGCAGCTCGGACAGCTCCAGCGCCAGGCCGGCCGCTGCATGGACTGCGGCATCCCCTTCTGCCACTCGGGCTGCCCCCTCGGCAACCTCATCCCGGAGTGGAACAACTTCGCGTGGCGCGGCGACTGGTCCGACGCCATCGAGCGGCTGCACGCGACGAACAACTTCCCGGAGTTCACCGGGCGCCTGTGCCCCGCCCCGTGCGAGACGGCGTGCGTGCTGGGCATCAACCAGCCGGCCGTCACGATCAAGCAGGTCGAGGTGACGACGATCGAGCGGGCCTTCGACGAGGGACTGGTCACGCCGCTGCCACCGGAGCGCCTCTCGGGCAAGACGGTCGCCGTCGTGGGGTCCGGTCCGGCCGGCCTGGCCGCCGCGCAGCAGCTCACCCGGGCCGGTCACACCGTCGCCGTCTTCGAGCGGGCCGACAAGCCGGGCGGCCTGCTGCGCTACGGCATCCCCGAGTTCAAGATGGAGAAGTCGGTCCTCGACCGCCGGCTCGAGCAGATGACCGCCGAGGGCACCCGCTTCCGCAGCGGGGTCGACGTCGGCAGCGACATCACCGGCCGGCAGCTGCGCGACCGCTACGACGCCGTCGTCCTCGCGCTCGGCGCCACGGTGCCGCGCGACCTCGACGTGCCCGGACGGCGGCTCGGCGGCATCCACCAGGCGATGGACTACCTCCCGCAGGGCAACCGTGCGGCGCTCGGCGAGCAGGTGCAGGACCAGATCCTCGCCACCGGCAAGCACGTCGTCGTCATCGGCGGCGGCGACACCGGGGCCGACTGCATCGGCACCGCCCACCGCCAGGGTGCGGCCTCGGTCACGAGCCTCGAGATCATGCCGCAGCCGGGGGAGGAGCGGCCGGGCAGCCAGCCGTGGCCGACCTACCCGATGCTCTACCGCGTCGCCAGCGCCCACGAGGAGGGCGGCGAGCGCATCTATGCGGTCAGCACCACCGAGTTCGTCGGAGACGACGACGGCAACGTCGCCGCCCTGCGGCTGACCGAGGTGGAGATGGTCGACGGGAGGCTGTCGCCCAAGGAGGGGACCGAGCGCGAGATCCCGGCCCAGCTGGTGCTCTTCGCGATGGGCTTCCTCGGCCCGCAGCGCTCGGGTGTCGTCGACCAGCTCGGGGTCGCCCTGGACGCGCGCGGCAACGTCGAGCGCGACAAGACGTTCATGAGCTCGGTCCCGGGCGTCTTCGTGGCGGGCGACGCAGGGCGTGGCCAGTCGCTCATCGTCTGGGCCATCGCCGAGGGCCGCGCCGCGGCCGCCGGGGTGGACGCGTGGCTCACGGGCAGCAGCTCGCTGCCGCGCCCCATCGCGCCCACCGACCGGCCGCTCACCGTCTGACCCGCAGGGCCACCCGCCGTATGCCGTGTCGTCACCTGGGCGACACGGCATACGGGCATGATTTACCTTCGGAGACAGGGCAACTCGTGTCCCACGGCTCTGTCCCGTCCCAGCGGGCGAACCCCCGCGGTGACCCACGTCACAGCACCCATAAGGTGGACGCATGCGTCGCGCCAAGATCGTCTGCACCATCGGACCCAAGACCTCCTCGCCCACCCAGCTGCGCGCCCTCGTCGACGCCGGGATGGACGTCGCCCGGCTCAACCTCTCCCACGGCGACCACTCCGTTCACGAGCAGGTCTACCGCGACATCCGGGCCGCGGGTGACGCCTCCGGGCGCGCGGTCGGCATCCTCGTCGACCTGCAGGGCCCGAAGATCCGCACCGGCCGTTTCGCGTCCGGCCCGGTGACGCTGAGCCCCGGCCAGCGCTTCACCATCACGACCCGCGAGGTCGAGGGCGACGACAGCATCGTGGGCACGACGTATGCCGGCCTGCCGGGCGACGTGAGCCCCGGTGACGTCCTGCTCATCGACGACGGCAAGGTCATGCTCCGCGCCGTCGAGGTGACCGACACGGACGTGCTGACCGAGACCGTCATCGGCGGGCAGGTCAGCAACAACAAGGGCATCAACCTGCCGGGCGTGGCCGTGAGCGTCCCTGCACTGTCCGACAAGGACCGCGACGACCTGCGGTTCGCGATGCGGCTCGGCGTCGACATGATCGCCCTGTCCTTCGTGCGCTCGGCCGACGACATCGTCGACGTGCACGAGATCATGGACGAGTTCGGCGAGCGCATCCCCGTCATCGCCAAGGTCGAGAAGCCACAGGCGGTCGAGAACCTCGAGGGGATCGTCGCCGCCTTCGACGGCATCATGGTCGCCCGCGGCGACCTCGGCGTGGAGATGCCGCTCGAGGACGTCCCGCTCGTGCAGAAGCGCGCCATCGAGCTCTCCCGCCGGGAGGCCAAGCCGGTGATCGTCGCCACCCAGGTGCTCGAGTCGATGATCGAGAACCCGCGGCCGACCCGGGCAGAGGCGTCCGACGCCGCCAACGCGGTGCTCGACGGCGCCGACGCGCTGATGCTGTCCGGCGAGACCTCCGTCGGCGCGTGGCCCATCGACGCCGTGCGCACCATGGCCCGCATCATCGAGTCCACCGAGGTGCACGGCTACGACAAGATCGCGCCGATGCCGACGAACCCCAAGACCGTCGGTGGAGCCGTCACCAAGGCCGCCGTGGAGATCGGCGACGTCGTCGGGGCCAGGTTCCTCATCACCTTCACCGAGACGGGCGGCTCGGCCACCCGGATGGCGCGCATCCGCCCGCGGCTGCCCATGCTGGCCTTCACGTCCGAGCCCCGGGTCCGCTCGCAGCTCGCCCTGGTCTGGGGCATCGAGACCTACCTGGTCCCTCGCATGCACCACACCGACCAGTTCGCCATGCAGGTCGACCTCAAGCTCATCCCCGAGGGGCGGGTGGTCGAGGGGGAGCGCGTCGTCATCGTCGCCGGTTCGCCTCCCGGCATCCCCGGGTCGACGAACGCGCTGCGCGTGCACCGCGTCGGCGACGCGGTGAACCGTGCCGCCCCGGCCTACCGGCCGGAGGAGGTCACGAGCTGACGGCTCGTCACGCGGGGTCCGGCAGGGGCGTCGGGAACGACTGAGGACGCGCCGCGGGCGATGGACCGGTATGCCGTCGCGTGGCTCGACGGCATACCTGCGCTCTCGTGCCAGCGTGCGCCGGTATGCTGGCGCGCGCACTCCGGCCGGGGTGGTGGAATGGCAGACACGGGGCACTCAAAATGCTCTGGCCGAAAGGTCGTGCGGGTTCGAGTCCCGCCCTCGGCACCAGAAGAGCCCTGCCGACATGGGATGGGAGCGGGAGCCCATGGCATTCCCGTCCCGAAACGCGCCGGAAACGAGCCCCCGGATAGGCTTTGCCCGTGAGCACCGAGAGCACCGACGAGAGCACCACGCCGAAGCCGACCCCCGCGACCGCGGCCGCCGCCGCGCCCCAGGCCGCCACAACGCCGCAGGCCGGCGCGACAGGCCCGGCCCCCGGCGCCACCCGCATCCTCGTCGCCGAGGACGAGGCGCTGATCCGTCTCGACCTCGTCGAGATGCTCGGTGAGCAGGGTTACGACGTGGTCGGCCAGGCCAGCAACGGCGAGCAGGCCGTCGAGCTCGCCAAGGAGGTCAAGCCCGACCTGGTGATCATGGACGTCAAGATGCCGGTGCTCGACGGGCTCTCGGCGGCGGAGCAGCTCCACGAGGCCAAGCTGTGCCCCGTCATAATGCTGACGGCCTTCTCGCAGACCGAGCTCGTCGAGCGGGCCCGCGACGCCGGCGTCATGGCCTACATCGTCAAGCCGTTCACCGCCGACGACCTGCGCCCCGCGATCGACATCGCCACCTCGCGCTGGCAGGAGCTCAAGGCCCTCGAGGCCGAGATCGCCGACCTCGGTGAGCGCCTCGAGACCCGCAAGCTGGTCGACCGCGCCAAGGGCGTGCTGATGAGCCAGCTCAAGCTCAGCGAGTCCGATGCGTTCCGGTGGATCCAGAAGACCGCGATGGATCGCCGCCTGGGGATGAAGGAGGTCGCCGAGGCCGTCATCAACGGCTTCCCGGCGTCCTGACCACTGACAGGCCGAGGCCCGTTGGCCAGCACGGACGCCCACAGGTCACGACACGGTCACTGATCGTGGCTTATTGATGACCCCGGCGCAGGTTACGGCCTAGTCTCCGTCACATCCCTCGACCGAGGGGCGTGTGATTTCAGGAGGACATCCGTGCGTTCTACCCTCAAGCTCGCTGTGCCGATCGCGGTCGCAGCGCTTGCCCTCGGCGCGTGTGGCACCAAGGGCGGCGAGACCTCGGCCGGCGGAGCCGGCGGCTCGGCGAAGGCGGCCTGCGACCAGAAGATCGGCATGTTCGGTGCCCTCACCGGGCCGAACGCCAACCTGGGCATCTACATCCAGAACGGCGTCAACCTGGCTCTCGACGACTACAACAAGAAGCACGCCGACTGCAAGGTCACCCTCGAGAACTACGACTCCCAGGGCGACCCGACCCAGGCGCCGGCCCTCGCCAAGAAGGCCATCGACGACAAGAAGGTCGTCGGCATCGTCGGTCCCGCCTTCTCGGGCGAGTCCAAGGCGGCCGACCCGGCGTTCAACGAGGCCGGTCTGGTCACGATCACCCCGTCGGCCACCAACCCCAAGCTCGCCGACAACGGGTGGAAGACCTTCTTCCGCGTCCTCGGCAACGACGCCACGCAGGGCCCGGCTGCCGCGAAGTACATCAAGGACACGCTGAAGGCCAACAAGCCGTTCGTCATCGACGACGCCTCCGAGTACGGCAAGGGACTGGCCGACATCGTCCGCCAGGACCTCGGTTCGGCCGTCGTCGGCAACGACACCGTCCAGCAGAAGCAGACCGACTTCAGCGCCTCGGTCACGAAGGTGAAGTCCTCCGGCGCCGACGCCCTCTTCTACGGTGGTTACGCCCCGGAGGCGGCCCCGCTGGTCAAGCAGCTGCGCGACGCCGGCTGGAAGGGCACGTTCGTGGCCGCCGACGGTGTCAAGGACCAGTCCTTCATCGACAACGCCGGCCCCGCGGCCGACGGTGCGATCGTGACCTGCCCGTGCGTGCCGGCCGACATCGCGCCGGACTTCGCGAAGGCGTACAAGGCGAAGTACAACCAGGACCCCAACACCTACTCGGGTGAGGGCTACGACGCCGCGACGATCCTGCTCGACGGCATCGCCGCCGGCAAGGACCGCAGCAGCATGATCGACTTCGTCAAGTCCTACGACAAGAAGGGTGTGACGAAGCAGCTGAAGTTCGACGCCAAGGGCGAGTCGTCGGACATCAAGGTCTTCGCCTACACGGTGCAGGGCGGGAAGTTCGTGTCCGCCGGAGAGATCAAGTAGGCCAGTCGTTCTCGTCGGGGGCGGTCGGAGCGATGCGCTCCGACCGCCCCTCGTCCGACCGGACCACGATGCGACCCCGCTCACCGCACCCGGCCCAGGAGGTCTTGGATGCAGTACCTGTTTGACAACTTCTTCTCGCTGACGATCACCGGGCTCACCCTCGGCGCGGTCTACGCCCTCGTCGCCCTCGGCTACACGCTCGTCTACGGCGTGCTGCGCCTCATCAACTTCGCGCACTCCGAGGTGTTCATGTACGGCACCTTCGCCTCGCTGTGGATCGTCACGCTCCTCGGCGCCCACGCGGGCGGCAGCGTCGGCCAGGTGATCTTCTGGATCGCCATGATGTTCGTGGCGGCCATGGCGATGTCGGGCATCATCGCGGTGCTCCTCGAACGCGTTGCCTACCGCCCGCTGCGCAAGCGCAACGCCCCGCCGCTGATCGCGCTCATCTCGGCGATCGGCGCGTCCTTCGTCCTGTCCGAGCTGATGGGTCTGCGTGAGCGGATCGTCAGCTGGTTCGGGCTCGGCACCACTCTGCGTCCGTACGTCGCCAACTCGCGCAACAACGTCGGTATGCCGGAGATCATGCACCCGCAGCCCGTGTTCACCCTGGGTGACTACGCCGTCACCAACGTCGACATCTTCGTCATCGTCGGCGCCATCGCGATCATGGTGGTCCTCGACCAGTTCGTGCGGCGCTCGCGCCTGGGCCGCGGCATCCGGGCCGTCGCCATGGACCCGGAGGCGGCCGCCCTGATGGGCGTCAACCGTGACCGGGTCATCCAGGTCACCTTCCTCACGGGCGGTGTCATGGCCGGCGCCGCGGCCGTCTTCTACATGCTGAAGATCGGCATCACCCGCTATGACGTCGGCTTCATCCTCGGCGTCAAGGCGTTCACTGCCGCGGTCCTCGGCGGGATCGGCAACCTGCGCGGAGCGTTGCTCGGTGGCTTCGTGCTCGGCCTCGCCGAGAACTACGGCTCCGCCCTCGTGGGCACGCAGTGGAAGGACGTCGTCGCGTTCGTCCTGCTCGTGCTCATCCTCCTCTTCCGACCCACTGGACTGCTCGGTGAGTCCCTCGGAAAGGCGCGCGCATGAGTACCGCCACTCCTGCGGCCGGCTCGGCCGCCACCACCCGACGTCCCAGCTTCCGCAACCGGGTCAACTCGCTTCCCAAGGGCGTCAAGATCGCCCTCTGGGTGCTGTTCGCGATCTTCCTGTTCCTGCTGCCGGTGCTGAACATCCCGTTCGTCACCACGGAGGGGTCCGACTTCGGTGGCGTGCTCTTCACCGTCTCGACGTACGTCCTCGTGGCTCTCGGCCTCAACATCGTCGTCGGGTATGCCGGCCTGCTCGACCTCGGCTACGTCGGCTTCTACGCGATCGGCGCCTACACCGTCGGCGTGCTCAGCTCCCAGCACGCCAACCTGTCGTGGATCGTCGTCGTGCCCATCGCGATCGCGGCGGCCATGGTCTCCGGCATCATCCTGGGCGCCCCGACCCTACGGGTGCGCGGCGACTACCTCGCCATCGTCACCCTCGGGTTCGGCGAGATCGTGCGCCTGTGCCTGGTCAACTCGCAGTGGCTCGGCGGCGCCCAAGGCATCTCGGACATCCCGAAGCCGCCGAGCGCCGGGCTCTTCGAGGTGCCCAGCCTCGACTGGAGCAGCGGTGCCCCGGTGGTCGACCTCGGCACGACGTCGACCTTCCTCAAGTTCGGGATCACCGACTTCGTGCCGTACTACTGGCTCGGCCTCATCGTCATCGGCCTCGTCCTGCTCTTCGACATCCTCGTCAAGAACAGCCGAGTGGGCCGGGCGTGGGAGGCGACGCGTGAGGACGAGGACGCCGCGGAGCTGATGGGCGTGCCCACGTTCCGGTTCAAGCTGCTCGCGTTCGCGCTCGGTGCCGCGATCGGTGGTCTCTCCGGGGCGCTCTTCGCCACGAAGGCGGGCTTCATCTCGCCCGACAACTTCATCCTGCTGCTGTCGATCCTCTTTCTCGCGGCCGTCGTCGTCGGTGGCGCCGGCAACCGCTGGGGCGTCATCGTCGGCGCGATCGTCGTCGGGTACTTCCCGGAGCGTTTCCGTGACTTCGCGGACTTCCGGGTGCTGGTCTTCGGCCTCGCACTGATGCTGCTCGCGATCTTCCGGCCGCAGGGCCTGCTGCCGCCGCGGCGCACGGTCCGCGCCAAGCACGCGGACGCCAGGGAAGCCGTCCTCGAGGAAGGAGACGCCAATGTCTGAGCCGGTTCAGGCGCAGGAGCCCCTGCACGCCGAGGAGGCCACCGACATCAACCCCGACGTCGACATCGCACCGGCCGACATCGGCGTGCCGGTCGTCCCGGAGGGGGAGCGGCTGCTCGAGGTCGACACGGTGACGCTCCGCTTCGGCGGTGTGGTCGCCCTCAACGAGGTCAGCTTCCACATCAACAAGGGCGAGATCCTCGGCCTCATCGGGCCCAACGGCGCCGGCAAGACGACGTGCTTCAACGTCATGACCGGCGTCTACCAGCCCACCTCCGGCGCGGTGCGCTACCTCGGCGAGCCGCTGGGCAAGCGCAAGAAGTTCGAGATCACCAAGCTCGGCATCGCGCGCACGTTCCAGAACATCCGGTTGTTCGCCAACATGACGGCGCTGGAGAACGTCCTCGTCGGTGTCGATGCGCACCACACGACGGGCGTCGGCTCGGCGATGTTCCGCCTGCCCAAGCACCGCCGCGAGGAGGCGGAGGGCTACGAGCGCGCCATGGAGCTGCTGACCTTCATGGGGCTCGAGCGCAAGGCCGACGAGCTGGCGCGCAACCTGCCCTACGGTGACCAGCGCCGGCTGGAGATCGCGCGGGCCCTGGCCACCAGCCCCCAGCTGCTCTGCCTCGACGAGCCGGCCGCCGGCTTCAACCCGGCGGAGAAGGCCAAGCTGATGGAGCTCATCCGCACCATCCGCGACCAGGGCTACACGGTCCTGCTCATCGAGCACGACATGAAGCTCGTCATGGGCGTGACCGACCGGATCGTCGTGCTCGAGTTCGGCCGCAAGATCGCCGAGGGCTCACCCGCCGAGATCCGCGACAACCCGGCGGTCGTCGCCGCCTACCTAGGAGTTGACGAAGATGCTTCTTGAGGTCAACGGGCTCTGCGTCAACTACGGGCGCATCGAGGCCATCCGCGACATCACCTTCACCGTCGAGGAGGGCGAGATCGTCACCCTCATCGGCGCCAACGGGGCAGGCAAGACCACCACGATGAAGACCGTCTCCGGGCTCCGTCCGGTGCGGGCGGGCACCGTGAAGTTCGACGGCAAGGACATCACGCAGACGCCGTCGCACGAGCGGCCGGTCCTCGGCATCTCGCAGTCGCCGGAGGGCCGGGGCTGCTTCGTCGGCATGACGGTGATGGAGAACCTCGAGATGGGCACCTACGCCCGCCCGGACCGCAAGACCAAGGCCGTCAAGGACGACCTCGAGCGGGTCTTCGAGCTCTTCCCGCGGCTCAAGGAGCGCAGCAACCAGGCGGCGGGCTCCATGTCGGGTGGCGAGCAGCAGATGCTGGCGATGGGTCGCGCGCTCATGGCCAAGCCGAGGCTGCTGCTGCTCGACGAGCCGTCGATGGGGCTCGCGCCCAAGCTCATCCAGCAGATCTTCGACATCGTCACGGAGATCAACAGCCAAGGCACGACGGTGCTGCTCGTCGAGCAGAACGCGGCGCAGGCGCTCAAGCGCTCGCACCGTGCCTACATCCTCGAGACGGGCGAGATCGTCCGCGAGGGGTCCGGCAAGGAGCTCGCCGACGACCCGGCCGTCAAGGCCGCCTACCTCGGCGGCGACGTGTAGGAGCCGCGCTGCGCGCACGGCGCACAGGCGATACGGAATCCGAAGGTGGGGTGTCCCGACGACGTCGGGATGCCCCATCCTCGCTTGGGGATACCTGCTGCTTCCTCTTCCGCCGGAGGCTCTATGGTCGTAGTGTTCGCCGGGTGACCTCGGGGCTGGAACAGGAGGGATGATGGGTCGAGCAGTGGTTTCGGTGCAACGGGTCGACGAGGGCCTGCACCCGCAGTTCATCGAGCTGTGGATCGCGCACCGGGTCGAGGGTGGCACCACACCTGAGGCGGCACAGCGTCTGGCACTGGACGGGACATTGCGAAACGCCTTGACCCGCAACGACATCTGCGCGTTCATCGCGTTCGTCGACGATCGGCCGGCCGGCTACGTCGTGCTCGCCGACTCCACCCGCAGCCTGCTGGTCGACTCGCCGTGCGTCTCCATCGACATGCTCTTCGTCCACTCGGAGCTGCGCCGTCAGGGCGTCGGGCGCGCCCTGCTGACGGCCGCCAGCCGCTACGCCGACCGTCAGGGCTGCGACCACCTGGCCAGTGCGGTTCCCGCAGGTGACCGCGACGCCAACCGCTTCTTCGCCCGACTGGGCTTCGCTCCCGAGACCGTGCGCCGGGTCGCGTCGGCCGCCACGCTCCAGCGCAAGCTGGCGGGTGAGCCGCGCTCACAGCGCGTGTCGCTCGACCTGCTCCAGCGACGCCGCGACCTGCGTGCGCGGGCGCCGCGGCACGACCCCAAGATCGCCGGCTGACGGGCTCGTCCGAGGCCCGGGCCGAGGAGTGCTCCGCCCGGGCCCGTGCCGTGGGCTCGGCTCAGGCCCCCGGGGCGGCGTCGCGCAGCAGGCAGGTGATCCGGGAGGTGCAGATGCGCCTGCCGTCCGCATCGGTGATGACCACGTCGTAGCTCACGAGCGTCCGGCCGGCGCTCAGCAGGGTCGCCGTGCCCGTGACCGTGCCCGTACGGGCGGCGCGGTGGTGCGTGGCGTTGATGTCGAGCCCGACGGCGACACGGCCGACTCCCGCATGGAGCTGGGCACCGATGGAGCCGAGCGTCTCGGCGAGCACGACGCTGGCCCCTCCGTGGAGCAGGCCGTAGGGCTGGGTGTTGCCCGCCACCGGCATCGTGGCCACGAGGCGCTCGGGGGAGACCTCCGTCAGCTCGATGTGCATCCGCTCGAGCAGGGTGCCGGCCGCCATCGAGCGCATGCTTTCGAGGGTCTGCCCGGTCGGCTGCGTCGCTGAGTCGGTCGAGGAGTCAGTCGATGAAGTCATGGGCGCGATCGTATGCCGCGGGGCCGGGTGCCCGCGTGCGGCAGCGCGCGACCTCGGGTGCCATCGAGAGGTGTGGCCAAGCGGTGTCCGCGCCCGCCACTAGGCTTCCGGTGTGAGCCGACTTCTCCTCCTCGACGGACACTCGCTGGCCTACCGCGCGTTCTTCGCGCTGCCTGCCGAGAACTTCTCGACCAGCACCGGCCAGCACACCAACGCCGTCTACGGCTTCACCTCGATGCTGATCAACATGCTGCGCGACGAGGAGCCCACGCACGTGGCGGTGGCCTTCGACAAGGCGCGGCAGTCCTTCCGCACCGAGGAGTACTCCGAGTACAAGGCGGGCCGGGCCCGCACCCCTGACGAGTTCGCGGGGCAGATCCCGCTCGTCAAGGAGGTCCTCGACGCCTTGCGCATCAAGCACCTCGAGCTCGACGGCTACGAGGCCGACGACATCATCGCGACGATCGCCACGCAGGCCGAGGCCGCCGGCGTGGACACGCTCATCTGCTCGGGCGACCGGGACACGTTCCAGCTCGTGTCCGACAGGGTCATGATCCTCTACCCGGTCCGCGGCGTGTCCGAGGTCTGGCGGATGGGTCCGGCGCAGGTGCAGGAGAAGTACGGCGTCCCCCCGGGCCGCTACAGCGACCTCGCCGCCATGGTGGGCGAGACGTCCGACAACCTACCCGGCGTGCCGGGCGTCGGCCCCAAGACCGCCGCCAAGTGGATCACCCAGTACGGCGACCTCGACGGCATCGTGGCGAGCATCGACAAGATCACCGGCAAGGCCGGCCAGGCCCTGCGCGACCACCTCGACCAGGTGCTGCGCAACCGCCGGCTCAACCAGCTCGTCAAGGACAGCCCGGTCGGGTTCGAGATCGAGGACCTGCGCCGCAGCCAGTGGAGCCGCGAGGAGGTCCACACCGTCTTCGACGGCCTCGAGTTCCGGGTGCTGCGCGACCGACTGTTCGCCACCGTCGAGGCGGCCGCGCCCGAGGCCGAGGAGGGCTTCGACGTCGACGGTGCGGTCCTGACGCCCGAGCAGGTCCCTTCGTGGGTGGCCGAGCGCCTCGCGTCCGACCAGCGCGCGGGCCTGTCGGTCATGGGCACGTGGGCGCGGGGCACCGGCGACGCCACGGCCCTGGCCGTCGCAGCGGGCGACGGCAGCGCCGCGTGGATCGACCTGCAGACGCTGACGCCCGAGGGTGAGGCCGTGGTCGGCGGCTGGCTCGAGGACCCCTCCCGTCCGAAGGCGATGCACGACGCCAAGGGCCCGGTCGAGGCCCTCGGCGCGCGGGGCTGGTGGGTGCAGGGGCTCACGAGCGACACCCAACTCGCGGCCTACCTCGTCAAACCCGACCAGCGCACCTACCACCTCGACGACCTCGTGCTGCGCAACCTGCGGCGCGAGCTGAGCGGCGCCGCCCCGACCGACGGCCAGGGGATGCTCGACTTCGGCGGCGACGCCGACGAGCAGGCGGCCCACAAGGAGATGGTGCGGGCCACCGCGGTGCGCGACCTCGCCGACGTGCTCGACGAGCAGGTGGCGGCCACCGGCGGCGCCCAGCTGCTCGCCGAGGTCGAGATCCCCCTCGTCGACGTGCTGGCGCGGATGGAGCGCACCGGCATCGCCGTCGACGTCGAGGGCCTCGACGCGCTCGAGGGTGACTTCGCGGCCAAGGTGGCCGAGGCGCAGCAGGACGCCTGGGACGCCATCGGCGGCGAGCAGATCAACCTCGGCTCCCCCAAGCAGCTCCAGGAGGTGCTCTTCGGCACCCTCGCCATGCCGAAGACGAAGAAGACCAAGACCGGCTGGACCACCGACGCCGACGCGCTGGGCGACCTCTTCGCCAAGACCCAGCACCCCTTCCTCGAGGCGCTGCTACGTCACCGTGACGCCGCGCGGCTGCGGGTCACGGTCGAGGGGCTGCAGAAGTCGGTGGCCGACGACGGCCGGATCCACACGACCTACCTGCAGACCATCGCGGCGACGGGCCGCCTCAGCTCCACCGAGCCCAACCTCCAGAACGTCCCGATCCGCACGGAGGAGGGGCGCCGCATCCGCGAGCTCTTCGTCGTCGGTGACGGCTACGACGCGCTCATGTCGGCCGACTACTCCCAGATCGAGATGCGGGTCATGGCGCACCTGTCCGGCGACGAGGGCCTCATCGAGGCGTTCCGCACGGGCGAGGACCTCCACAGCTTCGTCGGCTCGAAGGTCTTCGGCGTCGAGCCGGAGCAGGTGACGCCCGCGATGCGTTCGAAGGTCAAGGCGATGTCCTACGGCCTCGCCTACGGCCTGTCCGCCTTCGGGCTCTCCAAGCAGCTGACCATCAGCACCGAGGAGGCACGGGGCCTGATGGAGGGCTACTTCGAGCGGTTCGGCGGTGTCAGCGACTACCTCCGGGAGGTCGTCGCCGAGGCGCGCGGCACCGGCTACACCGCGACGATGTTCGGCCGCCGGCGCTACCTGCCCGACCTGACGTCCGACAACCGCCAGCGCCGCGAGATGGCCGAGCGGATGGCGCTCAACGCGCCGATCCAGGGGTCGGCTGCCGACATCATGAAGGTGGCGATGATCGGGGTCGACCGGGCCCTCCTCGCCGCGGGGGCGAAGTCACGCATCCTGCTCCAGGTCCACGACGAGCTCGTCCTCGAGGTGGCGACCGGGGAGCGCGACGACGTCGACAAGCTCGTCCGCCACGAGATGGGCCACGCCGCCGAGCTGGACGTGCCGCTCGACATCAACGTCGGCGTCGGCCGGTCCTGGCACGACGCCGCCCACTGACGATGGGCTCGACGATCCCACGCAACAATCTGGGCTCGACCCTCATCCCTGCGTCAGCGCTATCCCGTCGTCGTGTCCACCAGGTCACGTTTCGGACACAGCTGCGGCGTTCGTGCCGTTTGTCGGACATGGCCGCGGTTCGTCTGCATACTGACCGGTAACTTGCACGCGTCGACGGAGACGGGTGCTTTTACTGTGAGGTGGACATGGTCAGAAGCCTGGTCACAGGTCTGTGTCTCGCCGTCTTCGCGGCGGTCATCATCGGACTGAGCAACGTTCTCGGTCTCGACCTCGAGCACGTCGCCCTGCTGGGCGCAGCTCTCGGTGGGGTGCTGGCTCTCGTGCCGCACCGTCCGGCCTGGGGGAAGCCGGCCGGCTTCCTCGCGGGGTTCCTGCTCGCCTGGCTGGGCTTCGCGATGCGCGCCGCCTGGCTGCCGGACTCGTCCGGCGGACGCGCCGTCGCGGCCTTCCTCGTCGTCGCCCTCATGGCTGTCGTCGCGGCGGTCACCGGTGGGCGCCTCCCGCTGTGGAGCGGTCTGGTCGGTGCTGCCTCGATCGTGGGGTCCTACGAGTCCGTCTACACCAACGCGCCGTCGCAGTTCCTCAGCGAGTCACCGGCAGCCGCCACGACGGTGCTCCTGGCCGTCGGCCTCGGCTACCTGGCCGTGAACCTCCTTGCGCCGCAAGGTGCTCCGGCACGATCGGGGTCACGTCGGCGCCGGCCTTCCGAGGCGCCTGACGAGTCCGCCGCGACCGGACGCCCTTCCACCACCATCGAAGACCTCGTGACCGGAGCAGCCTCGTGAGCAAGCGAACCCTCGCCACCGTCGTCGCCGGACTGGCGGCCATGCCCACCCTCCTGATGCTCGCGGCCGCGCCAGCAGCCGCGGCCACCGACGGGTCCGTGCAGGTCTCGAACACCGAGACCGTCCAGGCCTACCTGGACGCCACCGGAAAGGTGGACGTCGCCAGGGTCTACGAGCAGGTCGCCATGAAGGGGCGGGGGACCGTCGAGCTGGCCAATCCGGTGGAGACGCAGAACCTGCGCAACCTCGACGGCTTCAGCGGTTTCGACGTCAAGGACGGCGCCATGGTGGGCCGCTTCGACGTCGACGGCGAGCAGCGCCTGCGCAGCGTCAGCGACTTCACCAGGAAGCTGCCCCTCGAGGTCGAGGCCACCTACACGCTCGACGGGAAGCCGATCACGCCCGACGACGTGCTCGGCCGCAGCGGCCACCTCGAGGTGCGCTACACGGTCAAGAACGTCACGGGGCTCCCGAAGGTCGTGACCTTCGACGACGGCACCGGCCACAGCACCTCGGTCACCCAGAGCGTCGTCATCCCCATGGTCGGCTCGTTGGCGACCACGCTGCCCGACACCTTCACGAACGTCGCCTCCAAGGAGGCCGCCGTCGCCGGAGACGGCCACGGCGGCACGAAGCTGACCTTCACGATGACGCTCTTCGGTCCCATCGGGACGCCGACGGCGACCTTCGGCTACACCGCTGACATCGTCGCGGGCAGGGTCCCGAAGGCGACCGTCTCGGCACTGCCGGTCAGCCCGCTCGACAGCCCGTCGTTCAAGGGCGGCGCCGCCAGCTACAAGAGCGGTGCGACGACCGGCGGGACCCTCACGGTCGGCGCGACGGAGATCGACGCCAACCTGCTCAAGCTCCGCGACGGGGCGGGCACCCTGCTCGCCGGCCTGATCCAGCTGCGCGACGGTGCGAAGAAGCTCGACGCCGGCCTCGGCGCCCAGGCGCTCCCCGGCTCTCGCGACCTCGCGAGCGGGGCCGGTCAGCTCAAGGACGGCACGACGAAGCTCCGGTCCGGGGCTGAGGCGGCCAAGGACGGGTCGTCCCAGGTGGCCGGCGGCGCCGACCAGCTCGCCGATGGCGCCGGCCAGCTCGACGCTGGGGCTCGCAAGCTCAGTGCCGGAGCCACGCAGGTCGACGACGGCGCTGCCCAGGTGGCCGGCGGCCTGCACCAGCTCGATGACGGGGCTCCTGCGCTCGTGGACAACCTCGCGCTGGTCGCCGACGGGCTCGACAAGGTCGATGCCGGCCTCACGGAGCTCTACGACGGGGTGGGCGGGCTGCCCCAGCAGGCCAAGCCGCTCCACGCAGGCATCGCGAGGCTGCGCGCGGGTCTCGGCGCCAAGGGCCAGGACGGCACGCTCATCGACGGTGTCGACCAGGTCCGAGCTGCCCTTCAGGCGGCCACGGACAAGGACTCGAGTCTCGACCAGCTCGTGGGCGGCGTCGCGCAGGTCAGGGGCGGCGTGGCGAGTGTTCGCCAGGGTATCGGCAGCGCCACCGACGCCAAGACTCTCGTGGGCGGCGTCAGTGCGGTCCGATCGGGACTGGATGCGGCGCTTGCCCCGAAGGGTGGGATCGACCAGCTCGACGGAGGCGTCGCGATGGCGAAGGGTGCCGACTGCGGACCCGTGTGCCAGGCGGTCCTCGCGCAGGTCCAGTCCGGTCTGGGCGACCTTCGCACCAAGACCGGTGCGGCGTCGGACGGCCTCGGTCTCGTCCTCGGCGGGCTGGCCGATGCCGATTCGGGCCTGTCGAAGGTGTCCGGCGGGCTCGACACGGTCTCCGGCGGACTCGGGCTGCTCAAGGGCAAGCTGGGCGGTGCCGCCATGGGCCTCGCGAAGGTCGAGTGCGGGCTGAGCAACACCACCCTCGTCGGCATCTGCGACCCGAAGGTCCCCGGCCTGCTCGAGGGCGTCGACCTCGTCGACGGTGGCGTCACGCAGCTCGTCGACGGCGTCGTCACCACGGTCCAGAACGGCGTCGGCACGCCGACCGACCACGCCGAGGACGAGACCCTTCGCGGCGGGGTCAACGACCTCCAGTCGGGTGTGGGTCTCATCGGGCTCGGTGGCCTCGACCTCCTGGATGCCGTCGACCAGCTCACGACCGGCGCGGACCAGGTCCACAGCGGCACCTCACAGGTCGCATCGGGCGCCAAGGAGCTCGGCACGGGCGCCACGAAGCTCGCCGAGGGCTCGGGTGACCTCGCCACCGGCGCGGGGAAGCTCGACGACGGTGTCGGCCAGCTGGCGACCGGGGCGGGCCAGCTCGACGGCGGCGCCGGCAAGCTGAAGGACGGCGCGGGTCAGCTCGCCGGCGGGCTGGGCGACGCGGCCTCGGGGGCGAGCCAGATCTCGGCGGGCCTCGCCGACGCAGCGGCAGGAGCACCCCAGCTGCGCGACGGCGCACAGCAGCTGTCCGACGACGGCACGAAGAAGCTCGTCGCCGCCGGCAAGGCCACGGCCGCCGACTACGGCGAGAAGTACGCGCTCATCGAGGTCGGCGCCCAGCGGGCGAAGGCGGAGGGCATGGCATACGGGGCGCCCAAGGGAGCGGAGGGCGCGACGGCATACTCCTTCGAGCTCGCGGGCGTCGACGGCCAGGGCTCCGCGAACCTCGGGCGTGCCGCAGCCGCCGCCGGCGTGTTCGGACTCGCCGGAGGCTCGGTCCTGCTGCGGCGTCGCTTCCTCTGAGAGGTCGCCGACGGCCAGCACGACGGCCAGCACGACGGCCACGGACCGGAGCGTCCGTGGCCGTCGTCGTCGGTCCTGGTGGAGGGTCCGGGGCCAGAGCTCGCGCAGGGGCCGGGCCGGGCCTCGCTCCGAGTGGATCAGCCGGGCTTGTGGCAGACGAAGATCGCGGTGCCGGGGATGACGCGTCCGCGCAGGGGCGACCACCCACCCCAGGGCTCCTCGTGGCCCTCGGGCCACTCCGGCTCCACGAGGTCCACGAGCACGAGCCCGGCCGCTGCGATCTCGCGCACCCGGTCGCCCAGCGTGCGGTGGTGCTCCACGTAGGTCGCGCGGCCGTGCTCGTCCTGCTCGACGTAGGGGGTGCGGTCGAAGTACGAGTGGCGGACCTCGAGGCCGCCCGGTCCCGGGTCGTCGGGGAAGGCCCAGCGCATCGGATGGGTCGTCGAGAAGACGAACCGCCCGCCGGGCCGGAGCACACGCGCCGACTCGGTGAGCACGACGTCGGAGTCCGCGACGAACGGCACGACGCCGTATGCCGTGAAGACCGTGTCGAAGGACGCGTCGGCGAAGGGGAGCGACCGTCCGTCGCACTGGACGAACGGGACCCGCACCGCCGCGTCAAGGGCTCCGTTGACGGCGACGCCCGTGGCGACCATGCCCGCGGACAGGTCGGTGGCGACCACGGTCGCGCCATGGGCTGCCAGCCAGCGCGAGCACTGCCCCGAGCCGGCGCCGATCTCGAGGACGACCTGGCCACGCGGGTCGCCGAGCAGCTGCGCGTCCGCCTCGCGCAGCCGCTCGGGACCCCAGAGGAAGTCGGTGTCCCCGAGGAAGCGGCCGTGCTCGACGTAGTAGGAGCTCGCCTCGGCGTCCCACCAGGTGCGGTTCGCGGTGGCCGTCTCGGCGGGGGGAGCGGGGCGGCGGGTGGCTTCGCTGGGCGTGCTCACGGCATACGTCATCTCTTTTGACCGGGTGCGAAGGGCGCGGATAGGATTGCCGGGCACATCCGTGTGCACGAACACCGTTGAACCCGTCCACAAGGCATCGGGGCTCGAGCCGACAGGTCCGCAGCCGCGAGGTCCCCAAACTAACTGTCCACAATCGGAGTTCCTACTACATGACTGCCAACACGGTCGAGAAGACCGCGCCTGAGATCGCCATCAACGACATCGGCTCTCAGGAAGACATCCTTGCGGCGATCGACGCCACCATCAAGGACTTCAACGACGGCGACATCGTCGAGGGTCGCATCGTCAAGGTCGACCGGGACGAGGTCCTGCTCGACATCGGCTACAAGACCGAGGGCGTCATCCCCTCGCGTGAGCTGTCCATCAAGCACGACGTCGACCCGGGCGAGATCGTCAAGGTCGGTGACGAGGTCGAGGCCCTCGTCCTCCAGAAGGAGGACAAGGAAGGCCGTCTGATCCTGTCCAAGAAGCGTGCGCAGTACGAGCGCGCCTGGGGCACGATCGAGAAGGTCAAGGAGGAGGACGGCGTCGTCACCGGCACCGTCATCGAGGTCGTCAAGGGTGGTCTCATCCTCGACATCGGCCTCCGCGGCTTCCTGCCCGCCTCGCTCGTCGAGATGCGTCGCGTCCGCGACCTCCAGCCGTACGTCGGCAAGGAGATCGAGGCCAAGATCATCGAGCTCGACAAGAACCGCAACAACGTGGTCCTGTCGCGCCGTGCCTGGCTCGAGCAGACGCAGTCCGAGGTGCGCACGACGTTCCTCAAGGAGCTCCAGAAGGGCCAGGTCCGTTCGGGCGTCGTGTCCTCCATCGTCAACTTCGGTGCGTTCGTGGACCTCGGCGGCGTCGACGGTCTCGTGCACGTCTCGGAGCTGTCGTGGAAGCACATCGACCACCCGTCCGAGGTCGTCGAGGTCGGCAACGAGGTCACCGTCGAGGTGCTCGACGTCGACATGGACCGCGAGCGTGTCTCCCTGTCGCTGAAGGCGACGCAGGAGGACCCGTGGCAGCACTTCGCCCGCACCCACGCCATCGGCCAGGTCGTCCCGGGCAAGGTCACCAAGCTCGTCCCGTTCGGTGCGTTCGTGCGCGTCGAGGACGGCATCGAGGGCCTCGTGCACATCTCCGAGCTGGCCGAGCGCCACGTGGAGCTGCCGGAGCAGGTCGTCAACGTCGGTGACGAGATCTTCGTCAAGGTCATCGACATCGACCTCGAGCGCCGCCGCATCTCGCTGTCGCTCAAGCAGGCCAACGACCAGGCCGTCGCGGCGTCGGAGTTCGACCCGACCCTCTACGGCATGGCCGCCGAGTACGACGAGCAGGGCAACTACAAGTACCCCGAGGGCTTCGACCCGGAGACGAACGAGTGGCTCGAGGGCTTCGAGGCCCAGCGCGAGAAGTGGGAGCGTCAGTACGCCGAGGCCCACGCCCGCTGGGAGGCCCACAAGGCCCAGGTCGAGGCGGCGACGAAGGCCGACGCCGAGGCTGCCGCCAACGCCGGCTCCGCGACGTCCTACTCGTCCGCCACGGGTGACGTGGCCGACTCCGGTGAGTCCGACCGTGGCGAGCGTGCTCCGCGCAACGCCCCGGCGCCCGCCGAGGGCACCCTGGCTTCCGACGAGGCGCTCGCCGCGCTTCGCGAGAAGCTGACCGGCAACTGAGCCTCCACGCTCAGGGCTGAACGCCTGGGAGA